>NZ_JABWGX010000002.1 GCF_021730435.1 Xanthobacter agilis
GTCAGCCTTGGGGGCGTCAGCCTTGGGGGCGTCAGCCTTGGGGGCGTCAGCCTTGGGGGCGTCAGCCTTGGGGGCGTCAGCCATCTGCGGGGTCACCGTCACGCCGGGACGCACCCGCATCAGCCCGTTCACCACCACCACGTCTTGCGGCGTCAACCCTTCGAGGATCGCGCGCTGGTCGCCCACCGTGGCGCCGAGGGTGACGAAGCGCTGCGAGACCGTGTTGTCGGGCCCCACCACATAGACAAACTTCTTCACCTGCTCCGTGCCGATGGCGGCATCGGGCACCACCATCACCTCATGCGGATCGGACGAATTGAGGCGGATGCGCGCGAACATGCCCGGCCGGAACAGGCCGTTGGGATTGTCGAACACCGCCCGCCCGCGGATGGTGCCGGTCTCGCGGTCGATGACGTTGTTCAGGAAGTCCATCTTCCCGTTGTGAACGAAGCCCTTGTCATCGATGAGCTTCAGGGCCACCGGATCGCCCTTGATATCGGCCTTGCGGCGCTGGATGCGCAGCAGTGAGGCCTCGTCGATGGTGAATTCGAAGCGGATGGGATTGGTGGAGACGATCACCGCCAGCAGGGTCGGCGAACCACCCGTGCCGCCGGTCACATAATTGCCCACCGACACCCGCCGGTCGCCGATCTGGCCGGAGACCGGCGCCTTCACCTCGGTGAAGTCCAGATCGAGCTGGGCGGACCGCACGGCGGCTTCCTGCGACTGCACGGTGGCGGCGGCGGTGCGCTCGGCCTGGGTGCGCTGGTCGAAGGTCTGCTTGGAGATGGCCGTGGAGTTGCGGTCCTCCAGCAGCGAGCGGGCGCGCTCGAGGTCGGCCTTCGTGAAGTCCAGGTTCGCCTGGGCCTGGGCGAGGTTCGCCTGGGCCTGCTGGAGGGCGATCTTGAACGGGCGCTGATCGATGGTGAACAGCAGGTCGCCCTGCTTCACCAATTGCCCGTCCGTGAAGTGGATGGAGTCCAGATAGCCGGACACGCGGGCGCGCACGTTCACCTCGTCAATGGCGACGAAGCGGCCCACATATTCGTCCTGATCGGTCACGGTGCGGGTGGAAGGGTGCGCCACCGTCACCGGGGGCGCCGGCGGCGGCCCCGACTGCTGTGCGGTCGGCTGGCCACAGCCCGCGAGCGACAGCGCGAGAAGGGCAGGCGCGAAAAAGAAAGCTGAGCGCATGGGGTGCGTCATCAAATCCGGCTCCTGACGGATCCTTGGGATCCGCGAAAAATTCTGGGGCGAGGGGTTCGGCACTTCCCGCAACCGACGAGCCGAAACCGGAATGAGAGGCGTTGCGATAGCACAGCCCGGTGCGATGCAAAACGCCTGAATCGCGGAAATCGCCGTCGCCACGGACGTCAAAGGGCGGCGAACGGTCGACAGTGACTTAATGGCAACGCCGCCGCCACGGTGCAAACGGACCATTCACGACACCACGGCGGGCATATGCCGGCCCATGACGCCCGCCAGGAAGCGCCGGCCGAGCAACAGCCAGACGCTGGCAGCGTAAGCCGCCCCGCCGCCGAGCACGACCAGCGCCAGCATCACTTCCTCGCGACCGGGCATCCGCGCCGGCACAGCCAGCGCCGCCAGCGCCTGGGTGCCCCACAGGGCCAGCGCCACCACCACCAGCACCAGGGCGAGCCGCGCCAGATGCCCGCCCAGCGCCGCGTCCCCGAGCGGGAATCCGCGCCGCCACGCGAACAGGATGAGCAGGCTCACATTGATCCAGCCGCCCACCGCCGTGGCGAAGGCAAGGCCCACCTGGGCCAACGGTCCCATCAGCGCGAACTTCAGCGCCACGTTCAGCGCCACCGCCGTAAGCGCGGCGATCATGGGGGTGCGGGTGTCGCCGCGGGCGTGAAAGGGCGCGATGAAGGCCCGCACCACCACGAAGGCGAGCAGGCCGAAACCGTAGGCCCGAAGGGTCGCCGCCGCATCGGCCGCGTCCGCCGTGGTGAAGGCGCCGCGCGCGAACAGGGCGCGCATGGTGAGGTCCGGCACCACCAGCGCCGCCGCCACGAAGGGAAGGCCGAGCAAGGTGGACAATTCGATGCAACGGGCCTGCGCGTGGGCGGCGCCGGCATCGTCTTTCACCGCAAGCCGCCGCGCCATCTCCGGCAGCAGCACGGTGCCGACCGCGATGCCCACCACGCCGATGGGCAATTGATTGATGCGGTCCGCATAATAGAGCGCCGAGAGGGCGCCCGAGGGCAGGAAGGTGGCGATGATGGTGTCGGCGAACAGCGCGATCTGCACCCCCGCCGAGCCGATGATGGCCGGACCCAGGGCCTTGAGGAACTGCCGCGTGCCCGAATCCATCTTCGGCCAGCCGAACCGCAGGCCGATGCCGTGCCGCTCCGCGTCGAGCCCCACCCAGAACAATTGCGCCACGCCGGAAATGAGCACGCCCCACGCCGCCGCATGGCCGGCGGTGGGAAACAGCGCCGCCGCGAGCAGGGTGCTGACCATGCAGATGTTGAGCAGGATGGGCGAGGCCGCCGCCACCCAGAAGCGTTCGGACGCATTGAGGGCGCCCGACACCAGCGTCGCCACCGAGATCAGCGCCAGATAGGGAAAGGTGATGCGGGTCAGCGTCACCGCCAGCTCGAACCGCGCCCCATCCTCGGCGAGACCCGGCGCCAGCAGCCCCACGAACTCGCGCGTGAAGCCGAGCGCCAGCACCAGCAGCACCCCATGCACCAGCATCATGGCGGTGAGGATCTCGTCGGCGAACTGCCGGGCCGCCGGCACCCCGTCCTGTTCCCTCAGGCGCGCATAGGTGGGCACGAAGGCCGCGTTGAACGCCCCTTCCGCGAAGATGGCGCGGAAATGATTCGGCAGCCGGAACGCCACCAGGAAGGCATCGGCCACCGGCCCGGCGCCGAGCACCGCCGCCATCACCACGTCGCGGATGAAGCCGGCGAGGCGCGAGAGCAGGGTGAAGCCGCCGACGGAAAGGATGGAGCGAAACATGGAGCCTGGCGCGCCGTGGTGAGAGCGGCGCGAAAGCTAGCCGTTCGCGCGCCCCGGCGCCAGCGCGCCGACATCACGGGACGGCGTGACGCGGCGTGCGGCCTGCGCGCGGTCACGCCCTCAGACTTGAGCGTCCGGCGTAAAGCTGACCCGGTCGTAGAGGTCGGCCATGGCCAGAGTCGCGCCGATGGCGGGCAGATGGAACACGCCGTCGAGGCCCGCCTGTTCCTCCAGGCCCCAGGGCGCGGCGGCACCGCCCTCCGGCCGCCAGAGCAGCGCCCGCGGCGCCTCCGGCTCGACGATGAGAATATAGGCGAGGCCGGGCACCGATTTGTACTCTTCCAGCTTGCGCAGAAGGTCGATGCCGCGCGTGGAGGCCGACAGAACCTCGATCACGAGGCGGGGATCGCTTGCCAATTGGGCGCGATCATCCAGCGCCCCACAGTCCACGCTCACATCGGGGCGGCGCACATTGCCATTGGGAACGACGATGGCGATGTCGGCCGTGGATGGCTCACACGGCTTCCCCTTCAACGACTGGCGCAGTCCCGCGATGGCATTGACGACAATCCGGTCGTGCCGCCGGCTCGCGCCCGTCATGGCCCGCACCGGCACCCCCTCCACAAGCTCGTAGCGCACGCATTCCTCGCCCCTCAGGGCGAGGAATGCGGCGACGGTCAGGCGGGGGGCGATGCGCGCGGCGTCGGCCATGGGTCCGAGGGTCCCTGAAAGGTGATCTCGAACCGATCATAGCATGGCTGGAACGCCGGCGACCGGACCCTCAGCGACCAAGGCCGCGGCGCACCGCGTCGACGATGCGATCCTGCGTCGCCGCGTCGAGATAGGCGTGCATGGGCAGGGAAATGACTTCCTCCGCCAGCGCCTCGCACACGGGCAGGATGGCGCCCGCCGCCGGATAATGGCGATAGGCCGGCTGAAGGTGCATGGGCAGGCGGTAATAAACCGCCGTGGGCACGCCGTCCGCCTTCAGCGCGTCGGCGAGGCCGTCGCGCACGCCGGGAGGCAGGCGCAGGGTGTATTGCGCCCACACCGAGGTCGCGCGCGGATCGATCACCGGCACGGTGGCCACGTCCTTCAGCAGCGCATTGTAGCGCTTGGCCACCACATCGCGCGCCGCGATCTCCTCCTCGAAGATGGCGAGCTTCTCCAGCAGCACCGCCGCCTGAACCGTATCGAGGCGGGCCGTCATGCCGATCCGCACGTTCTGGTATTTATCCACGCCCTGGCCGTGCTCGCGCAGGCTTTTCAGGATGGTCGCCAGCTCTTCGCTGTCGGTGAAGATGGCGCCGCCGTCGCCATAGGCGCCGAGCGGCTTGGCCGGGAAGAAAGAGGTGGCGGTGGCATCGCCGATGGAACCGGTCCGCCGGTTGTTCCAGGTGCCGCCGAAGCCCTGGGCGGTGTCGCACAGCACCTTCAGCCCATGCTTCTCGGCGATGGGCAGGAGCGCGTCATAGTCCGCCGGCTGGCCGAACAGGTCCACCGGGATCACCGCCTTGGGGGTGAGCCCCTGCTCGACGGCGATGGCGATCGCCAGTTCCAGGCTCTCCGGGTCCATGTTGAAGGTGTCTTCCTTCACATCCACGAACACCGGGGTGGCGCCGACCCATGGCACCACCTCGGCGGTGGCGCAGAAGGTGAAGGCGGGGCAGAACACCGCGTCGCCCGGCTTCAGGCCCCACGCCATCAGGATGAGGGCCAGGGCATCGGTGCCGGAGGAACAGGTGACCGCATATTTGGAGCCGGCGAACGCCGCCAGCTTCTCTTCGAGCTCACCCACCTGCGGGCCGTTGATGAAGCGGCAGGAGGAGAGCACCGCCTGCACCGCATCATCGATCCTCTTGCCGATGCGGGCGCGCTGCGCCGCAAGATCGATGAAGGCGATGGGCGCGGCGGCCGTCGCGGAAGACGTCATGAGCCAAGTCCTGAAAGAGGACGCGCGCCACGGGGGAACGCATCCTGAAATGAAGATCGAATCAACCGACGGCGCGCCGCTGGGCGGGCGCCGCGGCGCCATGCTCGGCAAGGCACGAGATGGCGATCTCGAGGCTCGCCACGCCCTGCTCGCCGGTCACCTCCGGCGTGCGCCCGGTGCGCACGGCGGCAAGGAAGTTTTCGAGCTCCGCCCGGAGCGGCTCGGCATAGGCCACCGGCAGGTGCCGGGTGGAATAGGAGCCGTCCGGCCGGTAGTCGAAATGCTCGGTCACCTGCCGGGTGAGCAGGTCGCCGATCACATACTTCTTGGCGGTGGCCACATGCACCGTGCGCGCCTTGAAGGGGGTCAGCCAATTGGTGTTGATGTGGGCGAGCACGCCCGATGCGGTGCGGAACTGCAGCAGCGCAATATCCTCGCGCGCAGCGAGCGCGGCCGAGGTCTGCGGCTGCACCTCGGCGATTTCCGAATCGGTCAGCCAGCGGATCAGGTCGATATCGTGCACAGCCAGATCGATCACCACGCCCACATTGGACATGCGGGGCGGGAACGGCCCCACGCGGGTGAAGGCCACCGACAGGATGTGCTCGCCGCGGATGGCTTCCTTCACCGCGCGCACCGCCGGATTGAAGCGTTCCACATGGCCGATCATGAGGGTCACGCCCTTCTGGCGGGCCGCCTCGACGATCTCGCGGCCTTCCTCGGCGGTGGAGGCAATGGGCTTTTCCACCAGCACGGAACAGCCGGCGCCGATCACGTCCAGGGCGATCTTGTGGTGCAGATGGGTCGGGGCCGCCACCACCACGGCATCGAGGCCGAGATCGAGCAGCGCCCGGTGGTCGCCCACCGCTTTGCAGCCAAGGAAGCTCGCCACGCGCTCCGCCTGGGCCTGGTCGGGGTCCGCCACCGCCACCAGCTCGGCGCCGGGCAGCTCCGCAAGAACGCGGGCGTGGTTGGAACCCATGATGCCGATGCCCGTGACACCGACGCGAAGGGCACGCGCCTCGGGCGCAGCCGGATGAGCCATCACAGCCCTCACTCTATTGTTCACGGTGCCGGCTCCTAGCACGACAACCGCGCAAGAAGCGAGGCGGCTTGCGAAACTGGCCCCGCCGCAGCGTTCAAGAATTGCGTCCCCGTGTTACCGGACCGCGCCTTGACGCTGCGACGATTCGACCTTCGTGAACGGCCGCGCCGCCCCCGCCTGGTGCCGCGCCCTTCCCTCGAAGCGCCCACGCGATTAAGACCAACCGCCCCGGTCGCCGACCGGGGCAAAGAAGATTTCGCTCAAGCGCCGCGTGGGCTGCACCCGTGACGCGCCAGAGACACGCGACAATACGAGATGCACCCTCACGAGAAGCGGGCAGGAACACCCATGCGCAAGATCGTCGCCGGCAAGCTGCACGGCATCACCGTCACCGGGGCGGACCTCAACTACCACGGCTCCATCACCCTCGACCCGGACCATTGCGAGGAAGCCGGCATCCTGCCGATGGAGTTCGTGGAGATCTGGAACCGCAATTCCGGCGCCCGCATCTCCACCTATGTCATCCTCGGCGAGCGCGGCTCGCGCTGCTGCGTGCTCAACGGCGCCGCCGCCCGCACCTGCCAGCCCGGCGACGAGGTCATCATCTGCAATTCGGTCTATGTCGGCGAGGACGAGATCCCGGCCCTGAAGCCGCGCGTGCTCACCTTCGACAAGGACAACCGCGTCACCGGCCGGCTTGTATACGAGGTCACGCGCGAGGCCGACGGGCGCTGGCGCTTCGCCATCCGCGACGAAAGCGGCACCGCCCAGCCCATTCCCCTGCGCAGCGCGCCGCGCAATTGAGGCCTCCGGCGGGCGGCGCCCAAACGAAAAGGGGCTCCCCGGCATGGGCCGGGGAGCCCCTTTTACATGCGGCGGCGATCAGAACTTGTAGTTCACGCCGGCCTTCACGGTGTTCATGGTCAGGCCAGACGACACCGATTCCAGGGACGGATAGACGATGCTCTTGTCGCCGAGGTCGATGTAGAGATATTCGGCCTTGACCGTCCAGTTGTTGGTGATGGCGTATTCGGCGCCGCCACCCACGGTCCAGCCCCAGCGGGTGCCATCCGAGGACACGCCCCAAGGACCGGTAAAGCTGGTCTTGGCCCAGGCCGCGCCACCCGTGAAATAGGGCAGGAAGCGGTCGAAGGCATAGCCGACACGGCCGCGGATGGTGCCGAAATAATCCACGTTCGACGAGGTGGTGAAGCCGGTGGCCGGGCCACCCACCAGCACCGCGCTCTGGCCGATGTCGGCGAACTCCAGATCGGCTTCGGCACCGATCACCACATTGTTGGCGAACTGGAAATTGTAGCCGGTCTGGACACCGCCGAACACGCCGTTCGAATTGCCGACGTCATAGCCGTAGGTGATGCCGCCCGAGGTGACGTCAAACGAGTTGGAGGCCCAGCCCCAGCCCACGTTGCCGCCGACGTAGAAGCCCGTCCACGAGAACATGGCCACGGGCACCACGGCCGCCTTCACGGGATATTGGTAGCGCCCGGACAGATCGGCGGCGGACGCAGAACCGGCCAGAAGAGCCAGGGCGGACACGCCCAGCAAAGTACGCTTCAACATGACGGATACCTTCTTGCTTCAATTCGGCCCACCCGAAGGCGAACGCCGATCATGGGAGACTTCATACAGACCCGCGCCGCACAGGTCTGTAGCGACTGCGCCACACCGACCAAATCAAAAACGGCCGAGATGTGGCAGACTCTTTCCCTTTCGTTACCGCACTCAGAGCACGGAATGTCAAACAAGGCGCCGTTGCGGCATCATCACAGTTGCGCCCCATTTCTGGAACCTTCCATTCGCTCCGAAACCTGAACAGATAGTTGAGATCCACAGATTCAATATTATCTACGAAGATCTGTAAACAGTGGACAACGGGCCAAGAAAGCCAATCACAGCCACGTTTTACAGCCCGCCTCTCAACCTCCGCCACACATCCCGGACGCCTCGCAACCCCGCCGCCAGCGCACCGCGCCGGCTTGGGGCCAGCGGCTTCACTCTCGCAGGAAAAGCCTGCGCAAATTTGGCCGCACCGGCACCGATGCGGCCTATGCTGAACGCTCCGTAAACGGATCAACACATTGATTTTGAAGATGAACGGCATCAAGCACACGCGGCCCCGCGCGGGCTGCGGGGCAGCTCCTCGCCGACAGGGTTGATAGTTCCTGACCACGGCGCGCCGCGGCCCTCGCGTGCAATCTCCCTCGGCCCCGGCCGCGCCTGCCCCTGGTTCTGGCGGCCACGACTGCCTAAGTTGCGCCCATGACCGGCAAACGCCCCACGGACCCGCCCGAACTCCAGCTTCCCGACGCCGATGCGCGCATGCGGCGATCGTCCCGCCATGCGGGTCCGGACATGCCCACCGGGGTCGAACCCGGCGACCCGCAGGACGCCGCGCGCGCCGACGCCGCGGACGACACCGACGCGCAGCCCCTCCTGCTGCTCTCCGAGGACGGGGAGACCGAGGCGCCGGCGGAGGCGAGCCTTGCCACCGGCCGGGCCGCCATCGTCAGGGCGGTGAAGCACGCCCCGGCGGGGCCGGGGGTCTACCGCATGCTCGGCGCCGACGGCACCGTGCTCTATGTGGGCAAGGCCAAGAGCATCAAGAAGAGGGTGCTGAGCTATACCCGCCCGGTGGGCCACACCAACCGCATCGCGCGGATGATCGCGGCCACCCATGCCATGGAGTTCGTATCCACCCGCACCGAGCCGGAAGCGCTGTTGCTGGAGGCCAACTTCATCAAGCAGTTGAAGCCGCGCTTCAACGTGCTGCTGCGCGACGACAAGTCCTTTCCCTACATCCTCATCACCGCCGACCACGCCGCCCCGCAGATCCTGAAGCATCGCGGCGCGCGCAACCGGCCGGGGGATTATTATGGTCCGTTCGCCAGCGTGTGGGCGGTGGACCGCACCATCAACGCATTGGAACGCGCGTTCCTGCTGCGCTCGTGCTCCGACAGCTATTACGAGAACCGTTCGCGCCCCTGCCTGCTCCACCAGATCAAGCGCTGCGCCGCCCCCTGCACCGGCGAGATCGACGAAAAAGAGTATGCCCAGCTGGTGCGGGAGGCGAAGGCGTTCCTCTCCGGCCGCTCCCGCGCCATCAAGGAGGAATTGGCCCAGGAGATGGAGCAGGCGGCCGAAGCCCTGGAATTCGAGCGCGCCGCGCGCCTGCGCGACCGCCTCGCCGCCCTGTCCGCCGTGCAGGGCAGCCAGGGCATCAATCCGCGCTCGGTGGAGGAGGCGGACGTGTTCGCCTGCCACCAGGAGGGCGGGGCCACCTGCATCGAGGTCTTCTTCTTCCGCACCGGCCAGAACTGGGGCAACCGCGCCTATTATCCGCGCGCCGACCGCTCCCTGGACGAAAGCGAGGTCCTGGGCGCCTTCCTGTCCCAGTTCTACGAGGACAAGCCGGCGCCGCGCCTCATCCTCTTGTCCCACAAGGTGGAGGAGCAGGCGCTGTTGTCCGAGGCGCTTTCGGAAAAGGCGGGCTTCCGGGTCGAGATCGCCGCGCCCCAGCGCGGCGAGAAGCGCGACCTCGTGGAGCATGCCCTGCAGAACGCCCGCGAGGCGCTCGGCCGCACCCTCGCGGAAACCGCCACCCAGGCGAAGCTGCTGGATGGGGTGGCGAAAGCCTTCGGCCTCGCCCATGCGCCCCAGCGCATCGAGGTTTACGACAATTCCCACATCATGGGCACCAATGCCGTGGGCGGCATGATCGTGGCGGGGCCGGAGGGCTTCCGCAAATCCCAATACCGCAAGTTCAACATCAAGTCGGCCGACATCGTGCCCGGTGACGATTTCGGCATGATGCGCGAGGTGCTCACCCGCCGCTTCGCCCGCCTGCTGAAGGAGGCCCCGCGCGCAGCCGCCCAGCCGGACGCCCAGCCCCCCGCCAGCCCCGACACCGCCGCCCCGCCCACGAGCGCCCCCGACATGGAGGCGACGGTCGTGGAGGAACCCGGCCTGGAGGCGCCGGACCTGGAGGCGCCGGACCTGGAGGCGCCGGACTTGGAGGCGCCCGACACCGACACGGCCCTGCCCGATGCCGAGGGCGCCTCGCCCTGGCCGGATCTGGTGCTCATCGACGGCGGCCTGGGCCAGCTCAATGCGGCACGCGCGGTGCTGGGCGAACTGGGCATCACCGACGTGCCGCTGGTGGGCATCGCCAAGGGCCTCGACCGGGAGGCGGGCCGCGAGCAATTCTTTCTGCCCGGCAAGACCCCGTTCCGCATGGAACCGCGCGACCCGGTGCTGTATTTCATCCAGCGCCTGCGCGACGAGGCCCATCGCTTCGCCATCGGCTCCCACCGGGCCCGGCGCAAAAAGGACATCACCGAAGCCGGCCTGCAGGCCATTCCAGGCGTCGGCCCCACGCGCAAACGCGCCTTGCTGCGCCATTTCGGCACACTGAAGGCGATCGAACGGGCCTCCTTCGCGGACCTTGAGCAGGTGTCCGGAATCAATGCGGCCACCGCCAAGGCAGTCTATGATTATTTCCATGAGCGACCGCCGGCCTGAGCGCCGCGCACCACAACCGGGTTTCCCCGCCGCCCGGGGCGGATTAAAGGAGGGGAACCGCGACCCCGATCGCTCTTGCGAAGTGACAAGCATGGCCGACGCCGCAACGCGCACATCCCCTTCCCCCGCGCCCGGACGGGGCCATGCCCTTTCCGTGCCCAATCTGCTGACCTATGCGCGCTGCGTGGCAGTGCCACTGGTGGCGGCATGCCTGTTCTGGTCGGACATCCTGCACGGCGGCCTGTGGCTGCGCTGGGTGGCGCTGGCGCTCTATGTCGCCGCCGCCATCACCGACTTCTTCGACGGCTACCTCGCCCGCGCCTGGCAGCAGCAATCGGCCATCGGCCGCATGCTCGACCCCATCGCCGACAAGCTCCTGGTGTCCACCAGCCTCTTGATGCTCGCGTCCGACGGCACCATCCGCGGCTGGTCCCTGTGGGCCGCGGTGGTGATCTTGTGCCGCGAGATCCTGGTCTCGGGCCTGCGCGAGTTCCTCGCCGAGCTGCGGGTGTCGGTACCGGTGTCGCGCCTCGCCAAATGGAAGACCACGGTGCAACTGGTGGCGGTGGGCGTGCTCATCACCGGCACGGCCGGGGAAAGGCTCGTCCCCGGCATTACCATCATCGGGCTCACCCTATTGTGGATCTCGGCCGTGCTCACCCTCTACACCGGCTATGATTATTTCCGGGCCGGGGCGCGCCATCTGGTGGAGGAGAAAAGGTGAGGATCCTCTATTTCGCCTGGCTGCGGGAGCGGGTGGGCGTGGCCGAGGAGAGCCTCGACCCGCCCGACACGGTGGTAAGCGTGGCCGATCTCGCCCGCTGGCTGGCGGGCCGGGACGAAGCCCATGCCGCCGCCTTCGCCGACCCCAAGGTGGTGCGCGCCGCCCTCGACCGCCGCCATGTGAAGCCGGACACGCCGCTTGATGGCGCGCGGGAAGTGGCCTTCTTCCCGCCCATGACCGGGGGCTGACCATGAGCGCTCCGATCCCACCCGATGGCGGCATCTTCCAGGTGCGGGTGCAGGCCGAGCCGTTCGACGCGGCGGTGGAGAGCGCGCGCCTGTCGACCGGCCGCACCGATGTGGGCGCGGTGGTGACTTTCACCGGCCTGTGCCGCGCCGATGCCGGCGCCGCGCCCCTCACCGCCCTGGTACTGGAGCATTATCCCGGCATGGCGGAAGAGGAGATGGCGCGCCTGCTGGCCGAGGCTCGGAGCCGCTGGCCCCTGCAAGGGGCGGTGATCGTGCACCGTCACGGGCGGATCGTTCCGGGCGAACCCATCGTGCTGGTGGCCACCGCCTCGGCCCACCGCGGCGCGGCCTTCGCCGCCGCGGAATTCCTGATGGACTGGCTGAAGACCAACGCGCCCTTCTGGAAGAAGGAGGAACGGGCGGCCGGAGATCGAGGCGCGCCCTCGGCCGGCGGCTGGGTGGCCGCCAAGAGCGCCGACGATGATGCCGCCGCCCGTTGGACCGCTCCGGACGACGCCCGCTAACGAGCGCCTCTTCCATCGGAAAAGGCACCTTCCCGAGCGCTTGCGCCGCCCGCTTGCGCGCTGCCCTGTGAGCGTGCCGGCGCCGGTTCTCCACGGTCGCGGACGGGTATCGTAAAGATCTGGTTAACGACCTGCCCAGATACCGGCGCGCTCCCAAGCAAGCATGCTGTTTCAATGACTTGCCGGAGGCGCCGGGCCCCGCCGCGACGACAGACCCGAGCCGGCCCCCACCGGTCCGCCGACCGGCGTCTCTTTGAAAACGCTCGACAAGACGATACAAGGGGCGAACTTGGCCCCGAACGTCATCCGCATCCCAAGGATCTGATCCGAGGGAGTCGCGGCGCGCCGGGGTCGGCGATATTCTCCCTGGGGTGGAGCTGAGGAATGGAAAACCCGCGCGTTTACGTGTACCAGTTCGCCACCGGCGCCCAATGGGCCGCGGGCGACAGCGTGGAGACCTATCTGCGCCGCCTGCTCGATGTGGACTTCATCCAGAACCTGCGGGCCGACCGCCTGGCGGCCCTGAGCTCCTTCCTCGACGAAGCCTTCCAGCTCGCCCATTCGCTGGGCTGGACCGGTTCCGCCCGCGAGGCGCCGCAGATGTTCTCCCTGCCCGGTATGCCGGTGGACGAGGAAGTCTACATGGTCGCCTGGGAGCAGGAGGACGGCGTGGCCTTCATCGCCTCGCCCTTCCCGTTGCCCTGGCTCGACGCGAAGGCCTCGCGCACCACCGATTCGGGCCGCGCAGTGCCCATCACCAACGCGCGCCCGGCACCCGCCGCCGCCGCTCCCGCCCGTCCCCAGCCCCTCGAAGTTGCCCCCGCGAGCGCCCGGGAGGACGCTCGTGACCCTTTTTCGGATTTCATCCGGCGCGATGAGGCCCCGCGCCTGACCCGCGAGCCGGGTCAGGACGAAGAGGGCGGCCGCCGCTTCTTCTGACCGGCGCTCACAGCCGCACGGCCCCCTCGGAGCCCGCCGTGTTTCCGCGCCGATAACGCGCGGAAACACCCGGTGCCCAGGATCGGCCTCGCGCGCTTGAGGCGCCTGGGGACGGACGCGGGGGCATCTCTGCCATCGGCTCTCGCGCGCGGCCAAGGGCCTCTTATCCGACTGCCGCAGCCGACGCCCATTGGGGCCAGCGCACCGACCTGTCACGGCAAGACCGGCCCGCCCGCCGCCGATGCGCCGGCCCGCCCGGACCACGACGGCATCCTCGCCGGCGCCATCTGCTTCCGGCTCAGGGCCGCCCGCCGGGCGGTGCATCGCGCCGCGCGATGGCTTCCAGCATGCGGCGCTGCCAGCGATCATTGCGCTTCATGTGCACCGAGATCAGGGCATGCGCCGAGGGCAGCAGCAGGAACAGCGGAAAGATCAGCCCCAGCAGCACGCACGGCACGATCATGATGAGATTGGCCACGGCCGACACCGGCTGGCCGTTCAGCAGAAGCCCCAGCGGCGGCAGCAGCGCCGCGAGCAGATAGACCATGGTGCAGCACCTCCCGGAGTACCTTGGAGCGTCTTCCGTTCGCACCGGCTCACGTCATCCGCTCTCGGTTTTTGCATTGACGCCTGTTCTTCACACGCACCGGAATCCGTTTCGCTTGAAGATCCTCGCGCGTAAGAACACGTCCCCCTCGATATGGGCCTCGGCGGCGACGGCGCAAGCGGCGGCGACCCCTCCCCGGCGCAAATCGGCGCGGCACCGCGGCCGCTTCATGCCCCAAGGGCAGATGGCTACAACGACCGGCCCCCTCGGGATACCATTGTGCCGATATCCGCCCCCCGCACCGTGTTCCGCGCCGCGATCGCGGTCTTCATCCTGGGCTCGGTGCTGTGCGGCTTCTCCACCTCGCTCACCGACTTCGTGATCTACCGCTTCATCCAGGGCATCGGTGGTCAGCGGGCTCTCGGTGTTCCATTTCGCCGGCCTGCCCAAGGGCGCCGGCGCCGAGCTGATCGCCAGCAAGGCCAAGCCCTCCGATCCGCGCACCGCGCCCAATCACACCTGAAGGGCACCGATCCGGCCTCTTCATCCAGCCGCTAAAGTGACTTAAGAAGCGCTCACTCCGCCAGGATGACGCCGTGCCCCGCCTCGCTCTCCCCCCGCAGGTCCTCATTCCCCTGATCGTCGCCTGCGCCCTGTTCATGGAGCAGGTGGACGCGACGGTGATCGCCACCTCCTTGCCCGCCATCGCCGCCGACCTCCACGAGGATCCGGTGGCGCTCAAGCTGGCGCTGACCTCCTATCTGCTGTCGCTGGCGGTCTTCATTCCCGCCAGCGGCTGGGCGGCGGACCGCTATGGCGCGCGCACCGTGTTCCGCTCCGCCATCGTCATCTTCACCCTGGGCTCGGTGCTGTGCGCCCTCGCCACGTCGCTTGCCGATTTCGTGCTGTACCGCGTCATCCAGGGGCTCGGCGGCGCCATGATGGTGCCGGTGGGCCGGCTCGTCATCCTGCGCGCGGTGCCGAAATCCGAGCTGGTGTCTGCCCTCGCGTGGCTCACCATCCCCGCCCTGCTCGGACCGGTGATCGGACCGCCGCTGGGCGGCTTCATCACCACCTATTTCGACTGGCGGCTGGTGTTCCTCATCAACGTGCCCATCGGTATCCTTGGGGTATTCCTGGCCACCCGCTTCATCGAGAACGTGCGCGCGGAAGACGTGCCGCCGCTCGATTTGAAGGGCCTGGTGCTGTCCGGCATCGGGCTCGCGGGGCTGGTGTTCGGCTTCGCCGTGCTGGGCCAGCATCTGGTGCCGCTCTGGGTGGTGGTCATCGTGACCGGCATCGGCGCGCTGTCGCTGGCCGCCTATGTGCGCCATGCCCGCCACACGCCCCACGCGGTGCTCGACCTGAGGCTGATGCGCTACCCCACCTTCCGCGCCTGCGTGGTGGGCGGCTCCCTGTTCCGGGTGGGCATCGGCGCCCTGCCCTTCCTGCTGCCGCTGCTGCTGCAACTGGTCTATGGCCTTTCGCCCCTCGCCTCGGGTCTCATCACCTTTTCGGCCTCGGCCGGCGCCATTGTCATGAAGGTCACCGCCGCCCGCATTCTCCGCACCGTGGGCTACAAGCGGGTGCTGACGGTGAACGCCGTGGTCTCCGCCGGCTTCATCGCCGCCTATGCCCTGTTCACCGCGCAGACGCCCTATTGGCTGATCGTAAGCCTGCTCCTGCTCGGCGGCTTTCTGCGCTCGCTCCAGTTCACCGCGCTCAACGCCTTGAGCTATGCCGAGGTGCAGGACCGCGAGATGAGCAGCGCCACCTCGTTCGCCAGCGTCGCCCAGCAGGTCTCCTTGTCCACCGGCGTCGCCCTGGCGGGGCTGGTGCTGGAGATGATGCGCGGCAGCCGGCACGAGCTTCACGTCACCCAGGCGGATTTCACGGCCGCCTTCCTGGTGGTGGCCGTGGTGAGCGCGCTCAGTGTCTTCCACTTCATCCTGCTGCCGAAGACCGCCGGCCGAGAGCTGATCGCCAAGCCCGCCGACATCACCGACCCGCGCGGCGAGGTGGAACAGCACTGAGCCCACCCCGCGGGGCAGCGCGCGCTCACTTTTATCCCGCGCCCACTCTATACCATCGGCCCCGGTCCTTGACCGGTGCCAAGTGGGTTCGCTCAGGCGCCGCGCGGGCTTGACCAAAGCCCAGTGAGTCACACTCACAGGCCTTTGGTATCACGCCGCGCTCACTCTTGCGCCGCCGGCGAATCGGTCGGCGAACCCTCATCCGCGCCGACGGCACCACGCCCGCGATAGCCAGTGGCCAGCACATAGAGTTCGGCCGAATCGGCGCGGCTCGCGGCCGGCTTCAGATGCTTCACCTGGGCGAAGTCCCGCTTCAAATCCGCCAGCAGCGCCCCCTCGGTGCCGCCTTGCAGCACCTTGGCGAGGAAGGCACCGCCCGGCGCCAGCACCTGCCGGGCAAATTCCGCCGCCAGCTCCACCAGCGCCACGATCTTCAGGTGGTCGGTCTTCTTGTGGCCGGTGGCATTGGCGGCCATGTCGGACATCACCACGTCCGCCGGGCCGTCCATCAAGGCGAGCAGCCGTTCGGGCGCATCGGGCTCGAGGAAATCCATCTGCGCGAACACCACGCCGGGAATCGCCTCCATCTCCAGCAGGTCGATGGCGACGATCTTGCCGTGGCCCGCCTCCAGCCCGATCTTCTGCGCCGCCACCTGGCTCCAGCCGCCGGGCGCGGCGCCGAGATCGACGATGCGCATACCCTTCTTCAGGAGCCGGGCCTTCTCCTCGATCTCGATGAGCTTGAACGCCGCGCGCGAGCGCCATCCCTCGCGCCGGGCACGGGCCACATAGGGATCGTTGAGCTGGCGCTGCAACCATTTCTGCTGGGAGGTGGTGCGGCCGCGCGCGGTCTTCACGCGCACCTTCAGGGGCCGGCCATCCGGCCCGCGGGACGGAGTGTTCACGACCGTGCATCCTTTCTTTGAGCGCGGGCGCGATCCGGCCCCGCGTGGCCGCCCTTTCCGGGCCGCCGCCAAACTCCATCGGCACGCATCAACTGAACCAACATGCCTTCCCTCAGTCCGCGATCGGCCACCCGCAGGCGCTCCGCCGGAAACACCGCCCGCACCGCTTCCATGATGGCGCAGCCGGCCAATACCAAATCCGCGCGCTGGGCGCCGATGCAGGGGTTCGCCACCCGCTCCTCGAACGACATGCCCATCACCCGACCCACCACCTCGCCGATGCAGGTGTCGCTGAGCCAGGCCCCATCCACCCGGGTGCGGTCATAGCGGTCGAGGCCCAGATGGATGCCCGCCACCGTGGTCACCGTGCCGGAGGTGCCGAGCAGGTGCAGCCGATAAGGCGGGCGGAAGCCCCAGCTCTCGCGGACACCCTCCAGCATGGCGCGCACCTCGGCCACCATGGCATGGAACACATCGGGCGTGACCCGCACCCCGCCATGGCGCTCGGACAGCGAGACGACGCCGACCGGAAGCGAAATCCAGGCCCGGATGCGGGCCCGCGGCGGCCCGTCGTCGCCGGCCGAGCGGCGGCCGAGCCACACCACCTCGGTCGAGCCACCGCCAATGTCGAACAGGATCGCCCCGTCGCCGCGTGGATCCACCAGCGGTGCGCAACCGGTGGCGGCAAGGCCCGCCTCGGTGCGCCGGTCCACCACCTCGAGATCAAGGCCGGTGCGCTCACGCACGCGGGCGCAAAAGGCATCGCCATTGTCGGCGGCGCGGCAGGCCTCGGTGGCGATCACGCGGGCACGGGTGACGCCCCGCTGCGCCATCTTGGCGGCGCACACCTCGAGCGCGGCCGCGGCCCGATCCATCGCCGGCTCGCCCAGCCGGCCGGACCCGCCGAGCCCTTCGCCCAGGCGGACAATGCGCGAGAAGGCATCCACCACGCGGAAGCCGCGCGGGGTCGGACGGGCCACGAGCAGGCGGCAATTGTTGGTGCCGAGGTCGATCGCGGCATAGACCGCGTCGTCGGCCGGCACCGGCCGCCCGGATCCCCGCCGCGCGGGGCCAGGCGCGGGGTCGCGCCCCTCGCCCCCGGTGCGGGAAGACGGCTCCGAGCCCGGCACGGACCCGTGCGCCTCGTCCCTCATGTTGATGCCCTCGCCAAAAGGCGGAATCATGCGCTCAAGCTCGGTGTGTGCGTCACGCCCCGGCTGCGCCTTGCGGACAAGTCTAACAGCGCCGCCCGCCGGCGCAATGGCCGCCCGGGGGCCATTGGCCATTGTGCGTCGCGCGCGGCCGGTTATTCGCAACCGCCTCAGGCGGCGGCTTCGCGGCCGGATGCAGGCAGGGTGAGGCCCGCCGCCTCCACATCGGCGCGGAAGGCCCTCACCGCGTCGAGGGACAATTCAGCCGCGCTGCGGCTGCCGATGCCGGGCAGCTTCTTCAGCACATCCGCCGGCGCGGTGATGATGTGACACCCCAGGCGGTCGGCCTCGATGACGTTCCACACCTCGCGCGTGGAGGCCCAGATCACCTCCACATTCGTGGTGGCGCGGGCAAGGTCCACGGCGCGGCGCACCGCCGGCGCATAATCCAGCCCCATGTCGGCGAGCCGGCCCGCGAACACCGAGATACAGGCGGGCGCGCCGCCCGCCAGCGCCGCCACGCCCGCATCCACCTGGGGCAGATCGAACACCGCCGTCAGGTTCACCTTCACGCCCGCTTGCGACAGCTCCCGCACCAGCGGGTAGAGCGGCTCGCCGCGGGTGGTGGACACCGGCAGCTTCACATAGACGTTCGGGCCCCATTCCGCGATCAACCGCGCCTGCCGGCGCATCTCGGCGACATCGTCCGCGATCACCTCGAACGAGATGGGACGATCCGGCACCGCCGCCACCAGATCACGGGCATACGCGGCATAATCGGTGACGCCCGCCTTGCGCAGCAACGAGGGATTGGTGGTGAAGCCGGCGATGTGGCCGTGCCGGGCCATCTCCATGATCTGAGCCTTGTCCGCCCCATCGGTGAACAGCTTCACCTTGAGCATGTCGAAGGTCACCCGCATCTGTTCGCTCCTGATCCTGTTCTCCACGCCGCCCGAGCAGCCCGGCCCCGCCGCCCCGCGCGTCGCGTTCATGTTTCATTGACCATGCGGCCAAATCGCCCCTTTTCGCAACGGTCGTGAAACCCCTTCCAGGCACCTTCAGCATCCGTAGGGATCGACAGGCCAAAAGGGTGACGGGATGATCGCGGCGGACATGGTGGAGCGTATGGCGCGGGCGATGCACGCCTTTTCGCGCGACCGCTATCCGCTCCTGGAGGCCTGGGAGGACATCGCGCCCGAGCGGCGGGCCTATCAGCGCCAGCTCGCCGCCCACGCCCTGCAGGCTCTCACCGCCCACGACATCATCGAGATCACCTCGCACAACGCGCCCGAGATCGTCGCCCTGCCGGTGGAGCCCAACCCCTGGGCCATCGCCGAGCTGCAGGAGGCCGCCATCTGCGACAACGGCACCGCCATCGACGCGCGACGGCGCTATCGCTCGTTCCTGGCCACGGCCTCGCTGCCGCTGGCCACGCACTATTCCGATACGGCGGTCTGAGGACGGCGTCTGCCGTCCGGCCACGGAGGACGAAGGTCGGCAGGCTCCGAATCACACCGCCCCGCCTCGCACCGGTGGAGTGCTGAGCTGCGGAACCCTGGAAGCGGTGTTTGCCGGCGAGAGGGCGCGGTCGCGACGCACGCTTCCCCCAGCGGCACCCGGACAATCGGAGCCGCCCGCCGCTGAGCGTGGCAGCCCGCAGCAACGACGCACCGCGCGCCGGCGCGGGATCGGACCGACCGAAGCCCATCGGATCATAGGGATGACACGAGGAGCCCCGCGCCGCGCAAGATCGCCGGGGCATGGGCGCACCGCCGCACCCGCGCCGGTCGCATCGCGACGCCGGCTCGGCAGGCGTGGGCGGAAGGACGGCAGTCGGCGGAGGCCAGGGGGCCTCGCCGCCCTTTATTCGGCGGCCACCGCCAACGGGCAGCGCGCCCCCACGGTCGCCAGCTTGGCCAGGAATCGGCGGCATTGCTGCTCCCGGTCGTAGCCGAGCAGGGTGCCGAGCATGAAGTCCTCCTCCGGGCTCAGGAGGTTGAGCGGCTTGGTGACGAAGCTGCGCGCCACCGCCACATAGGCCTCCCGCCCGAAGAACACATTGACCTTGGAACTCCCCACCCGCTGCACAAAGTGGTCGATGCCGTCGTCGCGAAGCTTCGCGACGACGGGAGCTGATTCGATGAGCCCCAGGGTCATCAGGAACAGGCCCCTCACACCCCGCCCGTATTCATACAGGTGGTGGTGGAACAGCCGGAGCGCGACCGGATCTACAGCAGCTTGCTGAGCCATGCCGTGACCCGCTTCTCCGTCATGCCGGACTGACCGTCCTGGTCGAGGGCGAGGCCGACGAACTGGCCGTCCCGCTCCGCGGTGGAATTGCTGTAATCGTAGCCGGAGGTTTCGGTGAAACCGACCACCACGGCGCCCAGTTCCGTGACTTCATCATAAAGAATGCCCATGGCATCCACGAAGCTGTCGGGATAGGTCGCCTGGTCTCCGGTGCCGAACAGAGCCACTTTCTTGCCGCCCAGCTTCGCCGCGCGCAGCTTGTCGATATTTTCTTCCCAGTCGGTCTGGAGCGTGCCGTCGCCATAGGTGGGGGAGCCGAGGATTAGAAGCTCGCAATTTTCGAAATCGGCCTTGGTGGCGGTCTTGATATCGACGCTGCGGCCCTGGCACTTCTTGGAAATCTTGGAGGCGACACCCTTGGTCGCGCCGCCGTCCGATCCGAAGATGACGGTAACATTCATGGGTCGAGTCTCTTTATTGAATTGTTCAAAATCAAAACACAGAGCGCCACGCGGAGAGGCTGACGCCCGACCTTCAGCGCCTGAAATCTAGATGCACGCTGCAAGTGTTCTCAAGATAGGATAACACCGAATTGTGTCAAAGAAAAATATATGCTATCTGCATCACCATCGAAAACATACGCTTTCGAGAGCGATTTTAAATTGAAGCGTTGTTTTGAATTTTTCTGATTTAATTTGAGCCGAAATCGAACAGACATCGCTCCGCCCCTGCGCGCGACCGGCACCGCCCGAGGAACACGACCCGAGTGACACGACCCGAGTGACACGATTTTCCAAGAATGTTCGGACATACGTGGGCTTGCGTGGGCGGCAAATGATGCACGCAGCAAAGCCCGACACGGCGCCCGCTCAACGGGCGCCCAAATCTGCTTTGGACCTTCGATGATAGGGGGCGGCGGCGGCAACGCGAAGAACGCGGTCTACTCCGCCGCTTCCTTCGGCGGCTTGCGGCGGCTCTTGGCGGGAATGACAAGATCGAACTCGGCCAACTCGGCGTCGGTGGGCCAAGTCATGTCCTTGTCCCACGCCCAGTGGGCCCGGATCTCCTCGTCCGACATGGCGTCGAACCTTGCCCAGTCAATCGTCTTTGCGAGACGTTCGGCCTCTTCCAATTGTTTCTTGGTAGGCACGGCGTTCACTCCGATGGGCAACCCGCAAGGAGATGATGCGGCGCTGCTCACCACTCCATGTCCACACGCAGAATAGCACACGCCCCTCATATTCCGCCATGGTCTCGAAGCGCGTCTCGCCGTCCGGCGACTTGAGCGAGACATCCTCCACGCGCGTCCGGCCGTCGAAGAGCAGCGCGGCAAGGGGGAGCGGCAAACCGCGCTTTTCGCGGTTTGCCGCATCCTTGTTGTCGTCCCAACTGAGATCGTCCGTCTCGCCCATGAAATGCCTCGCGAACCATGCTTGCACTTCAATGATAGCCAACACTGCTAAAAAAGCGGGGATGAGCACGTCAATGTACTCATTCTCATAGATCGAGACGGCCGGTAAAATGCCTTTTGAGGCAACTCTCCTCAGTTCTTGGTCTTGTCCACCAGGGCCTTGGCCTTGATCCAGGGCATCATGGCGCGCAGCTTTTCGCCCACTTCCTCGATGGGGTGGGCGTTCACGCGGGCGCGGGTGGCCTTGAACGAGGTCTGGTTCACCTTGTTCTCCAGCATCCAGTCGCGGGTGAACTTGCCGGACTGGATGTCGGTGAGCACCCGCTTCATCTCCGCCTTGGTCTCGGGGGTGATGATGCGCGGGCCGGTGACGTATTCGCCATATTCCGCGGTATTGGAGATGGAATAGTTCATGTTGGCGATGCCGCCCTCGTAGATGAGGTCGACGATCAGCTTCACCTCGTGCAGGCACTCGAAATAGGCCATCTCGGGGGCGTAGCCGGCTTCCACCAGGGTCTCGAAGCCGGCGCGGATCAGCTCCACGAGGCCGCCGCACAACACCACCTGCTCGCCGAACAGGTCGGTCTCGCACTCTTCCTTGAAGGTGGTCTCGATGATGCCGGCGCGGCCGCCGCCGATGGCGGAGGCATAAGAGAGGCCGAGGTCATGGGCATTGCCCGACGCGTCCTGGGCGATGGCGATGAGGGTCGGCACGCCGCCGCCACGCAGGTATTCGGAACGCACGGTGTGACCGGGACCCTTGGGGGCCACCATCAGCACGTCGAGATCCTTGCGCGGCTCGATCAGGTTGAAGTGCACGTTGAGGCCGTGGGCGAACAGCAGCGCCGCGCCTTCCTTCATGTTGTCGGCGAGGCTCTCGCGATAGATGTCGCCCTGCAGCTCGTCGGGGGTGAGCATCATCACCACGTCGGCCCACTTGGCGGCCTCGGCGGGGGAGAGCACCTTGAAGCCCTCGGCCTCGGCCTTCTTGGCGGTGGCGGAGCCGGGACGCAGGGCGATCACCACATCCTTCACGCCGGAATCGCGCATGTTGAGCGCGTGGGCATGGCCCTGGCTGCCATAGCCGATGACGGCGACCTTCTTGCCCTTGATGAGGTTCAGGTCGGCGTCGCGATCGTAGTAAACGCGCATCAGTGTCTCCTTGTGGCGTCGTTCTTGAATGCAACGGGTCGCGGCCAGCGTCTTTGCACTGGATCACGGCCGATGGGAATACGGATTACAGGGCGGTCGGCCCGCGCGAGATGGCGACCACGCCGGTGCGCGCCACCTCCACCAGGCCGAGCGGCTCCATCAGGTGGGCGAACTGGTCGATCTTGTCGCTCTTGCCGGTGATCTCGAACACGAAGCTTTCGCGGGTGGCGTCGATGACGCGGGCACGGAACGCCTCGGCGAGGCGCAGAGCCTCCGAGCGCGCTTCCCCGGTGCCGCGCACCTTCACCATGGCCAGCTCCCGTTCCAGATAATAGCCCTCGACGGTGAGGTCCTGCACCCGGTGCACCGGCACCAGGCGGGCGAGCTGGTTGCGGATCTGCTCAATCACCATGGGGGTGCCGGTGGTGACGATGGTGATGCGCGAGAGGTGGCTCTCCGCGCTCACCTCGGACACCGTGAGGCTGTCGATATTGTAGCCGCGGCCGGAGAACAGGCCGATGACGCGGGCGAGCACGCCCGGCTCGTTGTCCACCAGGACCGAGAGGGTGTGGCGCTCGATGCGCTCGGGAGCTTCAGACATGGATGGCTCGCAAATGAGTGTCGGCGGAAACCCCTCCCCCGCGCGGGGGAGGGCCGGAACGGCGTCGGGACGCAGAGGCCCCGCTCACACCAGCATCTTGCCTTCGTCGGTGATGGCCGCGTCGAGATCCACGGCCATGTCGCCGAGGATCATCTCGTTGTGGGCGCGGCCCGAGGGGATCATGGGGAAGCAGTTCTCCTGCTGGTCCACCACGCAATCGAAGATCACCGGCTTCCGCACCGAAATCATCTCATGGATCGCCGCGTCAAGATCGGCCGGCTTGTCGCAGCGGATGCCGACGCCGCCATAGGCTTCGGCCAGCTTCACGAAGTCCGGCAGCGCCTCCGAATAGGAGTGCGAATAGCGCCCGCCGTGCAGCAGCTCCTGCCACTGGCGCACCATGCCCATATACTTGTTGTTCAGGATGAACACCTTCACCGGCAGGTCGAACTGCATGGCGGTGGACATTTCCTGCATGTTCATCTGGATCGAGGCTTCGCCCGCGATATCCACCACCAGCGCACCGGGGTGAGCCTTCTGCGCGCCGATGGCGGCGGGCAGGCCATAGCCCATGGTGCCGAGGCCGCCGGAAGTGAGCCACCGGTTCGGTTCCTCGAAGCGGCAGAACTGCGCCGCCCACATCTGGTGCTGGCCCACCTCGGTGGTGATGTAGACGTCCTTGTCCTTCACCGCGTGATACAGCCGCTCGATGGCGTATTGCGGCTTGATGATGGTGTCGGAGGCGCGATAGGCGAGGCATTGGCGCGAACGCCAGCGGTCGATCTGCGCCCACCACGCGGTCAGCGCCGCCTTGTCCATGGCAAGGCCCCTGGCCGCCCAGGCACGGGTCATCGCGCCCAGCACCCGCGCCACGTCGCCGACGATGGGCAGGTCCACCTTCACGTTCTTGTTGATGGAGGACGGGTCGATGTCGATATGGATCTTCTTGGACCCCGGCGCGAACGCATCCAGCCGGCCGGTGATGCGGTCGTCGAAGCGCGCGCCGATGCACACCATCACGTCGCAATCGTGCATGGCGAGATTGGCTTCATAGGTGCCGTGCATGCCCAGCATGCCCAGCCACTGGGGGTCGGAGGCCGGAAAGGCGCCGAGGCCCATCAGGGTCGAGGTCACCGGCACGCCGGTTTCGCGGGCAAACGCGCGCAGCAGGCGGCTCGCTTCCGGCCCGGAATTGATGACGCCGCCGCCGGTGTAGAAGATGGGCTTCTTGGCGGAGGCGATCATCTCCACCGCCGCCGCAATCTGCCCGTCCTCGGCCTCGAGCTTCGGCCGGTAGGTCTTGTGCTGGATGTTGGCGCGGCCGACATAGGTGCCGGTGGCGAACTGGACATCCTTCGGAATGTCCACCACCACCGGACCCGGCCGCCCGTTCTGCGCCACATAGAAGGCCTCGTGCAGCACGCGGGCGAGATCGTTCACGTCGCGGACAAGGTAATTATGCTTGGTGCAGGGGCGGGTGATGCCGACCGTGTCGCACTCCTGGAAGGCGTCGTTGCCGATGAGGTGGGAGGCCACCTGCCCGGAGATGCAAACGATCGGGATCGAATCCATGAGCGCGTCGGCGAGGCCGGTCACCGCGTTGGTGGCGCCGGGGCCGGAGGTGACGAGCACCACGCCCACCTTGCCCGAGGAGCGGGCATAGCCTTCCGCCGCGTGCACCGCCGCCTGCTCGTGGCGCACCAGGATGTGCTCGATGGCGTTCTGGTGGAACAGCGCATCATAAATGGGCAGCACGGCGCCGCCGGGATAGCCGAAGATGTGCGCGACTCCCTGGTCGGCAAAGGCCTGGATCACCATTTCGGCGCCGGTCATCTTGGTGCCGGTGGTCGCAGTGCCGGCGGTCGCGGTGGCGGTGGTCACGCTCGTCATGGCGTTGGAACTCCCTGGCGCCGGAGCGCCTCATATCAAGCTGTCATCGCGGTCTTGCCGCGATCCGGAAGGACGCGGCGGTTCAGAAACGACGAAGGGGCCCCAAGGGCCCCTCGTCACGCGCCACGTCCATTCGAAACAGCCCTTTCAGGCTGGACCGATCGTGGCGCCCCCGGATACGAGAAGAATAACGAAATTGCGCATGGTCACGCAGGCCCTTTCAAAAGTTGCGCGAAATTACCGGCCGCGCCGCGCGGCGTCAAGCGTCGATCGCGCGACAGGTCGCGGCACCCTGATCTCACGCGCGGCACCCGCGCGCGGGCCCGGCGCAAGTGGCTGTTTGACGACGCTGCTTGACGCCGCCGTTTGACGCCGCGGTCAAGCACTGGCACACCTTTTGCCATGTTCTCCGCGAGCGACCCTTTCACCCCATGACCCTCGACCGCCTCCGGCTGACCGCATGAAGTTCGACCGCCTCCGGCTGGTGGGCTTCAAGACGTTCGTCGAGCCCACCGAACTCGTCATCGAGCCCGGCCTGACAGGCGTGGTGGGCCCGAACGGGTGTGGCAAGTCGAACCTCGTGGAAGCGCTGCGCTGGGTGATGGGCGAAAGCTCCCACAAGGCCATGCGCGCCCAGGACATGGACGACGTGATCTTTTCCGGCACCACCGGGCGGCCGGCGCGCAACATGGCCGAAGTCGCGCTCCACCTCGACAATGCCGACCGGACCGCCCCCGCCGCCTTCAACGAATGGGAAAAGCTGGAAGTCGCGCGCCGCATCGAGCGCGGCTCGGGCTCTGCTTATCGCATCAATGGGCGCGACGTGCGTGCGCGCGATGTGCACCTGCTGTTCGCGGACGCCTCCACCGGCGCGCGGTCCCCGGCCTTGGTCCGGCAAGGGCAGATCGGCGAGATCGTGGGCGCCAAGCCCAATGCCCGCCGCCGCATCCTGGAGGAGGCGGCCGGCGTCGCCGGCCTTCATGCCCGCCGCCATGAGGCCGAGACGCGCCTGAAGGCGGCCGAGCAGAACCTCGCCCGGGTGGAAGACGTCATCACCCAGATGGGATCCCAGGTGGAGAGCCTGCGCCGGCAGTCGCGCCAGACCCAGCGCTACAAGGTGCTCGCGGCCGAAATCCGCAAGTGCGAGGCCACCCTCATGTGGCTGCGCTGGCGCGAGGTGACGGCAGCCCTGATGGAGGCCGAGCGGGCGCTGTTCGCCTCCCAGCGCGACGGCGCGGAGCTGACCCGCATGCAGGCGGAATCGGCCCGCCTCCAGGCGCTCGCGGCCCACGCCCTGCCCCCCCTGCGCACGCAGGAGGCGGAAGCCGCCGCCGCCCTCCAGCGCCTCACCCACGCCCGCGAGGCGCTGGACAAGGAGGAGGCGCGCCTGTCCACCCGCCGCCAGGAGCTGGAACGCCGGCTGGTGCAGCTCGCCCAGGACCTCGAACGCGAAAAGTCCCTGTCCACCGACGCGGAAGGCGTATTGGCGCGGCTGGAGGCCGAAGCGGAAGCCCTCATCGCCGAGCAGGAGGACGCGGCCGACCTTGGCGCCGCCGCCGCCGAGCGGCAGGAGGAAGCCGCCGCTTTGCTGGAGGAAGCCGAGCTGCGCCTTCAGGAGAAGACCACCCATTTCGCCGATCTCGGCGCCCGCCGCGCCAGCCTGGAGCAGACCGCCCGCGAAATCCGCGACCGGCTGTTGCGCAACGCCGCCGAGCGCGCCTCGGTGGAGGCCGAGGAGGGTCGGCTCAGGCGCGAGGCCGGCACAGCGGCCCTCGACGACATCCGCCTCAACGCGGAAATCGCCCGCGAAAGCCTCGCCGAGGCCGAGGAAGCCACCATGGCCGCCGAGGCCGAACACGCCGCCGCCCGGCGCGCGGTGGAAGCGCTGCGGCCGGCGGTGAGCGAGGCGGACAAGCGTTTCGGCCGCCTGGACGCGGAGGCCCGCACCCTCGCCAAGCTGTTGCAATCCAGTGACCACCGCTTCCCGCCGGTGGCCGACCTGGTCGCCGTGACGAAGGGCTACGAGACCGCCCTCGGCGCCGCCCTGGGCGACGACCTCGACCTGCCGGTGGCGCCGGAGGCCCCCGCCCGCTGGGCCGGCTCCGCCCTCGACCCCGCCGACCCGCCGCTGCCGCCGGGGGTGACGCCGCTCGCCACTCATGTCCAGGGCGCGCCGGCGCTGGCCCGCCGGCTGGCCCAGGTGGGCATCGTCGCCGCCGGCGATGGCGGGCGCCTCGCGCCGCTGCTGAAGCCTGGGCAAAGGCTCGTCTCCCTGACCGGCGACCTCTGGCGCTGGGATGGCGTCGTCGCCGCCGCCGATGCGCCCACCGCCGCCGCCCGCCGCCTCGCCGAGCGCAATCGCCTGGCCGATATTGAGGCCGATGCCGCCGCCGCGCAGGAGGCCATGGAGGAGCTGCGCGCCACCCTGGCCGAGCGCGAGGGCGAGCTCCACCTCGCCGCCGCCGCCGAGACCCAGGCCCGCGAGGCCCGTCGCACCGCCCAGCGCGCCGCCGAGACCGCCCGCGCCGTGCTGGAGACGGCCGAGCGCAAGGCGGCCCAGCATATGGCCCGCCTCGCCGCCATCGGCGAGGCCCGCACCCGCCTTGCCGCCGTGCGCGAGGAGGCCGAAGCCCAGGCGGAGGATGCGCAGGCGGAGCTTGCCGCCCTCGACCTGCCCCAGGTGCTGGAAGCCGAGCTCGCCCGTGCCCGCGCCGATGCCAGCGCGCACCGGGCCGCTCTCGCGGAGGCCCGCGCCGCCGCCGAGGCCCTGCGCCGCGAGGGCGCCGCCCGCATCAAGCGCCTGGAGGCCATCGTCGGCGAGCGCCGGTCCTGGCAGCAGCGCGCCGGGGGCGCCGGCGAGCGGCTCGCCGCCATCGCCACCCGCGCCGAGGAGGCGCAGGCCGAATTGGCCGAGATCGAGGACGCGCCGAGCGAGATCGTCCGCCAGCGCCGGGCCCTGATGACCGCCCTCGAGACGGCGGAAGCCGCCCGCCGCGCCGCGGCCGACCGGCTGGCCGAGGGCGAGGCGGCCCTTGCCGCCGCCGACACCGCCGCCCGCGACGCATTGGAGGCCATGTCCCAGTCCCGCGCCGAGGCCGCCCGCGCCGAGGCCCGGCTCGAGGCCGCCCGCCAGCGCCGGGAGGACGTGGAACGCGAGATCCTCGAAGCCCTGGACGGCCCCCCGGACACCGCCCGCGCCCAGGCCGCCATTGCCGACGACGACAACCTGCCCGAGGCCGCCGCCATCGAGGCCGTGCTCGAACGGGCCAAGCGCGACCGCGACCGCCTCGGCGCCGTGAACCTGCGCGCCGATGTGGAGCTGGAGGAGGCCGAGGCCAGCCACACGGCCCTCGTCGCCGAGCGCGACGACCTCATCGAGGCCATCAAGCGCCTGCGCGGCGCCATCCAGAGCCTCAACCGCGAGGCGCGCGAGCGCCTTCAGGCCTCGTTCACGGTGGTGAACGCCCATTTCAAGTCGCTGTTCGACACCCTGTTCGGCGGCGGCGAGGCGGACCTCGTGCTCACCGACGCCGAGGACCCGCTGGAAGCCGGCCTCGACATCATCGCCCGCCCGCCGGGAAAGAAGCCGCAGACCCTGTCTTTGCTCTCGGGCGGCGAGCAGGCGCTGACCGCCATGGCGCTCATCTTCGCGGTGTTCCTCACCAATCCCGCGCCCATCTGCGTGCTGGACGAGGTGGATGCGCCCCTCGATGACGCCAATGTGGAACGCTTCTGCACCCTGCTCAAGGAAATGACCCGGCGCACCGACACCCGCTTCCTCACCATCACCCACAACCCCATCACCATGGCGCACCAGAACCGGCTGTTCGGCGTCACCATGGCCGAGCGCGGCGTGTCGCGGCTGGTGTCCGTGGACCTTGAGGACGCCGAGCGCCTGCTTGAGGCGAGCTGACCCCGCGGCGGGGATGACACGGCCGTTCGTGCCCGAAAGCCTCGCCCGACGGGTGCATATCGCGCGGTACTCGACCAACGCGTGCTGATCGTGGCGTAGCGACGCGCACGAAAGGCGGGCCGTCGCGCAAGCGCAATCCCAGCTTCATCCTGCTGTCAAAAAAAACAAAGACAACCGCCGGACGCTCCAGCTTTGCCCCATGGAGCAGGTCGGAGCAGGCGCGGCAGCCCATGAGCGAACACTCCATCCCCGTCTTCGAGGATGCGCGCAGCGACCGGCTTGTTCTGCCGCTGGCGCCGGACGCCCCGGTGGGCACGGATGTGCGCGGCCTGCCGGCCTTCGAGGAGATCGAGACCAGCGTCCGCCGCATCGAGACCGATGGCCCCGCCGCCGTACCGTGGCCGCAGGTGGCGCGCATCGGGCTTGATCTGCTGACCACCCACGGTCGCGACCTTCTGGTCACCGCCTGGACCACCGTCGCCCTGACCCAGACCGAGCAATGGCGTGGCCTCGCGGTGGGGATCGATGCGCTCTCGGCCATGGTCAAGCAGTGGTGGGACGAGGTCCCGCCCAAGCGGGAGCGGGCTCGCGTCGGCGCCCTCGAATGGATGGTCACCCGCCTGACGCCGGTGGTCGCCGACCTGCCGGTGGCCGAGCCCGACATCCCGGCCTTGCTGCATGCCTCCGAATTGCTCGAGGAACTGAACGTCCTTCTGCCGGAAAAGCTCGCCAAGGAGCGCATCGCGTTCGGCGACCTGGTGCGCGCGGTCCGCACCAAGGCCGAGGCGGCGAAGGCCGAGCTCGCCCGCGCCGCCGAGGCGGCCCGGCAAGCCGCCGCGCGGGAGGCGGCGGAGAAGGCCGGAACGCCCCAGGCGCCCGCGCCCGCGACGCCCCTTCCCGCCAATGGCGGTGCCACGCCGTCGCCCGCCCCCGTCACCCCGGCGGCCACGGCATCCGCGACCGCAGCACCCTTGCCGGCGGCTCCGCCGGTGGCGCCCGACGCCAGCGGTCCCGAGCTCGACCGCGCCATCAGCGCCCTGGCCGACAGCATGCGCCAGCACGCGCGCCGGCTGCGCGAAACGAACCTGTCCGATCCCCGCAGCTATCGCCTCTCCCGCTCGGCGGCCTGGCTCGACATCACCCTCACGCCACCCGCCAAGGACAACGCCACCCAGCTCATGGCGCCGGCCGCGCAGCGCCTGGAAGGCATCGCCGCCATGAGCCGCTCCGGCGAACATGAAGCGCTCGTGCACGCCCTCGAAGGCCTCATCGGCTCCTCCCCCTTCTGGCTGGATGCGCACCGGAAGGTATTCGAGACGCTCAATATCCTTGGGCCAAAATATGCCATGGCCGCGGCGGCGGTGGTGGAATTATCGTGCGCCCTGGTCCGGCGCCTCCCGGCGCTGGTCGACCTCACCTTCGCGGACGGCACGCCGTTCGCGGACGTCGCGACCCGTGCCTGGTTCGACGAGCACGCCGGCTCACCCGCCGCCGCGCCCGCCGAGGCACAGGCGGACACGTTCAAGGACCTGGCCGCGGACATCAAGACGCTCGTGGGCGCCGGCAAGAAGGCCGAGGCCCTCGACCGCCTGGGCGCCGCGCGGGACACGGTGCGCGGCGAGCGCGCGCTGTTCGACATGCACCTGCTCCAGGCACAAACCTGCCTGGACCTGGACCTTCCATCGGTCGCGCTGCCGCTGGTGCAGCACCTTGAATCCGAAGTGGAGCGCCGCGCTCTCGATGCCTGGGAGCCGGGGCTGGCCCTGCGCGCGGCCCGGCTTGCGCTGCGCGCCTATCACCATCCGGCCGCCGAGAAGCTGCTCGGCGCCACCCACCTGCGCGGCGCGGTGGAAGCCGCCCAGCGCCGGCTCGCACGCCTCGATCTTCGAACCGCCGTCCGGCTGGTCCACGCCTGACGGCCATCTGGGGGACATGGACATGGCTGAATCGATCGCACCCAAGGAACGGGTCAACATTCGCTACCGTCCGGCGACGGGCAATATGAAGGAAGACGTCGAGCTTCCCCTCAAGCTGCTGGTGGTCGGCGACTTCACCCAGAAGGCAGATGAACGCCCGGTGGAGGAGCGCGAGCTTGCCAATATCAACAAGGACAATTTCGACGACGTGCTGAAGAGCCACAATCTCAGCCTCGACCTGTCCGTCGACAACAAGCTGAGCGAGGAGGCTGCCGACGAGAAAATCGCGCTGAGCCTTACCTTCGACCGGCTGAAGGACTTCGAGCCCGAGGCCGTGGTGCGGCAGGTGCCCGAGCTGAAGGCGCTGCTGGAGCTGCGCGAGGCGCTGGTCGCCCTGAAGGGGCCGCTCGGCAACATCCCCGCCTTCCGCAAGATGATCCAGGGTGTGATCGAAGACGAAGCGGCGCGCCAGCGCTTCCTGTCCGAGATCACCGGTTCCACCGACCCCTCCGCCTGAGCGGTCCTGCCCGGACAGCCGCCGTCGAATCCTTCGGAGAAACAGTCATGAGCACGCCTGACACCGTCGCCGAGGCCCCGGCCGGCGCGGCCACGCTGGAAGAAACCTCCATGTTGGACCAGATCCTCATGGAGACCAAGCTGCGCCCCACGGATGAGGGCTATGATGTCGCCCGCCGCGGCGTCGCCGCCTTCATTTCGGAATTGCTGAAGCCGGCCCACGGGGACGAGAAGGTCAACAGCGCCGCGGTCGACCAGATGATCGCCGCCATCGACCAGAAACTGTCGTCGCAGCTCGACGCCATTTTCCATGCCGAGGCCTTCCAGCAGATGGAATCATCCTGGCGCGGCCTGAAGTTCCTGGTGGACCGCACGGACTTCCGCCAGAACATCAAGATCGAGATGCTCTCGGTGGCGAAGGACGACCTCCTGGCGGACTTCGACGATTCGCCCGAGGTGGTCCGCTCCGGCCTCTACAAGCATGTCTACACGGCTGAATACGGCCAGTTCGGCGGCCAGCCCGTCGGCGCCGTCGTCACCAATTATGATTTCGGTCCCGGTGCCCAGGACATCAAGCTGCTGCAATATCTCGCCAGCGTCGGCGCCATGTCGCACGCCCCGGTGATCGGCGCCGCCTCGACCCAGATGTTCGGCGTCGACACATTCGAGGAACTGCCGAATCTCAAGGATCTGCAGTCGATCTTCGAGGGGCCGAAATACGCCAAGTGGAACGGCTTCCGGCAGAGCGAGGACGCCCGCTACGTGGGCCTCACCGCGCCGCGCTTCCTGTTGCGCCTGCCCTACGGCCAGGACAGCAACCCGGTGAAGTCGTTCAACTATTCGGAGACGTCCGCCGGCAGCACCGCCAATTATCTGTGGGGCAACACGGCGTTTGCCTTCGCCACCCGCCTCACCGACAGCTTCGCCAACTACCGTTGGTGCCCCAACATCATCGGCCCCCAGTCCGGCGGCGCGGTGGAGAACCTGCCCCTGCACACCTTCGAGTCCATGGGCCAGCTCCAGACCAAGATCCCCACCGAGGCCCTGGTCTCCGACCGGCGGGAATATGAGCTCGCCGAACAGGGCTTCATCGCCCTCACCATGCGCAAGGGCACGGACAACGCCTCCTTCTTCTCTGCCAATTCGGTGCAGAAGCCGAAGTTCTTCGGCAACAGCGAGGAGGGCAAGGCGGCGGAGCTGAATTACAAGCTCGGCACCCAACTGCCCTACATGTTCATCATCAACCGCCTGGCGCATTACATCAAAGTGCTTCAGCGCGAGAACATCGGCAGTTGGAAGACCCGCGTCGAGCTTGAGACCGAGCTCAACAAATGGATCCGCCAATATGTGGCCGACCAGGAGAACCCCTCGTCCGACGTGCGCTCCCGCCGCCCGCTGCGCAACGCGCAGATCACGGTCGAGGACGTGGAAGGTGAGCCCGGCTGGTACCGGGTCTCGATGGCGGTTCAGCCCCATTTCAAATACATGGGCGCCGACTTCACGCTGACCTTGAAGGGCAAGCTGGACAAGGCCTGATCTTGCCGGAAGGCGGGCCCGTCCCGCCTTCCTCCGCGCCGGGGGCAAAGCGCCATGACGCATCGGACATGACCCATCGCACGCTCCTGGAACGGCTCCGGGCGCCCGACACCGCGCCCCGCGGCGAGACCGCATCGGACGCCACGGGCGACCTGTCCGGCCTCGTCGACAGCATCATGGGCAACCTGCGGTCGGTGCTGAACGCACGGGCGAACTGCTGCCTGTCGCGTCCCGACTTCGGCATGCCGGATTTCAACGATCTGGTGGGCCGGTTTCCGGACGCGCTCGGCATCATCGCGGCGGCGGTGCGCGGCCAGATCGAGATGTTCGAGCCGCGCCTGTCCGAGGTCTCGGTCAGCCACGTTCCAGACCGCAGCAACCCGCTGCATCTGGCCTTCCGCATCCACGCCACCCTGGTGCTGGAAAACGGCCCCAAGCGCCTGGCGTTCGACACCGTCCTCAACAACAACGGCTACGTGAATGTGAGCGATTGAAGCCGTTCCGGAAGAAGCCGATCGCGGCTTTAGAGCATTTTCAAGCGACGTGGATTCCGGTGCGCGTGAAGAACATGTCCCAGGTCCAATTGCGAGCGACGAGACCGTGACGCTGAACCGATATTATCAGGACGAGCTGGCCTATCTGCGCGATCTCGGCGACATCTTCGCCCGCGAGAATCCGAAGCTGGCCAGCTTCCTGTCCCGCAAGGCGCGCGATCCCCATGTGGAGCGGCTGCTGGAGGGGTTCGCCTTCCTCACCGCCACCTTGCGCCAGCGGCTCGACGACGACCTTCCGGAGCTGGTCCATGATCTCCTGCGGCTGATCTGGCCGGCCTATCTCCAGCCGGTGCCACCCACCACCACCCTGGCCTTCCGCCATGCCCCCGGCAGCGACGGCGGCGCCCTTGCGGTACCGCGGGGCACCCAGGTCCGCTCCCGCACCATCGACGGCACGAGCTGCCCCTTCAGCACCTGCTTCGCGCTTGCGGTGCTGCCGTTCGAGGTGCGCAACGCGACCCTGGAGAACACCCCCGCCAATGCGGAGATCAGCCTCGACCTCGACTGCCTGCCCCATGCCACCCTGGCGCCGCTCGCCGGCAACGACCTGCGCTTTCACCTCGCGCCGCAGGGCGATCCGGCGCAGGCGGTGCATCTCTATCTCTGGCTGCTCGCCCACCTGAAGCGGATCGAGGTGCGCCACGGCGACGCGACGGTGCTGACCCTGCCGGCGACCGCCCTGCGCCCGGCCGCCTTCGCGCCCGAAGAGGCGGTTCTCGCGCAGCCGAAAACCGCAGTCGAAGGCTTCCGGCTGCTTCAGGAATACCTGCTGGTGCCGGATAAGTTCCTTTATGTGGATCTGACGGGCCTTGCCCCCCTGGCCGAATTGCCGGCCCGCGGCCTCAAGCTTTCGTTCCAGTTCACGCGGCCCTTTCCCCAGCATGTGCGCCTGCCGCCGGGCGCCGTCCGCCTGAACTGCACACCGGCCGTCAACCTGTTCCGCGCCGACGCCCGCCCGCTCCATGTGGACGGCAGCAAGACCGAATATCGCCTGACCCCACTCCAGGGCGAGGGCCTCTCGGTGCACACGGTGGAGAGCGTCTCCGGCTACATCCAGGGGGTGTCGGAACGGGTGGCCTATGCCCCCTTCGAATCCTTCCGGCACGATCTGCCGGGCGCGCGCGCCACCACCGCCTATTATCGCCTGCGGGCCAAGCCCGCGGTCGCCGGGCGGCGCATCGATCACTACATTTCGTTCGTGAACCGGCTGGACGAACGCATGGTCCCCAAGGCGGAGACCGTGTCCATCGGCCTTGTCTGCTCCAACGGACGGCTGGCGGAGCGCCTGCCCGCCGGCGCCATCACCCAGCCCGGCAACACCACTCCGGGCGCGGTCCTGTTCGAGAACATCTCGTTCGTGACGCCGGAAATCCCGCCGCCGCTCTCGGACGGCCTGTTGTGGCGACTGGTGGCGGCCCTCGCCTGCAATTTCAGTACCATCGCCAATGTGGAGGCCCTGCGGCAGTTGCTCGCCACTTTCGACTTCCGCGCGGTGCACGACGACCAGATGCGCCAGCGGCTCGAACTCCTGCTCGCCGGCCTGGAGCGCTTCGAGAACACCACCGGCGACAGCATCCTGCGCGGCGTGCCGGTGCGGATCCGGCGCTTCACCCTCGTGTGCCAGGAAAGCAAGATCGGCGGCGAAGCGGAAATGTTCCTGCTCGGCAGCGTCATCGACCGCATGCTGAGCGCGTTCGCCACCGTGAACAGCATGCACCAGTTCGCCATGTCCGGCAGCGAAGGCAATGTGAGGTACGAATGGGAACCGAGGCGGGGCGTCAAGGAACCGCTGTGAGCGACGGGCCGGTTCCGGCGGCCACGCCCGGCGGACCGGGCGGAAGGACGCAAGAGCTGGAATCACAAGAGCTGGAGGCACAAGGGCTGGAGACGCAAGAGCTGGAACTCTGGGCCTTCTTCGCCCTGATCCAGCATCTGGAGCGGCTGTTTCCCGACGCCCCGCCGTTCGGCGGGACGCGTGACCCCCAGGCCGAGGCGGTGCGCTTTCACGCCAATCCCAGCCTCGGCTATCCGGCGCGGGAGGTGGAACGCCTCGTCTTCAACGCGGACGGCACCCGTGCCGACGTGACCGTGAACTTCCTGGGCCTGCAAGGCCCCTCCTCGCCGCTGCCGCCGTTCTACACCGAGCAGGTGATCGAGGATGCGGCGGATGGGGGGGTGCTTAGCACCTTCCTCGACCTGTTCAATCACCGCCTGGTGTCGCTCCTGGTGCGCGTGCACAAGCATCACCGCCATGCCCTCCAGTACGAGCGCGGCGCGCACGACGCGGTTTCGCAGACCATCGCGGCGCTGATGGGGCTGTTGCCGGGGCGGGCCGACCGGCGGCGCGTCGCGCTGCTGCCCTATGCGGGATTGCTGAGCTGCTACAGCCTGTCGGCCTCCATCATCGCGCCCCTCATCGGCCACTGCACGGACCTGCCGGTCCGCATCGACGAATTCGTCCCGCGGGTGGTCACCATCCCCGCGCATCTGTGCTCGCGCCTCGGCGACACGCCGCCGGAACTCGGCGTCGACTTCATCGTCGGCGCCGACGTGATGGACCATACGGGCAAATTCCGGCTGGTGATCGGCCCCGTGGACGGCCCCACCTTCGCGCGCCTCATGCCCGACCAGCCGTTGTTCGCGGAAGTGCTGGACCTGCTGATGCTGGCCTTGAAGGACCCACTCGCCTTCGACCTCAGGATCGAGATCAAGGCGGGGGAGCGGCCCGCCTTCGCCCTCGGCGAAGGACAGCTCGGCTGGAACACCTGGGCCGCGCCCCCGGACGACGCGGGGGGCCATGTGGACTTCGCCGCCGACCGGCTGGCGCCAACCCTGTGAGCCGCCAGCCTCATCCGCCGGCGGCGCCTGTAATCGCCATGTCGTAATTTGCATCGATAAGACACGGGAAGGTGCCCATCCGTGGTCCAACAACGGGCGCTTCCATCTCGCATAGCGGCGTCCCTCTTTTCACGGCGGAGACCTGCCGGCGGGGCCGCCTGATGATGTCATGCGGCGGGGGAGGACAGTGTGCTGCGTGCGAGGCTGACTGTCACCAGCGAACAGGGGCGCGGCCTCGGCGCCAGCGCCACGCACGATTTCGACGCGGCGGGCGGCGTCATCGGCCGATCGGCGACCTGCGACTGGCGCCTCCCCGATCCAACCCACACCCTGTCCGCCCGCCATGCCGAGATTCGTTTCAACGGGCAGGGCTTCACGGTGGTCGACCTGTCCACCAACGGGGTCTACCTCAACACCACCGACGCGCCCCTCGGCCGGGGCAATGCCGCCGTGCTGGTCGACGGCGACCTGCTCTATCTCGGCTCCTATGTCATCTCGGCGGAGATCCGGCGCATCCAGCCGGCCGCCGCCCCCGAGCGGCCGATGGCCGACCCGCTGCCGCCACTGCGGGAACGCGCGCCGGCGGCGCTCCCACTCGCCGCGCCGTTCACCACGCCCGGGACAGCGCGGGGTCCCCTGTCACCCGCCGCCTATCCCGGCGCGACCCAGGGCATCCGCGATCCGCTTGCCGCGCTCGACGGCCAAAGCGTGCTGCAAGAGAGCGACAATCCCTTCAGCGACCTGGGCATCGGCCAGATGGACGGCGAAGGGACCGACACCGCCCGGCGCGCCGGCGCCCGACCCGGCGGCATCGACGATCTGCTGACGCCGCGCCCGGTCCGCCCGACCTTCGACTTCACTCCGGGACCAGCCGCCCCACCGCCGGCCGCCCCACCGCCAGCCGCCCCGGCGCCGATGGCGCCGTTCCCGGCCGCCCTGGCGATCCCCACCGCCCTGCCGCCGCGCGCGCCGATCCAGGCACCGCCGCCGGATGCCGTCGGGTGGCCCGCCGTCCCGCCGGCCCGGCCGGTGGTCACCGCTCCGCCGCAACCGACCGATGCCGAGGAGGCAGCGGCCGTGATCCCTCCCGGGTTCCTCGACGAACTGTCGATCCTGATCCCACGGCTGGTGAGCGCGGGGGACGCTGCGGCACCGGCCGCCGTCGCGCCAGCGCCACCACGGCCGCCGGCCCCACCATTCCCGGTCGCGCCGGCGCCCCTCGTGCCGCCGGCCGATCTGGACGACCCGGAAGAGATGGTGACCCTTCTGCGGATGCGCGGCAAAGGCAAGGCCCAGCCCCCGGCGGCGCGCGCGCCGCAGCCGTTCCTGGCTCCGCCGATGCCCGCCCTTCGCCCGCTGGCGGCGGACACGCCACCCCTTCCGCCGCCGCGCCCGGCCGCGCCCGAACCGGCTTCGGAAAACGATCTGTGGGCCCTGCTCGGGGTCGAACCCGCCCGACTGACCGCCCCCGAGCGCGAGCGGCTCCTGGGCGAGGTCGCGGCACTGCTGCGCACCCTGGTCCAGGGCCTGCTTGCCTTGAAGGACACGCAGCGCCGCCTGAAGGACGATCTGCGCCTTGATGCCGACCGGCGCGCGGTGTCGGACAATCCGTTCGAGGCGGCAGCCTCACCGGAGGAGGCCCTGTCCCGCGCCCTAGCGCGCGACTCGGCCCGCGACCCACGGACAAGCCCCGCCGGCGCAGCGCAGGCTGTTCTCAACGAGATGAACCGGCACGAGATGGCGGCCATCGACGCCCTCCAGGCCACCGCCGCCGACCTTCTGGAACGCGTCAGCCCTGCGGCCATCGCCTTTGATCTGGAGGACGAAGGCCCGAGCAACGGGATCTTCGCCCGGAAGGCCGACAAGATGAAGCTGTGGGACCGCTACCTCATGATGCACGAACGGCTGGTTGGGGCGCTCGACGTGGTCAGCTCGGAGGTGATGGGGCGCGCCTTCGCCCGCAGCTACGCGCAGCGCACCGAAGACTCCGGCCGGCAAGACCTTGGCCGGCAAGACACCCGCCGGGAGGAGTTCTGATGGCCCCGCTCTCCCGCCGTGAAGCGTTGCGCGGCCTCCTCGCCAGCGGCGCCGCGCTGTCGCTGGGCGGCTGCGCCACGCCCGGACCGCCGCCGGTGGTGGTGACCCCCACCCGGATCACCATCCGCGCCGACGAGAACATCAATCCGAACCAGTCGGGCGTGCCCTCCCCCGTCGTCATCAAGCTGTATGACCTGAAGGCCACGACCAACTTCATGGCCGCGAGCTTCTTCGAGCTCCTGGACAACGACGTGACGCGGCTCGGGCCGGAAATGATCTCCAAGCAGGAAGTGGAGATCGTGCCCGGCACCGCCCGCGAGGTGGAGCACGATATCACCGGCGATGCGAAATACCTCGGCGTCATCGCCGGCTTCCGCGACATCTCGGCCGCCCAGTGGCGCACCTTCGTGGATCTCACGCCGGGCAAGACCAACTACCTGCTGGTGACGGTGACCAGTCTCGCCGTCAACGTCGAACTCAACGGAACGCGGGACAAGGGCTGGTTCGGCCAGTGACACCTGCCGCCCCTGTCCGTCCTTCGGGAGAGATGAACGCATGTCTGTGACGAGCAAACCCCTTTGGACCGAAGGCATGTTCGTCCGGCCCCAGCACTTCCAGCAACACGACCGCTGGCTGGAGCATGTCATCGAGGCCCGCGTCGCCGGCCTCATCCCCCATGGGTGGGGATTGCGGCGCCTCGCCCTCGATGCCCGGCTTCTGAAGCTCGGCCAGTTCGGCCTTGCCCATTGCGAGGCGGTGCTGCCGGACGGCGCCGCGATCGACATGCCGGGCCAGACGCCGCCGCCGGTGTCGCGCCGTGTTCCGCCCAATCTGAAGCAGGCCCTGGCCTATCTCGCCGTTCCCGCCCGCGCGCGGGACGGCGCCGAGATCACCGAGCCCGGCGGCGGTCCGCGCCGCTTCACCGCCGTGCAGCAGGCGGTGCGCGACACCAGCGCCCCCGACCGCGAGCCGATCGACATCCGGCTCGGCGCGCTGAACGCGAGCCTGGTGTTCGAGGGCGAGAGCCTTGATGGCCTCATCGTCCTGCCCCTGGCCCGCATCGCCGAAGTGACGCCGGCCGGCGAGGTGATCCTGTCCGCGACCTTCATCCCGCCCTGCCTCGACTATCAGGCCTCGCAGCGCCTCACCGAGGTGCTGGCCGAGGTGCACAGCCTGGTGCACGCGCGCGCCGAGGCCCTCGCCGAGCGGACCGACCCGACCCGCATGGGCGCCGACAGCGCCGGCCTCATTGACCTGCTCCTGCTCCGGGTGATGAACGCGGCCGACGCGGTTCTGAATCATCTGGCGCGGCTGCCGGGAACCCATCCGGAAACCCTGTACCGGGAGCTGGTGCGGCTGACCGGCGATCTCGCCACCTTCAACACCCATCAGCGGCGCGTGCCGCATCTGCCCGCCTACGTGCACGACGATCTGGAATCGAGCCTGGAGCCGGTGCTCAAGCTGCTGCGGCAAGAGCTGAACCTGATCGTCGAGCGCAACGTGGTGCCACTGCCGCTGCAGGAGCGCGGATACGGCATCAGCACCGCCACCATCAACGACCGAACCTTGTTCTCCGGCGGGCGGTTCGTGCTGGTGGTCAGCGCCGGCATCCCCCACGAGGCGCTGCGCACCCAGTTCCCGGCCACCACCAAGATCGGGTCCGTGGAGCAGATCCGCGACCTGGTGAACCTGCAATTACCGGGCATCCCGCTGCGCTCGCTGCCGGTCGCGCCGCGCGAGCTGCCCTACCTTCAGGGCGCGGTCTATTTCGAGCTGGACCAGAGCCATGAGCTGTGGCGCAGCCTGACCCGCTCGGCCGCCTTCGCGTTCCATGTGAGCGGCGGCTATCCCGATCTGCACATGGAATTCTGGGCCATCCGGGCGGTGCAGCCGTGAGCTACGACAGCCACATGGGGGATGACGAGCCGACCGTGATCGGCCATCGGCCCACGGCCGTCTCGCGTCCGGCCGCCGGACGCGAGACGGCGGCTCCGCGCGGCGCGCGGCCCGGCGAGCCCACGCCCCGCCGCGCCATCGACGACGGCGGACCGGCCGACAGCAACCTGCCCGACCTGTCGGAGGCTCCGGAGCCCGGCCGACCGGAGGAATCCATCGCCGCCGCGGCCACCCCGCTGCTGGCGCTGGTGGCGCAGCTGCGCCAGTCGGTGGAGCAAGCCGACATCACCGCCCTGCGCACGGAAACCGTCTCGCAGATCAAAAGGTTCGACGAGCGCGCCATCAAGTTCGGCGCGCGCATGGCGGATGTGGGCGCCGCCCGCTATGTGCTGTGCTCGGTGATCGACGAGGCGGTGATGACCACCCCGTGGGGCGCCGCCAGCAACTGGAGCAGCCACAGCCTGCTCAATCAGTTCCACGGCGAGACCTGGGGCGGCGAGAAGGTGTTCGCCATCGTCGATCGGGTCAGGGCCAATCCGGCCCAGCATCTCGCCCTCTTGAAGCTGATCGACCTGTGCCTCGCCTTCGGCTTCGAGGGCAAGTATCGGGTCATGGAAGGCGGGCAATATCAGCTTGAAGAGCTGCGCGACGAGCTCGGCCGGATCTGGCAAAGCCATGTGAAATCGCCTCCGGACGAGCTGTCGCCGCACTGGCACGGGGTTTCCGCCCGGCGCAAGCTGTCCACCGCCGTACCGTTATGGGTGGTGTTCGCGGTGGCCGGCGTGCTGCTGCTGACCATCTACTCGCTGTTTGCCATCCACATCGAACAGAACATCGCGCCGGTCGAGCAGCGTCTCAACCATCTCGTCGCCCCGCACTCCTGAGATTGCACGATGTTCCAGGCCCTCGTCGCCAATCTTCTCAGGGTTCGCACGCTGCTGATGCTGGTGGGCCTGTGCTGCCTGGCCATCCTCGTGTGGTTCGTGGGACCGCACGTCAGCGTCGCCGGCATCACGCCGCTGGCCGGTGCGGGCACGCGGGTGCTGGTGATCGCGGCCCTGTTCGTGTTCGCCATCGGCGCATTGGCCGCGCGCATCTTTCTGTCGCGCCGCGCCAATGCCCGCGCCATCAAGACCCTGCTGGATTCCGACGGCCTCGCCTTGCTGGCGAGCGAACAATCGTCGGACGAGGTGGAGATCATCCGCGAGCGCTTCGAAAGCGCGATGCGCACGCTCAAAGAGCAGGCCATCGGCAACGAAGCCGGCCGTAACTACATGATCCAATTGCCGTGGTACGTGATCCTCGGACCGCCCGGCGCCGGCAAGACCACCATTTTGAAGAATTCCGGCCTCAACTTCCCGCTCGCCGACCGGGTGGGCGATGACCCGGTGGCCGGCATCGGCGGCACCCGCTATTGCGACTGGTGGTTCACCGACGAGGCGGTGCTGATCGACACCGCCGGGCGCTACACCACCCAGGACGTGAACAGCGAGGTGGACAAGGTGGCCTGGCGCGGCTTCCTGGAGCTGTTGCGCACCCACCGCCCGCGCCGCCCCATCAACGGCGTCATCATCGCCATCAGCCTCGCCGACGTCATCTCCACCAGCGACGCCCAGCGCAAGGTCCACGCGGACCACGTCAAGCGCCGGCTGCAGGAACTCATGCGCTATTTCGGCATGACGGTGCCGGTCTATGTGCTCATCACCAAATGCGACCTGCTGAGCGGCTTCGGCGAATACTTCGGCGAGCTGGACGACGTGAGCCGCGCCCAGGTCTGGGGCATGACCTTTCCCCTGGACATGCCCGCCGCCCAGCTGGAACCGGAGTTCCGCAGCAATTTCCTCGGGCTGGTGGAGCGCCTGGAGGGCCGGCTGATGCGGCTCCTGCACCAGGAGCGCGCGCTGGTCCGGCGCTGCCGCATGTTCAATTTCCCGAAGGAGTTCGCAAGCCTTTCCGGGCCGCTCGGGCATTTCACCTCGGAGGTGTTCAAGACCTCCCGCTTCGAGATGCGGCCGATCCTGCGCGGGCTCTATTTCACCAGCGGCACCCAGGCCGGCGCCCCGGTGGAGCGGCTGCTCGGCGCCATGAGCCGCAATTTCGGGCTCTCCGGCGGCGCCCGACGCAGCCAGGCCGGCATCGGCAAGACCTTCTTCGTCAAGCGTCTGCTCAGCGACGTGATTTTCGACGAGCAAGGTCTCGTGGGGGTGAACCGGAAGCTGGAACGCAGCCTCTCCACCATGCGCGCGGCCACCTATGTCGGGGCCGCCGCCGTCACCCTCGGCCTCTCATCGCTGTGGATCTCTTCCGCCTCCCAGGCCGACCTGCGCATCGGCGCCACCCGCGAGAGCCTCGACGACGCGGAGCGCCTGCTGCGGCATCTGCCGCCCCAGGCCGGCTATGGCGAGCTGCTGCCGCTGCTCAACGCCGGCAAGGCGCTGACGGTGGTGGCGGGGATCGATAGCTCCTGGATCAGCGCCGACCTGCTCGGCCTTCCCACCGCGCCACGGCTCGGCGCCGCGGCGCGGAACGCCTACGATCAATTGCTCGTCACCCGCCTCCTGCCCGCCTTCGCGGCCCGCCTGGAGGGCCGCATCGCCCAGGACATCCAGGCCGGCACGCCGGCGGCGCTGGAGGACATGCGGACCGCCCTCACCGCCTATCTGATGCTCGGCGAGCCCAAGCGCTTCGAGCGCTCGACCATGCTGGAGACCGTGAACGGCGAGGCCGTGCTCACCTTCCCCCTGGACACGGCCCGGCAGAAGGCCCTCGCCGGCCATCTCGACGCGCTGGTGGGGCTGATGCCGCAGCGCTATCCCCTGAACACCCGGCTGATCGAGGAGGCCCGCGCCCGCCTCTCGCGGGTGCCGCAGGTGGATCAGGTCTATGCGCGGCTGCTGCGCGAGGGCTACCAGAACCAGCAGCTCACCGGCATTGATCTGGCCCAGGTCATGGGCACCCGCAGCCTCGCCGGCGGCGCCCAGGCCCAGGCCAGCGGCGCGCTGGCGATCCCCGGCGTGTTCACGCGGGCCGGCTTCTACAATTTCTTCCTGCCGCGCCTGCCGGTGCTGGTGTCCGAGGCGCTCGGCGGCGACTGGGTGGTGGGCACCGGCGACAAGCCCCAGTCCCAGGCGCTGGCCCGCCAGATCGCGGCCCTCTATGTGCGCGACTATATCGCCGCCTGGCAGGGCGCCCTGTCCCACATCACCGCCATCCGCTTCGACACCATGCCCCAGGCGCTCGGGGTGCTGCAGAACCTCGCCGGCCCGCAATCCCCACTCGACGCGCTGGTCGCCGCGGTGAAGGAGAACACCGACCTGCCGGCCCCCGGCCAACAGAGCAACGTGCCCATCCCCGCCGGCCCGCAGCCGGCGCCCTCACCCGCTGTGTCGCCGGCCGGTCTTGCCCAGCAGGCGGCCGGCGCGGCCGGGGACATGGCCGCCGGCGCCGCCTTCGGCGAAGGGCCGTGGCCAGGCAAGACCATCACCCAGCCCTTCATCGCGCTGATCCAGCTCGGCACGCCCGGCGCCTCGGGCCAGGCCCCCGCCTTGTCGCGGGTCCGCGACCTGGTGAGCAACGTCTATGGGGTGCTGTCCGGCGTCGCCAACGCGCCGCAACCGCCGGTGGCCGCGTTCCAGATCATCTCGTCCCAGGGCCGGAACCAGGGCAATGACGCCTTCACCGCCCTGCGCACCGATTCCGCCCTGCGGCCCGAGCCGGTGCGCACCGTGCTCACCAGCGTCACCGACAATGCCTGGGCGACCCTGCTGGGCCTTGCCCGCGACAACGTCAACCAGGCCTGGAAGCAGGAGGTGCTGCCGGTCTGCGAGAGCGCCATCGCCCGCCGCTACCCGGTCTATGGCGACGCGCGCGACGACATCACCCTTTCCGATTTCACCGACTTCTTCCGGCCCGGCGGCACCATCGACAGCTTTTTCCAGCAATATCTCGCGCCCTTCGTCACCGACCGGCGCGGGGCCTATGTGCCCCTCAACGCGGACGGCGCCCGCACGCTCCTGAACGCGGACACGCTGGCCCAGTTCAACCGCGCGCGGCAGATCCGCGAGGCCTTCTTCCCCAACAAGGGACCGACCCTGCTGGTGAAATACGGGGTGCGCCCGATCTTCCTGTCGCCGAACGTGCTGCGCGCCACCCTTTCCATCGACGGCACCGACATCGTCTATCGCCACGAGGCCCCGCGCACCTACGACATGGAGTGGCCGACTAAGGGCGAGGCCAGCACCCTCACCGTCACCCTCACCCCGGTGGAGGGCCGGGAAACGCAGGTTCAGCGCACCGGCCCATGGGCCCTGTTCCGCTTCGTCTCGGGCTTCGGCCTGCGCAGCCGAGGCGACATCCAGAGCGTCAAGGTGCAGGGGCCGGACGGCCAGAGCGTCACCTATGAGTTCCGCGCCGCCAGCGTCAACAGCGCCTTCGCGCTCGGTGCCCTGCGCGGCTTCCGCTGCCCGGACGAGCTATGACCGCCGCCGGCCGCGCCCAGGGCGGGCTCTACGGCAAGATCCCCTCGAAGGACGATTTCGTCCGGCGCAACCTGCCGCTCTCCTTCGTCACGCCCTGGGATGGCTGGCTGAACCGGGTGATGGCGGGCAGCGCCGAACCCGGCTCCGGCGCCTGGAAGGCGGCCTATCTCACCAGCCCGCCCTGGCGTTTCGCCCTCGACCCCGGCGTGGCCGGGCCGGAGGGGTGGATCGGCGTGCTCGCCTCCTCGCTGGACCGCTTCGGCCGCGCCTTTCCCCTCACCCTCGCGGTGCCCTTCGCCCGCGATTTCGGTATCCTCGACCTCCACGAGGAGACGCGCCCCCTCACCAGCGGCCTGGAAGACCTCGTGCTGGAGGTGATCGACGGCACCCTCGACCTGGAACAGGCCGCCGCCGCCCTCGTCAGCCTCGCCGGCCGGCTCCTGCCGGCACCGCACCCCGATCCGGTGACACGCACCGCGCGGGAGGGCGCTACCCGCGCCGACCGCACCTGGGTGCTCACCGGGCGCCGGCTGCCCACTGTCGCCGGCGCCGCCAGCGAGTTGCTCACCTGGTCGCTGCGGGCCGGCGCCGCGGGCCCGGTGGGCCTGTCGTGCTGGTGGCACGAGGGCTGGGACGAGCATCCCCCGGTCTGGCTCATGACCCGAGGCCTGCCGGCTCCGGACGTGTTCGCGCGGATGATGGACGGGGCGTGGTCCGCGATCGCCCCGCCGGGGGAGGTGATCCGCCATGAGCGATGAAGCCGCACGCGATGGAGCCGCGCGCGATGGCGCCGTGAGCGATGCCACCATGGGAGAGCTGCGCTTTGCCGCCTCGGCCGCGACCCGCATCGGCCCCCGCCACCGGCAGAATGAGGATGCCCATGCCGCATGGGATGCGGCCGCCCTGTTCGTGGTGTCGGACGGCATCGGCGGCCTCGCCGACGGCGCGGTGGCGAGCCGCGCCGTGGTCGAGCTGCTACAGCGGGGCGTCACGCCGGGGGCGGCGCTGGACCGCCGCGTGGCACAAGCCCGCGACGCCTTGTTCCGCGCCAACGCCGCCCTGTTCCAGTCCGGCGCCGAGAGCGGGGCGCCGCTGGGCGCCACCGTGGTGCTCGCCGTGTTGGGCGAGGGCTGCGCCGTCTGCCTCTGGGCGGGCGATTCCCGAGCCTACCTCGCCCGTGCGGGCCGGCTGCATCCGATCACCCGCGACCATGCCATCTTCGGCCGCACCGCGCCCGGCGCCGCGGCCCGCACCGTCATCACCCGCGCCATCGGCCCCGAGGACGATGTGGAGATCGACTGCGCCATCGTCGATCTCGTGGCGGGCGACGCGCTGCTGCTGTGCTCGGACGGGGTGCACGGCGCCATTCCGAGCGCGCGGCTGGAACAGCTGCTGACGACCGGCCCCGGCGTGGGCGCGACCCAGGTGGTGGAAGAGGCCGCCGCCTACGGGACGCGGGATGATGCCACCGCGATCATCGTCCACATCCGCGCCGCGGAGGGAGCCCATGGCGCGCGGGCCTGAGCCCCGGCCCGCGGGCGCCGCCGCGCCGGGTGAGGCCGGCGGCAACCGCACGCGCATCCTGTCCCCCTATCTCGGCCTCAGGCTCAAGGGCCGCTACGAGCTGATCCAGGTGATCGGACGCGGCGGCATGAGCACGGTCTTCCATGCCGTGGACCATGTGCGGCTCGGTGCCCGCGCCGGGCGACCGGACGTCGCCATCAAGCTCGTCACCCTCGCCCCGCCCCATGACACGGCGGCGCGGGCGCTGATTCACCGCGAGGCCCAGCGCATGCTGGAGCTGATCCACCCCAACATCGTGCGTGTCTACGACAGCGACCATGACGGCGACCGCCATTTCCTGGTGATGGAGCTGCTGCGGGGCCGCACGCTCGCCGCCATACTCCGGGACCGGCGCGGCCGGGGCCTCGACGGGCCGCAGGCCTGCGGCTGCATCCGCTCCGTGGGCGCAGCGCTGGCGCATGCGCATGCGCACGGTCTCATCCACGGCGACCTGAAGCCCGGCAATGTCTTCATCTGCAACGACGGCCGGGTGAAGGTGCTGGACTTCGGCCTGGCGCAGCGGACCGTCCAGGCCCCTCACGATGACGAGGATGCCACGATCCGCCTTCTCGACCAGGTGGGCGCGCTGACGCCGCGCTTCGCCTCGCCCGAACGGCTGGACGGCTGCCCCCCCACACCGGCGTGCGATCTCTTCGCTTTCGGGCTTCTCGCCTATATGGTGCTGTCCGGAGCCCACCCGTTCCAGCGGCGCACCGCCCTCGAAGCCCGCGCGGAGGGGGTGGGACCACGACGCCCCGAGGGCCTTTCCGCGCACCGCTGGCGGGCTCTCAAGGCGCTGCTGGCATTCGATCCCGCGCACCGTCCCGCGCGGGTGGAGGAGTTCACCAACCGCTTCCTGGCCCAAAGCGTCCTTGCGCAGGCCTTTGCGTTGCCGAACCTTCGCGCGCGCTGGCGGGCCGGCGCAGCCTTCCTTGCCGCACGCAGGTCGTCGCCATGAACATCGCGCCAAGATGAGCATCGTCCAAAGATGAGCACCGCCCCGAGATCCGAATTGCAGACGCTCCAGAAGCTCGACCAGCTCTGCCGCCAGATCGCGCGGGGCAATTACGACTATACGGACGAGCTGTTCGCCCTCACCTGCGCGGAGGATGCCTCCCCCTCCATTCGCGAGCTTGCGGAATCCTTCGGCTTCATGCTGGTGCAGGTGGAAGCGCGCGAGACCCGGCTGACCTGGCTGGTGGAGGAATTGCAGGAGCTCAAGGCCCAGCTGGAGGAGGCCAACGGCCGGCTGCGGAAGGAGAATGCGACCCTCTCCGACACCGTCGCGCAGCTCACCGTGGCCATCGACCGCCAGCGCTTCAAACGGGAGGTGGGCGCCATCACGGAATCCGATTATTTCCAGAATCTCCAGCGCCGGGCCCGGTCGCTGCGGGAGCGGCACAAGGCCGGCGAGCCGGAGGACCGGAAGTGACCCACATCGTCTCCACCCACTCCTATCGCGGCGGCACCGGCAAATCCACGATCACCGCCAATATCGCCTATCTGCTCGCGCTCCAGGGGCTGCGCGTGGGGGTGGTGGACACCGACATCCTCTCGCCCGGCATTCATGTGCTGTTCGGCCTCGATGCCGATAGCGCCCGCTTCACCCTCAACGATTATCTGTGGGGCCGCTGCGCCATTGAGGAAGCGGCGATCGACGTCACCGACAGCGCCTTTCCCGATGGCGCTCCTGATGGCGGCAGCATCCACCTTCTGCCGTCCAGCATGCAGGCCGGCGAAATCGCGCGGGTGCTGAAGGAGGGGTTCGAGGTGGACCTGCTCAACGAGGGCTTCCACGCCCTGTGCGAGCGCCTCGCCCTCGATTATCTCCTCATCGACACCCATCCGGGGGTGAACGAGGAAACCCTGCTTTCCATCGCCATCTCCGACACCCTGCTGCTGGTGCTGCGGCCGGATCACCAGGATTACCAGGGCACGGCGGTGACCTTGGAGCTGGCCCGCCGCCTGGACGTGCCGCAATTGCTGCTGGTGGTGAACAAGGCGCTGAAGGCGTTCGACACCCGGCAGCTGGCGGACCAGATCTGCACCGCCTTCCGCAGCCCGGTGGCGGCGGTGCTGCCCCTGAACGAGGATCTGGTGCGCCTGGGCAGTTCCGGCATCCTCTCGGCCCTCGCGCCCGAGAGCGACTATGTGGTTGCCCTGCGCCCGGTGGTGGACCTGGTCCGGAACTGACCACGGGAGCTGCGCAACGGCGCGTCAGCGGCCCTGGAACGCGCCGAGGAAGGCCACCGCATCCGCCGGGCGCTGCCCCTGGTCGAACGAGAGCGCCGCGGCGAGCGCCGCCTGCATGGGCGCCGTGAGGCCGGCGATCACCGGCGGCACGAGCCCGCGCGCCATGGCGTCGGTGGCGGGAACGCGCCCGAAGGGGTGCCTGCGCGTCAGCAGCAGATGGATGATGCAGCCGAAGGCATAGACATCGTCCCGTGGGTCACGCGGCTCGCCGCGCAATTGCTGGGGGCTGGCATAGGTGGGCGTCACGGCGTCGAAGGTCGGGGCGTCGCGGTCCCCCCCGGTCCGGGCGGCGCTGGCGATGCCGAAATCGAGGATCTTCAGGCGCCCGTCCGCGCACAGGAACAGGTTGCCGAGCTTCAGGTCCGCATGGATGACGCCCTGGGCATGGGCGTGACCGAGCCCGGCGAACATGTCCCGAATGGCGTGCCAGGCCGCTGGACTGCCGGCAAAGGCAGCGTCGTCCTTCAGCCGCACATCCAGCGAGCTGCCTTCCAGCAGTTCCATGACGATGAAGGGATTGGCGCCATCGCGGTCGAAATCGTGCACGGCCACGATGTTGGGGTGGGACAGGTCCTGGGTGCGCCGGGCCTCCGCCTCCATGCTGCGCAACGCGTCGGGATGGGCGCCGAAATCCCCGTGCAGCAGCTTGACGGCCACATAGGGACGGCTGCCGGCCGCTTCCACCCGGCGGCGATCCACGGCGCGGTAGACCACGCCCATGCCGCCGCGCCCCAGCTCCGCGTCGAGGACGAAACGGTCACGCAGGATCTGGCCGATCCGGTTCTCCTCGCGCCCGCTGCGGCCGAGCACCAGGGGGCGGCCATTGCCGTCAGCGCTGCTGCGGGCATCGCGGCGCAGCCGCGCGCCGCGGAACGAGGCCAAGGCATCGTCCAGCTGGCGCTGGTTCTGCCGCGCCCGCGCCTCCCCGCCCTTGCGCAGATCCTTGAACTGGCCAAGCAGCGCGGAGAGCACCACCGCATCCACCCGGCCACGCAGGGTTTCCCCCTCGCCCGCCGGCGACTCGGCCCCCGCCGATGCCCCAGTTGACGCCCCACTTGACGCCCCAGTTGACGCCCCTTGCGCCGCCGCAGGTGGGGCCGGTTCCGGCCGGGTGGCTTCCTGGAACAGCAGCATGGCGAGATCATAAGGCATGCGGCCGAGATTGATCTGTTCTTGGAGCGCCGCCGAAAGCTGGGCGGCGCTCCGCCCCGCGGCGCCCCCGCCGTCCGCCCCATCGTCCGCCCCATCCTCCTGGCCGAACGCGCGCAGGGCCGCGGCGAGCTGATCGAACGAGCGCCGCCCCGTGAAGAATTCCGAGAACAGATCGTTCAGATGGCGGTCGATGGCGTCTCTCCCTTCGTTCTCACCCGCGCCGCGCTTCCATCGATTGCGAACGGGTTTGGCTCATACTCGGCCGGGCTGGCGGATATCGTAGCGCGACAGCTTTTCCACCAGGCTGCGCCGGGAGATCCTCAAGAGATCGGCCGCACGGCTCTGGTTCCAGCCGGTCTCGCGCAGTTTCACCTCGATGATAGCAGCTTCGTAATTCTGCACCATCAGGCGCAATCCGCCCCCTTCTTCCTCCGGGGTCATGATCGGTGCCGGCAGGGCGGTGCTGGCCATCAGCTCCGGCGGGAGATGGGGCAGGTCGAGCCGGTCGCCATCGCAGAGCAGCACCGCGCGTTCCACGATATTCTTCAGCTCGCGGACATTGCCGGGAAAACGCCAGTTGACGAGGCAGGCAAGCGCCTCCGGCGTCAAAGCCGGTGGCCGGCGCCCCAGCGGCGCGCAGGCCGCCGCCAGGAAATGCTCGATCAAGGCGGGAATGTCCGACGTCCGGTCCCGAAGCGGCGGCAGGGTGATGGGGAAGACCTGCAGCCGGTAATAGAGATCCTCGCGGAACTGGCCCTGCGCGATCTTGGCGGCAAGGTCCGCATTGGTGGCGGCGACGATGCGCACATCCACGGTCTCGGTGCGGGTATCGCCGACCCGCCGCACCTCGCCCTGCCCCAGCATGCGCAGGATCTTCGATTGCAGGCCAAGGGGCATGTCCCCCACCTCGTCCAGGAATAGGGTGCCGCCCTGGGCGGCGTGCACCAGGCCGGCGCGGTCCGCGATCGCCCCGGTGAAGGCGCCACGGCGATAGCCGAACAGCTCGCTTTCCAGGAGGTGCTCCGGCAGCGCCGCGCAGTTTTGCACCACGAACGGCCGCGCGCTGCGGGGGCTCGCCGCATGCAGCATCTTGGCGAACACCTCCTTGCCGGTGCCGGTCTCGCCCAAAAGCAGCACCGGCACCGTCGCCGGAGCCGCCCGCTGGAGCAAAGCGAGGGCCACCTGGAATGGCGCGCTGTCGCCGATGACGCCGTTGCCGGGCCCCGCCTGGGCGTTGCGCAGGCGGGTGTTTTCCTCCTCGAGGTCGCTGCGCGCGCGGTCGAGCTGGCGGATCAGCCGACGGTTCTCGTCGAACAGGCGCGCATTGGCGATAGCCACCGCCGCATGGGCCGCGAAGCAGCGCACGACCCGTTCGAAATCCGGGCTGAGCGCGCGTCCGGCGGCGCCGGCCTCCAGAGGCCAACCATCCATGCGCCGATGATCCATGCGCACGTTGATGAGCTGGAGCACCCCAAGGGTGAACCCCTCCACCGAGCGCAACGGCACCGCCACGAAGGCGCGGGTGCGGAACGCCGTCGCCGCTTCATGGGCATAAAGCGCGGTGAAATCGAGCCCGGTATACGCGCGGACATCGGCCACGTTCACCACCCGCCCGGTCACCGCCGCATAGACATTGGGCTCGTCGAGATTAAAAGAATTGGCGGCCCGGTAGAGCGGCACGCTCCGCGCAAGGCCCGACAATTCCGGCGCCGCCTCGTTCTGCCCCACCAGGCAATGCAGCTCCCGGCCGGTGCGGTCGAGCACGAGAATGCGCCCGCCCTCGGCCGCGGTCAGGCGCCGCGCCGCGCTCACCACCGCGTTGAGGAGGGTTTCGAGATGACGCTCGGTGGCGAGCGCCGTCGTCACCTCCATCAACTCCTCAAGCGCCGCCAAGGAATCATGTGAGGCCCCGGGATCATGTGAGGTCTCGGGATCATGCGCCGCCCGGAGGTCGTCCGCGGTCGAGGGATCGTGCGATGCCGCATCCACGCGCGCGCAACCCTATGCCAACGCCTCTTCCGGCACCGGGTCCGCATCCTCCGCCACCCGATCGGCGGACAGGGCGGCCGCCAGCGGCGCCGCTTCGCCGGACGCCGTGAAGCGATAGACGAAGCGGCCGTCCGCGCCCACGTCCACGAACACGCCGTCGGTGGCCTGCTCCTGACTCATGCGGGCGAGCAGCTCGGTGGCAATCTCCGGCAGCAGGGTGCGCGAGACGATATGATCGATATTGCGGGCGCCGCTCTCCACCTCGGTGCAGCGCCGGGCGATCTGCTCCACCACTTGGTCGGCATAGCCGAAAGCCATTTTCTGGCTGTCGGCCAGCCGCCGCCCGACGCGGTCGAGCTTGAGCCGCACGATCTCGCCCAGGGTGTCGCCCAAGAGCGGATAGAAGGGCACGATCTGCATCCGCGCCAGCAGGGCCGGCTTGAAATAGCGCGACAGGGTCGGGCGGATGGCGGCCACCAGTTCATCGGTGGCGGGCCGCTCGGCGCGGGTGCCCATTTCGGTGATGAGGTCGGTGGCAAGGTTGCTGGTGAGGATGACGATGGTGTTCTTGAAATCCACCACCCGGCCTTCGCCGTCGGAGAGAACACCCTTGTCGAACACCTGGTAGAACAGGTTCAGCACTTCCGGGTCGGCCTTCTCCACCTCGTCCAGCAGCACCACGCTATAGGGCCGCTGGCGCACCGCCTCGGTGAGGATGCCGCCTTCGCCGTAGCCCACATAGCCGGGGGGCGAGCCCACCAGCTTCGACACCGTGTGGCGCTCTTGGAACTCGGACATGTTGATGGAGACGAGGAAGCGCTCACCGCCGAACAGAAGATCCGCCAGCGCCGTGGCAAGCTCGGTCTTGCCGACACCCGACGGCCCCACGAACAGGAACACCCCCATGGGCTGGGTGGGGCTGTTGAGGCCCGCCTTGGCCGCCCGCATGCCCTCGTCGATGGCGTCCACCGCCTGGGCCTGCCCCTTGATGCGCCGCGACAGGTTCTCGGCCAACGCCAGCACGGATGCCGCCTCGTCGCGCACCATATTGCCCACCGGAATGCCGGTCCAGTCGGCGATCACCTGGCCCACCGTCTCCGGCGTCACCTCGTAATGCAGGAGGCCGGCGCGGCCCTGATGGGCGCGCAAATCGGCAAGGGTCTGCACCAGCGCTTCGCGCAGCTCGGCTTCACGCTCCACCATGGGCTCTGGCTCCGGCGCGGCGTCGGCCGCCTGCTCCTGAGCACAGGTGTTAAGCTGCTGGCGCAGCTCCAGCACGCGGTCCACCAGGAGCTTTTCCGCCTGCCAACGGGCCTCCAGCACCGCGATGTCGGCATGGAGCACGGCGATTTCGGTGGCGATCTCCGCGCAGCGCGGATCTTCCGCGGTGCCGAGCGTACTGCGGTCGCGCTGAAGGGCCGAAAGCTCACGCTCCAGCACGGCGATGCGCCGCTCGTTCCCCTCCAGCGCCCGGGGACGGCTCGACATGGAGAGCTTGACCCGCGCACAGGCGGTGTCGAGCACGTCCACCGCCTTGTCCGGCAACTGGCGGCCCGAGATGTAGCGGGCCGAAAGCTGGGCCGCCGCCATCACCGCGTCGTCGCGCACATAGACGTTGTGGCTGCGCTCGTAGATGGGCCGCAGGCCCCGCAGGATGGTGGCCGCGTCCTCCGGGCTCGGCTCGTCGAGCTTCACCACCTGGAACCGGCGTTCCAAGGCGGCGTCCTTCTCGAAGTATTTCTTGTATTCGCTCCAGGTGGTGGCGGCGATGGTGCGCAGCTCGCCGCGCGCCAGGGCCGGCTTCAACAGGTTGGCGGCATCGCCCCCGCCGGCCGGACCACCGGCGCCCACCAGCATGTGGGCCTCGTCGATGAACAGGATGATGGGCGTGGGCGAGGCCTTTACCTCCTCCACGATCCCCTTGAGGCGGTTCTCGAATTCGCCTTTCACCCCGGCCCCGGCCTGGAGCATGCCGAGGTCGATGCCGATCAATTCCACCTGTTTCAGGAAATCGGGCACATCGCCCTGGGCGATCTTGAGGGCCAAGCCCTCCACCACCGCCGTCTTGCCGACGCCCGGCTCGCCCACGCAGATGGGATTGTTCTTCCGCCGCCGTCCGAGAATGTCGATCATCTGCAGGATCTCGCGGTCACGACAGAAGACCGGGTCGATCTTGCCGGCGCGGGCGAGCGCGGTGAAATCGGTGGCGAAGCGGCCGAGCACGCTGTCGGGTGAGCGGCCGGGAGCCCCTGCGCCCCCGCGCGCACCGCCGGCAGCAGCCGGGGTCGCGGAGGATTTCGCCTCGGACGACGACGCCAGGAGATCGTGAAACCTCGCCTTCAACTCCGCGGCGGGCACCCGGCGGAGCACATCCCACCAGTCCGCGAGACCGAAGCGGTTGGTGTTCTGAAGGATCGCCAGCAACACCGTGCCCGAGCGCACCGCCCCTTGGGCGAGTTCCACCGAACCAATGAGCCAGGCGTCGGTGATGACCTCGATCAGGCTGGAGGCGAACACCGGGCGTCCGGGATTGCCGGCCTTCATGTCCTCCACCGCCCGCTGCAGACGGCGCTTGAGGAGCGGGACATCCACCTCGAAATGACGCAGCGCCAGCGGCAGGTCGCGGTCGGCGTCGTCCACCATGGTGAGCAGCAGATGCTCGACGGTGACCTCGTAATGGCCCCGTCCCACGGCAAGGCCGGCGGCGGTCTCAAGCGACCGCTTCGGATAGACGCCGAGCCGATCCAGAAGTGACTTGAGATCGAGCGACAGCATGTTCACGACCCTCGCGATGCGCATGGACCGGCCCCGCGGCGCGGCCCGGTGACTGGAAGCGGGTGACCCCGCAGAGCGGCCCCTGCGGTGAACGAAGCTCTGGGCAGCAAGGCGGATGGCCACGCACCCCCGCCGGCCTCACGGCGGCGCGCCGCGCAGAAGACCTTAGAATCCGTGACCTCTCAATGACATTGACGCGCGCGGCCGGGCTCGATCGCGCCGGCCGCGCGCAAAAGTGGATCAGCTGCCGGTCTTGCGCCAGTCGTCGGAACCGGAGGTGCCGGCCTTCTCGTGCGTCCAGGTCACCTTGCGATAGGTGAAGGCCCACTCCTCCATGTCCTGCAGCTTCGAGTTCTCCGACATCAGGACATTCGGGATCATGCCCTTGCCGTCCACCAGCACGGCGTCTTCCCACTTGATGGTGAAGTATTTTTCCTGCTGGCCGGCGGTCGAGGTGCGCCAGAAGGACAGCGTGACCTCCGACAGCACTTCGCCGGTCGAAAGCGCCTGCCACAGCAGCGGCGACGCCTTGTCCTGATACTTGGTGATGGTCGCGGGCTGGTGCACCCGCGAGCCGGTGGGCTGACCCGACTGCGGGTCGCGGGGAATGATCACGTTGGAGGAAAACGCCTGGACGATGCACTCGTCCTCATGGCCCTCCTGCCAAATGTTGCCGACGCTATCGCTGGTGAAGGCACCCTTGCTGATCAGGCCCTGTTTCGTACCCGTGATGGAAATATATGCGGGTTGCGGCATTTCATCCTCGATCGATCATCGCCGGCCATGTTCCGGCGTGCCGAGTTACGCAATACCGGTGCCATTTATGTTTCAGAATGACGTCAACCTCATTCGCATGGACCAAGCCTTGTCTTTGCAGGAGGCGGACATCACGCTCACGACTTTGCGATGACTTTTCCGCCGCACCCGGACTGCGCAGATTTCCGCGCACCCCCGGCAAGTGCGCAGCGGCCCGCCCACCCCAAGCCACCTGTCAGTTCCCCGGCTCCACCGGTCCCAGCGGGATCAGCCGGCACGCCACGTTCAGGAAGGCGCGGGTCTTCAGATCGAGGATCGCGCTGGCCTCGCAGCGGTAGCCTTCCAGGCCTTCAAGCACTTCACCGGAGACGGCGTACAGCAGGGCCGCCCGCCCCTGATAGGCAAGGGTTTGCCGCGGCGCGTGATGCAGGCGCAGGCGCAGCGTCCGGCCGCCATAAGTCCCTTCCTGCCAGATCGTTTCACGGTGCCCGTCCGGGTATCTGGCAATGCCGGTACGCACTGCCCGGGAAACGATCATGTCCCGAGGATCCACGTCCCGTTCGAGCGGTTGCCAGATCATCCCGCGTCCTCCTGCGCCAAATCCTCAAGGGTGGCCGTGGGGGGCGGCGCCTGCCGCTCGGGCGTCTCGCGGGCCGCGACGACGGCGGCGACCTCCGCCAGCGCTTCATCCCACCGCCCGGGCACCGGCTGGCGCGCCACACGCAAGGTGGGATACCAGAGCGCGGTTCCCCCTCGGTGGGCCCAGGTCCACGGCAGATGCGGCGGCACGGCCACGATCCCCTCGCGTCCCAGCGCGCCCGCCACATGCAGCGCAAGACTGTCCACGCCGACGGTGAGATCGAGCTGCGCGACCGCCGCCACGAGATCACGGGCATCGGCGAAATGGGCGCCCGCGTCGACGATCTCGGGGTGCGCCGCCAGTTGCCGCCGGGCCCCGTCAAAGACGAGTGACACCCACGTGCCGCCCCCCGCCGGCCGGCCCCCCAACGCGGCCACGAGGGCCTCCAGCGTGAGACCCGGCGCCGCCTCGTCCCACACCAGGCCGACCAGCGGACGGGGGAAATCCGCAAGCCCGTGGCCCCAGGCCGCGTTCCGCCCCACCTCGACCGCAAGATAAGGAATGGTGGGTCGCCCGTCGCCATCGCCGCCGCGGGGCATCGGCACGCGGACCGGCAGATCGGACAAAGGCACCGCCTCCCGCGGCGCGGGCGCGGGCGTCGGCGCAAGGCCCACCACGCCCGCCAGCAGCGGCAGAAGCTCGGGTTCCGCATGACATGCCATGCGCCCGCCCGCCGGCGCCAGCCGGGCCGCGAACCGCGCCAACGCCAGCGCTTCGGCCGCCGCCATGCCGAGCGGCACGGTGACGGCGGGGGTCGGCAGCGCCTCGGCGGGGGGCGGCCACGCCTCATCCATCCGGCCGAGGGCCAGCAGCAGTTCCTCCCGCAGCGCCGGCGCCGAGACCGCGCCCGGCACCTGCCGCGCCGCGATCTCGACAAAGGACAGCGCCTTTTCCAGATCCCCGTTCAGGCGCACCAGCATGGCCATGCGCACCAGCAATTCGGCATCGCTTGGCGCGCGCCGCAGCAGCGCGCCGAACAGCGCCAGCGCCTGGGCGCCCTCCCCCATCAAGGTCAGACGGGTGGCCAGCAGATGGTTCGCCTCCACATGGTGCGGCGCGGTGGCCACGATCCGGCGCAGGTGGCGCTCGGCCTCCGCCCAGCGGTTCATTTCCGCCAGACGACGGGCGAGCAGCAGCGCCGCGGCGGGATCGGTCGGCCCCAGCAGATAGAGCTGGCGCGCAAGCTCGAGCGCCTCGTCCCGGTTCTGCAGGCGCGCGAGCACATCGGACAGCAGGGTCAGGTCTTCCCCATCGCCCGGCCGCAGGGCCAGCGCCGCGCGCAGGGCCCGCGCGGCGGCGAGCGGCGCCCCCTCCAGAAGCGCCAGCCGGCCGGCGAGGGCATGGCCTTTCGCCATCACCTCCGCGCGCCCCTGGCGCCGGCCGAGATCAAGCAAGGCCTCGGCCTGGGCGCGCACCCCCGCCCCGTCGCCGGCCGCGAGCAAAACCGCGGCGAGCGCCTGCCGGTGGCCGGCGCCGTCCGGTTCGAGCGCGACCGCCCGCTCCAGGCAGAACCGCGCCTCCTCGTTCCGGCCCGCCAGACGATGGGCCGCGCCGAGGTTGGCCACGATGTCGGCGCGGTCCGGACGATGGCTCGCCAACGCCCCGAGCAGCTCGAACGCCGCGTCCCCCGCGCCCCGCGCGAGCAGGGACACGCCGCGCAGGCTCAAGGCATCCACATGGCCCGGCACAACCGCGAGCACCTCGTCGATCAACACATCCGCCGCATCGATCTGGGCCGCCGACAAGAACCGCCGCGCCGCCTCCAGGGCGCCCGGCGGGTCGATCACCATGCGCTCCATGCTCAGCCCACCGTCACGCGGGTGCCGTCGAAGCGCAGGTCGTCCTTGGCCACCAGCACCGCGCTTTGCGCCGTCTCCACCGACACTTCCTCCACCCGCCGCACGGAGGTGCCGACCGCGCTGACATCCGTGCCCCGCACGCGGGTGGTGCGCTCTCCCGCCTGCACCGCCATTTCATCGGCCGCGGTCTCGGTGCGGCGCGCCGTGGTGCGCAGAAGATCGGCAACCAGGGTGGCAAGTCGCCCCACCAGGCTGAAGGACGTCGCGAGGATGCGCACATTCTCGCCCTCCAGGCGCGCGTCCCGCGCCCGCAGCGCAAGGCTCGCCTCGGCCGTGATGGCGATGTCCGGCGCCGACAGCGCCACGCACCGGGCATGGGGCACCGACAGCGTCATGGTGTCCGGCAGCAGGCGATCCAGGATCGCGAGCACGAACGCCTCGCCATCCACCCGCGCCACCAGCACTCTGTCGCCCACCTCCGGCGCCAGCACGCAGCTCAGGCTGCGCTGGGCCCACAGGCATTCGTCGCCGACGGTGACGCCCACCTGCTGCGCCGCATCGAGCGCGAACACCCGGCCCGGCACGAGGCCCGGCATCGCCGCCGGCGGCTGCGGAGAGCCCGCCGCGGAAGAAGAAAGGCGGCCCTGAGCGCCGCCCGTGTCAGTGCCGCGCATGCTTTCACCTACATGATGTTGTAGAGGCCGGGCATGGCCGTCATCATCCCCATGGTCTGGGACATCATCGCGCCCGATTCGACCGCGGTGCTCGCGACCTTCGAGGCGACCGCCGACACGACCGAACTGGTGCCATTCACGATGAATTTCAACGCCGAATTATCATAATTGGCGGAAACCATCTTGGTGAGCGCGGCGCCGATGGTCACCTTGCTGGTCTCAAGCTTCAAATCGGTCGTCACGATCTTGACGTCGGTGTTGACGAGCTTCAGATCCGAGTTGGTGATCTTGGTGGCATTGCCGGCGATAAGGTCCATCTTGATGCCGACGATGGTCTCCAGTTTCATGCCCAGCTGGAAATTTGTGGTCATGGCGAGTTTGATGGACTCCTCCGTGCCGAAGAACACGGAGAAGGAATTGCCCTGCGTGTACTTGGTGGAGTTTCCATAGACCCAGTCGTAGGTGTCGCCGTCGGACTTCGTGGTCACCGTATTGGTGGCGTGGATGAGAATGTCGGCCGGGCTGGTGGTGGTGACTCCGGTCGGATCGGTGTAGGTTCCGGCCTCGATGGTCACGCCGTTCAGGGTGGTCAGTTTATACTGCCCCTTGTCGACGGTGTGCACGGAATCGCCGCCTGCGGTCTTGGTGGTGTGGCCGGCGCCGAATTTCGTCAGCCCCGCGCCCTTCACATTGATGTTGAGGTCGTCGTCCGAATACAAAAGGACGCCCTTACCAGACCAGTCATGGCTGGTCGCGCTGACCTTGGACTTCTCCTTCGCCGACTTGGACGACGACGCCTTGTCTCCATAGGGGTCGTCCTCATTCTTGTTGGCATTGTCCGTCTGCGTCACTGACGAGGTCGTATATTTCAACCCCGACGCGGCGCCGGAATCGTCCGCATGGCCGCCAAGGCGCAGATAGGTGCCGGAAGCGGCGCTGCTGGAGGGCGGCGCATCGGTCACCGCCTTGGGAATGTCGAAGCGCATGTAGCGCGTGGCCGACTTGTTGGCGCCATCCTGCATCTCCATCAGCAGACCGCCCGTGGTGCGCAGCACGTTGGTGGTCTGGTCGCTGGAAGTGACGGGATCGGCGTTGTTCTGGTTGAACGCCGCCCCGAGGATGACCGGCCGGTCGGGGTCGGCGTTCACGTAGCCCACCAGCACCTCGGTGTCGCGCACCAGAGGGAAGTGCAGCCCGCTCACCACGCTGTCGGCGCTGGAGCCGGCATAAGGCTGGGCCTGGCGGACCGGCGCGCTGCCCTTGCCGGCGGTGTTGCGGCTGGAGGTCTCGTTATAGCCGAGGCCGAGGCGGTAGCGGCCGGAACTGTCCAAGGCGGCGCGGGTGGCGCTGGTGTCCTCGGCCTCCACCATGGCGTTGAAGACCCCGGCCATCACCGGCCGCGGCGTCACCCGCCGCGGCCGGAAGGTCTGGCTCTTCTTGATGGCCGTGAAGCGGTTGCGATAGGGCATGGAGGCGGTGTTGGCGGCATAGCCGAGGGCTCCCGGCTTGCCGGCCTCGTGGCGCATCTCAAGCACCACATAGTCAGTGTTGAAGGCCGAAATATCGTGCCCCGTCAAGGCGAACACCTGACCGGCGCCGAGCTCGCAGGCGGTGCTCTCGCAGGCAAAAATGCTGCTCTGCCACGCCTGTTCCTGGGCCCGGATCTCAACCAGGGCTTCGCCTTCGTCGCGGGTGAGATAGTGGTCGCCATACTCCACCACGCCGCCGACACCATCGGCCGGGGTCTGCGTGCTGCTGACCAGCATGTCCGTGTCCGGCTTGTCCTCGCTGAAATCACGCAGCTTGAAGGCTTTCAGCGCCGGCCGCGCCACCCATTCCAGCGCGGTGACCGCCGCCTGCGTCACCGCGACGGTGGCCCGCGCCGGCTTGAAGCCGAGCGACCCCGCCGCGGACGCGGGAAAGGCCGCGTTGTCCGCCGCCACTACCAGCTTGTCCTTGACGGTTCCCGCCGTTTCGATCACGTCGAAGAAATAGAAGACCCCATAATGCTCACAGACACGCGAGAAGAACTGAAAATCGCTCTCATTGAACTTGGTGATGTTCGTCCGCTTGTAGTTTTTCGAAACTGAATCCTGGATCTCATAATCAAGGCTCACGCCACGATCCGTGACCGTCGCATTGGCATAGAGGGAGCCGGACAGGAGGCCATCGAGCAGATCCTTGACGCCGAGCGCGCTGTCGGGCGCGAACACCGCGCTTTGCCGGCTGCGATCCAGCAGCGACAGGCGCGGGCCGATGACCACGGCGTACGTATAGCTGTTCACATCGATCTTGTTCAGCAGCCGGAATTCCAGCACCACGCCGCCGAACACGCGCGTTTCCCCGTTCTGCTTCACCTGGAACCAGGCCGGCTTGCTCACCACGCTGGAGCCGGTGAGATCGCGCATGACGACGAAGAACGCCTCCAGGCGGAACGAGCGCGATACCCCCTCCTCGGCGGTGAAGGCCTCGCACTCATAATCCGACAGGCTGAGTTCGGGGATCGAGAGCTGGAGCTGCAGGCGCACCAACGGCGCCCCACCGCCGCCGGGGGCTGGCCCACGCGGTTCAAGCTCTGGCGCCGGCCGGTCCCGGTCTGGCGCATGGGTCGGCGTGGACGCGGCTTCGGCGTGCTGAGATGTGGACATGGCGTCTGCTCCCGATGGCGTCGCGGCGGCTCAGCGCAGCGACATCAGCTTCACCTGGGACGGGGAAAGGGTCATGCCCGCGGCATTCGGGCAGACGCCGTTCTGCTTGGTGGGCGAGGTCATCTTGATGGCCGGCGTACCGCCTACAAAAAAGTTGGTGGAGCCCATGGCCGCCGCCACCGGCCCCATGTCGAGATTGGACACCATGCCGAGGCCGAGACCGGCGTTGTCCCCATTGGACAGCGGCTTCTGGGTCACCAAATTGTGCGCCGGCATGCAGGTGAGACAAAGCTTGGTCTGGGTCGGAATGGCCGTGTTCGACAAAGCGATGTCGGGATAAGGGATGGGAACGATGGCCGGCCCCACCGGGGTGCGACACACGTCGGGAAAGGCCATGTCCATGGCCGGCAAGGGGCCCTGCGACGTCACGAACATCTAGTCTTCCTCCTGCCACGGGCGCACCCGCTGCGGCGCGTAGAGCTCCGCCACCGCCCGCGCCGGCTCGGTCTCGGTCACGCTGCCGGAGGCATCGAGCCGGGCGAGGCCGGTCAGCGAGGCGCGGTGGAAATTGGTGCGCAGGAAGCGGGCGCGCGAAGCGTCGGCGCCGTCGAGCCGCGCCTGCGCGAACTGGGTGTAAGCGAGGTTCGCGCCGGTGAAGCGCGCGCCCGGCGCCTGCGCCTGCGTCATCACCGCCATTTCGAGATCGGCGCCGGAAAAGTCGGCGCCGCCGAGCCGCGCCTGCATGAAATTGGCATTGTCGAGCCGCGCGCCGGTGAAACGCGCGCCGGACAGGTCGGACTTCGAGAAATGGGCCGCGCTCGCCGCCGCCCCGGAGAAATCGGCGCCGCGCGCCGTGCATTGCAGGAAGAAGCTGCCGGCGATGTCCATCCCCGTCAGCACCGCGCCCGTCAGGTTCGCGCCCATGAGATTGCAGCGGGCGAGCCGCACCGAGGTCAGATCGCGCTCCGACAGGTCGGCATCCGCCAGAAGGGCGCTCTCGCAGGAGAGGCCGTCGAGGCGGGCCGCGCGCAGATCCGCCTTGGAGACGAACAGCCGCTGCGCCGCGACACCCGAAAGGTCGATCTCCGCGATGGTGCAATCCAGCAGCACGGCGCCGTTCAACTGTGCGTCGGCGAAGCGCGCGGCGGTGAGATCACATTGCAGGAAAGTCGATTCGGTGACCGTGGCGCCCCCGAACCCGGCCGCCGGCATCGCGCATGCGATGAATGTCGCCTTCTCGATGGTGGCGCCGGCGAAGCTCGCGCCGCTCAGGTCGCACCGGATGAAAATGGTCTCGCGCACCACTGCGGCGCGGAACACCGCGGCGGTGAAGTCCGCCTCGATGAACTGAACAGCGCCAAGGCGTGCACGATCGAACCGGGCGCTGCGGAACGCTGTCTTGGCGATGCAGCCGGCGGACAGGTCGCCCGTGTCGCTCCAGTCGGTCAGCGCGAAATCGCCGTCCTGGAACAGCAGGTTGAAGCGGACATGGGCCAGAAGCTCCGCGCGCGCCCGAGCGGCCTTCTCCTGGGCGGTCTCAGTCATGGACCGTCTCCAGCGCCAGCGGCGAGTTCAGCAGGTGAGCGAGCGTGAAATCGGCGGCGCGCAGATCCGCGTCCGTCAGGTCCGCGCCGAACAGATTGGCATGGCGGAAGGTGGCGCCCGTCAGGTTCGCGCGATGGAGCTGCGCCTCCATGAGCTGGGCTCCGGCGAGGTCCGCGTCGGCCAGATTGGCCCCGTCCAGCAGAGCGAAGCGCAAGCTGGCGAGATGGAAATCCGCGCCCGCGAGCTGCGCCGCGTTGAACACCGTGCGCTCGCAGATGGCCCGGCGGAACACCGCGCCGGTGAGATCGGCGCCGTAGAAGCTGGCCTCGCTGGCGAGCCCCTCCGAGAAATCGAGCCCAGACAGGAGGGCGCCGCCCAGGAACGCGCTGCCGCGCCAGTCGGCCCGAACCGCGGACACCCCCGGCGCCGTCAGCTTCAGCAGCGAGCAACGATCGACGAAAGACCCGTCGAGACATGCCCCGGTGAAGTCGCCCTCCATGATCTGGCAGCGGCGTAAGGTCGCCCGCTCCAGCCGGATGGCGGCGGCCTTGACGCTCATGAACAGGCCGTCCTCGAAGCGCGCCTCGGTGAAATCGGCCCCCGTGAGGTCGCACGACAGGAAACGGACGCCGGTGAACACCGCCCGCCGCGCGCTCGCGCCCGTCAGGCAGGCCTCCAGCAGCAGCCCCTCCGACAGCCGGACCCCGTCGAGGCGCATGTTACGGCCGCTCACCGCGCTGAGGTTGGCGCCGGTGAGGTCGGCGTCGGTGAGGTCGGCATGGTCGAGCCGCGCCTGCGTCAGCACCGCGCCGGAGAGATTGGCGCCGCGCAGCCGCGCGTTGGCGAGGTTGGCGCGCTCCAGGAACGCGCCCGACAGATCGAGGCCCGACAGGTCCGCCCCGGCCAGGTCCACCCCCGCCAGATCGCGCCCCGCCAGCGTCAGTCCCGCCCCGAGCTGCTCCAGCACGGCATCGCCGAAGCGCCGGGCGACCCGCGGCGCCAGCGGCACCTGGGGGTAGCTGGACTTGGGCGCCATCCGGCGCAGCTCGGCCACGCCGGTCTCGAGCCGCGCTTCCGCCGCATCCACCTGGCGCAGCGCATCCGCCACCGCCGCGTCCCGGTGGGCACTCAGATCCTGAAGGTCCACAGCGCCGGCGGCGGCCGCGCCCGCGGGAACAAGTCCGGCCAAAAGCCTGTCGATGGCCTCGCTCGGGTGCACCGCGCCGAGGCGCGGCAGCAGGTCTTGGATCTGCCGCCCGGCCTCGCCCAGCTTCTCCTTCGCCGCCATCACCTGCGCCGTCACCACCTGCGCCGCCGCCGGAGCGGCGTCAGGGTCCGCCAACAGCGCATCGAGCAGCGCCGTGACCGACGGCCCGACGGCCTCGGCCGCGCGCTGTCCCGAAGCCGGGTCCGCGGCGGGCGGAGACGGCAGCTCCATGCCGGCCGCAGCATCCAGCGCGGCGCGGGCCGCGGCGAGCGGGCGACCTTCCGGCAAGCGGAGACAGCGCGCCAGGGCGGCGGCCAGCACGGCGGCATCGTCCCCGCCCTTCAGATTGTCCGCGAGCAGCCGCCGCCAATCCGCAGGCCCCGCGTCGCCGGGCAGGGCGGCGGATGCCACCGGCGGCAGCAGCGCCGCCAAGCCTTCCGGCAGGGCCCCTTCCGGCAGGGCCGCCCCACCGGCCGCGTGGGCCTGATCGAGTTCACCCGCCACATCCTGCCCCGTCAGCGGCACCAGGGCCGCGAGCAGCGCATCCACCTCGCGCGGGCCGGCATCGGGCGCCTGCAAGGCCTGCATGGCCTCCAGCACCGGCTGGCCCCGCTCCGCGAGAGCGGCCGCGTCGGCATGGGCCTTGGCGCCTTTCGCCTCGATCAGGTCCAGCATCTCGCCCAGGTCGAAATCGCCCGCCGCCAGTTCCTCCGGCGTGGGCAACGGCATCGGCTCCGCGGGCGGAAGAGGCGCCGGTCGCAGGATCTCGGGCACGCCGGCGGCATCGAGGGCGCGGGTGGTGACATAGGCCATCGCCTCCGCCTGAAGCTCCGCCTGCTGCTGCGCGCGGGCCAGGCGGGCGGCGTCGCGCCGCGCGATCTCCGCCGGGTCCTTGGGCGGGGTGAGCTGCCATTCGGAGAAGGCAAAGCGCGGCGCGGTCTCGGGATCGCAGCGCACCCGCCGCACCTCGGCATAATGGCTGAGCGGGCGGGGCGGCGCGCCGAGCCGCTCATAGGCCACCATCACATCGGTGACGTCCCGCCCTTCGATATCCGCCACCGGCAGCACCCCGTGCCAGGCCAGGATGCCCCGCCGGGCGCCGGCCACGAGCCAGACCGTATCGAGGGCAAGGCCCACCTCGCTCCAGGCCGCGTCGCCACGGCCGACAAAGGCACGCGGCGCGATGCCCGGAAGCCGCCCCTCGATCAGCGGCGCATCGGCGGAAAAATTGTGGAGCCAATAGGGCTCGTCGCCGTTGAGATAGCCGGGCAGCCATTGCTCGCGCGAGGCGACCATGAAGAAATCGGGGTGGATGTCGTCGGCCAAGGCGGGAGCGACGTCGCGCGCCCAGGCCGCGTCATAGGTGCCGGCCAACTGCTGGCGGCGCGGATCGAGCACATCCAGGGGGCCGAAGGCCATCGGCTCGGGCTGGTCGAGGATGGTGTGGATGAGGGCGCGCGGATCCTCGATATTGGGCAGGGGGATCGGCCCGCCGGCGCCGATCCGGTCGACCGCGCCGAAACCGAGCCCCTCCCCGTTGCCCGGATGCCCCGGTCCGCCGAAAGCCCGCGCGCGGGACAGCAGAAGGTCCGTCAGCGGCTGCGGATCGGTGGGCAGATAGCGCCCGCCGGCGTCGGTCGTCCACCAGCGGTCGCCGAAAACCGCAAGGCGCCGGTGCACGCCGCCGATGCGGGCCTCCAGCAGCAGCGCCCCGGCATCCGGCGCCTGGACGCGGCCGGCGATGAGCATCTCCGCGCGCGGCTTCGGCATCCCCATGTCGAGGGGAGTCCCCGGCGGCAGCGCCGCTGCCGCCATGGTCCACAGCCCCTGCTCGCCATCGAGCCGGGAGGAATCGGCGAGGTCGAACGCGACCAGGACGGTGACGATAAAGCGCCCGCCGTCGCGCCGCCGCTCCACCTTGTGGAGCAGTCCCAGCGTGCGCGGCTTGATCATCAAAGGCATCGGGGCTTCTGCGAAGGCTGGAACGCACGGGAGCGCGATCCTTACGGACGGTTCTTTACAGCCTGACGACGGAACGGCCTGAAACCGCGGCCCGCGCCCGCCCCTCGCGGGGGCGCCGCCTCACCGCAGGGCGCGGCCGAGAACGGGCAGCACCTCGGGCGTCATCTGCGCCACGTTGAAACGCATGAAGTCCGGGGCCGACCGGCCGACGCTGAAGACATTGCCGGGGGCGAGCACCACCCGTTCCCGCAACGCGGCCTTGGCCACCTCGGCCGCATCCCGTCCATCGGGCAGGCGGCACCACAGGTAGAAGCCGCCGCGCGGCAGCGTCCACGGCCGGATGCCCAGCCCCTCGAGCTGGCCGAGCACCTCGCGCCGCCGCTTCGCCAGCCGCCCGCGCAGGTGGGCGAGATGCTTGCGGTAGCTGCCATCGCCAAGGGTGCGCAGAACCAGCTCCGCCGCCACCGGGCTCGGCCCGCCAAATTGCGTCGCCACCTGGAGATCGACCAGCCCTTCCACGAGCTCCGGCCGGGCCACGACATAGCCGCACCGCGCCGAGGCCGAGAGGGTCTTGGAGAAGCTGCCGATGCGGATCACCCGGCACAGCCCGTCGAGGGCGGCCAGCCGGACCGAGGGCTCCGGCTCGAAATCGGCAAAGATCTCGTCCTCCACGATGGTCAGGCCATGGGCGGCGGCGATCGTGAGAATCTGGTGGGCGCCCTTCGGCGACAAGGTCGCGCCGGTGGGGTTGTGAAGGGCGGAATTGGTGACATAGAGGCGCGGCCGGTGGGCGGCCACGAGCCCGGCGAACAACTCCAGGTCCGGCCCCGCCGGGGTGTAGGGCACGCCGATAATCCGCGCGCCATGGGTGTGCAGAACCGCCTGAAAGTTGAAATAGCAAGGGTCATCCACCAACACGGCATCGCCGGGCTGCAGCAGGAACCGGCAGACGAGGTCGATGGACTGGGTGCCCGACATCGTCAGCAGGATCTGTTCCGCCCCGGCCTCGATCCCTTCCATGGCGAACTGGCGGGCGAGCAGACGGCGCAGGTCGCGGCTGCCACGGGTGGGACCATAGTCCGACAACACCGGTGCATTCGCGTGGGCCAGGGCACGCAGCGCCCGCCGCAGGGCGGCCTGGGGCATCCAGTCGGCCGGCAGCCAGCCGCATCCGGGACGCAGCATATCCGGCTCCGCATCGAGCGATTGCCGCGACACCCACAGCGGATCGATGGCGCGGTCAAGCGCTGGCGCCGCATCCCGCAGAACAGCCGCCGGCACCGCGCCGCAGACAGAGAAGCCCGAGCCCGGACGGGATGCGATCAGCCCTTCCGCGACAAGCCGGTCATAGGCTTCCACCACCGTCGAGGGAGACACCTGCATGGTCCGCGCGAAACTGCGGATGGAGGGCAGCTTTTCGCCCGCCGTCAGGATGCGGGCCGCCACGCGCCTGCGGATTTCCGCGGCGACCGCCTCGGTGCGGCCGGGGGCTTTTCCCGTGATGGCATCCGCAATCGCCAACCGTATGGCTCCTATAACCCTTACTGTTCGGACCTACCGTATGGCTGTGTGGCTGTTGTCGCAATGACCCGCGCGCTATCGCCACTGGAGAGATGCGGAGGGATCGTCATGGGGCGCGGATCGGACGGGTGGGGCAGCGGCCTTGTCGGCGTCATCATCTTCAGCGGCTCGCTGCCGGCGACGCGGGTCGCGGTCGCCGGCTTCACGCCCCTGTTCCTCACCTCCGCCCGCGCGGTGATCGCCGCCCTTCTCGGCGCGGCGCTGCTGCTCGCGCTGCGCCAGCCTCGCCCGGCGCGGGGGGATGTCGGCCCCCTCGTCGTGGTGGCGCTCGGGGTGGTGATCGGCTTTCCGCTGCTCACGGCGCTGGCGCTGCGGCAGGTCTCCGCCGCGCACGCTTTGGTGTTCATCGGCCTCCTGCCGCTGGCGACCGCCCTGTTCGGTGTCATTCGGGGCGGGGAGCGGCCACGGCTGGCGTTCTGGCTGTTCGCCGGCCTCGGCGCCGCGGCGGTGGTCGGCTTTGCTTTGCTGGGGAACGGTGACGCCACCTTAGGCGGCGATCTGCTGATGCTCGCCGCCATCCTGGTCTGCGGCCTGGGCTACGCGGAGGGCGCCCGCCTGTCGCGGCGCCTGGGCGGCTGGCAGGTGATCTCCTGGGCGCTGGTCGCCGCCTTGCCGCCCATGGCGGTGCTGGCGATCGCGACGCGGCCGGGCGGCTGGAGCGGCATCGACGGCGCAGCCTGGCTCGGCCTCGCCTATGTGTCGGTCTTCAGCATGCTGATCGGCTTCATCTTCTGGTACCGCGGCCTTGCCCGCGGGGGCATCGCCGGGGTGGGCCAGCTCCAGTTGCTCCAGCCGTTTCTCGGGCTGGCGCTCGCCGGGGGCCTGCTGGGCGAGCCGATCGCCTGGTCCATGGTCGCCGTGAGCCTGCTGGTGGTGCTGTGCGTGGCCGGCGCGCGACGGTATGCCTGACCGGCCGGCCACCGCGAGGCCGTCCGCCGAAGGCGGGACGGCTGCAACCCGTCGCAGCATTCATCCCCGGCGTGAAACGCCGACACCCCGGCGCGGCGCGAGAGCCGCGCCGGCGGCCCCCGTCCACCGACGCCTGTTGCGCCTCAGGCGGCCGCGAAGTCCGCGACGAAGGCGTCCACCACCGTGCGCAATTCCGCGGCCTGGCTCGACAAGCCCGTGGACAAGGTCATCAACTGCGTGGACGCCGCCCCGGTCATACCCGCCGCCTGCCCCACGCCGGCAATGCTCTGCATCACCTGATGGGTGCCAGTGGCCGCCCGCTGGCAATTGCTCGCGATCTCCGCCGTGGCCGCGCTCTGTTCTTCCACGGCGCCCGAAATGGTGGAGGCGATCTCCTTGATGTTGGAGATGATCTGCGCGATCCCGCCCATGGATTGCACCGCGCCGGTGGTGGCTTCCTGGATCTCGGAAACCTTGCCGCCGATCTCCTCGGTCGCCTTGGCGGTCTGGTGAGCCAGTTGCTTGACCTCCTCCGCCACCACCGCGAAGCCCCGGCCCGCCTCGCCCGCGCGCGCCGCCTCGATGGTCGCGTTCAGCGCCAGAAGGTTGGTCTGATCGGCGATGGTCTTGATGAGGTTGATGACATCCCCGATGTCCGACGCCGCCACCGCGAGCGCCGAGATGCGGGTGTTGGAGGTCTCCGCCTCGCCATAAGCGGTGTCGGCGATCTGGACGGAGTGCTGCATCTGCCCGCTGATCTCGCGGATGGAGGCCGCCATTTCCTCGGAGGAGGCCGCCACGGTCTGCACGTTCGAAGCGGCATCCTCGGCGGCTCCGGCAACCACCTGCGCCTGCTGCGAGGTCTGCTCGGCGGTGACGGACAGGCTCTTGGCGGCATCGGCCACCTCGCCGGACGAACCCGTGAAACCCGCCGCGAGCTGCTGCATGCGGGAGACGAAGGCTTCCGCCAGCTTCTCGCGCTTGGCGCGGTGCTCATGCTCGGCCACCTCGCGGGAGAGGGACTCCCGCTTCAACCGTTCGCCCTCCCGCATCCGGTCGCGCATATAGAGCACGCTCTTGCCGATGGCCCCCATCTCGTCCGAGCGCGCGGCGGTGGCGATCTCGACGTCGAGATTGCCGTCGCCGATGGCCCTCAGGTCCGCCGACAGCGCATCGAGCGGGCGCGTGAGGGAACGGGAGAAGAAATACGCCGCGGCAAGCAGGACCAGGAGGATACCGGACGTCATGACGCCCAGGACCCGGAGCCGGGAATAAAAGGTCGTGTCGAGATCATCCACATAGACCCCCGTCAGCACCACCCAACGCCAGGGCTCGAAGGGCGCTTCATAGGTGATCTTCCGCACCGGCGTGCGGTCGGGTCCGGGCTTGGGGAAATAGAAACTGGTGAAGCCACCGCCCGCCTTGGCATTGGCAAGCTGCTGCTGAACAAACAAACTCCCGTTGGAGTCGGTCTCGTTGATGCGCGCCTTGCCCTCCAGGTCCGGGCGTGTGCCATGGAACTCGGTCACCCCATCATAGGTGTACATGAAGAGGTAGTTTGTTCCGTCGAACCGCGTCTGGTGGATCAGGTCAGCGGCGCGCTTGCGCGCCTCCTGGTCGGAGATGAGGCCGTCGCGGGCCGCCTGATCGAACGCCTTGATCTGCGACACCGCAGCTTCGACGACGTGCTGAACCTCGCGCTTGCGCTCTTCGAGCATGACGCTCCGCAGGTCCGCCAGCATCAAGGCCGCATTGCACAGCAGGCCGACGATGAACAGCGCAATCAAAAGCAGAATTCTGAATTTGATCGAAACAACTCGCATGACCAGCCCCCGCCTGGCGAATCGACGCCCCCGCGGCAATACTTATCCCCTTTTCACACCATGCCTACCGATGCGCCGCAGGAAGCCGCCGCCGCCGGGCCAAAAGCGCGGAAAAGTCGCAGCATGACAGTGGCATACAGATGAAAACGTAGGCACTTTGAAGCCCGATCAGGGCGAATGAATACCAAACGGCACGACGGGCAAACCGCGTCACGAATATTTCCCACCCCGGCCGCAAACCTGCATGAACACAGGGATCTTCAGCCGAAGATTTCCGCCGCCAGGCCCGTGGACCAGCGCTCACCCTCCACGACGCCGGCGCGGCGCACATCGGCGGCCTCGCCGGTCTGCGAAATGAAGCGCTCCACCTCGGTGATCCGCCCGTTGGCCGGGACGTAGACCCCGCCCACCTTGACCGCATCGTCGGCGGCGATGAGGCTCCAGCAGATGTTCGCATAGCGCGCCTCGGGCGCGGGCCGGTCCGTGAGCCCCGCGCGCACCGCCCGTGCCGCCACATGGGCCTGACTGTTGGCGGCGAAGGCCGACTTGGGCATGTCTCCGGCAATGGCGGCATCGCCCAGGATGAAGACGTTCGGGTCCATGCGCGAGACCATGCTTCCTCCATCGATGGGGCACCAGCCGGACCGGTCGGCGAGCCCCGCCGCCCGCGCGATGGCGCCCGCGCTCTGGGCCGGAATGACATTGACGAGGTCGGCATGGGCGTAGGTCTCGAAGCCGGTCACCACGGTGCCGGTCTTCGGATCGACCGACTTCAGGCCGTCGGCGATGTCGGGCGCCATCCACTCGATCATGCCGGGGTAGCGGGCCTCCCATCCCTCCTGGAACAGGCCCTGCTTCGAGAATTTGTCCTTGGGGTCGATGATGAAGATCTTGGCGCGGCCGCGCCCGGTCGCTTTCAGCCGCTGCGCCATCAGGGAGGCGCGCTCATAGGGCGCCGGCGGGCAGCGATAGGGATTGGGCGGGGCGATGATGACGATGACGCCCCCGTCGGGCACCGCATCGAACTTGCGGCGCAGAAGCCGCGTCTGCGCCCCGCCGGTCCAGGCGTGGGGCATGATCTCCTCGGCCGCCTGGCTCCAGCCGGGAACGCAATCATAGTCCAGCGCGATGCCGGGGGAGAGAACGAGCCGGTCATAGGCCAGACGCCCCCCATCGGCGAGGACCACCTCGCGCCGGTCCCGGTCGATGGCGCCGGCGGCCTGCGGCACCACGGCGACGCCGGCCCGCGCCAGACCGTCATAGGCGTGCACCAGGCTGTCGAACGGCACGAGGCCGCCCAGATACAGGTTCGAGCGAAAGCACGCCGTGTATGCCGGACGCGGTTCCACCACCGTCACCGCGAGCGCGCCGGCGCCATCGGCCGCGAGGGCGCGCGCGACGGAGGCGCCCCCCGCCCCGCCGCCGACCACCACCACGCGCGCCCGCGCCCGCCCCAGCACCGCGGGCGCGGCCACCGGCAGCAGCGAGAGTGCCCCGGCCCCGAGCAGGGCGCGACGGGTGAGCGCCATCGGCTCAACCGACCTTGAGGTAAGCGAAGCCCTTGTTCTGCAAGGCCCCGACCGTCGCCACGCCCGACGGGACGAAGGCGATGTAGGGTGCCGTGCGGGCCTTCTCATGGGGGATCTTGTTGCGCTCGAAGGTGAAGCTGCACAGATAGACCTTCAGCCCGTTCTTGGAGAGCGCGTCTGTCTTCTCCGCCAGCTGCGGGTCCAGCGTTTCTTTCTCCCATAGGGTGCCGTCGAGGCTGTCGAGGAAGAATTTCACGCCGCCCGCATGGGCGACCAGCGCGATCTGGATGGCGAAGGGATCGGCGCCGTAGGCCGCATAATGATTGCTGATGTTGTTGAGGGTCTGGGCGAACCGGTTAGGGTCGCCATAGTCGCAGTGATAGAGGCAGGCGGTGTCCGCCTCCTTGGCGATGTCCTTTGTCTGGAGCAGGTTTTGTGCGGCCTCCGCGGCCACCGGAAGGGCTCCGGCCAGGGCCATGGTGCCGAGGAAGGCCCGGCGGTCAAAATGCGGCATCGTCTCCTCCCACTTCCAGCGCTTTGCGCGCCTTTGTCTTAAGCTTATCACCCGGCGGCCCACGCGGAACGGATCTTCAACCGGCATCGGTCCGGTGGACACCGGACGTGGCAAGCCGCGTTCATCATTCCAGATTGCCTTTGGGCGGGTCGGCATCGGGGGTCACGTTCAGGACCTGGGCGCGGGCGGTCACATGCACCGCGCCCGCGCAGTCGGCCATGCATGGGTCGTTCTTCCAGAACGCCTTTTCAGCGGTCTCGCGGTCGTCGTCGAAGAAATTTGGCTGGTTGGGCAACTCCACCTTGGGGAAATTGTCCTTCGACAGCACATAGTCTTCCGGCACCAGATCATTGAGGTTCAACAGATAGGCGACGATGGCATAGGTATCGTCCGCCGTCAGCGACTGGTTGTTGCCGAAGGGCATGGCCCGGCGGACATAATCGAACACCGTCGAGGCATAGGGCCAGAACGAACCGATGGTCTTTTCCGGCCGGTCGGATTGCAGCGTGCCGCGCCCGCCCGCCAGCACCGGCCAGCGGCCGGCGCCCTCGCCAAACTCGCCATGGCAGGTGGCGCAGTTCTGCAGGAAGAGGTCTTCGCCGCGCCTCACGGACCCCGCGCCGGCGGGCAGGCCCTCGCCATCGGGCCGCACATCGATGTTCCAGGCGGCGATCTCCTCCGGCAGGGCCGTGCGGCCGAGGCCGATCACCGGAGCGGAGGCGGGCGCGGAGGCGGGCGCGGAGGCAGGCGCGGGGCCGGGTGCCGGCACGTTCACCGCCTGCTGAAGCTTGCCCGTCTCCCCCGTCTTCTGCGCCGCCGTGCCGGGCTCGGCGGGGGCGGCGGGATCGGCGCCGGCGGGCAGCACCGCCAGACCGACGGCGCCCGCCACCGCCACGGCGAGAAGCGCTTCAGCCGACTTCCACATTTTCCGTCTCCCCGTTGCCGCGCACCAGCCAGGTCTGGATGCCGTTGTTGTGATAGATGGAATTGGTGCCGCGCACGGCTCTCAGCTCGGCCTTGGTGGGCTGCACATAGCCGCTGTCGTCCATGGCGCGGGACTGCACCATCAGTTCCTGCCCGGACCAGTCGAAATCGAGATAGAAACGGGTCATGGCCATCGGCATGGCGGGCCCCTCGATGCGGGCCGTGGTCCAGTTGCGCCCGCCATCCAGCGACACATCCACCCGCCGGATGGTGCCGCGGCCGGACCATGCGATGCCGGACATCACATTCGGCCCCTTGAGCTTCAGTGGCGCCTGGGGGCTCGGACTCGTCACCACTGATTTCGCATCCATCACGAAGGTGAAGCGGCGGGAGCGACCGTCCGCCAGAAGGTCGGTGTATTTGGACGTCTCTTCCCGCTGCTGCCACGGCTGGTCGCCCACCTTGAGGCGACGCAGCCATTTGACCCACATGTTGCCTTCCCAGCCGGGCACCACGAGCCGCACCGGATAGCCCTGCTCGGGGCGCAGCGCCTCGCCGTTCATGGCGAAGGCGACGAGACAATCCTGCATGGCCTTTTCGAGCGGGATGGAGCGGGTCATCACCGCCGCATCCGCCCCCTCGGCCAGCACCCATTTGCCCTTGGGATTGACCCCGGCCATGTCGAGCAGGGTCTTCAGCGGCACGCCGGTGTAAAAGACGTTGTGGATCATGCCATGGGTGAACTGGCAGCCATTGAGCTGCGCGCCGCGCCACTCCATGCCGGAATTCGCCGCGCATTCCAGGAAATAGGCCCGGTTCACCCGCCCCGGCATGCGCTTGATGTCCTCCAGGGTGAAGACCAGGGGCCGGTCCACCATGCCGTGGATCATCAGCCGGTATTTGTCGGGGTCGATCTCCGCCTCGCCCCCATGGTGGCGCACGAAGCACAGGCCATTGGGCGTGATGACGCCGTCGAGCGCATAGAGCGGGGTGAAGCTGACCGAGCTTTCATGGCTGGCGGTCAGCCAGTCCACTTCCCGGCGCACCACGTCCTTCTCGAAGACCGAGGGCTTGCCATAGGGGTTGGCGTTCACCCCCGCGCCCAGCATCTTCGTCCACTCGGGCACCGGCACGATATTGGGGTCCGGGCCGGCTGCCGCGACGGCGCCGCCGAAGGCCGACCCGGCCCCCGCCGCTGCGGCGCCGGCCCCCATCCCCGCCGCGGCGAGGAAGCGGCGCCGGGAGAGGATGGACCCCGCCCTTCCGGGGGACGCGTGTTCAGGTCCACGGCTTCCGGACCCGTTCTGTGTGGACATGCCGTCCTCCCTGATATTCTTTAATTCGCAAGTTTGAATATATTGGCGACACCGCGCCGTCGGCGCGCGCGATCTCAGGCACCGGTGACTTTCACCGCGCTGTTGGGGGTGACGGTGACGGTCCTGGTGTCGGCGACATAGCGCTCCACCACATCCCAGATGGGCGGGCCTTCCACATTCTGCGCCACCGAGGCCCAGCCGGCGACGGTGTAGCTCTTGTCCGCCTCCACCGGCTTTCCGGTCTTCAGGAAGGTGAGGCCGGAAATGCGCTGGCCGACGCCTTTCGAGACGTCGATGGCGTAGCCGACGCCCCCCACCCGCACCATGTCGCCGCCGCCCTGGAAATAGGGATCGGGGTGGAAGATGTTGTCGGCCACGTCCTCCAGCACATCCTTGAGCTGCCGGCCGGTCATCGTATTGCGGTAGCAGGCGGGATAGGTAATGGCGGTGGCGTTGGCGATGGCCTCGAACGTGATGGGATCGCCCGGCAGCAGGGTTCCACCCCAGCGGAAACCGGGGGAAAGGGCGATCTCGGCGTCGCGCTCCTTCAGCAGCGCGTCGCAGATCATGTCGTCGAAGGTGCCGTTGAAATTGCCGCGCCGATAGAGAAGGCTGTCGGTGCGCCCCACCTCGCGGGCGAGCGCCGCCGCATAGGGCGCGCGCACCTGCGCCACCAGCTTCTCCATCTCCGGATCGGGCGTGATCGCGTCCGAGAACACGGGGATGAGCTGGAACCTGTAGCCGGTGACTTTCCCGTCCTTCGCATCAAGGTCGAGGCGGGAGATGAACTTGCCGTGGGAGCCGGTGGCCACCAGCAGTGTCTTGCCCACCTCCACCACCGCCGGCATGGCATCATGGGTGTGGCCGGTGAGGATCACGTCGATGCCGCTCACGCGGGACGCCATCTTGCGGTCCACGTCGAAACCGTTGTGGGAGAGCACCACCACCGCGTCCGCGCCATCGGCGCGGGCCGCATCCACCTGTTTTTGCATATCCTCCTCGCGGATGCCGAATTCCCAATCGGGAATCATCCAGCGCGGATTGGAAATGGGCGTGCGCGGGAAGGCCTGGCCGATCACCGCCACCCTGGCCCCGCCCTTCTCGAACATCCTGGCGGCATCGAACACCGGCTCCTGCCATTCGATGGAGCGCACGTTCTGCGCCAGGAAGGCGAAGGGCGCCGTCTCCTTCAACGCCATCATCCGGTCGGCGCCATAGGTGAATTCCCAATGGCCCACCATGGCGTCGAGGCCCAAGGCGGAGAACACCTTCACCATGTCCTCGCCCTTGGTCTGCAAGGCGGACCAGGAGCCTTGCAGGCCGTCACCGCCATCGAGCACCAGCACCTTGTCGGCGCCGCGCTCGGCGCGGATCGCCTTGACCAGGCGCGCCATGCGGTCGGCGCCGCCCATGCGGCCATAGGCGCGGGCGAGCGCGGTGAAATCCTGCGCTGTCATGGCATAGGCATCGCGGGTGCCGGGCCTGAGCTTGAAATAGTCGAGGAAAGCACCGTCGGTGAGGTGGGGCGGCAGGCCCCGCGCCGCGCCCACGCCCAGATTGACGGACGGCTCGCGGAAATAGAGCGGCATCAATTGGGCGTGGATGTCTGTGAGATGGAGAATGGTGAAGGTGCCGGGCGTGCCGAAGCGCAGCAGCTCGGCCTCGGTGAGCTTACCGGTGTCCACCGCCTGGGCGAACCCGGCCCCGCCGGCGGCGAGCAGGGAGGCGAGCGCCGTTCCGGCGGCCAGAAAATCGCGTCGTGAGATCATGGGTGTCGCGCGTCCCTCAGACAGGGCTCAGGCCCAGGCGAATGGTGGCGAGGCAAGGGCAATCCGCCGCCGGATCGGCGCGCGATCCGGCGTGGGAAACCCTTGATCGGTGGAAACAGGCCCAAAGGCGCCCGGCGGCGTCAGGCGACGGTGAGCTTGGCGGTGGCCGTCTGCTCGCCGCCCTGGTCGTCCTTCCAGGAGAAGGTGAACGCGCCGCTTTCCTTCGCCTTGTAGAAAAACGACTGGAACGGATTGGCCGAAATGGAGGGAAACCATTCGGCGGTGAAGAACGGCTTGCCGTTGAAGGACGCCTGAAACGTATTGATGATGTCGCGCGGCACGCTCTTGCCGGACGCATCCTTGCGCTGGCCGCTCTCCATCTCGTGGGAGATGAGGGTCTTGATCTCGACGATCTCGCCGGACTTCGCTTGGGCGGGCACACGCACGCGGGGCGTGGACTTGATGGCCATGGGGTTCCTCCAGATTGTTATCGCGCGGCGGTTTCCGCTCGCGTCGTCTTGAAACGGCGGGACGGATCAGCCGCCGCAGCCGCCGATGGTGACTTTCACCTGCGCTTTCGCCGAATACAGCGCGCCGCTCGACATCTCCGCCACCGCGATCACATTCTGCGTCTGGGCAAGGCGCATGCGGGTGGAGGCGGAGGCCTTTCCGCTCTCGGGCGTGAAATGATAGGTGACCACCTGCGGCAAAGGATTGCCGTCGGCGAACACATGCACCGATCTGACGAAGTCCGTTTCGCTCATCGGGCTTTCCACATCGATATTGATGGGCACCACCAGACCATTTTCCGCGATCTCCGGCAGATCAAGCTTGATCTTGCCCTCGCCCATGGTCTTGCCGCCGAACAGGGCCTTCATCTCGTCCGCCACCTGGGCCTCGGTGGCGCGGCTCAGGCGCGGGGCGAGCACGGCGGCGAGCGCCGCGACACCCGCCATCTGGAGCGCCCGGCGGCGGCTGGGCACACGGGTGGCGTCGTGGTGAAAGGTCATGCGTCTCCTCCCCAACGACCCGGATTACGGGCCATAAGCTATTATTTTGATTGTTTGATTCATCCGGCGCGTTTTCTCTCGCCGGCGATCAATTCACATATTGTGATATCGATTTTTTTGAATGTAAAGTAGCTCCTATCCGCCGATCGAACATTCCTATCATGCTCGATCCGGCGGCTCGGACGGCCCATCGCGTCAAGGACCTCGCCAGCAGGTCCGCAGGTCGGCCCCGCCAGTATCCGGGAGGAGACATGCGACCCAAAATCCGGTTTCGCGCAGCCTTGTGTGCGCTCGCGCTCGTATTGGCGCCGCTGACCTGTGCCAGCGCCCAGGACGATGCAAGCGAGAAGGAGATCGAGCGCTATCGCGCCATGATCAACGACCCCATGGCCAATCCCGGCTACCTCGCGGTGGACCGGGGCGAAGCGCTGTGGGCCGAGCCCAGGGGCGCCAGGAAGGTCTCGCTCGAAACCTGTGACCTCGGACAGGGGCCGGGCCGGCTGGAGGGCGCCTATGCCACGCTCCCGCGCTATTTCGCCGACGCCGACCAGGTGATGGACCTGGAGCAGCGCCTCATCTGGTGCATGGAGAAGCTCCAGGGCCTCGACACCAAACCCATCGTCGCCAAGCCCTTTTCCGGGCCGGGGCGCGGCTCTGACATGGAGGATCTTGTCGCCTTCATCGCCAACAGGTCCAACGGCATGAAGATCGCGACCCCGCTCGCCCATCCCAAGGAGAAGGAGGCCTACGCACTGGGCGAGGCGCTGTTCTTCCGCCGCGCGTCCATCAATGACTTTTCCTGCTCCACCTGCCATGCGGACGCCGGCAAGCGCATTCGGCTGCAGGCGCTGCCGCAGCTCGACAAGCCGGGCAAGGACGCCCAGGACACCATGAGTTCCTGGCCGACCTACCGCGTCTCCCAAAGCGCGCTGCGCACCATGCAGCACCGTTTGTGGGACTGCTATCGCCAGATGCGCATGCCCCCGCCCGACTACGGATCGGAAGTGGTCACCGCCCTCACCGTGTTCCTGAACACCCAGGCGGCGGGCGGAACGATCAACGTGCCATCCATCAAGCGCTGAGGGAGGAGAGCCATGAAAACCCTTGTCATCGCAGCGGCCCTGCTCGCACCCGGCGCGGCGCTGGCGCAGCAGATCCCGCCGGCGCCGCCGCAGGTGGTGGATACGGCCGTGAAAGCGAGTTTCACCAAGCTGCCCGAGGGCTGGGGCGCGCGCCTCATCCCCGACGAAACCCTGCTGGTCTGCTCGCAGACGCGGAACCAGCCCTCGCCGCAACAAGCGCAGGCCATCATGGCCCGCGAGGCGAAGACGGTGACCTATCCGCAAGGCCGCATCATCGGCGACTGGAAGGCGGGCGAGAAGGTGGCGCAGAACGGGCGTGGCGGCCAGTTCTCCGACCCACCCGGCACGGTGAGCGGCGGCAATTGCTATGCCTGCCATCAGATGGACCCCAGGGAAGTGAGCTACGGCACGCTGGGGCCAAGCCTTGCCCGTTATGGCGCCGACCGCAAGTTCGCGCCCGAGGATGCCAGGGCCGCCTTCGCCAAGGTCTACAACGCCCAGGCGGTGTTTGCCTGCTCGTCCATGCCCCGCTTCGGGCACAACGGGGTGCTGAGCGAACAGCAGATCGCCGACGTGGTGGCCTATCTGTTCGATCCGCAATCACCGGTGAACCGGCCGGTGAAATAGGGCCGCGCCGTCCTCTGAGCGTGGTTGACCTTCACGGCCCCGCAGATACGCGGGGCCGCCTTTTTGTTTCAGCCGCGCTTGTCGGCCGCGCGCGCCAGATAGGCGTCGAAGGTGCCGCTCGCATAGGCGCCCTCCGCCACGTAGCGGAACATGGCGGAAAACTCCCCACGGGGCAGAAGGCCCGGCAGGCGCGCCACTTCCTTCGCCCGGCCGTCCTCCAAGGCGAAGAACTGGAAGGTGGGCGTGGCGCGGATGCGCGCCTTCTGGCCGAACGCCTTCTCGCTGAGGCGCGCACCCTCGAAATCCGTCACCTGCCGCGCCCCGAACAGGTCGAGATGGACGATGTCGAACGCCGCGCGGATAGGGTCGGCGATGGCGGGATCGGCGAAATAGACCGTGTGCAATTCCCGGCAATAGGAACAGCCGCGCTGGCTCCATTGCAGGGCGAAATGGCGGCCGCTCCTGGTGGCGGTCGCAAGATCCTCGCCCAGATCCAGGAAGCTTTCCACATACCAATCCTGGGTATAGAGCCCGTCGTCGCCGAGGCGGGGCGCGGCGCTGGCGGTGCCCTCGGCCATGGCGAGTGTGGCAAGGCTGGCCGCGCCGCGGAACAGACCCCTCCGGGTGATGGGCAATGAGGGCCGCATGATCCAGTCTCCGCTGTCGCGCCGCCGCCGAGTCCGATCGCCAGTGGCGCCAAAAAATTCCCATGGCGCCAGGCGCCGGCTTTAGCCGATGGCGCCCAGCGCCGGCAGGCCGTCGAGCAGCCATTGGGCGAGCTGGGGCATGAAGCCGGTCATGAAGGCGATGCCGGTCAGGATCAGCAGGCCACCCGCCACCTTCTCCACCAGGCCGAGCCGGCGCCGGGCCGATCGCGCCCAGGCGAGGAACGGTCCGGTGAAGGCGGCGGCGATGAGGAATGGGATGCCGATGCCCGCCGCATAGACCGCCAGCAGCGCCATGCCCTTGCCGACCGACGCTTCCGCCCCCGCCACCATGAGGATGGCGGCGAGCACCGGTCCGACGCACGGCGACCAGCCGAAGCCGAACGCCAGCCCGATCCCGAACGGCGCGAGGAGCCCGGCCGGCGTCGCCACCGCGTCGAACCGCGCCTGCCGATACAAGAGCGGAATGCGCAGCAGGCCGCTCATATGCAGGCCGAACACCACCAGCAGTGCGCCGGAAACCAGGGTCAGCGCCTCCAGATGCCGCATCAGCAGTTGCCCGAGGCCGGAGGCGGTGGCGCCGAGCAGGATGAACACGGTGGAGAAACCGAGCACGAACAGCAGCGCGGCGCCAAGCACGCGAGCCCGCGGCGGCGCGGCCTCTGCTCCCGCCGGCCCGGCGACGCCGGTGAGAAAGCCGAGATAGGCCGGCACCAGCGGCAGCACGCAGGGCGAGGCGAACGACAGGAGCCCGGCCAGAAAGGCACCGGGCAGGCTGATCTCCAGCGACATGGTCCTCCCCATGCACGTTCTCGGACGCGGTTCGGAAGACCCGCCGCGCGCCGCCCGCTGCGTTGACCCGCCGCAGCTTCTTCTCTTGATCAAGATATATGCGAATGCGATTATATGAGAAGCAAAATCGCACATAAAGGCCGTGGAATGACGCCTCGCGCCCGCTCCCTTGCCGTCGTGCCGGCGCTCCTGCTGGCTCTCGTGTTCGCCATCGCCGGCACGGGTCCCGCGCGGGCGGGTGAACTCGTGGTGTTCGAGCGCAAGGGCTGCGTCTATTGCCAGAGGTTCGAGCGGGACGTGGCGCCGCTCTATGGCAAGACCGACGAGGGCCGGCGCGCGCCCTTGCGCCGGGTCGATGTTTCGCAAGGGCCGCCCCGCGACGTCGCGCTTGCGGCCCCGGTGCGGTTCACGCCCACCTTCGTGCTGGTGGAAGACGGCCACGAAGTGGGGCGCATTACGGGTTATGCTTCGGATGAAGCGTTCTGGGGTCTCATCGGTGCGTTGACGGCACGGCTCGCACCGGCCCGGCCATGAGGCCGGGGGCCACCGTCGAGAGACAAGAGGTTCAAGATATGCCGCCCATCGTGTCCACGCGGATCGCGGACGAGCTGCGCGAAGGCCCGGAGATTTCTCCCGAGCTCGATCAGCTCATGCGCAACGCGCGCAAGGCCAGCGACTTCCTGAAGGCCCTCTCCCACGAGAACCGGCTGCTGCTGCTGTGCCTCCTGGCCGAGCGGGAGCTTTCGGTGACGGAGCTGGAAAACATCCTGTCCCTGCGCCAGCCCACCGTGTCCCAGCAATTGGCGCGGCTGCGCCTCGACGGGCTGGTGACCACAAGGCGCGAGGGCAAGGCCATCTATTACAGCCTCGCCAATGATGATGTGCGCCGCGTTATCTCGGTGATCTACGACATCTATTGCGGAACCGCGCGCAGCGGAGAAAAATAGCCGGCCAATCGCGCCGTGCCGCTAAGGGACGCAACGCCACGTCCCGCGCCGGCAGCGCCCGCAATTTCAGCAAGAGCGTGTCTGTCTCTTGCGCACGGAATTGCCAAAAAACAAATCGTTAGAGCCTTTCCGGTGAACCTCTGTTCAGCGGAAAGGCTCAAGGGAGGAGGCGGCGCCATGGACCTTTCAAGCCCCTGGTGGGCTGCGCTCGCAGGTCTGCTGGTCGGAGGCCTCGCGGGTTTCTGTGTGTTCCGGGCGCGGCTGTGCACCTTCGGCGCCCTCGAGGACGCCATGGTGGGGCACGACTGGCGGCGCATGAAGGTGTTCGGCCTCGCTCTGGGCCTCGCCATCGCCGGCACCCAACTCCTGGTCACCGCCGGCATCCTCGCGCCGGAGCATACCAATTACGTGCCGGCGGCGCTGCCATGGCTCGGCATCCTCCTGGGCGGCCTGCTGTTCGGGCTCGGCATGGCGCTGGTGGGCACCTGCGCCTTCGGCTCGCTGGTGCGGCTCGGCTCCGGCGACCTGCGCAGCCTGGTGGTGCTCCTGGTGTTCGGCGCCGTGGCCTATGCGACCCTGCGCGGTATCTTCGCCGGCATCCGCGTCGACGGGCTGGAGCGCATCGCCATCGCCGTCCCATCGGGCACCCGGGCGGATCTGCCCTCCCTGCTGGGCCGCCTCGCCGGGCACGACATCCGAGCGTGGCTGGCGGGCCTGTCCGCCCTCGGCCTCGTCACGATGGCGGTGATGGACAAGCGGCTGCGGCGCGCGCCGCGCCTGATGACGGCGGGCCTGGTGCTCGGTCTCGGCGTGGTGGCCGGCTGGCTCGCCACCACCGTGCTCGTGGACGAGTTCGCCCACCCCAGCGCCCCCCAGAGCCTCACCTTCGTGTCGCCAGTGGCGCGCAGCCTGTTCGGCCTGCTGTTCGAGCGCGAAAGCCTCGCGGAGTTCGGTGCCGGCAGCGTCTTCGGCGTGGCGCTCGGAGCCTTCATCGCGGCCCGGCGCGCCGACCTGTTCCGCTGGGAGGCGTTCGACGACCCGCGCGAGATGAAACGCCACCTGCTCGGCGCAGTCCTTATGGGGGCCGGCGGCATCCTGTGCGGCGGCTGCACCATCGGCCAGGGTCTCACCGCCGGCTCGCTGTTCGCCTTATCGTGGCCGCTGGCCATGGCGGGCATGGCGGCCGGCGCCCGGCTCGGCATTGCCTTGCTCATGGAAGGCTCGCTGACGCAGTTCCTGCGCTACACCGTGGTGGCCCGCCTCAACTGGCGCAACGATCCCTGACCCCGAACCACCGCTCCCAGGCGCCGCAAGCCACAGGCTGGCGGGCTTGGGGCGCGGGCTTGGGGCGCGGGCTTGGGCTTGGGGCGCGGGCTTGCCCGATGACACCGCAGTCCAGACCGGGCGGGGCTGGTGCACGCCCCGCCGGCGCTTCACGACACCGCGGCGAGCAGGGCGAGCAAGGCGTCGCGGGCCTCGGCGATGCGCCGGTAAAGGGCATCGCTGCCGCCGGCATCGGGATGCGCCGACTTGGCGAGGCGTCGGAAGGCGGCATTGACCTGCACCACCTCCAGGGCGCCGTCCAGGGGCAATTCCAGGGTCTCGCGGTGGGCACGGGCATCGTCCCGCGGGTCGGGCGGGAACATGAAGGCCCGGCGCGCGCGCTGCGCCTCCAGGCGCAGCTCCACCTGATCGCGCTTCCAGCGCTGGCGCGACATGACGAGGCAGGCCGCGAACGCGATCCGCCCCTCGCGTTCCAGCTCATCGAAGCTGAACGGCCCGACGATGTCATAGGGCGGCGCCAGGAAGGCGCTGCGACCCGCCTCCCCATCCTCGAACCGGCCGATGCTCACCATGTCGAGGATGCCCAGCGAGCCGTTCCAGATGACCCATTGCTCGTTATCGGTCATGGCGCGCGCGTTTCCATACATGAGCCGGCGCCATGCCTACCGTTTTGTCGCGAAAGGCCCCGGCGACCGGGTCGTCAGCGCGTCCATGCAGGTTCGGCGCCAACCGCGCCGCGCGGGCCGGTCGCGACCTCCCGCATCGCAGGTCTCCGCCGTGGGCAGGCCCCCAAAATGCGTGCGGCCGGAGCGCTCGTCACGAGCGTCCGGCCGCAGCATGGGGATCAGATCCGCTCAGACCTTGTGTTCATAAAGCAGGCGGGCGCGGATGGTGCCCTCCAGGGCACGGATATCCTCAAGCACCCGCTGGCTGTCGGCGGCCGAGGCATCGGCATCGAGCACCACATAGCCGACGTCGGCATAGGTCTCATAATACTGGGCGGCGATGTTGACCGAGTGCCGCGCCAGCACCTCGTTCAGCCGGCCGAGCATGCCCGGCAGGTTGCGTTGCACCTGGATAAAGCGGGTGCCGAGCGGGCGCGCGGGAAGCTGCACCTGCGGGAAGTTCACCGCGCCCACGGTGGAGCCGGTGTCGCTATAGTCGAGGAGCTTGCGCGCCACCTCGGAGCCGATGCGCTCCTGCGCCTCCAGGGTGGAGCCGCCGATGTGCGGGGTGAGAATGACATTCTCCAGCCCCTGCAGCGGCGAGACGAACAGCTCGCCATTGGCGCGCGGCTCCACCGGGAACACGTCCACGGCGGCGCCCAGGAGGCGGCCTTCGCGCAGGGCCTCGGCGAGGGCATCGAGGTCCACCACGGTGCCGCGGCTGTTGTTGATGAAATAGGAGCCCGGCTTCATGGCCGCGATCTCCTCGCGACCGATCATGTTGTGGGTCGACTGCGTCTCGGGCACATGCAGGCTCACCACGTCGCTCTGCGCCAGCAGGTCCTTCAGGCTCGCCGTGGGTTCGGTGTTGCCGAGGCGCAGCTTGTCGACCACATCATAGAAGATGACCCGCATGCCCATGGCTTCGGCCAGGTAGGAGAGCTGCGAGCCGATGTTGCCGTAGCCGACGATGCCGAGCGTCTTGCCGCGCACCTCGTAGCTGTTGGTGGCGGACTTGTCCCACAGCCCCTTGTGCGCGGCGGCCGAGCGCGAGGGAATGCGGCGCAGCAGCATGACGATCTCGCCGATCACCAGCTCGGCCACGCTGCGCGTGTTGGAGAAGGGCGCGTTGAACACCGGGATGCCGTGGACCCGGCAGGCGTCGAGCTCCACCTGATTGGTGCCGACGCTGAAGCAGCCCACCGCGATCAGCCGGTCGGCGGCCTCCAGCACCTTGGCGGTGACATGGGTCCGCGAGCGGATGCCCAGAACGTGCACCCCCTTCACCGCCTCCAGCAGCGCGTCGCCTTCCAGCGCCTTGGAGAGGCGCGTGAGGTTGCTGTAGCCGGCGGACGTCATCATCTCCACAGCGCTGTCGTTCACGCCTTCGAGAAGCAGGACCTTGATCTTGTCCTTGGCCAGCGACAGATGCGACGTATGGGAATGGCTGTCGTTCACGATCTCAGCGTCCTTCAGCGATAGGTGAGCAAGCGGCGGGAAACCGGAGTGGGAAGCTCGGGACGACTCGACACGGCGGTTTCATCGCCCGCGGAGCGCTGATCCGCGGGCGGGCGAGAACTTAGCGCTTTTGATGCCCGCGTCTAGGCTCCGCAAGGTCGCTCCCCCCTCCGAAAGTCGTTGCCGTGTGCAATTGTGAAGGCAAGCGGCCCAAAACAGGGGACGGAAAGCGCGGGCGTACGGGCGCATACCGAATCAGGCCCTTTTCCCCGCCCCGCCATCGCGTCCGGGTGACGCAGCGCGAGCGTGGCCGATCCGCGCGGGGATCGGCCGCCACCCGCCGGGCCTTCACACCGGGATGCGCACCGTTGCGCGCAGGCCGCCGAGGGGACTGTCGGCGAGAACGATGTCGCCGCCATGGGTGCGCGCCACGTCGCGGGCAATGGCAAGGCCGAGGCCGGAACCGCCCTCGTCCTGGTTGCGCGCATCGTCGAGCCGCAGGAACGGACGGAACACCTCGTCGCGCTTGGCCTCCGGAATGCCCGGCCCGTCGTCGTCCACGTTCACGATCAGCCAGCGGGCGTCGCGGGTGCCGGAGATCTCGACCGTGTCCGCATGGCGCACCGCATTGTTCACGAGATTGCCGATGCAGCGCTTCAATTGCTCGCCCTTCACCTCCACCAGCGGCGGCCCCATGAAGCTTGCGCGCGCGGTGGCGCCGTCGCGCTCCGCATTCTGCCGCAGATCCTCGATGAGGGCCCCCATGTCGGTGAGCGAGGTCTGCTCGCCCGGATCACCGCGAGCGAAGGCAAGATAGGCCTCCAACATGCCCTGGAGTTCATCCACGTCCTTCTTGAGGGCGGCGGTGTCGGCATTGTCCGGCAGGAAGGCCAGCTCCAACTTGAAGCGCGTCAGGATGGTGCGCATGTCATGGGAGACACCCGCCAGCATGGTGGTGCGCTGCTCGATCTGCCGCTCGATGCGCCGCTTCATCTCCAGGAACGCCACCGACGCCCGCCGCACCTCCCGCGCGCCGCGGGGCCGGAAATTCTCCACGTCCCGCCCCTTGCCGAACGCCTCGGCCGCGTCCGCCAGATTTTCGATGGGCCGGATCTGGTTGCGCAGGAACAAGATGGCCACGGTGAGCAGCACCAGCGAGGTGCCCACCATCCACAGAAGGAAGATGTGGGAGTTGGAGGCATAGGCGGTGTTGCGCTGGGCGAAGATGCGCAGCACCGCGTCATCCATCTTCACCCGCACCTCGATCAGGTTGGAGCGGCCCACCGTGTCGATCCAGAACGGCCGGCTCACCTTTTGCCCGATCTCGCGGGACAAGGCGCTGTCGAGCACGGAAAAGAAGGGCTTGGGCCCTGGCGGCGGCAGCGGATCGGGAGCCAACACCGCCACGTTGAGCTGAAGGTCGCGCCAGGCGATGCGCCGCAGGAGGGCATGGTCATCGGTGGCGGGCAGGGCGCCGTAAAGCGCCACCACCGCCGAAATGTCCTGGCTGACGGCCGCCGACAGCCGGCGCGTCACCGTGTTGTAGTGGCGCTCCATGAACACGAACGCTACCACCGATTGCAGCAGCACCATGGGCGTCACGATGATGAGCAGCGAGCGCGGGTAGAGCCCCTTCGGCGTCACCCGGTTGAACCATTGGGCAAAACGGTGGTTCGCCTCGCGCAGGAAACCGACCGCGCGACCAAGGCCCGACAGGCTGCAGTGCACCAGGCTCAAGGGGTAACCACCAGCCGATAGCCGATGCCACGCACGGTCTGCAGGTAGATCGGATTGGCCGGGTCGCGCTCCAGCTTGCGGCGCAGGCGGTTCACCTGCACATCCACGGCCCGCTCGCTGGTGGCGCCGCCACCCGCCAGGGCCAGGCGCGGCACCGTCTCGCCGGGCTCCTCCGCCAGGGTGCGCAGCATGTCGCGCTCGCGCTCGGTCAGACGCACGATCTCGCCCTCACGGGACAATTCGCCGCGCTCCAGATGGAAGATGAAATCGCCGAAGCGCACGCTCTCGATGGCCTTCTGCGGCGCCGGCAGCGCCCGCTTCAGGATGGAGCCGATGCGCAGCAGCAGCTCGCGGGGCTCGAACGGCTTGGCCAGATAGTCGTCCACCCCCGCCTCGAGGCCGGTGATGCGGTCCTCGGTCTCGGCACGGGCGGTCAGCATCAGGATCGGCACCGCCGAGGTCTCGCGCAGGGCGCGGGCAAGGTCGAGCCCGCTCTCGCCGGGCATCATCACGTCCAGCACCAGCAGATCGAAGGTGAGGCCTTCCAGCCGGCCGCGCGCCTCGGCGGCGTTGGCGGCGGTGGTGACGCGGTAACCGTTCTCGATCAGCAGGCGCGAGAGCAGGGTACGGATGCGATTGTCGTCGTCCACCACCAAAAGGTGAGGCACGTCGTCCGGCAATTGCGGCACGGCCCGCGGATCAGGGCTGGTCTCGATGGTCGGATCGGACATCACGGCGCTCCCCACATGTTCGTGCCGTCCCAGGCCCGGCCCGCGCGGCGGCTGGCCGTGCCTCGCCCCGGCTGTGCACGGCGCAAGCCGCCGGCGTCAAGCCCGACCGGCCGCCCGCTCAGCCGCCACGCGCCCGGCGTGCGCGGTCGGCCCGCTGAATCAGGCGCTCCACGGACGCGCGATCCTCAGGATCGATCATGGCGAGAAGAAAGCGGCGCACCGTTTCCTCGGAACCCGGCCCGCAGGCGTCGAGGGCGCGGGCGATGCGCCGGCTCTGGATGCCGACGAAGTCGCGGGCGAGCTGCTCGGCCTTCTCGGTCGGATACAAAAGACGCTGGCGACGGTCGGAGGCCCCGGCCCGGCTCTCCACGAAGCCCCCGTCCACCAGCTCGCGCAGCACCCGGCCAAGGCTCTGCTTGGTGATCTGGAGGATGTCGAGCAGGTCCGCGACACGCATACCGGGGTTGCGATTCACGAAGTGGATCACACGGTGGTGAGCCCGGCCGAAGCCGATGGGCGCGAGGATCTCGTCGGGATCTCCGACGAAGTCCCTGTAAGCAAAGAATAAAAGCTCGATCAGATCCACCAGAGGCACACCGTCCCGGACCTCGTCCGACCCGGTGCGCGCAGCGGGATCAGCCGGCGCGAGAGCGGTGTTTATGTCAGCCATATTGACTTTTTCGATGCGATCGTTACTTAGAAAACCAGTTTCGCGAAATGATCGGTCGCCGTCGAGCAAGAAGGTGATCGATCCTTTCGCGACATGACAGGCCGGTTGCCATGCTTTGGAGCCGGCGTAAAGATATTCCCGCGAACGAGCGCTGCAAAGGCATCAGGCCGAGAAGGCCATGCCTTCGGCGGACGACGCGGGAGGAAGCCGCGCGGACGACGCGGCCGGAAAAGGAGCGAAGAACATGAGTGCACCCGGTGTCCCCTTCGATCAGCGCGACGGCTGGATCTGGTACGACGGCGCCTTCGTGCCGTGGGCGGACGCCAAGCTGCATGTGCTCTCCCATGGCCTGCATTATGCCAGCACCGTGTTCGAGGGCGAGCGCGCCTATGGCGGCGAGATCTTCAAATCCATCGAGCACGCGGAGCGCCTGCGCCATTCCGCCGAGCTCCTGGACTTCACGATCCCCTATTCCATGACCGAGATCGCCGCCGCCAAGAAAGCGACGCTTGAGAAGAACAACCTCACCGAGGCCTATGTCCGCCCGGTCGCCTGGCGCGGCAGCGAGACCATGGGCGTCGCCGCCCAGCACAACAAGGTGCACCTCGCCATCGCGGTGTGGGAATGGCCGAGCTATTTCGACCCCGAGCAGCGCCTGAAGGGCCTCCGGCTCGACCTTGCGGAATACCGCCGTCCCGACCCGGCAACCATCCCCTGCACGGCCAAGGCCGCCGGCCTCTACATGATCTGCACCATCTCCAAGCACCGGGCCGAGCGGCGCGGCTTCGCCGACGCCATGATGCTCGATTATCGCGGGTTCGTGGCCGAGTGCACCGGCGCCAACATCTTCTTCGTGAAGGACGGCGTGATCCATACCCCGGTCGCCGACTGCTTCCTGAACGGCATCACCCGCAAGACGGTGATCGAGCTGGCCCGCCGTCACGGCATCGAGGTGGTCGAGCGCCACATCAAGCCCGAGGAGCTGGCGACCTTCACCGAATGCTTCGTGACCGGTACCGCCGCCGAGGTGACGCCGGTGGGCGCGATCGCCGACTGGCACTTCACGCCGTCGGGCATCACCCACCAGCTCATGGACGCCTACACGGCCGAAGTGCAGCCCAAGAAGCAGGCGGCCTGAACGCAGCAAGCGGCCTGAGCCCAACAGGCGGCCTGGACCGCCTCCAGATCAATGGCGGCGCCCCACGGCGTCGCCCAGCCGACGAAAACCCCTCGCTCCATCGGACGAGGGGTTTTTTCGTGCCCCGCGCGCACCGGCGCGCCCCGCAGGCAGCGGCCTGCGGTCAAGCGCGGGCGGCGCGTGAGCCACGCCGCCCGCCCCTCGATCGAAGGCGAGGGCGGGTGGCGTCAGACGTGCTGTCCGCCGTTGATGTGGATCTCGGCGCCGTTGAGATAGGACGAGATGTCCGAGCACAGCACATAGATGATCTTGGCCACCTCATCAGGCGTGCCCAGGCGCTGCAGGGGAATCTGCGCCACGATCTTCTCGGTGCCCGGCGACAGGATGGCGGTATCGATCTCGCCGGGCGCGATGGCATTCACCCGGATCCCCCGCCGCCCGAAATCGGACGCCATCTCCCGCGTCAGCGCGGCCAGCGCCGCCTTGGAGGTGGCATAGGCCGCCCCGGCGAACGGATGCACCCGCGAGCCGGCGATGGAGGTGACATTCACCACGCTGCCCTGCGCCTTCTCCAGCTCCGCCGCCAGCCCCCGCGCCAGGATGATGGGGGCGAAGAAATTCACCTGGAACACGTCCACCCAGGTCTCCAGGTTCGTGTCCAGCGTACCGAGGCGCGAGCCGCCCTCACCCTTGGGGGAGATGGCCGCGTTGTTGACCAGGGCATGGAGCGCCCCATCGGGCAGGCGTCGCTTCACCTCCGCGATGGCCTCCAGCGTGCTGGCGGGGCTCGACAAATCCACCTGCAAATGATCCTCCGGCCCAGCGCCCCAGGGGCACTTGTCCGGAAACGCGTGGCGCGAACAGGTGAGGACCCGCCAGCCGGCGGCCGAAAACAGCTTCACCGTGGCATGGCCGATGCCACGGGACGCGCCGGTCAGCAGCATCACCGGCTGGGTGCCGTCCCGCGCCGTGGCGGGAGGTATGGCGGGGGACCGCACCCCTTCGAACGCGGCGCCATGGGCCACCGGGCAGCGGGGCGCGGATGGGTCCGGCGTGGCCGGGGTGGCGGGGGTGGCCGAGCTGGAGGGTATCGTGGCTTCGGGGGCAGAGCCCGCACCGGAGGTCTGCGGCGCACTAGGGCATGGCAGCGTGTCGGTCATCGGGCATCCTCGCAAGGTCCGCCCAGGATTGCACGGCGGCACACCTCGGGGTGCCGCAGCGCGATGCCCGGGTCAAGGGCAAGGCTTGGGCAAGGTCAGGGCTTGGGCAAGATCACGGCTTAGGCAAGATCAGGGCACGCTCAGGGCTTGGGGCGAACGCCCGCATCCCGTTGCGCCAGGCCCACGGGCTGCGCCCGGCCGCGCCGGCGAAGTCCCGCACGCGGACGGTCCACGCGAAGACGGCGCGCGGGCTCACTCTTTCCTGCGGAAACCCTTCAACAGCGTGTTGAGCAGCGTCAGCACCACCGCCGGCAACGCGCTGTCGAGGGGGTTGCGCACGAAGGCGGCGAGCCGCGACACGCCCGCGCCCGCCACCTGAAGGTCGTTGTTCACCGCCGCAAGGGCTGCGGCGTGCACCTCATTGGCGAGGCCCAGCTCCCGCCCCGGCTTCACCTGCGCCGCAATGAGGGCGAGCAGCACCGCCAGCACCAGCGCCCCGCCCCCGGTGATGATGGCGGCGAGGATGGGGCCATAAAGGGTTTCGAGGGCGAGGAAGCCGGCGATGCCCAGCATCACCAGGCCGAACCCGCCGACCACGCCGGCCACGGCATAGAAGCCGGACTTGGTGGCCACCTGACGCAGGTGGATCTCGGCGATGATGAGGTCGGCCCGCAGCAGCACGCGCACATTCCGCACCAGGGTATCCAGATCTGTCATCGTCCCGCGCCCCGTTCTCTGCCCCGTGTCCACACGCCGCCGACGAGCACCCCCGCCAGCAGGCACAGCCCCACGCTCGCGAGCGGATGTGCCTTCACCCATGTCCCGGCCGCCTGGATGTCCGCCGCGTTCGTGCCCAGGGCGGGCGGCGGGCCCGCCTCTTTTGCGGCGTCCGGCTCGATCCTTCGGGCGGCTGGATCGGGCGTCGCCTGCGACGGAGCAGCGGCCCCACCGGTCTTCCCGGCGAGATCGGCCCTCAGGGCAAAGAGACGGTCGACGATGGATGTGCGATCGGTCATGCCATTTCCCATCGAGACGCGGCACGCGCCTGACGCGCAGCATGGACCGCCACACGCCGGGTCTGTCAAGCGCCGCGCTTGGCCCCGGCCGACCGGCGGGGCCGAGCGACCTCCACGACCCTCCCCCCCATGGGCATCACGCGCCCTGCTGCTATAAGCAACCTCGGGAGGACACCATGCAGCGGCGCATCGACTATTATTTCTCCACCATCAGCCCCTGGAGCTTCATCGGCCATGCCCCTTTCATGGCGGTGGCGGCGCAGCACGGGGCGAAGGTCGCGTTCCATCCGGTCGCCCTGGGGCCGGTCTTCGCCGAAACCGGCGGCCTGCCGCTGGCCCAGCGGGCGCCCCAGCGCCAGCATTATCGCATCGTGGAGCTCCAGCGCTGGCGGGTGAAGCGCGGCATCGACTTCCACATCCACCCCGCCTTCTGGCCGTTCGACCCCGCCCTTGCCGACCGCACCGTCATCGCGGCCCTCCAGGCGGGCCTTGAGATCGAGCGCCTGCTGCCGGGCCTGTTCTCCGCCGTGTGGCAGCTCCAGCAGGACCTTGCCGACCCGGCCGTGGTGGCCACGGTGGCGGATGCCGCCGGCCTGCCCGGCGCCGCGCTCGTGGCGGCGGCGACGGGCGAGGCCGCATCCGCCGCCTATCTCGACAATCGCGCCAAGGCCATCGCCGCCGACGTGTTCGGCGCACCGGCCTATGTGCTCGATGGAGAAATCTTCTGGGGCCAGGATCGCATCGGGCTTCTGGATGATGCCCTTGCCAGCGGGCGCGCGCCGTTCCGCTCCGACATCGGTTGAGCCGGCGGCAGGAAGAACCGGCGCGCCGTGGTTCGGCCCCGATCACAGCGGAAAGTCACGCCGTCCCACCGGCCCCCGCCCCTCCTGGGGGACACCGCCCAGGTGTCCCCCAGGATAAACAGCCCGGCGACACCGCCCAGGAGACACCATGACGATGCTCGCCCGCCCCGCCGTGCTCGCCCTCCTCGCCCTCGGCGCGGCGGGGCTTCCCCTGGTCGCAGGCACCGCCCGCGCCGCGAGCGATGGCGCGCCACCGCGCTTCACGCTCGCGCCGGTGGAAGGCGGCGCCCTGAAGCTCGACACGCAGACCGGGCACGTCTCCCTGTGCACGAGGGACGGCGCGGGCTTCACCTGCGTCGCCGTGCCCGACACCCGCGATGCCTACGAAGCGGAGATCGCCCGGCTTCAGGCCGAAATCGCGACCCTGAAGCAGGCCGGCACGACGCCGGGCGCGACCAGGCCGGGCGAAACGCCCCCCGCGCCGGGCACGCCGCCGCAGGCCGCGCCGGACCCCTCGCAGATCGACCGGGCATTCGACTACGCCAGCCAGATCTACCGTCGCCTCCGGCAGATGATCGACGAGCTGCGCGCCCCCGACCAGAGCGAGACGCTGTAGATCGGCCTGGAGAGGCACTTTTTCGCGTGCGCGCCCGTCAGAAGTCGGACAGGAAGGCGTCCGCCTTCTTCAGGGCCTGATCGGTGAGGGTGCCGGGGAAGCCGATGAAGACATGGCATCCGCCCGGATAGACATCGAGTGCCGCATCATTGCCGGCGGCGAGCCAGGCATTGGCCATGAACAGAGTGTCGTCGAGGAGCGGGTCGCGCGTGCCCACCGTGAACAGCGCCTTGGGCAGCCCCCTCAGGTTGGCGAGCAGCGGCGACACGTCCGGGTCGCCGGCACGGCCTTCCAGGCGCAGGTAGCCTTCCACGAACCGCTCCACGTCGCTGCGATTGATGACGAGCGGCAGGTCGCCCCAGTTGCGCACCGAGGGCGTCAGGCGCAGGTCGTAGCAGCCGGCGGTGAGGTTCGCCGCCGAGAACGGGGTGATGCCGTGGCGGTCGCGCAGGCGCACCAGGGTGGTGACGGCGAGCGTCGCCCCACCCGATTCGCCGCCGATGGCGAGGCGCGTGGTGCCGAAGCGGTTGTGCGCTTCCTTCACCAGCCACAAGGCGGCCGCTTCGCAATCGTCCGGGCCGGCGGGATAGGGCTCCTCGGGCGCCAGGCGATAATCCACCGACACCACCGCCAGCCCGCAGCGCGCGGCGATGCGATCGGTGAGGTTCTCATTTTCCCGAGCCGAACCCAGGGTCCAGCCACCGCCGTGGATGTGGAGATAGACTCCCTTGGGCGCGCCGTCCGGCATCAGGATTCGCACCGGAATCGGGCCGCGGGGTCCGGAAAGAGCCTCCACATGGGCGCGCGGGCTCTCGGGCGGCAGGGGGAAGGCCCCCTTGCCCGAGATCCGGGCCGCCCGCACCTGCGGCAGCGGCACCGACCAGCGATCCGGCACCGCCAGCATCGCCTTGACGATGGCATCGTTCACCATGCGCGTGTCGGTGGCGACGGCGGAGTCCGCGAACACCGCGGAATCGAGGATAAGTTTCGACATGGAGAGGTCCTGCTCGGTAGGTCCTGTTTCGGGCGGTGACATGCTGCGGGTCCGCCGCCGGGCGACGGCCAAGGTTGCAGGCCCCGCGCCGCGAGGCAATACAGACCCGCGATCAACGCAGTACAGGTATGTCGCCATGTTCCGTCTCGACCGTACCCCAGCGCGCCTCAGCCCCGTCGACACCCACGCCGAAAGCCGGCTCACGGTGGCGACGCGGGGCGAGGGCTTCACCGACATCACCCGCGAGGCGAGCGCCTTCCTCACCGAAATCGGCGCCCGCTCCGGGGTGTTCACCGCCTTCTGTCGGCATACGTCCGCATCCCTCACCATCCAGGAAAATGCTGACCCTGACGTGCGGCGCGACCTGCTGACGGCCCTCGACCGGCTGGCGCCACAGGGGGCCGGATGGGTGCATGACACGGAGGGGCCGGACGACATGCCGGCGCACGTCCGCACCCTCATCACGGGGGTCGGCGTCAGCATCCCGGTGAGCGACCGTCGGCTGGTTCTGGGCACATGGCAAGGACTCTACTTAATCGAGCATAGAACCAGCCAACACCAACGCGAGATTGTTATGTCATTTATCGGTCACGCTACAACTTGAGGCATACGCTTGCCACAGCTTCGCCATGGATCGATGATCTCCAACGGCGATTCGTTGCGCGGGCGGCGCAGGGCGCGGAAGAATGTATCCGGGATCAGGCCAAAACGCAGAAGCTTCCAGGGAGGATGAATTGGGAGAAGCCGCTGGAAGTGATTTGCGCCTCGTCGTTGCCGACGACCATCCCCTGTTTCGCGGCGCCCTGAAAGAGGCGGTGCTGAGCCATCACCCGCGCGCCACCATCCTGGAAGTGGGAACCTTCGACGCGCTCACCGCCCTGCTGGAGAACGACGCCGAGTTCGACCTGGTCCTGCTGGATCTCACCATGCCGGGCGCGCGTGGCTTCTCGGGCCTCATCTATCTGCGCGCCCAATATTCGGCCCTGCCGGTGGTGGTGGTCTCGGGCAACGAGGAGCCGGCGGTGATCCGCCGCTGCCTCGATCTCGGCGCCTCGGGCTTCATTCCCAAGACCATGGACACCCGGCAGATGCGCGACGCCATCGCCGACGTGCTCAAGGGCGAGGCCTTCGTGCCGCCGGACATCACCCTGGGCGCGAGCAGCGACGGGGAGGCCGACCTCATCATCGCCCGCCTCGCCACCCTGACGCCGCAACAGGTGCGGGTGCTGATGATGCTGGCGGAAGGCCGCCTCAACAAGCAGATCGCCTATGAGCTTTCGGTATCCGAGGCCACGGTGAAGGCCCACGTCTCCGCCATCCTGCAGAAGCTCGGGGTCGAAAGCCGCACCCAGGCGGTGATCGCCGTGTCCAAGGTGGAAACCGGCCTGTGGACCCAGCCCCAGGCCTGATTCCCGCACAGGCCTGATTCCCGCGGCCGCCGGCGGGCGGGTGGTGCCGCGCCGGGCGCAGGCGTTTTCTTAACGCGCCTGATGTTCACTGCCGCCGAAGGCGGAAGGACCATGGATATCCCCCGCCACCGCCCGGCGGCCAGCCGTTCCGGGTGGGTCAACCGACCGGGATTTCGCGGGACCCCAGCATGAGCGACGACACCGCCTCCCCGACGCCCGTGGCGCGGCGCTCCCTTCTCGATGCCCTCTCCGTCTATGCGCGCCCCAGCGTGCTGGTGGTGATTCTGCTGGGCTTCTCGTCCGGCCTGCCGCTGGCGCTCACGGGCACCACATTGTCGGTATGGATGACCGAATCGGGGGTCAGCCTCGGCAGCATCGGCCTGTTTTCCCTCGTGGGGCTGCCCTACACCCTCAAATTCCTCTGGGCGCCCCTGGTGGACGCGCTCGACGTTCCGGTGCTCTCGCGCCTGCTCGGGCGGCGACGGGGCTGGCTGATGGCGACCCAGATCGCGCTAATGGCGGGCATCCTGTTCCTCGGCCTGCAAAACCCGCTCGCCTCCCCGTTCATGGTGGCCCTCGGCGCGCTGCTGGTGGCGACCCTCTCCGCGACCCAGGACATCGTCGTGGACGCGTTCCGCGTGGAGCGGCTCGACACCTCCGAGCAGGCGGCGGGCATGGCCGGCTATGTGGCCGCCTACCGCATCGGCATGCTGGTGTCGGGGGCGGGCGTGATCGCGCTCGTGGCCTATCTGGAGCTGCGCGGCGTGACGCGGGCCGACGTGTGGTTCTGGGGCTATGTGGCCGCCGCCGCGTTCGTGGCGGTGGGCATGATCGCGACCCTCATGGCCCGCGAGCCCACCGCCCCCGTGCGTGAGGAAGGGGTGGGGGCCGTGGCCCGGGTGATGTCCACGGCGGTCGGGGCCTTCAGCGAATTCCTGGCGCGGGATCAGGCGGTGACCATCCTGCTGTTCGTGCTGCTCTACAAATTCTGCGACGCCTTCGCCGGCGTGCTGACCGCGCCGTTCGTCATCTCCATCGGCTTCGACAAGGCCACCTATGCGGGCATCGTGAAGGGGGTGGGCCTCGGCGCAGCCCTGCTCGGCGGGTTTGCCGGCGGCTTCATCGCCCGCGCCCTGCCGCTCGCCACCTGCCTGTGGGTGGGCGGCCTGTTGCAGATCCTCTCCAATCTCGCCTTCACCGCCCAGGCCATGATCGGCGTCAGCGTGCCGGCGCTCACCGCCACCATCGTGGTGGAGAATTTCACCGGCGCCATCGGCACGGTGATCTTCGTCGCCTATCTCTCGGCCCTGTGCGGCGCCCGCGCCCACACCGCCACCCAATATGCCCTGTTGACCGCCCTCACCGCCGTGGGCCGCACCTTCCTCGCCTCGGGCGGCGGCTACGTCGCCGAAGCCACCGGCTGGCCGGTGTTCTTCATCATCACCGCCATCGCCGGGCTGCCGGGCCTCGCGCTGCTCGCCATCCTCCAGGCCAAGGGCCATTTCCGCAACCTCGCCCACGAGGACCGGGACACCACCGCCGCCGGCCCGCTGGCCTCCGCCGACCGGGCAACCGAAAAGGCCGAGCCGCAACAGGCGCGATGACCGGAAGAGGCCCCTCCTGGCGCCGGCGCGCGGCGCGCCGCTTTCTCAACAATAACGATAGGTGATGCAGGGTAGTTCACAGGCCCATTTCCACATGCTATCTGGATGGATAGTGAAATACGGTTTAAAACGTATTTTAAATGTGATTTTGGGAGTCCATCCATGATCCACCGCCGGGCCTTTCTCGCATCGGTGCTCGCCGGCGCCCTTGCCGGCGCCCTTGCCGCCCCCATCGCCGGCGCGCCCCTGCCGGCATTCGCCCAGACGGCGCAGCCGGCACCCGGACCGGATTCCCTGCTCAACGTCTCCTACGACATCGCCCGCGAGCTGTTCGCCGCCGAGAACGCGCTGTTCGTGCCGTTCTGGAAGGACAAGACCGGCCAGCAGCTCACCGTGAACCAGAGCCATGCCGGCTCCTCACGGCAGGCTCGCGCCATTCTGGAAGGTCTGGACGCGGACGTTGTGACCTTCAACCAGGTGACCGACGTCGATGTCCTGGCCAAGGCCGGCTTCGTCGCCAAGGACTGGCAGAAGAAGTTCCCCAACAACGCCTCGCCTTATTATTCCTTCCCCTCGTTCCTGGTGCGTGCGGGCAACCCGAAGAACATCAAGGACTGGTCGGATCTGGTGCGCGATGACGTGCAGGTCATCTTCCCGAACCCGAAAACCTCCGGCAACGCGCGCTACACCTATCTTGCCGCCTATGCCTACGCGCTGGAAAAGAACAACGGCGATACCGCCAAGGCCGACGCCTTCGTGAAGAAGCTGCTCGCCAACGTCCCTGTGTTCGACACCGGCGGACGCGGCGCCACCACCACCTTCGTCGAGCGTGAGACCGGCGACGTGCTCGTGACCTTCGAGGCCGAGACCCGCGCCATCAAGGATCTGTATCCGGACCGCAAGCTGGAGGCCGTCGCGCCCTCGGTGAGCCTCCTCGCGGAATTCCCGGTGGCGGTGGTGGACAAGGTGGTGGACAAGCGCGGCTCGCGCCCGGCGGCCACCGCCTATCTGGAGTTCCTGTATTCCCCCGCCGGCCAGGAGGTGGCGGCCAAGGCCTATCATCGCGTGGTGAACCCCGAGGTCGCGGCGAAATACAAGGACCAGTTCCCGCCCGTGCGCCTGCTGAAGGTGGAGGAGGTGTTCGGTGGCTGGGACAAGGTCCAGAAGAACCAGTTCGCCTCCGGCGGCAAGCTCGACGAGGTGTTCGTCGGCCGCTGAGCCCTCGCGCCCCGCATCCCTGCGAACGGCCGGGCCTAGTGTCCGGCCGTTTGCGTTCCAGCCCGTGCAAACGGGGACAAGAACGCACCGGACCCGTGTCGCACTTCCCTCAAAGCCGCCAATGGCCGCGCGCCCGTCCCGGCGACGGTATCCCTCAACACTCTGCAGAATTTGATGTATCTCAAATGGACCGCGTGCGGCACGAAAATTGAATGGTTCCAAGCTCCGGAGCCCTAATCGAAGAGCCGCCATGTCCGACGTTGCCGAAAGCGCCGAAGCCCTGGATATCCCCCAGGTCTACACGCACCATGTGTTCTGCTGCTTCACCCAGCGTCCGCCGCAGCATCCGCGCGGCTCGTGCGGCGCCAACGGCGCCCAGCCCTTGTGGGATCGCCTGGGCAAGAAGCTGGAGGCCTCCGGGCGGCGCGACATCGCCATGACCGCCTCGGGCTGCCTCAGCTTCTGCTCGGCCGGGCCGATCATGGTCGTCTATCCCCAGGGCATCTGGTACACGCCCAAGACTCCGGAGGACATCGACGAGATCGTGTCGTCCCACCTCCTGGGCGGCAAGCCGGTGGAACGGCTCATCATCGTCCCGCGCATCTGAGACCATCGGCCCCGGTCTTCGACCGGCGCCAAGCAGGTCGGCTCAAGCGCCGCGCGGGATGAACCACAGGCCCATGAGTCGAACTCACGGGCCTGTGGCTTGAGGCGCCCTCCCGGCGCGCCCCGCGAGGGCGGGACGCGGGCGACATGACCTCCCTTAGCCGGCACCCCGATCGCACGCCCCTTGCCAGCGCCCGCCGGGTGCGGCACACGAGGGGCGCCGCGGGTGCCGGCTTGTCGAAAGGCGAAGCCTGTTCCCCGGTTCCAGGGCCCATGACCAGGGCCTTTGGCCCATCTGCTCCAGGAGGACCGTGCCGCTCCGCCGCCGCGGCGGGGGACGGGCCTCTGGCGAGGGCCTCTTGCGGGGATCGCCTCATGTCGTCGTCCATCTCGCCTCTTGCCCCCGAGTTCGTGCCCCAGCTTCAGCCCGTGCCCGGCGTGACCCTCACCACGACCGCCGCCGGCATCCGCTATCAGGGGCGCACCGACGTGCTGGTCATGTCGTTCGTGCCGGGCACCACGGTGGCCGGTGTGACCACCCGTTCCCTGTGCCCCTCGGCGCCGGTGGAATGGTGCCGCGACGCCCTGAAGAAGGGCAAGGCGCGGGCGCTGGTGGTGAATTCCGGCAATGCCAACGCCTTCACCGGCAAGAACGGCCGCGCGGCGGTGAAGCTCACCGCCGAGATCGCCGCGGTGAAGCTCGGCTGCAAGCCGGGCGAGGTGTTCCTCGCCTCCACCGGCGTCATCGGCGAGCCCCTTGACGCCACCAAGTTCGAGCCGGCCCTGACCGACGCCGCCGAACGGCTGGTGGATTATCCCTGGATGGACGCCGCCCGCGCCATCATGACCACCGACACCTTCCCCAAGCTCGCCACCGCCGAGGTGCTGCTGGACGACGTGCCGGTGCGCATCAACGGCATCGCCAAGGGCGCCGGCATGATCGCCCCCGACATGGCGACCATGCTCTCGTTTGTCTTCACCGATGCCCCCATCGCCGCCGACGTGCTGCAAAAGCTGCTCTCCAAGGGGGTGAAGGACACCTTCAACGCCGTCACCGTGGACGGCGACACCTCCACCTCCGATACCCTGCTGCTGTTCGCCACCGGCGTTGCCGAGGAGCGCGGCGCGCCGCGCATCAAGGACGTGGACGACCCGCGGCTCAAGGCGTTCCGCCGCGCCCTGTTCGACCTTCTGGCCGATCTCGCCGAGCAGGTGGCCCGCGATGGCGAGGGCGCCCGCAAGCTGCTGCGGGTGCATGTGAACGGCGCCGTTTCCAAGAAGTCGGCGCGGCGCATCGCCATGTCGATCGCCAATTCGCCGCTGGTGAAGACCGCGGTCGCCGGCGAGGACGCCAATTGGGGCCGCGTGGTGATGGCGGTCGGCAAGGCCGGCGAGCCCGCCGACCGCGACCTGCTCTCCATCTCCTTCGGCGACATCCGGGTTGCCCACGAGGGCGCGCGCGATCCCGATTATGACGAGGCGGTGGTCTCCCAATACATGAAGAACCTGGTGATCGACCTCACCGTGGACATCGGCCTCGGCCGCGGCTCGGACCGGGTGCTCACCTGCGACCTCACCAAGGAATACATCACCATCAACGGGGATTACCGCTCGTGAAGCTCACCCTGGTGGTGGCCTGCGCGCTCATCGATGCCGACAACCGGGTGCTGGTGGCCCAGCGCCCGGAGGGCAAGGCGCTGGCCGGGCTGTGGGAGTTTCCGGGCGGCAAGATCGAACCCGGCGAGCGGCCCGAGCAAAGCCTCATCCGCGAGTTGAACGAGGAGCTGGGCATCACGGTGAAGGAGGCCTGCCTGGCCCCCCTCACCTTCGCCAGCCACGCCTATGAGAGCTTCCACCTGCTGATGCCCCTGTGGATCTGCCGGCGCTGGGAAGGCCCCGTGACCCGCAAGGAACACCAGGACCTCAGATGGGTGCGGCCGGGCAAGCTGCGCGAGCTGGCCATGCCCCCCGCCGACGCACCGCTGATCCCGCCGCTGATCGAGCTTCTGGGGCCATAGAGCTTTTTCACGCGCCTTTGGTGGACTGAAGCGGACCGGTCCACCGAAGGCGCGCCGCCCGGTGCCGAAGGAAGGCCCCCGAAGACGCACCGCAACGGGAATGGCTCGGAACTTGAACACGCGTTCCGGTGGTGACACGGACCTCGCCTCATGTGTTCCGTAGAATCGGACGGACGCCCTCCCGGCCCGCCGCCGTGAATCCACAATGCCCCGACCCCTTGCCGGGGCCACGCTCCGCCTGGATGCTGCCGCCATGACATCGGCCTCCGCCACCCGCATCGGTCTTCTCGCCATCGCGCTGTGGGCGACGCTGGCCCTGCTCACCGCCGCCACCGGGCAGGTTCCGGCCTTCCTGCTCACGGCCCTCACCTTCGCCATCGGCGGTCTGGTGGGGCTCGGCGCGGCGCTCGCCGGCGGGGGTGGCCTCTCGGGCCTCAAGGTGCTGGTTCAGCGGCCCATGGCCTATGTGCACGGGGTGGGCGGGCTGTTCGGCTATCATTTTCTCTATTTCGCCGCCCTGAAGCTGGCGCCGCCGGCGGAGGCCGGGCTCATCAACTATCTCTGGCCGCTGCTCATCGTGCTGCTGTCCGCCACCCTGCCCGGCGGCGGGCTGAAGCGCGTCCATGTGCTCGGCGCGCTCATGGGCTTTGCCGGAACGGTGGTGCTGCTGGTCGGCAAGGGCGGCTTTGGCGGCATCGAGGGGCGCTATGTGCCGGGCTATCTGGCGGCATTCGCCTGCGCCTTCATCTGGGCCATCTATTCGGTGGCCTCGCGCCGCTTCGCCGATGTGCCGACCCAGGCCGTGGCGGGCTTCTGCCTGGTCACGGCACTGCTGGCGGGCCTATGCCACCTCGCCTGGGAAGAGACGGTGTGGCCGGCGGATGCCCGCCAATGGGCGGCGGTGATCGCATTGGGCGTGGGGCCGGTGGGGGTCGCCTTTTATGCCTGGGACATCGGCATGAAGAAGGGCGACGTGCGGCTCCTGGGGGTCGCCTCCTATGCGGCGCCGGTGCTCTCCACCCTGCTGCTGGTGGCGGCGGGCTATGCGGCGCCCACGGCCGCGTTGGCCCTCGCCTGCGCCTTCATTGTCGGCGGCGCCGTGGTGGCCACCCGCCGCGCAAGGTGACACACCGCCTTCGCCCAGCCTCCCTAACCTCGACCCACATTCCAGACGACCACGGGAGCCATCACAGTGCCGCGCCTGATTCTCACACGCCACGGCCAAGTGGAAGGGATCTCCCCGGAACGGTTCCGGGGCCGCATGGACATGCCGCTGTCGCCCCAGGGCGAGGCCCAGGCCGAAGCCCTGGCGGCCGCCATCGCCGCATACGCCCGCCCGGCGGCGATCTACACCAGCCCCCTCGCCCGCGCCGTGGCGACCGGGGCCAGCATCGCCCGCGCCACCAATGCCCCGGCGACGGTGGCGGAGGGCCTCGCCGACATCGATTACGGCGCTTGGCAATGGAAGACCCACGCGGAGGCCAAAGCCGCCGATCCGGCGCTCCATGCCCTGTGGCTCGAGGCGCCGCACCGGGTGCGCTTTCCCGGTGGCGAGGCGTTGCAGGACCTGCTGGTGCGCGCGGCCGACCTCACCCGCATGCTGCTCGCCCGCCATCCCGAGCAAACGGTGGTGGTGGTGGGCCACGACAGCGTCAACCGGGTGCTGCTCGCCCACCTCCTGGACCTGCCTCTTTCCGGCTATTGGCGCCTCGCCCAGGAGCCGTGCAACCTGACCCTGCTCGACCTCACCGACCGCGCGGCGAAGCTGCTGCGCCTCAACGACACCGCCCATCTGGCGGGGATCGGCTGACACGCGGAGCCCAAGGGGCGCGACCGGTGGGCGTGCCGCCTTGCGCTTCAACCGCTAAAGTCCTAGCACTCCCGCCGGTTCTCCCCAGGCGCCGGCCCGCCCGGCGGCGCTCCGGCGCCAGCTCGACGGCGGCGGGCCGCCCCTGCAACAGATGAAGGAAACATCCATGGCCACCCACAAGCTCCTCCTGCTCGCCGGCGACGGCATCGGCCCCGAGGTGATGGCCGAGGTGAAGCGCGTCATCGGCTGGCTGGAGCGCGAGGGCCTTGCCTCCTTCGCCATCGAGGAAGACCTGGTGGGCGGCAGCGCCTATGACGCGCACAAGCAAGCCATCACCGACGCCGCCATGGACCGCGCCAAGGCGGCCGACGCCGTGCTGCTCGCCGCCGTGGGCGGCCCCAAGTGGGCGGATGTGCCCTATGAGGCGCGCCCGGAAGCCGGCCTGCTGCGCCTGCGCAAGGACCTGGAACTGTTCGCCAACCTGCGCCCGGCCATCTGCTATCCGGCGCTGGCGGATGCCTCCTCCCTGAAGCGCGAGGTGGTGGAGGGGCTCGACATCCTCATCGTGCGCGAGCTCACCGGCGGCGTCTATTTCGGCGAACCGAAGACCATCACCGACCTCGGCAACGGCCAGAAGCGCGCCATCGACACCCAGATCTACGATACCTACGAAATCGACCGCATCGCCCGCGTCGCCTTCGATCTCGCCCGCACCCGCCGCAACAAGGTGACCTCCTCCGAGAAGCACAATGTGATGCGCACCGGCGTGCTGTGGAAGGAGGTTGTGACCAAGGTCCACGACGCCGACTACAAGGACGTGGAGCTGGAGCACAACCTCGCCGATTCTCTCGCCATGCAGCTCGTGCGCTGGCCCAAGCAGTTTGACGTGATCGTCACCGATAATTTGTTCGGCGACGTGCTCTCCGACATCGCCGCCATGCTCACCGGCTCGCTCGGCATGCTGCCCTCGGCCTCGCTCGGCGCGGTGGACGCGGCCACCGGCAAGCGCTCGGCCATGTACGAGCCGGTGCATGGCTCGGCCCCCGACATCGCCGGCAAGGGCATCGCCAATCCCATCGCCATGATCGGCTCGCTGGCCATGGCCCTGCGCTATTCGTTCAACCAGGGCGAGGTCGCCGATCGCATCGAGGCCGCCATCTCCGGCGTGCTCGACGCCGGCAAGCGCACCGCCGACATCCGCACGGCGGGGGCGGAGGTCATCTCCACCCAGGCCATGGGCGAGGCCATCGTCGCCGAGCTCGACGCGGCCCGCGCCTGAGACGCGGGGGGGGGGGGGCCGCGTCGGCGGCCCGCCCCCTCTTCCCCTCCGGGCGACGGCAGCCTTAAGGTAGGCCTGTTTCAGACGCGGTGCGCCGCATTTTGTTTCTGGCCTTTCCTCAAAGGAGCCGTCATGGCCCGTGCTCTTACCGTCTATCTCCGTCGTTCCGACGTCCCCGATCGCGCCGCCCTGCAAGGCGCCGTGGACGCGCTGAAGCTGAAGCTCACCCTGGACGACGGCTATGTGCCCCTGAAATCCTCCGGCTACCTGCCCTGCACCCTGGACGGGGAGGATGCCGGCTTCACTCTCCGCTTCCACGACGTGAACGCCGATCTCGACGCCCTGCCCGAGCTGAAGGCGGCCCTCGATGGGCGCGATCTGGCCATTGATGTCAAATGGAGCGGCGATGTGCGCGAGAAGGTGAGCGCGCTCGGCGTCTGCGCCGCCCTCGCCAAGGCCTTCGGCGCGCTGGTCCATGACGCCGCGGGCGACCGCCTGCGCGGCGCAGATGCCCTGATCGCCGACGTCCGCGCGGACGTGGACAGCATGTGAGACCAAAAGCCTGTGAGCTTGACTTACGGGGCTTTGGTCAAACCCAGCGCGGTGCCTGAGCGAACCCACTAGGGACGGTCGAAGACCGGGGCCGATGGCATGATCGGCCGCGCTCGGCCGGCGCATCGCGCCAGCCCGGCCCCGCTCCCTCGACCCGGCCGCGACGAAAAAAGGGGCGCCGAAGCGCCCCTTTCACCGCCAGCGTGCTGGCATCACTTCTTCGCGGGCGCCGCCGGCACCGCGGCGGGGGCCGGAGCAGCGGGGGCCGGAGCGGCGTCGGCGGGGGCCGCCGGAGCGGCAGCCTTCTCCACCTTGGCGTCGGCCCGCAGCTTGGTGACGAGATCGGCCTGCGCCTTGCGCACCAGATACTGGTCGAGCTGCGGCTCCACCTGCTCATAGGTGGGCACCGGCTTCGCGCGCTTGTCCTCGATCTTGATGATGTGCCAGCCGAACTGGCTCTTCACCGGGTCGGACACCTGGCCCTTGTCGAGCTTGAAGGCGGCCTCGGCGAATTCCGGCACCATCTGATCCTTGGTGAAATAGCCCAGATCGCCGCCATCCTCGGCGCCGTCCTTGGAATATTCCTTGGCGAGCTTGGAGAAGTCCTCGCCGGCCTTGGCCTTCTTGGCGATGTCCTTGGCCTTGGCCTCGTCGTCCACCAGGATGTGGCGGGCGTGCACCTCTTCCTCGGCGGGGGCCGACTTGACGAACTCGTCATAGGTCTTGCGCTTCATGTCCTCGGAGACCGCCTTCTTGGCCTCCTGGGTCATCAGCGCCTCCATGAGGGCCTTGGTGCGGGCATAGGCCATGCGCTGCTGGAAGGCCGGCGTCTGGTCCAGCTTCTGAGCCTCGGCGGCCTGGGCCAGCAGGGTCATGTCGGTGAGGAAGGAGAGCACATAGTCCTGCCGCGCCGCGCCCTGAAGCTGGGGCGGCAGTCCCGGGCCGATGTCCTCGGCGGCCATGGCCACCTCGCTCGCGCGGATGGGCGTGCCGTTGATGGTCGCCACCACCGGATCAGCCACGGCCGCAGCGGCGGGCGCCGCCGGCGCCGCCGTCTGGGCGAGGACCGGACCGGAAAGGGAAACGAAGGCGACGGACGTGGCGAGAGCAGCCGCGAGCGCGGCGGAGTGGACGGAACGCTTCATGGGTCCGGTTTCCTCGGGGATTGGGGTGTGCCCCAGACCGGCGCACACCCGAACGGTGTGCACCGGAACGGCGCGCACCCTTGCGCAGCTCTCCTTGACGCGCAAGTGGGCTTTGTTGAGGCACCGGTCTGAACACTGCGCGATCACAAAGCGCACGCGCGGGGCTTCCGCTTCGGCCCGAGAGCCTGTATAAGGCGCGCCTTCAGATAAGAAGAGGTTTCGCAAAGGCTCGCGCGAACCGCCGCAGTGGGCGAGACCTGTCTTAGGATGTCTCGTCTTCAGGAGTTTGGACAATGGCCGTTCCCAAGAGAAAAACCTCGCCGTCCCGCCGTGGCATGCGCCGCTCAGCCGATGCGCTGAAGCAGCCCACCTACGTGGAGGACAAGGATTCCGGCGAGCTGCGCCGTCCCCACCACATCGACCTCAAGACCGGCATGTACAAGGGCCGGCAGATTTTGAAGGCCAAGGTCGAGGCGTGATTGAAGGCCGGGCTCCGGCCCGGCCCATCGACCCCATGAGGGTCGAATCCGAGAATTGCCCACACCCCGCGTTTCCCCGCGGGGGTGAGGCCAGATCGATCGCCATCGGCGTGTGATACCGTGAATCGGCCTCCGACCGGAGGGTGCGCGACGCGCATTTTGCGCCAGGAGCACCCTGCCAAGAGTGCGAATCGGCCGAGCGGCTCCTCCCCCCGAGCAATGTTCTCCCCTGGCCCAGACCGGGAGCGCCTCCTTAGGAGCGCGCCCTTAACACCGCGCCCTCGCGGCGGCCGTCCGTGGTGCGCGCCCTTTCGCTCAAGGCTCCTGCCGCTGAGCCGTCAGGCCCACGCTGAATCCCGGGCATCGCCAGGACCCGGCGGATAAAATGGCTCCCGCCGCAGGGCGGCAACGGAACAGTGACATTCCTTGGAGCAATGTGCCGCCGATTCCCGGCCCCGCGAGGCTGTCAGGCGCACACCTCACGCGGGTTCCGTCCGAAGGAGCACTTCATGCTGACGCCCGTGCCGCTTCTGATTATCCCGCTGGCGCTGTTCAATATCGTCGCCTTCCTCACGCCCAGCCTCGACTGGAGCGCCCCGCTCGCGCTCGTGTCCATGCTGTCCGGCGCCCAATGGAAGATCACCCTGGCGGAAGCGTTCATCGCCACCTGCCTGCTGGTCCTCTTCTTCGAAATCCTGAAGTCCACCCGCATCAGCTCGCGCTCGCTCATCGACCACCTGCTGTCGATCCTGCTGTTCGGTGTGAGCCTCGCGGAATTCCTGCTGGTGCCGCAGGCGGGCAATTCCGTGTTCGCCCTGATGCTCGCGGTGATGCTGCTGGACGTGATGACCGGCTTCTCGGTATCGATCCGGGTCGCCCAGCGCGATCTCTCGGTCCGCCCCGACGCGGGATAGGCCCGCCTAAAAGACAACAGCCCGTCCCGCGCCAGGCGGGACGGGCTGTTGTCGAAGACGGCCTTGCCTTTAGAACGTGTTGCCCGTGTTGTCCCCGGTCCGCGGCGCGTCGGGTTCGGGGGCGTCCGGAGCCGGAGGCTCCACAACGGGAGCCGGTGGCGCGAACTCGGTCGGAGCGGGGGGCGGGACCGGAGCCGGCGGCTCTGGCGCCTTCGGCTCCACCGGGCGCACCACCAGTTGCTCCAGCTTCGCCTGCATGTCCGCCATCTGCCGACGCAGCGCTTCAAGCTCGTCCGGCCCGCCCGCGCTCGCCGGCCGCGACGACTCCACCGCGGCTGCGGGCTGAGCGGCGGCGGCCGCTGCCGCAGCCTCGGCCTCCGCCTGTTCCTCCTCGGCAGTCTTGGGGAACGGCAGGAAGATGTGGAAGGCGCGCTCGAACATCTCCATGTTGCGGCGCACATGATCGTCAAGGCCGGCGAAACCGCCACCGGTCAAAGTCTTCGCGACGTGATCGCGATACTTCTCCTGGTCCTTGGTGAAACTGTCTATGGACGCTTCCAGGTAGCGCGGCACCAACATCTGCATACTGTCGCCATAGAAGCGGATGATCTGCCGCAGGAAGGCGATCGGCAGAAGATTCTGCCCCTTGTTCTCCTGCTCGAAGATGATCTGAGTCAGGACCGAATGAGTGATATCGTCGCCATTCTTGGCATCGTAGACCACGAAATCCTCGCCTTCCTTCACCATCGTGGCGAGGTCTTCGAGGGTCACATAGGTACTCGTGCCGGTGTTGTACAGGCGGCGGTTGGCGTATTTCTTGATGGTGACTGGCTCTTGTGATTTTGCCATCGTCCGGTCATCCACTCTCCTTGGGGGGTGCTACCACGTTAGGGCGTTTCGACCACCATAGCTACCAAATTATGTGCACCGCGTGCACCCACCGTGCACCGCAACCGCACACCCCCGCATCGCCCCTTGGTGCCGGCCCCACGCCCTCACCCACAGGTCGAACTTGCCAGCATCAGGGTCGCCATGACATGGGTCATTGACACAAAGCCGTGGCCGATCCCGATATAATGCCGGCATCCATAAGCGGCGCAAAGCCGCCACGCCTGTTTCAAGTCCGCCAGTTCCCAAGTCCGCCAGTTCCCAAGTCCGCCTGTTCCCAAGCCCCAGGAGAAAATCATGAAGGACGAGGTCGTCATCGTCGCCGCGGCGCGCACCCCCGTCGGCTCGTTCAACGGCGCCTTGGCGCCGCTGCCCGCGCACGAGCTCGGCGCCATCGCCATCAAGGCGGCGCTGGAGCGGGCGGGCGTTCCGGCCGAGGCCGTGAGCGAGGTCATCCTTGGCCAGGTGCTCACCGCCGCCCAGGGCCAGAACCCGGCCCGCCAGGCCTCGATCAAGGCGGGCCTGCCGGCCTCCAGCCCGGCATGGACCGTGAACCAGGTGTGCGGCTCGGGCCTGCGCACGGTGGCGCTCGCCGCCCAGGCCATCGCCAACGGCGACAGCGAAGTGGTGGTGGCCGGCGGCCACGAATCGATGAGCCAGTCGGTGCACGCGGCGCACCTGCGCAACGGCCAGCGCATGGGCGGTCTCGAGTTCGTGGACACCATGATCAAGGACGGCCTGTGGGATGCCTTCAACGGCTACCACATGGGCGTCACCGCCGAGAACGTGGCGAAGCAGTTCCAGATCACCCGCAAGGAACAGGACGAATTCGCCGTCGCCTCCCAGAACAAGGCGGAAGCCGCCCAGAAGGCCGGCAAGTTCAAGGATGAAATCGTGCCGGTCACCATTTCCACCCGCAAGGGCGACGTGGTGGTTTCGGACGACGAATACATCCGTCACGGCGCCACCCTGGAAAGCATGGAAAAGCTGAAGCCGGCCTTCGCCAAGGACGGCACCGTCACCGCCGGCAACGCCTCCGGCATCAACGACGGCGCCGCCGCGCTGGTGCTGATGAGCGCCGCCAAGGCCAAGGCCGAAGGCAAGACCCCTCTCGCCCGCATCGTGTCGTGGGCCCAGGCCGGCGTCGACCCGTCCATCATGGGCACCGGCCCCATCCCGGCCGCCAAGCTCGCGCTGGAGAAGGCCGGCTGGACCCCCGCCGACCTCGACCTGATCGAAGCCAACGAGGCGTTCGCGGCCCAGGCCATCGCCGTCAACAAGGGGCTCGGCTGGGACACCTCCAAGGTGAACGTGAACGGCGGTGCCATCGCCATCGGCCATCCCATCGGCGCCTCAGGCGCCCGCATTCTCATCACCCTCCTGTATGAAATGCAGAAGAGGGATGCGAAAACAGGTCTTGCCACCCTGTGCATCGGCGGCGGCATGGGCGTTGCCGTGTGCGTCGAGCGGGATTGATTCGTCACTCTCCGTAAAAATACGGGCCGCGACCTTCGATCGCGGCCCGAGACACTCGCAACCGTTTTCGGAAATGCTTAGACACAATCCGGGCGTGGCTCGATCCGCTTCGGAAGGTTCAACTTAGTCTTGGTCGAGCCAACATGAATGGAGGGAACTATGGCGCGCGTCGCATTGGTTACGGGTGGCACTCGCGGAATCGGTGAGGCCATCTCCATCGCGCTCAAGACGGCCGGCTACACGGTTGCGGCCAATTACGCCGGCAATGACGAGGCCGCCAAGGCCTTCAGCGAGAAGACCGGCATTCCCCACTTCAAGTGGGATGTCTCCAATTTTGACGCCTGCAAGGACGGCATCGCCAAGGTGGAAGCCGAGCTCGGCCCGGTCGACGTGCTGGTGAACAACGCCGGCATCACCCGCGACGCCCCCCTGCACAAGATGTCGCTCGAGCAGTGGAACGCGGTGATCACCACCAACCTGTCCAGCTCGTTCAACATGTCCCGCAACGTGATCGAAGGCATGCGCGCGCGCGGCTTCGGCCGCATCGTCTGCATCTCGTCCATCAACGGGCAGAAGGGGCAGTTCGGCCAGACCAATTATTCCGCCGCCAAGGCCGGCGAGATCGGCTTCGTGAAGGCCCTGGCCCAGGAATCGGCCAAGCACGGCATCACCGTGAACGCCATCGCGCCCGGCTATATCGGCACCGAGATGGTGCGCGCGGTGCCTGCGGACGTCCTGGCCAAGATCGTCGCCACCATTCCGGTCGGCCGTCTCGGCGAGCCGGAGGACATCGCCCGCGGCGTGGTGTTCCTGGCCTCCGACGCAGCCTCCTTCGTCACCGGTTCGACCCTGACCATCAACGGCGCCCAGTACATCTGCTGATCGGGTCCGATATCCACCCCTTCAGAGCCGGTCCGCACCGCGGGCCGGCTTTTTGTTTGGAGCGGGGCCGGTCCAGGTCACGCCAGCGGCTGGAGCACCCGGCGGACCGCATCGGGTACGGCCGCCGGCCGCTGGGTGGCGCGATCCACGTAGACATGCACGAAGTGGCCCTGCGCCGCCGCCCGCGGATCCTCCCCCTGAAACAGCGCGATCTCGTAACGCACCGACGAGGCGCCGAGCTTGGCCACCCGCATCGCCGCCGTAACCGGCGCCGGAAAGGTGAGCGAGCGGAAATAGGTGCAGCGCGTCTCCACCACGAGGCCGATGACGGGGCTCGCCTGCGGATCGAGCACGCCGTGGGCGATCAGGTGTTCATTCACCACCGTGTCGAAATAGGAGTAATAGACCACGTTGTTCACATGGCCGTAGACGTCCACATCCGCCCAGCGGGTGGAGAGCGTGAGAACGTGGGGAAAATCGGCCAATAGAAAGGGCGCCTCGCGCCCCGCCTGTTTCGCTGTCGCTTCGGTGCCGGTCATGGGTGTCCTCGGGTGTCCGTGCCGATGTGGGGGGGAGGACGCGCCGGGCGGCACCCTACCCCCAGGCCGCCTTGTAAAGCGCGGCAATGTCCTGCGCCAACAGCGGGCGCGGATTATTGGCAAGCAGCCGCGTCTGGCGTTGGGCGGCGGTCACGAGGCCGGCGAGGTCCGCCTGGGGCACGCCCGCCGCCTTCAGCGTCTGCGGCAATCCGATCACGGACAGCAACGCGCCCAATCGCGCGGCGAACGCAGCAACGCGGGCCGCCGAATCGCCCGCCGCCGGAGCCTCCGGAAACAGCCGCGTCAGCAGGCCGGAATAAGCGTGGCCCGCCACCGGCAGGTTGAAGCGCACCACATGGGGCAGCATCAAAGCCGACGCGAGGCCCGCCGGCACTCCATGGCGGGCGCACACGGGATAGGCGAGCGCATGCGCCGCCCCCACCGCCGCATTGGCGCAGGCCTCGCCCGCCATCAGCGAGGCGGTGAGCAAGGCATGGCGCGCCCGCCGGTCCGCGCCCTCCCGCACCGCCAGCGGCAGCGCCCAGGCCAGCAGTCCGAGCGCGCCCTCGGCCAGGGCCAGCGACAGCGGATTGGCGTTGGCATGGCTGGAGGTGAAGGCCTCCACCGCCATCGCGATGGCGCCGGCCCCGGCGGCCGCCGTCTCCGCCGGCGGGGCGGTGAGGGTCAGGTCCACATCGAGCAGCGCCACATCGGCGATGAGGCAGGAGGCCACCACCGCCTTCTTCTCGCCTCCGGCCACCAGCAGGGCCATGGGCGTGACCTCCGCGCCACTGCCAGCCAGGGTCGGCACGAGAACGAGCGGCAGGCGCGGACCCTTCGCAAGGCCGGTCCCATAAATCTCCGACAGGGCGTCACCACCGGTCGCCAGCAGCGCGGCGAGCTTGGCCACATCAAGGGCGGAGCCGCCGCCGAGACCCAATACGCCTTCCGCCTGCATCTCCACGGCCGCTGCGGCCGCCGCCGTGGCCGCCTGCGCATCCGGACCGCTGGGCACGTCCTGGAACACGCGATGGGCGACGCCCGCCGCGCGCAAGGCGTCAAGCACGATCGCCAGCCCACCGGCCCGCGCGACGCCGGCATCGGTCACCACCAGCACGCGGGACACGCCCGCCGCGCGGAAATACGTGCCCGCCTGCCCCGCGGCACCCGCCGCGCAGACGATGCGCGCGGGCGTATTGAAGACGAATCCGGCCATGCCCATCCCCGCCATCGTGGCCCACCAAGGCCGGTGATGCTGCCGTTTTACCGTGGCGCGTCAAGCGCGCAGCCGGTCGGGCCGTTCAGATCTCCGGCATCGAAGCTCACGCCGCGCCATCGGCGGGCGGCTCGCCCGCCCTTTTGGCGCCGAGGGCGGCGGCCAGGCTCATCTTGGCCGAACCGGGCGCCAGCGGCTTCTGCTGGCTCTCGTGCGGCGCCCAGCCCGACAGCCACACGATGTCGAAGGTGACCCGCAGCCGCCCGTCCGGATCGGCGAAACGCGCGCCATAGATCTCGGCTGCCTTGAGCAGCGTGTCGCGGCGCAGCGGCACCCGTCGCCGTTCGGTCAACGCATTGGCCGCGCCCATGCGGCGCAGCTCCGAGAACAGGGTGAAGGGCGAGCCGTAGCGCACCACGATCCGGTCGGTATCGGCCACGGGCAAAGCAAATCCGGCCCGTTGCAGCAGCCCGCCCAGGTCGCGCACATCCGCGAACGGCGCGACACGGGGGGAGACCCCGCCCGTGGTCTCGCTCTCGGCGATGGCAAACGCCTGCCGCAGCTCGGTCAGGCTGGAGCCGCCCACGAAACCGGCCAGGAACAGGCCATCAGGCTTGAGCGCCCGGCGCACCTGGGCGAACACCCCCGGCAGGTCGTTGACCCCCTGGAGCGCGAGCGCGGACACCACCAGATCGAGGGATTGAGGTGCAAACGGCAGCGCCTCCTCGTCCGCCACCACGGCGTCGCGACGGATGCCAAGCCCCGCCGCCAAGGGCGCGGCGGCGAACAGGCGTTCCACCGCCGGATGCCCATCGAGGGCGCGCGCGAGCCCATCCGTGGGCGTGCCGAGATCGAGCGCGGTGGAAAAGCGCCGCTTCACCGAGCCCAGGCGGTCGGCCAGATCCTCCGCCACGCGGTCGAGAAGGAAGGTCTCCGGGCCGAGATGGGCGGCGCGGGCGAGGCGTCGACGCGACAGGGCGCGGTCGAAGACGAGGGGCGGCGTCTGGCTCATGGCGCGCATATAGGCCGTTCCCGGCGCCGATGCACGCGCAACCCGCCAACCGGCGCGGCCCGCTGACATTGACAGCTAACTGTCATATCGACATCATACTGCCGATATGACACCGACCTATGATCCCTTTACCCATCCCGCCAGCCGCGTGGCGCTGGAGGTGTTTCGCCTGAACGGCGCGCTTATCGCCGCCGGCGACGCGCTGGTGGCGCCGCTTGGCCTCACCAGCGCCCGCTGGCAGGTGCTGGGCGCCATCGCGGAGGCCGGTGGCGGGCTGCCTACCGCCGGTATCGCCCGCAACATGGGCCTCACCCGCCAGTCGGTGCAGCGGGTGGTGGACGACCTTTCCGCCATGGATTTCGTGCGCTTCGCGCCCAATCCCCACCACAAGCGGGCGAAGCTGGTGCAGCTCACGCCCGAGGGCGCCATGGCCTTCGCCGCCGCCAGTGCCTGCTGGGCGCCCGTGGCGGACGCCCTGGCCGCAGCCATCAGCTCGCCCGCGCTCGAAGCGACCGCGGGGGTGCTCCGCCGGCTCGCCGAAACCCTCGCGCAACAGACCGAGGCGCGGCACGCCCTGGCCGGATGGACCACCGATCCCCGCGCGCATCCCACGGAAGACACGCCATGATCCGCCATCTCCATCCCCTCGCGGCGGGCATCGCCCTGGCGATGATCGTCCTGTTCTGGACCTCCACCGTCGCGGCGGAAGCGCTTGGCGACGGCGCCCTGGTGGCGCGGGTAAAGACCGCCATTTTGTGGGGCATGGTGGTGCTGGTGCCGGCCATGGCCGTCGCGGGGGCCACGGGCTTTCGCCTCGCTGGACAGGCGCGGGCGCCGCGCATCCTGGCCAAGAGGCGGCGCATGCCGGTGATCGCCCTCAACGGGCTATGCGTGCTGCTGCCATGCTCCGTGTTCCTGCAGGCGCGCGCGGCCACCGGGATGTTCGACACCACCTTCATGGCCGTGCAGGCGCTGGAGCTGACTGCCGGCGCCCTCAACATCACGCTGATGGGGCTATCCCTGCGCGACGGGCACGCGCTTGCCGCAAGCCGCCGGAGCCCGGCGGCCTGACGGAGCTGCCGCTCACACCGGCTGCAATTGCACGGCTCCGGCCGGCTTCAGAACACGCGGCGCCGCATCACCTTCCAGGTGCAGAACCCGGTCGTGCAGGTCCCGAAGGGTCGCCCTATGGCCGATGGAGATGAAGGTCGCGCGCGGCAGCGCGGTGCGCAGCAGCCGGTAGAGCGCGGCTTCCGAGGCCTCGTCGAGGGCGGAGGTCGCCTCGTCCAGCAGCAGCACGTCGGGCGCCTCAAGCAAGGCGCGGGCGATGGACAGGCGCTGCTGCTCGCCGAGCGACAGCACATGGGGCCACAACGCCTCCTCCTCCAGCCGCGACACCAGGCCCGCCAGCCCCACCGCCTGCAACACCGCAATCGCTTTTTCCTGCGGCACGCCCGCCGCCGGAGCGGGATAGGCCAGCGCGGCATCCAGCCGGCCCACCGGCACATAGGGCTTTTGCGGCAGCACCATCACCTTCTGCCCGGCCTTGCGGGCGATCCGCCCCTCGCCATGGGGCCAGATGCCGGCGATGGCCCGCAGCAGCGTGCTCTTGCCGGCGCCGGACGGCCCGGTGATGAGCACGCACTCGCCGTGGCCGATCTCCAGTTCCCCGGTCGCCACCAGCGGCGCCCCGCCGGGCAGGCGCACCTCGACCCCCGACAGGCCGAGCGCCGGCCCCTCCCCATGGGCGGTCGCGGTGAAGGCGGGATTGGCCGCCTGCGCCTGTGCCCGGGCGATGGCCGCCTCGAAGCCGGTGAGCCGCTGCACCACCGAAACCCATTCCGCCAGCGTCACATAGCTCGACACAAAGAACGAAAACGAGCCCTGCACCGAGCCGAAGGCCGAGGCGGTCTGCATCAATTGCCCGAGCTGGATGCCCCCGGCAAAATAGGCCGGGGCCACCACCACGAACGGGAAGATGGTGGAAATCTGATTGTAGCCCGCGGTGAACCAGGTGAGCCGCTTCTGCGCCTTCATGAGATCGAAGAAATTGCCCCACACCCGAGAGAAACGCCCCTCCAGCTTGCGGTCCTCGGCGGCCTCGCCATGCAGGAGGGCGATCTGCTCGCCATTCTCGCGCACGCGCACCAGATCGACGCGGAAGTCGGCCTCGTAGCGCTGCTGATCGTAATTGAGGCGCACCAGCGGGCGGCCGATGAGATGGGCGATCCAGGTGCCCGCCGCCGCATAGATCAGCGCCGCCCAGAACAGATAGCCCGGAATCGACAAAGCGTGTCCGAACAGGCTGAAGGCGAGCGGCCCGGACAAGGTCCACAAGATGACCGAGAACGAGATCAGCGACACCACGGTGCCCAGGAGCCCGATGCCGACCCCGATGGTGCGCCCGACGAAAAGCTGCACATCCTCGGCGATGCGCTGGTCCGGGTTGTCGGCGGCGTCACCCGACAGGCGCAGGCGGTAATGGACATCGTCGGTGAGCCAGGCATCCAGGTAGCGCTGCGTCAGCCACCGCCGCCAGCGGATCTCCAGCCATTGCTTCAGATAGACCTGATACACGGCGACGATGATGGCCCCCGCCGCGATCCCGCAGAAAATGAGGAGCTGCTTCTGGAACGCCGCGAAGTCCTTGTCCTGGATGGCGTTGTAGAAGGCGACGTTCCATTCGTTGAGGATCACCGTCGCCCCCACCCAGGCGAGTTCCAGGGCGATCACCGCCGCGAGCAGGCCGATCGCCCCCCATTTCTCCTCGCTCTTGAAATAGGGCACCGCGAGGCGGCGGATGTCGCCGAGAAGGGACAGGAGGGCGCGCACCGGGATCATCTCCGCTTGAAGGCTCTGCCGCCGTTGTGGCGCCCCAAACCTGACCGCACCATGGCCGCCAGATGAACGATTGGAAAGGTGGCGCAGGGGCAGCGGGAAGGATGGAGAGCCGGAAACTTACAGACAGGATTGCGATTTCAGTCTGTAAATTATAAATGATACAGACAATGTTGGAAAAACCGTCTGTAACCATGAAGCCCATCTCGCTCCCGCTGCAGACCCTCTATGCGGAACTGGCGCAGCAGCTCCAGGCCAGCGCGGAACGCCCCACCTCGCTCTATAATCGCGAGATCAATGGCATTCCGTATGTCTACGGCAAGAGGCCGGTCGGCACCGTACGGCGTGACATCTTCGTCGGCCGCGCGGATGACCCGGCCGTGGTGGAACGGATCGCCCTGATCGAAGAGGAAAATACGAGGGCCGCGGCGCGCAAGGAAATCGTCTCCACCCTCAGGCGCGCCCATGTGCCCGCGCCGGTGCCGGCCCTGTCCCATGTGCTAGACGCCATGAGCGATGCCGGCTTGCTCCGGCAGGCGGTCCTGGTCGGCACCGCCGCCTATCAATGCTATCCAGCCCCCTTGGGGCACATGCTTCCCGCCGCCGGCCTCATCACTCAGGACGCGGACATCGCCACCGCCAGCCTCGCCGTCACGACGGACGAGAAAGGAGAGACGATGGAAACCATCCTGAAACGGGCCGACCCGACCTTTCGCGGACTTCCCGGCCTCGATCCGGCGGCTCTGCCGTCTCATTTCAGGTCCGCCTCAGGCTTCGTGGTGGACCTGCTGACGCCTCAACGCCGGCGCACCGACACCAGCCCCATGGCACTCCCGGCCCTGGCGGCAGGTGCGACACCGCTTCAGCACCTCGATTGGCTGATCGCCGATCCCATCCCGGCGGCCGTCCTCCATCGAAGCGGCATCGCGGTGCGGATTCCCCAACCGGCGCGCTTCGCCGTGCATAAGCTCATCATCGCCCAGAAGCGGGGCGGCGACACCACCAAGCGCCAAAAGGACCTTGCCCAGGCCAAGGCGCTGATCGCCGCGCTGAAGAGTGCTGATCCCTTCGCCCTGTCCGATGCCTTCGAGGAGGCGGCCGCCAAGGGCGCAACCGGCTGGGAGCGCCCGATAAGGCGCTCCCTTGCCGAACTCGGGCTTACGCCCGAGCACCTGCTGGCCTGAAGACCGCTCAGGCCTTCTTCACGAACTCGGTGCGCAGCACCAAGCCCTTCACCTTCTCGACCTTGCAGTCGATCTCGTCCGGATCATCAGTGAGGCGGATGCCCTTGACCAGGGTGCCGCGCTTCAAGGTGACGGACGAGCCCTTCACCTTGAGATCCTTGATGAGGGTCACGTTGTCCCCGTCCTTCAGGACGGCGCCGTTGGCGTCCTTGACCTCCATTTAAACCTCCTTGGCCAGCTCGCGCAGGCGGAACTTCTGGATCTTGCCCGTCGACGTCTTCGGGATCGGCTCGAACACGATGTGGCGCGGGCACTTGTAGCCGGCGAGGTGGGTCTTGCAATGGGCCAGCAGTTCCTCGGCCGTCACGCTCATGCCGTCGCGCAACTCCACGAACGCGACCGGGGTCTCGCCCCATTTCTCGTCGGGCTTGGCCACCACCGCCGCCGCGCTCACCGCCGGATGCTTGTAGAGCGCGTCCTCCACCTCGATCGACGAGATGTTCTCGCCGCCGGAGATGATGATGTCCTTGGAACGGTCCTTGAGCTGGATGTAGCCATCGGGGTGCTTGACGCCGAGGTCTCCCGAATGGAACCAGCCGCCGGCGAAGGCGGTGTCGGTGGCGGTGGGATTCTTGAGATAGCCCTTCATCACCACATTGCCGCGGAACATCACCTCGCCGAGCGAGGTGCCGTCGGCGGGCACCGGCCGCATGGTCTCGGGGTCGAGCACGTCCACCGCGTCCATGGCGGCATAGCGCACGCCCTGGCGCGCCTTCTTCACCGCCCGCTCGCCGGCGGGCAGGGCATCCCATTCCGAATGCCAGTCGTTCACCACCGAGGGGCCGTAGACCTCCGTCAGACCATAGACGTGCACCACGTTGAAGCCGGCCTCCTGCATGGCGGCGAGCACGGCTTCCGGCGGCGGGGCGGCGGCGGTGATGAATTCCACCTTGCCGGGCAGAGCCCGCTTTTCCGCCTCGGGGGCGCCGAGCAGCGACGACATCACAATGGGCGCACCGCACATGTGCGTCACGCCATGATCGGCGATGGCGTCGAAGATGGGCTTGGCGCGCACCTGCCGCAGGCACACATGGGTGCCGGCCACCAGCGTCACCGACCAGGGGAAGCACCAGCCGTTGCAGTGGAACATGGGCAGCGTCCACAGATAGACGGGATGCTTGCCCAGCGAACAGGTCACCACATTGCCCACCGCCAGCAGGTGCGCGCCGCGATGATGGTAGACGACGCCCTTGGGATCGCCGGTGGTGCCGGAGGTGTAGTTGAGCGCGATGGCGTCCCATTCGTCGTCCGGGCCGGTCCAGGCGAACTCCGGATCACCGGTTTCAAGGAACGCCTCATATTCCAGGGTGCCGATCCGGTCGCCCTTGCCGGTGAATTCGGGATCGTCATAGTCGATGACGATGGGCTTCTTCACCGCCATGGCCAGCGCCGCCTTCATCACCGGCGAGAACTCGCGGTCGGTGATGAGCACCTTGGCCTCGCCATGGTCGATGGTGAAGGCGAGAATGGCGGCGTCCAGGCGGGTGTTGAGGGAGTTCAGCACCGCGCCGGTCATGGGCACGCCGTAATGGGCTTCCAGCATGGCCGGGGTGTTGGTGAGCATCACCGCCACTGTGTCGCCCTTGCCGATGCCGAGCTTGGCGAGGGCCGAGGCGAGGCGCCGGCTGCGGGCGTAGAACTCGCGATAGGTCCGCTTGAGGGCGCCGTGGATGATGGCAGTGTGGTCCGGGAACACGCTGGCGGCGCGCTCCAGGAAGCCGAGCGGGGTCAAGGGCTGGTGATTGGCCTGATTGCGATCGAGATGCAGGTCGTAGATGCTACCCGCCATGGTATCCCCCTTCGTCCTTTCCGCGCCGGCCCGCTGTTCCGCTCTCGGCCGATCGGCGGGGGCGGAACAACTGTCGAATGGCGCGCGCCGCGCGAGCGCGCAACCTAGCCACGGCCCTGGAACGGCGCAATCGGCGGGCACGATAGAACAAGCCCTTTATCCATCCAACCAACGTCGTACGCAGTTGTGCGTACTTGCCCCGTCGCCGGGGCACCGGCACTAACCAAATCAAAGAACGGCCGATAAGGGAGACGTCCATGGACAGCACAAGCAGCAGCCGGTACGGCGAAACCTACGCCCGCTGGCGCGACGATCCGTCCGCCTTCTGGGGCGAGGCGGCCAAGAAGATCGACTGGACCACGCCCGCCACCCAGGTGTTCGCCCCCGACGCGGGCGTCTACGGTCGCTGGTTCGAGGGCGCGGTGGGCAACACCTGCTTCAATGCGGTGGACCGCCATGTGGCCTCCGGCCGCGCCGATCAGGTCGCCATCATCTATGACAGCCCGGTCACCTCGTCCAAGCGCACCCTCACCTATGCGGAGCTGAAGCACGACGTGGCGACGCTCGCCGCCGTACTCCAGGATCTCGGGGTCAAGAAGGGCGACCGCGTGCTCGTCTACATGCCCATGGTGCCCGAGGCGCTGGTCGGCATGCTGGCCTGCGCGCGCATCGGCGCCATCCATTCGGTGGTGTTCGGCGGCTTCGCGGCCAAGGAACTGGCCACCCGCATCGAGGACGCCGAGCCGAAGGTGATCCTCGCCGCCTCCTGCGGCATCGAGCCGAACCGGGTTGTGCCCTACAAGCCCCTGCTCGACCTCGCCATTTCCATGTCGGCGGTGAAGCCCGAGCACTGCGTGGTGCTGCAACGCCCGCAGGGGCCCGCCACCCTCGCCGAGGGCCGCGACATCGACTGGGCACAGGCCTGCGCCGCCGCGTCGGCCGCCGGCAAGGCCGCGCCCTGCGTGGATGTGGCCGCCACCGACCCGCTCTATATCCTCTATACCTCCGGCACCACCGGCAAGCCCAAGGGCGTGGTGCGCGATAGCGGCGGCCACATGGTGGCGCTCACCTGGACCATGGAAAACCTCTACGGCATCAAGCCGGGCGAGGTCTTCTGGGCGGCCTCCGACATCGGCTGGGTGGTGGGTCACTCCTACATCGTTTATGCGCCGCTGCTCGCCGGCTGCACCACCCTCGTCTACGAGGGCAAGCCGGTGGGCACGCCCGATCCCGGCGCCTTCTGGCGGGTGATCGAGGAGCACAAGGTGGTGGCGCTGTTCACCGCGCCCACCGCGCTGCGCGCCATCAAGAAGGAAGACCCGGAGTGCGCCTATAAGAAGGGGCACGACCTCAGCCATTTCCGCACCCTGTTCCTGGCCGGCGAACGCGCCGATCCGGACACCGTGCAGTGGGCCGAGACCCAGCTCGGCGTGCCGGTGGTCGACCATTGGTGGCAGACCGAGACCGGCTGGGCCATCGCCGCCAATCCGGTCGGGCTCGGGCTTCTGCCCGTCAAGCTCGGCTCGCCCACCGTGCCCATGCCCGGCTATGACGTGCAGATCGTGGACGAGGCGGCGAAGCCCGTTCCCGCCGGCACCATGGGCTCCATCGTCATCAAGCTGCCGCTGCCTCCCGGCTGCCTGCCCACCCTGTGGCAGCAGGACGAGCGCTTCAAGGAAAGCTACCTCGTCGACTATCCCGGCTTCTACAAGACCGCCGACGCCGGCTTCATGGATGACGATGGCTATGTGTTCGTCATGGGCCGCACCGACGACATCATCAATGTCGCCGGCCATCGCCTCTCCACCGGCGGCATGGAAGAGGTGATCGCCTCCCATCCGGACGTGGCCGAATGCGCCGTCATCGGCGTCAAGGATTCCCTCAAGGGGGAAGTGCCGTGCGGCTTCGTGGTGCTCAAGGCCGGCGAGCGGCGCGCGCCCGAGGTGATTGAAAAGGAATTGGTGGGGCTGGTCCGGGACCGCATCGGCCCGGTCGCCGCCTTCAAGCTGGCGGTCACGGTCAACCGCCTGCCCAAGACCCGCTCGGGCAAAATCCTGCGCGGCACCATGAAGAAGATCGCCGACCACGATGCGTGGTCCATCCCCGCCACCATCGACGATCCGGTGGTGCTGGAGGAGATCGAGGGCATCCTCAAGGATCGCGGCATCGGCTGAAGACCAGGGGCGCCCCTTCGGGCGTCCCTTTCTATTCGGCCGCAAGCGTGTCGGCCACAAGCGTGCTCAGCCGCCGGAACGCCCGCCGCCCCGGGACGGCTCGTAGCAGATGTAGCCGATGAAGCACTGCGGATTGTCGCGCGTGGGCACCCATTCCGGCTTCAGCTGCATGTCGTAGTCGCAGAAGGACAGATCGCGGACATAGCGGTCGTACAATGTGGGCGAGGTAGCCATCACCACCGCCCCTTTTTCGGCGATCAGCCGCGCCGCCTGAGCACAGCTGAGATCGGTGCTGCGCACCATGCCCTGCGCGCTCGCGGCCGAGGCCAGCATGGCCAGCCCGCCCGCCATGAGAAGTGTCTTCAACATCTCCCGACCCTCCACCTGTTGCCTGCTCCGGTCACGACCCGGCGGCTCTCCACCGCCCCGGCCATATGCGCGTGCACCTGCGAGAGGATGGCGCAGACCCGAGAGCCCCTCGCATGACAACGCACTTTAAAGCAGCTTCGCACCGAAATGGATCCCGGCGCACTGAGGACATTTGCGTAAAGTCAACAGGTTCGCCCCAGTCGCGCGCCCGACCGCGCCTCCGCCCCTGCCGTTCCGTTATGGACCCGGCGGGGATGCCGGTTGGCACCCCGTTTCCCGCGCAACCCGACTTGGAACAACCGCCACCCCGCCCCGCGCAAACGCCGCTTTCCCCGCCCGCCAGAACCGGATCGGCCACGCCACACCCGCGGCTACCGCCATTACCCGCACTGATTGCGCAACAACCCCCATATATCGTCGCGTTAAAGCCCTGGTTCGCACAAGGAAGCGTGGCCTCGTCAGTGACGATCATGTGGCGGAAGCCGTTATTTTACCAATATTTTACCATAGTTCAGCACAGTCCCGCCGGGCTCATGGGCCGAACAACAGGCACCATCGCGCCTTTCGGTATTATAGTAACTTGGGCATCGGTTGCAGAGCGTGGATTTCGATCTACTGTGGCATGAAAGCTACGGAATCTTTTCGCGGGCTCTGCTACACAACTCTCACTGGGCGGGGGCAACGAATGCGAACGCACTCGACCCTGTCGGCTCAAAGTCTTGTAACCCAAACATGGGGGATTAACGATGAAGCGGTTCCTTCTCGCCACTGTCGCGCTGGCGGCGCTCTCGGCTCCGGCCGCGGCTGCTGACCTGGCGACGAAGTACCCGGTCAAGGCCATTGCGGCCCCGGTGTTCTCTTGGACCGGTTTCTACATCGGCGCCAACTTCGGTTACGGCGGAGACAAGTTCTCTCAGGACCTGGTCGCTCTCGGCGTGACCGTCGGCTCCGTCGACACCCAGTCTTCGGGCTGGATGGTCGGTGGCCAGCTCGGCTACAACTACCAGTTCGCCAACAACGTGGTTGTCGGCCTTGAGACCGACCTGCAGTGGGCGAACATCTCCGGCCAGAGCAGCGGCATCAACCTCGGCGGCACCAACTGGATCGCCGGCTCGAACGTCGATTACTTCGGCACCATCCGCGCCCGCCTCGGTTATGCCTTCGACCGGTTCCTGCCCTACATCACCGGTGGTGCCGCCTACGGCAACATCCAGCACACCCTCGTCGAAGGCTACGGCGTGTTCCCGAGCGTGAGCGGCTCGAACACCAGCTGGGGTTGGACCATCGGCGCTGGCGCCGAGTATGCCATCACCAACAACTGGACGTTCAAGGCCGAGTACCTGTACGTCGACCTGGGCAGCTCGAACTCCGGCGTCCTGGACCTCGTCTCTCTGAACAGCTCGGCGAAGTTCAACACCATGCGCGCTGGTGTGAACTACAAGTTCTGAGCCTTGCCAATCGGCGCACCCTCCGGTGCGCCGATTGTTTTGGGTCTGACGATTCGAAGCAGGGTACAGCTGTCCTGACAGCAGATCGGCTCTGTTCGGAAATTGAGGCGCTGGGCTTTGGCCCGGCGCCTTTTTTTTGCGGGTGCGGAGACCTGCGGGAAGCTCGCCCTTTCCCCTTCGACGGCCTTCAATCTCTACCCGAAGAGCCCGCCTCTCTATACCGCGCGGCGGTTCCCTCCTCGTTCCCCAAACGCCCCCGGCTCGCGCCTTATCCGCATGCCCCCTTGGGAGCGAGCGGGGGTAGAGCTGCCCGCGACGTGAAGCGCAAAAGCCGTGGAGGCCGCAGGCATCGCGCGACGTGTGCTCCGAACCCTCGCCTTTGCACGCCCGATTCGCACGCTGGCCGACGTCCGCCCAGGATCTCGGATGGACATCCCCGCGCTGACCTGCCCCCGGCGCCCGCCTGAGGACCATCGAACCCGCGCCAATCCATCGGCTACCATTCCCAAAGCGGACGGGGGCCACACTCGTGAACCTCGTGAACAACGCATATCGGTTCACGGGACAAAAGCCACGACCGGACCGAACGACGCCGCCATCGCACCGATGTGCGAATCGCAGCTATTCCGCAGCGCGTCCATCGCCACGCGGCGTGTCCCCGATACCTTCCGGAGAAGCCGGCACATGCGGGCGACCAGAAGGCATCCGCACCACAGAAAAATGCAACTGAGACGCAGGCACATGTAATCGGATCCCATTGCGCGGCATCCGCTGCCGGCCACCTCATGTTCACATTGATGGATACTTATTTCCCATAGGTAAGTGCATTATTGCACATGCGCCGCACGCGACATCATCCGCAAATGGCGGTCGGCCCGGTCATTTTCGCCTCAATTGTTGCCGCAATGATACAGAATTGCTGAAACCCTAGTGCTACAACCCTAGCGCTAGAGGGGCCGGTGAGATCACGACGCCGACCACCATAGGCAGTTTGAAAAACTGAAGAAGGGCTTATGATGAAGCGGTTTCTGCTCGCCACCGTCGCTGTGGCCGCGCTTTCAGCTCCGGCGGCGGCTGCCGACCTCGCCACCAAGTATCCGGTGAAGGCCGTCGCGGCGCCCGTCTTCTCCTGGACCGGCTTCTACATCGGTGCGAACGCCGGCTACGGTGGCGACACCTACAATTACGACCTCTACGCCGTCTGGCTTCCAGTCAGGAGCGCTTCGATCACCTCGTCCGGCTGGTTTGTGGGCGGGCAGCTCGGCTACAATTACCAGTTCGCCAACAATGTGGTGGTGGGCCTCGAGACGGACCTTCAGTGGTCAAACATTTCCGGCACGCTGACCCTCGGCAACGCGTCCATGGGTTCGTCGCTCGATTATTACGGAACCATCCGCGCCCGCCTCGGCTATGCGTTCGATCGCTTCCTGCCCTATATCACGGGTGGCGCGGCCTATGGCCGGACCTCTTCCCAGGTGGGCTTCGGAATCCCGAGCTTCGGCACCTCCAGCACGAACTGGGGCTGGACCATCGGCGGCGGCGTGGAATACGCATTCACCAACAATTGGACATTCAAGGCCGAGTATCTCTATGTCGACCTTGGCACGTCGGACAATATCTTGCCCTTTACCGTCTATGGCTTGGACGCGGAGAACGACAACAAGTTCAACACCATCAAGGCTGGTGTGAACTACAAGTTCTGACCCCTGCCGTCAGCGTCCTGCGAAAGGCCCGCCGCCCATTGGCGGGCCTTTCTGGTCTTCGACGCCCTCGCGCTGCCGGCTCCACCCGCGCGCGTTCATCCCGCGTCTTTCCCCTTTCGCGTGGGCGCGGAAATGCTCTAGCCTCCGGCCATGAGCGCCGACATTCCCTTCGATCGCGATTTTGAATCCCCCGCCGGACAGGTGGTGCCCGTCACGCCGCTGGTGCGGCGCGTGGTGGCGCCCAATCCCTCGGCGTTCACCTTCACCGGCACATGCACCTACATCATCGGCCGCGGTGAAGTGGCGATTCTCGATCCCGGCCCCGACAGCCCGGAGCATGTGGCAACCCTGCTGCAGGCCGTCGCCGGGGAAACCGTGTCCCATGTGGTGGTCACCCACACCCACCGCGACCATTCACCGGCCGCGGCGGCCGTGAAGGCGGCCACCGGCGCAAAGATAGTGGGTTGCGCGCCCCATCGGGCCGCCCGCCCCCTCCACATCGGCGAGATCAACCCCCTTGATGCCAGCGCCGACATGGATTTCGTGCCCGATCATGCGCTGGCCGATGGCGAGATCGTATCCGGCCGCACCTGGACGCTGACCGCCCTCGCGACCCCCGGCCACACCGCCAATCACCTCGCCTTCGCGCTCAAGGAAGACGCCCTTTTGTTCTCCGGCGATCATGTGATGGCATGGGCGACCTCTATCGTGGCGCCGCCGGACGGCGCCATGGGCGATTACATCCACTCCCTCGAACGGCTCGGCCGGCGCGAGGAGCGGGTGTACCTGCCCGGCCACGGTGGCGCGGTGCGCGATGCGCCGGCGTTCGTGCGCGACTATCTCGACCACCGAATCGCCCGCGAAACCGCGATCCTGCGCGGGCTCGACCGCGCGGCGGAAACCATTCCCGATCTGGTGCGCGGCATCTATATCGGCCTGGATCCGCGCCTGGTGGGAGCCGCCTCCCTCACCGTGCTGGCCCACCTGGAGCATCTGGTGGAGACCGGGCGCGTCACCACCGATGGACCGCCCGCCATCGACGGCCGGTTCCGCCTCCCGTCCTGAGCCGGAGCCGCGCACGCGGCGGAAGGGGAACGCGCATGTGCGGCCGTTTTGTCCAGCACCGGGCGCCCATCGCCTATGCGGAGCATTTCGGGCTCGATGTGGCGACGCTCCAATTGCCCAATTGCCCGCCCCGCTACAATGCGGCGCCGACCCAGGACCTGATGGTGGTGCGCCTCAATCCCCACACCGGCGCGCTTGATCTGTCGCTGCTCCGGTGGGGGCTGGTGCCGGTATGGGCGAAGGACCCCGGCGGCGGCGCGCGCCTCATCAACGCCCGCTCCGAAAGCGTGGCTGAAAAGCCCACCTTCCGCGACGCGTGGCGCAAGAAACGGCGCTGTATCGTCCCCGCCGATGGCTTCTACGAATGGCGGCGGCGGAACGGCGCCGCGCAACCCTTCTACATCACCCCCGCCGATGGCGCGCCCATGGCCTTCGCCGGCCTGTGGGAAGGCTGGAAGGATCCGGCCACGGGCCAGTGGCTGCGCACCTTCACCATCCTCACCTGCGCGGCGAACGAAACTCTGCGCCCGCTGCATGACCGGATGCCGGTCGTGCTCGCCGAAGCGGACATCTCCCGCTTTCTTGCCGCCGATAATCCGCGTGACCTGCTGCGCCCGGCGCCGGCCGCCCAGCTCACCTTCTGGCCGGTGTCCCCGGCCGTGAACGCGGTGCGCAACGACGCCGCCGCCCTCATCGCCCCGGTGGCGCCGCCGGACGAAGACGCGACCGATCCCAGCGCCTGATGAGGGCCGCCCAAGGGCCGCCCAAGGGCCGGCCCCGCCGCTCAGAGCGCTTCGCCGCGCAGCAGCTTCGGCACCGCGCCGGTCAGGCCTGCCGCATCGCGGATGAACAGGCCCTTGAGGCGCGGCATGCGGTCCACCAAGCCGAGCCCCACGTCGCGCAGCGCGCGCAAGGCGTCCGAATGGTTGGAGAACAGGCGGTTGAGGCCATCGGTGGCGACCCCCATGGCCAAGGTGTCGAAGCGCCGCCAGCGCTGGTAACGCTCGAGCACCTGGGGCGCGGCGAAATCGAGCCCGATCCGCGCCGCGTCCGTCACCGCCTCGGCCAGCGCCGCCACATCCCGCAGCCCCATGTTCAACCCCTGCCCCGCGATGGGATGGATGAGATGGGCCGCATCGCCCACCAGGGCCAAGCGATCGCCGATGAAGCTGCGCGCCATGGAGAAGCCGAGCGGATAGGGGCGCGGCTGCGTCACCGGCTTCACCCAGCCCAGCCGGTGCCCGAAGCGCTGCTCCAGCTCCTCCTGGAACAGCACCGCCGGCAGCGCTGCCAGGCGCTCCGCATCGGCGGTGCGCTCGGTCCAGACGATGGAGGAGCGGTTGCCCGGCAGGGGCAGGATGGCGAACGGACCCGGTGGCAGGAAATGCTCCTCGGCCCGCCCCTCGTGCGGGCGCTCGTGCTCCACCGTGAAGGTGAGCGCGCTTTGGCCATAGCTCCAGGACACGGTGTCGATGCCCGCCATGGAGCGCAAGCGCGAGCGGGCGCCATCGCAGGCCACCAGCAGCCGGGTGGACAGGCTTGCGCCGGTCCCGGTGGTGAGCGCCATGGCGACCCCCTCGGGGGCGAACGCGGAGACGCTTTCCGCCTGGAGCTCGATGCCGGCGGCCTCGGCGGCGTCGATGAGCGCGCCCTGCAGCACCGCGTTCGGCACCATGTGGGCGAAAGCCTCGCCCGGCGCCACGTCGCCGTCGAAGGTCAGGAAGGTGGGGCGCGCCACGTCCTTGGTGCGGCTGTCGGTGACCACCATGGATTGGATCGGCTGCGCCGCGGCCTCGATTCGCGGCCACGCGCCGAGCACGGTGAGCATGCGCCGCCCGCAGGCGGCGATGGCGGAACAGCGTTGGTCATCGATCGCCGGCTCGGCCAGGGCGGGATCGAGCAAAGTGATCCGGGCGTCGGCGCCGAGCCCCTGCCGCAGCGCCAGAGCGAGGCTGAGCCCCGCCATCCCGCCGCCGACGATCGCCACGTCGAACAGCACCGCCGGGGCAAGAAAGACGCCCGCTCCGGTATAAGGCGAGGGGGCGACGGCAGGCTCGGACAGGCCACTCATGGACGGATCTCCTTACGCGGTCTTAGGGTTCGGGCCGACCCAGGCCCTGGTCTTCCCAGGGCCCCTCCAACCGGCCAGGACCGGTTGCGCCCCAAACGACATGCACTTCACCTATACGGACTTGACGCACCTTGGGGACGCGTGGCGTGTTCGTGCCTCGTCATCCTCGCCCCCGACGCCCGTTTCGGCGCGTCGCGAGCTCCGCCAAGGCCATCGCCATGACCGACACGCCGTCTTCCGACGTTGCAGCGCTTCTGTCCATCCTCGACCTGGAGCAATTGGAGATCAATCTGTTCCGCGGTCGCAGCGGCAATCCGGGTGGCGGACGTGTGTTCGGCGGTCAGGTGGTGGCCCAGGCGCTGGTCGCGGCGCGCCGCACCGTCGATGCCCCGCGCCTCACCCATTCCCTGCACGGCTATTTCCTGCTCGGCGGCGACCCCACCATTCCCATCGTCTATGAGGTGGACCGCATCCGCGACGGACGCTCCTTCACCACCCGGCGGGTGGTGGCCATCCAGCACGGCAAGGCCATCTTTTCCATGGCGGTGTCGTTCGAGCTGGAAGAAGGCGGGCTTGAGCACCAGAACACCATGCCCGACGTACCCATGCCGGAGGATCTGCCGCCCGACGACGTCTGGCGGGCGCGCCTGCTGGAGCGTTTCCCCGAGGCGGCGCAGCGGGACTGGATGGCGATCCGCCCGCTGGAGATCCGCCCCCTGTCCCTCGACCCGGCCTATCTCGGCAGCGCCGGCGTCAAGCCGAGCCTGTGGGTGCGGGCGCGCACGCCGCTGCCGGACGACCTGCCCACGCATCAGGCAGTCTTGGCCTTCGCCTCGGACTTCTCGCTGCTCCAGGCCGCGCTCCTGCCCCACGGCCGATCGGTGTTCGACCGCGACCTGCAGGTGGCGAGCCTCGACCACGCCCTGTGGTTCCATCGCCCGTTCCGGGCCGACGAATGGCTGCTCTACAGCCAGGAAAGTCCTGCGGCTTTCGGATCCCGCGGCTTCTGCCGGGGCGAGTTCTTCACCCGCGACGGCGTCCTCGTAGCCTCGGCCGCACAGGAAGGACTCATGCGCCACGTCATCGCCAAATGATGAGACACATGCTTTGCCCCCTCACCCCCGCGTCAGCGCGCGGGGGCCTATAAGGGTTTATTGACCACCTTTAAGGCGAATAGCCTAAAAATTAGGCCAAAAAAGCGGCGGTCTTCAGGCATCGCCGCGCCATTACCCCGCATGGCGAGAAAATAAGCAGCGGGAGTCCGGTCACTGTCACATCTGGCACGGTCCTTGATTCCGCTGTACGCAGGCTTGCCAGCCGCGGCGCGGAATTCCCCGTCCCGCTCGGCGAAGCCGACAGAAAACACCGGCTGGACGGCACGCGGGGGTGGGCTTCGCGGCGTCGTATTCATGCCCATCAGGGGACAGGGACCGATCCATGAAGATCGTCATGGCCATCATCAAGCCATTCAAGCTGGAGGAGGTGCGCGACGCCCTCACCGGTATCGGCGTCCACGGACTGACCGTGACCGAGGTGAAGGGCTACGGCCGGCAGAAGGGCCACACCGAGATCTATCGCGGCGCTGAATACGCCGTGAGCTTCCTGCCGAAGCTGAAGATCGAAGTGGCAGTGGCCGCCGACCAGGTTTCCAAGGTCGTGGAGGCCATCACCGCTTCCGCCAAGACCGGCCAGATCGGCGACGGCAAGATCTTCGTTCTCGCCATCGACCACGCCGTGCGCATCCGCACCGGCGAGACCGACGCCGACGCGCTTTGAGCCTTACCTCTTTCACGGAGCCATATTCCATGACGTTCAAGACGTGGACCCGCGCGGGTGTTCCCGCGCTGCTGGCGGCGGCGGCCTTCGCCCTGCCAGCCCTTGCCCAGCCCGACATGGCGCCGGCCGCCGCCTCTCCCGCCGCCGCCGCCGTCTCGACCGTGAACAAGGGCGATGTGTCCTGGATGATGACCTCCACGGTCCTCGTCCTGCTGATGACCGTTCCCGGCCTCGCCCTGTTCTACGGCGGCCTGGTGCGTGCCAAGAACATGCTGTCCATCCTCATGCAGGTTCTGACCATCACCGCGGTGATGATGCTGGTATGGGCGATCTACGGCTACTCGCTGGCCTTCACCTCCGGCAACGCCTTCATCGGCGGCTTCAGCAAGGCGTTCCTCGCGGGCGTCTCGGTGGACAGCCTGGCCGACACCTTCACCAAGGGCGTGCAGATCCCCGAATTCGTCTTCATCGCCTTCCAGATGACGTTCGCGGCCATCACCCCGGCGCTCGCCATCGGCGCGTTCGCCGAGCGCATGAAGTTCCCGGCGGTGATCCTGTTCGCCGTGCTGTGGGTCACCTTCGTCTACTTCCCGATCGCCCACATGGTGTGGTTCTCGGAAGGCTACCTGTTCACCCTGGGCGCCCTCGACTTCGCCGGCGGCACCGTGGTGCACATCAACGCCGGTGTCGCCGGCCTCGTCGGCTGTCTCATCGTCGGCAAGCGCATCGGCTACGGCAAGGAGCAGCTTCCGCCCCACTCGCTGGCCTTCACCATGGTCGGCGCCTCCCTGCTGTGGGTCGGCTGGTTCGGCTTCAACGTGGGTTCGAACCTCGAAGCCAACGGCCTTGCCACCCTGGTCATGATCAACACCTTCCTCGCCACCGCCGGCGCCGTCGTGGGCTGGCTGGTGATCGAGTGGCTGGTGCGCGGCAAGCCCTCCATGCTCGGCGGCGCGTCGGGCGCGGTGGCCGGCCTCGTGGCCATCACCCCGGCCTGCGGCGCCTCCGGCCCCATGGGCGCGATCGTGCTCGGCATCGTCGCGGCGCTGATCTGCTTCTTCTTCTGCACCGCGGTGAAGAATGCGCTCGGCTATGACGACAGCCTCGATGTGTTCGGCGTGCACGGCATCGGCGGCATCATCGGCGCCATCGCCACCGGTATCCTGGTGTCTCCCGCGCTCGGCGGCGGCGGCGTGGCCGACTACGACATGGCCCATCAGGTGTGGGTGCAGACCCAGGCCACCCTCGTGACCCTGGTGTGGTCGGGCGTGGTGTCGGCCATCATCTTCTTCGTGCTCAACATCATCATCGGCCTCAGGCCGTCGGTGGACGTGGAGCGCGAGGGCCTCGACATCAACGAGCACGGCGAGCGCGCCTACCACTCGTGAGCGCGACGCGCTGAGTTCCCCGGGGGCGCCCGCCGCCCCCGGCCCTGTCCCGGTCCTGTCCGGTCTCAAATCAATAAGAGGGGAACCAACGGACCCCGGCGCCTCGCGGTGCCGGGGTCTTTTTGCGTCCGGAACGGCACCCATTCCGCGCCCATTCCGCGCCCATTCCGCGCCCAAGACGCGCCCATGACGCTCCCGCGGCGCGCCGCCTGCATCTGCGCCCTTTCCCCGGCCCCGGACGCCTGCTAGAAGCCGACCTTCGGATTGATTTCACACGGCCCGAGGATGACAGACGTCGCCAAGGCCCCACGCCCGTGGGGTGGAACGCCATCGCCGCGCCCGGCCACGCCGCGCTTCCAGGAGCGGCGCGGTGCCGGAGCGCGAATTATCGGCCCGGCTTCCCGCCGGCGCGGCTGACGCGCGCGGGGGAGCCGGGACCTTATCGCCGCGTTCCGCCCATCGGCCGCCTCCGGCCCCATTTCCCGAGCCCGTTCATGACCGACAACACGCCCTCCGCCACGCCCGACTATTCCAAGACCCTGCTGCTGCCGGAAACCCAGTTTCCCATGCGCGGCGGCCTGCCCAAGAAGGAGCCGGAGCTGCTGGAGCGCTGGAAGCGCCTCGGCCTCTACACCCGCCTGCGCGAGGCGGGGCGCGGACGCCCGCGCTTCGTGCTCCACGACGGCCCGCCCTATGCCAATGGCAACATCCACATCGGCCACGCCCTCAACAAGATCCTGAAGGACGTGGTGACGCGCTCCCAACAGATGCTGGGCCACGATTCCAATTATGTGCCCGGCTGGGACTGCCACGGCCTGCCCATCGAGTGGAAGATCGAGGAAGAGAACTACCGCAAGAAGGGCAAGTCCAAGCCCGACTTCGCCGACGCCACGGCTATGGTGGCGTTCCGCCAGGAGTGCCGCGCCTTCGCCCAGCACTGGCTCGACATCCAGCGCGAGGAGTTCAAGCGCCTGGGCGTCGAAGGCGATTGGGACCACCCCTACACCACCATGGCGTTCGCGGCGGAAGCCCAGATCGCCCGCGAGATCATGAAGTTCGCTGAAAACGGCCTGCTCTATCGCGGCTCCAAGCCGGTGATGTGGTCGGTGGTGGAAAAGACCGCCTTGGCCGAGGCCGAAGTGGAATACCAGGACTTCACGAGCGACACGGTGTGGGTGAAGTTCCCGGTGGTTCCTCATGGTGACGATGAGGGAAACCACTTGGAAGCAGATGCGCTCGCCGGTGCGAGCGTCGTCATCTGGACAACGACCCCCTGGACTTTGCCGGGCAATCGGGCCATCAGCTACTCATCCAGGATTTCCTATGGCCTATATGAAGTTACAGATGCTCCAGCCGATAACTGGGGCAAAGCCGGGGATAAATTGATCCTTGCAGATAAATTGGCTGCGGATGTATTTCGACAAGCGAAGGTTTTGAGCTTCACACGGCTGAGTGACGTTCCCGCTCACACTCTGGAAGACCTCTGGTGCATGCACCCACTTCGACCGAAGAAGGAAGCAGGGACTGGATTTTTCGGCGCGTCGTTTTTTGGGCACTCCTTCCGCGGAGCCGAAGCTCCATATTCCTTCCCGGTCCCGCTGCTCGACGGCGACCACGTGACGGATGATGCCGGCACCGGTTTCGTCCACACCGCCCCCGGCCACGGCCGCGAGGATTTCGAGATCTGGACCCAGCACCGCCGCTGGCTGGAGGAGCGCGGCATCAGCCCCGCCATCCCCTACACGGTGGATGCGGACTCCTTCTACACGCCCCAGGCCCCCGGCTTCGAGGGCCGGCGCGTCATCACCGAGAAGGGCGAGAAGGGCGACGCCAACCCGGCGGTCATCGAGGCCCTGGTGGCGGCCGGCAACCTGCTGGCGCGCGGGCGGGTGAAGCACCAGTATCCCCACTCCTGGCGCTCCAAGAAGCCGGTGATCTTCCGCAACACGCCGCAATGGTTCATCGCCATGGACCAGGACATCCGCAATGGCGACGGCACCGCGGCGCCGCGCCCGGCCACCCTCGACGGCAACGTGCCCGACACTTTGCGCGAGCGCGCGCTCGCCGGCATCAAGACCGTGGAATGGGTGCCGGCGGCGGGCGAGAACCGCATCACCGGCATGATCGCCAACCGGCCCGATTGGGTGGTCTCGCGCCAGCGCGCCTGGGGCGTGCCCATCACCGTGTTCGTGCGGGAAGTGGGCGATGGCTCGGTGGAGATCCTGCACGACGGCGAGGTCAACGCCCGTGTCGCCGCGGCCTTCGAGGAAGAAGGCGCGGACGCCTGGTTCAAGGAGAATGCGGCCGAGCGCTTTCTCCGCGAACGCGCAGACGAGGGCTGGGTGAAGGTGAACGACGTCCTGGACGTGTGGTTCGACAGCGGCTCCACCCACACCTTCACCCTGGAGGTACGCGACGACCTGAAGGCCGTGCGGGCGCCCGAGGGCAAGGACAAGGTGATGTATCTGGAGGGCTCGGACCAGCATCGCGGCTGGTTCCATTCCTCCCTGCTGGAGAGCTGCGGCACCCGCGGCCGCCCGCCCTATGACGCGGTGCTGACCCACGGCTTCGTGCTGGACGAGGACGGGCGCAAGATGTCCAAGTCGCTGGGCAACGTCACCTCGCCCCAGGACGTCATCAAGACCTCTGGCGCCGACATCCTGCGCCTGTGGGTGTGCGCCTCCGATTATTCGGACGATCTGAGGATCGGCCCGGAGATCCTGAAGACCACCGCCGACACCTATCGCAAATTGCGCAACACCATCCGCTGGCTGCTCGGCTCGCTGCACCACTACCGGCCGGAAGAGCGGGTGGCGTTCGCCGACATGCCGTCGCTGGAGCGCTTCATCCTGCACCGCCTGTCGGAGCTGGACGGGGAGATCCGCGCCGCCTACCGCGCCTTCGACTACAAGAAGGTGCACGCGCTGCTCACGCAGTTCATGAACATCGAGCTGTCCGCCTTCTATTTCGACGTGCGCAAGGACGCGCTCTATTGCGATCCCCTGTCCTCGCGCACCCGCAAGGCCTGCCTGACGGTGCTGGACGAGACCTTCAACCGGGTGGTCGCATGGCTCGCGCCCATCATGCCCTTCACCACGGAAGAGGCGTACATCGCCCGCACCGGGGATGAGGACGGCTCGGTGCACCTGCTGGCCTTCCCCGAGACCCCGGAAAGCTGGCGCGATCCGGCACTGGCGGAAAAATGGCGCAAGGCGCGGCAGGTGCGGCGGGTGGTGCTCGGCGCGCTGGAGGTGGAGCGGGCGCAAAAGCGCATGGGCTCCTCGCTTGAGGCGGCCCCGGTGGTCTATGTGACCGACGCCGGGCTGGCCGACGCCTTCGACGGGCTCGACCTGGCCGAGATCTGCATCACCAGCGCCGCGACCCTGGTGCGCGCGGACGGCCCGGCCACAGCGTTCCGCCTCGCCGAAGTGCCCGGGGTCGCGGTGGTGCCGACCCGCGCCGAGGGCCGCAAATGCGCCCGCTCCTGGAAGATTTCCCCGGAGGTGGGCGCCGATCCCGAATATCCGGACGTGACGCCGCGCGACGCGGCCGCTCTCCGGGAATTCCATGCCGCCACCGCGCAATGAGGCTGGGAGGCCCGACATGTCCCGTATCCGCCTGGGGCTTCTGACGGCGTTCCTGGTGCTGGTGGCCGATCAGGTCACCAAGACCTGGGCCATTGGCTTCATGGCGGCGCACGGGCCGGGCCTCGTTCCGGTCGCGCCGATCCTCGACCTCGTCGCATTGTGGAACGCCGGCATCAGCTATGGCCTGTTTCCCCAGGGCGAGACCGGCCGCTGGGTGCTGGTGGCCATCAAGGTCGTGGCGGCGCTGGCGTTCGCCCTGTGGCTGACCCGCGCCCAGCGCCCGGCCGAGGCCCTGGGCCTCGGCCTGCTGATCGGCGGCGCCCTCGGCAATGCGGTGGACCGGGTGGTCTACGGGGCGGTGTTCGATTTCATCTCGCTGCACGCCGGCGGTTACCGCTGGTATGTGTTCAACGTGGCGGATATCGCGGTCGTTGGCGGCGTCGGCCTGCTGCTTTATGATGCTTTTTTCGGGCGCGCCTCAAAAACGCCGCCCTCGCCGACCCCAATGCGATCCCAATCTGAAGCAGAGCGCGAGCCATGAGAGGGAGCACCATGCGCGTGAGCCCAGTTTCCCGGCCCGATGCCGCGACCCCGGCGAGGCCGATGCACCGTCCGACGACTGCCCTCGTGGCCCTGAAGACCCTTTCCGGCGCGTTGGCGTTGGGCCTGATGCTGGCCGGCGCCTCGGCGCGGCCGGCGGCCGCTCAGAGCGAGTTCAATGCCAATCCGCTCGACAGCATGATGGAGTTGTTCGGCCTCAAGGACGACAAGGAAAAGCCGGAGATCGACTACCGCGAGCGCGCGCCCCTGGTGGTACCGCCGGCCAGCGCCGAGGCCCCGCTTCCCACGCCCGAGGACGCCGCCCACCAGAAGAACCCCAACTGGCCCAAGGATCCGGACGTCGCCCGGCGCCAGCGCGAGGCCGCCGCCGCCAACGCGCCGGTCATCCGCGATGATCCCGGCCGGCCCTTGATGCCCTCCGAGCTGAACAAGGGCCGCAAGAAGATCCTGGGTGTCATCCCCACCGAGCCGGCGCCCACCGGCACCAAGAGCGATGTGCTGCTGCCGAGCCAGCTCGGCTCCAACAGCTGGCTGCCGGGCATCGGCGGCGAGAAGGAAAAGCCCCTGGTGTTCAACGGCGAGCCCGAGCGCGAGACCCTGCTGCAGCCGCCCCCCGGATATCAGACGCCCGCTCCCAACGCCCCTTACGGCGTGGTGGAGAAGAAGCAGGAGCAGTGGAAGGTTCCGACCCTGTTCGATCGGACGAACTGATCCCCGGCGCCATGCTCGCCGCCACCGCTTAACGCCGGCGGCCGCTCGGACCTGGAATTGCACCCGCGACGCGCGCGCGTCGCGGCTCCATGTGTCGTGGCTCCATGTCTTGGCGCGTTCATCGTCTTGGCGCGTTCATCTCTCGACGCGTTCATCTCCTGACGCGCGCAGGCGCGGACGTGGCCCCGCAGCGTGGCCCCGCAGCGTGGTCTCGCAGCCTCGAAACGCTCAAATCCTCGGCATGCCCCTGGCCATCGCCGGCAAAGCTCCTATCTTCTGAAGCAGCGTGCGTGCCTTCGGCGCGTGCATCGCCGGAAGATCCGCCCCGTGAAGATGAGCCGTTTCGCCATGGTTGCCATCCTTGCCGCGAGCGCTGCGGCGCTCGGCCCGCGCGCCGTTTCGGCCGCAGGCCCCGATATTTCTCAGTTCACCCTCGACAACGGCCTTCAGGTCATGGTCATCCCCGACCACCGCACGCCGGTGGTCACCCACATGGTGTGGTACAAGGTGGGGTCGGCCGACGAGCAGCCCGGCAAATCCGGCATCGCCCATTTCCTGGAACATCTGATGTTCAAGGGCACCGACGCCCACCCCCAGGGTGAGTTCTCGGCCGAGGTGGCGCGCCTGGGGGGGCAGGAAAATGCCTTCACCTCCCAGGACTACACCGCCTATTTCCAGCGGGTGGCCAGGGAGCACCTGGAAAAGGTGATGGGCTTCGAGGCTGACCGCATGACCGGCCTCAAGCTGTCCGACGAAGTGGTGCTGCCCGAGCGCGACGTGGTGCTGGAAGAGCGCCGCATGCGCACCGACAACGAGCCCGGCGCCCGGCTCGGCGAGATCCTGCAGGCGACCACTTACGTCAACCACCCCTATCAGCACCCGATCATCGGCTGGGAGCACGAGATCAAGCAGCTGAACCGGGAAGACGCCCTCGCCTTCTACCGCCGCTATTACGCGCCGAACAACGCGCTGCTGGTGGTGGCCGGTGACGTCAAGGCCGATGACGTGCGCGCGCTTGCCGAAAAGACATATGGAAAGGTGGCGCGTGCCGACACCCCGGCCCGCAACCGGCCCCAGGAGCCCGAGCCCCAGGCCCATCGCCGGGTGTCCCTGGCCGACGCCCGCGTCGCCCAGCCGAGCGTGCAACGCTCGTATCTCGTGCCGTCCGACCGCATCGCCGCCCCGCACGAGGCCGAGGCCCTCGAGGTGCTGTCCCAGATCCTCGGCGGCGGACAGACCGGTCGCCTCTATCGGCAGCTGGTGGCGGAGAAGGGCCTCGCCGCCGGCGCCGGTGCTTGGTATCAGGGCACAGCCTACGACGCCACGCGGTTCGTGGTCTATGCCAGCCCCCGCCCCGGCGTGAGCCTGGAGGATCTGGAGGCCGCCATCGACGCCGTCGTGGCGGAAGTGGCGGACCAGGGCGTGGACGACCTGGAGCTCAAGCGGGCCAAGACCCGGCTGACCGCCGACATGATCTATGCCCAGGACAATCAGGCGACGCTGGCCCGCATCTATGGCGCGGCCTGGGCCACCGGCTCCAGCGCCGACGATGTGCGCGGCTGGCCCGAGCGGGTGAAGGCGGTGAGCGGCGCCGAGGTGCAGGCCGCCGCCAAGCGCTACCTGACCACCGATCGGGCGGTGACCGGCTATCTGAAGACCGCCGCCCCGGACGCGCCGAAACCGGATGCTCCCAAGGCGGATGCGTCCAAGACGGGCGATCGCTCGTGAGGGCGTTCCGCTTCTCTTGCGCCGGCGACGCGCTCAAGGCCGCCGGCTGGCTCTTTTTCGTGATGGTGACGATGGCTCTCTCGCTCATATCCAACACCGAGGCTCAAGCCCAGCAATCGAGCCGCATCACCGAGGTGACGAGCCCGGGCGGCATCAAGGCCTGGCTGGTGCGCGACACCACCTTGCCCCTCATCGCCATGGAATTCGCCTTTCTCGGCGGCGCCGCCCAGGACGGGCCGAAGCAGGTGGGCCTCGCCCACCTGACCGCCTCCCTGCTCGACGAGGGTGCCGGCGACCTCAATGCCCAGGCGTTCCAGCAGAAGCTGGCCGACCACGCGCTGGAGCTGCATTTTAATGCCGGCCGGGACGAGATGCGCGGCTCACTGCGCACCCTTTCGGAAAACCGCGAGGTGGCGTTCGATCTGCTGCGCCTTGCGGTCACCCAGCCGCGCTTTGACACCGAGGCGGTGGAGCGTATCCGCGCCGCGGTGATGGCGACCCTGCGCCGCCGCTCGACGGAGCCCAACGCCATCGCCAACGACCGCTGGTATGCGCTCGCCTTCCCCGACCATCCCTATGGCCGGCCGGTGGACGGCACCCTGGAGAGCGTGCCCGGCCTGACGCGGGACGACATCGCCGGCTTCGCCCGCAAGACCCTCGCGCGTTCCAACCTGCGGGTGGCGGTGGTGGGCGACATCAGCCCGGAAGAGCTGGGCCAGCGCCTCGACGCCGCGTTCGGCACCCTGCCGCAGACGGCCGAGCTGACGCCGGTGGCCAATGTCACCCCGCAGCGGATCGGCACCGTGGACGTGATCCCGCTCAACGTGCCCCAATCGGTGGTGGTGATGGGCACCGTGGGGCTGGAACGGCGCGATCCGGACTTCATGGCCGCCTATGTGCTCAACCACATCCTCGGCGGCAGCGCCTTTTCCTCGCGCCTGTTCAAGGAAGTGCGCGAGGCCCGCGGGCTCGCCTATTCGGTCTATTCCTATCAGGTGGCGCTGGCCCATGTGGGCCTGTGGTTCGCCGGCACCGCCACCAAGAACGAGCGGGCGGCCGAATCCATCGCGCTCATCAGCGCCGAGTTCCAGCGCATGCTGGACCAGGGGCCGACGGCGGAAGAGCTGAAGGAAGCCAAGAGCTATCTCACCGGCAGCTATGCCCTGCGCTTCGACACCTCGTCGAAGGTGGCGGGACAATTGCTGCAGATCCAGATCGACGATCTCGGCATCGATTACGTGGACCGCCGCAACGCCATGGTGGAAGCCGTCACGCTGGACGACATCAAGCACGTCGCCGGCCGGCTCGCCGATGCGCGCAAGGCGCTGGTGGTGGTGGTGGGCAAGCCCGTGGGCCTTTCGGGCGGCTGACCGGCGGGCGGGCGGTCGCGCAGGAACGGTTGCGGGCGAGCTGCGCCCGTTCACCATATTTTCGGCTTTTGGTCACCAAAGGGTAAATAGCCGGCCTTCGCACGGTGCGTCCGCCCTGCGGTTTGATATAACCATGCCATATGGATAAGCCTATGGAGACGAGCGACATGGGACGCCACTTGGCGAGCGACACGGCTCTTGTGCACGCAGGCACACCGGCACGCGGCCTTGTCGGCGTGGCCTTGGCACTGGCGCTGGCGGGCTGCGCCGCCGGCGAAAACCTCGACGGGTCCTTCGGCGCCCAGGACACCGGGGTCGCCACCGGCCGGGCCGCCGGCGTCACCAGCGCCGCGACACCCGCCCTCACGGTGGGCTCGGGGCCCGACGCCATCACTTATGCCTGCCCCAGCGTGACCGTGCGCAACGGGGCCGGCACCTGGCAGGTCACCGAGGGTGGCGCGCTGCGCTATCAGGGCAATGTGGGCCAGCTCGCCCGCGAATGCGCCATCGCCGGCCAGACCATGACCATCAAGGTCGGCATCGAGGGCCGGGTGCTGATGGGCGAGAAGGGCACACCGGGAACGGTGCGCGTGCCGGTCCGCCTGGCGGTGGTGGAAGAGGGTCCGAACCCGAAGACCATCACCACCAAATTCTTCACCGTTCCGGTGGAGATCGCGGCCGGTCAGCAGCAGGCCGCCTTCACGGTGGTCGAAGACCAGCTCAGCTTCCCCCTGCCCAAGCCGGAAGAGGTGGAGCGCTACGTGGTCTATGTGGGCTACGACCCGCAGGGTGAAAAGCCCAAGCCCACCAGCTCGCGGCCGCGAACCCCCACCAAGCCCAAGCCGAAGCCGGCAGCCTCCGAAGCCGCTCCTGCGGCCCCGGCGCCTGCCGCTGCGGCGCCGAAGTCCGATCCCGGCGACGTGTTCGGTCCGCCGCCCGGCGCGCCTTCGAGCAGCAGCAGCGGATCGAGCAGCAGCGGGAGTTCGTTCTCCACCCCGCCGTCCTCGAGCGCGTTCGAACCACCGCCGCGCTGAGCGGCCCCGGAAGCCCGGAAAAACCGGGCTCCGCACCGTCTGCGACCAAGGTCGGAATGGCCTTGGGTTGACGATCACACAAATTTTCTTATTGTGCGATCGACGTTGCCTATGGAACGCGCCGCGGTGCACATCGCGGCCGTTTTTGGCATCGCATCGGATGATCCCTGCGGGAGAGACCGGCTGTGCGCCCTCACGGCGAACAGAACCGGCGCCGAAGGCGCAACCGCCCCGGAACCGCTCAGGCCAAAGGACCGCAGGGGGACGACACTCTGGAAAGCAGCCGCGGTTCACGCCGCCGGCTCACCGAAGGAGTAAGCCGCGCCGGTCCAAACGGCATGGCGAAATCTCTCAGGTTCCGCAGACAGAGGGGGCGCCCGAGGGACCCGAGGGTCCCGCACCATGGCGCTATCTCCCCGGAGCTGCGATGACGCACGCCGTCGATCCTCTTCTCACGACCCTGCTGCACACTACCCCCCTGTTCTCGGCCCATGTGGCGCTCGGCGCCCGCATCGTGCCGTTCGCGGGCTACGAGATGCCGGTCCAATATGCCGAGGGTATCCTGGCCGAGCATCATTGGACGCGGGCCCACGCCGGTCTGTTCGACGTCTCCCACATGGGACAGGCGGTGCTCGCGGGTGCGGACCACGCCGCCTGCGCCCGCGCCCTGGAAGCGCTGCTGCCGGCGGACATCGTGAACCTCGCGCCGGGGCGGCAGCGCTATTCCCAGCTGCTCGACCCCTCCGGCGGGATCCTTGATGACCTGATGGTCACCCGCCCCCGTGATCCGGGCGAAAACGGCCGCCTGTTGCTGGTGGTGAACGCCGCCTGCAAGGCTGCCGATTTCGCCCATATCGCCGGCCACCTGCCCGCCGGGGTCACGCTCACGCCGCTGCTGGACCGCGCCCTCGTCGCCCTGCAGGGGCCGCAGGCCGCCGCCGCGCTGGCGCGCCACTGTCCCGATGCCACCGGCCTTACCTTCATGGAGGCCGGCCCCGCCGTATTTGACGGGCTTCCCATCCACCTCTCCCGCTCGGGCTACACCGGGGAGGACGGCTTCGAGATTTCGCTTGCCGCGTCGGATGCCCCCCAGCTCTGGGCCGCGCTGCTGGCGGAGCCGGAGGTGAAGCCCATCGGCCTCGGCGCCCGCGACAGCCTGCGCCTGGAGGCGGGGCTGTGCCTCTACGGGCACGACATCGACACCACCACCTCGCCGGTGGAAGCCGGCCTCGCCTGGTCGATCCAGGCGCGCCGGCGGACGGCGGGCGGCTTCCCCGGCGCCGCCCGCATCCTCAAGGAGCTGGCGGACGGCCCGGCCCGCATGCGCGTGGGGCTGCGGCTCGATGGCCGTGCCCCGGCCCGCGAGGGCGCCGAGATCGTCCATGGCGGAAGGACGGTGGGCACCGTGACATCCGGTGGCTTCGCGCCCAGCCTCAACGCACCCATCGCCATGGGCTATGTGCCCCCCGCGCTCGCCGCGCCGGGCACCCGGCTCGACCTGATGGTGCGCGGCAAGGCGCTCGCCGCCACCGTCACCGCCCTTCCCTTCGTGCCCGCGCGCACGGCGCGCAAACCTGCGAAAGAGGCCTGAAGCATGACCAGCGTGCGCTACAGCAAGGACCATGAATATGTGCGCGTCGAGGGTGAGGAGGGGGTGGTGGGCATTTCCCATTATGCCCAGAGCCAGCTCGGCGACATCGTGTTCGTGGAATTGCCCGAGCTTGGCAAGGTGGTGGAGCCAGGCCAGGAAGTGGCCGTGGTGGAAAGCGTGAAGGCCGCCAGCGAGGTCTATGCGCCGGTCAGCGGCGCGGTTATCGCGGTGAATGCGGAGCTGGAAGGCAATCCGGCCCTGGTGAACACGGCGCCGGAAGGCGAAGGCTGGTTCCTGCGCTTGAAGATCACCAACCCGGCCGAGCTTGATGCCCTGATGGACGAGGCGGCCTACAAGGCGTTCGTCGCAAGCCTCGGCTGAGGCATCCGGCGACGGCCATTCCGAGGAACGCGCCCGTGAGCACCGATTTCCGCGCCACCATCCGTTGGAGCCGCGACGGCGACGTCTTCACCGACGGGCGCTATTCCCGCGGCCATGTCTGGGCCTTCGACGGCATCGAGGTGCCGGGCTCCTCAGCGCCCTCCTCCGTGCGGGTACCGCTCTCGCGCCCCGACGCGGTGGACCCGGAAGAAGCGCTGGTGGCGGCCGCATCGAGCTGCCACATGCTGTTCGCCCTCGACTTCGCCCGCAAGACCGGGTTCCGGGTGGACAGCTACGAGGATGCCGCCCAGGGCGTGATGACGCCCAACGCGGCCGGCAAGCTCTTCCTCTCCCGCGTCACCCTCTCGCCGGTGATGGTGTTTTCCGGAGAGAAGCGGCCCACCGACGCGGACGTGGCCGCCATCCACCATCAGGCCCACGCGGAATGCTACGTCGCCCATTCCCTGCGCGCCGAGATGCTCATCGATTTTCGCTACCTGACGGTGTGAGGACCCCTTCCATGCGCTATCTCCCCCTCACTCCCGAGGATCGCGCCGAAATGCTGGCCCGCGTCGGCGTGCCCGCGGTGGACGCCCTGTTTGCGGACATCCCCGCCGGCACGGCCATGACCGCCCTGCCCGACCTGCCGCTGGCGCAGGGCGAATGGGAGGTCGAGCGCGCCCTCTCCCGCCTCGCCGCGCGCAACATGGCGGCGGGGTCGGTGCCCTTCTTCCTGGGCGCGGGCGCCTATCGCCATCATGTGCCGGCCAGCGTGGATCACCTGATCCAGCGTTCGGAATTCCTCACCTCCTACACGCCCTACCAGCCCGAGATCGCCCAGGGCACGCTGCAATACCTCTTCGAATTTCAGACCCAGGTGGCCGCGCTCACCGGCATGGAGGTGGCCAACGCCTCCATGTACGACGGCTCCACCGCCGCCGCCGAGGCGGTGCTGATGGCCCACCGCGTCACCAAGCGGCGCAAGGCGCTGCTGGCGGGCAACCTGCATCCCCACTACCGTGCCACCATCGAGACCGTGTCGCGCTATGCGCAGGACACGGTCGCGGCCCGGCCCGCCCAGCCCGACGGCGACGCAGATCTCATTGGCGCCATCGACGACACGGTGTCCTGCGTGGTGGTGCAGAGCCCGGACGTGTTCGGCCACCTGGTGGACCTGAAGCCCATCGCCGAAGCCGCCCACAAGGCGGGGGCGCTGCTGGTGGCGGTGGTGACCGAGGCGGTATCCCTCGGCCTGATCGAACCGCCGGGGGCGCAGGGGGCCGACATCGTGGTGGGCGAAGGCCAGTCGCTGGGCAATGCGCTGAACTTCGGCGGGCCTTATGTGGGCCTGTTCGCCACCCGGCTGAAATATGTGCGCCAGATGCCCGGCCGCCTCGCTGGCGAGACCGTGGATGCCGAGGGCCGGCGCGGCTTCGTGCTCACCCTGTCCACCCGCGAGCAGCACATCCGACGCGAGAAGGCGACCTCCAACATCTGCACCAATTCGGGGCTGTGCGCGCTGGCCTTCACCATCCATTTGACGCTGCTCGGCCAAAGGGGCCTGACCCGTCTGGCCCAGCTCAACCATGACGCCGCCTGCGACCTTGCCGACCGCTTGGCCGGCGTGCCGGGGGTCGAGGTGGTGAACGCCACCTTCTTCAACGAATTCACCGTGCGCCTGCCGGCCCCGGCGGCGCGGGTGGTGGACCTTCTGGCGGCGCGGGGCATCCTTGCCGGCGTGCCCTATTCCCGCCTCGCCCCCGGCGCCGGGCTGGACGATCTGCTGCTGGTGGCCGCCACCGAGGTCACGACGCCCGAGGATCGCGCCGCCTACGCCGCCGCCCTCGCCGAAACCCTGGCGGAGCTCTGCCGGTGAACGACGCCCTCCGCCCTCCGCACCTGTTCCACCTTTCGCACGCCTGGAGCTGAGCCATGAACCGCGAAGGCCTTGGCGCTCCCGCGCCGGTCGCCCCCCTGTCCGCCCTGCCGGAAACCTTCACCGGAAACCGCGCCCTCGACCTGGAAGAGGGCCTCATCTTCGAGATCGGCCGCGCCGAGGTCTGCGGTGTCGATCTGCCCGTGCCCGAAGGCCGCTCCGAGCGCCTCGGCGGGCTGAGGCGCGCCGAGGCGCCGGACCTGCCCGGCCTGTCCGAGCCCGAGGCCATGCGCCATTATGTGCGCCTCTCGCGCATGAACTACGGCATCGACAGCGGCCTGTTCCCGCTCGGCTCCTGCACCATGAAGCACAATCCGCGCCTCAACGAGAAGATGGCGCGCCTTGCCGGCTTCGCCGACCTGCACCCGCTGCAACCGGTTTCCACCGTGCAGGGCGCGCTGGAGCTGATGCGGCAGCTCTCCCGCCAGCTCCTCGCCCTCACCGGCATGGCGGCGGTGGCGCTGCCGCCCAAGGCCGGCGCCCATGGCGAGCTGACCGGCATGATGGCCATCAAGGCCGCCCACCGCGCCCATGGCCGCAACCGCACCGTAGTCCTGGTGCCCGAAAGCGCCCACGGCACCAACCCCGCCACCGCCGCCCTCATCGGCTACGAGGTGCGCGCGCTGCCCGCCCGCCCCGACGGCACCGTGGATGTGGAAACGGTGCGCGCCGCGCTGTCGCCGGACGTGGCGGCGCTGATGCTCACCAATCCCAACACCTGCGGCCTGTTCGAGCGGGACATCGTGGAGATTGCCGCCGCCGTGCATGCGGCGGGGGCGTATTTCTACTGCGACGGCGCCAATTTCAACGCCATCCTCGGCAAGGTGCGGGTGGCCGACCTCGGCGTCGATGCCATGCACATCAATCTGCACAAGACGTTTTCCACGCCCCACGGCGGCGGTGGTCCGGGCGCGGGTCCGGTGGTGCTGTCCCCGGCCCTCGCCCCGTTCGCCCCGGTGCCGGCGCTGGTGGAGCAAGACGGCGCGCTCACCCTGGTGGAGACGGAGGGTGCGCCGGGGGCCGAACAGGCGCTCGGCCGCATGAGCGCCTTTCATGGCCAGATGGGCATGTTCGTGCGGGCGCTGGCCTGGATGCTCTCCCACGGCGCAGACGGCATGCGGCAGGCGTCCGAAGACGCGGTGCTGGCCGCCAATTATGTGCGGGCAAGCCTCATGGACCTGCTTTCGGCCCCGTTCGCCGAGCGCCCGGCCATGCACGAGGCGCTGTTCGATGATTCGTGGCTCGCCGGCACCGGGATCACCACCCTCGACGTGGCGAAGGCGCTGATCGACGAGGGCTACCACCCCATGACGGTCTATTTTCCGCTGGTGGTGCACGGGGCCATGCTCATCGAGCCCACCGAGAGCGAATCGAAAGCGTCTCTCGACCTGTTCATCGGCGCGCTCCGCGACCTCGCCATGGCGGCGAAGGCCGGCGACATGGCGCGGTTCCTGGGCGCCCCCCATTACGCGCCGCGCCGGCGCCTCGACGAGACCCGCGCCGCCCGCGCACCGATGCTGCGCTGGGTCCGACCCCCGTCCCAAGCCGCCGAATGAGGCCGATGGCCGGCTGATACCAAAGGCCTGTGAGCTTGACTCACGGGGCTTTGGTCAAGCCCGCGCGGCGCCTGAGCGAGCCCACTTGGCACCGGTCAAAGACCGGGGGCCGATGGTATGAGGTCATCCCACCGGTCGGAGCCGGCACCGGGAGGCACGCGAAAACGACGCGCAAAAGGTGAAGCCGAACGCAAAAAGGGCCGATGACGAAACGTCATCGGCCCTTTTTGCACCCCATCCTTCGCCCCCCGCCAGCCGTCGCACGGCGACGGCGGCAGCGGCAAGCGTCACTGCTTGGTCAGCGCCATGATGCGCTTGGCGACATAGATCGCCGCGGGAATGGCGAGCAGAGCGCCGATGGCGGCGGCAATGGGAATCGCGCGCATGTCCTCCTGCGCGGGAGTCGGCACGTTGAGGACCACGATGATCAGGGCGCCGGCAAAAGCGACAGCCAGGATCGACCAAATGAGACTCGCAAGCTTCAGCATGGCACCACCTCTTCCTTGGAGCGGCTCAATATATTGGCAAAGGGCCATATCTTCTTGACCTCGATCAACAAAAAGACACCCCTGCGTCACCTCGCCCTATGGGCATGCCACCGGCGCGTCTTGTCCCTTGCGCGCGGGGCGCATTTTGGATCGGACCGGACATGACCGCTTTCTGGGATCAGCGCTATGCGCGCGCCGACTATCTCTTTGGCGTCGCGCCCAATGCCTTCCTGGCCCGGCAGGCGCCGCGCCTGAAGGCGGGCGGGCGGGCCATCGCCATCGCCGACGGCGAGGGGCGCAATGGGGTGTGGCTCGCCGAGCAGGGCCTTGCCGTGCATGCGGTCGATTCCTCCGCGGTGGCCCAGGAAAAGGCCCGCCGCCTTGCCGCCGCGCGCGGTGTGGAACTGGAGCTGGAACTGGTGGACCTCGCCACCTGGAGCTGGCCGGTCGCCGCCTATGACGTGGTGGTGGGCATCTTCATCCAGTTCCTGCCTCCGGACCAGCGCACCGCCATGTTCGCGCACATCGCCAAGGCCCTGAAACCGGGCGGCCTGCTGCTGCTGGAAGGCTACCGGCCGAAACAGGTGGAATACGGCACCGGCGGCCCCTCCCAGCCGGACAATCTCTACACCGAGGAGCTGCTGCGCGCGGCCTTCGCGGATTTCACGATCGTGGAGCTTACAAGCTACGATGCCGAGATCGCCGAGGGCAGCGCCCATTGCGGCCTGTCGGCGCTCATCGACCTTGTGGCCGTGAAGCCAGCGACCTGAGCGAGGCCGCATCTCGCGCCCATGCGCCTTTGGTCCTATATGGAGCCCGGCGGGCCAACATCGCCCGCCCGTGACGAGGCGGCCCATGACGAGGCGGCCCGCGAGCCGCACCGCCAAGCCACGCCTTCCGACACGCGGCAAACCAACACGCCGAACGCCAACGCACTGCAAGTCCAGGAGCATCCCATGGTCGCGCCCCAGCCTTCCTCGCCTTCCCCCGCTTCCGCCTTCACCCTTCTGCGCGAGAAGATGCTGATCGGCGGCGCCTGGGTGGACGCCGACAGCGGCGCCACCATCGCCGTGAACAACCCCGCCACCGGCGCCCGCCTCGGCACCATCCCGATGGCCGGCACCGCCGAGACGCGCCGCGCCATCGCGGCGGCGGCGGCGGCGTTCAAGGGCTGGCGGGCGCTGACCGCGGCCGAGCGCGCCGGCAAACTCCACAAGCTCGCCGACCTGATCCTGGAGAATGCCGAGGAACTGGCGGTCCTGCTCACCACCGAGCAGGGCAAGCCGCTGCCGGAAGCCCGCGGCGAGGTCAATATCTCGGCCGCCTATGTGCGCTGGTTCGCGGAGGAGGCCCGGCGCCTGTATGGCGATGTGATTCCCTCCCCCTGGGCCGGGCGGCGCATCATGGTCACCAAGGAGCCGGTGGGCGTGGTGGCGGCGGTGACGCCCTGGAACTTCCCCTCCTCCATGCTCGCGCGCAAGCTGGGCGCGGCGCTGGCGGCGGGCTGCACGGTGGTGGCCAAGCCCTCCGAGCTCACCCCCTATTCCGGCCTCGCCTGGGGCGCGCTGGCGGAGAAGGCGGGCTTTCCCGCCGGGGTCGTGAACATCGTGGTGGGCGATGCCCCCGCCATCGGGACCGAGATGACCACCAACCCGGCGGTGAAGAAAGTCACCTTCACCGGCTCCACCCCGGTCGGCAAGCTGCTCATGAAGCAGTCGGCGGACACGCTGAAGAAGGTGTCCCTGGAGCTGGGCGGCAACGCGCCGTTCCTGGTGTTCGACGATGCCGACCTCGACCTCGCGGTGGAGCAGGCCATCGCCTCCAAATACCGCAACGTGGGCCAGACCTGCGTATGCGCCAACCGCTTCTATGTGCAGGCCGGCATCTATGACGCCTTCGCCGCCCGGTTCACCGAGGCCACGCGGAACCTCAAGGTGGGCAACGGCCTGGACCCGGATGTCACCGCCGGCCCGCTGATCGACACGCGCGCGGTCGCCAAGGTGGAGCGCCTCCTGAAGGACGCCACCGACAAGGGGGCCAGCGTGCTCACCGGCGGCAAGGCCTCGGCCCTCGGCGGCACCTTCTTCGAACCCACCGTGCTCGCCGGCGCCACCCAGGAGATGGCCTTCGCGCGCGAGGAAATCTTCGGGCCGCTGGCGCCGCTGTTCAAGTTCGAGACCGAGGAAGAGGCGGTCGCGCGGGCCAATGCCACCGAATACGGCCTCGCCTGCTATTTCTTCACCAAGGACCTCGGCCGCGCCTTCCGCGTGTCCGAACAGCTCGAATACGGGCAGGTGGGCGTCAATGCCGGCGTCATCACCACCGAAGTGGCGCCCTTCGGCGGCGTGAAGGAGAGCGGCATGGGCCGCGAAGGCTCCAAATACGGCTGCGACGACTATCTGAACATCAAGTACGTCTGCATCGGCGGCGTCTGAGCCCCCGACGCCCTCCCCCGCCGGGGGAGGGCGTTTTCAAATCACGTCGGCGGCGCGAAGCGCAGGCCGATGCCAATGCGGTTCCAGGCGTTGATCGCGGCGATGGTGACCGTGAGATAGAGCGCCTCCGCCTCCGAGAACTCAGCCCGCACCGCCGCCCAGACGGCATCGGAAGCCGGCTCGCCCTCCAGCAGGGTCAGGGCCTCGGCATAGGCCAGCGCGGCCTGCTCCCGCGCCGAGAAGAGTTCCGCATGCCGCCAGGTGGCCAGCAGGTCCAGCTTCTCCTGCGGCACGCCCACCTGGCGCGCGACGCTCAGATGGAACTTGAGGCAGAAGGCGCAGCCATTGATCTGCGAGGCGCGCAGCTTCACCAGCTCGGTGAGCCCCTTGTCGAGGCCGGCGGCATCCACCGCCTGGGTCAGCGCCGAAAGGCCGCCATAGACGTCCGGCGCCGTGGCGGTGAAATCCTTGTAGGTGGGGCGGGAAAGTGGATCGGCCACGGCTGGTCCTCTGCGTTTCAATGGCTCAATATCAAAGCTCGAACATAATATCAGAGCTTTGATATGAGTGACAATCCAGTTCCGCCTGCGCCCTTTCCACCCGTGGGCGAGGGCAAGCGCGGCACCGAAGGCTACCTCGGCTATCTGCTGCGGCAGGCCGCCACCGCCTATCGCCAGCGGGTGGAAAAGGCGCTGGCCGACCTCGGCGTGACCGCGCCGCAATTCACCGTGCTGACCATGCTGCACGCCTATCCCGGCCTGTCGGGCGCGGACCTCGCCCGCACCGCTTTGGTGACGCCGCAGACGGTGAGCGTGATTCTCGCCAATCTCGAGCGGGCCGGGCTCATCACCCGCACCCCCCATGCGCAGCACGGCCGCATCCTGATGGCGGCGCTCTCACCGGCCGGCGAACGCCTGCTGGCGCTGGCGCGCGCGCGCGTTCACGCCCTCGACCCCGTCTTGAAGGACGATCTCTCGGCGCCGGAGGAAGCGGTGGTGCGCCGCTGGCTGGCGCGGGTGGCGCAGATGCCGGGATGACCGGCTTCAGCTTTTCAGCCGGTAGCCGGTCCGGAACATCCAGCTCACGATGAGAAGGCAGGCCAGCAGGAAGCCCGTGGTCATGGCGAAGCTGACGCCCACCGCCACGTCGGACAGGCCGAAGAAGCTCCAGCGAAAGCCGGAGATGAGATAGACCACCGGGTTGAACAAGGTCACGGTGCGCCACACCGGCGGCAGCATGTCCAGCGAATAGAAGGTTCCGCCCAGGAAGGTGAGCGGCGTCACGATCAGCATCGGGATGAGCTGCAGCCGCTCGAAGCCGTCGGCCCAGATGCCGATGATGAAGCCGAACAGGGAGAACGTGACCGCCGTCAGCACCAAAAAGGCCAGCATCCAGAACGGGTGACGCACCTCCATGGGCACGAACAGCGCGGCGGTGGCCAGGATGATGAGCCCGAGCAGCACCGATTTCGTCGCCGCCGCCCCCACATAGCCGCACATGATCTCGAACGGCGACACCGGCGCCGAAAGCACCTCGTAGATGGTGCCCGTGAAGCGCGGGAAGTAAATGGCGAACGAGGCGTTCGAAATGGACTGGGTGAGCAGCGTCAGCATCATCAGCCCCGGCACGATGAAGGCGCCATAGGGCACATGCTCCACCTGCGTCATGCGCGCGCCGATGGCGGAGCCGAACACCACGAAATACAGCGAGGTGGAGATCACCGGCGAGACCACGCTTTGCAGCAGGGTGCGTTTGGTGCGGGCCATTTCGAAGGCGTAGATGGCGCGGATGGCTTGGAGATTCACGACTGCGGCCTCACGAGGCTGACGAAGATGTCCTCCAGCGAACTCTGCGCCGTGCGCAGATCGTCGAAGGCGATGCCGGCGGCGGAGAGGTCCGCCAGCAGCCGGGCGATGGGCGGCTCGCCGACAGCCCCATCGACACCATAGCTGTAGGTGAGGTGGAGACCATCCCCGGAGAGGGCGAGGTGATAGGACGAAAGGGCCTCCGGCACGGCGGCGAGAGGCGCCGACAGCTCGATGGCGAGCTGCTTCTGCCCGAGCTTGCGCATCAGCGCCGCCTTCTCCTCCACCAGGATGATCTCGCCCCGGTTGATGACCCCCACCCGGTCGGCCATCTCCTCGGCCTCCTCGATATAGTGGGTGGTGAGGATGATGGTGGTGCCCTGCGCCTTCAGGCCGCGCACCAGCCGCCACATGTCGCGGCGCAGCTCCACATCCACTCCGGCGGTGGGCTCGTCGAGAAACAACACCTCCGGCTCGTGGGAAAGCGCCTTGGCGATCAAAAGGCGCCGCTTCATGCCGCCGGAAAGGGTCATGATCCTCGCGTCGCGCTTCTCCCACAGGGAGAGGCTTTTCAGCACCTGCTCGATATAGGCGGGGTTGGCGGCCTTGCCGAACAACCCGCGCGAGAAGCTCACCGCATCCACCACGGTTTCAAACGATTCGGTGGCGAGTTCCTGCGGCACCAGGCCGATGCACGCGCGCGCCGCGCGATAGTCCGTCACGATGTGATGGCCCGCCACCCGCACCTCGCCGGCGCTGGCGTTCACCAGGCCGCAGATGATGGAGATGAGCGTGGTCTTGCCCGCGCCGTTGGGGCCAAGCAGGGCGAAGATCTCGCCCCGCGCGATCTCAAGGTTGATGTTCTTCAGCGCGCTGTGGCCGCTGGCATAGGTCTTCGACAGATGGCGGACGCTCACCATCCCCTGCCCCTGCCCCGGCATCGGAGCCGGAGACAGAGCGGCGGCAGCGGCAGGAACGGCAGCGGCAGGAACGGCAGCGGCAGGAACGGCTTGCGACATGACGACTCGACGGGTGGCTTGAGGCATCGCTCGGGAACGGCCTGGGTCGGACCCCACCGCGGTCGAAGCCGCCCCGGACCGGCCGAAGCCTGGCCGGGGCGCCGCCGCGGGTTTCCCTGCGCGCTTCGGGTTAGACCACGTCCCGCCGCCCTCGGGAAGCCCCGCGGAGCGGCGGGCAGCTTGCTCTACAGCTCGCGACCGGCGGCGTGGCGCATCGCCCCGGCCGGAACCGGAGCGGCCCTTTCCAGCGGCCTTTTTCAGTCTTGCCGCCATGCCCCCGCGACGGGCTCACGCCGGCTGCATGGCGGCGAGGCGCCAAGCCCGCGCCGCCGCATCGCCATTGGCATCGCGCACGAAGGTCCACAATTCCGTGCTCTGGCCCGGCCGGTCGCGATCGCCCGACAGGAAGCGACCGCTGGCGCGGTCCAGCACCACGTCGCGGCTCTGGTAGCGCATGGCGACGGTCGCATAGTCCAGCGGGCCCTCCCGCCAGGATTCGGCGACATCGCCCTGCAGCAGCTTCACCTCGGACACCATGTTGCGCACGCCACGCGCGGCATTGGCCCGCAGCTCCGCCACCATGGTGGCGAACACCTCGGGCGTGGTGCGCGCCTGGAGCGCGGCCTCGTCCTCGCCGCCGAAGGCGGTCTCGATCTCCCCGAGCAGACGCTCGAACGTGTCGAGGTCCGCCGGCGTGACGCCGATCTCGTCCACCGGTCCGGACCGGGGCGGCGACGCGGGCTGGCGCACGCCGCCACCCATTTCACCACCCATGCCGCCCGGCCAGCCGCCGGCCCCACCGGGGGACGCGGTGCGGCCATAGGCGCCGGCGGGAGCCGGCTGTTGCCGGCGGAAAAAGCGCAGCGCCAGCATCACCACCAGGGCCAGCAACGCGCCCTGGAGCAGCAGGCCGAGCAGGCCGGCGAACCCGCCCAGGCCATGCCCCATGAGCATGCCGATCAGTCCGCCGATGAGCAGTCCGCGCATGAGGCCGCCCGCGAGCCCGGAGCCGAAGAAGGACGGTCGCGCCTGGGGCCGCGCGGCGGCGCTGGGCGCCGCCTGTGGCAGGGTGGAGCGTGAGGCGGGCGCCGCGGGATTGGGAGCGGTGGTGGTGGGCGGCGGCGCCGTATAGGTGCGTGTGCCACGGCTGCCCGCGGACATGCCGCGCTTGGCCTCGGCCATATCGGTCATCGTCATGCTCAGAGCAGCCACCAGGGCCACCATCGCCAGAACCGGCCTGATCCCCACGAACCCACCCTCCCTCACTCGCCCGGAGGCTTTGCCGCCTCCACATATTCCGCTGCGGAATATGCGTCATATGGGGTCACCGTAGCGGGAATGCGAGGGGGAGAGGTTCTGAAGCGGCGGATTTGATCTATGAAAGGTGGCCAACCTTTTCACGCGGATTGCCCATGCCGTCTCGGACCCCTCCTGACTGGACCCCTCCTGTCTCGCGCCGCCATGCGCTGCGAACGGTCGCCGCCGCCGCCCTCTCGACGCTCGCGCCCGCGGCGGCGTTACAGGCGCTCACCGGCTCCGCTTTGGCACAGACCGCCCCAGCCCCGGCGCCGCTCGGCGTCACCGTGCGCAACCAGAGCGTCGCCCCGAGCTGCAACGGCCCCGAGAACGTGGCCCTGACCCTCTTATCCCCGGCGGTGCGCCGGTTCCGCATCTCGGCCGACCACCCGGCCTATGTGCACGCGATGGTGTCGGAACACAGCGTGCCCGCCTATCTCGGCTGCGCCCTGCAGGCCGCGCCCGCCGCCGATGCCCAAGGAGCGGGCAAGGGCGCAGCGAAGGGCGCAGCGAATGGCGCGACCAAGGCGGATGGCAAGGCCGACGCCGCCACCGGCGCGCGGCGCACCACCTTGTACGAAACCCCCGATCTCACCGTGGTGGGCTATGTGCTGCCGGAGTTCTGGCGGCGGGCCGCCGTGCCCTTCCGCGTCGGCGAAAGCGCGACCCAGGGCCTCGACAAGGTTGAACTGTGGCTGAAGCCGGCGGACCGCGGCGCCACCGTGATCGAATTGTATCTGGCGGATGGCTCCTGGCGCCTGCGGCCGTTGCCGCCCATGCCCCTCGCCAGCACATCCTTCAGCGCGTCGGTGCTGATCGGACCGGTGACGCAGGAGGAACGGCTGCTGGTGAAGCTGAAGGAAGTGGGCTTTGCGCCCCAGGCGCGGGCATTCACCCTGCGCTTCTCCGACGGCGGCACGGCACGGGTGCGCCTGACCGGGCTCGACACCAATACCCTGACCCTCGACACCGAATTCAGCGACGGGATGACCACCCCATTCGCCGCGCTGCGGGCCAATTACGCGGTCGAAAGCGAGGCGGACATCACCCGCGTGGCCTGGCGCACCGCGTCCAGCCAGCCGTTCGGCGAAGCGCCGGTGATGACCTTCCCCGACGCCACCGACGTCACGCTGCTGTGGGCGGGACGGCTGGCGCCCGCCCGTCCGTCGCTCAGCGCGCCGGACCTGCTCTTCACGGGATTCGCCGGCGCCTGAGGGGCGCCGGTCTGGTCTTCAGGGGGGGATTGCCGGCGCCTGATGGGCACCGGTCCCTTAGGGCTGCGCCGGGGCCGGCCCGGCGCCTCACTCCTCGTCCTGCTCTTCGGTCTTCTTGGAGCCGCCGAGCTTGGCGAACACGGTTTCGAGGTCCAGGGAGCCACGTCCGCGGCCGGGGCGTTCCTCCTGCTCCTCGTGCCCGGTGGTGACATCCGCCGGGAGCAGGGTGGCGCCACGTTCCTCGGAGACGAGCGCCGCCGGACGATCCTTCGCGGCACGCTGCACTTCGAGGTCGAGGTCGATCTGGCTGCACAGGCCCAGCGTCACCGGATCCATGGGCGAGAGCTGGGCCGCGTTCCAGTGGGTGCGGTCCTTGATGGACTGGATGGTGGACTTGGTGGTGCCCACCAGTCGGATGACCTGCGCGTCCTTCAGCTCCGGATGGTTGCGCAGCAGCCACAGGATCGCGTTTGGCCGATCATGGCGGCGCGACACCGGCGTATAGCGCGGGCCGCGGCGCTTCTTCTGCTCGGGCAGGCGCACCTTGGACTCCAGCAGCTTCAGCCGGCGATCGGGGTTCTTCTCCGCGAGGGTGATCTCATCGCGGGAGAGCTGGCCGCTGGAAATGGGATCAAGCCCCTTGATGCCCTGCGCCACCTCGCCGTCCGCGATGCCCTTCACCTCCAGCGGGTGGAGCTTGCAGAAATCGCCGATCTGCTCGAACGACAATGCCGTATTGTCCACGAGCCAGACAGCGGTGGCCTTGGGCATCAATGGGGTATTCGTCGACATGGCGGCCTCTGAGGCTGGGGTTCGTGTTCTTAAAGGTTCGTCTCGCGCGTCCGCGTTCCTCATCGCGGCGCATCCGGCGCCACGGCGAGGCGCGTGGCCGATGCGGATGGACATGTGCGGGTTCGCTGGCGCGCCCCCTTTCCCAGGTGGCAGACCGCGAAACACATCGCAATGTCCAGGATGCCCCTAACATAATCGCCCCGGCGGCGACTTGCAAATGCCCATGCTTGGAAAAGCGGCGCGACGCGACGCTGAGGGCACCCCAAACGCGGACGGCCCGCACTGTGGCGCGGGCCGTCGCAACCGTGTCCGGGCTCAGAAGCGCAAGGAGAACGTGCCCTTGAAGCTGTTGTCCACCGCCGGGGTCGCCAACTGGCCGAGATAGGTGAAATCCAGCCGGGCGGTGGGGCTGAACCGCACGCCCAGGCCCGCTTCCACCAGCGCCGCGTCCTCGGCGATGGGCGCGCCCTCCACCGTGAACGGCAGGGACCCGGCGGCGAACGCCAGCGTCGCCGTGGGATCCACATCACCGAAGGCATGGCGCCAGCCGAGCCCCGCCAGCACCCGATACGTCGCCCCGCCGAGCACCGCCTCCGTGGAGGTGCGCAGACCCAATGTGGTGAAGGTCACATCCGTATCGGTCGAGGCGCCGGTCAGCGCCGCGCCGCCGAAGCCCTCCGTGAACGCGCCGCCCGACAGGCTCACATAAGCAAGGCCGGCGAACGGCTCAAAGGCGAAGGCGCCGACGCTCAAATCATAGCCGATGTCGGCGAAGACCTGCGCCGTACCCAGGTCGCTGCCGGAACTGAGGCTCTCCTGGAGACCCGGAAACGCCACGGTGCGCGAGGTGGACACGTCGTTCCAGGTGTAGGCGCCGCCCAGGCGCAGGGCGAGGCCGCCGAAACGCCCGGCCGCATAGAGCGCGGCGGTGTAATTGTCGCTGCTCGCCGAGGAATTGCGGTCGTCCACGTCCATGGAGGTGCTGGAATATCCACCGGCGACACCCACCCGCCAGTCGTCGCCGACCCGCGCATCCACGCCCATCAGGAAGCCGCCGGTGCTCTGGGTCACGGTGGCCGCGTTGCCGTTGGCCCAGGCCCGCCCGAAATTGCCGTAGCCCTGGCCCCAGAAGGTGTAGCCCGGCACCGGCGCCGGCGCGACCGCCTTGGTGATGGCCGCAGCCCCGGCGCTTGCCTTCGCCGGATCGGCATAGGACGCCACGAGCTGGCTGCGGGACAGCCCCGCCGCCGCGCCCTCGCCTGGCGCCAGGGTATCGCGCATGCGATCCACCAGAGTGTCGCGCACATCGGAACTGCGCTCGATCAGCACACCGCGCGTGGAGGCGTAGACCTCGCCCGACAAGGCGTTGAAGGCCGCATTGGCGGTGCCGGGATCGGTCATCTCCACCACCGCGTCCCAGGCGGCATTGCCGACGCCGAGGGTGTCGAGGGCCTGCGCCGTGGCGACGGCATTGGGGCTGCGCGCGGCATCGGCGAAGGCGACCGCGTTGCGGCCGAGGCTCACATAGGCGGTGTCGGCGTCATAGGACAGCGCCGTGTCCAGGAACAGCATGGACTGGTCCCACGCTGCGCTGTCGAAGGTGCCCACCCGGCCGCCATCGGCGGTGACGATGGCATAGCGCGCGCCGATCTCGAAATCGCCGCGGGCGCCGGAGACGTTCACCACACCGCCAAGGGTCGCCGTTCCGGAAACGCTCACCTTGTCGGCCGTGCCCGCGGCCACTTCGATCTCCGTGGCCGCCCCGGACAGCAGGCTCAGGTTGCCGTTGATGGTGAGCGTGCCGACCGCGCCATTGCCCGGAGCGAGAGTGCCGCCGGCGCCGACCGTGACCGGCGCCGTGACGGTGCCCGCGCCCATGAGCACGCCTTGAGCGCGCACATCCAGGGCCGAGGTGGCGAGGGTGCCGGAGACGATGAGGTTTGCCGCCGCGCCAGCGCCGCCCACGCTGCTGGCCCCGCTCAAGACGTTGTCGCCGGTCAGGCCGAGGATGCCGCCTTCCACATCGACGCCGCCAAAGCTGTTGGCGCCGGCAAGGAACAAGCTGCCGGTGCCGGCCTTGGTGAGCCGGCCGGGACCGGAGATGTCGTTGAGCCAGGTGTCCATGGCGTTGAACCCGCCGAGGCGCGCATCCATGGTCACCGTGGTGTCGATGCGGAAGGCCCCGTAGCCGCCCGCCGCCGCGAACAGGTTCAGCCGGGCCCAGCCGGAGCCGTCGTCGAGCGGGCCGCCCGAGGCGATCTCGGTGGTGGCGAGCACCTCCCGGCGCTGCTCCGCGCTCAGATAGGGGAAGCGGGTGACGAGCAGCACCTCGGCGCCCACCGGTACCACCGGCGCCAGATCGGTGCGGCCGGTGGGCGACAGGCCGTAGGTCAGCCGGTATTCGTAATCGGCCTTGTTCTTGGCATAGTTGGAGAAGCGGTCCGGCGCCTGGCTGGCGACGCAGGTGGCGATGTCGGTGCCGCAGCCGTCCTCCAGCACCGCGCGCAGTTGCACGGTGGCGGCCTCGAACAGCGCCCAGAAATCCGACGCCACGGTGACCGTATAGCCGCCGCCGAGGTCGATGGACTGGCCCACATAATCGGGATTGTTGTTGAGCAGTTGCACCAGATCATGGGTCGCGGTGATGCGCCCGCCGATCACATCGAGCGCGTAATGGGCGCCCAGCACGATGCGGCTGTCGCCGAACTCCGAGCCGCGGGTCATCATCTCCTGGTACATTTCCGGCACCATCATCGCGAACAGCAATGAGGTGGTGTAGCCATAGGTGGTGTGACCGCTGGGGAAGGCGGCGCTGGCGGTGAGACCGGAATTGAGCTCGGCGCTGGAGGCCACCGGCCCCACGGTGTCGGCCATGGTGCCGCCCACCTCCGGCGCCACGAACGTGGGCGCGGAAAACACCTGGATCTGCGTCGGCGCCACCTGGTAGGGCCGCGAGTCGCCGGAAAGGTTGGTCTGCTGGGGCGGCACCAGCGGCCCGTAGGCCGCGTCATAAATGTTGTACTGGCCCCCTGCCGGCAGCGACACGCCGCGCACCGGGGTAAAGGTGGGATAGCCGTTCACCGTGCCGCTGCCGAAGAAGTTCTTCGCCGCGCTGGCATCCACGACCGCCACCAGATTGGCCTGCGTGAACAGCCCCATCACGGCGCTGCTGGTGGTGGAGGTGGTGCGCGGATCGCCACTGAAGATGGAGTTGAAATACACGCTCTGCAGCTTGGGCCCGAGGCCGTCCGCCAGCGTGGTGCCGCGATAAAGATCGATGGTGTAATCGTGGATCGCCTGCGCGCGGCTCTCCGCGTCCGCCCCGTTGTTCACGGCGATGGAGGTCGCGAGATTCTGCTTCAGCGCGGTCTGGCCCGCCGCCGTCGACATCAACTGGCTGAATGGCATCAGCACCTGGATGACGTCGATGTTGCTCGCGGTCTGCGCCTGCGCCGGCAACGCGAAACATGCGGTCGTGCACAGCAGAGCCGCCGCCGCCTTGGTCAGAATGTTCATGATGCCCGCCCTGATCCGGCGCCGTCGACGGCGGATTCGCGCGCCGCTTGCGCCCAGGCGCTCCTATGACCAGGAAGTGTGACAGTTGTTTAATACCTCCGCAGGCGGCTTTAATGGATTATGAATCAATGTATTAAACGCATCTCCACGGAGCAGGCCGCCAGCCGGTGCCGGAGCGGAAACTGAAAAAGCGCTGTTCCCTCACTCAGTTGCAGCGATCGCCCACTAACCGCTTGGCGCCGGGCGAACGACCGTCGCACGCGGTGATTCGCGCACGCACGACAGATCCGGCGGCACCTGTTGCAAAACCATCACACAGCTTCGGCGCGGGCCAAGCCCCATCCCGCTTGACAGGAGGCACCCGGCGTTCCCTTCTGCCTCGATGTCTCAACAGGACCCCCCGGCCATGGACGCCGCCCCGACGCTGCCGATTGCCACAGGCGAAAAGCCACCGCTCCACATTCTGCTGTGTGCGCCGCGCGGCTTTTGCGCCGGGGTGGTCCGGGCCATCGATGCGGTGGAGGAGGCGCTCCGGCGCCACGGCGCGCCGGTCTATGTGCGCCATGAGATCGTGCATAACAAATACGTGGTGGACGCCCTGAAGCGCAAAGGCGCGGTCTTCGTGGAGGAATTGTCCGACGTGCCGGACACGTCCGCGCCGGTCATTTTCTCCGCCCATGGGGTGCCCAAGAGCGTGCCGGCGGAGGCCTCGGGCCGGCGCCTGTTCGCCATCGACGCCACCTGCCCGCTGGTCACCAAGGTCCACCGCGAGGCGGAGGTGCACCACCGCAAGGGCCGCCACATCCTGCTGATCGGCCACAGGGGGCATCCCGAGGTGGTGGGCACCATGGGCCAGCTTCCCGAGGGGGCCATCACCCTTGTCGAAACGCCCGACGATGCCCGCGCGGTGATGCCGCCCGTCGGCGTTCTCCTCGCCTATGTCACCCAGACCACGCTCTCGGTGGACGACACCGCCGGCCTGGTCGCCATTTTGCGCGCGCGGTTCCCGGATCTGGCGGAACCCCACAAGGAAGACATCTGCTATGCCACCACCAACCGTCAGGAGGCGGTGAAGCAGGTGGCGCCCAGGGTGGATGCGCTGATCGTCGTGGGCGCGCCCAATTCCTCCAATTCCCAGCGCCTGCGGGAGGCGGCCGAGCGGGCCGGCTGCCCGCGCGCGGTGCTGGTGCAGCGGGCAGCCGATATCGACTGGAGCGCCTTCGGCCCCATCGCCCGGCTTGGCCTCACCGCTGGTGCCTCCGCCCCCGAGGTGCTGGTGGAAGAGATCATCGACGCCTTCGCGCAACGCTTCTCGGTGACGGTGGACACGGTGACCGCCTCCGAGGAAGATGTCTTCTTTCCCCTGCCGCGCGCACTGCGGCCGGATGCGGCGGAGTAATTCGTGGCCGTCTATACCGACGTTTCGGCCGCCGAGATGGCCGACTTCATCGCCCGTTACGACATTGGCACCCTCACCTCCTTCCACGGCATCGCGGAGGGGGTCGAGAATTCCAATTTCCTGGTGCAGACCACGGGCGGCACCTTCATCCTCACGCTCTATGAGAAGCGGGTGGCGCGGGGCGACCTGCCCTTCTTCATCGGCCTCATGCAGCATCTGGCGGCGCGCGGGCTCTCCTGCCCGCAGCCGGTGGAACGGCGTGACGGCACCGTGCTCGGCGAATTGGGCGGGCGGCCGGCGGCCATGGTCACCTTCTTGCCCGGCGTCTCGGTGCGGCGGCCCACCGCTCACCATTGCGCGGAGCTGGGCGCGGGCCTCGCGCGGCTGCACCTTGCCGGCGCCGATTTCACCATGGAGCGGGCCAACACCCTGTCCGTGGCCGGCTGGCGGCCGCTGTTCGATGTCGCCCGCGACGGCGCCGACACGGTGGCGCCCGGCCTTGCCGACACCATCGCCCAGGAGCTTGCGGCGCTGGAGGGCGACTGGCCCAAGGGCCTGCCGTCCGGCATCATCCATGCCGATCTGTTCCCGGACAACGCCTTCTTCCTGGATGAGGCGCTCTCGGGCATCATCGACTTCTATTTCGCCTGCACCGACGCCTTCGCCTATGACGTGGCCATCTGCCTCAACGCCTGGTGCTTCGAGGCCGACGGCTCCTACAACGTCACCAAGGGCCGGGCGCTGCTCTCCTCCTACGGCGCGCTGCGGCCGCTGAGCGCGGTGGAGGTGGCGGCCCTGCCACGCCTCGCGCGCGGGGCGGCCCTGCGCTTCCTGCTCACGCGCCTCGTCGACTGGCTGAACGTGCCGGCCGGGGCGCTGGTGAAGCCCAAGGACCCGCTGGAATATCTCAAGAAGCTGCGCTTCCACCAGCAGGTGGCCGGCGCCGAGGACTACGGCCTCATCCCATGAAGAAGACAGTTGCGATTTTCACCGACGGGGCCTGCTCCGGCAATCCGGGCCCCGGCGGCTGGGGCGCCCTTCTGCGCTTCGGCGCCCACGAGAAGACGCTGAACGGCGGCGAGCAGATCACCACCAACAACCGCATGGAGATGACCGCCGCCATCAGCGCCCTGGAGGCCCTGAAGGAATCCTGCGCCGTTCAGCTCCACACCGACAGCCAGTATCTGAAGGACGGCATCACCAAATGGGTGCACGGCTGGAAGCGCAATGGCTGGCGCACCGCCGACAAGAAGCCGGTGAAGAACCAGGACCTGTGGGAGCGCCTCGACGAAGCCCTCAAGCGCCACGAGGTGCAATGGCACTGGGTGAAGGGCCACGCCGGCCACCCCGAGAACGAACGCGCCGACGAACTCGCCCGCGAAGGCATGGCGCCGTTCAAGCTGCGACGGACTTTACCGGAGTAGCGCTCCGCAATCCATAATGGCATCAAGGGATACGTACAATCGACTCAATGAGGATGGCCATGGGGTACGGCGCTAAAGAGATAGACAAAGCAATAGCGTGGGCATTTATTGCACTAATTTTCGCATTTGGAGTATTAGTCATAATTTATGCAGATCCACCGAACAAAGGAAATGCTTTCATAGAAACAATAAAATCCAGCCAAGCCATTATTTCAGGAATATTTTTATCTGTTCTAGTTATAGCTTTATATTACATATACAGAAAAATTAAACAATCAAGTTGCGCCACAAAACATGAATCAAAAATTATAAATGAAAAAATAAAACTCCTATCTACCTTGTTTAACAACATGTCACTTGGATTTATCGGCTTTGCTCTCATTCAGACTGCGATAGACATAGCAAAGCATGAAACAAAAAGTATGACGCCCGAGAGATTAACGCGGTGCATAATATCGCTTGTCTTGGCTGGAGCGGCACACATATATGCGCAACACATCACGTCGCTCATGAAGAACGAAGACATGCCAGCCAATGCCCCCACAACAAAATACAACGAAGTCACCATAACAAAAATAATTCGTAAATCTCAAAAAATAAATAGCTGAGAACATTCTGGTGGAGACCCTCCCGACGCGCGGGAGGGTCGTGTTTCATTCTCCGCATCCCGGACGCGAGAGCCTCACTTGCCGCGCTTGAAGGCGTTCCAGGTCTTGGTAATGACGCGCTGGACCGCCGGTTCGTTGGTGGTCACGATGAACAGGCGCGAGAAGGTGTCCTTGTCCGGATAGATGGACGGATTGTCCAGGATCGCCTTGTCGATATATTTCTGCGATTCCAGATTTCCGTTGGCGTAAGAGATATAGTTCGAGTTCTTCGCCGCGATTTCCGGACGCATCATGTAATTGATGAAGGTCAGCGCCTCATCCACATGCTTGGCGTCCTTCGGGATGGCGAAATTGTCGAACCACATCAGCGCGCCCTGCTTGGGGATCTGGTATCCCACGTTCACCGGCGGCTTCTTGGTCTTCTTGGCGGCTTCCTCGGCGCGGGTCTTGGCCTGGAACACGTCGCCCGACCAGCCCACCGCGAGACAGATGTCGCCACGGGCCAGGGCATTGATATAGCCCGAGGAATCGAACTTCTTGATATAGGGGCGGATGGTCATCAGAAGCTCGCCGGCCTTCTGGATGTCCTCCGGCTTCTTGGAATCGGGGTCGAGCCCCAGATACTTCATGGCGGAGGGGATGACCTCCTCCGGGCCGTCCAGCATGTAGACGCCGCAGTCCTTCAGCTTGGAGATGTTTTCCGGCTTGAACACGATGTCCCAGGTGTTCATGGGCACGTCGCCGAGCCGTTCCTTCACCTTGTCCACATTGTAGCCGATGCCGGTGGTGCCCCACATGTAGTTGACGGCGCGGGCATTGTCCGGATCATAGACGGCGAGGCGGCTCGTCACCTCGGGCCAAGCGTATTTGAGGTTCGGGATCTTGGACTTGTCGAGGGGCATGAAGATGCCCGCCTTGATCTGCCGCTGCAGGAACGAGCCCGAGGGCACCACCACGTCGTAGCCGGTCTTGCCCGCGAGCAGCTTCGTCTCCAGCACCTCGTTGCTGTCGAAGACGTCGTAGCGGACCTTGATGCCGGTCTCCTTGGTGAAGTCCTCAAGCACGGTGGGGTCGATATAGTCCGACCAGTTGAAGACGTTGAGCACCTTCTCCTGGGCGAACGCCGGCCCGCTGAAGGCCACGCCCGCACCGAGCATCACGCCCAGTCCCACGCCCAAGACAGCCGCTTTGAAAGCGCGACGCATCCGCTGTTCTCCTCTGAGAGACGACGGGATTGTCTCTCCCGCCCGCCAACGGAGGCTATTGCGTCGGGCGACAGCGCTCAACCCGAAAAGTCAAAATCCCTCAGTCAAAAAGCATAACGCGGACCGATCCCGCCACGACGGGCGACGAGCGAAATGGAAGGGCACGCGAATGCCCCCCCATGTCACGCTTCTGTTTCGCTCACAGATAGGTTTCATACTCCAGCGGTAGGATGACCCGCGTGAAGGCGGCCAGTTCTTCGGCCTTCATCACCCCATACACCCTGCGGTACTCCTCCCCAAACGCCTTGGCGATGAAGGGCGAGGTGCTGAAGCGCGCGACCGCGTCCGCCATGGCGGGGCTCAGCTTGGGCGCCTCATGGTCATAGGCGTTGCCCACCAGGGCCGGCGGCGGCTCGATCTTCTGTTCCAGCCCCTCCAGCATGCCGGCCAGGATGGCGGCGAGCACGAGATGGGGATGGGCCTCCGCCCCGGCGATGCGATGCTCCAGGCGCCGGGCCTTGGGCGGGCCGTTGGGCACCCGCACCGCCACCGAGCGGTTGTCATAGCCCCAGGTCACCGACACCGGCGCGTAGCTGCCCGGCACCAGCCGCCGGTAGCCGTTGAAGCTCGGCACGAACAGCAAGGTGGAATCGATCATGGTGGCCAGCAGCCCGCCGGCGGCGTGGCGCAGCGCCGCATCGCCCACGTCGGGCCGAGCGAAATGGTTGGCGCCGTCCTTTTCCACCAGGCTCACATGCACATGCATGCCGTTGCCGGCGAAATCCGCCAGCGGCTTGGCCATGAAGGTGGCGCGCAGACCGTTGCGCCGGGCCACGCCGTCGATGAGGCGGCGCAGCAGGATGGCGTCATCCGCCGCCGCCATGGGATCGACCCGGTGATAGAGATTGACCTCGAACTGGCCCGGCGCCGCTTCCGAAATCACCGTGTCGGCGGGCAGGCCCTGGGCGACGCAGGCTTCGCGGATCTCGTGCAGCACATCCGAGAAGGCGTCGAGGTCGGACATGGAATACATGTTCTGCCGCGCCTGGCCGGTGGCGGGAAACACCGGCTGCGGCACCTCACCCGGCGCGCCGGGCTTCAACAGATAGAATTCGAGCTCGAACGCCACGCATGGGGTGAGCCCGAGGGCGTCGAAGCGGGAGACGATCTTGGCGAGCTGCTGGCGTGGATCGAGCCGCCACGGCGCGCCGCGCGCGGAGCCATCGGGCTGGTGCATGGTGATGAGCACCTGCGCCGTCGGCCGCGAGGCCCAGGGCACCGGCTTCAACGTGCCCGGCACCGGCCAGCACAGGCCGTCCTTGTCGCCGGTCTCAAGGTGGATCTGGGTGGCCTCCACCTCGCAGCCCCACACGTCGAGGCCGAAGATGGACAGCGGAATCGCGACCCCGTCCTTCCACACCTTGCCGAGAGAGCTACCCGGCAACCATTTGCCCCGGAGGATGCCGGAGGTGTCCGGCAGCAGAACCTCCACCACATCGGGGGTGCCGAAGGCATTCAAATAGGCCGCGGCCTCATCCGCCGGCGCTTCCTGCGCCGCGGGTTGGAGAGGCTGACCGGATGCAGATACCGGCATGATGCTCCAGATCACAGATGACGATGCCACCATCCAAGCGCGAAGCCGCGAAAGCTTCAAGCGCGACGATGGCCCATCGCCTGCGCGCTGGCGTAAAATCGGGCGCCCCGTCCCATGGCCGGTCCCCCCCGATGAACGGCGCGCCGGGCATCGGGGGGACAACGACGCAAGGGAAACAGGGGAAGACGGTCAGCCGCGCTCGATGTCGAAGCCGGCGGACTTCCAGGCCAGGATGCCGCCCTGCATATGCTCCTCGAACGGCAGGCCGGCCCGTTGGGCCGCCGCGAGTGCCTGCTGCGAGCGCTGGCCCGAGCGACAGGAAAAGACCAGGCGCTTGCCGGCCGGATCCGGCAGCGGCTCCACCGCGAACCGGCTCAGCGGCACATTGACCGCGCCGGGAATGCGCTCGGCCTGCACCTCGTTGAGCTCGCGCACATCCACCAGGAGGATGGTGCCGTTATTCAGGCCGGCTTTCACGTCGGCCGGCGTCAGGTGGGTCACAAGCCCGCCGAAGGGGTTTCTCTCGCTCATGAATGGACTGTCCTTGGAAGAAGGCGCAAACCCTGCACCCGACCACCGCCGCAATGCAAGTCCATCGACACCGCCAAGCGGCACCGAACATTCAACTTAAGGCGCACGCCAGCGGGTCCGGTTCGGCGCAGCCCGACACGCCACGGCGAAGCTTGGAAAAAGCAACGCGGACGCCTCACCTTCGCCGCAGATTCTGCTCATCTGCCGTTCATCTTTGTTTTGTTACACCGCGTTTCGTCATCACGGCCGGGCGGCATCGCCGGCGCGGCCCTGGGGAAAGACCATGCTGATCCGCGCCGGGCTCGTCGCCCTGACCCTGACCTGCCTCGCCACCACGGCGCAGGCGCAGAACAATACGGCGGCCGGCGCCCTCATCGGCGGCGCCACCGGCGCCATCATCGGCGGCGCGGTCACCGGGCGCGCGGGCGGAGCGGCGGTGGGCGCGGTGCTGGGCGGCGCCACCGGGGCGATTCTCGGCGCCCAGAGCGAGCAGCCGCCGCAGCCCTATTACGTCTGGGGCCAGGACGGCCGCTGCTACCTGCAAAATCCCAATGGCGCGGTGACCCGCGTGTCCCGCTCCAATTGCCAATGAGGTCTCATGGGAACTGTTGATCGGTTCCGTACCCCCGCACGGATCCGATCAATGGGAGGGCGCCGGCGACAGCCGGCGCCTTTTTCCATTCTGGCTGGCGGAACACCCCGCGATGCCCTTGCCCCCTTGCCCCCTTGGCCCTTGCCCCTTGGCAGGGGGCGGGCAAAGCTGCTGTGATGGCGCACGATTCACCGCTCCGGTTCTGCCTGATGCCGCCGACCCTCCCGATCCACCCCGATCTCGACACGCTGCGCGCCGGCGGCAAGAGAGCCATCGCCCAGGCTCTCGCCGCGGTGGAAACCCGCCGCGGCCAAGGCGAGCTGGTGGCCCTGCTCGATGCCGCCGCCAAGGCCGGCAAGGCCCATGTGCTGGGCCTCACGGGGCCGCCCGGCGTCGGCAAGTCCACCCTCACCAATGCCCTGGTGCACCGGGCGCGGGCGGCGGGCCGGACGGTGGCGGTGCTGGCCGTCGATCCCTCCTCCCGTCGCACCAAGGGCGCGCTTCTGGGTGATCGTGCCCGCATCCAGACCGATCCGGAAGACCGCGGCGTGTTCGTGCGCTCCATGGCGGCCCGCGACCGGCTCGGCGGCCTCTCCGACGACGCCATCGCCGCCGTGGTGCTGCTGCGCGCGGTCTATGACCTCGTGATCGTGGAAACCGTGGGGGTCGGCCAGTCGGAGGCGGACATCTCGCTGGTCGCCGACACCGTGGTGCTGTGCATCCAGCCGGCATCGGGCGACAGCCTCCAGTTCATGAAGGCGGGAGTGATGGAGCTGCCGGACATCATCGTCGTCACCAAGGCCGACATGGTGGAGGTCTCCCGCCGGGCCGCCTCCGAGGTGGCCGGGGCGCTCTCCCTGTCGGGCGGGGGCGAGGGGTGGCGGGTGCCGGTGATCCGCCTGTCCGCCGCCAGCGGCGAGGGGCTCGACGCCTTCGACCTCGAAGTGGACGCCCACCGCGCCTTTCTCGCCGCCGAGGGGCGCCGGGATGCCCTGCGCGCCGCCCAGGAAGCCAAATGGGTGGAGGAAGCCATAAAGGTGCGCTTCGGCACCTACGGCCTCGCCCGCGCCCGTGGCCTTGCGACCACAGCCGCTACCCCCTTCGCCCGCGAGGCGGAATTGGCGGCGCGGTTAACCTCCGATCAAGGGTAATCCGCCAATATTCTTGCCTGTCGCCGGACCGCAACAGCCGGCGACGGAGAGCGTTTCGAGCGATCGGAGCATTTTCAAGCGAATCGGGGAACGGTTCACGCTGAAACATGCTCGAATGCCGTGATCTGAAGCCATTTTCGCGACCCAGAGGGCGCGGAACAGGCTCTAGAACAGGGGCGCGCGCGACGACGCATGATCGCAATTTTCCAGGCGGGACCGGGCGCGAACGCGGCCGGCACCCGCCCCGCGTCAGGCGAACGAGGGCAGGACCCATGGCTTCTTCGGATGTGTGGCGGCACGCGCTGCCGCTCGTCGTGGCCGTCGGCATGCTCGGCACCGGGTCCGGCCCTTTGGCCGCCGGCGAAGCGGGGCTGGCGGATGGCTCCGGCACCGCGCTGCTCTCCGCCCCCCTTTCGGCCCCCATGCGCACCCTGAAGGTCGCCACCCTCGACCTGCCGCGCCCCATCGGCACCATGCGTGCGGTTCCCGACCTCGCGGCGGCGCCCGCGCCCGAACCGCCCGCGCCGCCCGCCACCCCCGACCGCGCCTTTCAATATCCCCCGCTCTTGGTGCTGGCTGATCCGCAAAGCGGCCCCGACGCACCGCCCGCGACCGCGGCGGATTCCGCGTCGCAGGACACTGACGACGCCGGCGACAACCGGCCGAGCGCCCATCTGGAGCTCGCCCTCGACCTGCTGCTGGAACTGCCCGGAATCCAGGACGACGGTGCCGGCCTCACCGCCTCCACCTCCTTCGGCATCGACTTCGACGGCATGGAAGCCGCCGACGTCATACTGCCCCCGGTCCCCGAGACGGTGCCCGAGGACGCCCCACCGAGCGACGCCCTGACCGAGGTCTCCCCCGGCGAGGCCGCGGAACCCGCCATCCTGCACGACACCACCACCGTGTTCGCCAGCGATCCGCGCCAGTTCCCGCCGCTGGCCTTCGAGTATCACGCTTTGGCCGACCAGGGTTTCGTGCCCCAGCCACTGTCACCGCCGGCGCCGGCGCCCACTCTCGCCCCCGCGATGGCGGAGGAGCAGAGCCCCGAGCGCGACGGCATCTGGCCCTCGCCCGCCCAGCGCTTGGCGCTTCAGGGCGCCAACCTCGCCCGCGCGCAGAAATGCCTCGCGGAGGCCGTCTATTTCGAAAGCCGCGGCGAGCCCAAGCGAGGTCAGATCGCGGTGGCGCAAGTGATCGTGAACCGGGTTTTCTCCGGATATTACCCGGCGGACGTGTGCGGCACCGTCTACCAGAACGCCAGCCGGCACCTCGCCTGCCAGTTCACCTTCGCCTGCGACAATGTGAAGGACGTGATCCGCGAGCCGGACATGTGGGTGCAGGCCAAGCAGATCGCCGCCGACATGCTGGATGGCAAGCTCTGGCTCGACAGCGTCGGCCGCGCCACCCATTACCACGCGTATTGGGTGCATCCGAGCTGGGTGCGCGAGATGAACAAGCTCGACCGCATCGGCGTGCACACCTTCTATCGCCCCCGCCGCTGGCAGGGCTGAGCACGCAGGGGCGGGGCATGATCGAGAACAGCTTCCTCGCCCGTCCCCACCCGGTGTTCCGCGACAGCTATGTGGAGGCGTTGCGGGAAGGCTTCGTCTGGGCCGCCCGCGCGCCCCTCGACGCCGACGCCATCGCCTTCGTGTCGAGCCACTTCCCCGACTATCTGGCGCGCCTCGACGAGGACGGGCAGATGCCGAAGCCCGGCGGGCCGAGCCTGTCGGGAGTGCCGTCCACCACCTATTGGCTGGTGGACGGGCCGGCTTTCATCGGTGCCGTGAACATCCGCGCCCGCATCGACACGCCGTCCCTGGTCCATTTCGGCGGCCATGTGGGCTATGCGGTGCGCCCCTCCCGACAGGGACGCGGCTACGGCCGGCGGCAACTGGCGCTCGCCCTCGACATTTGCCGGGGCATGGGGCTGTGCGTGCCGCGCCTGAGCTGCGCCCAGGACAATCCCGCCTCGCGCAGGGTCATCGAGGCCAATGGCGGGGTGCTGCTGCGCCACTGCCCGCCCGCCTGGTACGCGCCCTACCCCTATCTGCTCTACGAGATCCCCCTGCTGTAGCGTGCCGGATACGCCACGGGCCCGGCCGCGGCATGACACCGCGACCGGGCCCGTGGCTGCATCCGCGAACCGGAGGCCGATCAGAGGCCGGTCTGAGCCTCCACCACCGCCACCGCCGTCATGTTGACGATGCCGCGCGCGGTGATCGAGGGGCTCAGGATGTGAGCGGGCTTCGCCGTGCCCATCAGGATGGGTCCGACGGGCAGCGAATCACCCAGCACCTTCAGCATGTTGTAGGCGATGTCGGAGGCGTCGAGGTCGGGCATCACCAGCACGTTCGCGACGCCATTGAGCCGCGAGTGCGGGAACGCGCGCTTGCGGATGTCCTCCACCAGGGCCGCATCGGCCTGCATCTCGCCGTCCACCTGGAGGTCGGGTGCCCGCTCGCGCAGGATATCCAGGGCCGCCCGCACCCGCTTGGCCGCGAGCGTCTCATGGCTGCCGAAGTTGGAGTGGGAGAGCAGCGCAACCCGCGGCTCCAGGCCGAAGCGCCGCACATGGGCCGCCGCCAGCACCGTCATTTCGGCGAGGTCGGGAGCCGTCGGCTCGGTCTGGATCTGGGTGTCGCAGATGAAGAAGTTGCCCTTGGGCGTGATGAGCAGCGACAGCGCCGCCAGTTCCTTCACGCCCGGCGCGCGGCCGATGATGTCGCGCACCTGGCGGAAATGCCGGGTGAAGCGGCCTTCGATGCCGCACAGCATGGCATCCGCCTCGCCGCGCCGCACCGCCAGCGCGGCGATCACGGTGGGATGGGTGCGTACCAGGGTGCGGGCGGCGTCCGGCGTCACGCCCCGGCGACCGGCCACCTCGATATAGTCGCGCACATAGTCGCGGTAACGCGGATCGTCTTCGGGATTGATGAGATCGAAGTCGACGCCGGCCTGGATGGCGAGGCCGAAGCGCTTGATGCGGGTGTCCACCACATTGGGACGGGCCACCAGGATGGGACGGGCGATGCCCTCTTCCACCACCGCCTGAACCGCGCGCAGCACGCGCTCGTCCTCGCCCTCGGCATAGATCACGCGCTTCATGTCCTGCTTCGCGCGGGCGAACAGGGGACGCATGATGAAGCCGGAGCGGAACACGAAGTCGTCGAGCACCGCGAGGTAATGCTCGAAATCGGCGATCGGCCGGGTGGCGACGCCGGTATCCATGGCCGCCTTCGCCACCGCCGGCGCGATCCGCAGGATCAGGCGCGGATCGAACGGCGAGGGAATGAGCGAATCGGCGCCGAACATGCGGGTCTCGCCGCCATAGGCGCGGGCCACCACGTCGGACGGGGTCTCTCGGGCAAGCGCGGCGATGGCCTCCACGGCGGCCATCTTCATCTCGTCATTGATATCGGTGGCGCCCACATCCAGCGCCCCGCGGAAGATGTAGGGGAAGCACAGGACGTTGTTGACCTGGTTCGGGAAATCCGAACGGCCGGTGCAGATCATGGCATCGGGCCGCGCCTCGCGGGCAAGCTCCGGCATGATCTCGGGGGTGGGATTGGCAAGGGCGAGGATGAGCGGATGGTCCGCCATCTTCTTCACCATCTCCGGCTTCAGCACGCCGCCTGCGGACAGGCCGAGGAAGATGTGCGCGCCTTCGATGACCTCGTCCAGGGTGCGCTTGTCGGTCTTCTGGGCGAACTTTTCCTTGTAGGGGTCCATCAGGGTATTGCGCCCCTCATAGACCACGCCCTCGATGTCGCAGACCCAGATGTTTTCCCGGCGGGCGCCGAGCTTCACCAGAAGGTTGAGGGAGGCAAGGGCGGCGGCGCCGGCGCCGGAGGCGACGATCTTGAGGTCGCCGATCTTGCGATTGCCCACTTCCATCGCGTTGCGCACGGCGGCGCCGACGATGATGGCGGTGCCGTGCTGGTCGTCATGGAAGACCGGAATCTTCATGCGCTCGCGCAGCTGGCGCTCCACCTCGAAGCACTCGGGGGCCTTGATGTCCTCAAGGTTGATGCCGCCGAAGGTGGGCTCGAGGGCGGAGATCACGTCCACCATGCGCTCCACCGTCAACGCGTCGATCTCGATGTCGAACACGTCGATGCCGGAGAATTTCTTGAACAGGACCGCCTTGCCCTCCATCACCGGCTTGCCGGCGAGGGGACCGATGGCGCCGAGGCCCAGCACCGCGGTGCCGTTGGACACCACGCCCACGAGGTTCGCCCGGATGGTCAGCTCGGCCGCCTGCAGCGGATCGGCGGCGATGGCCTCGCACGCGGCGGCGACGCCCGGCGAATAGGCCAAAGCCAGGTCCCGCTGGTTGCCCAGCGGCTTGGTGGCCTGGATCTCCAGCTTTCCCGGCCGTGGCAGACGGTGGTAAACGAGCGCTCCGGAACGCAGATCCTCGGAAATATTCGACGCCATCCCTGTCGTTGCTCCTTCACCATCCGCCGCGCTACTACGATACCGCGCACCCACGCTCGCGTGTGTACGCCCGCGCGATCTCGATACGATCTCTCTTGCGTCATCCCTGAAACGGGGGCGAAAGGTAGCGGTGCGGTTCGCCGATGTCACGGTCCACCGCACAAATTGAGCAATGCTGCGAACGCACAGGAAACCTGTGCTTTCCGCAGAGGTCGCCGGCAAGGACTTTTCCCATGAAGAAACCGCTTGTCATCGGCATCGTCGCCGTTCTCGTGCTCGGCGTCGGCGGCTATGCCGGCGTCCAGTATTGGGCAGAGAAAAAGGCCTATTCGGTCATCGAGAACGCCCTGACCCAGGTGCGCGCCACCGGCGCGAAGGCGAGCGTGGGGTCAAGCGCGGTCTCGCTGAAGACTCGTGGCCTGACCCTGGGTGACCTTTCGGTGACGTCGGCGGACGGCTCCGTGTCCCTCGCCGTGGGCCGGCTCTCCGCCCTCGGGGTGGGGGCGCCCCAGAACGGGCGAATCACCGCCGACAGCGTGACGCTCGAAAACGTCACCCTCACCCGCACCGACGGCGCCGATGGCGCGCGGGTGGTGGAAACCCTGCCCCAGGTGACCATCGAGAAATATGCCGGCCCGCTGGTGGTGACCCCCACCGCCGGCAATGCGGCGGACCTCGTCAATGCCAGCCCGGTGGTGCTCGCGCTGCGCCAGCTCGCGGCGGTGGACGCCGCCCGCATCGACGTGCCCCACGCCGTCACCCGCATAACCCCCGCCAAGACCTCCCCGCAGCCCGCCCCGCAGCCCACCCAGGCGCGGGAGCTGACCCTGGACGGCATCGCCGTCACCGATGTGCGCACCGGCAAGATCGCCCGCTTCTCGGTGGCGCGCCTCGCCTCCGAGGGGCTGCCCGACGGCGCGGCGACGGCGCCCAAGAAGGCCGACGGACAGGCCGCCACCCCGGCCCAAGGCAGCACCGACGACGCCCGGCCCGACGTCGCCCAGCCCGATGACGCCCAGCCCGACGAGGGCTCCAGCCTGCCGCGGGTGACCGCCAGCGCCATCCTGGCCCGCGACATCGACCTGACCCCCCTCCTCGCCGCCGGCGGGGATGACCTGCGACCGGTGCTCGGCGCCCTGGAGGCTGGCGCCTTCACCATCGAGCAGGCGGACGACATCCGCACCGAGGGCGCCAGCCTCACCCTCACCGGGGTGGCGCTGAAGCCGGCGGCCATCACCGCCGCCCGCCTCGCCGCGCTCAAGGCCCTGTCGGCGGACGACCCGCCCGCGGACCCGGCGCCGCTGCTGGCGGATGCGGGCGCGCTGCTGAAGGGCATGGCCTTCGCCACGTTCCAGATCAAGGACATGCGCACCATTGAGCCGGTGGGTGGCGGCCGCGCCGCCGTGTTCGCCCTGGACACGTTCCGGGACGGCGTCTTGTCCGAACTGCGCGTTGAAGGGGTGGACGGCGACACCGACGGACGGGCGGTGAAGTTCGGCCGCATCGCGGTGACCGGGCTCGACGTGCCGCGCCTCCTCACCCTCGCCCATGCGGAGGATCCAACCCAGCCCGACGTCGCCCTGGGCGGCTTCCGCGCCCTGACCGGCCTCACCGCCAGCGACATCGAGATCCCCACTGACGGTTCCGACGACACCCCGTCCAGGCCCCTGCACATCGGCCGCGCCGGCCTCACCTGGGGCGACTTCTCGACCGCGACCGGCGACCTGCCCGGCCGCTTCCGGTTCGAGCTCATCGACGTGACCGGCCCGATCGACCCGGAGGACGGGGAGCCCTTCAACACCCTGGCGGCCGCCGGGCTCAAGCAGGCCACGTTCTCGCTCGCCATCCGCACGGTCTACGACGCCGGCACCCAGAGCCTCAGCCTCAGCCCGGCCGAGGTGGAAGTGAAGGACGCCTTCCGCACCACATTCACCGCGCGGCTGGACAACCTGCCTGCCGGCGCGCTCGCCTCCGAGAGCGAGTTCGTCGCGGCCCTGGCGGCGGCGAACATCGGCCCGGCCAGCCTCACCATCACCGACCACGGCCTCGCCAACCTGATGCTCCAGCGTCTCGCGGACGCGGAGGGCCAGAGCCTGGACGACTATCGCGCCCACCTGCTCGACCTCTTGAACCAGGGCATCGCCGCCGCCGCGCCCAACGCGCCGGAGGCCGCCGCCGTGGGTGAAGCCATCGCCCGCTTCATCCGCGATCCGAAGACGCTGGAAATCACCGCCACCCCCAAGGGCCGGGTGCCGTTCCTCGCCTTCGTCAATTCCGACGATCCCCTGGCGCCGCTGCAATTATTCAGCTTCACCGCCACCAACAAGCCCTGACGCGCCAGCCACTTGAGGCTTACAGGGTTAGAGTCGGGCGGCCTCAACCGCCCGATTTCTCGATGCCGGCGAGATCGAGGGCCGAGAGGAAGGCCTTCTTCTCGGCCTCGCTGGCGTTGCCCTCGATGGTGATGAAAGTGCCGCCGCTGAGCATCTGCACCGCTCCGTCGCGCGTCACCACCGCCATGCGGCCCTGCTGGCGGAACACCTTGCCCATGGCGCCCAGCATCTGGGCATTGCCGAACAAGCCGGCCATCTGGGCGATGATGGGCGATTGGGAGATGATCTGCACGCTCACCCGCGCGTCGTCCTTGGTGTACTCCCGCTTGGCGATGAGCCCGCCGCCGAACATGGCCGCGGCGGCGGCGTCCGTCTCGACCGCGCCGGCGGTCCAGCCAGCGGGGGCCGGCGGCAGGAACTTGGCGAGCCCTTCCGCGTTGCGCTGCGCCAGAAGCTGCGCGGCGGCGTCCAGCGCCTGCTTGGCGCCGGCCATATCGCCGGAGGCATAGGCCTTCTGGGCATCGGCGATGGCATCGGAAACGTCGTCGGCATGGGCCAGCGCCGGCCCCATCAGAGCGGCGGCGACGACCAAGGTGATGAAGGGACGGGTCAACGGCGTTTCTCCCACTTCAGCACCGCGTGCGGGCCAACCGCGTGGTCAGGATGCGATCGTGCGTCGAAACCGGGCGGATCCGCACCCGGCGCCCGACCCGCGCGGGAACCGGCGATCAGATCCCTTGAGTGTCACATTCAGGATGCCGCAGGGCCACGCCGCACGCAAGGCGGCGCCCCCGACCCGCCGGAATCCCCCGCCCAGGCCCGTCACGGAACCAGGACGCGGCTCCTTTTCCCATCCCCGCTTGATGTCGGACGACGGAAGGCGCGCATGGCATGAATGCGCGCCTTCCATTCACCCGAACAGGCAGCCGATCACTTGCTCGGCGGCACCGGGCGGATGTGGAGCTCGCGCAGCTGCTTGGGGGTCGCCGCGTTGGGGGCGCCCATGAGCAGATCGAGGGCCTGCTGGTTCATGGGGAACAGCGAGATCTCGCGCAGATTGCTCACCCCGCACAGCAGCATCACGATGCGGTCCACGCCCGCCGCCATGCCGCCATGGGGCGGGGCGCCGTACTGGAAGGCGCGATACATGCCGCCGAAGCGCTCGATCACGGTGGCCTCGTCATAGCCGGCCAGCTCGAAGGCCTTCACCATCGCCTCGGGGCGGTGGTTGCGGATGCCGCCCGAGGCGATCTCGTAGCCGTTGCAGGCGATGTCGTACTGGAACGCCTTGATGGTGAGCGGGTCCTGCGTCTGCAAGGCTTCGAGGCCACCCTGCGGCATCGAGAACGGATTGTGGGAGAAGTCGATCTTCTTCTCGTCCTCCGACCACTCGTAGAACGGGAAATCGACGATCCAGGCGAGTTCGAACCGCTCGGTGTCGATCAGGTTCAGGTCCTCGCCCACCTTGGTGCGGGCACTGCCCGCGAACTTGTAGAACTTGGCGGGATCACCGGCCACGAAGAAAGCGGCGTCGTCGGCGGACAGGCCGAGCTGCAGGCGGATGGCCTCGGTGCGCTCGGGACCGATGTTCTTGGCCAGCGGGCCGGCGCCCTCATTGCCTTCGCGCCACATGATGTAGCCAAGGCCCGGCTGGCCCTCGCCCTGGGCCCAGGCATTCATGCGGTCGCAGAAGGCTCTGCTGCCGCCCTTGGGGGCGGGAATGGCCCACACCTCGTTCTTCTCCACCTCCAACAGGCGGGCGAACACCTTGAAGCCCGAGCCGCGGAAGTGTTCGGACACGTCCTGCATCACCAGCGGGTTGCGCAGGTCCGGCTTGTCGGTGCCGTATTTGCGCAGGGATTCCGCATAGGGAATGCGCGGCCAGTTCTGGGTCACCGGCTTGCCCTGCGCAAACTGTTCGAACACGCCGCGAATGACCGGCTCCACCGCCGCGAAAATATCCTCCTGCTCCACGAAGCTCATTTCCAGGTCGAGCTGGTAGAACTCGCCGGGCAGGCGATCCGCGCGGGGGTCCTCGTCGCGGAAGCAGGGCGCGATCTGGAAGTAGCGGTCGAAGCCGCTCATCATGATGAGCTGTTTATACTGCTGCGGCGCCTGGGGCAGCGCATAGAAGGTGCCCGGATGCAGGCGGGACGGCACCAGGAAGTCGCGCGCGCCCTCCGGGGACGAGGCGGTGAGGATGGGGGTCTGGAACTCGAAGAAGCCCTGGGTCTTCATGCGGGCGCGCATGGCGTCGATGATCGCGCCCCGCGTCATGATGTTCTTGTGCAGCTTCTCCCGGCGCAGGTCGAGGAAGCGGTACTTGAGGCGGGTCTCTTCCGGATAGTCCGTGTCTCCGAACACCGGCAGCGGCAGCTCGGCGGCCGCGCCCAGCACCTCAAGGTCGGTGGCGTAGATCTCCACGGCACCGGTGGCGAGGTCGGGATTCTCGGTCCCCTCGGGACGCAGGCGCACCTTGCCGTCGATGCGGATCACCCATTCCGAGCGCGCCTTCTCGGCGGCGGCGAAGGCGGGGCTGTCGGGGTCCACCACCACCTGGGTGAGGCCGTAATGATCGCGCAGGTCGATGAACAGCACGCCGCCATGGTCGCGGATGCGGTGGCACCAGCCGGAAAGCCGGACGTGCTCGCCGACCTCGGCGGTGGTGAGCGCGCCGCAGGTGTGGGAGCGATAGCGGTGCATTGAATTGCCCTTTCAAGGCTGAACAGGTGGGACACGGGGTGTTTTGCCCCTCCCGCGAGGCCCCGCGCGCAGCCGACCCGGCGCGCGCGAGACGAAGCAGGCACACCCCGCGCCGGCCCGTGCGCTCGCGCGCCGCGGCGCGGACTGTCCGCGTCTGAAGCCGGGGGAAGGTGCATGTGCCCCGCCCCTTGTCAAGGGTTTGGGGCGTTCGGAGCGTTCCGCAGCCGTGTCGCCGGGCGCGCGCGACGGTCGGGTCTAATTTTGGCGGGTCCCCGATGCGGAGTCAGTCCTGTTTCCCACGCCCGGAAGCGTGTTATGAGATCTGCCATGTGAGACGGGCGGCGGGCGGCCGGCGACAGGCCGGCGGAAAACCACGGGATTGCGAGTGCGTTCAGGTCTTTTCTCCTTTAGAGCCCCCTCGCCCACCTCCCGCCTGGAGGACGCCGCCGGCAATGACCGCCGAGACACGTCCCCCGGTCTCGTGCCACGGCAGCGGCATCAGCGGCCCAGGGCGCTGCTGATCGGCCTCGGCGTCCTCATCTGCGCCATCATCTGCGTCGGCACCCTTGCGCTTTCCAGCCGCCTCTATCGCCAGAGCTTCGCGGACCATCGCCGCGAGGTCCACAACCTCGCGATCAGCCTGGCCGAGCAGACCGACCGGGCCCTGCTCAGTCTCGACAATGTGCAGCGCAGCCTCGCGGAGCGGGTCGCCGACGCCGGCGCCGCCACGCCGCAGGAATTCGCCGCCCTCCTGGGGCAGAAGGCGTTCCACCGGCTGATGCGGGAGAAGATGTCCGGCCTGCCCCATGTGGATGCCCTCTCGGTCATCGACAGCAGCGGAAGGCTGGTGAGCTTCACCCGTCACTGGCCGGCGCCGAACATCGACGTCTCCAACCGCGACTATTTCATCGTCCTGAGCAGCATGAAGGGACCCGCGAGCTTCGTCAGCGAGCCGGTCACCAATCTCGCCACGGGCGCCGTCACCATTATCCTCGCCCGACGCGTCACCTCCGCCGACGGCACCTTCCTTGGCGTCCTTCTCGGGACCATGGAGCAAGCCTCGTTCGAGCAGAACTTCGCCAACATCGACCTTCAGCCGTCCGGCCTGATCGCGCTGGTGCGCGACGACGGCGCCCTGCTGGCGCGCGTTCCCGGCAGCGCCGCGCATTTCCCCCGCGATGCGGCGGCGCGGGCGCAGATCGCGCAGGCCCTGTTCGGGCGCCAAGCCTCCGATCAGATGGTCGCCGCCGGCATTCTGGACGAGCACGAGCGGGTGGTGGCGGTCGATCGGCTTGCGCACTTCCCCCTTGCGGCGGTCATGAGCGACAGCGTGGCCTGGCTGCGCGGGGAGGCCCTGAAGAGCGTCCTGCCGGTCGTGGTGGCGGCCGCGCTGGTCTGCATCCTCATTGGGCTCATCATCTTCTTCGTGATTCGCCAGCTCGACGGCGAGCGCGCCTATTCCGAAAAGGAGCATCACCGGGCGCGCTATGATGCGCTCACCGGCCTGCCCAACCGCCTGTTCTTTTCCGAGCGGCTGGCGAGCCTGCTCGCCCGCCCCGGCGCGCGGCCGCTGGCGCTGCTGTTCATCGACCTCGACTATTTCAAGACGGTCAACGACACCCTGGGCCACGACATCGGCGACGCGCTGCTGCAGGGGGTCTCCGAGCGGTTGCTGGACACCGTCGCACCCCACGATTTCGTGGCGCGGCTGGGTGGCGACGAGTTCGCCATCATCTGTCATCAGGCCGATGACGATCTGGGCCCCGAGGCGGCGGCCCAATCCATCATCGAGGCGCTGCGCGCGCCGTTCCTGCTCGAGCACCACCAGGTGCTCACCGGGTGCAGCGTGGGCATCGCGCTCTCGCCACGGGACGGCACCGACGTCGCCACTTTGCTCAAATGCGCCGATCTCGCGCTCTACGGAGCCAAGAACGACGGCCGCGGCAACGCCCGCCGGTTCGAAGCCGACATGGGGGCCACGGCGCGCGCCCGTCGCGACATCGAGCTCCACCTGCACGAGGCCTGGGAGCAACGCCAGTTCCGCGTCGTCTACCAGCCCATCTTCGAGGCCACGAGCGGGCGCCTCGCCGGCTTCGAGGCGCTGCTGCGCTGGCACCATCCCACCCGCGGCGAAGTACCTCCCGAGCGCTTCATTCCGGTGGTGGAGGAATCGGGCCTGATCCTCAAGGTCGGCAACTGGATCCTCAACGAGGCCTGCCGCGCCGCCGCCGCCTGGCCCGATCCCCTGTTCATCTCGGTCAACGTCTCGCCCGCCCAGTTCCGCGGCGGGCACACCTATCAGCAGGTCGGCGACGCCCTGGCAGCGAGCGGCCTCGTCCCGTCGCGGCTCGAACTCGAGATCACGGAATCGCTGCTGCTCAAGGCCGACACCTCCGTACGCACGGCGCTCGACCAGTTCCGCGCCGAGGGCATCATCCTGGCCCTCGACGACTTCGGCACCGGCTATTCATCCCTAAGATACCTCCAGATCCTCAACATCAGCCGTCTCAAGATCGACCAGAGCTTCATCCGCCATGTGGTGGACGACCGCCATACCCAGGCCATCGTGAAGGCGATCCTGAGCTTGGCCCAAGCGCTGGAGCTGAAGACCACCGCCGAAGGCATCGAGAACGAGGCCCAGCTCGATTTCCTGAAACGGGAAGGCTGCACCCATCTGCAGGGCTACCTTCTGGGGCCGCCCATGTCGGAAGAAGAAGCCTGCCGCCTTGTCCGCGACCGGCTGCCCTGAGGCGCCCACCGGACAAATTCACGCCACAATCCCTTCCGCCCGCGCCTCGACGCGATTATGGTCACATCATGGACCCCATCACCACGACCGACGCTCTTGCAGCGGCTTGCGAGCGTCTCGCCCGCCATCCCTTCGTCACCGTGGACACGGAATTCCTCCGCGAAACCACGTTCTGGCCCAAGCTCTGCGTCGTGCAGCTGGCCTCCGTGGAGGAGGCCATTGTCGTGGACGCGCTGGCCGATGGCCTCGACCTGACGCCGTTCTACCAGCTGATGGCCGACACCGGGATCATGAAGGTGTTCCACGCCGGACGGCAGGACATCGAGATCATCTGGCACCAGGCCCGCCTTATTCCCCACCCGGTGTTCGATACCCAGGTGGCGGCCATGGTGCTTGGCTATGGCGACAGCATCTCCTACGACCAGCTCGTGCAGCGGGTGTGCGGACACGCCATCGACAAATCGTCGCGCTTCACCGACTGGTCACGCCGGCCGCTCAGCCCGGCGCAGCTCGTCTATGCGGTGACCGATGTCACCCATCTGCGCGACATCTATCAGAAGCTCACCGCCGACCTCGACGCCCGCGGCCGATCCGAATGGGTGGGCGAGGAAATGCATGTGCTGACCTCCCCCGCCACCTACGACCAGAACCCGGACACCGCCTGGGAACGCCTGAAGTCGCGCGTGCGCAAGCCGCGCGAGCTGGCGGTTCTGGTGGAGGTGGCCGCATGGCGCGAGCGCGAGGCCCAGAGCCGCGACCAGCCGCGCGGACGCATCATCAAGGACGACGTCATCGGCGAGATCGCCGTACAGACGCCGCAGACGCCGGAAAAGCTGGCGGAGCTGCGGTCCCTGCCCAAGGGCTTCGAGCGCTCGCGCTATGGGGAGGCGGTCATCGAGGCGGTGAAGCGCGGTCTCGCCCGCGATCCCCGCAGCCTGCCGCGAATCGAGCGCGAGAAGGCCCTGCCCAACGGCGCCAGCGCCACCATGGAGCTGCTCAAGGTGCTGCTGCGCATGACGGCGGAGCAAAACGCGGTCGCGGCCAAGGTGATCGCCACCACCGACGACCTGGAACGCATCGCCGTGGATGACGCCGCGGACGTGCAGGCGCTGAAGGGTTGGCGTCGCGAATTGTTCGGCGAGCGGGCGCTTGCCCTCAAGGCCGGACGCATCGCCCTCGCGGTGGAGAAGGGCCGCGTGGTGTTGGTCGAGCGCGACGCCCCGCCAACGACCTGAAGCCGGCGGCCGGGCAACAGCCCCGGCCGAGGGCGTCCCGTCCCACCGGCCGATCCGGTGAGCGGTGGTGGGCCGGCGTCTTTGCATCGTCCCGGTTTCGATGTCATTTGAAATCTGGATCGATCGCGATCAATCACCGCTTGGCCTTCCGGCAGCACCGCCGCGCCGTCTTCCGCGTTTCTCAGCCTCACGCCCGAGACCTTGCCGGTGCCGTCGGGCATCCGCGCCGATGCCGGCGTCGTGACCGTTTGGTACGAGGGGCGGTCGATCAATCCTGGGACCAGCGTCAGACCAAAGCCAGGGGAACGCAGCGGCCTTTGGCGGAACCGCGCGATGCTTGAACGCACACCCAGTGGGGTCGCTCGGCGCCGCGCGGGCTTGACCAAAGCCCCGTGAGACAAGCTCACAGGCCTTTGGTATCAGTCCACGACCTCGGTCAGGGGCTCGCGGCCGATGAGCTTGGCGAGCTGGCGCAGGCGCGCCTGGACGCGTTCGTTCACCAGCGGTGCCAGATCCCGCGGCACGCTCAGCACCAGTTGCTCGCCCCGCACCGCGAGCGGCGTGCGCGGCAGGGTGCCCGGCATGGCGGCCGACAGCAGATAAGCCACCCGCATGGCCCCGCCCAGGATGCGGGCACGGTCGAGCTGGCCGGTCGTCACCAGCTCCAGGATGCGGGTTTCCGCGTCGTCGGCACCGATGCCCACGTAACGGAAATAGACCGACAGCGCGATATAGGCCCGTCCGGCATGATCGAGCCCCGCGAAGGCGGCATGGGCGATCATGTTGAGGCTCTGCTCGCCGCGATAATCCGGATGGGCGCGCCAGCTGATGTCCGCGAGCAGGCACGCCGCCCGGCGCAGGCGGGTTTCATCGACGCCTTCCTCAAGAACCGGAGAGGAGGCAAAGAACGCGTCGGTCCACTCCACCAGTTCCTCGCCATGGCGGGGCGAACGCGCGCGCAACACGTTGAGCTCGGCGGCCGCCACCAGCAGCGGATCCTCCGCTCGCACCTCCGGCATCATCAGCGAATAAAGCAGCCCCTCGCGCACGCCCAGCGCCGAGATCACCACTTCCGAGGCGCGCCCCTGGCGCATCACGTTTTCCAGCACCAGCGCGCCATAGGCCAGCAGCGGCCGGCGGGCATCGGAGATCACGTCGATATGGGCGAGGGTTTCGGCGTCCGCCCGGTGCACGATGCGGGTGAAGTCCAGCGCCTCGCGGGCGGGAATCACATAGCCGTGCATCACATGCAGCGGATAGCCCTTCTGGAACATGTGCAGGCGCGCCAGCGCCCGCCAGGTGCCACCCACCGCATAGAAGGTGCGCCCGGCCAGATCCCCGAGCACGCTCGCGTCGGGCATGGTCTCCTTGATGATCTTTTCGGCCTTGCGCGGCGAGCGCGAGGAACGGTCCTGCAAGGCGAGGCCGCCCAGCGGCAGGGTGATGCCGGTGCCGATCTGGCCGCCCTTCACATTCACCAGCTCCAGCGAGCCGCCGCCGAGATCGCCGACCACGCCGTCCGGATCATGCACCCCGGCAAGGATGCCGCAGGCGGCCAGCTCCGCCTCGCGCTTGCCGGTCAGCAGCTCGATGGCGGTGCCGCAGATGGCCTCGCATTCGGCGATGAAGGCTGGTCCATTCTCTGCATCGCGGGCGGCGGCGGTGGCGAGGGCGTAGACCGCCCCGACGCCCATGGCGTTGCATAGCCCCCGGAACCGGCGCAGGGCCGAAAAGGCCCGCTGCACCGCGTCTTCCGCAAGCCGGCCGGTGGAAAGCACCTCGCGACCCAGGCCGCACAGCGCCTTTTCGTTGAAGATGGGAGCAAGCGCGCGATTCATCCCTTCGTACACCACGAGGCGCACGGAGTTGGAACCGATGTCGATCACCGCCACCGGCGCCCCGACCGGCAAACGGCCGGGCGCCCGATGGGGATTGTCCACAGCCTCAGCGGCGGACGAGAAGACTGCGCGGCGAAGAATCCTTGAGAGACTTTCCACGTCCAGACAAGCTCGGGTTGGTCATGAAATATTGATGGGCGTTGAAAGGTTCCTCGCCCGCGGTCGGGACTATGCGTTCGGAGGAGCCATCAGGCAACACCCGCCAGCTCTGCTGGTTGTCGATGAGATTCGCAACCATGATCTGGTCGAGCACCTGCTCGTGCACAGTCGGATTGGTGATGGGGCACAGGGTCTCGACCCGGCGGTCGAGATTGCGCGGCATCAGGTCCGCCGACGAGATGTAGACGATGGCCTGCGGGCTCGGCAGCCCATGGCCGGCGCCGAAGCAATAGATGCGCGAGTGTTCCAGGAAGCGCCCGACGATGGACTTCACCCGGATATTCTCGGACAGCCCCGGAATGCCGGGACGCAGGCAGCAGATGCCGCGGATCACGCAATCCACCTGCACACCCGCTCCGCTCGCCTCGTAAAGGGCGTCGATGATGACCGGGTCCACCAGCGAGTTGCACTTCAGCCAGATCGCCGCCGGCCGACCGGCGCGGGCGTGCTCGATCTCCTCGCGGATATGCTGGAGCAGGCGCGGCTTCAGCGACACCGGCGAGACCGCCATGGCGTCGAGCTCGCCGGGCTCGGCATAGCCGGTGATGAAATTGAAGATGCGCGCCACGTCCTGGGCGATCACCGGGTCCGCCGTGAAGAACGACAGGTCGGTATAGATGCGCGCGGTAATGGGGTGATAGTTGCCGGTGCCCACATGGACATAGGTGGCGAGGTTGCCGCCCTCCCGCCGCACCGCCATGGACAGCTTGCCATGGGTTTTCAGCTCGATGAAGCCGAACACCACCTGCACGCCGGCGCGCTCCAGGTCGCGGGCCCAGCGGATATTGGCCTCCTCATCGAAGCGGGCCTTCAGCTCCACCAGCGCCGTCACCGACTTGCCGGCTTCGGCCGCTTCCGCCAGCGCCTTCACGATCGGGCTGTCGGAGGAGGTTCGGTAGAGGGTCTGCTTGATGGCGACAACGTTGGGGTCTCGTGCCGCCTGGCGAAGGAACTGAACCACCACGTCAAAGGATTCATAAGGGTGGTGAACAAGAATGTCCTTTTCGCGAATGGCCAGAAAGCAGTCTCCGCCATGGTCGCGAATGCGTTCGGGAAATCGGGCATTGTAGGCCTGAAATTTCAGGTCCGGCCGATCCACCGACACGAGCTGCGAGAACTCGTTCAGCGACAATACGCCGTTGACCACGAAGATCTCGTCGTCGTGCACGCCAAGCTCGCGGGCGACGAAGTTGCGCAATTCCTCCGGCATGGCGGCGTCGGCCTCCATGCGGATCACCTCGCCATAGCGGCGCTGCTTGAGCGCGGTCTCGAACAGGCGAACCAGATCTTCCGCCTCTTCCTCGATGTCGAGGTCACTGTCGCGGACCACCCGGAACACGCCCTGCCCCTTCACCCGATAGCCGGGGAACAGGCTGTCGATGAACAGGCCGATCATCTGTTCCAGCGTCATGAAGCGCGCGCCGGGGGCGGCGAGATCCGGCAGGCGGATGAAGCGCTCCACCTTGGCCGGCACGCGGATGAGCGCGTTCATGCCCCGCCCGTCGGATTCGCGTACCAGCTGCAGGGCCAGCGAAAAGCCGAGGTTGGGGATGAAGGGGAAGGGGTGGGCCGGATCGATGGCGAGCGGGGTCAGCACCGGGAACACGTGGTTCAGGAAGTGCCGCTCCAGGGCCACGCGATCTTCGACGGTGGCGTCGGCCCCGTCCACCAGCGTCACGCCGGCGCCGGCGAGATCCTCGCGCAGCTCACGCCAGCGCACCTGCTGGTCGGCGATGAGCTGGGCCGCGCTCGCCATGATCTTGGTGAGCTGCCCGGAGGGGGTGAGGCCATCGGGGCTGCGGGTCTGCACGCCCTCGCGAATCTGCTCCTTCAGGCCGGCCACGCGGACCATGAAGAACTCGTCGAGATTGTTCGCCGAGATGGAGAGGAAGCGCAGCTGCTCCAACAACGGATGGCTGCGGTTGGACGCCTCCTCCAGCACCCGGCGATTGAAGTGGAGCCAGGAGATTTCGCGATTGATGAAGCGGTGCGGCGACTGCGCCAGCGCAAGGACCTCCTCAAGGGGCGCGCTCTGGGCGTTCTCCAAGACCGTCTCGTCTTCCGCCAGGGCTGCGGCTTCTTGTGCGCTCATCGTCGGCTCCCTCATGTCCGCGCGGACCATGGCTGGGTTAGGTGACTACTCTATGACGGGCAGGTGAGAGCCGTATGTCACACCGGCGCACGGCCGGTTTGCGGTGCATCTTCAGCGCCATCGTCCTCGTCGTCGGGGGACCCGTCGTCCCCTTCGTCCTCCTGCGCGGCAAGCTCGGGATGCGCCTTCAGCACCTGCGCCGCGAGGGCGCGGGTGACCGGACGGTGGGCGGCCAGCGCCGCCCGGTCGATGGCCTCCACCACCTTTTGCGCGCCCGCCACCGCGCGCGGAATGCGCAGCAGCAGATAGCTCACCGTCGCCTCGTCCACGCTGACCTGACGGTCGGCGAACAGCTTCAGCAGCAAGGCCGCCAGCAGGCCGTCGTCCGCCGGCGCGATCTCGAACACCGGCACCGCCCTGAGGCGCGAGGCGAGATCGGCGGTGGCGAGCGCCAGCTGCGCCGGCGGCGTGCGGGTGGTCATCAGCAGGAAGGCGCCCTGCTCGCGGGCGAGATTCAACAGATGGAACAGGGCCGCCTCCTCGAACGGAGCGGCATCGAGATCCTCGACCACCAGCGCGCCGGTGGCCAGCAGCGCCGGCACCCCTGCGCGATCGAGGTCGGCGGCGGCCACGACCCGCGCCCCGGCGCGGGCGGCGAAGATGGCGGCGAGGTGGCTCTTGCCCGCCCCCTCCGGCCCCACCAGGCTCACCACCTTGGCCGGCCAGCGGGGGAAGGCATCGATAAGGGCGAGGGCGGCGGCATTGCCGGGCGCGGCCATAAAGTCCTCCCGCCGCTGGGCCGGCTGGGCCGGCCATTGGAGCGGGAGCTGACGCGAAGTGAGGTCGCGGGCGGCCATGGGCTCATTCCCCCTCGGCGGGGGGCGCATCGTCGGCCGGCCCGCGATAGAGCGAGGAGGCCAGATAGCTGCTGATGCCGAAACGCGCCAGCACGCCCACCACCGCGGTCAGCGGCACCGCCAGCAGCAGGCCCACGAAGCCGAACAGATAGCCGAATGCCAGCAGCGCGAACATGAGCCAGACCGGATGCACGCCGATGCTGTCGCCGACAAGCTTGGGATAGAGCACATAGCCCTCGATGGTCTGGCCGGCGACGAAGATGGCGAACACGATGCCGATCATGCTCCAGTCCGGAAAGAACTGGACGATGGCGACGCCGGTGGACAGCACCAGCCCGGTGAGCGAGCCCACATAGGGAATGAACGACACCGCCCCCGAGACGATGCCGATGAGCAGGCCGAAGTTGAGCCCGGTCATGGACAGGGCGACCGCGTAATAGGCCCCCAGCGCCAGGCACACCAGGGCCTGCCCGCGCACGAAGCCGGCCACCGCCGCGTCCATGCCGCGGGCCAGATCGTGCACCACCTCCCGGCGATGGACCGGGACCAGGCTGTCCACGAACTCCACCATGTTGTCCCAGTCGCACAGCATGTAGAACATGACCACCGGGGTCACGACCATGAGCGCGAACATGGAGATGACCGCCTGTCCGCCCGCCCACACCGAGGACAGAAGGCCGAGCAGATAAGTGACGCCCTGGGTCATCAGCTCCGAGATGGAGCGCTGCATGTCGGGCAGCCGGTCGCCCACGATATGGCTCAGCCACTCGCGGTTTTCTTCCGTCACCAGCCCCTGCAGGCGCGCCACATAGGCCGGCAGGCGCTGGATGAACTCGAACGATTGCGAGGCCAGGATCGGCAGCGCCACCAGGAAGAACAGCACCACCACCAGCAGCATCACCACCACCACCGCCAGCGCGGCGGCAGTGCGCCCGATGCCCACGCGATGCAGGCGGATCACCACCGGATTGAGGAAATAGGCGAGCACGATGCCGGCCACGAACGGCAGCAGGATGCCGCTGAGCAGCCACAGGGTCAGCACCAGGACCACCAGGGCCCCGACCCAGAACCACAGCCGAATCCGCATGGGCATCGCTTCTTCCTGGCCGTCGCCACGGCGGGAAAGATGGGGCGAAACCGGGCGTGTCCGGCCGTCGTCGGGCCGCACGAGGACGGTATCGCGGGATGGCGCGGGTAACACCCCGTCGCCCTTGCCCGCCGGCTCGCCGTTCAACTGGCCATGTGGCGCATCCATTCCGCGAGATAGGCAGCGGCCGAAAGCCCCGTCAAGAGCCCCACGAACACAAGCCCGAGGGAGAACACCTGCGGGACATCGAGGCCGAAGCCGGAACTCGCCAGCACGAATGCCGCGAACGCGATCTGCGCCGCCGTGTTCAGCTTCGAGACCACCAGCGGGCGGATCGCCACCGGCTTCGCCATCACCAGGGACAGCACCACCGCGCCGACGATCATCACATCCCGCGACACCACGGCGATGGCCACCCAGCGCGGTATGTCCCCAACCACCGCCAGCGCCACATAGATGGACACCAGCAGCGCCTTGTCGGCGACCGGGTCGAGATAGGCGCCAAGCTCGGTCTGCATGCCGAAGCGCTTGGCGATGAAGCCGTCCAGCGCATCGGACACGCCCGCCGTCAGGAACAGCCAGAACGCCAGTTCCGCCTCGCCCACGCCGATGGCCCACACCACCGTGGGCACCAGCAGAATGCGGAAAATGGTGATGAGATTGGGCACGCTCACGCCGCCGCCTCCCCTTGAACCGTTTCCGTTTCCGTTTCCGTCTCCTTCCCGGCCCGCCGCACCACTCAGGCCGGGGTGCGCTTCACCACCAGCGGGCCGAACGTCTGCTGCGACGCCATCGCCTGGATGCGGGTGATGTTGACGTGCCGCGGCAGGGTGCAGGCGAAAAACACCTGCTCGGCGATGTCATCCCCGGTCATGGGCGTCGCGCCCGCATAGACGCCATCGGCACGGCCCTGGTCGCCGCGGAAGCGGACCACCGAGAACTCGGTCTCGGTGAGGCCGGGCTCGATATTGGTGACGCGCACGCCGGTTCCGGCCACGTCCGACCACAGATTGAGCGCGAACTGCTTCACAAAGGCTTTCGTGGCGCCATAAACGTTGCCGCCCGGATAGGCGTAGTCGCCGGCGATGGAGCCGGTGAGCACCACATGGCCCTCTCCCCGCGCCACCATGGCCGGCAGGGTGGCGCGCACGGTGTAGAGCAGGCCGGAAATGTTGGTGTCCACCATGGTGTCCCAATCCTCGATCCGCGCCTCGTAGGCGGGTTCGAGGCCCTGGGCGAGGCCGGCATTGGCGAACACCACATTATAGGCGCGGAACGGCTCCGGCAGGTTCGCCACCAGCTCCTCGGTGGCCTTCAGGTCGCGGGTGTCCAGCACCGCGGTATGGACGAGATCGCCATAGTGCGCCTTCAATTCCTCCAGGCGCTCGGCCCGGCGGCCCAAGGCGATGACGCGCGCGCCGGCGCCGGCGAAGCGGCGAACCGTGGCGGCACCGATGCCGGAGGTGGCGCCGGTGACCAGAAGAGTCAGCGTCCGGGGATCGAGAAGCTGGGACATGGCATCCTCCTGCGGAGATCGGAGCGGGTCCGAATGAGTCGAAAGGCGTAAAAGCGGCCTAGTGAGTGGGATAACGCGACAGACACCCTGCGTCCATCCGTCGAGGAAAGAGGTAGAAAAGTAGTCACACAGCCTTGCTGCTGCCATCTTCTGCGGAAAATGTGGAGCGTTCCTTTTCCTCGGAGACTTGGCTGATCGTCGGCGCAGGCTTGGGGTGGAGTGAAATCCGAACGTCGAATGGGTCTGGAGCTGCGGGGGCGCCCTCGATGGTGTCGTAGCGAAGGGCCTCGGGATGCGGGGCGCGTCCGGAGAGCTTTGATGCAGTGTGGTTGGCGCAAGATGTGGGCCGGAGCGGGCAACGCTCTGGCGGCGGGGAGTTTGGCTGTCGCCCTCGCCGGCTGCAGCACCGAATTGGACGGGTTTGGCAACAAGCCGTCGGCGGTCGCGGGCAACCAGATCGACGCGAGCGCACCCCTGGTGGCGCCGACCGGGTCGGTTGAATCCTCGCCGGCGCCGGCGCTGGTGCAGTCTCCACCGGTGCAGGCCGCCCCCGTGCAGACCGCTGCCGATGCCATCGCGCCGCGCACCACCGCCAACAATGTGCCGCTCACGCCGCCGCCGGCCAATCCCGGCGGCGCCGCCTATGCCCCCACCGCCGCCAAGGAACAATTGTCCGGCGCCTGGAACTTCTCCTGGGACAGCGGGCGCAACACCTGCCCCGTCACCCTGTCCACCACCCGCGGCATGAGCGGCATGTCGGCCCAGGCAGACGTCTCCTGCCCCAGCGAGATCTTCATGACCAAGGGCTGGGACACCATGGGTCCCGATCTCGTCCTTCAGAACCATCAGGGCAAGGTCACCGTGCGCCTCGCCCCATCCGGCCCCAATCGCTACGTCGGCGTCATGGCCGACACCGGCCAACAGGTCGCCCTCACCCGCTGATATTGACGCACGGCCCGGCCACGCAAGGGACGGCGCCCGGCGGCACCCCCTTCCGTGGCCGCCGACCGATGGGTATCGGGACCCGGCATCGATGTTGGGAAGAGCGCATGCGCGCGCATAGAGCGCCGGTGGCCGAGGCCCGCCTCGCCACCGGCGCCGCGCAGGCCCGACATCACTCCCGCGAACCACTCGGATGACATCCGCGCCGCCTGCGGCATGGGGTTCCCGCCCGCGCGCCTGCCGGGGCGGATGTGCCTCGGGGCGGTCTCCACCCCGCGTGCCAGCCCATGGCCGGTGCCGTGGCGCGGCGCATGTGCCCCCGGCCCGCCCTCGCCCGCTTCACGCGAAAAAATACCGGCACGCGGCCACCGCACCCCCCGCCCCTGCGGGCGGCGGGAGGTGACCGCGCCGCTTCCGGCCGGTGGCCGGCAAGCGGCGGTCCGGCACAGTCAGCCGAAAATCACCGCGATCACGATCACCCCATAGGACAACGCGAAGAAGATGCTGTCCCGAACAAGCTGCCGCTGTGCCATGCTCATGCTCATAGATCCATATTTTCCATGAACATGATTAAGTCATGTGGATTTGTCAATAAACAATAAAATGCCGTGAATTAAAGCCCGACCCTACCGCCCCTCGAAGCGCGGCGGCCGCTTTTCCACGAACGCGGCGACGCCTTCCGCGAAATCCCGCGTGCCGGCGCTGGCGAGAAAGGCCTCGCGCTCCGCATGGAGTTGCTCGGCCAGGGTATGGGCAAAGGATGCGCGCAAGAGATGCTTGACCCGGCCATAGGCGGCAGTCGGCCCGGCCGCGAGACGCCGGGCCAGGCGGTCGGTTTCCCGCGCGCGGTCGGCCGCCGCCACCACCGTGTTCACCAGCCCCAGGCGCAGGGCCTCCGCCGCGTCCACCACATCAGACAGCAGGGTGAGTTCCATCGCCTTGCGCAGACCCACCACCCGCGGCAGCGAGAAGGTACCGGACCCGTCCGGGGTGGCGCCGATGCGCGTATAGGCCATGGTGAATTTGGCATCGTCCGCCGCCACCACGAGGTCCGCCGCCAGCGCGACCGAAAGCCCGGCACCGGCCACCGCGCCATGCACGCTGGCGATGACCGGCGCGGCCATGCCGGCCAGCGTCAGCATCGTCTTGTGGAAAGGATCAATGATATCCGCCACCACCTGCTGCGCCCCGGCGCCCGCGGCGTGAAAACGGCCCACGTCGCCGCCGGCGAGAAAGGCCCGCCCCTCCCCGGAGAGCACCACCACCCGCACGCCATCGTCATCGGCCACCTGGTCAACCGCCGCCTTCCAAGCCAGGATGGTGGATTCGTCCAGGGCATTGAGCACGTCGGGCCGGTTGAACCGGATGTGGGCGATGCCATCCGCCACGTCGAGCAGGATGGGCGGGGAAGAAGAGGGTGCGTCGGTCATGGGATCTCCCTGGCGTTGCTCTTGCCCCCCGTGGGGGATGAGCCGCCCAGCGTGCAATGCCGCCGGCCGGTCCGGCAAGGGCCACGCCAAGGACCGCACAGGCCGGAACCCGGGCGTATGTTTCACATCAGTTACGTGTGTATTTTTTTAAATTGCACATGCTGATATGATATTTTAGCATCTAATCACCAAATTACGCCGTGTTAATTACACTGATTTTGTCAAGTTTAGACGTCACGGAGCCGGACGGGATGACCTCGCCCCTGCAACGCAAGCTGAAGATTTCCGGCCCCACGGCCATCACCGCGAACCGCCTCGCGGATGGCGTGGTGGTGTGGCTCACGTCGGGTGGCGCCTGGAGCATGGCCATCGCCGAGGCCGCCATCGCCACCACCGGCGAGGAGGTGCAGCGCCTGCTCACCCTTGCCCACGGCGACGAGAACACGGCGGTGGGCGCCTATGCCGCCCGCGTCGAGGTCACCGCCGAGGGGCGCGCCGCCCCCGCCAATCTGCGCGAGCGCATCCGCGTCAACGGGCCGACCATCGCCCCCGCCGCCTGACCCGCGCCCGAAGCGCGGATATCGAAAAGATTCGACCAAGAGACCCTGAAATGTATGTCTATGACGCGTTCGACCGCACCTTTCTCCAAGAGCGCGTCGCCGAATTCCGCGATCAGGTGGCGCGCCGCCTCTCGGGCGAGCTGAACGAGGAAGAGTTCAAGCCGCTGCGGCTGATGAACGGCGTGTATCTGCAATTGCACGCCTACATGCTGCGCGTGTGCATCCCCTACGGCACGTTGAACGCCACCCAGTTGCGCGCCCTGGCGCGGGTGGCGCGGCGCTATGACCGGGACTACGGCCACTTCACCACGCGCCAGAACATCCAGTTCAACTGGATCAAGCTCGCCGAGCTGCCGGACGCCATGGCGGACCTTGCCGAGGTGGGCATCCACGGCATCCAGACCTCGGGCAACTGCATCCGCAACACCACCACCGACGCCTTCGCCGGCGCCGCCCGCGACGAGATCGAGGATCCGCGCCTCTATGCAGAGATCATCCGCCAGTGGTCCACCCTCCACCCCGAGTTCACCTATCTGCCGCGCAAGTTCAAGATCGCCATCTCGGCGGCCAGGCACGACCGCGCCGCCACCCGCGTGCACGACGTGGGCCTGCGCCTGCACCGGCGCGACGGCGAGACCGGGTTCGAGGTGATGGTGGGCGGCGGGCTCGGCCGCACCCCCTATATCGGCAAGACCATCCGCGACTTCCTGCCGAAGGAGGATCTGCTTTCCTATCTGGAAGCGATCGTGCGCACCTACAATCTCGGCGGACGGCGCGACAACATCTACAAGGCGCGCATCAAGATCCAGGTGCACGAGCTGGGCGCCGAGGCCTTTGCCGAAAAGGTCGAGGCCGAATGGCGGCAGATCAAGGACGGCGCCTTGAAGCTCGATCAGGCCGCGCTCGACACCATCGCCGACCGCTTCCTGACCCCCGATTTCGAGGCGCTGCCCGACGATCCCGCGGAGCTGGCGACGGCGCTCGCCAACCCGGCCTTCGCCCGCTGGCACGCCAATTCGGTCGTGCCCCACAAGGTGGGCGGCCACGCCATCGTCACCCTCTCGCTGAAGCCGGTGGGCGGCCCGCCCGGCGACTGCACCGCCGACCAGATGGACACCATCGCCGACCTCGCCGAGCGCTACGGCTATGGCGAGGTCAGGGTCGCCCATGAGCAGAACCTCGTTCTGCCCCATGTGCGGCAGAAGGATCTGCCGGCCGTGTGGCGCGCGCTCGACGCCATCGGGGTGGCCACCCCCAACGTGGGCCTGGTGACCGACATCATCTCCTGCCCCGGCCTCGACTATTGCTCGCTCGCCAACACCCGCTCCATCCCCATCGCCCAGAAGCTCACGCAGCGCTTCGCGGATGACGCGCGCATCGCCGACATCGGCCGGCTGCATGTGAACATCTCCGGCTGCATCAATGCCTGCGGCCATCACCACATCGGCCATATCGGCATTCTCGGGGTGGAGAAGAAGGACGAGGAGTTTTTCCAGATCAGCTTGGGCGGCAAGGGCAATTCCAAGGCGCGGCTGGGCGAGCTGATCGGCCCCGCCATCCCCGAGAGCGAAATCGTGGATGCGGTGGAGCGGCTCGTGGACACCTATCTGGAGCTGCGCGCCTCACCGGCCGAAACCTTCATCGCCGCCGTGGAACGGCTCGGCATCGAACCCTTCAAGGAGCGCGCCTATGCCCCTCGTTAAGTCCGGGGCGGTCGCGGCCGATCCCTTCACCGCCGTCGCCGACGGCGCCCCCCTGCCCGATGGGCCGGTGATCATTTCCGCCGATCGCCTGCTGGCGGAACAGGGCACCCTCGCGGCCCGCAACGGCGAGATCGGGGTCGCCTGGCCCAACGGGCGCGACGTGGCCGAGCTTCAACCCCTGCTCGGGCGCCTGTCGCTGGTGGCGCTGGCCTTCCCCAAGTTCCGCGACGGGCGCGCCTACAGCCAGGCGCGGCTGCTGCGCGAGCGCTACGGCTTCAAGGGCGAGCTGCGCGCCACCGGCAACGTGCTGCGCGACCAGCTCCTGATGATGGCCCGTGCCGGCTTCGATGGGTTCGAGGTGGAGAAGGCGGCGGATGCCGCGGCCTTCGCGCAGGCGCTCGAAAGCTATTCGCTCTTCTATCAGCCCACGGGCGATGGGCGCCGCACGGTCGCCGCCGCGCGCCGCGCCGCGGAGGGGTGAGCCCCGGAGGGATCAATGCCATGAACGCCGTCACGACCGCCGTCGAACGTCCGCTCGGCCTGCCCCTCGACGTGTTCGCCCTGGATGCGGCGCTGCGCCGGAGCGAACCGGAGAAGATCATCGAGATCGCCTTGGCCCTGTTCCCCGGGCGCATCGCCGCGGTGTCGTCCTTCGGCACCGAATCGGTGGTGCTGCTGCACATGATCGCGCAGGTCAGCAAGGCCGCGCCGATCCTCTTCCTGGATACCGGCCACCTGTTTCCCGAAACCCTCGCTTATCGCGACCAGCTCACCGATCTGCTCGGCCTCACCCAGGTGCTCACCATCCCCCCCGACCCGGAGGCGCTCGCCGCCCGCGACCCGGAGGCCGGGCTATGGAGCGAGGACCCGGACGCCTGTTGCGCCGTGCGCAAGGTGGAGCCGCTGGCCCGCGCGCTCGCGCCCTATGGGGCCTGGATCAACGGCCGCAAGCGCTACCAGGCGCAAACCCGCTCCACCATCCCGGTGGTGGAGGGCGACGGCGCGCGGGTGAAGTTCAACCCGCTTGCGACCCTCGGCCGCGAGGATCTCATCGCCTACATGGACAGTCGCAACCTGCCCCACCACCCCCTCGAGAAGCACGGCTTCCTGTCCATCGGCTGCATGCCCTGCACCAGCCGGGTGAAGCCGGGCGAGGACCCGCGCGCCGGACGCTGGCGCGGCCGCGCCAAGACCGAATGCGGCATCCACTTGGGCGAAGGCATCTAGAGCAATTTCAGCAAAAGTGTGCAGCGGTTTTGCGTCTGAAATTGCGATAAGAAAATGCTCTAGCCGACGAAAGCCTGAGCCCCACGCCCGCGCGGCGCTTGGGCGAACCGTTCCGCGCTGCCCCGCTGGTCGGATCGCCCCGGCGGGGCCGCCCGCAGCGATACACGGTCGCGCCCACCCGGCCGGGGTTCCCCTTCCGGTGAAAAGACGATAGAGCGCGCTCCAGGATCGGCGGAATACGGAAATAGGCGCCCGCACACGCCGCCCGGTGGCAGACCCCGGCGCGCGGGCAAAGGACAGTCGCGATGAGCATGCTCGCCCAGGATGCGCCTCCCCTTCACGGCGCCAGCGAGGGTCTGCCCCCCGGCGTCGTGGAGGGGCGGGCCCGGTCGAATCCGGGCCATCGCCCGGTGAATACGGAGCCGGCCGTGGTGCGCGTCGCCCTGACGCTGGTGGCGCTCGTGTTCCTCGGCCTGTTCATCGGCCTGCCGCTATTGGCGGTCTTCGTGGAAGCGTTCCGGCGCGGCGTGCCGGCCTATCTCGCCGCCCTCGTCGATCCCGATGCGCTGGCGGCCATCCGCCTCACCCTGGTGGTGGCGGCCATCTCGGTGGCGGCGAACCTGGTGTTCGGCCTGGCCGCGTCGTGGGCCATCGCCAAGTTCGAATTTCCCGGCAAGAGCCTGCTGATCTCGCTCATCGATCTGCCGTTCTCGGTGTCGCCGGTGGTGGTCGGCCTCATGTTCGTGCTGCTGTTCGGCGCCCAGGGGCTGCTTGCGCCCTGGCTCCAGGCGCTGGACGTGAAGATCATCTTCGCCCTGCCCGGCATCGTGCTCGCGACCGTGTTCGTCACCTTCCCGTTCGTGGCGCGTGAGCTGATCCCGCTCATGCAGGAACAAGGCACGGCGGAGGAGGAAGCGGCTGTCTCCCTCGGCGCATCGGGCTTCGCCACCTTCTTTCGCGTCACCCTGCCCAATGTGAAATGGGCCTTGCTCTACGGCGTGCTGCTCTGCAACGCCCGCGCCATGGGCGAGTTCGGCGCGGTGTCGGTGGTGTCGGGGCACATCCGCGGCCTCACCAACACCATGCCGCTGCACATCGAAATCCTCTATAACGAATACCAGTTCGTGGCCTCGTTCGCGGTGGCCTCGCTGCTGGCGCTGCTGGCCCTGGTGACGCTGGTGGCGAAGACCGTCCTGGAGCACCGGCTGGCCGAGGAAGACCGCTGATCCGCCCGCCGGACCGTGGGCCTGGAGAGACGAGGGGCCTGGAGAGACGAGGGGCCTGGAGAGACGAGGGGCCTGGGGATCAGCCGGACGCGTGACGCGATTTTGCCATGGGCCTTTGCTCCCTTTGGCGAAGCGTTCGGCGCGGGAGCCTTTCCCGCCGTCCCGAGCCCACGCCCGTGGCACCTTGAGGAGAAAGCCCGTGCCCCCGTTCATCGTCGTCGCCCTGGGTGCCATCGGCGCCGTCGCCCTGGTGAAGCTGCTCGCCAATGAGACACGCCGCGCCAACGACCGCATGGACCGCCGCCGCGACGCCGAGACCACCCCGCTCAAGACCATTCCGCTGGAACGCGATCCCGTGACCGGCGACTACCGGCCCCGCCAATCCTGACCCCTGGTCCCGCCCCCTCCTGGGGGCCGCGAACTCGCGGGCTCGGCCAAAGACCCGCCGTCCCGCGCACGGGCGTGGACTTCAATCCTTGGCGGGAGCACAGGCCACCGCGGCGCCGAGCGCGGCGGTGCCGCATCCGGCCGCGGCCGCCCGGCGCGCGATGACGCTGCGCCGATGCTCGCAGGTCAAAGCGTAGAGCCCCGCCCCCACCACCAGCACCATGCCCGCCGAGGTCCAGATGTCCGGCAGGTCGCCAAACACCAGATAGCCCGACACCAGGGCGCCGAACACCATCAGGTAGCGCAGCGGCGAGACCGAGGCGACCGGCGCATGGCGGAAGGCGAACACCAGCAGCACCGTGCCGGCGGCAAAGGCCACGGACGCGACGCCGACCACCGCCGCCGCCTGAAGTGACAACCCGTGCCAGGGCTCCCACAGCGCGAACATGGCGGCGCTCGCCACCAGCATGCTGCCCGAGGAGAAGCCCACCACCGCGCCTGGAATCTCCATGCCGATGCTCCGCGTCATCACATCCCGCGAGGCGCCGGTGAAGGCCGCCAGCGCCGGCAGCAGCGCCATGGCGGAGAAGGTCGCGGGGTCCGGCCGGGTGACGATCAGCGCGCCGCAGAAGCCAATGACGATGGCGCACCAGCTGCGCCAGCTCACTTTCTCGCCCAGCAGCGGCACCGCCAGCGCCGTGGTCATCAAGGGCGCCACCATGTAGATGGTGGTGGAGGACGCAATGGGCATCACCGCCAACGCCGCCACATAAAGGAAGGTGGTGAGCGCATCGAGCCCCGAGCGCGCCAGCACACGCGGACGGAAGGCCATGGGCAGGGCCGAAAGATCGCCGCCGCGCGCCACCAGCGCCAGAATGATCAGCGCCGACAGCAACGAGCGCAGAAAGATCGCTTCGCCGAGGGGAATCTCGCGCACCGCCAGCTTCAGGCAGGTGTCGTTGGTGATGAACATGGCCATGGCCAACGCCATGGCCGCCACCCCTTTCACCGCCGAGCCCGCCGCGCCGGTAGTCCCTGACCTGCCATTGGCCGGCGCGCCGTTTCCGGCCGGCGCCCCATGCTGACTCGTCCCACTCGACATCGTCTATCCTTCGCGCCGCCTCCGGCGCGTGCATCTTCAAGCCATGGGCGGTATACGCCGGCGAGGCCGCGCCATCCGGTGCCTTGGCACCTCTTGACGGCAAAAGCCCCACGCCGGGCGTGCCATGAACATGGCTGTCTGGCATGGTGTCGCGCCGTCGGCCCCCAGTCCTTGGCCGGTGCAGCGGGCTGCGCAGGCGCCGCACGGGCGTGACCACGGGTCCGTGACGGACGCGCACGGGATTTTGGTATTAGCCCATTCGGAGAGGTCGTCATCGTGCGCAAATGCCGCCGCTGGCGCGCCGGCCCTGCTCCGCGCGCATGGCGGCGCCGCCATTGCGCCACAATGGAAAACGGAACCTTACCCGCCGGTCGTGCTCATGTGGCGGTGCAGCGCCGGGCCGTGGGCGCGATCGATGACGAAGTCGTGGCCCTTCGGCTTGCGGAAGATGGCCGCATCGATGGCGGCGTGCAGCGCCGCGTCGGACGCCGAGGCGCGGAGCGGCGCCCGCAGATCGGCCGCATCCTCCTGCCCGAGGCACATGTAGAGGGTGCCGGTGCAGGTCACCCGCACCCGGTTGCAGCCTTCGCAGAAATTGTGGGTGAGCGGGGTGATGAAGCCGAGCCGGCCACCGGTCTCCTTCACCTCCACATAGCGGGCCGGGCCGCCGGTGCGATAGGCGATGTCGGACAGGGTGAAGCGCTCTTCCAGTCGCGCGCGCACGTCGGTGAGGGGCAGATACTGGTCCACCCGCTCCGCGCCGGTCTCGCCCAGCGGCATCACCTCGATGAGGGAGAGGTCGTACCCGGCCCCATGGGCCCAGGCCACGAGGTCGCCGATCTCGTCCCCATTCACGCCCTTGAGCGCCACCGTGTTGATCTTCACCTTGATGCCGGCCGACGCGGCAGCCTGAATGCCGTCCAGCACGCGGGAGAGGTCGCCCCAGCGCGTCACCTGACGAAACTTGAGCGGGTCGAGGGTGTCGAGGGAAACGTTGATGCGCTTGACGCCGCAGCCTGCGAGGTCGCCCGCGTAACGCGACAGCAGGGAGCCGTTGGTGGTCAGCGTCACCTCGTCGAGGCGGCCGGTTTCCAGGTGGCGGGAGAGGCTGTGGAACAGGGTCATCACGTCCCGCCGCACCAGGGGCTCGCCGCCGGTGAGGCGCAGCCGCCGCACGCCGCGCAGCACAAAGGCGCTGCACAGGCGGTCCAGCTCCTCCAGGCTCAGCAGCTCCGGCTTGGGCAGGAAGGTCATGTGCTCCGACATGCAGTAGACGCACCGGAAATCACAGCGGTCCGTCACCGAGACCCGCAGATAGGTCACGGCACGCCCGAAGGTGTCCACCAGCGGCCCGGCATCTCGGCCCGCGGCGACGCTGGGCCGGTCGATCAGGTCCCTCAACACGGCACTCACCGCCTTGCTCTCCTCGCCATCCGTCCCACGCCACCCATCCGCCGGCTTACCGCCGATCTGAAGGTTTTCCGGCGCGCCTGCGGCAGCGCGCGGACTTCGGCGCATTCCCCTTATATCGTATGCAACATGACCATGAACAGGGACGCCGGCGCACAAAGCCGCACCCGCCCGGATCGACACAGGACCGCCCCGCCATGACCGACGAGATCACCCAGCAGGAGACCCCCCAGGCCCCGGCCGCGCCCGTGCCCGCCGCGTGGCCCACCGAGATCCGCCTGGCGGAGGACAAAAGCGCGCTGAACGTCGCCTTCGACGACGGCGCAAGCTTCCGCATCCCGGCCGAGCTGCTGCGGGTGGAAAGCCCCTCGGCCGAAGTGCAGGGCCATGCTCCGCACGAAAAAGTGACGGTGGCGGGCAAGCGCGCCGTGCGCATCAGCGCGGTGGAGAGCGTGGGCAATTATGCCATCCGCCTCACCTTCGACGACGGCCATTCCACCGGCATCTATCCCTGGGCCCTGCTCTACCGCTACGGGCGCGACCAGGAGGGGCTCTTCACCGCCTATCTGGACGCGCTCAAGGCGCGCGGCCTGTCCCGAGGGTGAGGGCGCGAACGCGCCGCGCCGTCACGATAAACCGGCGATGACCCCGTCCGGAGTGACGAAGATATGCTCCGCCGCCGGGTGGGAGGGCAGGCCCGGCATGGTCATGATGTCGCCGGCCAGCGCCACCACGAAGCCCGCGCCCGCGGACAGACGCACGTCGCGGATGGGCAGGGCGTGGCCGCTCGGCGCGTTGCGCACTGCGGGATCGGCCGAGAAGGAATATTGCGTCTTGGCCATGCACACCGGCAGCCGGCCGAAGCCCGCCGCCTCGAACTCCTTGAGGCGGTTGAGCGCGGTGGCGGAAAACTCCACCCGGCCGGCGGCATAGATCTCCCGCGCCACGGTCTCGATCTTGTCCTTGAGCGGCATCTCGTCAGGATAGAGGAAGCGGAACGCGGACGGCTGCGCGGCCAGGTCCCGCACCGCGCGCGCCAGATCCTCGGCGCCGCGCCCGCCCTCGGCCCAATGGGAGCAGACATGGACCGTGACGCCCAGCGCGCCGAGCGCGTCGCGCACCGCCTCCACTTCAGCCGGCGTGTCGGACGTGAAGCGGTTGAGCGCCACCGCCACTGGCAGGCCAAACTTGGCGAGATTCGCCACATGCCGCTTCAGATTGGCGGTGCCCTCGACCACCGCCGCCACATTTTCCGGGCCAAGCTCCTTCACCGGCACGCCGCCATGCATCTTGAGCGCCCGGATGGTGGCCACCACCACCGCAGCCGCGGGCGCGAGCCCCGCCTGCCGGCACTTGATGTCCAGGAACTTCTCGGCGCCGAGATCGGCGCCGAAGCCGGCCTCCGTCACCACATAATCGGCAAGCGCCAGGGCGCTGCCGGTGGCCATCACCGAATTGCAGCCGTGGGCGATGTTGGCGAAGGGGCCGCCATGCACCAGGGCCGGCGTGCCCTCCATGGTCTGTACCAGGTTCGGCTGGAAGGCATCGCGCAGCAGCGCCGCCATGGAGCCGATGCCATTCAGTTCCGCCGCAGTCACCATGCGGCGGCCGCGGGTCTGGCCCACCACCATGCGCGACAGGCGCGCCTCCAGGTCGTCGAGCCCGTCGGCGAGGCAGAAGATGGCCATCACCTCGCTCGCCACCGTGATGTCGAAGCCGTCCTCGCGCGGGAAGCCGTTGGGCGGACCGCCGAGCCCGACCGTGATCGACCGCAGCGCCCGGTCATTCAGGTCCATCACCCGCCGCCAGGAGATGCGCCGGGCATCGAGATCGAGGCCGTTGCCCCAGTAGATATGGTTGTCGATCAGCGCCGACAGCAGGTTGTGGGCGGCGGAGATGGCGTGGATGTCGCCGGTGAAGTGCAGGTTGATGTCCTGCATGGGGATGATCTGCGCCTGCCCGCCGCCGGTGGCGCCGCCCTTGGCGCCGAACACCGGGCCAAGCGACGGCTCGCGCAGGCACACGGCGGTCCGCTCGCCGAGCCGCGACAAGGCGTCGCCGAGGCCGATGGTGGTGGTGGTCTTGCCCTCGCCCGCCGGCGTGGGGCTGATGGCCGTGACCAGGATCAGCTTGCCGGTCGGCGCGCGGTCCGGCCGGGCGAAGAGATCGGCGACGAAATCCAGCGACAGCTTGGCCTTGTGGGGGCCATAGCGGAAGATGGCGTCGGGGGGAATGGACAGCTTGGCCGCCACATCCGCGATGGGCAGCGGCGTCACGCGCGCCGCGATGGCGGCATCGGACGCCGGATCGATGGAACGGGCGGTTCTGTCATGCATCAGGCAATGTCCCGGCGGTCTGGAGCGCGCGACCCTAAAGCAGCCGCCGCCCCTCCCGCAACGCGGCATGGCCCCGAAATCCCGCGGAAAGCGACCCTGGAGGGGCAAAAAACGGCCCTGGCGCGCGAAAACGGATCAAGGATAGGCTCCTTGACGCGCCAAAACCCGAACAGCGGGCCAAATCCCGGCGGCGTCCACGCCGGACCATTCACGTGATGCCGCCACATCATGCGGACCACGATCCGCCATCGCCCGCGCGCGGGTCATGGCTCCGTCTGGGTCACGGCTGCGGCACCTGGGGATCGAGCACGGAGCGGTCGCGGCCGGAGCGCTTGGCCGCATAGACCATGACATCGGCGCGGTGGATGACCTCGGCCGGGGTTTCCGTCGGCCCGGCCTCGGCGATGCCGAAGCTGACGGTGACCGCGCGGCCGTCGCTGAGGTCGTCGAACACCGCATCGCGCAAGGCGCGCCGCACCCGCTCCACGATGGCGAGCGCCGCCTCGCCGGAGGCGCGGGGCAGCAGCAGCACGAATTCCTCGCCGCCGAAGCGCGAGGCCACGTCCCAGTGCCGCAGCTCACCCGAGAGAATTTCGGCGAACTGCTTGAGCACCCGGTCGCCGGCGGCATGGCCGAAGGTGTCATTGATGGCCTTGAAGTGATCGAGATCACCATAGGCGATGCTCACCGGCCGCATCCCGGCATCGCGCCAGACCGCCTCCGCCTCCAGGTGAAAGCCGCGCCGGTTGAGAAGGCCGGTCAGTGTGTCCGATCCGCTGTCGCGACGGAAATCCTCGATCACGTCCAGCGCCACCGCCACGAACAACATCAGCGCGATCAGCAGGCCGCTGATGAACACGCTGAAATTCATCACCTGCCAGAAGGGGGAGGCGGCGAAAGCCCGGCGCAGCTCTTCCGGATCGGCGCCGGCCGCCACCAGATGATCGTAGCGGGCAAGATCCCCCAAGATGGGGGCCGTCAAGACGGTGCGCACGAAGAAGTGCAGCCCGAACAGCAGCAGCACCCAGAAAAAGGCGAGGTCCAGCCCCCTGCGCCGCCCCTGCATGCGCAGGGCCACCGCAATGACAATGATACCATAGCCGAAATTCTGCACATAGATGCGCAAGATCAGGCTGCGGTCCACATAATAGAAATAGGCGCTCAGGACGACAACGGCCACCGCCACGATCACCGTCAACCGGTCGCGACGCGGCTCATGAAACCTCAAGGCCACGCCCTTGGCGAGAAGCGAGATGCACAGCGTGTAGATCACCGCCGAGACGACGGCGTTCAACCCGCTATCACGCGGGATGGACAGCATCTGCGACAAAGCCGCGAGCATGAAGCAGAAGAAGGACAGCGACAGCAGCAGAATATAGAGACGCTCTCGGCGGTGCGTCCATACCCCAAAATACAGGGCGGAAAAGAAGAAGGCGATGATCGGCCCGGTGTAGATGTAGAGGCCCCCGGTGCCCATTCTGGTCTCCGCTACCCGACGTGATCGACGCCCGCCGATGGGCGCCTGGCGCCGGCCCCCTCTCCCCCGCCGCGCGCGTCAGCCGGAGCCCCCGCGCGGGCACGCCCCGTTGCAACCGAGCTGGGGTCTCTACCCCCTCGATGCCGGGAGTCAAGCCCGCTCCGTCAACGCCTGTAGACCCACACCCTCAGTTCATCCTTGAGGCGGCGGAAATCGTAGAATGTGAAGGCCAGGAGTGCCGTTGCGGCAACCGCCAGCACCAAGGAGACGCTGGTGGGCCATTCGAGCGCCGAGGCGGAGAAATCGTAGACAAGATAGGCCAGGAGCACCGTCACGGTGAGGGCGATGCCGAAATAGATTCGCGCATCGACCCGCGCGAGGGCGATGCCCACCCCCACCCAGATGACGATGGCGATCAGGATGGCCCAGCCCCAGCCGAGCCCGAACTGCCGCGCCACGAAGCTGCCGCCGGACGCGCATAAGAGGACGAAGCCGATCAGCAGCAGCAGCCCGGCCCGCAGGCGGAGGATCGAGGCCTTTTGCGCTCCGGTGGAGGGGCTGGACATGATGCCTTTCCTTTTGGTGTGATCGCGCCCGCCCCAACGGGACGGCAGAGGGGGAGCCCTACGATGCGGCGAATGCTCGTCGTACTCAATGCCAAAGCCGGCCATCTCCTCGATCTCGGGGCCGATCCGGTGCGCCGGCAGGTGGAGGCCGCCCTTTCCCGCGCCGATCGCGACGTGCAGGTGGTGGTCGCGGAGGGTGACGAGATGTGCCGCCTGATCCGCGAGGCGCCCGAGGCCGGCCATGACACGGTGGTGGTGGGCGGCGGCGACGGCACCCTCTCCTATGCCGCCTCCCTTTATGCCAATACCGACACCGTCCTGGGCGTGCTGCCGCTCGGCACCATGAACCTGCTCGCCTACGACATCGGCCTGCCGCGCGACCTGGAGGGTGCGCTTGACGCGCTCCACACCGCCCGGCCCATGCGGATCGACCTCGGCACCCTCAACGGCCGCCCGTTTCACGGGGTTTCGGGCGTCGGCTTCTTCAGTCAGATGGCGCTGGCGCGGGAGCAGGAACGGGAGCGGCATTCGCGCGCGGTGGGCTGGCTCATCGCTCTGGCCAAGGCGGCGTTCCGCGCCGGCCGCATCTCCCTGGAACTGGAGGTGGCCGGCGTGTCGCACCCGGTGGAGGCCTATGCGGCGCTCGTCACCGTGAACGCCTTCGACGCGCCGGGCCTGCACCGCTCAAGGCTGGACGGCGGACTGCTGGAGGTCATGGTGGCCGAGGATCGCGGGGCGCTGGCGCGGCTGAGGGCGGGCGCGGACGTGCTGGTGGGCGCGTGGCGCGACAATCCGGGCATCCATCTCTTCACCACCCGGCGCGTGACCATCCATGCCCGGCGCCGCCGCGCCTGGGTCGCCACCGACGGCGAGGTCACCCGCGAAAACCTGCCGCTGCGCTATGTCATCGACCCCGGCGCGCTGAACCTCCTGGTCCCGCGCACCGCTCCCCAATGGCGGACACGACGGGCCGACGATGTGACATAAGGGAAGGCGCGCGGCGCCGATAAGGATCGCGAGGCCGGGCGGCAGCGGCTATGGTCGCCCCCCTTTCCGCGAGTCCTCCCATGTCGCCCACCATGTCCCCCACGGCAACGCTCTCATTCGCGCCCCCCGCGCCTATTCCCGCGCCCGTTCCGGCGGCCGCCTGATGCGCTTTTCCGAGCCCCTGATCCCGGCCCGCCTGATTCGCCGCTACAAGCGCTTCCTGGCCGATGTGGTGCTGGCGGACGGCACTGAGACCACCGCCCATGTGGCCAATTCCGGCGCCATGATGGGTCTCGACGCGCCGGACAGCCGGGTCTGGCTCTCGCGCAGCGCCAACCCGGCGCGCAAGCTGCCCCTGAGCTGGGAACTGGTGGAAGCCGACTTCGGCGCTGGCCCCGAGCTGGTGGGCGTCAACACGATGCATCCCAACGCCTTGGTGGCGGCCGCCATCGCCGGCGGACAGGTGCCCGGCCTTGCCGGCTATGCCCGCATGCGGCGGGAGGTGAAATATGGCGTCAACAGCCGCATCGACATCCTTCTGGAGGATGACGACCGCCCCGCCTGCCTGGTGGAGGTGAAGAATGTGCACCTGATGCGCGTCCCCGGCGCCGCCGAGTTTCCCGATTGCGTGACCGCCCGCGGCGCCAAGCATCTGGTGGAGCTGGCCGCCCAGGCGCGCGAGGGCCGCCGCGCGGTGATGGTCTACCTCAGCCAGATCGGCTCGGCCCGCTCCATCGGCCTCGCCCGCGATCTCGACCCCGGCTACGGCGCCGCCTTCGATGCCGCCCGCGCCGCCGGAGTGGAGGCGTTCGCCCTCACCTGCCGCATCAGCCTTGAGGGCATTGCCGTGACCGACGCCATTCCCATGATCGGCTGACCCCGCCGAGGCAGCTTGAGCGTGACCGGCTACCCCCGCCGCAGACGGCCGCGCGCGCACGATTTGTGCGCCAACGCTTGCTTTGGCGGCGTGTTGGCATAAATCTTGGGGCACGGCATCCGATCAGAAGAGTTCCGTCCGCGCCCCTGCGGCGCCCGGCGAGAAGGCGACATCATGACCTATGTGGAAGCGGCGGACGCGCCGCTCAGAAAGACGGGACACATCAAGCTCTACGGCCCGGACGGCTTCGAGGGCATGCGCAAGGCCGGTCGCCTGGCCGCCGAGATTCTCGACGCCATCGCCGAGATGATCGGCCCCGGCGTCACCACCGCCGCCGTCGACACCCTGGTCTATGACTATGCCGTCGCTCACGGCGCCTACCCGGCCACACTGATGTATCGCGGCTACCGCTACTCGGTGTGCACCTCCATCAACCATGTGGTCTGCCACGGCATGCCCAATTCCCGCCCGCTGCGCGAAGGCGACATCGTCAATGTGGACGTGACCATCGTGCTCGACGGCTGGTATGGGGATTCAAGCCGCATGTATGCCATCGGCCCCATCCCGCGCCGGGCCGAGCGGCTGCTCGAGGTGACCTATGACTCCATGATGCTCGGCATCGCCGCCATCAAGCCCGGCGGTCATGTGGGCGACATCGGCGCGGCGATCCAGGACTTCGTCGAGCCCCAGCACATGAGCGTGGTGCGGGACTTCTGCGGCCACGGCGTCGGCCGCGTGTTCCACGACGAGCCGAACATCGTGCATGTGGGCCGGCGCGGCGAAGGGCCGGAACTGGTGCCGGGCATGATCTTCACCGTCGAGCCGATGATCAATCTCGGCCGGCCCCATGTGAAGGTGCTCTCCGACGGCTGGACCGCCGTGACCCGCGACCGCTCGCTGTCCGCCCAGTTCGAACATGCGGTGGGGGTCACCGAGACCGGCGTCGAGATCTTCACCCTGAGCCCGAAGGGCTATGACAAGCCGCCCTATGCCGTCGCCTGACGACACCACGGGCAAGGCCCGCAAGCGGCATAGCCCGCGGGCCGGAAAATGAGCACCATGCGGGCGGATCGATTCGATCCGTCCGCATGTCTGGAGTGACGGGGAGAGGGACCATGGCGGAAGAGCCCGATGGCGGCCTGAACGAGGCCCCGCACTTCCATGGTCATCGCGACCGTCTCCGCGCCCGCTTCCGGGAGGCCGGCGCGCAGGCTCTCGCCGATTACGAGCTGCTGGAACTGATCTTGTTCCGCGCCATTCCCCGGCGCGATGTGAAGCCGCTGGCGAAGGCCCTGGTGGAACGCTTCGGCTCGTTCGCGGAGGTCATCACCGCGCCGCCCGCGCTGCTGGCCGAAGTGCCGGGCGTGAAGGACGCGATAGTCACCGAGCTGAAGCTCGCCGAGGCCGCCGCCCAGCGTCTTGCCAAGGGCCAGGTGAAGCGCCGGCCCGCCCTCTCCTCCTGGAGCGCGGTGCTCGACTATTGCCGCACCGCCATGGCCTATGCCGAGCGCGAGCAGGTGCGCGTGTTGTTCCTCGACAAGCGCAACCAGCTCATCACCGACGAAGTGCTCCAGACCGGTACCGTGGACCATGCGCCGGTCTATCCGCGCGAGGTGGTGAAACGGGCGCTGGAGGTCTCCGCCTCCGCCCTCATCCTCTGCCACAACCACCCCTCGGGCGACCCCACGCCCTCGCGCGCCGACATCGACATGACGCGCAAGATCATCGATGTGGCCAAGCCGCTCGGCATCGAGGTCCACGACCACATCATCGTCGGCAAGGACGGCCACGCCAGCCTCAAGGGCCTGCGCCTGATCTGATCTTATCGCATCAGGCCCGGCTTCGACCGGCGCCAGACAAAGGCGCGCCTGAAGGGGGCGCGGCTGAAGGGGCTCGCGAAGCCCTCCCCAAACCCGCGCTCACGCCTGGGCGCCAGTTGAGCCATCAGCAGAAACGCCGTTCGTCTCCCGGCTCCGATACCCCCGGCTCCACGCGTCGCCGGAAGTGCCGGGGCGTGAGGGCCAGCAGCCGAGGGCTCGACCCGGAACACCGCATCCACACATCGGCCCCGCCTCTCCATCCGCGCCCGCGCACCCGAGGGCCCATGGGGCGGCAGAGGCGTCGCGCCATCCGCGGACCCGATCGCCGCGCCGGACGGCCGGGGGGTCGAAACGTATGGCCCGGATCGCGCTGGAGCCGCTGCCGTAGGCATCAGAGCGCACGCCCCCGGCGCCCCGCCTTGGGAGACTCGGCCCTGTCCTTGACCGGCGCCGGGGGGGGGGGCAAGGCGGGTTCGCGTGTCTGCCGGATGGGCTTGGTCCAAGCGGGCGCCGGCTTCTCCCAAGAACCGGGGCCGGCCGCGCGGGTTGAGGCCTGAACGGCGCCATCATCGCCAATGGTCAGGGCAGCACTGACGCAAAGAAAAAGGGCGCCGCGCTGGTGCGCGACGCCCTCCTCATCCGTCAAGCGACGGAAGAGATCACTTCAGCGCGTTCAGGCTGGTGTCGAACGAGAGGCTCGCCACGAAGCGATCGCCGCAGGCGTTCGAGAGACCGGACACCTGGCCGCAGGTGTTGAAGGTGCCGTTGGGCAGGTAGCCTTCCGAGAGCTCCGAGCCGTAGTAACGCAGATCGAGGGTGGCAGCCTTGTAGGTGAAGGCGACACCGACGTTCCAGCTGGCGTAGGAGGGCAGCTCGTAATTGACCGCGTAGATGTTGCCGTAGTTGGTCCAGCCGAGCCACTGGTAGCCGAACTCACCCGACACGTAGAAGCCGACGTCCTTGACCACGCTGTACTTCGAGAAATCGACCTTCAAGGTACCGGACAGGTAGGTGTCGTCCGAGCCCGTGCCGACGTAATCGCTGGAATAGTACAGGTTGCCGCCAACGGTGAACATGTCGTTGATGGCATAGGTCGGCTTGAAGTACACTTCCCAGTAGTTCATGTTCGCGGCGGGAACACCAAGCGTGTAGGAGTTCTCGGAGAGCTGACCGGGATAGTAATAGTAGACGTAGCCGACGTCGAGGGTCAGGCCACTCCAGGTATGACGCAGGCCGCCATAGATATCCATCTCGGCGGACGGATCGGTCAGGCCGGTGACCTGGTAATTATTGATGACCGACGGGAAGTTCACGCTCGACATGAACAGGCCGCCATAGACCCAGTCGAACAGGCGCAGCTCGGCATAGCCCTGGATGGCCGGATCGCCATTGGTCTGGGTCATGCCGCGGAAGATGTAGTCGCTGGTGAGCTTCGCGCCGAAGGCCAGATCCCACACGGGGGTGGGCTCGGGAGCAGGGGCCGCCTTGACCGGCATGGTCAGATCGGCCGCCGAGGCCGAGCCGGCGATGAGCATGGAAGCGGCGACCAGTGCAATCTTTTTCATATGTGTTACCCCCGCAGAGATTTAAGGAGATAAAAATCAATCCGGCAGTGAAGTCCAACGCGAAAATTGAGGCAGGGCCTGCCGCGTGTTTAGGCAAACCCGCATGAATGCTGGATTTTCATGTTGCATTTGCGCAACGCTCGGAACGGAAGTGGAATTGAAGGATCTTCCTCGGAGGAAAACCCACGCCAAAAGAAGCCTTCGAGGCGTCACGGGCGTGTCATGATGAGGGGTCGATTGCGCTCCGGAATGCGTGTCCAGGTACCGTCTTCCTGGCGCGCGAAGCGAATCGTCGACCCATCGGCCACACCTCGCACCAGGATGTTGCCCCCCGACAGCTCCCACGCGTTGGGGCCGAAGCGAGTCAAAAGCTCGTCGCAACCCGGCGCCACCTGCACCCGGTAGCTACCCCGCGGGCCGGGGGTGTCGGTCAAGGTCCAGCGACACACGGTGACCCCCGGCTGGCGAGCCAGCAGCCATTCGCCCATGACCTCCTCAGGGGTCGCGGGCGGACCGTCGGCGGCCGAGGGCGGCCCCAGGAAATAGACGCCGTCGCCCTCCTTCAACGCCTCGAAGCTGCCGCCGGTGGCTTCCGTGAACTCGGCCACGGTGCGCCCCTGCGCGTTCAGCAAACGGATGGAGCCGGAGACATCGGGCACCCAGGCGCTCACCTGGGCGGCGAAGGAGATGGCCGCGCACGTCGCCGCATCGAACGCCACCGCGAACCCGCCACCGGACGGCTGGGCCGCGAGCGTCACGTCGCAGCGGCGCTCACCATCGGCGCTGGAGAGGCGGAAAGCGCCCGCCAGCCGCTCGGCGGCCTGCCGGGTGGCCTCGTCGGGCCGGGCGGACACGGCCGCCGCGCGAGAGGCCGCCGGCGCCGTCTGGGCCACAGCGGCGCCTCCAAGCACCAGCAGAACCGGCACCGCCAGCGGGAAAATCCTGGACCGAACGGGCATCGCCCCCTCCTGCACGCCTGAAGCGTCGATCCCGCACTCTAGCGCACGCCATCGCGCGCGTGAAAATCGAGGCGCGACGGCGTGCGCGGAAACGCAGCGCCGGCCCCACCCCAGCGGGCCCGGCCTCAGCGGCGCGGCCAGGGAGTTTCCGGCACCGGCGTCAACGGCCCCTTGCCATCGAACCAGGAGAACAGATTGTCCACCACCAATTGCCCCATGGCCGTGCGGGTGCGGGTCGTGGCGGACCCCACATGGGGCAGCAGCACCACATTGTCGAGGCTGAAGAAGGCCTCGGGCACGCGCGGCTCGTCCTCGAACACGTCGAGGCCGGCGGCGAGGATGGTACCCGCCTGTAGCGCCGCGAGAAGCGCCGGCTCATCCACCACCGAGCCGCGCGCCACGTTCACCAGCACGCCATCCGGCCCCAGGGCGGCCAGCACCTCGGCATTCACCATGTGGCGGGTGGCCGGACCGCCGGGCACGATCACCACCAGCGTATCCACCGCCCGCGCCATGGCCAGCAGGTCCGGAACATGGTCATAGCCAAGGTCGGCCACCTTGCGCCGACTGTGGTAGACGAGGCCCACGCCGAACGCATCCAGCCGCCGCGCGATGGCGCGGCCGATGCGGCCCATGCCCACCATGCCCACGGTGCGCCCGCGCAGGGTCGCGGTCAGGGGGAAGGCGCCCGCGCGCCAGCGTCCGGCGCGCACGAAGCGATCCGCCTCCGGCAGCCGCCGCACGGTCGCCAGCAGCAGGCCGAGGGTCAGATCCGCCACCTCATCGTCGAGCACGTCCGGCGTGTGCGTGACCACCACGCCGCGGGCTGCGGCAGCGGCGGCATCCACCGTGTCGTAGCCGACGCCGAAATTGGCGATGACCTCCAGCGCCGGCAGGCGATCCATCAAGGCCGCGTCCACCCGCGCCGCGCCGCGGGTGGCGATCGCCCGCACCGCGCGCGGGTCGGTGCGGGCGAGATCGGCGAGCGCCACCACGGCGAAGCGCGGGCCGAGCTGGCGTTCCACCACGGCTTCCAGCACCGGTCCGGTGACGAGGACGCTCGGGCGTGGGCTGGCGGGATCGGTCATGCGCGCGGGCTCGCGGTTATGAAGAGGGCTCCTGTGTAGGCCCGCCGCCGCCCCACCTCAAGCACCGCCATTGAACCGATTTCACTACTTGCCGAAGGCTTTAACGCACAGCCACCGGGCCGCCACCCGGCCCCATCGCAGAAAAGGCGCGCGATCTCCCCCCTGCGAAGCTTTGCCCGCTTGCCGCGCGACACGCGCCATGGCACCGGTTGCGTTCACGGGTCCGGTTGGCCGCCGCGGCAGGGGTTCGCGCCGGCGCCGGAACGACAGGATGCAGACGAGTCGAGAGGGCGGGTGATGATCGAGCGGGTGATCGAGTCCATACTGTTTCGCAGCCGCTGGATCATGGCGCCGTTCTATCTCGGCCTTGTGATCGCGCTATTTGTGCTGCTGTTCAAGTTCGGCTCCGAGGTGGTGCATTTCGTCACCCATGCCCTGGGCGCCTCGGAGAGCGACACCATCCTCGGCATCCTGGCCCTGGTGGACCTCACCCTCACCGGCAATCTGGTGCTCATCGTCATCTTCTCGGGCTATGAGAACTTCGTCTCCAAGATCGATCCCGCCGGCCATCCCGACTGGCCGGACTGGATGACGCGGGTGGACTTCACCGGCCTCAAGCAGAAGCTGCTCGCCTCCATCGTCGCCATCTCGGCCATCCAGCTGCTGAAAGCGTTCATGGACCTGCCCAAGGGCTACAGCCAGGACACCCTGACCTGGCTCGTCATCATCCATGTGGTGTTCGTGGGATCGAGCCTGCTGCTGGCCTGGAGCGACAAGCTGTCCAGCAGCAAGCACTGAGCCCACGCCGTCCCCCGCGAGCAGCCTCCGCCGGCGCGACGCGCTGAATGACCGGCGCCAGACCGGGCGGAAGCATCACTTGCTTACCGCTCGGGAAAGGCCGCCGCGCCTGAAAGATCAAGAAACAGGCAAGCCCTGATCTTCAGCATCGCCGTCCCCTGCGCAATGCAGCGCCAGATCGAGCCGGCGCGCGTCTGCCGCAATGCGAAAATCCAGGAGCCGGCATCGCATCTCACCTTGAGAAATCCTGCGCCAAGGTGCAGAACGTTGCGCGCCCGGGGTTGGAGCGTTCACGATGCATTTCAACATGGTCATCATTCAGCCGGCGGTGGCGTTGATCGCAGGCGTTCTGATCCTCGCTTTTCCGCGCCTGCTCAATGTGCTGGTGGCGCTCTACCTGATCATCGTCGGGCTCACGGGTCTGCTGGGCCACTAAAGATTTCGTGCAAATAAGGACGAAAGGAGCGCCTGAGAACCTGCCGGTGCGGTTGATGCCTTGTGCAGTGCAAGCTAAAGCATCCGCCATCCCGCATGTCCCGCGCCCCTCCACAAGGGATCTCTCTAGATGACGAAATGGGTCTACACCTTCGGCGACGGCAAAGCCGAGGGCAAAGCCGACATGAAGAACCTGCTCGGTGGCAAGGGCGCCAACCTCGCCGAGATGTCCAACCTCGGCCTGCCCGTCCCGCCCGGCTTCACCATCACCACCGAAGTGTGCACCTATTATTATGCCCACGGCGAGACCTATCCGGCCGAGCTGAAGGGCGATGTGGAAAAGGCGCTGGCCCAGGTCGGCGAGCTGACCGGCAAGTCGTTCGGCGACGCCGCGAACCCGCTGCTGGTCTCGGTGCGCTCCGGCGCCCGCGCCTCCATGCCCGGCATGATGGACACGGTGCTCAACCTCGGCCTCAACGACGAGACCGTGGACGCCGTGGCCAAGCTCGCCGGCGACCGCCGCTTCGCCTATGACAGCTACCGCCGCTTCATCACCATGTATTCCGACGTGGTGATGGGCGTCGCGCACCACCATTACGAAGAGATCCTCGAGCACTACAAGGTCGAGAAGGGCTACATCCTCGACACCGAGCTGTCGGCGGACGACTGGGCCTTCCTCATCACCAAGTACAAGGCCAAGTATCAGGCCGAGCTGGGCAAGCCGTTCCCGCAGGACCCCCACGAGCAGCTCTGGGGCGCCATCGGCGCCGTGTTCGGCTCCTGGATGAACAACCGCGCCATCACCTACCGTCGCCTGCACGCCATCCCGGAGAGCTGGGGCACGGCGGTGAACGTGCAGTCCATGGTGTTCGGCAACATGGGCGAGACCTCGGCCACCGGCGTCGCCTTCACCCGCAATCCCTCCACCGGCGAGAACGCGCTCTATGGCGAGTTCCTGGTGAACGCCCAGGGCGAGGACGTGGTGGCGGGCATCCGCACCCCCCAGGACCTCACCGAGCGAGCCCGCATCCACGCCGGCTCCACCAAGCCCTCCATGGAGGCCGCGCTGCCGGAGGCCTTCAAGGCGTTCGAGCGCATCTCGCACATCCTCGAAAATCACTACCGTGACATGCAGGACATGGAATTCACGGTGGAGAAGGGCAAGCTCTGGATGCTCCAGACCCGCTCCGGCAAGCGCACCGGCAAGGCCGCCCTGCGCATCGCCGTCGAGCTGGCCAACGAGGGGCTCATCACCGAGGAGGAGGCGGTCGGCCGCGTCGAACCCGGCTCGCTCGACCAGCTCCTGCATCCGGCCATCGACCCCAAGGCCGAGCGCACGGTGCTGACCACCGGCCTGCCGGCCTCGCCCGGCGCCGCCTCGGGCGCCATCGTGTTCTCCGCCGACGAGGCCGAGGCCTGGAAGGACAAGGGCCGCAAGGTCATCCTGGTGCGCGCCGAAACCTCGCCGGAAGACATCAACGGCATGCACGCGGCCGAGGGCATTCTCACCTCGCGCGGCGGCATGACCTCCCACGCGGCGGTGGTCGCGCGCGGCATGGGCAAGCCCTGCGTCTCCGGGGCGGGCGCCCTGCGCATCGATTATGCCGCCCAGACCATGACCGTCTCCGGCGAGACCTTCAAGAAGGGCGACCTCATCACCATCGACGGCGGCACCGGCCAGGTGCTGAAGGGCGAAGTGCCGATGCAGCAGCCCGAGCTGTCCGGCGAGTTCGCCACCCTCATGGGCTGGGCCGACAAGGTGCGCCGCCTGAAGGTGCGCGCCAATGCCGAGACCCCGGCCGACGCCCGCATGGCCCGCTCGTTCGGCGCCGAGGGCATCGGCCTGTGCCGCACCGAGCACATGTTCTTCGATGCCGGCCGCATCCTCGCCGTGCGCGAGATGATCCTCGCCGACGACGAGGCCGGCCGCCGCGCCGCGCTGGCCAAGCTGCTGCCCATGCAGCGCGACGACTTTGTCGAGCTGTTCGAGATCATGAAGGGCCTGCCGGTCACCATCCGCCTGCTCGACCCGCCGCTGCACGAGTTCCTGCCCCACACCGAGGCGGAGACCCTGGAGGTGGCCAAGAGCCTGGGCGTCGACGTGGAGCGCATCGAGCGGCGCAACAAGGAGCTGCACGAGATGAACCCGATGCTCGGGTTCCGCGGCTGCCGCATCGCCATCGCCTTCCCCGAGATCGCCGAGATGCAGGCCCGCGCCATCTTCGAGGCGGCCGTCATCGCCGCCAAGACGACGGGCGAGACGGTCGTTCCCGAGATCATGGTCCCGCTGATCGCCACCAAGGCCGAGCTCGACATCGTCGGCGCCGTGATCCGCAAGGCCGCCGCGGCGGTCGAGGAGGAGACCGGCGCCAAGCTCACCTTCCAGGTGGGCACCATGATCGAGCTGCCGCGCGCCGCCCTCCAGGCGGACAAGATCGCCGAGAGCGCCGAATTCTTCTCCTTCGGCACCAACGACCTCACCCAGACCACGTTCGGCGTGTCCCGTGACGATGCCGGCACCTTCCTCGGCACCTATGTGCAGAAGGGCATCGTGGAGACCGACCCGTTCGTCTCCATCGACGTGGACGGCGTGGGCCAATTGGTGAAGCTCGGTGCCGAGCGCGGTCGCGCCACCCGGCCCAACCTCAAGCTCGGCATCTGCGGCGAGCACGGCGGCGATCCGGCCTCGGTGAAGTTCTGCGACAGCATCGGGCTCGACTATGTATCCTGCTCGCCGTTCCGGGTGCCGATCGCGCGCCTGGCGGCGGCCCAGGCCGCCCTCGCCCACCGCAAGGCCTGAACCTTCTGTCGCGCGGATCTCCGCGCGACCTTGCCCCATGCGCCTGCCGACACGACAGTGCTCGCATCGGCAGCGCGGAGGAACTGGAATGACGATGATCTCGACCCGTCAGATCACCGCCCGACAGGCAGCACCGGCTTTGGCTGGCGCTGCCTTTTCTCTATTGGCGGCGGTGGCGTCGGCCTCCATCGGCCGCGCCGCGCTCTTGAGCGCCGTCCTTGCCGCCACCCTCGCGCTTGGCACCACGCCGAGCCAGGCCGTGGAGCTGGACGCCTTCCTGGAAGGCGTGGACGAATGCGCCCTGCCCCGGCCCGCCAGCCCGCTCGGGGTCTTCGTGCATTCCCTGGTCCAGCGCTACGCCAATAAGCCCGGCAATCCCCGGGGCTATGCCGCCGACCGGACCGACATTTCCCTCGACCTGCCGCCGGATATCGCCGACGCCTTCGGCTCACCGACCCCCAGCAACTTCGGCGAATACACCCAGGTGACCGTTCCCCTGAACGGAACATTCGGCGGGCTGCCCGTCACCCAGATGACATTCCGGTTCGGCAACAAGAACGGCATCAAGGCCTTCATGATCGTCTTCAACGCCAGCCGCGCCGACGTGGTGTCGGAGTTCGGCGAGGCGGTGGAAAGCGGCGACGACCGCGGCCAGAACGCCGGGCGCCGGGGGGACGGCTATTCGGCCGAAATCCCTTACGGAGAACCGGGCCGCATCGCCTGCGACTGGTCGTCCTGAAGCGGCTTCTCGCGAAGCGGCGTCCGGTTCGCGTGAAGAAAATACGTCAACGCCATAACCTGGAGCGGATGACGCGAGCCGGTGCGAACGGGACATGCTCCAGCCATCGTCACGCACGCGATCAGACGCCGGACCGAGCGTCGGCAGCCTGACCGCAGGGCCCTGGACCGATGAGCGCACGCGAACCGCGCCAGATGGGCGGATTCCGCGTGAACAGGCCGCCACTTCGAATGATTGCGGCAGCCGCCACCATGCCTGCCGGGAAGACCATTCTGGACCTGCCCTGCACGACCCTATGCCGTCCGATGCCCGGCCGTTGGTTCCACTTCCTTAACCATCGCAATTCAATATCACGTGGTCTTTCCAGGAGCCCGCCCGGCTTCAGGGGTGCACGCCGCGCCGCTCGACCCCGCGCGCGCTCTGGCGCCTGAACGACATTCGCCCGCCGAGGGGTCCCGGCGGGCGAATGAACAGTCTGACCCAAACGGCCCTTCCGGCGGGAAGGCGCCCCCTTATTCCACCATGCTTGCGTCAACCGCGACCTGTGAACCCGCACGGCTCGTCTGGCTGGCATTCAGCGCCATGCCAGTGAGCGCGTAGCCGAGCACCAGAGCGGCGAACACCGCAATTCGCTTGAACATCGCTTCTACCCCGACCCAGAACGTCGCGCCTGACCCCTCGACCCCCGACGACGAATCCCGGCGCGGTCCATGTTCTAGATCCGCGAAACCAAACGGACGATGAACGCCGCACAGAAATCTGCGCGGCGCACCATAAGCACGGCACCCTGTTGCAGAAACGACACAGACGCCGCAGCAGACGGCCCGGAACGGCCTGGAAGCGGGCGGCCGCCGAGGCGCGGCCGCCCGGATCTCATCTTACTCCTCGACGCCTTCCTCGGCGGCGAGCTCGGCCGCCACCTCGGCACGGGCCACCGCGAGTTCCGCCTCGATCTCGGCATCCTCATCGCGGGCGGTGCGCACGTCCTCGCCACGGGCCTGGCGCTCGGCCTCCTCGGCGTTGCGCGCGACGTTGACGCTCACCGTCACCTGCACCTCGGGATGCAGGCTCACCGGGACCACATGCAGGCCCAGGGTCTTGATCGGGTGATTCAGGATGATCTGGCTGCGATCCACGGTGAAGCCGGCGGCGGTGAGGCCATCGGCGATGTCGCGGGTGGACACGGAGCCGTAGAGCTGGCCGCTCTCGCCCGCCTGACGGATGGTCAGGATGATCTGGCCGTTGAGCTTCTCGGCCACCACCTCGGCGTCCTTGCGACGCTCAAGGTTGCGGGCCTCAAGCTCGACCTTCATGTGCTCGAAGCGGTCGCGGTTGGCCTTGGTGGCGCGCAGCGCCTTGCCGTTCGGCAGCAGGAAGTTGCGCGCGAAGCCGTCGCGCACCTTCACCACTTCGCCCATCTGGCCGAGCTTGGCAACGCGCTCAAGAAGAATGACGTCCATGTTGGTCTCCTGGAATGTCCTATTTCAGTGTTCGGAAGAGGTCCCGTCAGCGATCCTTCGCCGGCGGGAGAGGGCGGCCCGCAAGGCGCGCCCGGAAGTCAAAGAGGGCATCGGTGAAACCGAGCACCGCCATGGCCAGCACCGGCCAGCCCAGCACCACGGTGGTCAGCCACAGGGCGGCGAGAATCATGGCGCGGCCGCCGTAGCCGATGGTGATGGCGTGCACCACCGCAAAGCCGACGAGGGAGAAGGCCAGCATGACGGTGGCCGCGGCCACCGAGCCCACAAGGCCCAACAGGCCAGGCAGCATCGTCACCACCAGCGCGGCGCCCAGGACGAAGGGTGCCATCCGCGGCAGGCGCATCATCGAGAGCTGGGGCCACGGGCGGCCCATGCGGTCCGAGATCCGCGCCGCCCGCCCCGCGAGATACAGGCAGATCAGCTGCGACACCATGGTGAGGAGCCCCGCCATGGGGGGCAGCACATGGGCCATGAACGCCCGCCCCGCCTCCGCATCAGGACCGGCGGTGGCCGGTCCGAGCATGGCGTCGAAAGTGGCTGTGACCGCGGCCCGATAGGTCTCGTAGTCCCCGGCCATGCTGAACACCGCCACCCCGACGCTGAGCGTCGCGAACCCGGCGGCTAGCAGCACCAGATGGCCCACCGGATACCAGACGAGCTCATCCGGCTGGGCCTCATTCGGCCGGGCCAGCATGGCGGCATAGGCAAGAGCGAAGGCCGGCGCGCCGATGCCCAGCACATAGGCCAGTAGGAAGGCGCCGCCAAACATCAATCCGAGGCCGGCACCCGCCAGCACCACAGCCAAGCCCGCAGCGATGGGGGAAAAGGCGATGCCGGCGATCATCACCGGCAGGGGCGCGAGATAGAACAATGGGACAGCCAGCACCGATCCCGCCGCGACACCGGCGGCAAGAAGGGCGGACGCCGCAGCCGCGGCGATGGCGATAAGAAGGATCGGTCCCATGGTGACGAGCTGTCCCGCATCGCGCGGTTAGAGGCGGCACGAAGCGGCCCCAGCCAGCGCCCCGGGGCTCATTCCCCGCGACGTGTCGGAAATGGAAGGGCCGCCGGAGCGGCCCCTCACACAGCGTGCGCGATCAGCGGATCACGAACGGGAGCAGGCCCAGGAAACGGGCGCGCTTGATGGCGGCGGCGAGCTCACGCTGCTTCTTGGCGGACACCGCCGTGATGCGCGAGGGCACGATCTTGCCGCGCTCGGAAATGTAGCGCTGAAGCAGCCGCACGTCCTTGTAATCGATCTTCGGCGCATTCGGGCCGGAGAAGGGGCAGGTCTTGCGACGACGGAAGAAGGGACGGCGCTGGCCGCCGCCGGCACCACCGGCCTGAGCGAAAGCCATCAGTTCTCCTCCTCGGTCTGGGTCTCTTCGGTCGGACGCGGACGACGCGGACGGTCCTCACGACCGCCGAAGCCACGCTCGCCCCGGTCACCACGCTCGCCGCGATCCTCGCGGTCGCGCTTCTGAAGCATGGCGGAGGGACCCTCCTCATGCTCCTCGACGCGCAGGGTGAGGATGCGCAGAACGTCCTCATCAATGCGCTGCTGACGCTCCAGCTCCTGGATCGCCGCCGCCGGGGCGGTGATGTTGAGGAGCGTGAAATGCGCCTTGCGGTTCTTGTTGATGCGATAGGTCAGGGACTTCACGCCCCAATACTCGGTCTTTCCGACCGAGCCGCCGTTCGCCTCGATGACACCCTTGAAGCGGGTGGTGAGTTCCTCGACCTGCTGCGCCGTCACATCCTGGCGCGCGAGGAACACGTGCTCGTAAAGCGGCATGTGCTCTTTTCGCCTTTCGTTTCCTCCGTCCACCGGCGCCGAGCCCTTCTCGCCTTTTCCGAAAGGCGCGAAGTACGGAAGGCGGGGACACGGGACGACGGGCTCAGGCCCTGCCCTTCCACGCATGCTTGATGAATGCAAAGAAGGACCGTCCGTTCAGCCCCCGGCCGGGTGCGACGGAAGCGGCGCGTATATCAGCTTTTGCCGGAAACGCAAGAGCGGACGCGATCCTGGCGCCTCACCCGCCCCGCCGCCGCCCCGCGAGCTGGGCCACCTGGAGCACCGTGCGTTCGCAGATGGCCGGCGCGAGCGCCGCGTTGCGGCGCGCGGCCAGCACCGCTTCATCCACCGCCAGCAGCGCCTTCAAGCACCGCGCCGGGTCGAAGCCGCGCAAGGCCCGTTCCAGCTTGGGCTTGCGCGAGAAGTGCACGGCTGGCCGCGCACTTTCGATCACCCGCTCGGGGCTCTGGCCCGCGGCCACATGCAGCGTCATCTGGTGCAGGCCCAACAGCGCGCGCAGCAGGGCGCCCAGCACCGCATCCGGCCGGGTCGCCGCGCCGAACGCCTTCGACAGGGCCATGACCGCCTCCCCGGAAGCGCCCGACAGGGCGGCATCCACCACATCGTCGAGGGCGAGGGCCGACGCGTCGCCGACGATAAGGCGCACATCCTCCAGGCTCACCCGCCCCTGCCCCTGGGCATAAAGCGCGAGCTTGGCGATCTCGCCCCGCGAGGCCAGCCGGTCGCCGCCGATGAGCGACACCAGGAGCTCGCGGGCGTCACGCTCGATGCTGAGGCCTGCTTCCCCCATCATCGTGTCCACGAGACGCGCGAGATCGCGCTCGGTGTCCGCATAGCAGGCGACCGCCAGGGCGTTGGGAGAGGATTCGCACAAGGCCCGCAGCGGTGCGCCCCGCTTCAGGTCGCCCGCCTCCACCACCACCAGCGTGCCCGACGGATGGTCCAGCACCGGTTGCAGCGCCGGCACGATGTTGCGGCTGCCGGCCCGCACCCACACCACCCGCTCGCCGCCGAACAGGCCGATGGTGGATGTTTCGTCGATCAGGCGCCGGGGGTCGGAGGCCAGATCATCCCCCTCGAGCCGCACCAGGGCGAAGGGGTCGTGGGCATCGGGAATCGACCGGCGCACCAAGCCTTCGGCGCGCTCGCGCACCAGCCCCACGTCCGGGCCGAAGATGAGCACCACATGGCGCTTGGGATCACGCCGCGCGAGAGCCGCCTCGGCGTCGCCGGGGCGAACGGCCACCATGGCTCAGCTACCGGAAGCCTTGGTGGTCTCCGGCTTCGGCGGCTCCTTGCCGAGGCGGATGAAATAAGCCGCGAGCTGCGCCTTGATCTGTTCCGCCACCTCGCGCGAGGCGCGGGTCTCAGCGTCGTTCTTGGCGCTGTAATTGGCGAAGCGCTGGTCGCTCACGTCGATGGAGGCGGTGCCCACCGCGGTGCCGCCGCCCACCGGCTTCTTCTTGTCGTCGTCGGAGCGCACGATCCGCCAATTGGCGCTGACGCGGATGATCATGTTCTCCGGCAGGCCCGAGGAGGAGTTCACCAGGGCCGTGGAAGCGGTCGTGTCCACCGCGATGTAGAGTTGCAGCGGCGCGCCCTTGGGGTTCCCGGCGCCGCCGGCGAGCAGATAGATCAGCTCGTTGCGCAGGTCGTTGCCGAGCCGCCCCTGGATCTGCATGACCTCCACGTCCGCCAGCTTCTCCTGAAGGCCGGGCCCGCCGACGGTGGCGTTGTCCGCATAGAGCGGCTGGAAGCAGCCGGCGAGCGCGCCGGACAGCAGGCCGACCACCGCAAGCCGCGCCAGAAGGCGCGCGCGGGGGCGGGTGGAAGCGCCGGGCGCCATCGCGGCTCCGGCCGAAGGAGTGTCAGGCAACGACATTCACGATCCTCTGCGGCACCACGATGATACGCTTCGGCGCGCGGCCGTCGAGAGCCCGCTGCACGCTTTCGAGAGCCAGCACCGCGGCTTCCACCTCGGCCGGGGTGGCGGCACGGGGCACCACGATGTCATCCCGCTTCTTGCCATTGATCTGAATCGGCAGGGTGACGGTGTCCTGCTTCAACAGGTCCGGTTCGGTGGCGGGCCACGGCGCCTCGGCCACGAGCCCGTCATGACCCAGCGCCGCCCAGCACTCCTCGGCCAGATGCGGCGTCATGGGGGCCACCACGGGCACCAGCATGTCGGCCGCCTCGGTGAGGGCATAGGCCAGGTCCGCCGGCACGCCGTCCTTCATCGCACGGGCCGCCGCGACGGCGCTGCCGAAGGCATTGGCGAATTCGTGCACATGGGCGACGCCCACGTTGAAGCGCAGGCGCTCGATGTCTTCCGCCACCGCGGCCACGAGGCCATGGGAGGCCCGGCGCAGGCCCAGCGCCACCGCGCCGAAGGTCTCGGGCTTGGCGGCGCCGGGGCCGGCGCCAAGCTCGATGGCCTCGCCCACCAGGCGCCATACCCGCTGCACGAAGCGCCACGCGCCCTCGATGCCGGCCTGGGTCCACTCGCTGTCGCGCTCGGGCGGGGTGTCGGAGAGCATGAACCAGCGGGCGCAATCCACGCCATAGGTGTCCGCCACCACTTCCGGCGCCACCACGTTGCGCTTCGACTTGGACATCTTCTCGGGCGGGGAAACCGTCACCGGCGTGCCGTCGGAGAGCTTTTCCGCCTTGCCGGGTCCCAGGAGCTTCACCTCCTCGGGGTACAGCCACTTGCCGTCCTGGTCCTTGTAGGTCTCATGGACGATCATGCCCTGGGTGAACAGGCCGGCGAACGGCTCACTCACGTCCACCCGGCCGCAGGCCTTCAGGGCGCGGGTGAAGAAGCGGGAATAGAGCAGATGCAGGATCGCATGCTCGATGCCGCCGATATATTGGTCCACCGGCAGCCAATGGGCGACCGCCGCCTTGTCCAGCGGCCTGTCCACGTTGTCGGAGGCATAGCGCAGGTAATACCAGGACGAATCCACGAAGGTGTCCATGGTGTCGGTCTCGCGCCGGGCCGGCTTGCCGCACTTGGGGCACGGCACATCGCGCCACGCCGTGGCGCGATCCAGCGGATTGCCCGGCTTGTCGAAGCTCACGTCGTCGGGTAGCCGCACCGGCAATTGCTCGCGCGGCACGCCCACCGGGCCGCACGCGTCGCAATGGATGATGGGGATCGGGCAGCCCCAATAGCGCTGGCGGGAGATGCCCCAGTCGCGCAGGCGGAAGTTCACCTTGCGCACGCCCTGGGGCACGTCGCCCACGCGGAAGCGTTCGAGCTGGCGAGCCACCGTTTCCTTGGCCTTGTCGATGGTCAGGCCGTCGAGGAAGCCGGAATTGAACAGCGTGCCCTCGCCGTCATAGGCGATCTCCTCGACCCGGAAGGCGCCGGGATCGGTGTCGGGCGGCAGCACCACCGGCACCACCGGCAGATGGTACTTGCGGGCGAAGTCAAGATCGCGCTGGTCGTGGGCCGGGCAGCCGAAGATGGCGCCGGTGCCGTAATCCATGAGCACGAAGTTCGCCACATAGACCGGCACGGTGCGGCTGGAATCAAGCGGATGCACCACCTTGAGGCCGGTGTCGAAACCCTTCTTCTCCTGGGTCTCGATGGCCTCGGCGGAGGTGCCGCCGCGCTTGCACTCGGCCACGAAGGCGGAGAGCGCGGGGCTCTTGGCGGCCAGCGCCTGGGTCAGGGGATGGTCGGGCGAGAGCGCCACGAACGCGGCGCCGAACAGGGTATCGGGCCGGGTGGTGTAGACCTTCACCGCCTTCTGCGCTTCAGGCCCAAATCCCTTGGCGAACTCGAACAGGACTTCAAGCCCCTCCGAGCGGCCGATCCAGTTGCGCTGCATCAGGCGCACCTTCTCGGGCCAGCGGTCGAGGGTATCGATGGCGTCCAGCAGTTCCTGTGCGAAATCGGTGATGCGCAGGAACCATTGGGACAGCTTGCGCCGCTCCACGATGGCGCCCGAGCGCCAGCCGCGCCCGTCGATCACCTGCTCGTTGGCGAGCACGGTGTGATCCACCGGATCCCAATTGACTTCGCTCTCCTTGCGGTAGGCAAGGCCGTTGTCCAGGAAATCGAGGAAGATGCGCTGCTGCTCGACATAATAGCTCGGATCGCAGGTGGCGATCTCGCGGCTCCAGTCGAGGGAGAGGCCGAGCAACTGGAGCTGCTCGCGCATGGCGGCGATGTTGTCGTAGGTCCAGCTCTTGGGGTGGATGCCGCGCTCGATGGCGGCATTCTCCGCCGGCAGGCCGAACGCATCCCAACCCATGGGATGCAGCACGTTGAAGCCCTGCATGCGCTTGTAGCGGGCCAGTACGTCGCCCATGACATAGTTGCGGCCGTGGCCGATGTGGATGCGCCCCGACGGATAGGGGAACATCTCCATCACATAGAATTTGGGCCGCGGGTCATCGTTGCGGGTGCGGAAAATGCCGCGCTCGGCCCAGGTCTTCTGCCACCGGGGCTCGGCCTCACGGGCGTTGTAGCGGTCGGAGCCGCGCTCCGGAGTGCGATCTTGGGTCATCGTGCCGTTCATGCCAACGGCTCCGGTCGGTGACCGGCGCCGGGAGGGTTTCGCTCAGGTGCCGCGCGGGCACAACCAATGGTCCATGAGCCAAGCCCATGCATCATCGGCAACTGGGATCTCGAAAGCCGCGGGACTAGGACAGAAACCGGCGCGCCGGTCAACCACCGCATCGCATAGCGGCCCGCACGCCGCCGCCGGTGGCGCCCGCCGGACCGGTTTGACTTGCCTCAACCGCCGCGTTCGTCCATCAAGCAAAGGCCTAGGAAAAAGGGGATGGCGATGGGATTTGTGCCCCGTGGAACGCGGCCGCAGCTTGCAACTGCGACCCTTGCGACCCTCGCAATCCTCGCGACATCGAGCGCCGCCGTCGCAGCCGATGGCGCCGCGTCGCTGAACGGGGCCCAGGTCTCACCGCTGTGGGCGGTTCCATTCGCGGGCATGCTGCTCTCCATCGCCCTGTTCCCGCTGCTGGCCGGGCATTTCTGGCATCACCACTATGGCAAGGTGGCGCTGTTCTGGGCGGCCGCCTTCGCCGTGCCGTTCGCCGCCGTGTACGGCCCGGCATTGACCGCCCATGAAGTGGTGCACACCGCGCTGCTGGAATACATCCCCTTCATCATCCTTCTGTATGCGCTGTTCACGGTGTCGGGCGGCATCCTCATCACCGGCAATCTGCACGGCAGCCCGGCGGTGAACACCGCCATTCTCGCCTTCGGCACGCTGATCGCGAGCCTCATCGGCACCACCGGCGCCTCCATGGTGCTCATCCGCCCGCTGCTGCGCGCCAACGACAATCGCCGCTACAATGTGCACACGATAGTGTTCTTCATCTTCCTGGTGTCGAACATCGGCGGCTCGCTCACCCCGCTCGGCGATCCGCCCCTGTTCCTGGGCTTCCTGAAGGGGGTCAACTTCTTCTGGACCGCCACCCACCTGCTGCACGACACGGCGGTGGTCGCGGTGCTGCTGCTGGGCGCCTTCTACCTGCTCGACCGCTATTTCTACGCCAAGGAGGGCGGACGGAAGCTGAAGGTGGACCCCACCCCCGACACCGAAAGCCTCGGCCTGCGCGGCGCGCAGAACATCCCGCTGCTCGGCGGCGTGATCGGCGCCATCCTTCTGTCCGCCTTATGGAAGCCCGGCATCACCTTCGACGTCTATGGCACCCATGTGGAGCTGCAATGGATGGTGCGCGACGTGCTGCTCGTGCTCGTCGCCCTCATTTCCCTGTCCATCACCCCGAAGATCATCCGCGAGCGCAACGGCTTCGACTGGGAACCCATCCTGGAGGTGGCGAAGCTGTTCGCCGCCATCTTCCTCACCATCATCCCGGTGATCGCCATCCTCAAGGCCGGCCTCGACGGCGCCTTTGCGCCGCTGGTACAGCTGGTGACGGACCCCAACGGCCAGCCGGTGAACGTCTGGTATTTCTGGCTCACCGGCGCGCTCTCCGCCTTCCTGGACAACGCCCCCACCTATCTGGTGTTCTTCAACCTCGCCGGCGGCAATCCGCACCAGCTCATGGGGCCGCTGGCGGTGACGCTGGAAGCCATCTCGGCCGGCGCCGTGTTCATGGGCGCCATGACCTATATCGGCAACGCGCCCAACTTCATGGTGCTCTCCATCGCCCGCCATCGGGGGGTGAAGATGCCGAGCTTCTTCGGCTACATGGGCTGGTCGCTCACCTTCCTGCTGCCCTGCTTCGCGCTGCTCACGGTGCTGTATTTCCTGTGAGGCACCGCCCGCCGCGACCACGCCATCTGCCCGGCGCGACCGGGACGGGAGCCAGGCACATCGGACCCGGGTGATTCGCGCCGGCGCTTGCCTCTGCCGAGACGCGGTGCCGGCCTTCGGTCTCACTCCCCGGCGAGACGCAGCGGCAAGCTCTGGCGCGCTTCCACCCGGCGCAGGCGCGCCTCCTCCTCCTCGATATAGCCGCGGGTGAGCGGCACCGCTTCCTGCTTGCGGGCGATCTGGATGTGGAACACGTTCAGGCCCTGGTGGCGAAAGCCCATCTCGCTGCCGGCGAGATAAAATTCCCACATGCGGCAGAAGCGCTCGTCGGTCAGGCGCACCGCCTCGTCCCAGCGGGCGCGGAAGCGCTCGCGCCACGCCTTCAGCGTTTCCGCATAATGCAGGCGCAGCAGCTCAATGTCGGTGACCACGAGCCCGGCCCGCTCGATATGCGGCAGCACCTCGGACAAAGCGGGAATATAGCCGCCGGGGAAGATGTACTTGGCAATGAAGGGGTTGGTGACGCCGGGCGGGTCCGAACGGCCGATGGCGTGCAACACCATCACCCCGTCCTCCTTCAGCAAGGCGCGGACCTTGCGGAAGAACTCGCCATAATGATCGACCCCCACATGCTCGAACATGCCCACCGACACGATGCGGTCGAAGGTCTCGGGAATGTCGCGGTAATCCTGCAGGCGGAACGCCACCCGGTCGGCAAGCCCGCCGTCCTCGGCCCGCTGGCGGGCGAGCGCCAGCTGCTCCTTGGACAAGGTGACGCCCGTTACCTTGGCTTTCGCCATCTGCGCGAGATAAAGGCCGAGCCCGCCCCAGCCGGCACCGATGTCGAGCACCGCGAGATCTTCGCGCTCCAGCATCAGCTTGGCGGCGATGTGGCGCTTCTTGGCAAGCTGGGCATCGTCCAGGCTCTGGCCCGGATGCTCAAAATAGGCACAGGAATATTGCCGGTCGGCGTCGAGGAAGAGGGAATAAAGCCGGCCGTCGATGTCGTAATGGTGCGCGACATTGCGCTGGGAACGGCCGCGCGGATTGAACTGGTCGATCCGCCGCAGCAGCTTCCGCCCCCAGAAGAGAAGCTTGGCGGAGACCGTGGTGGTGGACGTGCAGGCCGCCGGCTGCGCCATGAGCAAGGCGAGCAGGTCTGTGACCGACCCCTCCTCCATCACCAGCGTGCCGTCCATGTAAGCTTGGCCGAGCTTGAGCTCCGGGTCGAGCAGAATGCCCCGCTCGGCCGCCGGCGTCGTGAAACGCACCGCCAGCGGGGGCTGATCGGGCCGCGGCTGGCCGATGGTCACCCTCCGGCCCGAGGCCATGATGACCTCCAGACCGCCAATCACAACCACGCGACGTAAAACACTTTCAAGCAACCGTGCCATCGGCCGCCTCCGCGCTCATCGTCCGAGATCCGTACCCAGGCCGTTCTCCCGCTCCCGGCTACAGCCGCGGCCCGGAAGCCCGACCTGGAGTGCCGGCTTCCGGTCGCGTCGCGCACCCGCCGCGCGGGCGCTGCCGCCATTCTTGTTTCATGCCAAAAGAACCGGCAAATGCACATCTACCGGATGGGATACCCCAACGGCATGGCGGTCATTCTTACGACCGGAAGAGCGTAGCCGGTGGAATGAAACCATCAAGATTTCCGAAGGGCAAGTTTCACGCCGGCCCCGGCGCATATTTTTTCGCCCAAACCGCCAATCGCCCAAGAGCAGGGCAAAGGAGAGGCAGCCCGGTCCCGCAAGCCGGTTCCATGATACGCCCACGGCGCGCGCGCCGGCGGCCCAAAGGTGCACATTGCCTTTACTCCGCCGCGACAGCCCCTTAAGCGGAGGCCACCTTCGGCAAGGAACTGCCCCCCTGATGCTCCGCAAAATGTATGATTGGGTGATCGCCTATTCGGCGAAGCCCTCCGCCCCCTGGGCTCTTGCCTTCGTTTCGTTCGCCGAAAGCTCGATCTTCCCCATCCCGCCCGATGTGCTGCTGGTGCCCATGAGCCTGGCGCGGCCGGATCGGGCATGGCGCTACGCGCTGATTGCCACCATCGCCTCGGTGCTGGGCGGGCTCCTGGGATACGCGATCGGCGCCCTGCTCTATGAAAGCGTCGGCAAGTTCCTGATCAACCTCTACGGCTACGGTAACAAGGTGGACGCCTTCCGTGCCGCCTACGCCCATTATGGCCATTGGGTGATTCTGTTAAAGGGACTGACGCCCATCCCCTACAAGCTGGTGACGATCACGTCCGGCTTCGCCGAATACAATCTCGGCTGGTTCATCGTGCTGTCGATCATCACCCGCGGCGCCCGCTTCTACATCCTGGCGGCGCTGCTGCATTATTTCGGACCGGCGGCGCGGGAGTTCATCGAGAAGCGGCTCGGCCTCGTCACCCTCGGCCTGCTGGCGGTCGTGGTGCTCGGCCTCGTGGCCGCCGCCTACCTGATCTGAGCCCTCGGGGGCGCCCGTCAGTCGGTGCCCGAGGGACTGGAAAGAACGGACGCCGAGCCCGCCGAGCTTCCGCCGGGCGTCGCGCTGCCGGCGGTGGTCGCGCCGCCGGAGCTCGTCGGGGCGGCGACCGGCTGGACCGGAGCAGCCGTGGCGTCTGAGGCACCGGTCTGCGCCACGGCGGACGGCGCCGCCGGACTCTGCGTGCCGCTGGTGGACAAGGGCTGCGCGACGCCCGCCGGCGTCGATGACACCGCGGGGAGCGCCCCAGCGGGCGCCCCAGGAGACACGCCCGAAGGCACGACACCGGCGGCCGCCGGGGCGGAAGCGGGCGGCGGCACGGGCGCGGACACCGCCACATCGGCTTCCACCGGCCGGGCCGGTGGCAAGGGCGCGCGCGGCACCACGGGCCGAGGCGGCGCCGCGGTCACCGGTGCCGGCGGCACCAGCGGCGGACGCCCGGCGCCGGGCGGGAGAGCCACCAGGGGCCGGGCGCCCAGCACCTCCCCGGAATAGGCGTCGATATGCAGGTTCACCGGCCCCTCGTCATCCACGGCGGTGAGCGAATAGACGCGCCCGCTCAATTCGGGGCGGGAGATCTGCCAATAGCCCATGGACTGCAGGCGGCGACGCACTTCCGCCGGGGGCAGCATCACATAATGCAGAGGCCCCCGCGGCCGCGGCACATAGACCGGCGGACGCAGGGCCGCGGGCGGCCGCTCATAGATCAGATCCTGGGCGGCGGCCGGCGCCACCGGGCTCGCGATCGCAATCACGGCCATGCCGCAGGCCCCGAACACCGATGCCCGCACCCGCGTCAAAAAATTCCGGTTGAAAGTGCGGGGGGCGCCGAACGAACCGCGGGCACCCCCAAGGGAGGCGGAAAGACACATGATCTGACGTCACCTGACACGGCCATGAAAAGGTTGCCCCGAGTAGACCCACGCATTGCGGCGGCGTTGGGACTGGATCGCGTCCGCTTTCGCGCCGCGCCCGAAAGGCCCAAAGGCCGGTGCGGGCCCGAAAGGCCGTTGCGTCTGTGACGGCCGCGCCGCACCCTTCTTTCGCGGCAGAGGAGCCATGCGCAATTTTTGGTCATAAAGCCGGCACACAGACCCTCCGGGCGCTTGTGGAATGATCCGTTTTCTGGCATCGTCCGATGGATAGGGCAACCGTGCTGCCCTATCCCCCACATCACAAGGTTCACTCCGCGCAGCGCACGCGCATGCGCGGTGGCGCGTTCGAGCCGGTGGCGTGGAAGTTGCAGTGCACGGCGAGAGAGATAGACCATTGCGCGGTGCGCGGTGGCACGGCAGTTTGGGGCGAACCGCGCACGGTTGACCGCGCATGGCGGATCGCACCGCGATCGGCCATGCGACGCCGCCGCTGCGGAATGGGAGCAGCCGGGCCGGAAGCACAGCGTCTTCCGATCCGACAAACGAAAAGGGACGACAAAATGGCAGGGTCTGATCGCAAGGATGGCTTGAGCGGAAGCGTGGCGTCTCGTGCCGCCGCCGTGAAAGACACGGCGATCGTCGGTCGTCCGGCGCCTTTCGGCCTGTTCGATCCGGCCCAGGAGCGGGACGCCTGCGGCGTGGGCTTCATCGCCGACATCAAGGGGCGCAAGTCTCACAAGATCGTCGAGGACGGCATCAAGATCGTGCTGAACCTCGAGCACCGCGGCGCGGTCGGTGCCGACCCGCGCGCCGGCGACGGCGCCGGCATGCTGGTGCAGATCCCGCACAAGTTCTTTGCCAAGGAGGCGGACCGCCTCGGCTTCACCCTGCCCGAACCCGGCAAGTACGCGGTCGGCCACATCTTCATGCCCCGCGACGCGGAAGGCCAGGAGATTGTGCGCGCGGCCTACGAGCGCGCGGTCCCGGGGGAAGGCCTGGCGCTCCTCGGCTGGCGCGACGTGCCCACCGACAATTCCTCGCTCGGCGTCAGCGTCCTGCCCACCGAGCCGAAGCATGTGCAGGTCTTCATCGGCCATGGCGACGACATCGCGGACGAAGACACCTTCGAGCGCCGTCTCTACATCCTGCGCAAGGTGATCTCCAACTGCGTATACGACGCCCGCGACCCGCGCACGGCAGGCTATTATTCGGTGTCGCTGTCGTGCCGCACCCTGGTCTACAAGGGCATGTTCCTGGCCGACCAGCTCGGCGCCTATTATCCGGACCTGCACGACCCGGACTTTGAGAGCGCGCTCGCATTGGTGCACCAGCGCTTTTCCACCAACACCTTCCCGGCCTGGCCACTGGCCCACCCCTATCGCATGGTGGCCCATAACGGCGAGATCAACACCCTGCGCGGCAACGTCAACTGGATGGCGGCGCGGCAGGCGTCGGTGGATTCCGAGCTGTTCGGCGCCGACATCTCCAAACTCTGGCCCATCAGCTACGAAGGCCAGTCGGACACCGCCTGCTTCGACAATGCGCTCGAATTCCTGGTGCAGGGTGGCTATGCGCTGCCCCACGCGGCCATGATGCTGGTGCCGGAAGCCTGGGCCGGCAACCCGCTCATGGACGAAGAGCGCCGCGCCTTCTACGAGTACCACGCCTCGCTTATGGAGCCGTGGGACGGCCCCGCCGCCATTGTCGCCACCGACGGCCGGCAGATCGTCGCGACCCTGGACCGCAACGGCCTGCGCCCCGCCCGCTACATGGTGACCACCGACGACACCATCGTATTGGCTTCCGAAATGGGGGTTCTCACGCTCCCGGAAGAGAAGATCATCACCAAGTGGCGGCTCCAGCCCGGCAAGATGCTGTTGGTGGACCTGGAGGAAGGACGCCTCGTCCCGGACGAGGAGATCAAGTCCGAGCTGGCAAAGGCCCACCCCTACAAGGAGTGGCTGAAGCACACCCAGCTCGTGCTCGAAGACCTGCGCCCGGTGGAAGCGCGCGAGGTGCGCACCGACGTGTCGCTGCTCGATCGCCAGCAGGCCTTCGGCTACACCCAGGAAGAGCTGAAGCTGCTGATGGCGCCCATGGCCATCACCGGCCAGGAGGCGGTGGGCTCCATGGGCACCGACACCCCCATCTCGGTGCTCTCCAACAAGTCGAAGTCGCTGTTCTCCTACTTCCAGCAGAACTTCGCCCAGGTGACGAACCCGCCCATCGACCCGATCCGCGAGGAGCTGGTGATGAGCCTCGTCTCCTTCATCGGGCCGCGGCCGAACATCTTCGACCTGGAGGGCAACGCCCGCCGCAAGCGCCTGGAAGTGCGCCAGCCCATCCTGACCAATGAGGATCTGGAGAAGATCCGCTCCATCGGCTTCATGGAGGAGCGGTTCGACACCCGGACGCTGGACATCACCTATGCCGCCGACAAGGGCGCGGCGGGCCTGGAAGGCGCGCTGGAGCACCTGTGCGACCGCGCCGAGGCGGCGGTGCACGGCGGCTACAACATCATCATCCTGTCGGATCGCATGACCGGCGCGGATCGCATCCCGATCCCGGCCCTGCTGGCCACGGCGGCGGTGCATCACCACCTCATCCGCAAGGGGCTGCGCACGTCGGTGGGCCTTGTGGTCGAGACCGGCGAAGCCCGCGAGGTGCACCATTTCGCGTGCCTCGCCGGCTATGGCGCGGAAGCCATCAACCCCTATCTCGCCTTCGAGACCCTGCTCGCCATGAAGGACGAGATTCCGGAGGAGGTGGACGACAAGGAAATCGTGAAGCGCTTCATCAAGTCCATCGACAAGGGCCTGCTGAAGGTGATGTCCAAGATGGGCATCTCCACCTACCAATCCTATTGCGGCGCGCAGATCTTCGACGCGGTGGGCCTCAACTCCGAGCTCATCAACAAGTACTTCTTCGGCACCGCCACCACCATCGAGGGGGTGGGCCTGGCCGAGATCGCGGAAGAGACGGTGCGCCGCCACCAGCTCGCCTTCTCCGACGCCCCGGTCTACCGCCTCGCCCTCGACGTGGGCGGCGAATATGCCTTCCGCATGCGCGGCGAGGATCATGCCTGGACGCCGGAGACGGTAGCGACGCTCCAGCATGCCGTGCGTGGCAATGCACAGGACCAATACCGCGCCTTCTCCAGCATGGTGAACGCGAACAACGAGAAGCTGCTGACCGTGCGGGCGCTGTTCCGCATCCGCGAGGCGTCGGAAATCGGCCATGAGCCGGTGGACATCAGCGCGGTCGAGCCCGCGTCCGAGATCGTGAAGCGGTTCGTGACCGGGGCCATGTCGTTCGGCTCCATTTCGCGGGAGGCGCATACCACCCTCGCCATCGCCATGAACCGGATCGGCGGCAAGTCGAACACCGGCGAGGGCGGCGAGGAGCCGGAGCGCTTCAAGCCCCTGCCCAATGGCGACAGCATGCGCTCGGCCATCAAGCAGGTGGCCTCGGGCCGGTTCGGCGTGACCGCCGAATATCTGGTCAATGCCGACGTGATACAGATCAAGGTCGCGCAGGGTGCCAAGCCCGGCGAGGGCGGCCAATTGCCCGGCCACAAGGTGGACGCGGTGATCGCCAAGGTGCGCCATTCCACTCCGGGCGTGGGCCTCATCTCCCCGCCCCCGCACCACGATATCTATTCCATCGAAGACCTCGCGCAGCTCATCTACGACCTCAAGAACGTGAATCCCGACGCGGATGTGTCCGTGAAGCTCGTGTCCGAGGTTGGCGTGGGCACGGTGGCGGCGGGCGTCGCCAAGGCGCGCGCGGACCACATCACCATCTCCGGCTTCGAGGGCGGAACCGGCGCGAGCCCGCTCACCTCGATCAAGCACGCGGGCTCGCCGTGGGAGATGGGCCTTGCCGAAACCCAACAGACGCTGGTGGCCAACCGCCTGCGCTCGCGGGTCGCGCTACAGGTGGACGGCGGCTTCCGCACCGGCCGCGACGTGGTCATCGGCGCGCTGCTGGGGGCGGACGAGTTCGCCTTCTCCACGGCGCCCCTGATCGCCGCCGGCTGCATCATGATGCGCAAGTGCCACCTGAACACCTGCCCGGTCGGGGTCGCCACCCAGGACCCGGTGCTGCGCAAGCGCTTCAAGGGCACGCCCGAGCACGTCATCAATTACTTCTTCTTCGTCGCGGAGGAAGTGCGCGAGTACATGGCGCAGCTCGGGTTCCGCAAGGTCGAGGACATGGTGGGCCGCTCCGACGTGCTCGACCAGCAGAAGGCCATCGACCACTGGAAGGCCAACGGCCTCGACTTCTCCAAGCTGTTCGCCCAGGCCGAGCTGCCGCCGGAGGAGCGCGCCACGGGCATCCGCCACACCGAGCGCCAGCATCACCCCATCGAGAAGGTGCTTGACCGCACCCTCATCGCGAAGGCGGCGCAGGCGCTGGAAAAGGGCGAGCGGGTGGAAATCGAGACCCCGATCCGCTCGGTGGACCGGTCCGCCGGCGCCATGCTCTCGGGCGCGGTGGCCAAGCGCTACGGCCATGCCGGCCTGCCGGACGACACCATCCACGTGACGCTCACCGGCACCGCGGGCCAGGCCTTCGCCGCCTTCCTGGCCGCGGGCGTGACCTTCGATCTGGTCGGCGAAGCCAACGACTATGTGGGCAAGGGTCTTTCGGGTGGGCGCATCATCGTGCGTCCCCCGGCCCATTCGGCCATCGTGCCGGAGCACTCCATCATCGTCGGCAACACGGTGATGTACGGCGCCACCGAGGGCGAGTGCTATTTCCACGGAGTGGCCGGCGAGCGCTTCGCGGTGCGCAACTCCGGCGCCATCGCCGTGGTGGAAGGCACCGGCGACCACGGCTGCGAGTACATGACCGGCGGCGTGGTGGTGGTGATCGGCCCCACCGGGCGCAATTTCGCGGCCGGCATGTCCGGCGGCGTCGCCTATGTGCTCGACGAAGACAAGAGCTTCGCCAAGCGCTGCAACCTCTCCATGGTCGATCTCGAACCGGTCGAGGAGGAAGAGGACCTGCTGGAGCGCCTCCACCACCACGGCGGCGACCTGGAGTTCAAGGGCCGCATCGACGTCCACTCCGACATGTCGCGCCACGACGAGGAGCGCCTGCACCAGCTCATCGCCAAGCACCTGCACTACACGGGCTCGGCGCGGGCACAGGCCATCCTCGACAATTGGGCCGACTACCGCTCCAAGTTCGTGAAGGTGATGCCGGTGGAATACCGCCGCGCCTTGCGCGAAATGGAAAAACGGCGCGGCCTCGTGGCGGCGGAGTAAGCCGCATCACGGCCCTCCCCGCGCGGGAGGGCCGGCGGCGTCCGCCCCGCTGTGCGGGCGCCCGCTCTGCGCTTTCTCGGCGCATGTGCCAACCTCTCTTCAGCCTGCCCTTACGAGGCCGGGCCTGCCCCACCGGCACACGGCCGCGTGGTGGCGACACCCACGGGATGGCGCGCGCGAATTCCGAGTCCTCAAGCTGTTCTAATTCTTGTAATGGAGCACGGTGCGCAGACGCGGCGCGCGCGGTAGCTCCCGCAACGAGGTTCCAATGGGCAAGGTCACCGGTTTCCTGGAGATTGATCGGCGCGAGCAGAAGTACCAGCCCGCATCCGACCGCATTCGCCATTTCCGCGAATTCACTCTGCCGCTGCCCGAATCCGAGGTGGTGAACCAGGCCTCGCGCTGCATGGATTGCGGCGTGCCCTTCTGCCACGGCCCCAACGGCTGTCCGGTGCACAACCAGATCCCGGACTGGAACGACCTCGTCTATCGCGGCGAGTGGGAAGAGGCGGTCCGCAACCTCCACTCCACCAACAATTTCCCCGAGTTCACCGGCCGCGTCTGCCCCGCTCCGTGCGAGGAAGCCTGCACCCTGAACCTGGAAGACGTGCCCGTCACCATCAAGACGGTGGAGCAGTCCATCGCCGACATGGGCTGGAAGAAGGGCTGGATCCGGCCCGAGCCGGCGGCCGTGAAGACCGGCAAGACCGTGGCCGTCATCGGCTCCGGCCCGGCGGGCCTCGCCGCCGCCCAGCAGCTCGCCCGCGCCGGCCATGACGTGCATGTCTATGAGCGCGAGCCCAAGGCCGGCGGCCTGCTGCGCTATGGCATCCCCGACTTCAAGATGGAAAAGAAGCACATCGACCGCCGCGTGGCGCAGATGGAGGCCGAGGGCGTCACCTTCCATTACGGCGTCAACGTTGGCGTCACCACCCCGCTTCGCGCGTTGCTTGACCGCCACGACGCGGTGCTGCTCGCCGGCGGCTCCGAAGCCCCGCGCGATCCGCAGCTGCCGGGCCAGGAATTCGAAGGCGTGCATTTCGCCATGCCCTACCTCGTGCAGTCCAACCGCCGCGAGGGCGGGGAGGAGATCCGCGAGCTGCCGATCCTCGCCGCCGGCAAGCATGTGGTGGTGGTAGGCGGCGGCGACACCGCCTCCGACTGCGTGGGCACCGCCTTCCGCCAGGGCGCGCTCTCCGTGACCCAGCTCGACATTCGCCCGGTTCCTCCCATGAAGGAGGACAAGCTGTCGGTGTGGCCCTATTGGCCCACCAAGTTCCGCACCTCCTCCTCCCAGGCCGAGGGCGCCGAACGCGAGTTCGCATGCGCGACGCTCGGGATCGAGGGTCGCAACGGCCGCGTCACCGGCGTGAAGTGCGCGCGCGTGGACGCCAAGCGCCAGCCCATCGCCGGCACCGAGTTCGTGCTGCGCGCGGACCTCGTGTTCCTGGCCATTGGTTTTGCCCATGCGGTGCATGAAGGCATGCTGGCCGATACCGGCGTCGCCCTCGACAAGCGCGGCAACGTCAGCGCCGATGACGCGGAATATACAACCTCGGTGCCCAAGCTCTATGCGGCGGGCGACATGCGGCGCGGCCAATCCCTGGTAGTGTGGGCCATCCGCGAGGGTCGCCAGGCCGCGCACGCCATCGACAAGGCGCTGATGGGCGCCACCACCCTGCCGCGTTGAGGCCATTTCGGCGCCCGGACACCGGCCGGGCGCCCACGTCTCCCCGTCCCGCCGCGGAGCCTGGGTTGCTCCCCGCTCAAGCCTCCCGCGCCGCCTCGCTGCGATAGGCGCCGGGACTCCTGCCGGTCCATTTGCGGAACGCGCGATGGAAGGCGCTGGGCTCTGAAAAGCCCAGATCCGCGGCAATCGCCGCCACATCCTTGCCCCCCTCGGTCAGCGCCGCCACGGCGAGCGCGCGCCTCAGCTCGTCCTTGATCTCGCGATAGGTCTGCCCCTCCAGCCGGAGCCGCCGCCGCAGGGTGGGTTCGGGCAGGCGCAGTTGCGCGGCCAGATCCTCGAAGCTCGGCCACCGGGCCGGGGCACTGGCGCGCAGGCGGGCGCGCACCTTCGCGACCAGACCCGCGTCGTGCCGGTAGCGTACCAGGATATTGGCCGGTGCCCGGCGCAGAAACTCCCGCAGCGCCCGCTCATCGCGGATGGCCGGCAGGGTGAGGAAGGCGGCATCGAAGGCGAGCACGCTTTCCGGCTGGCCGAAACGCACCGGCGCCCCGAAGAACAGCCGGTAATCCGCCCCATGGGCCGGCGGACCACAGCGGAAATCCACCCGTCGCAGGGGAATGCGCCGGCCCACCAGCCAGCAGGTGATGCCGTGCACCACGATCCAGAAGGTCCGGTAAGCGAACGCCGAGCGGGGCGCGCCGTCGTCCTTCAGCACGATCTGAGCGAGCCCCTCCGCCACCACCAGCTCCCCATGGGGATCGTCCATGACGAGCCGCAGGAAACGCAGGGCGCGCTTCAAGGCCTGCTCCAGGGTCGCGGCGGAGCGGATGGCATGGCACAGCAGGGTGAAGCTGCCCGCCCGCATGGGCCGCGCACCCTCGCCGAAGAATTCGTCGTCGATGGCCGCCGCGATGGCGAGCCACAAGGCGCCGTAGCGCTCGGCCGAGACCGGCTCCGTCACCTTTTCCGGCAGCCCGGCCGTGGCCAGCAGCACCGTCTCGTCGAGGCCCCGCCGCCGCAGGCATTGCAGCGCGTCATCCACGAAGCCGGGTGAGATCATGCTCCGTTCCATGCCGCCACCTGTGCCCCGACCTTGCAAAACCGATCATTAAATTAGTCGTTTTTGGTCATCGCTTGCCACCTCCATCCGTCGCTAGATCGACCCAATCGAAAATGCGTCCCCGCCCATTGCGAAGCCGGGGACCGATGGAGGAGCACAATGGCCGACGCCCCCAAACCCGCGCCCACCCATGCGGACGCCATCCGCGACTTCCGGCTTCAGGATGTCGCCGCCCTCCTCGACGGCGATCTGGAGACGGGCCTCAACGCCTGCATTGAGTGCTGCGATCGCCATGTGGCCTCGGGCGGCACAGCCCTTGATTGGGAAAGCGCCGACGGCCGCCGCGCCAGCTACACCTTCGCCCAGATGAAGGAGCTGTCGGCCCGGTTCGCCAACCTGCTGACCGCCCAGGGCATCAAGCCCGGCGATGTGGTGGCGGGCCTGCTGCCGCGCACGCCGGAGTTGCTCGTCACCATCCTCGGCACATGGCGGGCGGGCGCGGTCTACCAGCCCCTGTTCACCGCCTTCGGCCCCAAGGCCATCGAGCACCGGCTGAAGACCTCGGGCGCGAAACTGGTGGTGACCGACACCCACAATCGCCCCAAGCTCGACGAGGTGGAAAAGGCGCCCAAGGTCGCCCTCGTCACCCGCCCCGGCGAGCCGGCGCCACGCCTGGACGACCTCGACTTCCACGCCGAGCTCGCGCGGCAGAGCGCCACCTTCGAGCCGGTGCTGCGCAAGGGCTCCGACCTGTTCCTGATGATGTCCACCTCCGGCACCACCGGCCTGCCCAAGGGCGTGCCGGTGCCGCTCAAGGCTCTGCTCGCCTTCATCATCTACATGCGCGACGCGGTCGATCTGCGGCCCGAGGACAAATTCTGGAACATCGCCGATCCCGGCTGGGCCTATGGCCTCTATTACGCGGTCACCGGCCCGCTTCTGCTCGGCCACGCCACCACCTTCTACGACGGCCCGTTCACCGCGGCGGGCACCTATGACGTCATCAAGCGCCACGCCATCACCAACCTCGCCGGGGCGCCCACCGCCTACCGGCTGCTGATCGCCGCCGGCCCGGAGATGGCTTCAAGCGTGAAGGGTCAGCTGCGCGTGGTCTCCAGCGCCGGCGAGCCGCTGAACCCGGAGGTCATCCGCTGGTTCGACGCGCATCTGAACGCCCCCATCCACGACCATTACGGCCAGACCGAGCTTGGCATGGTGGTGAACAACCATCACCGGCTGAAGCATGAGGTGCATCCCGGTTCCGCCGGCTTCGCCATGCCCGGCTACCGGGTGGCGGTGCTGAACGAAGACGGCGAGGAGCTGCCGCCCAACGTGCCGGGCGTGCTCGCCGTGGCCCTGGCCCGCTCGCCGCTGCTGTGGTTCACCGGCTATTGGCGGCAGGACACCCCATCCATGGCCGGCGGCTATTATCGCACCGGCGACACGGTCGAGCTCGAGGAAGACGGGCGCATCAGCTTCGTCGGCCGGGCGGACGATGTCATCACCTCGTCGGGCTACCGCATCGGCCCGTTCGATGTGGAAAGCGCCCTCATCGAGCATCCGGCGGTGATCGAGGCGGCGGTGATCGGCAAGCCCGATCCAGAGCGCACCGAGCTGGTGAAGGCGTTCGTGATCCTGCGCGCGGGGGTCGAGCCCTCGGAGGCGCTGGCGGAAGAGCTGCGGCAATATGTGAAGCACCGGCTCTCGGCCCACGCCTATCCGCGCGAGATCGAATTCATGGCCGAGCTGCCGAAAACGCCCAGCGGCAAGCTGCAGCGCTTCATGCTGCGCAACCAGGAAGCCAACAAGATCAAGGACGGCGCCGCCTGATCGCCGGCGCCACAAGAAACGGGGGGAAGACCCATGCAGATCAAGGACCGCGTGTTTCTCGTCACCGGCGCCGGCTCCGGCCTCGGCGCCGCCGTTTCCCGCCTGCTGGTGGGCGAAGGCGCCAAGGTGGTGGGGCTCGACATCAACGGGGCGGCGGGGGAAATCATCGCCGCCGACCTCGGCGACGCCTTCCGCTTCCAGAAGGCGGACGTGACCAGCGAACAGGATGGCCTTGCCGCCATCGCGCTGGCGAAGGAGGCGTTCGGCCATGTCCATGGCCTCGTCAATTGCGCCGGCGTCGCTCCGGGTGAGAAGGTGGTGGGCCGCGACGGCCCGCACCGGCTGGAGAGCTTCGCCCGCGCCGTCGCCATCAATCTTGTCGGCACCTTCAACATGCTGCGGCTTGCGGCCGATGCCATCGTGAAGGAAGAGCCGGGCGCGGACGGCGAGCGCGGCGTCATCATCAACACCGCCTCCATCGCCGCCTTCGACGGGCAGATCGGCCAATGCGCCTATGCCGCCTCCAAGGGCGGGGTCGCGGCCCTCACTTTGCCGGCGGCGCGCGAGCTGGCGCGGTTCGGGGTGCGGGTGGTGACCATCGCGCCCGGCATCTTCGAGACGCCCATGATGGCCGGCATGCCGCAGGAGGTGCAGGACGCTTTAGGCAAGAGCGTGCCCTTCCCCTCCCGGCTCGGCCGCCCGCCGGAATATGCGGCGCTGGTCAAGCACATTCTGGAAAACACCATGCTGAACGGCGAGGTCATCCGCCTCGACGGCGCGCTGCGCATGCCGCCGCGCTGAACACAAACGGGAGGACACCCATGACCGCTTCTGATCCCATCGTCATCGTCGGCGCCGCCCGCACCCCCATGGCCGGCTTCCAGGGCGACTTCAAGGACGTGACCGCCGCCGCGCTCGGCGCCGCCGCCATCCGTGCCGCCCTGGAGCGGGCGGGCCTCGCCCCCGACCAGGTGGAGGAGATCGTGTTCGGCTGCGTGCTGCCCGCCGGCCAGGGCCAGGCCCCGGCCCGGCAGGCGGGCCTTGGCGCCGGCCTGCCGCTCTCGGCGGGCGCGACCACGGTGAACAAGATGTGCGGCTCGGGCATGAAGGCCGCCATGTTCGCCCACGATCTTCTGCGCGCGGACTCGGCCAGCGTCGCCGTGGCCGGCGGCATGGAGAGCATGACCAACGCCCCCTATTTGCTCGACCGCGCCCGCGGCGGCTATCGCATGGGCCACGGCCGGGTGCTGGACCACATGTTCCTCGACGGGCTGGAGGACGCCTACGACAAGGGCCGCCTGATGGGCACCTTCGCGGAGGATTGCGCGCAGGCCTACCAATTCACCCGCGAGGCGCAGGACGCGTTCGCCATCGCCTCCCTCACCAAGGCGCAGAAGGCCATCACCGACGGCTCCTTCGCGGCCGAGGTGGTGCCGGTGACCGTGAAGGCCGGCAAGACCGAGCGGGTGGTGGCGAGCGACGAGCAGCCCCCCAAGGCCAAGCTCGACAAGATCCCCACCCTCAAGGCCGCCTTCCGCGACGGCGGTACGGTGACGGCCGCCAACTCCTCCTCCATCTCCGATGGCGCGGCGGCCCTGGTGCTGATGCGCCGCTCGGAGGCGGAAAGGCGCGGGCTGACCCCGCTCGCCGCCATCGTCGGCCATTCCACCCACGCCCAGGCACCGAACCTGTTCACCACCGCGCCGGTGGGCGCCATCGGGAAGCTGGCGCAGAAGACCGGGTGGGATCTGAAGGACGTGGATCTGTACGAGATCAACGAGGCGTTCGCGGTGGTGCCCATGGTGGCCATCAAGGATCTCGGCCTGCCCGAAGACAAGGTGAACGTGCACGGCGGCGCCTGCGCGCTGGGTCACCCCATCGGCGCCTCCGGCGCGCGGGTGATGGTGACGCTCCTGGCCGCCCTTCAGAAATATGGCCTCAAGCGTGGCATCGCCTCCCTGTGCATCGGCGGCGGCGAAGCCACCGCGGTCGCCATCGAACGGCTGAACTGAGACGCGACGGGCGCGGCCCTCCCCCCAGCCGCCTTCAGCAACGCAAAGCCCTCTCCCGCCCGCGGGGGAGGGTTGGGAGGGGGGATCACCCCGTCGAAGACGCCAAACACCAAGAACAGATGAACCTGCCGCTCGGGAATAGCGCCTATGATCCTCTCCGAGACCCAGACCGACATCCGCGACGCGGTCCGCGCCTTCGCGGCGGCGCGCCTTGCGCCCGGCGCCGCCGCGCGCGACCGCGCGCACGCCTTTCCCCGCGCCGAGCTTGCCGAGATGGGGGCGCTCGGCTTCCTCGGCATGCTGGTGCCGGAAGAGTATGGCGGCACCGCCCTTGACCTTGTCTCCTATGCCTTGGCCCTGGAGGAGATCGCGGCGGCGGATGGCGCCTCGTCCACCATCGTCTCGGTGCATTCGTCGGTCGGCTGCGGGCCCATCGTGAAATTCGGCACCGCCGAGCAGAAGCAACGCTTCCTGCCCAAGCTCGCGTCCGGCGCCTGGATCGGCGGCTTCGCCCTCACCGAGCCGCACACCGGCTCGGACGCCGCCGCCATCCGCACCCGCGCCCGGCGCGACGGCGACTCTTATGTGCTCAACGGCGCCAAGCAGTTCATCACCTCGGGCCAGAACGGCCATGTCGTCATCGTGTTCGCTGTCACCGACCCGGACGCGGGCAAGAAGGGCATTTCCGCCTTCATCGTGCCCACCGACACCCCCGGCTACGAGGTGGTTCGGGTGGAGGACAAGCTGGGCCAGCACGCTTCCGACACCTGCGCCCTCGCCTTCAACGACATGCGCATCCCCGAAAGCCTGCGGCTCGGCGCCGAGGGCGAGGGGCTGAAGATCGCCCTCGCCAATCTGGAAGGCGGGCGCATCGGCATCGCCGCGCAATCGGTGGGCATGGCGCGGGCCGCGTTCGAGGCGGCGCGCGCCTATGCCAAGGAACGCATCACCTTCGGCAAGCCCATCTTCGAGCATCAGGCGGTCGCCTTCCGCTTGGCCGACATGGCGACCCGCATCGAGGGGGCCCGGCAGATGGTGCTCCACGCCGCCAGCCTGCGGGAGGCCGGCAGGCCCTGCCTCACCGAGGCCTCCATGGCCAAGCTGTTCGCCTCCGAGACGGCGGAGCAGGTGTGCTCGGCCGCGATCCAGATTCACGGCGGCTACGGCTATCTCGCCGATTTTCCGGTGGAGCGCATCTATCGCGACGTGCGGGTGTGCCAGATCTATGAGGGCACCAGCGACGTGCAGCGCATCGTCATCGCCCGCAGCCTGTAGGACCGCCCGCCGCCGCGCTCGGCCGACGGGAAGATGGCCTCGGGCAGAGCCGGCGGGAAGGGGTGGCGTCGCCATCATCCCTCGCGCAATGCCCGGACCACAATGGGCCGCGAACAGACCCCCGAGGAAACGCCAGATGACCGAAATCCCATCCACCGACACCCCGAAAGGCCCGCTCAAAGGCCTGCGCATCGTTGATCTGTCCCGCCTGGCGCCCGGCCCTTATTGCACCATGCTGCTGGCCGACCTCGGCGCCGAGGTGATCGTGGTGGGCGGCGGGCGCGCCGGCGTGCCCATTCCCGAGCTCTCGCGCGGCAAGCGCTTCGTCAGTCTCGACCTGAAGGCACCGGAAGGCCGCGCCGCCCTCCATGCGCTGGTGAGGACCGCCGATGTGCTGGTGGAAGGCTTCCGCCCCGGCGTCGCCGACCGCATCGGCGCCGGCTACGACGAACTCGCCGCGCTCAACCCGAAGCTGGTCTATTGCTCCGTCACGGGCTTCGGCCAGGATGGGCCGCGCGCCCTGGAGGCGGGCCACGACATCACCTATCTCGCCCTCTCGGGCGTGCTCGGCGGCCTCGGTCCGAAGGCGGCGCCGCCCGTCCCGCCCCTGAACCTCGTGGCCGATTTCGCCGGCGGCAGCCTCATGGCCGCCATCGGCATCCTCGCCGCCGTGCTTGAAGCCCGTGCCTCCGGCCGGGGCCAGAAGATCGACGCCGCCATGGTGGATGGCGCGCTCTCCCTCATGGCCATGCACCTGCCCCTGTGGCACACGCCCCACTGGCCGGCGCGCGGCGAAGGGTTGCTGGCGGGGGACAAGCCCTTCTATCGCACCTATGCCTGCGCCGATGGCCGCTTCATCGCCGTCGGCGCCCTGGAGCGCGGCTTCTTCGAGACCCTGTGGCGCACGCTCGACCTCGGGGAGGCGCCGGACCACATGGCCGCCGCCAACTGGCCGACGATCGAGCGGACCTTGACCGACACCTTCCGCGCCCGCCCGCGCGATGCCTGGGCCGCCCTGTTCGCGGGAACGGATGCCTGCGTCGCCCCGGTGCTGGAGCCGCACGAAGTGTGGGACGAGCCCCACATCGCCGCCCGGCATCCGGAGGCGGGGCCTCATCGCGTGCCAGCCGTGCCCCGCCTGTCGCGCACGCCGGCGGTCGCCCACCCGCTCGACGAGACCGACCAGACGCGGGCCATCCTGACGGCGCTGGGCTTCCCGGAAGCGGACATGGACAAGGCCATCGCCCCGGAGGATCCCGCCGCCCGTTCCGGCCTGAACTGGCCGCCGCCCCTGCGCTGAAGGCGACGCGCGCGGCCTTCAGTCCTTCAGCAGCCCCGCCACCATGTCGCCCAGGGCGAGGGCGCTGGTGAGGCCCGGCGATTCGATGCCGAACAGGTTCACCAGCCCCGGCACCCCGTGATCCTTCGCCCCCTGCACCACGAAATCCGGTGTCACGCCCGCCGGTCCATCGAGCTTGGGGCGGATGCCGGCATAGCCGGGGACGAGGTCGTCGTCCCGCACGTCCGGCCAATAGCGCCGGATAGAGGCGAGGAATGGCGCCTTCCGCGCCGGATCAACCGCATAGTCACGACTTTCCACCCATTCCACATCCGGCCCAAAGCGCGCCTGCCCGCCAAGATCCAGGGTCAGATGGGTGCCGAGGCCGCCCGGCACCGGCACTGGATAGATGAGATGGCGAAACGGCACCTTGCGGGTCGAGGTGAAATAATTGCCCTTGGCGAACTTCGGCTTGGGCACGAACCGCGCGTCGAGGCCCGTGATCCGCGCCGCCACCACGGTGGCGTCGAGGCCGGCGCTGTTCACCAGCAGCCGGCATCCCAGGGTGAGCGGATGGTCGCCCCCCGCCGTCACCGTGAAACCCTGCGGCGTGACCTCCGCCCGCGCCAGCGGCGCGCCGAGCGCCACCATGCCGCCCGCCGCTTCCAGGTCGTCCTTGAGGGCCAGCATGAAGCCATGGGAATCCACGATGCCGGTGACCGGCGAGAGCAGCGCCGCATGAACCGACAGCGCCGGCTCCAGCGCCCGCGCCTCGGCCGCATTCAGCAGCCGCAGCTCCTCGACGCCATTGGCCTCGCCGGTCGCCTTCAGATGTTCGAGATAGGCCACCTCGTCCGGATGGCCCGCCACGATCAGCTTGCCGAGCCGCGCGGCGCCCACCCCGTGGGCCGCGCAATAGGCGTAGAGCGCCCGCCGCCCGGCGACGCACAGCCGCGCCTTGAGGCTGCCGGGGGCATAATAGATGCCGGCGTGGATCACCTCGGAATTGCGGGCGCTGGTGACGGTGCCGATGGCCTCCTCCGCCTCCAGCACGATCACCTCACGGCCGGCATCCGCCAAGGCGCGGGCCACCGCGAGCCCCACCACGCCCGCGCCGACGACGATGCACTCCACCCGATCCATCCTGACACCCCTGAAGACGGCCCCCGCGATCGGCCCAGCATACCGGGCGCCACGCGCAATGGGACCACCGGGTGTGCAACCGCGCCCCACGCCGTTCAGCCGGAAAGCCCCACCCCCGCCACATCGCGCGTGAAGCAGACCTTGCGGCCATCCACTTCGCCCACCACCACCGCCCGGCCGTAGAGCTCGGTCAGATTCTCGGCGGTGAGCGTGTCGGCCACCGGCCCGTGACGCATCAGCGTGCCGTCGCGCAGCATCGCCACGTGGGTGCCCACGGCGAACGCCTGGTCGGGATGGTGGGTGGAGAACAGCACCGCCAACCCCTCCGCAGCCAGCTCCGCGAGCAGGATCAAAACCTTGTCCTGATTGGCGAAATCGAGGCTCGCCGTGGGCTCATCCAGCACCAGCAGGCGCGGCTGCTGGGCCAGGGCGCGGGCGATCAGCACCATCTGCCGCTCGCCGCCGCTGATGGCGGTGAAGGCGCGCGCCGCCAGGAAGCCGGCGCCCACCCGCTCCAGCGCCGCGTCGGCCGCCCCCCCGTCCGCCGTCGTGGGCTGGGCGAACAGGCCACGACGGGCGGCCCGCCCCATCAGCACCATCTCGCGTACCGTGAAGGCGAAGCTCGACGGGGCACTCTGCGGCACGAAGCCGATCCGGCGCGCCCGCCGCGCCGCGCTCACGCCCGCCAGCGGCTCCCCCTCCAGCGCCACCATGCCCCCCAACGCCGGCTTGAGGCCCACCAGCGTCTTGAGCAGGGTCGTCTTGCCGCCGCCATTGGGACCGAGCAGGCACAGCACCTCGCCCGCCTCCAGAGCAAGGCTCACCCCCTGCCCGACCCGGCGTCCATGATGACCGAAAGCAAGGTCACGCGCGGCGAGCAGGGCCATCGCTCAGCCCCATCCCTTGCGCGAGGTGGACAGGAGCCACAGGAACACCGGCGTGCCCACCACTGCGGTCAAAACGCCGAGCGGTATTTCCACCATGCTCACGCCGCGGGCCAGGGTGTCCACCGCCAGCAGGAACGCGCCGCCCCCCAGCGCCGCCACCGGCGCCGCGCGGGCAAAGGCCGGCCCCACCAGGAGGCGCGCCAGATGCGGCACCACCAGCCCCACCCAGCCGATGATGCCGGCCACCGACACGGCGGTGGCGGTGAGCAGGGTGGCCGCCACGATCACGATGAAGCGCACCCGCCCGGCCTCCACCCCCAGCGCCCGCGCCTCCTCCTCGCCCAAGGTCATGATGTCGATGCGCCAGCGCAGCAGCAGCAAGGGCGTGAGCCCCACCACCAGCGCCGGCGCCAGCAGCACCAGCTCCTTGCGGCCCGCGCCGGCGAGCGAGCCGAGCAGCCAGAAGGTGATGGCCGGCAACTGGTTGTAAGGGTCCGCCAACACCTTGAGGATGGAAATGCCGGCCGAAAACAGGGTGCCGATGACGATGCCCGCCAGCACCAGCACCAGCAACGGCTCGTGCCCGCGCACCACATGCGCCACCCCGTACACCGTCGCCACCGCCGCGAGCCCGCCGACGAAGGAGGCGGCTTCCACCCCCGCCATCGGCAGGGACAGGAAGATGCCGATGACCGCGCCCAGCGCGGCGCCTGACGAGACACCCAGGATATCGGGCGAGACCAAAGGGTTGCGGAACAGGCTCTGATAGGCCGCGCCGGCGGTCGCGAGCGCCGCGCCCACCCCCATGGCGGCCAGGATGCGCGGGCCGCGGATGTTCTCGATCACCGCCGCCACCACCGGCGGCGGCGCCTCCCCCAAGCCAAGCCGCCACGCCGCCCAGGCCCACAGTTCGCTCACCCCCACCGGATAGGCGCCCACCGCGAACGCGCCCGCCGCCAGCAGCAGCAGACCGACGGTTCCCGCCACGAGCGGCATCCGGCGGACCAGGGCGAGCCTCCCCGCGCCCCAGCTCATGGAAAGGACGCGTCCGTCAGGAGGCTGTCGAGCTGCGCATCGGTGAGGTCGTGGTGATAGAAGAGCCGATAGAAGTCCTTGGCCGCCGCCCGCACGTTGATCCGCATCACCGCCGGGTGCAGCAGTTGCGCCAGCCAGACCACGCCGATGACCCGGTTGACCGATGGCGGATAATCCACCCAGGGGAACGGGAGCTGCGGCGCCAGCACCGCCTTGCCCGTCTTCACCGCCCGTAGCTGCCGCCACAGGGGATCGGCCTTCATGCGGGCGAAAAAGCCGGGGTCGAGCGCAACGATCACGTCCGGATCGAAGGCGAGCAATTGCTCCATGGACACCGTCACGAGGCTGCCGGCCCCCAGCGCCTCGCCCACCACATTGCGCCCGCCGGCGGCGTCCACCGCCTCCACATTGATGGCGCCCGCCCGCGCGCTCTCCAGGCCGGTGGTGCCGCGCGCGAGATAGACCTTGGGTCGGTCCGCGTCCGGAACCGTTTCGAGGCGCTGCGCGACGGTTCTCAGATGGGTCTCGATCCACGCCGCCCGCTCGTCGCCCTCGGCCGCGACACCCAGCGCCCGGCCCAGGGCGCGATAGGTGGCCGGCAGGGCGACCAGCCGCCCGTCAAGCAGCAGCACCGGAATGCCGGTCGCCTGCTGCACCCGCTCGGCGAGGGACACATAAGTGCCGCTCGTCATGCCGATATCAACGATCAGGTCGGGCTTCGCCCGCAACACCGCCTCAAGATTGGCATCCCCGCCGCGCCCCGCCACCCAGCCGAGAGCGGGTTTGTCGGCGCCGGGGCCAAGATAAGCGAGCGCTGGCGCCGAGGGCTTCATAGTCCAGCCCAGGAGGCGCTCCGGCACCAGCGAGAACAGCACCAGCCCGGCCGGTGGCCCAGCCGGAAACACCCGCTCCACATGGGCCGGCACCACGACCGTGCGGCCGGCGGCATCCCGCACCTCGGCGGCGCGAGCCGCAGAGCCCGGCCAGCCGAAGCTCGAGCCTCCTGGCCAGCCGCACGCCGCCAGAAGCAGCACCAGCAGGACCGCGCCGACATGCCGAAATCGTGCTGCCACGCTCCCCTCCCCCGCGCGCCCGTCGCCGGTCGCTATATGCCGTGCACAACAAGAAGATGCTCTGGATTCGCGCGCATTCAAAGAGAAAAGTCGTCACCATGACACCGCGACCACGACTTCGACAAAATTTTATCGTTATTTTATAATTAGTTATTAATTTCCGACACAATTATTGCCGCAAGGTGATTGCCCTGGAACGGCTTCCGGTTATATACGGTTAAATATAGCGATGTGCCGGACCTGAGTGCCGTGTTCCGCCACCCTTTCGAGGGGGTTCGCCGTCGATTGCCTTCCAGAACCACGGGGCCGCCATGCTCGGCCCCGGCCTTTCAGATGCGGGATTTCCATGCGCAAGATTGCACTTCGCGCGACGGCGTCGTCGTTCGCGCTGATGACGGCCGTCGTCGCCGCACAGGCTCAACAGGCCACCACGTCGGATGCCACGGCGCCGGTGGCGGTGGACACCGCGGCCGGCGTGTTCGAGCTGGGACAGATCAATGTGGTGAGCCCGGCGGCGAGCGAGTATTGGGACTCCTCAGGCGCGGCCATCTCCGAAACCAACATCAGCAATCAGGAGATGTTCACCTTCAACCGCAACCGGCTCGACGATGCCTTGACGCTGGCGCCGGGCGTCGCGGTCTCATCAGGCGGCGCGCGCAACGAGCCCACGGTCTCCGTTCGCGGGTTTAACCTGTGGCAAGTCCCGGTCTCGATCGACGGTGTGCGCGTCTACCTGCCTTACGACAACCGCCTCGACATCAGCCGCTTCGTCACGCCCGACCTGTCGGAAGTGCAGGTGCAGGAAGGCTACGTCTCCATCCTGAACGGCCCGGGCGGCATGGGCGGCGCCATCAACCTCGTCACCCGCAAGCCCACCCGCGCGGTGGAAGGCGAGGTGCGGGCCGGCGTGGGCCTCGGCAACACCGGCGCCTATACCGACTTCAACAGCACCTTCGCCCTCGGCTCCAAGCAGGAGGGGTATTATGTTCAGGCCAGCGGCGCCTTCAATGATTCCGACGGCTTCTTCCTGCCCTCCGGCTTCACGCCGCTCAACCCCTGGGCCGAGGACGGCGGTCGCCGCGACCACTCCGAATCCCAGGACTGGCGCGTCAATCTGAAGGTCGGCTTCACCCCCAACGACACCGACGAATACACCCTGAACTACACGGTGCAGCAGGGCGAGAAGGGCACGCCCTACGACATCTGGCACAATGTGCGCACGCCGGACGGCTGGAAAGGCTGGGCTGACGCCAACCAGACCCGCAACTGGACTTGGCCGGAGTGGAACTGGCAGACCGCCTATTTCCTCTCCAAGACCGCCATCGGCACCGACACCTATCTCAACACGCGCTTCTATTACACCTGGTTCGACAACACCCTTGCCGCCTACGACAACACCGCATTCGACACCCAATATATTCGCGGATTCAACTCTTTCTACAACGACCAGAGCTTCGGCACCGACCTGGAGCTGGTGCACGAGATCAATTCCCAGGACACCATCAAGGGCGTCTTCACCTACCGGCGCGACAGCCACGCCTCCCAGGACGAGAACAACCCCGGCTTGGGCACCACGGTTTGGGACCCGACCATCAAGCAGTCGGAAGCCGTGCTCTCGTTTGGCGTTGAAAACACCGTCCATTTCACGAAGAATTTCGACTTCGTCGCGGGCGTCAGCTACAATTATCGTGATCTTCTGCTCGCCGAGGACTATGGCAGTGTCAACGGCAATGGTGATGTGCTCTACAGCCACCCATTGACCACCGACGACACCATCGACTGGCAGTTCGCCGGCATCTATCGCTACAGCGACAAGGGGCAGATCAATGCCTCGGTGTCGAGCCGCACGCGCTTTCCCACCTTGTTCGAGCGCTTCAGCTCCCGCTTCGGCTCCGCCATCGCCAACCCCGACCTCCAGGCCGAGCGCGCCACCAATTACGAGCTGGCTTGGCGCGACACCTTCAACAAGACTCTGGCGCTGGGCGCTTCGATCTTCTTCAACCAGGTCACAAACCTCATCCAGAGCGTCGATACCGATGAATGGAGCGTGAGCAACGACACCTGGATCACCCAGAACCAGAATGTCGGGACCTCCAACAACACCGGCTTCATCCTGAAAGCCGAGTGGCAGACCACGGACACTCTCCTGCTCGGCGGCAACTACACCTACATCCACATCGACCTGAGCTCGCCCATCGAGGGTATCGAGGCTACCGGCACGCCCGAGCAATACGCCTTCATCTATGCCAAGTGGAAGGCCTGGGACAACATCACCCTCATTCCCAGCGCCACCTTCTCTTCCTCGCGCTGGACCAATCCGTCCGTCGGACCCCTCAATTATGTGCGCACCGACGGCTATGCGCTGGCCAATCTCTCGGCCGAATACCAGTTCAACCCCCAGACCACCTTCTCGGCGGGGGTACAGAACATCTTCGATACCGAATATGAGACCGAGTGGCTCTATCCGCAGGCAGGGCGCAACTACTTCATCAACGGTCGGGTGGTATTCTGAGCAGCGATGGCATCTCAGCCTTGAAGATAACGGGGCGGATGGAGCGTCTCAAAAATTGCGGTATTTGGTTGTGACCCGCATGGCATTCAGGCGCCCCCTGGGACAGGTCATATGTGCCGGAGTGAACGGAGAACACGCAGGCGCGCGCAGCCAGGAGGCTGCATGCGCCCGCGTCCTCGACCTTGCGGGCTCTCTTACCAAAGGCCTGTGAGCTCGACTCACGAGGCTTTGGTCAAACCCGCGCGGCCCCTGAGCGAACCCACTTGGCACCGGTCAAAGACCGAGGCCGATGGTATCAATTGAGCGGGCCGACGGACGATCAGGGCCGCAAGGCGGATTTCAGCACTTGCAGTTCCGCCAGCGCCCAGTGCTCGCGATCCCGCCCATTCGGGCAACCTTCCTCGCGCCAGATGGCGCGGGCGCGGCGGCGGATCTGGTCACGCTCGGTCAGCGACAATCCATCGATTCCAGGGACCGAGCGGGCGCTGTTTCCTGCGGTTTCGGCAGCATTGCTCATGGGATCCTCCATGTGAGGGACCCGCCGTCGCACGCGGCGCCGCGGCCGGGCGAGCCTCCACGGCCTGATAACGACGGTCGCGGACGCCGGTTCCCGACTGGATGCGCGGCGCCATTCCCTCGTCGTCGGTCCGGCGCTATGGGAAGGCAAAGGCACAAGGAGACGGTCAGTGTCGGCGGCCCACCTTCCTCCCCTGAACACGCTTCCGCGCGCAGCGCGCGACCTCCTCGCGCGGCTGGGGGTGCCCGCCACGCGCCTTTACGGCGCGATGGCCGCGCGCACGCCTCTGACCGGCGAGATCCTGGCCGATGTGTCCGCCGCCGGCCCCAGCCAGATGGAAGACGCACTCGCCCGAGCCGACGCCGCCTTCAAAGTCTGGCGCGCCGTGCCGGCGCCGCGCCGGGGCGAACTGGTGCGCCTGTTCGGCGAGGAATTGCGCGCCGCCAAAGCCGACCTGGCCCGGCTCGTCACCATCGAGGCCGGCAAGATCCTGTCGGAAGGCGCGGGCGAAGTTCAGGAGATGATCGACATCTGCGACTTCGCCACCGGCCTGTCGCGCCAGCTCCACGGCCTCACCATCGCCACCGAGCGCCCCGACCACCGCATGATGGAAACATGGCATCCCCTGGGTCCGGTGGGGGTCATCTCGGCCTTCAATTTCCCAGTGGCGGTGTGGGCCTGGAATGCGGCGCTGGCGCTGGTGTGCGGCAACCCGGTGGTGTGGAAGCCCTCGGAGAAGACCCCGCTCACCGCGCTGGCGGTGGAAGCCGTGTTCGCCCGCGCGGCAGCCCGCTTCGGCGATGCGCCCGACGGCCTGCTGAGCGTCGTTCCCGGTGGGCGGGAGCTGGGCGAGGCACTGGTGGACGACCCACGCCTGCCCCTCGTCTCCGCCACCGGCTCCACCGCCATGGGCCGGGCCGTGGCCCCGCGGCTCGCCCAGCGTTTCGCGCGGGGTATCCTGGAACTCGGCGGCAACAACGCCGCCATTGTCTGCCCCTCCGCCGATCTCGACCTGACGGTGCGGGCGGTGGCGTTCGCCGCCATGGGCACCGCCGGCCAGCGCTGCACCAGCCTGCGCCGCCTGATCGTCCATGCGGACATCCAGGCGGAGCTGGTGGCGCGGCTGAAGCGCGCATTCGGCTCGGTGCGGGTGGGCGATCCGCTGGCGGCGGACACCCTGGTCGGACCACTGATCGACGGCGCCGCCTTCGACACCATGCAGGTGGCGCTGGAGGCCGCGCGCGACGCCGGAGGCGCCATCACCGGCGGCGCCCGGCTCGACGGCACCGCGCTGCCCGACGCCTTCTATGTGCGCCCGGCCCTGGTGGAGATGCCGGAGCAGACCGACACGGTGGCGGCCGAAACCTTCGCCCCTGTCCTCTATGTGCTCAGCTACCGCGACCTCGATGCCGCCATCGCCCTCAACAACGGGGTCAGCCAGGGCCTCTCCTCGTCCATCTTCACCTGCGACCTGCGGGAGGCGGAGCGCTTCCTATCCGGCTCCGACTGCGGCATCGCCAACGTGAACATCGGGCCGTCCGGCGCCGAAATCGGCGGCGCGTTCGGTGGCGAGAAGGAAACCGGCGGCGGCCGTGAGGCCGGTTCCGACGCCTGGAAGGCCTATATGCGCCGCGCCACCAACACCATCAACTTCGGCCATGCCCTGCCGCTGGCCCAGGGCGTGGTTTTCGACATCGACTGAGCGCCGGCGGGCGCGCGGGGAATATACCGACTATTCAGGGGAGAGATTTCCTCTAGCGTAATGTGGCATCGACGGATTGCGCGAATCGATCATGCGAACCACAGGCTGCGCGCTTGCCGGCCGCGGAGCCTGGAGACGCGGTGTGTCATCGTGTGGTATTTGAAGAGGCGTCGTGATGTCCGATGGACATACCGGTTGCACGATGGGGTCGCGCGACGCCATCGCAGCGGCGGAGCAATCGGCACCCGTCTTCCGGGGGCGTCTTCAAGCGCATCCGCCATCGGATCGCGTAAAGAAAACGTGTCGGCGCAACACGCTGGACCACTTGCCGCCGGGTGTTTGCGCGCGGAAAATGATCCAGCCCCTCCCAGCAGGAAAGGCATGCTCATGCTGCATCCCAAAGGCCTGATGAAAGCCGCAGCGGCATTCGCCGTCGCGAGCCTTGTCTCGGGCATCGGTGTTCCGCTTGCCGCGGCGGCGCCCCCCGACCAGATGGAAGACAAGGCGGCCGCCACCATGGACCCCGGCGCCGCCGCCGCCTTGACCCGCATGGGCGACTATATTGCCGGCCTCAAGAGCTTCGAGCTCACCGCCAAGACCACCATCGAGGTGGCCCTGAAAGAGGGGCACCAGGTGGAGATCGGCGGCCTTGTGCACTATTGGGTGAAACGGCCCGACCATGTGCGCATCGACAGCGAGACCGACATGGTGTCGCGCCAGTATTTCTTCGACGGCAAAACCCTGACCGTGGTCGCGCCGCTCAACGGCTATTTCGCCCAGACCGAGGCCAAGGGCTCCGTCGGCGATACCCTGGCCTACGCCGCCCAGACCCTGAACATCGAAGTGCCGCTGGCCGACCTGTTCGCCTGGGGCACGGACACGACGCCGCTGAAGCAGTTCGACCGCGGCTTCTATGTGGGCACCGCCAAGATCGAGGGCACCGCCACCGAGCATTACGCCCTCATCGGCAAGGATCTCGATCTTGAGGTCTGGATTCAACAGGGCGACGTCCCCCTGCCCCTGAAGATGGCCCTGGTGGACCGGCGCGCGCCGGGCAGCCCCCGCTTCACGGCGCAACTTGCCTGGGTGCCCGCCGCCACCATTCCCGACGACATATTCACCTTCACCCCCAGCAAGGACGTGGCGCGCATTTCCTTCGCCAAGCCGGCCGAAAAGCCGGCCCCCGGCACGCCCGCCGACGCGCCGAAGGGAGGCAAGTGATGAGCCGCGCGATGTCGAACTCCCGCGCGCCCCGCGCCCCGCGCACTCTGCGGCGCGTGTCGGCCGCCGGCGCCTTCGCTCTGGCAACCCTGATGATGCAGCCGGCGGCGATCGCCGCCGGTGTCGGCTTCCATGGCGGCATGGGCGGCGGCTTCGCCCACGGCGGCTTCGCCATGGCCGGGCCGCGCTTCAACGCGGCGCCGCATTTCAACGCCAATCCGGCCTTCAACCACCCGATCCCGCCCGGTCATGCCTTCATACCGCCGCCGGGTCCGCATCCCTACCCGCCGGGTCCTGGCCCTCATCCGATCCCGCCCGGTCCCGGCCCGCACCCGCCCGGCCCCGGCCCCTATCCGCCGGGACCGCACCCGTATCCGCCGGGACCCGGCCCCTATCCGCCCGGCCCGCACCCGTATCCGCCAGGTCCCGGCCCCTATCCGCCTGGCCCGCGCCCGTATCCGCCAGGCCCCGGCCCCTATCCGCCCTATCACCCCGGCTATTGGCCCGGCCCCTATTATCCCGGCGGCTGGGGCAGCGCTGCAGTGGCGGGCGCGGCGGTCGGCGCGGCCATCACCGCGGCAGCCATCGGCTCGTATGTCTATTCGCTGCCGGCCACCTGCTCGCAGGTGATCGTCAACGGCATCGTCTATCAGAACTGCGGGCCCAATTGGTATGTGCCCCAGTTCGAGGGCGGCCATGTGGTCTATCAGGTGGTGGTCAACCCCAACTGACCACCACCGCCAACCGGTTCGGCCCGCACGCCGCACGCCGTGGGCGTGCGGGC
>NZ_JABWGX010000030.1 GCF_021730435.1 Xanthobacter agilis
GCAGGTGGCCGCCCCGACCCTCCTCAAACCTGAGTGGAATCAGCGCTCGGTTCGGTCACGTCCCGCAACAGCCGCCGGCATTCCCCCAGTTCATAAAGAGCCGCCTGCAGGCGGTGCACATCGTCCCGAGACAAGAGAGGCTGCACGCCGCCCTGCCCTACGCCGCCCTGCCCTGTCACGCGCGGCGCCTCGCCGCGAAGATGTGGCGGCAGATACGAGTCGATGGGTGCGGCGGATGCCGCCGGCTCCTCGAACACCCCCCGTTGTCCGTGCCATGGCGCAGCCGGCGCGGCTGGCGCCGGCGGCCTCGTTTCGCGCGGGCCGGCGGGCTGCTGCAAGCCTCGGCCCCAGGGGCCCGACCCCGCCGGCGGCAGGGTCACCGGCGTATCATCTTCCAGCGGGCCGGTCAGCGGCCCCACGCGACGGGGCGCCGGTTCCGAAGCCGGTGCGGCCGGAGATCGCTGGGGCGGCGCGACCGGACGCAGCGGGGCGGCGCTTTCCACCTGGGCTTGAACCTTGCGGGCGCTGGCGGGTTGAGAGGGCATAGCGGCCTCGCGATGGATGGAGGGGGGCAGGCGCATCGCGCTGCCAACACCGGGCGCGGCATTCAAAGACGCCATCCCCAGCCGGGCCGTCACCGGCGCGCTGACCTGGTATGACGTCACGCTCGGTTCGGGTTCCGGCTCCGGCGCGAAATCGTCGGGCTCCCGCTCAAAATCGTCGTTGTCGTCGTCATGCGGGCTCCAGGCATCGGGCCCCTCATCGTCCGGAACCTCTGGCTCATCGCGCGCGCTGCCCCGCCACGCGTCGTCGAGGGGGGGCTCGGCCTCGGCCTCGGATGTGGCATAGGCCGCCTCATCGTCATGCCAGAAGTCCTGCTGCGACGGGAAAACCTCCTCCGGGGGATCCACCGGGCGCAGGTGTTCGTGCCAGGCCGCGAGGTCCTGCTCCGCCGCCGCGGCGGCGCGCGCGAATTCAGGCCACGCCGTCGCGGAGCCCGCGCCACGGCCGTCCGCCGACGAACGCTCCTGCCGGGCGGCCACTGCGCGCTGCTCCTCCGCGAGGGGGGCACTTTCATGTGGCGGGGCGGAACGCTGACGCAGCTTCGGCGGTAGATATTCCTCGGGTGGCCCCGAATCCCGCGCCTTGAGCCGCCGAATCCGTTCTTCCAGCGGATCGGCAACAACGGCCGGGGGCGGTTCATGGTGCATGAACGGCAGCAGCGGATCGTCGAACGCCTCTGCCGGCGCCGTCGAGACGTGCGCGGCCGGCCCGCGTGTCGGGCGACGCTGCGGCAGCGGGCCGGGGCGGGACGCCCGTTCCGGCGCGAAGGAGGGCGCCGGAGCCGTCATGGAGGCAGCTCCAGGAGCGACAGACGACGCAACCAAGGGGTCGGCCATCGGCGGAGACGGAGCGGCGCGACGCTCCGCGTCCGGTGCGGGTCCGGCGCGCCGCGTCGGGGCCATCTCGGGCGGCTCATCGGGCGTGTAGGCGCGACGCTGTGGCGGTCGCTGCGTCAGACGCTCCTCGTGGGCGAGATTGGGTTCCCTGCGGGGCGCTGGCTCCACCGAGAACTCCCGCTCCTCATAGACGCGCTCCTCATAGACGCCATCATCATAATGGCGCTCGGAAAGGCTGTGGGCACGGGCCTGTATGCGCGGGGGTAGGGGCGCCACCGGCTCCCCGTGATCCTCCGCAAGATCCCGGTCGGCCTCCGCGTCGGGGAACGGAAGCGGCAGCTCGACATCGCGCGGCAGCGCGCCGGGCTCGGCCTCGTCCTGCCCCTTGGTGCGCCGACGCGGCAGCAGGCCGAGCAGGCCGCCGAAGATGACTCCATCCTGTGCGGTTGCGGGTCGCTCTGCGGGGACCGACCGCATCACCGCCACGTCGCGCTCGACGCCAATGTCCTGGACATGCCGAATCCCCTGCTCTTTCAGGATCTTCTGCACGCCTTTTATGGTGTAGCCTTCGCGATAGAGAAGCTGGCGGATGCCGCGCAGCAGGTCCACGTCCTCCGGACGATAGAACCGCCGCCCGCCGGCGCGCTTCACCGGCTTGATCTGCGGAAAGCGGGTTTCCCAGAAGCGCAGCACATGTTGCGGCAGGTTGAGGTCGTCAGCGACCTCGCTGATGGTCCGGAAGGCGTCCGGATCCTTTTCGGTCTCGCGCGCGTCGCCCACCTTGCGTCACCCTCTGCCTGCCCCGCCCGCTCAGCGGTTCCAGCCTCGACGAATCGAGGCCCGCCGCATGCGGAACGCGGGAATCATATCGGCATCGGCATAGCGCGAAAAGGTAAGGTGAAATGTAACCTTATCAATCCTCTTCCGTGCCATCCGGCGTGGTGCCGTTGATGCGGTGCTTGAGGATGCTCGATGGCTTGAACACCATCACTTTGCGCGGCTCGATCGGCACTTCCTGGCCGGTCTTCGGGTTGCGCCCGATGCGCTCGCCTTTCTCGCGCACGACGAAGGAGCCGAACGAGGAGAGCTTCACGGTTTCGCCCCGCGCCAGGCAATCCGCAATCTCCTTCAGCACCTGCTCCACCAGTGCGGCGGATTCGGTGCGCGAAAGCCCCACTTGCTGATAGACGGCCTCACATAGATCCGCCCGCGTCACAGTCCGACCAGCCATATGTTTCCCCGACCCCAAGGAGAGCCCGCCGCGGAAGCCAGGGGCGTTGCTCGGCGACTTCAGCCCTCAGACCCCATGGATATCAAACCGATAAGGCTTCACGATGATGACGGTGCAGCCGCGATCTCTTCGCGATGCATCAGCCTAGCGACCATAGAAAAACTAGCCGCCGCGCAGTGGCTTGGTCAACGCAATTCCCTCAGGTCCTTCGCATCGGCGCCAAAGAATGCATCACCAGCGCAGCAATGCCGACGCCCAAGTGAAGCCCCCTCCCATGGCTTCGAGCAAGACCAGTTGCCCGCGCTGCACGCGACCGTCCCGCCAAGCCACATCCAAAGCCAGGGGAATGGAGGCTGCGGAGGTATTACCATGAAGGTCGACCGTGGTCACCACCTTCTCGGGCGCGATGCCGAGCTTCTGTGCGCTGGCGTCGATGATCCGCCGGTTGGCCTGGTGCGGCACGAACCAGTCGATGCTGTCCGCGCTCTCGCCAGTGGCCGCGAAGGCATCGGTGATGACGTCGGTGATCATGCCCACCGCGTGCTTGAATACCTCGCGCCCTTCCATGCGCAGATGGCCGACGGTGCCGGTGGATGAGGGGCCGCCATCCACATACAGCTTGTTGCGATGGCGACCGTCAGAGCGCAGATGGGTGGTGAGCAGGCCGGCGCCGCGGGCGTCGTCCTGCTGCACGGCTTCCAGCACCATGGCGCCGGCGCCGTCGCCGAACAGAACGCAGGTGCCCCGGTCCTCCCAATCCAGAATGCGGGAGAAGGTCTCGGCGCCGATCACCAGCGCCCGTTCGAAAGCGCCGGACTTCAGAAGCGCATCGGCCGTGGCGAGGGCGAACACGAACCCCGAGCACACCGCCTGGACATCGAACGCGGCGCCACGGGTGATGCCAAGCTCCGCCTGCACCGTTACCGCCGTCGCCGGGAAAGTCTGATCGGGCGTTGCGGTCGCCAGCACGATGAGGTCAATGTCGCCCGGCGCGAAGCCCGCGTCGGTCAGGGCGCGCCGGGCCGCCACGAGCGCCAGATGGGAGGTGAGCTCCCCCTCGGCCGCGACGTGGCGCTGGCGAATGCCCGTGCGCTGCACAATCCATTCATCGGTCGTGTCAATCCGCTGCGACAATTCCGCATTGGTGACGACACGTTCCGGCAGATACGAGCCGATGCCCCGGGCGACAGACCTGATCCCGCTCACGATTGACCTTCCACCCCAGCAGGCTGCGGCGCAGGCGTAACGGATGCCGCATGGCCGACAAGACTTTTTTCGATGCGCGCGAGAAGCTCATAGCGCACCATGTCGTAAGCGACATCCACCGCGGAGGCGAAGCCTTCCGCATCGGTGCCGCCGTGGCTTTTGATGACGATGCCGTTGAGGCCGAGGAAGACGCCGCCGTTGGAACGGCGCGGGTCCATCTTCTCCTTCAAGGCCTGGAAGGCGTCCCGGGCGAACAGATAGCCGATGCGCGCGCGCAGCGACCGCCCCATGGCGGCACGCAGATAGGACGCAAGCTGCTTGGCGGTGCCTTCGGCGGTCTTCAGGGCGATGTTGCCGGCGAAGCCTTCCGTCACCACCACGTCCACGGTGCCGGCGCCGATGTCGTTGCCCTCGACGAAGCCGTGGTAGTTCACGCCCCAATTCTCTTCGCGCAGGATGCGCGCCGCTTCCTTCACCTCCTCGACGCCCTTGATCTCCTCGACCCCCACGTTGAGCAGGCCGACTGAGGGGCATTCGATGTCGAACAGCACCCGCGCCATGGCGGACCCCATCACCGCCATCTCCACGAGGCTTTTCGAGGTCGCTCCGATGGACGCACCCACGTCCAGCACCACGCTTTCGCCGCGCAGCGTGGGCCAGATGCCGGCGATGGCGGGTCGGCTGATGCCCGGCATGGTGCGCAGGTTGAAATTGGCCATGGCCATAAGCGCGCCGGTGTTGCCGGCGGACACGGCGGCGTCCGCCTCCTTGAGCTTCACGGCATCGATGGCACGCCACATGGAGGATTTGTAGCGACCGCGCCGGAGCGCCTGGCTCGGCTTGTCGTCCATGCCCACCACCACGTCGGTGTGGACAACGCGCGAGGCCGCCGCCAGCTTGGGATGATGCGCGAGCACGCCATTCACACGCGCCTCATCGCCATACAGGATGAAGCTCATGTCCGGGTGGCGACCGAGGGCGATCTCCGCACCGGAAAGAACCGTCTCTGGACCATGGTCTCCGCCCATGGCGTCGAGAGCGATGCGGACGGGTGCGGTCATTTAAAAAGCAAGTCCCATTGGTTTCATGCATGCCGGATGGCCAGCGTCGGGCCGGGCAACATCGCGCAGGGCGAACACCACGGCGCAGCCCGCTCTGAGTCTCGATACCTTCATACCGTCATACAGGGCGCATGACGACATGGGGAATGAGGTTCGCATGCCGCAACGCGCCGCCGTGCCCGGGCGGGCGGACAATAGCGGCTCACGGGCACATGGCAAGGGCACAGAGCGCCACCGCGCGGCACTGGCACGCGGCATCGGCGACCGGGTCTGGCGAGAAAGCGAGGAAAAGGCCGGGTTGGTAGGGGATGGCGATCCATTCGGTGGGCAGGAAACCTCAGGCATCGCCCTCGCCCTTGAGGCGCGACAGCGCGGAGAAGGGCGAAATGGCCGCCGCATCCTCCGCCGGCGGCTCGAACACGGCGCCGGGCTTGCGCGGATAAGGATCAATGCCGAGCGCCAGGAACTCACTGGCGAGAGCCCCGACATCTATGGCGCCATTGACGATCTCGTCTGGCGGATCATAGCTCTCGTCGTCTTCCGCCGGCGCCGGCAAGGCGGTGCCTTCGGGCACGAAATGCACGTCGACCGGCTCCCGGACGGGGGCCTCGAAGGGCTCCAGCGTGACGCCGCAGGTTTGCACCACCGCCGCATCGACGGTGCCCGTCACATGCAAGCCTGCCGCGCCCTCCGGCGCGATGTGGAGCGTCGCGACGAAGGCGGGCATCGCGAGCACGCCCATGTGCTTCGCCATGGCGGCGCGCACCGCCTCGGTCGGCTCAAGACGCAGGTCGAGCCCGTGTGGCGGGACCTCCGCAAGGCTCAGGACGTGGCGAAAGGGCAGGTCGATCGGAGCGGATTGGGTCATGATGTCAGCCTCGCATCACCTTCCGGCCGCGGCAGACTCAGCTCGCCGCGCGCCAGACTCTCTAACGGAGTCGCCGCCAATTCACGCACAGCGGCGCGGACATAGGCGGCGAGTGCGGAAACCGGCCGCGCGTCGGCGTCCGTTTCGAAAATATTGCGCGCCAGGGCGGCCGTGAGCAGACCATCATCCTGCGCCGCCAGCGCCGTGTCGTATGCGGCCGCGCGACCGTAGAAGGCGCCGCCGATCTTTTTCATCTTCTTTGGCACTGAAAGGTCGCCAATCCCCATTTCCCGCAAGGTGCGGTCCATGTCGGAGGCGAAGGTGTCGAACACCCCCTGGGACAGCGCGCGTTCGGCCTCGACACCATCCTTCAGGCGATGACAGACGAGAATCGTGTGCAGAAGCACCATTTCGAACCGGCCCTCCAGCGTGTCGGGCACGCCGAAGTCGGTGTAGAACGCCTCTCGCCGCGACTGTGCCACGATCGCGCCATACAGGCGCTCGATGGTCGCGCGGAATGCCGCGCGGGTCTTGGAGGGGCGAAACAGTTTGAACATCGCATCCTTGAAGGATCTGCTGGAATGCGCCAAACGGCGAACCGGCCTTGGGCCGAAGGGTCTGGCCAGCGGCGTAACGCGCCGTCGGCGGCGGCGCAAGAGTCCTGCGGCGCAAGATGCTTCCTGAGCAGGAGCTCCTGCGCAGACGAAGCGGTGCCCCGCCGGGGCTGGGGCTCGGCGCCGCGGTGTCGATCGGCCATTGGCCGAGGATGAGAAAGCATGGCGCGAGCGCCCGCGCTCGTGTGGTATGTCAATCGGGCGGCGGCGTCCGGCCATGGGCCGGGGGCGTCAACTTATGGGGATGCGTGTGGTGACACGGCACATCGGACACTCGCGGTGGGCGCCGCAAAAGCAGGACGCAGCGGCCCGCGACCGCCGCCGCGGAACAGCGCCGGCGGCGCTGGCCATGTTGTTGGCCGCAACATCCCTTGCCGGCTGCGCCAATGCGGTTGGTGGCTCCGGCACATCCGTGTCCGGCATCACGCGGATCTACCAGCGTGGCTATGTGTTGAGTGAAGGCGCGCTGGAACAGGTGCCCGTCGGCTCGAGCCAGGAACAGGTGCTGCTGGTGCTCGGCACCCCCTCCACGGTCGCCACCGTGAACGGGCAGGTCTTCTATTACATCTCCCAGACCGCCAAGAAGGTCGCCTTCCTGAAGCCGGAGATCACCGAGCAGAAGGTACTCGCCATCTATTTCGACAAGAACAACCGGGTAACCCGCATCGCCCAGTACGGGATGAAGGACGGCAAGGTGTTCGACTTCGTGTCGCAGACCACGCCCACCAGCGGCGAAGACCTGAGCCTGGTGCAGCAGCTTATCGGTCTCGTCAGCTTCTGATCCGGCGGCCCCCGAGCGGGAAAGGGCGAAAGCGCCCTTCCCGCTCGGGCTTCGGGGCGCCTCAGATCGCGGCGCGGGCGATGGCGAGAAAGTCCGCAGCCTTCAGGCTCGCGCCCCCCACCAGGGCGCCATCCACATCGGGGACAGCCAGAAGAATCGCGGCATTGTCGGGCTTCACCGACCCGCCGTAGAGAATGCGGATGCCCTGCGCCTCGGCCGCGAATCGCTCGGTGAGAACCGCGCGGATGGCGTGGTGCACTTGCGCCACATCCTCAGGGGTGGGGGTGCGACCGGTGCCGATGGCCCAGATGGGCTCATAGGCGACCACCAGATTCTGAGCCGTCGCCCCTTCCGGAATCGACTGGCGGATCTGCCGCGCGACCACGGCGGCGGCATCGCCCGCATCGCGCTCGGCGAGGGTCTCGCCGACGCAGACGACCGGCAGCAGGCCCGCGCGCCATGCGGCCTTCGTCTTGGCATTCACCACGGCATCGCCCTCGCCATGGTCGCCGCGCCGCTCGGAATGACCGACGATCACCGCCACCGCCCCCGCGTCCTTCAACATGTCCGGGGAGATGTCGCCGGTATGGGCGCCCGAGGCGTTGAAATGGCAATCCTGGCCACCCAGCATGATCGGGCTGCCCGCCACATCGGCGGCAAATCCCGCAAGCAGGGTTGCCGGCGGGCACACCAGGAGATCCACCTTGGATTGCAGGGTCGGGTCAAGACCTGCCACGATTCCCCGCAGCTCGCTCTTGGCCGCGCGCAGGCCGTTCATCTTCCAATTGCCGGCGATGAGAATGCGGCGGGCTGGGGACATGGGCATCTCCAAAAGGTGTCGTTGCGATCCTTGTTATGGGGATGTCACCTAGCAGAGCCCGCAAAAGCCCGCAAACGGGCGCAATTGCGTGGTGAACCGCCGTTGCGGGGTCCCCTGCCGCTCCCTATGATGCGCCGCCTCAGCGCCGGCCCGCGCCGCGCCTAGCGAACGAATGGACGATGGTACTTCAGACTCTCCGCAAGGGTGCTTCCGGCTGGATCGCCAAGATCTTCCTTCTCCTGTTGACCGCCAGCTTCGTGGTGTGGGGCATCGCCGACGTGTTTCGCGGCTTTGGCGCGACCACGGTGGCGACCGTGGGCGACACGGATATCTCCGCGGCCGAATACCGCAACCAGTTCCTGGAGCAGATCCAGCGCATCGGTCGCAGCACCGGCAAGGGCCTCACCACCGAGCAGGCCCGCGCTTTCGGTCTCGACCGGCAGATCCTCAACCAGATGATCGCCGATGCCACCTTGGATGAGGAGGCGCGGCGCCTGGGTCTTGCGGTGGGGGACGCGCAGATCGCCGCCGCCATCGCCAGCAATCCCAATTATCGCCGGCCCGGCGCCGACAGCTTCGATGCCGCTTATTTCGACCAGTTGTTGCGCGCCAACGGCCTGACCGAGCAGCGCTTCGTCGCCAGCGAAAAGAAGCGCGCCCTGCGCGGGCAGGTGATCGACGCCCTCGGCGCCGGGATCGTCGCGCCGAAAACCTTGCTCGACGCCCTGCATCGCTATGACGGCGAATTGCGCAACGTGTCCTACCTCCTGGTGACAGCGGGGGCGGCCGGCGCCCTCCCCGCCCCCACGGACGCGCAGCTCACGGCCTATTTCGACGCGCACAAAGTGGCCTTCCGCGCTCCCGAATATCGCAAGATCTCGGTGCTGGCGCTGACGCCCCAGGCGCTTGCCGCCGGCATCACGGTCACCGACGCGGACGCGCGCGCCGCCTATGACCGCGACCTGTCCCGCTTCGGCACGCCGGAGCGCCGCGAGGTACAGCAGATCGTCTTTTCCAAGCCGGAGGAGGCGGCTGAAGCGGCCGCGAAGATCAAGGCCGGCAGCGCGTTCGCCGACATTGCCGCGGCCCGCGGCCTGACGCCGAAGGACACCGACCTGGGTCTGGTCGCCAAGGCCGGGATCATCGACCCGAAGATCGCCGAGGCCGCCTTCGGCTTGGCGGACGGGGCCACGAGCGAGCCGGTCCAGGGTCGATTCGGCACCGCTTTGGTGCATGTGGCGAAGATCGAGCCCGGCACCACACGCCCCTTCGACGACGTGAAGGCCGATCTGGTGCAGGAACTGGTGTTGGCCAAGGCCCGCCGCGAGCTGCTCGACAAGCATGACGCGGTGGAAGACCAGCGGGCTTCCGGCGCCACCCTGGCCGAAACCGCGGAGAAGCTTGGCCTCAAGATCCAGGTGTTCGACGCCGTTGATCGTTCGGGCCATGACGCCGTGGACAAGACGGTGGATGTACCTGGTGGGCAGGAGGTGATCTCCGGGGCGTTCGCGGCGGCGCCGGGCGTGGAGACCGACACCGTCCAGCTTCCGCAGAACGGCGGCTTCATCTGGTACGAGACCAACGCTGTCACCCCCTCACGCGATCGCACGTTCGAGGAGGCCAAGGCGGCCGTCGCCGCCCGCTGGACCGAGGAGGAAACCGCCAAGGCGGTGGATGAAAAGGCCAAGGCCCTGCTCGCCAAGGCAGAAGCCGGCACCCCCCTGGCCCAGGTGGCGGGCGAGGCGGAGCTTCCCCTCCAGGTCGCCGATGCCCTGCGGCGCGGGCGGGCGGAGGGCAACTTCTCCCCCGAGAGCCTCCAGGCCGTGTTCGATGCCAAGGACGGCGGCTTCGGCCTTGCTCCCGCCGCCAAGGAACCGGGCCGCATCGTGTTCCAGGTCACCAAGGTGATCGTACCGCCGCCGACCGACGCCGATGCGCGCGTGGCCGAGGACCTGTCCCGCCAGCTCGAAAACGACTTCCTGGTGCAGTATCTCAGCGCCCTGCAGAAGCAGATCGGCGTGAAGATCAACCAGCACGTCTACGCCCAGTCGGTGGGCGCACCGACCAAATGAGCCGGAGGGAGAAATGAACGCACCTTCGGACTTCGAGCTGTTCGCGCGCCGCTATCTCAAGGGCGAGGCGCAGGTGGTCTCCACCACTTTGGTGGCCGATCTCGAAACCCCCGTCTCGGCCTTCCTGAAGCTGGCCGGCGACCTGCCCAACGCCTTCCTGCTCGAATCGGTGGAAGGCGGGCAGGCGCGCGGGCGCTATTCCATGATCGGCCTCAAGCCCGACCTGCTGTTCCGGGTCGAGGCGGGCAAGGCCGAGATCAACCGCGCGCCGGGCATCGACGCCGGAGCTTTCTCCCCCTGCTCCGAGCCGCCGCTCGCGGCGATTCGCAGCCTCCTTGCCGAATCCGCCATCGACCTGCCCGAAGGCGCGCCGCCCATGGCGGCCGGCGTCTTCGGCTACCTGGGCTATGACATGGTGCGGCAGATGGAGCGCCTGCCGGCGGCCAAGCCCAATGTCATCGGCGTGCCGGATGCCCTGCTGATCCGGCCGACACTCATGGTGGTGTTCGATTCGGTGAAGGACGAGCTGACGGCGGTCACCCCCGTGCGCCCGAAGCCCGGCGTGACGCCGCAGGCCGCCTATGAGTCGGCGCTCGAGCGTCTTGACGGGGTGGTGGCGGCGCTGGACAGCGCGGTGGTCCATCCGGACCCGGAGCCGTTCCACGAGGCTGTGGAAGCGCACTCCAATACCGATCCGGCCGAATATCGCGCCATGGTCGAGAAGGCCAAGGAATATATCGGCGCCGGCGACATCTTCCAGGTGGTGCTGTCGCAGCGATTCGAAAGCGCCTTCACCCTGCCGCCCTTCGCGCTGTATCGCGCGTTGCGGCGGGTCAATCCCGCGCCGTTTCTCGTCTATTTCAATTTCTCCGGCTTCTCGGTGGTCTGTTCAAGCCCGGAAATCCTGGTGCGTCTAAGCGGGGGCCAGGTCACCATCCGCCCCATCGCCGGCACGCGCCGGCGTGGTGCCACGCCGGCGGAGGACGAAGCCCTCGCCGCGGAACTGCTCGCCGACCCCAAGGAGCGGTCCGAGCATCTGATGCTGCTCGACCTCGGCCGCAACGACGTGGGGCGGGTGGCGAAGGTGGGCACCGTCACCGTCACCGACAGCTTCTTCATCGAGCGCTACAGCCAGGTGATGCACATCGTTTCCAACGTGGAAGGCGAGATCGATCCGCGCCGCGATGCCCTCGATGCGCTGGCCGCGGGCTTCCCGGCGGGCACCGTGTCGGGCGCTCCGAAGGTACGGGCCATGCAGATCATCGACGAGCTGGAGAAGGATGCCCGCGGCATCTATGCCGGCGCCATCGGCTATTTCAGCGCCAATGGCGACATGGACACCTGCATCGTCCTGCGCACCGCCGTGGTCAAGGACGGCCGCATGTATGTGCAGGCGGGCGCCGGCATCGTCTACGACTCGGTGCCCGAGAGCGAGCAGCAGGAATGCGTGAACAAGGCCAAGGCCCTGTTTCGCGCCGGGGAAGAAGCCGTGCGCTTCGCCGCCAACGCTCGCAAGGGGCAGTGAGACCGGCCCGAGCCCCTTCTCCGCCCGGACAGTGGAAAGGGAGGGGCCGGGCGCCTCAACCTTTGCACGAAGAATTGGAAATTAACTTTAATATCAAAGTGATGCTGGAATTTCCTCGCGCATCACTGGAGCGGATGCGTGGACTTAGCCTGCCGGCATATGGGCCGAGAGGTCGGTAATTGTGGGCGTCTCCCCCGTCAGCGGGTTGTCGGGATCCCAGGCGTAGGTCAGCGTTTCGAAGCGCATGTCGGCGGCGTCGATCATCAAGAGGCGACCCACCAGCCCCTCGCCGAAACCGACGATGGCGCGAATCGCCTCCAGCGCCGCGATCGACCCGGCGAGGCCCGCGACCGCCCCCAGCACGCCGGCTTCCGCGCAGGCGGGCACCAGGCCGGGCGGCGGCGGCTCCGGAAACAGGCAGCGATAGGTGGGATTCGGCACGCCATCGGGGCGACGCTCATGGGCCCGGATGGTGGTGATGGTGGCATCGAAGGTGCCGAGCGCCGCCGTCACCAATGGCTTGCGCGCCAGGACGCAGGCGTCCGAGATCAGATATCGCGTGGCGAAATTGTCGGAGCCGTCCACGACCACATCTACCGTTTCGATGAGACCCAGCGTGTTGCGGGCATCCAGACGCACCGGAATGGCGTCCACGCTCACATGAGGGTTCAGGGCGGAGATAGCGTCGCGCGCGCTGTCCGTCTTTGCACGGCCGATATCGTCGGTGCGGTGAATCACCTGCCGCTGGAGATTGGAGAGCGAAACCGTGTCGTCATCCACCACCACCAGGTGGCCGACGCCCGCGGCGGCCAGATATAGCAGCGCCGGGGCGCCGAGGCCGCCCGCGCCCACCACGAGCACGGTTGCCCCCTTCAATCTCTGCTGACCGGGACCGCCCACGTCGCGCAGAACGATATGGCGGGCGTAGCGCTCGATTTCTTCAGCAGAGAAGACCATGGGACGACCCGACGCCCCCGCCCGTCAGGAGGCCGGCGCGGAGAGTTTGGCGATGAGGGGCAGAAGGGTGGTGTTGACCGTCTCCTGGGTCAGCGGCCCGACGAATTTGTGGACGATCATGCCGTCGCGATCGAGCACGAAGGTTTCCGGCACACCATACACGCCCCAGTCGATAGCGGCGCGCCCCTTGGGATCGACACCGACGGCGGCATAGGGCAATCCGTTCTGCCCCAGGAAGCGGCGGGCATTGTCCGGCGCATCCTTATAGTTCAGGCCGACCAGGCGCACGCGGGGATCCTGCGCGATCCGCATCAAAAGCGGATGCTCCTCCCGGCAGGGCGCGCACCAGGAGGCCCACACGTTCACCAGGGTCGGCTTGCCCTTCAACTGCGCCACGTCGAAGCCGGGGACCGGCTCGCTGCCGCGATTGAGGCCGGGCAAGGGCTCCAGCACCACTTGCGGCGCCGGGCGCCCCACCAGGGCCGACGGAATGCGCGAGGGATCGCCGCCGGTTTCCAGACGCGAGAAGAACAGCGCCGCGAGGGCCAGGAACAGCACCAGGGGCAGCGCCACCAGCCAGAGCCGCCGGCGCGGCTTCGCGATCTGCGGATCGGCGGCGGGCGGCGGGGACGTCGGCTCGGTCATTTCGGCTCCACCAGCGGATCACTTCGGGACGCGCCGGCAGCGCCGTCCCTGGCCGTTCCTTGGGATGCGGCGGGGCGGGCGCGACGGCGCAGGCCCCGAGCGTCCAGTTCGGCCAAGGCCCGTTGCTCATGACGATAGGACATGAGGGCCCACCCCGTCAGCAAGCCGAGCCCGAGGAGGGAGACGCCATAGGCGGCGGCGATGAAGAACAGATGGTCCATGGGCGCGCTCCTAGGCCATGGCCTCGGCGGCCGCACGTGCTTCCAGCGCCTGAACGCGGCGCCGCAGGATCTCAGTGCGCATGCCAATCATGTGAAGCGTCATGAACATCAAGGTGAAACCCACGGCACAGGTCAGGAGCGGCCACAGCAGGCTCGAATCGATGGTGGAACCGCCCATGCGGAACACCGACGCCGGCTGGTGCAGGGTGTTCCACCAGTCCACCGAGAATTTTACGATGGGCACATTGATGAAGCCCACCAGGGTGAGCACGGCGGCGGCGCGACCGGCGCGATTCGAATCGTCGATGGCCGCGCGCAGCGCCATCAGGCCGAGATAGAGCAGCAGCAGCACCAGCATCGAGGTGAGCCGCGCATCCCACACCCAATAAGTGCCCCACATGGGCCGCCCCCACAGCGAACCGGTGATGAGGCACAGGGCCGTGAAGGTGGCGCCGATCGGCGCGGCCGCCTTATGCGCCACGTCCGCCAGCGGGTGGCGCCATACCAGGATGCCGATGGAGGACAGCGCCATCAGGCTGTAGCCAAACATGCCGAGCCAAGCGAACGGCACATGGATGTACATGATCTTGACGGTCTCGCCCTGCTGGTAGTCGGGCGGCGCGCGGAAGGCGAGCCAGAATCCCACGGCCAGCACCAGCACCGTCGCCGCCGCCAGAACAGGCAGCAGGCGGGCCGAGAGGCTCAAGAAGCGAACCGGATTGGCGAGGTCGAGAAGCGACATGTGACATGTTCTAGAGCGCGCGTGCGGCGGAGGGAAGGTGCACGCCGTTGCCTCACGGTCGCAGGCGCGCCGCCGGCGACCGGACGCTGACTCCCCTCTTGACCTGCGCTATATCTCACTGAATATAGCGTTGAAGGTGCTGATCCGATCATATCAGGGAGTGACGGCGACATGCCACGCCAGGAGATCGTCGGGCAGGACCTCGTGAGCTGCGAAATGGCCGTGGACGGCAGCCGTTTCCGCATGGGGTTCGCCCAGCCGGATGGCTCCATCTGCGACCTCGACCTGCCGAGCGCATGTCTTCAATCCTTGGTGATGACACTGCCGCGCATGATGGCCGCGCTACTGCGCGCCCGCCATGGGGATGAAAGCCTGCGGTTCGTCTATCCGACCGCGCAGGTGCGGATCGAGCAGGCGGCCGAGCCCGGCAAGCTGATCTTGACGCTGACGACGGCCGACGGGTTCGAGATGGCGTTCTCCCTGAACGACGCCTTGTTCAAGGCCTTCGAAATTGCCCGCCACCGGCTCGAGCGCGAGGCGCCGAACGCGCCATCCTCCGCCGTGTCGCCGCTCAATTAGCTGTTTCAAGCCTTCAGCGGCGCGCCGCCGCTTCCCCGAACTCCGTGGTGGGAGTACTCGACGCGACAGACACCGGGCGCAGGCGACTGTGCCCGGTGTCGACACAACGCGCAGAGCCTCCCATCACGCGTGCGCGGGCTCACGAATATCGGCTTTCGCAGGTGATGGCTCATGACGCTGCTGGGCGTGCCGCAGCAGCGCGGCCGCCAGGGGCGCCGGCGGATCGCGATCCGAAATCGCCAGGCAGACGAGGGATCGCCACTCGGGCTCAATCAGCGCGAGAGCCGCGATGCCCCCCGGCAGATCGATGGTTTCGATAAAGCTGTGGGGCACGATGGTGGCCCAGCCACCCGTACGCACCTGCGACCATGCCGCGGGAAAATCCCCGACCTCCACCCGTGGCTGTGACGCTACATCCAGGCTGGCCCATATGCGGTCGATGATGCGCCGGCTTTCAGTGTCACGCGTCAGCAGACAGAGCGGATATTCGGCGGCGTCCGCCCAGGAGACGACGCCCATGGCGCCACGCAGGGACGCGGGGTGGCTGGTGAGCAGGACATATCGTTCCTCATAGAGGTCCGCGGTCCGCACTCGGGCGAGAGGATCAAGGGCGGTGATGGTCACGGCGGCATCCAGCTCGCGTTCGTCCAGGCGGCGCTGAACCTCCCCGGCGGCGAGCGGCAGCACCTGGACCCGCACATCCGGATAACGCCCACAGAAGCTGTTCACCAATGAGGACAGCACCGGCATGGCGGCGGCCACGGCCCCCAGGCGCAGCACACCGCACAGGCCGGCGGAGGTCCCCGACAATTCCTGAAGCAGGCCGTCATAGTCCGCCACCATGCGCCGGGCCCAGGTGAGCACGCGCTCGCCGTCCTCGGTCAGTCCCAGGAAGCGGTGCGAGCGGATGACCAGGGGCAGGCCCAGCTCGTCCTCCAGCCGACGGATGCCCGCCGACAGGGTGGGCTGGGAGACGTGGCACGTCCCCGCCGCGCGCCCGAAGTGCCCCTCGCGCGCGACCGCGACGAGATATTGCAATTGCCGGACGAACATGAACGCCATTCCCCGTTGCGTGTCATCATAACGTTATATCGCAACGGGAATAGCGACAAGGCGTGTCCGCATTTGTTAGAGTGAAGGCCAGCACCGCCACCGGTGGCGGTGCTCCGGCCGGGAAAGCATGATGGCCTCGCTGAGCGTGAGAATTGACCTGAAACCGGGCAGCCGCATCGGACCGGGGAAGATCGAGCTTCTGGAGAAGATCGCGGCCTTCGGCTCCATCTCCGCCGCCGGACGCGCCATGAACATGTCCTACCGGCGGGCCTGGGAACTGGTGGAGGAGCTGAACAAGTTGTTCCCCTCCCCGCTCGTGTCCGCCCGCACCGGGGGCAAGCACGGCGGCGGTACCGCCTTGACCCCGCTCGGCCTCGCGGTGGTGACGCGCTATCGCGCCATCGAGCAGGCGGCCACCGAAGCCGCGCGTCAGCATTTGTCCGCGCTTCAGGCCGAGTTGGCTGCGGCACCGCTCGCCGTGGAGGAGGTGGAGCCCCGCCCCTGATGGCGGGCGCGGCTCAGCCCCGCGCCGCCCGCAATGCCGCGGCCGCGGCCACCGGCCCCAGGACCACGGAGAACAAGGCGAGCCCCAGCAGCACCCGGAACGGCGTGTCGAACGGCACCGGCCCGGTCACCGCCGAAGTCGTGGCGGCCACGGCGAAGATCAGGACGGGAATCGTGAGGGGAATCACGAGCACCGCGATCAACAGCCCGCCGCGCCTGAACGCACCGGCGAACGCCGCGCCCACGAGCCCTAGGAAAGTGACCGCCGGCGTGCCCACCAGCAGGGTCAGCACCACGGCGGCGATGGCCGCCGGCTCCAGGTTCAACATCAGCGCGAGCACCGGAGCCGCGACCACCAGGGGTAGGCCGGTGGCGATCCAGTGGGCGAGACCCTTGGCGGCGGCGGTCAGCTCCAAGGGCATGGCCGACAAGGTGAGAGCATCCAGGGAGCCATCTTCCGCATCGGCGGCGAACAGGCGTTCCAGGCCGATGAGGCTGGCCAGAAGCGCCCCGATCCACAAAATGGCGGGGCCGATGCGCGCGAGCAGCACCAGATCCGGCCCCACGGCAAACGGCAGCACCGTGACCACCGACAGGAAGAACACCACACCCAGCCCCGCGCCCCCGCCGGAGCCCATGGAGAGCGCGAGATCGCGCCGCACCACGGCGAAGAAGGCGCCCATCATGAGTCGAACTCCTCGGTGCGCAGGGGAATCGCTCGCCCCGACAAATTCAATTCATCCGCTTCGCCGAGATCGAGCGGCGCATGGGTGGCGGCGACAAGAATGCCACCGGCCGCCAGGTGCGCGCGTCCGAATGCCGCAAATTGCGCCTGCGCCTTCACATCGAGGGCCGTGGTCGGCTCGTCGAGGATCCAGATGGGCCGCTGCGACACCAGGAGCCGGGCGATGGCGAGCCGCCGCTTCTGCCCCGCCGAAAGCACCGATGCGCGAAGCCGCCCCAGCCCGCCGAGCCCGACCTCGTCCAATGCTTCTTCCACGTCGCTGCCCGTGGGTCCGAGCACCTGCCGCCAGAAATCAAGGTTCGCGGCCACCGTGAGAGCCCCCTTCACCGCATCGTCGTGGCCTAAATAATGCAGATGCTCCCGCAATCCGCCCTCCTCCGGGCCACCGGACAGGCGCACGTTTCCCGCGCTTGGCGCGAGCAACCCAGCCAGGAGGCGCAGCAGCGACGATTTGCCGGCCCCGTTCGGTCCCGTCACCACCAGCGCGCGGCCGGCTCGGGCGGTGAGGTCCAGGTCTCGAAAAAGCGGCTTGAAACCGCGCCGGCAGCTCAGTTTGTCGCCGGTGAGGGCAGCGATGGAAAAGCCCGTCATGACCCCTGCTTTGGATGCATTGCGCATTCCCTCTTCTTAGCGCATGACCGCGCTTTGAAATGGCTCTATAAAGCCGCCAAACCGCACCTTTCGAGGTGGTGGGGTGCCGCTCCGACCACCTTTGATTATTGGCGTTGATCGTCATTACAACGGAGAGAACGCGCCGTGACATCCCTCGACAGCTTCAAGTGCCGCACCACCCTCAAGGTGGACGACCACGAATACGTCTATTACAGCCTTGAAGCCGCGGAGAAGAATGGGCTCGAGGGGATTTCCCGCCTGCCCTTCTCCATGAAGGTGCTCCTGGAGAACCTGCTGCGCTTCGAAGATGGCCGCTCGGTCACCAAGGACGACATCCTTTCGGTCGCCGACTGGATCAACAACAAGGGCAAGGCGGAAAAAGAGATCGCCTACCGCCCCGCCCGCGTGCTGATGCAGGACTTCACCGGCGTGCCCGCCGTGGTGGACCTTGCCGCCATGCGCGACGCCATGGTGGCCCTCGGTGGCGACCCCGCCAAGATCAACCCGCTGGTGCCTGTCGACCTCGTCATCGACCACTCGGTGATCGTCAATTTCTTCGGCTCGAACAAAGCCCTGGGGAAGAATGTCGAGGAAGAATACAAGCAGAATCAGGAACGTTACCGCTTCCTGAAGTGGGGTCAGAGCGCGTTCGACAACTTCCGCGTGGTCCCGCCCGGAACCGGCATCTGCCACCAGGTGAATCTCGAGTACCTCGCCCAGACGGTCTGGACCCGCGAGGAGAAGATCGACGGTAAAAAGGTGGTTGTTGCATACCCAGACACACTGGTGGGCACCGACTCGCACACCACCATGGTGAACGGCCTCGGCGTGCTCGGCTGGGGTGTGGGTGGCATCGAGGCCGAGGCGGCCATGCTCGGCCAGCCCATCTCCATGCTCATTCCCGAGGTGATCGGCTTCAAGCTCGACGGCAAGCTGAAGGAAGGCATCACCGCCACCGACCTCGTGCTCACCGTCACCCAGATGCTCCGCAAGAAGGGCGTGGTGGGCAAGTTCGTGGAATTCTACGGCCCCGGCCTGGACCACCTCTCCCTCGCCGACCGCGCCACCATCGCCAACATGGCGCCTGAATACGGCGCCACCTGCGGCTTCTTCCCGGTCGACAGCGAGACCATCGACTATCTGGACGAGACCGGCCGCAAGGACAGCCGCGTCAAGCTGGTGGAGAAGTTCTCCAAGGCCCAGGGCATGTGGCGCAAGAAGGACACTCCCGATCCGGTGTTCACCGACACCGTGGAGCTCGACCTCGACAGCGTTCTGCCCTCGCTCGCCGGCCCGAAGCGGCCGCAGGACCGGGTGCTGCTCTCTGATTCCAAGGCCGGCTTCATCGCCGCTCTGGAAGGCGAGTTCAAGAAGCCCGGCGAGGTTGCCAAGCGCGTTCCGGTGACCGGCGCGGACTATACGGTGGGTCATGGCGACGTGGTGATCGCCGCCATCACCTCCTGCACCAACACCTCCAACCCCTCGGTGCTGATCGCCGCCGGCCTGCTGGCCAAGGCGGCGGTGAAGAAGGGCCTGAAGTCCAAGCCGTGGGTGAAGACCTCGCTCGCGCCCGGATCGCAGGTGGTCGAGGGCTATCTGAAGGCGTCCGGCCTGCAGGAAGATCTCGACGCCCTGGGCTTCAACCTTGTGGGCTTCGGCTGCACCACCTGCATCGGCAATTCCGGCCCGCTGCCGGAAGCCATCTCCGAGGCGATCAACAAGAATGACCTGGTCGCGGGCGCCGTCATCTCCGGCAACCGCAATTTCGAAGGCCGCGTGAACCCGGACGTGAAGGCGAACTACCTCGCCTCCCCGCCCCTGGTGGTGGCCTATGCGATCGCCGGCTCGCTCCAGGTGGACCTGACCACCGAGCCGCTCGGCACCGACAAGGATGGCAAGCCGGTCTACCTCAAGGACATCTGGCCCTCCAACAAGGAAATCGCCGCGTACATCCGCGAGAACATCACCAAGAAGATGTTCAAGGAAAAGTATTCGGACGTGTTCAAGGGTGATGAGCACTGGCAGAAGATCCAGGCGCCGGAAGGCCAGACCTATGCCTGGCAGGATGCCTCGACCTATGTGCAGAATCCGCCTTACTTCGTGGGCATGCAGAAGACCCCGGAGCCGGTGAAGGACATCATCGACGCCCGCGTGCTCGGCCTGTTCCTCGACTCCATCACCACCGACCACATCTCGCCGGCCGGCTCCATCAAGCAGGCCTCTCCGGCGGGCAAGTACCTGATCGACCATCAGGTGCGCCCAGTGGACTTCAACCAGTACGGCACCCGTCGCGGCAACCATGAAATCATGATGCGGGGCACCTTCGCCAACATCCGCATCAAGAACCAGATGGTTCCCGGCGTGGAAGGTGGCGTGACCGTCCATTATCCGGACGGCGAGCAGCTCGCCATCTACGACGCGGCCATGACGTACAAGGCCGAGGGCGTGCCGCTGGTGGTGTTCGCCGGCAAGGAATATGGCACCGGCTCGTCGCGCGACTGGGCGGCCAAGGGCACCAAGCTGCTCGGCGTGCGTGCCGTCGTCGCCCAGTCCTTCGAGCGCATCCATCGCTCGAACCTGGTCGGCATGGGCATCGTGCCGCTGGTGTTCAAGGACGGCGAAAGCTGGCAGACGCTCGGCATCAAGGGCGACGAGATCGTCACCCTGAAGGGCATCGAGGGCGACCTGAAGCCCCGCCAGACCCTGACCGCCGAAATCAAGTTCGCCGACGGCTCGGTCAAGAACGTCGACCTCATCTGCCGGATCGATACGCTGGACGAGCTCGATTACTTCCGCAACGGCGGCATCCTGCCTTACGTGCTGCGCTCGCTCGCGGCCTGATCGCCTGAAGCGACATCAAACGGCCGGCCCGGAGCAATCCGGACCGGCCTTTTTCATGCCTGTCGCAATGCGCGACGGACTTTGTGCCCGGACGAAGGGCGTGACACCCCTTTGTGACTGGTGGAGGCGGGCCGCGTCCGCTATCCCCAATGCGGCTTCCTTTCAGCATCGATCATTGCGAAGATGATGTTCACGCGCACAGCTCTCGCCTTCGCCATATCCCTTGTTGCCGTTCCGGCCGTGGCGCAGAGCCAGCCCAAGGCGGTGGTCGAGCTGTTCACGAGCCAGGGATGCGCGTCCTGTCCCCCGGCTGATGCTTTATTTGCCGAGCTGGCCAAGGATCCGCGGCTGATCGTTCTGACCATGCCGGTGGACTATTGGGACTATATCGGCTGGAAAGACACGCTGGCGCTGCACGGCCATTCCGTGCGCCAGAAGGCCTATGCGGAGAAGCGCGCCGATCACAAGATCTACACGCCGCAGGCGGTGGTGGATGGCGTGCACGCGGTCAAGGGCAGCGACCGGGCGGCGCTTCAGCGCGCGATCATAAGCGACCCGAGCAACGGCCGGGCCTTGAGCGTCCCCATCAAGGCGCGGCGGAACGGGGATGTGATGGAAATCGAGATTCCCGAGTCCGCGGCCCCTCCGGAAGGCGCCGAGCTATGGGCTTGCCCGGTGGCCAGCTCCAAGTCGGTGACCATCGATCGCGGGGAGAACGGCGGCCGTGATGTCACGTATTCCAATGTCGTGCGGGGGTGGATGCCGCTCGGCACATGGGACGGCGCAAAACAGCGCCTGAAGATCAAGCTGAGCGATATCCAGCGGGACGAGGTGGACCAAATCGCCATCCTCCTGCAAGCCGGCACCTCCTCGGCGCCCGGCCCCATTCTCGGCGCGACGCTCCTCGCCCTTCAATAGCTGACGACGGGCGCGCGACGCCTGCGCGCACCTCAAAAAAGAAGCCGCCCGTAAGGGCGGCTCAACTTGGGGGTCTGAAGTTGTTGCGTAGCAGTGGCCGGTTCGGATTCGCCCCGGTGGGGCTGGGGGGCTGGGATAACCGGGGCGCCTCACGAACCGGCCCTGCTACGAGAAACACTTTCGTCCCTCCGAACGGCGGGCAATGGGCCGAAATCCGGCGACACTGTGATTCTCCTAACGTTGGCGTGATGGGCACGGCGGCATCAAAAAAGGCCGACCTCAGTGCGCCGCCGGCTACGGACCCTCTTGAAAGGGCGCGCCCCCCCGACGATCATGGAGCGTCGGCAATGTTGTGCGCCGCGCCAGCCAATGGGAAGGAGAGGCAATGGGAGACGTGGAGCCCATAAGCTTGGCCCGTGCGGCGGGCTCACCCCCGGGCCTGACGGCACGGGTGACTTTCGATCGCAGGGAACTCGACCGGATTCTCGATCTCTATGGGCGGATGGTGGCGTGTGGCGAATGGCGCGACTATGCCATCGACTTCACCCGCGACAAGGCCGTCTTCTCCATCTTCCGTCGGGCCTTGGATGTCCCGCTTTATCGGATCGAGAAAGACCCGCGTCTCGCCCGTCGGCAGGGGGCCTATGCGGTCGTTTCTCAGACCGGGCTCATCCTGAAGCGGGGACATGACCTGCCCCGCGTTTTGGCGGTGTTGGAAAAACCCCTGCGCGAGGTTTGAACCGCCGCCTTGCGCGCGTCCCGAATCCGCCGGTTGGGCGAGGCCCATGAAGGCGGAGCGAATGCTCTTGCGGGGACGGCTCATCCTGAAATGAAAACGCGCGCCGCAGCCTCCCCACCCCGAGGAGGCTAATGGCACGCGCGTTCATGAAAACTACGCTCTTGAGCCCGCTCCAAGGTCAAGCACGACGGGCACGGTGCAGGCCGAAGCCGCTCCCGAGACCTTCGGCCACCTCAGAAGAGGGCCGCCTTCAGGATGGACGATTGCTCTTGCGGCGCAGCCGCACCACCACATCCACCCGTGCCACTTCGTAGCCTTCCGGAGGTTCGGGCAAAAGGTTCACCACCACGTCGCTGGCCGGAATGTCCACCAGATCGTTCTGACCTTCGAGATAGAAATGATGGTGGTCGGATGAATTGGTGTCGAAATAGGTCTTCGACCCATCCACGGCCACCTCGCGCAGCAGGCTGGCTTCGGTGAACTGGTGCAGCGTGTTGTAGACGGTGGCGAGAGACACCGGGAAGCGCGCTTTGATGGCTTCCTCGTGCAAGATTTCCGCCGTCACATGGCGGTCGCCCTTGGCGAACAGCAACCAGCCGAGGGCGAGACGCTGACGAGTCGGGCGCAGCCCCACCTCGCGCAGCATCTCCCGCACGTCATGGAACGGACAGCCGGTGCGGCGCGCGACCGTGATGTCGCGGAGCTGGGCCACCGGAAGCAAGGGTTCATCACGACCTTCGGTGCTCTGGGCAACGGGAATACCGAAGGTGGATCGGGATCGGGGCATCTCGTTCATTTCGGTCCGCAATCGTTATGGCTATCACCAAAATATGCCAGCGGAGGGGAAACGCAATGCGAATGCCTCCGAAGACGACTAGCAACTTATACCCCATGTTGCGCTGCGGAGCCATACGGGAAGGGTGAGTAGGAATAACTCCAAGGTACGAATGTGCCGTCATGGTCACAGACGCGGCATTGGGGCGCCGGAGCATGGACAGGGCGGCATGGCAGGTCTATCGCCATCGCCACGCGCCTCGGCGAGGGCGTATGCGACAAAACAGCGACAGAGGCCCGCGCGTGGCAACCCGACCCCTCCCTTCCCCGGCCTCTCCCGTGGCGGCGGCCATCCTGGTCACGGCGGGCTCCGCATTCGCCGTGGCGGCGGCGTGGTTTTTTCAACTGGTGGTGGGGCTGGCGCCCTGCCCGCTGTGCCTGGACCAGAGGATTCCTTATTATATCGGCCTTCCCCTGGGTCTCGTGGCGATCGCGGTGCTGGCTGCCGGTCATTCACGCACGGGGCGTGTGCTGCTCGCGGTGCTAGCATTGCTGATGCTCGGCAATCTGGGGCTGGCAGTCTTCCATGCGGGTGTGGAATGGCGCTTCTGGTCCGGCCCGACCTCCTGCACGGGAGCCCCGACCATGGTGACGGGAGACATCCTTTCAGCGCTGAAGGGGGCGAACGTGCCACGCTGCGACGAGGCCGCGTGGCGGCTCCTCGGCCTATCCATGGCGGGATGGAACGCCATCATCGCGGCGGCATTGGCCCTGGTGGCCGGCCGTGCAGCGGCAACAGGTCGCACGCTCTGAGGCATCAGGACCGCACGGCTGTCACCGCGCGGGCTGTCAAACCCACGTCGCGAATCGCTTACGGGTCCAGTTCGGTATCCCAATAGAGATAATCGAGCCAGCTTTCATGCAGATAGTTCGGGGGGAAGTGTCTGCCGTTCTGGTGCAGGTCCTGGACGGAAGGCTGAAACGGCATCTGTGCCGGCCACATATCCAGGTCACCCGGCATATAGCCGCCCTTGCGCAGATTGCAGGGGGAGCAGGCGGTGACGACGTTTTCCCAGGTGGTCTGTCCGCCCCGGGAGCGCGGAATGAGGTGGTCGAAAGTCAGGTCGTCGCGCGAGCCGCAGTATTGGCAGGAGAAGCGGTCGCGCAGGAAGACATTGAAGCGCGTGAAGGCCGGTTGTCGGGTCGGTTTGACGAATGTTCTTAGGGAAACGACGCTCGGCAACCTGATTTCAAATCCCGGACTTCGGACCGCCTTGTCGTAATATTCGACAATATTGACCCGATCCAGGAAGACCGCCTTTATGGCGTCCTGCCATGACCAGACCGACAGAGGGTAGTAGCTCAATGGGCGGTAGTCCGCATTGAGCACGAGCGCCGGCCAGGCACCTGGTGACAAAGCAGTGGTCAAAGACCGAACTCCTCGTCCTTTCCCATCGAATCGAGCCAGTCGATCACGATGCGCGGCGATACTCTATATTCACCATGTCAGTGTTGTGAAGGCCGGGCGTGTCGCACCCCTGCTTCAGCGGGCGCCGTGGCTTCGGCCACCAAGGCTCTGCGCCAGGAACGAGCCGGCGATGGCAAGCTCCGCGTCATCGATGCCGTGGCCGAGGCCGGGGCTAAGATGCCATTCCACCGGAACGCCGGCGGCCGCCAGCGCCTTGGCTGAACCGAACAGGGCCTGGGCGGGAATGACCTCATCATCCTCGCCGTGCAGCAGCAGCACCGGCGGCGGATTGGAAACCGGAGCCGGATGGGGCGCGGAAGCATCCACCCACATGCCGGAAAAGGCCACCACGGCAGCCGGCCGCAGATCTTCCGCGAGCCCCACCTTCAGCGCCATCATGGCACCCTGGCTGAAGCCCACGAGAGCAAGGCGCTCTGGCGGCAGAGCGAGCTTGGCCAGTTCCACGTCCAGGAAGGCGCGCAGCAGCGGCGCGGCCGCCTGCGCGCCGCGCGGCAATTCGTGCGGGTCACGGAAGGTGAGCGGAAACCACTGCCGCCCCACCGGCGCCTGTCCGCACGGCTCGGGGGCATGGGGCGAGACGAAGGCGGCATGGGGCAGAAGGTCCGCCCAGGCGTTGCCCAGGTCAATCAGGTCCCGTCCGTCGGCGCCATAGCCATGGAGCAGAACCACCAGGCTGTCGGCGGCACCCCCGGCTTTTGGACGCAAGCGCGGCCCGTCGAGAAGGGGCGCGTCCAGAGAAACGCCGTCGAGCGGAAATGACATGGTGCAATGCCCCCCAGTCCGGCCGTATCGGCTCATCCCGGCACGCCGGCCCGCGCGCGCCGGGCGCCATAATAGGCCCATAGGAGGTGAGCGGCTACGCCCCTCCAGGGCCGCCAGTCCTCCGCGATGGCCAACGCCCCCTCTTCCGTGCAGCGCCCGCCGAGCGCGAAAGCCTCGCCCAGCGCCACCTGCAAGGCCAGATCGCCGCTCGGGAAAGCGTCCGCGCGACCGAGGCTGAACAGAAGGTAGAGATCCGCCGTCCAGCGCCCGACACCGGGCAAGCGCATCAGCTCCGCCACCGCCGCCTCCGCAGGCGATCGGCCGATCGCATCAAGGTCCACCGCGCCGCTGTCGAGGGCCGTGGCGAGGCCGGTCAGGGTGCGGATCTTTGGAGCGGAGAGGCCGGCGGCACGAAGCGCTTCCGGCGTCGCGCGCAGAAATCCGCCGGTGGTTGCGGCGCCGTCGAGCACCTCATCGAGCCGCGCCGAGATGGCGCGCGCCGCGGCCACCGAAAGCTGCTGGGCCACCACCATCCCCATGAGCCCCGCAAAGCCGGCGGGCCGGCGCCGCAGCGCGGGTATTCCGGTCAGTTGAGCTAAGGGCTCGAGCCGCGGGTCGGCTTGAAGAAGGCCGGTGAATGCGGACTCAAAGGCCGTCTGGTCGGTGAGAACCCGTTCGCCGGAGGGTTGCACGGGCAGCTCACCGGCCATGCGGTGGCTCCGGCCGGTCGGCGCGCGTGGTAAGCCAGGGCATCATGAGTCTCCTTCCCGGTCCGTTCGTCTGCCGTTTTGCGCCCAGCCCCAATGGGCGGCTCCACCTCGGCCACGCCTATTCCGCGATGGTGAACGAGGCGGCCGCCCGCCGGGCGCGCGGCACCTTTCTGTTGCGTATCGAAGACATCGACGCCACCCGATGCCGCCGCGAATATGAAGCAGGCATCATGGAAGACCTCGCCTGGCTTTCCATCACGCCCGACGGGCCGCCGCGCCGGCAATCGGAACATTTCGCGGAGTATGCGGCCGCGCTCGCCCGGCTCGAAGCGCTGGGCCTCGTCTATCCGGCGTTCGAGAGCCGCGGCGAGATCCTGCGCGCGGTGCGTGCCCGAGAGGCCGAAACCGGCCTGCCCCATCCGCGCGATCCCGATGGCGGGCCGCTCTTTCCCTTTGCGCGCGAGAGCATGAGCGACGCCGCGCGCGCGGCCCGGCGCGCGGCGGGGGCGCCGTTCGTGATGCGGCTCGACATGGCGCGGGCCCTCGCCACGCGCGATGCGCCCTTGTCCTGGCTGGAGGCGCAGGGAACGCCGGAGGGGCCGCTTCTCGCCGTTCCGGCCGAGCCGGCGCGGTGGGGCGACGTGATCCTGGCCCGGCGCGAGGTGCCAACATCTTACCACCTTTCGGTTGTGATGGACGATGCGGCCCAGGGCATCGGCCACGTCATCCGGGGCATGGATCTCTTCGAGGCGACGGCCGTGCACCGGCTGCTGCAGCATCTGCTGCGCCTGCCTCCGCCGGTCTATCACCACCACCGGCTCATTCTGGACCAAGCCGGCCGCAAATTGTCCAAGAGCAGCGATGCCACCAGCCTTGCCGCGCTTCGGGCCGCCGGCGTCACGCCGCAGGAGGTCCGCCAGCGGCTGGAACTGTTCTGACCCTTCAGCCGACCCCGAGCACCAGCAGCCAGAAAGCCACCGTGACGACGGCGCAGGCGGTGGAGAGGGACACCGCGCTGGTGGTGGTGCTCACCGCCACGCCATAGCGCTGCGCCAGAAGATAGCCGTTGATGCCCGAGGGCATGGCCGCGAACAGCACCGCCACGCCGGCCCACACCGGCGGCATGGGCAGGATCCGGGTGAGCAGGAATACCGCAGCCGGATGCACCATGAGCTTAAGAAAAGTGATGACGACCGGCGGGCGGACATCGCCGGTGACGCCGTAATGCCGCAGCGACAGGCCGAGCGCCACCAAAGCGCACGGCGTCGCCGAGGCGCTCAGGAGATCCACGAGCTGCCGGGGGATGCCGGCGGCATGAATCCCGAACACCTGCGCGATCCCGCCCGCATAGATGCCGACCAAAATGGGATTGAGCGCCAGCAGCTTCGCAAGGCGCACGATGGTCGCGCGCGAGAAGCCGGCCCCGCCTTCGAGCAGCACCGTGGCCGCCACCATCATGATGGGCAGGTGGATGGCGATGAGCAGGAACAGCGGCACCGCGCCGGCCTCCCCATACGCTTTCAGAATCAGCGGAACGCCCACGAACACGGTGTTCGCCTGCCCGGCCGCGAAGCCGTGGATGACGGACTCCTGATGGCCTCGATGGAACAGCCGCCGCGCGATCAGCATGGCGAGACCGAACACCAAGAAGGCGCCCGCGAAATACGCGATCCAGTACCCCCAGGGCTGGGCCTGCGGCAGCTTGGCTTCCGACAGCGTGCGGAAGATCAGCACCGGCAGGGCCAGGTTGAAGACGTATTCGGCAAGCCCATCGGACGCCTTCTCGCTCACGAGGCCCACCCGCGCCGCGCCATAGCCGATGGCCACCATGCCGAACACCGGCAGGACGATGACGGCGATGTCGGCGATGGTGGACAGCATGGGCAAGGTCGTCTTCTTCCGGCGGATGGCGGTTCAGGCTGCAACGGTGAGCGGCTCGGCCCCCACCTGCGGCGCGGCCGATTCGAGGCTCACGCACCACACCACCGGCAGCACCGAAAGGCGCATCTTCAGCCGTTCGGCGACGTCCCCGGCGGCCCGAAAGGTGACGGCAAGGCGCAAAGCGGCCCCCTCCGCGCGGCTTTCCATGCGAAGGGGCAGGACGTCATGGATCACGAACGGCTCAAGCAGGCGCAGGAGCACATTGGCGGACGGTTCCGCCTCGACGACGAGGCGATGGAGTGCGCCGCCCGCGGGCGCGGAAACGGTAGACAGCATGATGGATGTTCCGGAACGAGGGATGCGTGTGCGGCGCGGCGCATCTACGAAGACCGGGAGCGGTCGCGATCGCCAGTGGGCGCCTGTAGTGGCGCATCGACACACAGCGCCTGAAGCCGGCCTTAAGGCCGACGCGTCATTTCACCCGGCCGACTTGGTCGACCGGGCGGGGAATTCGCCGCGCAACGGGGGCGAAAGCCGACGGCTGGGCTCCGGAAAAAGACATGTTATTATTGTTAAGGGGCCACCGACGGCCCGTCAACCGCCTGTCGAACGGATCGGCCAGTCCCCTTCAGTACCCTGCCCTTGGCGCGCTGGGGCGAGGGGTCTAATCTAACGGGAACCTGCAGAGGAGCCTCCTGCACCAGAGCGCTCCCGTTCCGGACTTTCGCCATGCGCCTCAGCGGCCACAGATCGACATTCGCACCCCTTCCCGCCCCCCTTCCCGCGCCCCTGCTGGCGGTGCGCGAGCCGGATGCCACGCTCGCGTTCTGGAGCCGCATCGGCCTCTGGCTGGCCGCGGCGCTGGCGGGCGCGCTGTTCGCGGCGGCGCTGCTGCTTTGGTTGCGCCACGGGGCCACGGTGTTCTTCGACACGCTGTCGGCGGGCATCGGCGCCTGCATGTGAGGGGGCCGGATCGCGCCCGCCGTCCTGTCCCTGCGTCTTTCTTCCATGGGTGGATCCATGTCGCCGCGCCTCAAGCTGATGACCCTTTTCGGCGCTTTCGCTGCTGGCGCCCTCATTCTTGTGGTGGGGGTCACGATGCTGCTGCCGGGACGGCCGCAGATCCAGACCTCCGCCGCCGTCGGAGGACCTTTCGCGCTGGTGGATCAAAATGGGGTGCCGGTCACCGAGGCCGTGCTCAAGGGCAAGCCCAGCCTCATCTTCTTCGGCTTCACCCACTGTCCGGACGTGTGCCCGACGGCCTTGTTTGAAATGTCTGAAATCTTTGGCGCGCTGGGTCCGGACGCCGACAAGGTTCAGGCCTTCTTCGTCACCGTGGACCCCGAGCGCGACACCCCCGCCCTCATGAAGTCCTACCTCGGCAGCTTCGCACCGCAGATTCGCGGCCTGTCCGGGAGCGCGGAGAACACCGACGCCATCAAGAAGGAATACCGGGTCTATTCCCGCAAGGTGCCTCTGAGCGGTGGCGACTACACCATGGACCACACCGCCGTGGTCTATCTCATGGACAAGACGGGAACTTTCGTCGCACCCTTCGATTCCAAGCAGCCGCCCGAACGCGCCGCGGCGGAACTCAAGCGCTATTTCTGAGCCGTCGGGACCACAGGGGGAGCCGGCGGGTGGAAATGCCATGGGCTGTCTTCTCCCAATGGTAGGGTCTGCGGATCAGTTCGATCACGGCGCGCCAGGCGGCGAGCGACAGCAGGAGCCAATAGAGGGGGATGGTCCAGAACAGGCTGCCGCGCAGCCGGTCTCCGCGCCGGGCAAGGCCGACAGACATGGTGAGGGCCGTGCCGCCATAGCCCACCGCCAGGGTGGCATAGGTCAGCGCGGACGTGAAAACCTCCATCCAATTGTCGCCCAGCGCGCCCAAGGTGCCGCGCGCGAGGTTCCATCCCAGCAGCGCCATGCCGAACGGATGCAGCAAGGCGGACACGAACGGACCCAGGGTCAGAACCCCCACGGTGGCCGCGCCGCGCCAGCCGAGATCCCGCAGCAGGCTGCGCGGGTGCCGGCCATGGACGAGAAGGGTCTGCGCCCAGCCCTTGAACCAGCGTGTGCGCTGCCCGAGCCACCCACCCAGGCTGACCGGCGCTTCCTCGAATGTGGTCGATGCGATGACCTCCGTGCGCCACCCCGTGCGGGCAAGGCGGATCCCGAGATCGGCATCCTCGGTCACGTTGAAGGCGTCCCACCCGCCGAGGTCCTCCAGAACATCCCGGCGGAAGTGGTTGGAGGTACCACCCAGCAGAATCGGCAGCTTCAGGGCGCTGAGGACCGGCAGCAGCACGTCGAACTGGCCTGCGTATTCAGCCGCGAAATGGCCGCTGATCCAGCGCTCCGCCCCATTGTCCACGCGCAACTTCGCCTGCACGCAGGCCACGCGCCGCCCACCCCTTCGAAACGCGGCAAGGGCGCGCCGCAATTGGTCCTCCTCCGGCTGGTCCTCGGCGTCGAACACCGCGACATAGGTTCCCCGCGCGAAGGTCAGCCCCATGTTGAGGGCCTTTGGCTTGGTGCGCGGGCCCACATTGGGCACCACCACTTCCTCCATCTGGGGCGGCAGGCCGGCGGCCGCGATGGCCGCGCGGGTCTCCCCGTCGTCGGCCTCGACCACCAGCTTGATGTCCAATTTCTCCGGCGGATAGTCGAGCGCCCGCATGGCGGCCAGCAGCCGGGGCACGCTCGCCGCCTCTTGATAGAGTGGGATCAAGAGGGTGTAGACCGGCAGATGGCGGTCCTCGATCGCCGGATCTTGAGCCGGCAGCGGTTCAGTCTCGTCGGCGTCGAACCGGCAGCCGGCCAGGCGCAGGGCGATCCAGGACAGGAAGATCAGCGAGAGCAGCGCCAGTGTCGCCAGAAAGGTGAGCTCGGGTGCCAGCACTGCGCCCCCACCCGCCACGGCGGCGATCACGACGGTGAGGGCCAGCAGCGCGCGGGAAGCCTTCAGCGCCCCGGCCGACTGGTCGGGCGCTGCATCTCGAAAGGCAAAGGCCGCGTCATGGGCGATCGCCTCGCCCGCCTCTTCCATCACCTGCCGTCGCAGCGCATCCGGGGCGATCAACCGCAGGCGCGCGCGCAAGCTAGGATCCACGCGGAGCGCGCGCGCCAGGCGGCGCACCGCCCGCCCCCGCACGGCCAGGGTGAAAACAACCCGCCGGCTGGCATCAAACCCAGCATGCACGCCGGTGCGCAACAGACCCTTGGCCCAATCCGCCACCGCCGCCGGCACCGGGGATGCGGGGACGAAAAGGCCGTCCACCGCCTGCACCAGGGGAAGACCGAGATGATCGGCCAGCGCCTGCGCCATCTCGTCATCCCGCACGCGCCCGGCACACCTCAGCACTTCATCGCCACCCGCGCCCACCCGCCGCGCCCGGTCGTGGACGGCGGAGAGAAACGCGGCAGGCAAAAGGCCGCCGCAGGCGGCAAGCTCCACCGGCAGGACGGGTCCATCACTCGGGCGTCGATCCATCCGCGCCGGCCCGATACCCGGATCGCAGACCCGCGCGTTCGGCGTCGCTCCTGTCTGTCGCCCCGGCGGCCCCTTGCCGGCGCGAGCGGCCTCCATCACCATGGCTATCCGATTGCCCCCAGATGCAACCGAAAGATATAATAGGTATGATTGCACAACGAAGTCATCCCAGGCTTTGGTTGCTGCTGGCCGGCACGGTGCTGACGCTTCTGTTGTCGGTGACGGTGCACGGAGACGCGCGCGCGGAAACGCCGCGTCCGGATGCACCGACCCGCGGGCTCACCGCGCCTGTGGTCGTGCCAAGTTTCTGGAATTCCGAACGGCGCCTGGAGCGTCCCGACGCCGCGGATCTGCCCAAGGAACTGCGAATCGTCACCTCCGACGATTATCCGCCCTTCAACTTCCTGAGCGCCGAGGGCGTGCTGACCGGGTTCAACGTGGATCTCGCCCGCGCCATCTGCGCCGAGTTGCAGGTGGCCTGCGCCATCCAGGCCGTGGCGTTCGACAGCCTGATGGAGGCCATAGAGCAGGGCCGGGCCGATGCGGCCCTCGCCGGGCTCGTGGCCACCCCCGGCAATCGCGCCGGGCTCGACTTCTCGGAACGCTATCTCGGCACGCCCGCCCGCTTCGTGGCCCGCAAGGGGCAGGCGCCGGCCGATGCCGTGCCCGAGACCATCGCCAGCAAGCGCATCGCGGTGGTGTCACGCACCGCCCACGAGGCCTACCTGCGCTCCTTCTTCAACGAAGCCGCCATTCGTCCCTATCCGGATCTCAAGAGCGCGCAGACGGCGCTCCGCAACGGCGACGTGGACCTGCTGTTCGGCGATGGCATCACCCTGGCGCTCTGGCTCAACGGCGCCGATTCCGCGGGCTGTTGCGTGTTCGCGGGAGGGGCGTTCACGGAGAGCCGCTTTTTCGGCGAAGGGTTCGCCGTGGCGGTGAAGGCCGGAAACGACAAGCTGCGCCACGCCATCGACTACGCGCTCCAGCGCATCTGGGAAAAGGGGGTCTATACCGACCTCTATCTGCGCTGGTTCCCCATCGGCTTCTATTGAGGCGTGCCGGCCAGCGTGCGCGCCATGATTGTGATGTCCTCCGGATCGTCCGCGATCTGGTCCGTCAACAGACGGTACCAGTTGAAGCCGATGTAGAGCGGGAGCAGATGCGGCACCGCCTCCGGGCGGATCTCGCCGCGGGCGGCCGCTTCATCGAACATGTGCCGCACATCCTTCAGCCGCTCCGGCAGGAATTTGTCGCGCAGCGCGACCAGCGCCGGCGTGCTGGCCTGGGCCTCGGCGATCAGGGCGCGGAAGGTGCGCCCCGAAGGCGTGTCACGCCAAAAGGCCCATAGGGCGCGCGTGTAAGCCAGAAGATCGCTCCACAGCGCCCCCGTCTCCGGCGGCACCAGCGCCGCGCTCTTTTCGGCGCTGTAGACGTCGATGAACAGATCCGCCTTGGTCGGCCACCATCGGTAGATGGTGGGCTTGCCGGCCCCGGCGCGGCGCGCGACCTCATCAATGGAAAAGCCCGAATAGCCGCGCTCCGCGAGCAGCGCACGGGCCGCGTCCAGGATCGCCTCCTCCGCCTGCGGGCTGCGCCGCGCGCCGATGGATGCGCGGCGATGGCCGTCACGCGTCGACGCCGGTTCGATCGCCTGCGCCCGGGATGGGTCTCGCTTCACGTCGCCGCTCCCTTCCATCCTTGCCCCGGAAATTCGTGCGCCAGGGACATCACCCCTTGATAAACGAAACGATCCGTATATATCAAACCCAAAATAGAAACGGACCGTTCCGTTTCAACTCGCCGGGGCTTGCCATGATCCGCCTGCCAACCTTGTCCCACCTGCGTTTTCTCGGAGTGATGATGATCGGGGCCTATGTCCTCATCAATCTGATCCTGGAGGCTCTGTCTCCGCTCACGGCCGGCTGGCCGGTATGGGCGACGACATTGTGCGCCGTGCCGCCCATGGTGGTGGGCATGGTTCATGTGGTGCTGCCGCTGGCGCGGACCCGCACCCCCTCTCGTGCGCGTTGACGCAACCGCTGCGCCTTCCTAAGTATCGCGCTCCTTTTCTGGAGTTTGTCATGACTGAAGCCTCGTCCGCCTTTGCTGTTCCGGCTGAACTTGCCGGTGAGCTGAAGCGCGTCGCCGAGACGGCCACAGCCTGGCCGTTCGAGGAGGCCCGCAAGCTGGTGGAACGGCTGAAGCGCAAACCCAAGGGACACGGCCCGGACGAGATTCTGTTCGAGACCGGCTATGGCCCCTCGGGTCTTCCGCACATCGGCACCTTCGGCGAGGTGGCCCGCACCACCATGGTGCGCCACGCCTTCCACATCCTCACCGAGGGCAAGGTGAAGACCCGCCTTGTCGCCTTCTCGGACGACATGGATGGCCTGCGCAAGGTGCCGGACAATGTGCCGAATAAGGAGATGCTGAAGGCCGCCATCGGCCTGCCGCTCACCAAGGTTCCCGACCCGTTCGGCACGCATCCGAGCTTCGGCGCGCACAACAACGCCCGGCTGCGCAGCTTCCTGGACGCTTTCGGCTTCCAATACGAATTCATGTCGGCCACCGATTGCTACCTCTCCGGCAAGTTCGACGCGACCCTGCTCAAGATCCTGGCGAACTATGAGAAGGTGATGGAGATCATGCTGCCCTCGCTACGCGAGGAGCGGGCATCGTCCTACTCGCCCTTCCTGCCGCTGTGCCCGCGCACCGGCCGGGTGCTCCAGGTGCCGATCCTCTCTCACGACGTGGCGGCCGGCACCGTGACCTATGAGGACCCGGAGACGCGGGAAAACGTGACGGTTCCCGTCACCGGCGGTCATTGCAAGCTGCAATGGAAGCCCGACTGGGCCATGCGCTGGGTCGCCATGGGCGTCGATTATGAGATGGCGGGCAAGGACCTCATCGATTCGGTGAAGCTCTCGGCCAAGATTGCTACCGCACTTGGTGGCGATCCCCCCGACGGCTTCAATTACGAGCTGTTCCTCGACGAGAAGGGGCAGAAGATCTCCAAGTCCAAGGGCAACGGCCTCTCGATTGAAGAGTGGCTCCGCTATGCCTCGCCCGAGAGCCTTGCCCTGTTCATGTATCAGTCGCCCCGCTCCGGCAAGCGTCTGTTCTTCGATGTCATTCCGCGCAATGTGGATGACTACTTCAACTTCCTCGCCAAATATCCCGAGCAGGATTGGAAGCAGCGTCTCGGCAATCCGGTGTGGCACATTCACGCCGGCAATCCGCCCCAGGTGGACATGCCCGTGTCGTTCACCATGCTGCTGAACCTCGCCTCCGCCTCGAACACCGAGGACGAATCGGTGCTGTGGGGCTTCCTCAACCGCCATGTGCCTGGGGTGTCGGCGCAGACCCACCCCAAGCTCGCCGAGCTGGTGGGCTATGCGGTGAAGTATTTCCACGACTTCGTGAAACCCAACAAGGTGTTCCGGGCACCGGACGAGGTCGAGCGCGAGGCCCTGGCGACGCTCGACGCGGCACTGGCCGCCCTGCCCGCCGGCGCCAATACGGACGACATCCAGAACGCGCTTTACGATGTGGCCCGGCCGATTCCCCGCTACCAGGACCTGAAGGCGAAGGGCGCGACAGCGGAACGGCCCGGGGTCTCCATCGAGTGGTTCAACACGCTCTATCAGGTGCTGCTGGGTCTGGAGCGGGGGCCTCGGTTCGGGTCGTTCGTGGAGATCTACGGCATTCCCGAAACGCGGGCGCTCATTGCGAAGGCGCTGGGTGGTACCTTGGCCAGCGGCCAGGATTGAGCGGTAGTATGACACCTTCTTGTCCACCGCCGCCGCATGCTCGGGCGGCGGTGGACAGACCGGTCAGAGCGGCGCCGGGGGCTGCCCCGGCGCGTCGGCGTCCTCTTGCGGCGCGACGATAAAGCGGTTGCGTCCGAACGCCTTGGCCCGATAGAGCGCCTGATCGCCTTTGCGCAGCAGCTCGTCCAGGTCGAGCCCGCGGGCCACCATGGCCGAGCTTGCGACGGCAATGCCGATGCTGGTGCCGACCTCGACCGAGGCGCCGCGATAACTGATGGGTTGCGCCATCATCTCGATCAGCCGCTCCGAGAGGCGCTCGGCGGCGGCACCGGGCGCGGGGCAGCAGCGCAGGACGACGATGAATTCATCGCCACCAAGCCGCGCGACGAGGTCCTCTTCCCGGCTCGCCTGCTGGATGCGGATGGCGGCGGAGCGCAGAACCGCGTCTCCCGCCTCGTGTCCATAGGCGTCGTTCACCTGCTTGAAGTGATCGAGATCGAGGCATAGCACGGCAAAGCCGGTGCCGGTCCGCTGCCCGCGGGTCCGTTCTTCGCCCAGCCGTTCCTGAAGCCGGCTGCGGTTGGCAAGGCCCGTGAGCGCATCATGCGTCGCCAGATGGGCGAGATGGTCCTCGGCTGCCTTGCGGCGGGAGATGTCGCGCACCGAAACCACATACCCGTCGCGCCGGCCCGTTGTCTTGTCGGAGGTGAGGCGGATGAACGCCTCGATCCAGACCCATTGACCATTCTTGTGCCGCTGGCGCTGCTCACTCCGCCCGCGCTCGATCCGCCCTTCGCGGATCTGCCGCATCAAGGCCTGGAACTCCGGCAGGTCCTGCGGATGCACGAGTTCCACCGCCCGCCGGCCCACCAGCTCCTCAGGCGTGTAGCCGAGCAGGCTATGCACGGCCGGCGACACATAAAGGCGGACACCGTCAAGATCGCCACGCACGATTGTATCGGTCGAATGATCGGCGAGAAGCCGGTAAAGCGCGGCCTCCGCGGAGGCCCGCCGGGCGGCCTCTTCCAGCCTTAGTTGTGCGGCGGCAAGGGCCCCGAGCTCCGCAAGCCTTTGTTTCAGATGCGGCGGAAAAACACGGGGCATGGGGTCAGCCAGCACAAGGGTGCCCAGCAGCGGCGCCTCCGGCTCCCCGGCAAACAGAGGGGTCGCGGCGCAAAAGCCGGCGACCGGACAGTCAGGCCCGAACGCCACATCCGCAAGGCCGGCCTCGGCCGCGACATCCTCCACCACCACCACGTCGCGACATGCGGCGGCACGCGCGCACATCTCCAACACTCCCGGCGGCAGAGGCTCGGCCGGTGCCGATGCAGAAGACAGGAAGGCCGCCGTCACGTTGAAACCGGCACGGGCAAATCGGCAAACCGCCCCTTGGGCCACCGGCGCACAGTGTGCGTCCCCCTCGCCCGTCACCCGCTTCTCGTCCTCCGCGATCAATGGACCGGAACTCCTTCCTCTCGCCCGTGGGCGTCACTGGGCTATGCGCATCATAGGGACACCACGCGCACAACGCATCCTCCCCGCGGCGACCTGAAAAAACCCGCACGCGCGCCCCGAACCAAATATCTTTTTATCTATGGATTTAATGTTATAATGAGATATTCGCTTGATTTCAGTGTGAATTGGAGCCCGATATGAGCTTGCGTCTTGGGGATACGGTTCCCGACTTCACCGCCGAGACCACGGAAGGCCCGGTCAGCTTTCACGCCTGGCTTGGAAACGATTGGGGGATCTTGTTTTCCCATCCGAAGAATTTCACGCCCGTCTGCACCACCGAACTGGGGCAGGTTGCTCGTCTCAAGGAGGAGTTCGACAAGCGGGGCGTGAAGGTCATCGGCCTGTCGGTCGACACGGTGGAAAATCATCCGGCCTGGGTACAGGACATCAAGGACGCCACCGGCGCCACCTTGAATTTCCCGCTCATCGCCGATGCCGACCGGACGGTTTCTGGCCTCTACGACCTCATTCACCCCAACGCGAGCGACACCGCGACCGTGCGCTCGGTGTTCGTGATCGGTCCCGACAAGAAGCTGAAGCTGTCCATCACCTACCCGGCGTCCACCGGCCGCAATTTCGATGAAATCCTGCGCGTCATCGATTCCCTTCAGCTCACCGCCAACCATTCCGTGGCAACGCCGGTGAACTGGACCTCCGGGGACGATGTCATCATCGTGCCGTCCCTGTCCGATGCCGCGGCGAAGGAAAAGTTCCCCGAGGGCTGGAAAGCCGTGAAGCCCTATCTGCGGTTCGTGCCTCAGCCCGGCAAGTGAAGCTGCGCCCTCGCGAGTGAAGCTGCGCCCTCTCGAGGCGCGGACATCCATCCTCCGGTCGGCCGCGACGGCCGACCGGAGCCTGCATCAAGCCGACATGATGTATTCGCGCAGCTCGGCGTGCTCGCGCTCCATCTCCTCCACGCGGTATTTCACCACGTCGCCAATGGAGATGATGCCCACCAGACGATCACCGTTCACCACCGGCACATGGCGGAAGCGCCCGCGTGTCATGCGCTCCATGATCATGGGAACCGTCTCTTCTCCCGTGCAGGTGACCACGGCGCGTGTCATCACGGTGTCGAGGGGCGCTGAAAGGGCTTCCGTGCCCCGCTCGCCCAGAAGGCGCACCACGTCGCGCTCGGAAATGATGCCTTCCACGGCCATGTGCTCGTCCACGATCACGATGGCACCGATGTGATGCCGCGCCAGGCGCTCGACGGCCTCGCTCAGGGTGGCCCGAGGCGAGATGGTGACGATATCCCCGCCCTTTTGCTGCAAAATCCTGCTCACCGACATTGGCGTCCACTCCCTTCCTGCGCCGGCCGGGGCCCGGTATGGCCCGGTTGTTTTTGCCCGCGCCGACCTGCTCGAAGGGAAAGGATCCATCGCAATGCCGGTTGACGCAAGTGCGTTTCACACATGCGCAACGTCAGGATGTACGCAGATACCAGGAAGGCGGTCCGCGTCTCACGTCACCCGGAGCCGCGGGACGGGATCGAACAGGCCGAACAGAAGAAGCCCCGCAAGGAACCCGCCCACATGGGCCTGCCACGCCACCTCCGCCCCATCCGCGCCGGGCACTGAGACGCCAAGCCCGAACAGCAGATTCAGGGCGAACCAGATGGCGATGAAGATCAGCATCTGCGGATTCTTCAGGCTGTCGAGGAGGGATTCGGCCGGGTGGTGATCCCCCGCGCCCCTGCCCCCGGCGAGAATGCCGCCCGGTGACACGGCAAAACGCATGGCCGCCGCCATGGCGCCGGACACCGTCGCCGATGCGCCGATCAAGGGCATGATGCCATCGGGGTGGCTGAGATAGTGGGCCCCCGCCCCCGCCGCGGCCGTCACCGCGCAGAACAGGAGGAAACGCAGGGTTCCGAACCGGCGGGCGACCGGCGTGCCGAAGGCCAGGAACCAGACCAGGTTGACGCCCACATGCATCCAGTTGGCGTGGAGCAGCGCGTAGCTGACCACCGACCACACCTTCGGCCCGAACCCGCCCGGCAGGTAGAACAAAGTGTCGGGCAGGGTGTAGCGCGCGGGGATGAAGGCGAAATAGGTCAGCACCTCCACGTCAGCGCCGGTGCTGAGGACGAGAACCCGCACCGCATGAATGGCAATCAGCGTGAGCGACACGCCGACAATGCTGGCGGGCAGGTTGAAGACCGGCTCACGGGCCGGCGCGGGCGGAAAGGGAGGGCGGTACAGCACCCCCTCGACATAGGCAGCCCAGCGCGGCGCGGCAAGAAAAATCCCCGCCCACGCACATTCCGCGTGGTCGCCCCAGTCATATCCAAAACCTTAACGGGAATTAAGGTTAACGGAAGGTTGACGGCGCAATTACGGTCGATCTGCGGCATTATCATTTTATTAACCGCTGCGGATGCCCGCGATGTCGAAGCGCCTGCCCCAGACCCTGCTGCAGATCCTGCTCACCATGGCTCTGCTTTATGCCGGCTTCGGCCCCGCGACCGCGCAGGAGCAGCGGTTCGCCAATCTTTCACCCGCCTTCGCCCCCCGGCACCTCGCCGATGGGCGCGCGACATCCGCGCCGGCGGGCTACACCCGCTTTTGCGCCGAGCACCCGCGCGACTGCGGCATTTCAGGTGCGCATGTCGCCGTCATCCACCTGGACGAGCAGAAGGTGGCGGACATCGACCGGGTCAACCGCGGCGTCAACGCCCGCATCCAGCCGGAAACCGACCTCGAGCATTATGGCGAGACCGAGCGCTGGGCTTATCCCGACGACGGCAAGGGGGATTGCGAGGACTATGTCCTGGAAAAGCGCCGCACGCTCCTTAACCTGGGCTGGCCAGGGTCGGCGCTGCTCATCACCGTAGTTCGCGACCGCGAGGGAGACGGCCACGCCGTGCTCACGGTGGTGACCGACCACGGCGACCTGATCCTCGACAATCAGGAAGATGAAATCCTGTCCTGGAAGGAAACCGGCTATCGCTATGTGAAGCGGCAGTCGCAGGCGCGCCCGTCCGAATGGGTGTCCCTAGGGGAGACCCTCGTTCCGTCGCCGCCGGTGGTGGGTGGCGGGCGCTGAGGCGCCCTCCCCGATTGCCTGCCCGATTGCCTCCCGGGTCAGTCGACCCGCACCAAACCTTGCGCATAACGCAGGGCATTGCGTTGGTAATTGAGCGCGCTCTTGGCCAGCCCCTCCACCGCCGCATCATCCAGACTGCGCACCGCCTTCGCCGGTGAGCCGACGATCAGGGACCGCTCGGGAAATGTCTTCCCTTCCGTCACCAGAGCTCCGGCGCCCACCAGGCAATGCGACGGGATGATCGCGCGATTGAGCACCGTGGCCCCCATGCCGATCAGGCTGTGGTCGCCGATGATGCAGCCGTGCAGAATCACATTGTGGCCCACCGTGACATCGGATCCGATGGTGAGCGGACACCCGGGATCGGTGTGGAGCACGCTGTTTTCCTGGATGTTGCTGCCCTCGCCAACCACGATCGGCTCGTTGTCGCCGCGCAGCACGGCTCCAAACCAGATGCTCGCGCCTTCCTTGACGATCACCTTGCCGATGAGCACCGCCGTGGGCGCGATCCAGAAGTTTCCGGATGCGGGAAGCTCGGGGGCAATCCCATCGATGGCATAAAGGGGCATGGCGAGTCCTCCTGTGGGTCCGGGGGCTCCCCTCCCCTACCGCCATTGACCGGCGAGCGCCAGAGCGGCGCCCGCTCTTGCGCTCGCCCTGTGCCCACCCGGCGCGCGGAGGAAGGCGCGGTCAGGCCGCCGCCGCGAAATCCTTCACGAACCCCTCGACGACATGGCGCAGGTCGGAGGCCTGGCTCGACAGCCCGCCGGAGAGGGCCAGCAGCTGGGTGGATGCGCTGCCGGTGGTCTCGGCGGCTCGCCCGACGGTGGAAATGTTCTGCGTCACCTGCTGGGTGCCGGTGGCCGCCTGCTGGCAGCTCTGGGCGATCTCCGAGGTGGCCGCGCCTTGTTGCTCGACCGCGGTGGCGATGACGGACGCGTTTTCCTTGATGGCGGCGATCACCCGCACGATCTCCGTCATGGATCTGACGGTGCCGTCGGTTGCCAGCTGGATCTCGGCGATCTTGGTCGCGATCTCCTCCGTGGCCTTGGCGGTCTGGCCGGCGAGATCCTTCACCTCGGCGGCGACCACGGCAAAGCCCCGGCCCGCCTCACCGGCGCGCGCCGCCTCAATGGTGGCGTTGAGCGCCAAAAGGTTGGTCTGCGTGGCGATGGTCTTGATGATGGCGATGACGTCGCCGATGGCGGAGGCGGAGGCCGCAAGCGCCCCGATCCGCGCATTCGAAGCCTCGGCCTCGGCAAACGCCGTGTCGGCGACGCTCGCCGACCGCACCACCTGGCCGTTGATCTCGTGCACGGAGGCCGCCATCTGCTCCGAGGAGGCCGCCACCGTCTGCACGTTGATCGCCGCCTGTTCGGCCGCGGCCGCCACGGTCTGAGCCTGGCGGGACGTTTCCTCCGCCGTGGTCGAAAGACCCTTGGCGGCATCCGCCACCTCGCTGGACGATTGCACGAAGCCGGCGGCGAGGGTCTGCATCCGCGCGATGAAGGCGTGCGCCAGCTCCTCGCGCCGTTCGAGCAGATCCCGCTCGCTCCGCTCGCGCTCCTCCGCGTCCTGGCGCAGGCCCTCGGCGGCGCGCAGATGACCGCGCAACGTCTCCAGCGCCCGCGCGATGGCGCCGATCTCCTCCTTGCGGTCCGTGCCCGTCACAGTGACGTCGAGGTCCCCTCTGCCGAGCGCGGCCATCACGGCCATCATGCGCTGGACCGGACGGACCACCGCGAGGCGTACCGCGAGGGCCGCCAGGAGGATGACGAGCAAGGTCGCCCCCGACATGGCGATCAAAGTCAGCCACGCGGTGTCTTGCGCGGTCGTCGAAAGGATCACTTTCTCGCCCGCGATGTCCTTGGTGAGCTGTCGATTGAATTGGGTCAGCCGGTCGATCACGGCATCCAGTGCCGGATCGCAGGAATCCTTCATGGCTTCCGCGAGCTTGGCCTTCTTTTCCGCGGAGGCACCCTCCGCGATGGTAATGGCGTCGGCGCAAGGGCCGTCGACGGCCTTCTGGAAGTCGGCCAATAGGCCGCCGAGCTCGGCCGCACGGTCCGGCAGAAGCTCCTTGGCCTTTTCGATGTTGCTTTTAAAGCCATCCAGCCCCACATCCAGCAGCGTGGAGGTGCGGAACATGTCCATGGTATTGTCCGCGTCCGCCCGTTGCGGAATGGCGGCACTGTATTTGGCGATGTAGCGCCCCGCATCGGCAAGGTTCACGCCCGCGGTCGCTTGATGGTCGAGGAGTTCTGAATAGATCTCGTCTATCCAAAGCATCTTGGAGGTGGCGAAATAACCACCGCAGAGACTGACCGCACCAAGTACGAACAGAAGGCTAATGACCTTCCAGGTGAGAGGCCAATTCTTGAACCACATCGCAGTCCCCCAATCGCCGCTGGCAGTCCTCGGAAAGGACCAATAGCTGCCCCGCGCTTCGGCTCCCGGAAAACGATCATGCCACGCGCCATCTCAACTTTTGCGACATGGCAACGCTTCAGGAATGATTTAGCTTATGTATAGTATACTACCTCCATTCAATTCGGATTTCAATTGACATTTCCATGACAGTGCGCCGGAAGTCCTTTCTTCAAGAAAGGACTTCCGGATATTTCGAGCAAAGAGTTTTAGGAAGAAGGGGTTGGCAGCGCGGATCGGCAGGCGCGAGGTGCGCGCCATGCCCTCTTCCGTTTGCCGGTCGCGCCTTCACGCCCATGGGCCAATGCCGCGGGGGCCTGCGTCAGGTCCCCGCTTGCTCCGGCCCCCGTTTGCGCGCGCGGCGCGCCTGCCTTACGCGGCGTCGGCGAAGTCCTTGACAAAGGTCTCGACCGTGCTCTTGAGGTCGCCGGCGCGACCCGACAGCCCCGTGGATAGCGCTGCGAGCTGCGTCGAGGCGCTGCCGGTCATCTCCGCCGCCTCGCCGACGCCGGTGATGTTCTGTGTCACCTGCTGCGTGCCGGCCGCGGCCTGCTGGCAGTTCTGAGCGATCTCCGCGGTGGCGACCCCCTGCTGCTCCACCGCGCCGGCGATGGCGGTAGCGGTTTCCTTGATGGTGGCGATCACGCGCACGATCTCGGCCATGGATTTCACCGTGCCCTCGGTCGCATGCTGGATCTCGCCGATCTTGCTCGAGATCTCTTCGGTGGCCTTTGCGGTCTGACCCGCCAGGTCCTTCACCTCGGCCGCGACGACAGCGAACCCCCGGCCCGCGTCGCCCGCCCGCGCCGCCTCGATGGTGGCGTTGAGGGCCAGGAGGTTGGTTTGCGCGGCGATGGTCTTGATGATGTCGATCACCTCGCCGATGGCGTTGGCCGCCGCCGCCAGCATGCCGATATGCCGATTCGATTCCTCAGCCTCGCTGAAGGCAGTGTCCGCCACTGTGGCGGAGTGAGACACCTGCCCGTTGATCTCGTGCACCGAGGCGGCCATCTCCTCCGAGGAAGCGGCCACCGTTTGCACATTGGTCGAAGCCTGCTCCGCGGCGGCGGCGACCGCCTGGGCCTGGCGCGAGGTCTCCTCGGCCGTAGCCGAGAGGTTCCGCGCGGCATTGGCGACCTCGCCCGAGGATTGGACAAAGCCGGAGGCCAACTCCCGCATGCGATCGACGAAGTTCTGCGCCAGCTTGTGGCGGCGTTCCAGCAACGCGTTCTCGTGGGCGGCGTGGGCGGCGGCCTCGGTGCGGATGCGATCCGCCGTGCGGAGCTGGTCGCGCAGCGCTTCCAACGCCTTCGAAATGGCTCCGATCTCCTCGCGGCGCTCGGTTCCGGTCACGCTCACGCCGAGCTCGCCCTGCCCCAGCGCTGCCATGACGTCAATCGACTGGCGCAGGGGACGGACCACGCTGAGGCGGAGTGCCATCACCGCGATGAGAGTGACCAGCACCGTCGCCAAGCTGATGGCGAGGAGAGTTGCCCAGGCGGTGGCGCGGGAGGAGGCAGTCAGCTCCGCCTCCTCTTTGGCAACCGCGACATCAAGATCGCGGTTAAAATCGACCAAGCGGGCGACGACGGCATCCAGGACCGGGGCGCAGGCCGAGGCCACTGCGTCCACGGCCTTCAGATTGCCTCCGTCCGCGCCTCCGTTTGCCAGCCGGACCGCATCCTGGCATGGGCCGTCCACCACGGCGAGGAAGTCGCGCCGCACCGAATCGAGCTGCTCGGCATGGACCGGGAGAAGTCTGATCGCCTCGCCCATGTTCTCATTGAAGCCGTTCAGTGCCTCACTCCGGAGACGGAAGGCGCTGTCGGTCTGCGCGGCGTCGCGCGCGCCGGCCGCCTGGTGAACGGCGTCGCTGTAATTGGCAATGAAGCGTCCGACGCGAGCCAACCGCTTGGCCGCGACGGCTTCATGACCGAGAAGCTCGCCATAAGCCCCATCGATGAACAGCATGTTCGACGCAGCGTAAATGGCTCCGCCCAGGCTCACCACGCCGAGCGCGAGAAGAAGGCTGACCACCTTCCATGTCAAGGACCAGTTCTTGAATGACATTGTGTTCCCCCAACACTGCCGGCACGGATGTCCGGGCAAGATTGAACACCAACAAAACGTGCAGTGGTCATTGGTGCGCGCTGCGAAACACGGATATTGCGTCGAAGTCCACCTAGTGTCGCCGGTCCGACGCCCTGAATCGCGTCGAGGCCCCAGGCTTTCCTCTCGGTGGCGCCACATCGCCGGTGTTTGATCCGGCGGCGGGAGTATGATCCGCATGCCGGCTACCGACGCTTGAAGCTCATCACGTCCCAGCCATCGCACCAAAATACCTCCTGCCTTCTTCTACAAAAGTCGGAGGTGAAGTCATTGCCTTAGGTCAATACCGCTCCGGATGTCGGCCGGCCCCGTCCGTTGCGGCGCGGGTGCCGCGGACGGTCCTTTCGCGCTCGACGATTGACAGATGGAGCCCGGCGACGGAGGAGTCCGTTTTTGCTCTGTTTCGGGTGATGCGATGGACGATCCAGCCCGCCACCTCCTTTCGGTGGGTGGCCTTAGCGTGCTGTTCGTGATGGCGACGGACCAGGAATATGGTCCCCATCTCAAGACGCGCATCGACCCGCTCATCATCGGCGTGGGACCGGTGGAGGCGGCGGTGGAAACCGCGCGGGCCCTCGCCCGGCTCGACCATCGGGGCCGGCTGCCGGATGTCGTCTTCTCCCTCGGTTCCGCCGGCTCGCGCCGCCTGGACCATGCGGCGGTGTATCAGGTCTCTCACGTCGCCTATCGCGACATGGACGCGTCCGCCCTCGGGTTTGAAAAGGGCCGCACGCCGTTCCTCGACGAGCCGGCGCGGGTCGAGCTGCCGCATTATATCGAGGGCGTGCCTTCCGCGTCCTTGTCCACCGGCGGGGCCATCATTTCCGGCGCCGCCTATGACGCCATCACCGAGGACATGGTGGACATGGAGAGCTTCGCCGTGCTGCGCGCCGCCCGCCGTTTTCACCTGCCGATCATGGGATTGCGCGGGATCACGGACGGCAAGTCCGAACTGACGCGCTATGAAGACTGGAGTGATTACCTGCATATCATCGACGAAAAGCTGGCCCAGGCCCTCGACCTGTTCGTGGCGCAGACCACGACGAGCGGGCTCAAGCCAGTGACGGAGCGCCAGGCATGACACCCGCCGCCCGCATCTCCGCCGCCATCGAGATCCTCGCGGCGCTCGCCGCCCGCTCGCGTCCGGTGGCCGACACCCTGAAGGATTGGGGCCTGTCGCATCGCTTCGCCGGCTCCGGCGATCGTGCCGCCATCGCCGGGCTCGTCTACGACACCTTGCGCCGGCGCGCTTCGGCCGCCGCCGTCATGGGCTCGGAGGCGCCGCGTGCCCTCGTGCTCGGCATGCTCGCGACCCTGCGGGGCCTCGATGTGGCGGCCATCGCCCGCTATGCCGATGACTCGCGGTTCGCGCCCGCGCCATTGAGCGCCGATGAAGAAGCCCGCCTCGCAAACCCGAGCCTCGCTGACGCCCCCCCCTTCGTGCGCGGCGATTACCCCCAATGGCTCCATGCGTCCCTGCGCCATGTGTTCGGGGAGGATGTGGTGGCCGAGGGCCAGGCCCTCGCCGCCCGTGCGCCGCTTGATCTGCGGGTGAACTCCCTGAAGGCCACCCCAGAGGCCGCCCGCGCCGCCCTCTCCCATCTCAATCCGGAGCCGGGCCGCTATTCGCCCCTGGCGCTACGCATCGTGCTCGATGCCGACGGCAAGGCGCCCCCTGTCTCCGCCGAGCCCGCCTTTCTGCATGGCGAGGTGGAGGTCCAGGACGAGGGCTCCCAGATCGCGGCCATTCTCGCGCAGCCGTTGCCGGGCACCCAGGTGCTCGACCTGTGCGCCGGGGCCGGCGGCAAGACGCTGGAATTCGCCGCGCTGATGGACAACAAGGGCCAGATCTACGCCCATGATGCCGACATCCGCCGCCTGAAGCCCTTGCATGAGCGCCTCACCCGCGCCGGCGTGCGCAATGTCCAGGTGCGCAGCCCGCGGGGTGCCGAGCCGGTGCTTGCCGACCTCGAAGGCCATATGGACCTCGTGCTGGTGGACGCCCCCTGCACCGGCACCGGCACATGGCGCCGCAACCCGGATGCCAAATGGCGGGTGCGCCCCGGCGCGCTCGCCCAGCGCACGGCGGAGCAGGCCAAGATCCTGGAAGAGGCGACCCAATATGTGAAGCCGGGCGGGCGACTGGCCTATGTCACCTGCTCGCTGCTGGACGAGGAGAACGGCGCCCAGATCCGCGCCCTCATGGCCAAGTGCCCGGATTTTGCGCCCATCCCGCCGGCGGAAACCGTGCTCGCCCTCGGCACGCCGGGCCTCGCCCTGAAGGACGCGGCCCTGGCCAGTCGCGAGGGCCTGCTGCTCACGCCCCGGCGCACCGGCACCGATGGCTTCTTCGTGAGCGTGTTGCGGCGGGCCGTCTGAGGCCCCTGCCCCACGCATGGCCGCCGTGCGCTCCGCTTCAGGGCGGAAACCGCACGGTGGCTTTTTCAAACCGGACTTTCCGGCTAAAGGAAGCCCTCAAGCGCCCACGTTGGAAAGCCCTCGCCCCATGTCCGCTCCCACGTCCCAAGACACCGTCCTCATCATCGATTTCGGCAGCCAGGTGACCCAGCTCATCGCCCGCCGCGTGCGCGAGGAAGGCGTCTATTCGGAAGTCGTGCCGTTCCAGAAGGGCGCGGAAGCGGTGGCCCGGCTGAAGCCGAAGGCCATCATCCTCTCCGGCGGGCCTGCCTCGGTGATCGAGGGCGAGAGCCCGAAGGCTCCCGATGCCGCGTTCACCGCCGGGGTGCCGGTGCTGGGCATCTGCTACGGCGAACAATGCATGGCCGCCCAGCTCGGCGGCACCGTGGAAGCCGGCCACCATCGCGAGTTCGGCCGCGCCGAGGTGACCATCAAGAAGGTCGTGCCCCTGTTCGATGGGGTATGGAAGGATGGCGAGCGCCACACCGTTTGGATGAGCCATGGCGACCGCGTCACCGCGCTGCCGGAAGGCTTCGAGGTGGTGGCCACCTCCGATAACGCCCCCTTCGCCGCCATCGCCGACGTGGCGCGCGGCTATTATGGCGTGCAGTTCCACCCGGAGGTGGTGCACACGCCAGACGGTGCGCGCCTGCTCTCCAATTTCGTGCGCAAGGTGGCGGGGCTCGAGGGCACCTGGACCATGGGCGCCTTCCGCGAGCGGGCCATCGCCCGCATCCGCGAGCAGGTCGGCACCGGCCGGGTCATCTGCGGCCTCTCCGGCGGCGTCGACTCCTCGGTGGCGGCGGTGCTGATCCACGAGGCGATCGGCGAGCAGCTCACCTGCGTGTTCGTGGACCACGGCCTGATGCGCCAGGGCGAGGCCGACGAGGTGGTGTCCCTGTTCCGCGGCCACTACAATATTCCGCTTGTGCATGTGGACGCCGCCGACCTGTTCATCGGCGCACTCGAAGGCATCGAGGACCCCGAGCAGAAGCGCAAGACCATCGGCAAGCTGTTCATCGACGTGTTCGAGGCCGAGGCCAAGAAGGTGGGTGGTGCGGATTTCCTGGCTCAGGGCACCCTTTATCCCGATGTCATCGAGAGCGTTTCGTTCGCCGGCGGCCCCTCGGTGACCATCAAGAGCCACCACAATGTGGGCGGCCTGCCCGCGCGCATGAACATGAAGCTGGTGGAGCCGCTGCGCGACCTGTTCAAGGACGAAGTACGTGCGCTGGGCCGTGAATTGGGCCTGCCGGAAACCTTCGTCGGCCGCCACCCCTTCCCCGGCCCCGGCCTCGCCATCCGCTGCCCCGGCGGCATCACCCGCGAAAAGCTCGAGATCCTGCGCAAGGCGGATGCCATCTATCTGGAAGAGATCCGGTACGCGGGACTTTACGACGTGATCTGGCAGGCTTTCGCGGTGATCCTGCCGGTGCGCACCGTAGGCGTGATGGGCGACGGGCGCACCTACGACCACGTCTTGGCCCTGCGTGCCGTCACTTCCGTGGACGGCATGACGGCCGACTTCTACCCCTTCGACATGGGCTTCCTTGGCCGCGTGGCAACCCGGATCATCAACGAGGTCAAGGGCGTCAACCGCGTCGTCTACGACGTCACCTCCAAGCCGCCAGGCACCATCGAGTGGGAATGAAATGATGTGGTACGCAGCGTTTCGCGAACTATCGCCACATCCTCATAACTAGCTGAAATCAAACAAAAAGTCAAGCATTCACTATCGGAGCCTATCGCCCTTAAGCGATGGGCTCTGACGGTGCGCGCGACGGTATGCGTTTTTCGCCGTCCGCCGAAATTTCACCCTACCGTCAGGCCAAAAACCGAAGCGCCCCGTTAAAAATCAGTCTAATATACTGATATGTAACGATTATTCTAAAAGATTGACGGTATCAGATTTGACGGTAAAATTGGGGCTCAAAAAGGCGTTTTCGATCGTCAACGAGGCCGTCCCCATGCTCACTGACATGGCCATCAAGAGACTGAAACCAAAGGATAAATTGTACAAGGTGGCCGATCGTGACGGTATGTACGTTTCCGTCGCCACAACAGGTCAAATCACCTTCCGGTACGACTACCGTCTGAACGGCCGCCGGGAGACGCTGACGATCGGCCCCTACGGCCCCGATGGCTTCACGCTCGCCGAAGCGCGCGAGCGCTGCATCGCGGCCCGCAAGCAGGTGGCGGAGGGGCTTTCTCCGGCCCACGAGAAACAGCGCGACAAGCGGCGCAAGGCCATGGAGCGCAGCTTCGGCGCGGTGAGCGCCTTATGGATTAAGGAAGCGCGCATGGCGGAGAGCACCCGCTCGATGCGCAAGGCCATCCTCGACCGCGACATTCTTCCCGCATGGAAGAACCGCCTTCTGACCGAGGTGACGCCGGACGATCTGCGACAGCTCTGCGCCAAGGTGAAAGAGCGCGGCGCGCCGGCGACCGCCATCCACGCGCGCGACATCGTCAAACAGATCTTCGCCTTCGCCATCCTGCATGGTGAGAAGGTGCCGAACCCGGCCGACGAGGTGGGGCCAGCCTCGATCGCGACCTTCCAGCCGAAGGACCGGGCGCTGTCGCCGGCCGAAATCAAGATCATGCTGCAGCAGATCGAGCATGTGCCGACCCTGCCGACCATCCGCCTCGGCTTACGCCTGATCCTGCTCACCATGGTGCGCAAGAGCGAACTGCAGGATGCCACCTGGGACGAGGTGGATTTCGAGAACGCCGTCTGGACGATCCCGAAGGAGCGCATGAAGCGATCGAAGGCGCACAACGTCTATCTCGCGCAACAATCGCTCGACATCCTCATCGCCCTGAAGACCTGTGCCGGCAACTCGCGCTTCCTGTTGCCGTCCCGCTATGACGCCGACGCCCCCATGTCGCGCGCGACCTTCAATCGCGTGACCACGGCCGTCGTGGCGCGTGCCAAGAAGGAGGGGCTGCCACTGGAGCCGTTCACGGTCCACGATCTGCGGCGGACCGGCTCGACCCTCCTGAACGAGATGGGCTTCAACAGCGACTGGATCGAGAAGTGCCTCGCCCATGAGGACGGTCGTTCATCGCGCGGCGTCTACAACAAGGCCGAATACGAACCGCAGCGCCGCCACATGCTCCAGGAATGGGCCGACATGATCGACGCCTGGGTGAACGGCCAGAAGCGGGCACCGACGCTGTTGCCGCAGTCAATGCCGTTCATGGGCGCTGAGGCGGTGTCGTGACTCCGTATTGCCGTTGAAGATGTCGACCATTGCCTCCCCCGTTCGTCGCAGAATTAGTCAAGAGGCTTGGCACCCCTGAACTGCGAACAATAATCGCTAGGGAGTTCTTTCTACGACTGAACTTACCTCACCGTGCGCGACAATGGCGTGAAAATTCAGCGTGCGGCTGCTACATTCATACACGCTAGGCGGCGAAGAACGCTTGGGGAGGGGCCATGAAACTGAGCGCAATTGCCATCCGAAACTTTCGGCGCCTTGAGGACGTCTCGATTGATATCGAAGAAAAGGAAACGATCTTCGTCGGGCCGAACAACAGCGGCAAAACATCGGCTACCGCGATCTTCCGATGCTTCCTTGGCGGTCGTGAGTTCAGGATCTACGACTTCTCGGTCGCGCGGATGGCCGACTTCGAGAAGTTCGTGGAATCCGGCAATCCCGCGGATCTCCCACAGATCAGTTTGGACCTGTGGTTCACGATCGATCCGAACACCATTGCGTTTGGGCGGGTGTTCACCCTCCTGCCGAGCCTGTCCGACTTCACACGCGTGGGGTTCCGGCTTTCGTACGGGATTGACGATGCCAAAAAGCTGCGCGAGCAATATTTCGCCGCCTATCCGTTGACCGACGGGACACGATCAAAGACGCTTTTCCAATACCTCGCAACGGACAACAATCTCGCCCGGCATTCGCTGGTCCGCTATGCCTCGCTAGAGGAAAAGGCGGTCGAGGGCAGCGTGGTCGAGGTTGTTGCCACCCCGCTCGAGCCTGAGGAGGGCAAGCGCCTCGTCCGGAATCTCGTGCGGGTCGAGTTCGTGGACGCGCAACGAAATATCAATGACGATGATAGCAGCCGCAGCAACCGTCTCTCGGCTGCGTTCGCAGCCTACTATAGGAAGAACCTTGAACAGGCCGATCAGGCTGCCGAGGCACACAAGGTCATAGATGAGAATAACCGGCAGTTGACCGGGCACTATAAGACGCAGTTTGCCCCTCTGATCGGCCTTATTGCAGGTCTCGGAGTACCATCAGTGAATGATCGCGAGCTTCGCATCATCTCATCGCTGAGCCCCGAAACCGCGCTGCGCGGCAATACCGAGTTGCTCTATGTCGACCCTGGCCGGAAGCATGAGCTACCGGAGCTCTATAACGGTCTCGGGTTCAAGAACCTGATCTACATGGCCATTCAGGCTAGGCACTTCCATTCGCAATGGCTTATGACGGCCGAGAGTCGGCCCTTGTGCCTCCTCATCTTCATCGAGGAACCCGAGGTTCACCTTCACGCGCAGGTGCAACAGACTTTCATCGCGAATATCTGGAGCGTTATCGACCAGTCCGCCAAGGACGCGAAGCAGCCCGACTTGGTTCCGCAGCTTGTCGTGACAACCCATTCGTCGCACATCCTCGACGCTGTCGACTTTGAGAAAGTCCGCTATTTCCAACGATGCCACTTGACCGGCGAGGAGGCGCACGAGGGAATTCGCAACGCCTCTGCTGTTCGAAGCCTTCGCGCCTTCCGGCCGGAAGCGGACGTCATCGACGGTGCCACGATCTCGCCTGAACAGGCGCTCGCGTTCCTGAAGCGATATCTCCGCCTCACGCATTGTGACCTATTTTTCGCGGACGCCGCTATCCTGGTGGAAGGCGCCGTCGAAAAGTTGCTGATGCCCTCGATGATAGAAACATCGGCCAAGCGGCTGCGAACCACCTACCTTACCGTCTTGGAAGTCGGCGGGGCCTATGCGCACCGCTTCGAGGGATTGCTCGCCTATCTGCGCATCCCATACCTCATAATTACCGATCTCGATTCCGTCGTTCCGACCGGATACCCGAGCGCGTGCCGCGCTGATGTCACCGGCGCCCGCACGTCGAATGCGTCCCTGAAATCGCTGTGCGGCAAAGAAACGGTCGCCGATCTGATCGCGATGTCGCAGGCCGAAAAGATCGTCGTAGCCAAGGATCGCTGCGTGGCTTTTCAGATGGACGTTAAGGTTAGTGAGAACGGCGTCAACCTCGCGATGCGCCCACGCACGCTCGAGGAGGCAATCGCGTATGAGAATTTCGCCCGCATCAGATCCAAGGCGATTAGCATCGGTATCGATATCCCCGCCGCGCTGCCGGACGCGTATCAGGCGCTCTATGACCGTATTCGCTCGGAGAACTTCAAGAAGACGGATTTCGCGATGAGCCTGTTGGCGGGCACCGCCGACTGGAATGTGCCGGCCTATATCGCAGAGGGCTTGGAATGGCTCGAATTGCGCCTGTGCGGGCCGGCACCTGAGCCCAGCAATTCGTCGGCCGTGCCGCCGAGCATTGTCACCGGCGAGGTATGATCATGGCGGAGAAGATCGAGACTGACGCCGACAAGGCGGTCCGTGCATGCCTAGACAGTCATCGAAGCTTCGCCCTGATAGCGGGAGCTGGTTCGGGAAAAACCAGCTCACTTGTCGAGGCGCTGGAGCGCATCCGCGAGCGGGAGGGGCGGCCCCTCCGCCAAAACAGTCAGCGTGTCGCGTGCATTACATTCACCAAGCGCGCGGTCGAGGTGATCAAGACACGCCTCGGTTTTGATGATCTCTATTTCGTATCGACTTTGCACAGCTTCGTGTGGGACCAGATCGGTCGCTTCCAATCCGATATTCGTGAGGCGCTACGTGAGCACCGGTTGCCGGCACTGATCGCGAAGGAGCGCGAAAAGGATAATGGCGGGGCGAGCCGGACTGCGCAGGAGGCGCGGGCTAGGGCGGATCGGTTCGAGCAGGAATTGGCGGCACTCGAGTCCGTTGCGCGCTTCGAATATACAGACACCAGGTTCGGAGACTATACAAACGGAAAGCTGGGTCATGACGACATCATCGAAGTCGCAGGCTATCTCTTTGAGAAAAATGTTACGTTCAGGCGCATCACAGGGCTGCGCTTCCCGTACATCTTCGTCGACGAGGCCCAGGACACGTTCGAGGGGATCGTCGCAGGGCTGAATCTTGTCGGCGCCGGTGACGGGCTTCCGGTCGTTGGTTATTTTGGCGATCCATGGCAGCAAATCTATGATCGTAGCGCCGGGACCTTCGCACCGCCTGCCAATGGCGAAACCATCACCAAGACTGAGAATTTCCGTTGCTCGGAAAGCGTCATCCGGCTGCTCAACGCCTTTCGCCAGGACGTGAAGCAATATGCCGCGGGCGAGAACAGGGGCCGGAAGGGCAGCGTCCTGTTCCGCCTCGTGAGGGCGGAGAAGCCCGAAGGTCCACGCAATACCTACACGGACGCGCAGATTGTGCGTGCCTTGGAGCGGATGGATGCGGCAGTGACCGAATGGGGCTGGAGCAACCGGGATGACGTCATAAGACTGTTCCTTGCTCGCCAGATGATCGCGCGGCGGATGGGCTTCGCCGATCTGAACCGCCTGTTCAACGGGACGTACGCCTCCTCGCGTGCCGAAGACCAGTTCGAGGCGGGAGAGCATTCTCTCCTTCTGCCGCTAACGACGACGGTACTTCCGCTGATCGTGGCGCATGAAGCAGGTGACAGCCGCCGGATCATCGACGTTCTCAGGCGCGATAGTCCGGCATTCGCGGTGGATGGTGTCAATGCGGCAAACACGCTGAAGACGATGATCGACACCTCCGTCACACTGGTCGACCAACTTGCGTCTCTTTGGGGATCGGCAACGATCGGCGACGTGCTCCGATTCTGTGTCGATAAGCAGATTGTCCACGCGTCAGATCGTTTGCGCGGTCATCTTGAGCGTCCGCCCCGCGCAGAGGAATACGATGAAGCGCAGCACAGCGTTGATAAGGGGGATTGGCTCGCCGATGCGTTCTTCAAAATGGCGACCACCGAACTTCGTCCCTACTCGGCGTTCATCGCGAACAACACAGCCTACAGCACGCAGCATGGCGTCAAGGGGGAGGAATACTCCAAGGTCATGGTCGTGTATGATGATGTCGAGGCGAACTGGAACAACTACAGCTTCGGGAAGATATTGACTCCGGGAACAGCTGGGGAGCCCACGGAGGGGCAACTCTCCCGTGGCCGTAAGCTCGTCTATGTCTCGTTCTCTCGCGCGCTCGAGGATCTCCGGGTGTTGTTCTTCTCCAGAGACCCTGACGCGGCCCGGCAGGAACTGATCGACAAGAAGTTGCTAGAGCCAAGCCAGATCGAGGTGGTCGCATAGGCAACGCTCAATCGCGAGCCTACATTTCGGGAAAGTACCGTCACGTCCCTTGACCCAATCTGCCACGACTGCGCTCCCGATCGGATCGTTAGCCGCTCATTCCTGCGGTTGAAACGCGCGGATGACCACCGACCTAAGCTCTTGTTGGCGAGACAATCGTCTCGCTTGCCAAAGGGCGCAAAAAACGGATGCGCGTCCTTCTTCAAGCTGGCATATGAATGCTGCCGAATCGAGTGAGCTTTTACTTCTATATTCAAGTAGTTCCGTTACCTCCGGCGTGAAGTGGGCGCTGTCGCTGTCACCACTTCTGATTGCTGAAGCGCCCCCTTGACCGGGCGCGTGCGCCGCTGATGAACATCCGGTGTAGGTGCTTTGCGAAAGGTGTCCGCTTCCGATGCGTGGCGTCGTTCGTCGAGCCACGCTTCAACCTCGGCCAAATCCCACACCACGCAACGCGAAGTCAGAAAGAAGCGCTTTGGGAACTCGCCGCGCTGTTCCATCTCGTAGATCGTCGTGTCAGCGAGTGGCACGATTTTGCGAAGCTCTGGGCGACGGATAACGCGCTTGAACAGGTCGGCAGGTGGCCGAAACCGTTTGGAGGTGGTTTCGGCCGGTCCTTTGACGGAAGGCTGCGTGGTCTCGACGTCCAGAGCTTTATCTTCGTGAGGAATGGTTTGTTCGCGTCGCATGTCGATCGCCTTCGATCGCTGTGGAATGACTGCGACCAAGGTGATGTATCTTGCTCGTGTATTGAAGGCGTCTGGCGTCGGCGGGCGGGAAACGGCGGCGATGGCGAACATTTCGGAGGGGTTGCTCCGCCCTATCGTGCGATCGCAGCATAAAGTGCACGGCTGATGTCGGCGGAGAAGCGGCCGCCATTCGACATGCCTTCGAGCGCGGTGTTGGTGAAGGCGACCAGCGTCAGATCCTTGCTGGGATCGACGAACCAGCTATGACCATAGGCGCCACCCCACCGCCAAGTGCCTGGGGACTCGGTCACACTGGCGGCTTCCGCATCGCGCAGGATCGAGAAGCCGAGACCATAGCCCCAGCCGGGTGAGCCTTCGATATCGAGCCCGGCAATCTGATCGCGTGCCATGTCCGCGACCTGTTCGGGCGCCATCAACGGCCCGCCGCTCGATCGCAGCGCTTCGAGCAGGGCCATCGTGTCGAGGGCCGAGCCGATCATGCCGGCGCCGCCGGACGGAAAGGCTTGCGCGTCGAAGGCGCGTGACGGGTCCATGCTGAGGCCGGGGAGACCGGGAAGAAACGGTACCTGGTCCGGCTCGCGCATCCGCCGCGGACGCGGGATGTCGTCGGCATAGGCGGCTGCGAGCCGGGTCGTGTCCGGAATCGAGAAGCCGGTGTCGTTCAGCCCGAGGGGCTCGGTCACCAGCATTTGCACCGCCTGCGGCAGCGCCAACCCCGTCGCGGCCTCGATCAAGGCGCCAGCGACATCGAGGGCGAGCGAATAGCAAAACCGCGTGCCTGGCCGAAACAGCAACGGCACCCCGGCGAGGCGGGAGAGGTTCTCGGCCAGCGTGATGCCGGTTCGGTCCATGCCATCTGAGACGCCGGCTCGATGCAGCGGCCCATCATCCGCCTCCAGAAAGCCGTAGCCAAGGCCGGACGTGTGGGTGAGGAGGTGGCGAAGCGAGATCGCGGCGGGCTCGCCCTCGAAACGCGGTTGGAAGTGCGGAAGCCATTCGGCGATCGGTCGATCGAGATCGAGTTTACCTTGCTCGACCAGGGCCATGGCCGCCGCCGCGACGAAGAGCTTGGAGACCGAGGCGAGGCGGAACTGCGCATCTTCGCGCATCGGGAAACCGGTCTCGCGATCTGCCAGGCCGGCGGCCCGGGTGTAGATCGGCTGGCCGTTCTGGCGCACCAGGACGACGGCGCCGACGATCCGCTCGGCCGCAATCGCCCCATCGATGACGGCGTCGAATCTCGTGGAGAGCGTGGTGGAAGAAGTCTGAAGAGGGCGTTCGAGCACGGGAGCTCCGTTTCGGGTCAAGGGGCGAAGGAGATGGGAAATCCGTGCCGGTAGGCGCGGTGTGCGGCGATAAAGGCCGCGGCCAAGAGCAAGAGCGCGACGGGTGCAAAGGCACCGGCTCCAAAATGATCGAGCAACACCCCGCCGATGATGCCGCCGCCGGCGATGGCCGCGTTCCAGGCGGTGACGAGCATCGATTGGGCGAGGTCGTGCATGTCTCCGGCCGCCTTGGCGAGGGCAGTCTGAAACAGGGTGGCGATGCCGCCAAAGGCGAGTCCCCAGAGCCCTGCGGCGCTCAAGACGATGGTCGGTGCATGACCGGCGATACCGAGCGCGAGCGCCGCGAGGCCGAACGACGCGATGCTGATCAGCGTCAGGCTCCTAAGGTGACGGTCGATCAGGACGCCGACGATCCAGATCCCGGCCAGCGCGGCGATTCCGAAGACGAGCAGAGCAAGATCGGTCCTGGTGGCTCCGCCAATACTGCCGAGCAAAGGGGCGATGTAGGTGTAGAGAATGTTGTGCGCGAGCACGAAAGTCAGAGTGACGAACAGAACCGGCCGGATTCCGGGCAAGGCGAATACGTGCGTGAGCGGAAGCCGCTCGTCCTCGGTCTGTCCCGGGAAGTCGGGGACTTTCATCGTCACCCAGGCAATCAGGATCAGGGTCAGGCCGCTCATGACCCCGAACGAAGCCCGCCATCCGATCGCGGCGCCCAGGTATGTTCCTGCCGGAACGCCGAGCGACAGCGCCAGCGGCGTGCCGATCATCGCGACGGCGATGGCGCGTCCCTTCGATCCTTCCGGCACCATCCGCGCGGCATAGCCGGCGATCAGTGCCCAGAGCAGTCCGGCGGAAACACCAGCGAGGAACCGGGCGACGAGCGTCAGTCCATAGCTATCCGATAGCGCCGTCGCCGTGTTCGCCACCGCAAATCCGGAGATGGCGAGGAGCAGGAGCGGCCGTCGCCGCATGCCTTGCGTCACGGTCGTCAGGGGAATGGCTGCGGCGAGCGAACCGATGGCGTAGAGCGTGACGAGCTGCCCGGCGAGCGCCTCGGAAACGCTGAGATTCGCACTGATCTGCGGCAGCAGACCGGCCGGAAGCGCCTCGGTCAGGATGGTGATGAACCCGGCCATCGCGAGCGCCAAGAGGTTCGACCACGGGAATGAAGCCGAGGTCGGTCGGACGCGGCCGGCCACGTCGTGGGAGCATGTCTTTGTCATGTCCATGAGACTAGCGGTATCGCCGATACGGAATAATCAGGCTATAATTCCGTTGATATCGGACATATGAGTCCGCAATCTCGGAAAGCTGCCATGGAACATCTCGGCGCGCTCAATGCCTTCGTTCAGACGGCCGAGGCCGGCAGCTTTGCCGCCGCCGCGATCAAACTCGGCATTTCGGCCTCCGCAGTGGGCAAGGCGGTCGCCCGACTCGAGGAAAGGCTCGGTGTGCGCCTGTTCCACCGCTCGACCCGGTCGCTGACCCTCACGCCGGAGGGCGAGCTCTTCCGCGACCGCTGCCGTCGCATCTTCTGCGAGATCGAGGCGGCGGAACTCGAACTGTCGCAGACCCGCGCGGCGCCGCGGGGAAAACTCCGCGTCAGCCTGCCACTCATCGGCATGCTGATGATGCCGGCGG
>NZ_JABWGX010000031.1 GCF_021730435.1 Xanthobacter agilis
CTTTGGGCGGCGCGCCGGTCGTTTCAGCGGATACGCGGGGCGGGCCGACGCGAGCCCCTCGTCGGAGGTGGGCGCGAACCGTCAGGCCTCCTGGGGAACGGGCGCCGCCTCGGGCGCGCGACCGCCCTGAAGCCGGCCCTTCAGGAAAATCGCAAGGCCCGCCACCAGCGCCGGCGCCGCGGCGATGGCGAAGATGGTTTCGAAGCCCCAGTTGAAGGACAGCAGCAGGCCGCCCAGCATGGAGCCCACCACCGAGCCCGAGCGGCCGATGCCATTGGCCCAGCTCACCCCGGAGGCGCGGCTTGCGGTGGGGTAATAGGCCGCCGCGAGGGCATTGATGCCGATCTGCGAACCGGCGATGCAGAAGCCCGCGCCGAACACCGCCAGCGGCAGCAGGCCGGGCACCCCCGCCGAAGCGCCGATGAGGGTGACGCACACTCCGCCGCCCACATAGGCGCCACCGAGCAGCGTATGGGGATTCATCCGGTCCATGAACAGGCCCAGCATCACCCCGCCCAGCGTGCCGCCCAGTTGCAGCAGCATGGTGACAAGCGCCGCCTGCTGGATCGAGGCGCCCGAGCTGTTGATGAAGGTCGGCAGCCAGTTGGTGAGGAGATAATAGACGAGCAGGCTCATGAAGAAGGTGAGCCACAGCAGAAGCGTGCCGCCAACAAGAGCACGCGAGAACAATTGGGTGACCGGCAAGCCCTTGGCCTTCTGCGGGCCGATGAAGACGGCCCCGGCAAGGTCCACCGCAGGTGCGATGCGCGACAGGTAGCGGGCCGCCTTGACCGAGCGCGGATCCTTCAACACCAGGAAGCGGATGGATTCCGGCAGCAACGCCCATAACGCCAGCGCGACCAGCAACGGCACCGCGCCGCCCACCAGCAGCACCGAGCGCCAGCCGTGCTCCGCCACAAGCTGCGCGGCGAGCAGCCCGCCCATGGCCGAACCGAGGGTAAAGCCGCAGAACATCACCGTCACCAGGAAGGAACGCTTGCGTTGCGGACAGTATTCCGAGGTGAGCGTGATGGCGCTCGGCATCGCCGCGCCGAGCCCGAGGCCGGTGACGAAGCGCCACCAGGTCAGCTCGGTGATGGAGTGCGAGAACGCCGCCCCCAGCGAGGCGAGGCCGAAGAAGAAGACGGAGAACACCAGCAGCGGCTTGCGGCCGAGCCGATCGGCGAACGGGCCGATCACCAGCGCCCCCAGCATGAGGCCGAACAGGCCGGCGCCGAACATGGGCCCGAGGGTGGCCGGCGTAAGCTGCCATTCGGCGCGGATGGCCGGAGCAATGAACGCCGCCGCGGCGGTATCGAACCCGTCCACAGCGACGATGATGAAGCACAGGACGATAATCAGAAACTGAAAGCGCGAGATGGGGCTGTCGTCGATCAAGTGCTGGATATCGACGGTTCTTGAAGCAGATCTTTCTGTGGACATGGCCGTTTCCTCTCCGTGGGTGCAGGCTTGCTCTTCTGTCGGAGCACACGCCGATCCTCCCGCCCGGCGACGTGCCGGGCGGATCGGACGGTTTTGTCACCGGTTGGCCACCGGCGGGCGGGGGCCGCCGGATCTCAGCCGAGGTCGCCGCCGCCGACGGGCAGGGTGACACCGGTGATGTAGGAGGCCTCGTCGGACGCCAGGAACAGGATCGGCGCCGCCTGCTCGGCAAGCGTGCCGTAGCGCTTCATGAGGCTGGATGAAACGGTCTGGTCCACGATCTCCTGATACCAGGCCTCCTCCGCCACCGTGCGCTGCGCGCCATTGCGGGGGATGCGGCGCGCCGGCGCCTCGGTGCCGCCGGGGGCGGTCGCCACGATGCGGATGCCGCGCCCGGAATATTCGAACGCCAGCGACGCGGTGATGGCGTTCACCCCGCCCTTGGCCGCCGCATAGGGCAGCCGGTGGATGGAGCGCGTGGCGATGGACGACACATTCACGATCACCCCCCTCCCCTGCGCCAGCATCACCGGCAGCACGGCCCGACACCCCCACAGGGTGGGGTAAAGGGAGCGGTTGATCTCGGCGATGATCTCCGTTTCCGCATAATGCTCGTAGGGTTTGGCCCAGATGGTGCCGCCGACGTTGTTGACCAGGATGTCGATGGCCCCGAAGCGGGCGGTCGCGGCCGCCGCGAGGGCCTGCGCGCCGGCGAAGGCTTCGAGGTCCACCGTCACCGCCTCCACCTCGGCGCCGAGCGCCGCGATCTGCGCGCGGGTCTCTTCCAGCAGGGGCGAGCGATCTGCGACCACGAGGCGGGCGCCCTCGGCGGCGAAACCCAGCGCCACCGCGCGGCCGATGCCCTGGGCGGCGCCCGTGACCAGCGCCACCCTGGCCGTGAAGCGGGAGGGCCGGGTCATGCCGCCTTGGCCTCCAGACCGGGAGAGAACCGCTCGTAATGGAATGCGGCGGGGGTGATGCCCAGCGCCTGCACATGGGCCCGCACCGCATCCACCATGGCGGGCGGCCCGCACAGATAGGCATCCACCGCGCCGCCCGCGAGATGCTCCGGCGCAAGATGGTGGGTCACATAGCCCTTGCGCGGATGGACGCTGGCCGGATCGGCGACGCAGGTCGCGAAGGTGAAATGGGGCAACCGCGCCGCGACCTGTTCCAGCCGGTCCAGCAGCACCAGATCCGCGTCGGCGGTGACGCCGTAGATGAGGTGGGCGGGCACCGGGAGCCCGTCCCGCGCCAGCAGATCCAGCATGGCGAGGACCGGCGCCAGACCGGTGCCGCCGGCCAGGAACAGGAGCCGCCGCGTCACCGGCCGCAGGTAGAAGGAGCCCATGGGCGCGGTGAAGGTGAGGGCGTCGCCCACCCGCGCCCGCTCCGACAGCCAGGTGGACATGCGCCCGCCGGGGATGTTGCGCACCAGGAATTCCACGTGCCCCTCCCGCGGCAAAGCCGAGAAGGAATAGGCGCGCACCTCGCCAGTTCCCGGAACCGACAGGTTGGCATATTGCCCCGGCAGGAAGGCGGGCGCGCCGCCCGTATCGAGCGCGATGGAAAAACCGATGGTGGAGGCCGACAGCCGCTCAAGCCGGGCGAGGCGCCCGGAAAAGCGGGAGACCCCGGCCTTGCACAGGGCCGAGCTGGCGGCGATCTTCACCACGCAGTCGCTTTTCGGGCGCATCTGGCAGGTGAGCACATGGCCCGCCGCTGCCTCGTCCGGCGTGAGCGCGTCCTCGATATAGTCGCCCGCGTCATAGGCACCGGATTCGCAATAGCTCTTGCAGGTGCCGCAGGCACCGTCCCGGCAGTCCAGCGGCACGTTGATGCCGGAGCGGTACGCCGCATCCGCCACCGTCTCCCCCTCGTCGCAGGAGACGAAGCGGGTCACCCCATCCTCGAAGCTCAGCGCAATCGTGTGGCTCATCGCCGCCTCCCGCTCAGATGTGATAGATGTCGACCACCTGGTGGATGTAGTCGTTCTTCAGAACCACCTTCTTATTTTTGATCCTGAAGTCGTTGCCGCTGGTGTCGAGCGTGTAGAATGATGACCCGAAATAGGTGTCGGTCATCTTGTAGCGATAGCTCAAGGTGAACCAGTTGAAACGCAGGGCCACGGTAGCGGCGGTCTCGTCCAGGATCTCGATGTTGGTGAGATTGTGCGAGGTGCGCGGCTCCGGCAGGCTGGTGGCGCTGGAACGCTCCGTCTTGATGCGGAACACCCGGTCCTCCAGGCCCTGGCGCTGGCCGTAATAGATAAGGGAAATGTCCTTCTGCGGGTCTTCGACCAAGGCGTCGTCGTCGTCCCAGGACGGCATCCAGAAGATGGCGTCGGGCGCATAGAGCAAGAGCCAGTTGTCCCAGTCCTTGTCGTCGAGATAGCGGGCTTCGCGATAAAGGAAGGCCTCCACGGCCTCGCGTGTCACGTTCATCTGGTCCTCCCGGCGGTGGCGCATTCTGCGTGCGGCGACCGTCTGTGCTGCGCAGGTTCGGTTCGGGTGCGGATCAGGCGTCCGCGTCGGGGCTCTCCCGCCGCGCGGCGCGGGCGAGCGTGTCCTTCCAATACTGGTGCTGGAGCATGAACAGGCCCTCATCCTCGGTCTTGGCGCCGGAGAGCAGGGGCTTGAGGCCGATGGCGGCGGCACCCGCGTCGGCGCCCTCGATCCAGTGCGCGGCGCCGCGCGACAGGTCGTTCCAGGCGGCGGCCGTCGCCATGAACCCCATCTGACACGAGCGGAACTCTTCCAGATCGTCGGGGGTGGCCATGCCGGACGCGTTGAAGAAGTCCTCATACTGGCGGATGCGCCGGGCGCGCGCCTCCGCGCTCTCGCCCTTGGGGGCGATGCAGTAGATGGTGACCTCGGTCTTATCCACGCTGATCGGCCGGAAGGTCCTGATCTGCGAGGAGAACTGGTCCATCAGATAGACGTTGGGATAAAGGCACAGGTTGCGCGAGCGGCTGATCATCCAATCCGCCATGGCTTCGCCGAATTTGTCGGTCAGCTCCGCCCGGCGCTCGTACAGCGGACGGTCTTCGGGATTGGCCCAGCGGGTCCACAGCAACAAATGGCCGTGATCGAAGGAGTAGAAGCCGCCGCCCTGCTTGGCCCAACTGCCGGCATCCATGGCGCGGACCACGTCCACCCCCGCGGCGGCGGCCGCCGCCGCCTTGCGGTGGTTGGTGGTGGCCGCATAGTTCCAATGCACCGAGGTGACGTGATAGCCGTCGGCGCCGTTCTCCGCCTGGACCTTCCAATTGCCGTCGAACACATAAGTGGAGGCGCCGCGCAGCACTTCGAGGCCCTGCGGCGACTGGTCCACGATCATGTCGATAATCTTCGCCGCCTCGCCCAGGTGCGCTTTGAGCGGCTTGACGTCCCCCTTCAGCGCGCCGAACAGGAAGCCGCGATAATTCTCGAACCGCGCCACCCGGACGAGATCATGGGAGCCGTTGGCGTTGAAGCCGTCCGGATAGCCGGCGCCGTCCGGCTCCTTGGTCTTCAAGAGCTTGCCGGTGTTGGAGAAGGTCCAGCCGTGGAACGGACAGGTGTAGGTGGACTTGTTGCCCTTGCGGTGACGGCACAGCATGGCGCCGCGATGGGAGCAGGCATTGACGAGCGCATGGAGCTCGCCCTTGCGGTCGCGGGTGATGACGATGGGCTGACGGCCGATGAAGGTGGTGTAATAATCGTTCGGGTTGGGGATCTGGCTTTCGTGGGCAAGATAGACCCAATTGCCTTCGAAGATGTGTTCCATCTCCAGCTCGAAAATGTCCGGGTCCGTGAAGATGTCGCGCCGGCAGCGGTAGAGCCCCTGGGCGGGATCTTCCACCACGGCGGCCTCGATGCGTTCGGCGAGCGCCGCCTCGTCGGTGATGGGGGCGTGAGCGTTCATGGCGTGTCCTCCCTCCGCCGCGGCACGCCGCCGTTGGCAGGCGGCGACCTCGGGGATGTTTTGTGGTTGTTGAAGACGGGCGGGCGCCTCAGGCGGCGGCGCGCGGGCGGCTGACCTCGGTGCCCACCACCCCCTCGGCATCGAGGGCGATGGAGAAATCGAAGTCGATGGCCGCGAACGGCTTGTTGAGGCCGCGCGCATGGATCTCCACCGCGTCGCTCACCCGCTTCACCGCCGGAATCAGCCCCTCGCGGGTGCCGAAGGCGAAGTCGGTGTGCAGATATTCATCGCCCTCGATGTTGATCTGTGTGGTGAGCTTGCGGAAGCCGGGCGCGGTCACGAAGAAATGGATGTGGGCCGGGCGCTCCGCATGGCGGCCGAGGCTCTCCATCAACAGGCGGCTCTGGGAGCCGGGCGGGCAGCCATATCCGGCGGGCATGATGGTGCGGAAGGAATAGGTGCCGTCAGCCAAGGTCTCGATACGGCGGCGCAGGTTGAAGGCCGGCTGGCTGGGATCGAAATGGGAGTAATTGCCCATGGTGTTGGCGTGCCACACGTCCACGATGGCGCCTTCGACCGGCCGGCCGTCCGGTCCGCTCACCCGGCCCTGCACGAACAGCACCTCGCCGTCGTCGGAGCCGTCGTCGAGCCGCGCGCTACCCTTAGCCAGCGGCGCGCCGGCCACATAGAGCGGCCCTTCGATGGTGCGCTGGGTGCCGCTGTCGAGGCCGGCCCGGCGCTCCTTCTCGTCGAGGCGAAGGTCGAGATAGTGCTCCACCGCGATGCCCGGTACGATGAGGCCCAGCTCGTTGCTCTGGCCCGCCTTGGCAAGGTAGGTGACGCCCGCCCAGAACTCGTCCTGGGTGATGTCGAGATCATCGATGGCCACCATGAGGTCGGCGGTGAGGCGGCGCACGATCTCCTTGAGGCGGGGATTGCCGCCCGGCGCGTCATGGCCCGCGGCGCGATCCGCGAGGGCGGCGATGATGGTCCGGTCGATAATGTTCTTCTGGCTGTCGTTCTTGGACATTTGGCGTTTCCTCCGAAGCAGTCAAATACGTGTTCAGACGTGGGTCAGGTGTCGTCCTCCCGGATGGATGAGGGATGGCGGCACAGCGGAGCCACCGCGATTTCCATGAACGGAAACAGCGGCAGGGTGGACAGGACGTCGTGCAGCTCTTGGGGGCTGCTCACGTCAAAGATGGAGATGTTCGAGTATTGGCCGGCGATGCGCCAAAGATGCCGCCAGACGCCGGCGCGCTGCAGCTCCTGGGCGCGCGCCCGCTCGGTGGCCTTGAGCGCGTCCGCTTCCGCCAACGGCAGGTCGCGGGGCAGCTTCACGTCCATGCGCACATGAAACAGCATGGCTCAGGCTCCCGCTGGAGTGACGGCGCGCACGAGGGTGCGCCGCGCCCCGTCGCGCCGGAAGTGCTGCACGCGCGCCTCGTCGAGGGCGATGCCCAGGCCCGGCCCGCGCGGCACGGTCAATTCGAAATCCGAATAGTCCAGGGGCTCGGCCAGGATGTCCTCGGTGATGAGGAGGGGGCCGAACAATTCGGTGCCGAAGGCCAGGTGCGGAAAGGCCGCGAACAGATGGGCGGCGGCCAGGGTGGACACCGCGCCTTCCAGCATGGTGCCGCCATAGAGCCCGATGCCCGCCGCGTCCGCGATGGCGCCCACCCGGCCGGCGGCGAGCAGGCCGCCGGCCTGCTCGATCTTCACCGCGAACACATCGGCGGCGCGCGCCTGGGCGAGATCGAAGGCGCTGGCCGGCCCCTGCAACAATTCGTCCGCCATCACCGGCACGAGGCCGCGGGCGGTGAGGCGGGCGAGCGCCGCCGCCGAAGACACCGGCTGCTCCACCAGGTCGCACCCGGCCTCCGCGAGGGCCTTGAGGCCATAGGCCGCCTCGCTCTCGCTCCACGCCATGTTGACATCCACCCTGACGCTGGCGCGATCGCCCAGCGCCGCCTTGATGGCGCCGACGTGGGCCACATCCCGGCGTACCGGATGACGGCCGATCTTGAGCTTGAAGATGCGGTGGCGCCGGCGCTGGAGCATCTCCTGCGCCTCGGCGATGTCGCGGGCGGTGTCACCGGACGCCAGCGTCCAGGCGACGGGCAGGCGGTCCCGCATCCGTCCGCCGAGCAGCTCCGACAGCGGCAGGCCGCAGCGCTTGCCCTGGGCGTCGAACAGCGCCGTCTCCACCGCCGATTTCGCGAAATGATTGCCCTTCACCACCTTGCCGATGGTGGCCATGGTGGCCTGGATGCGGGTGGGGTCGCAGCCGGCGAGGACCGGCGCCATATAGGTGTCGATCGTCAGCTTCATACCCTCGGGGCTCTCCGGCCCGTAGGCGAGCCCGGCGATGGTGGTCCCCTCCCCGAGGCCCACGATGCCGTCCGACATATGGAGCCGGACCAGCATCAAGGTCTGCCCCTCCATGGTCGCAACCGAGAGCCGGTGCGGGCGAATGGTCGGCAGATCGACGAGAAAGGTCTCGACTCTGTCGATCTTTGGCGCTTGCTTGGAAAGGGTCGCATGTATCGTCATGCGATTTTGATACGCGCCGAAAAGGCGGAAATCCAAAACCGAGTTGGTCAAATAAAATACCCAGAGGGTATAGATGGACATCCGCCATCTTCGTTATTTCGTCGCCGTCGCCCAGGCGCGCAGCTTCAGCCGCGGCGCCGAGCGGCTCCACATCGCCCAGCCGCCCCTGAGCCGGCAGATCCAGGCGCTGGAAGAGGAACTGGGCGTACAGCTCATCGATCGCTCGGAGCGGCCGCTGAAGCTGACCGAGGCGGGCCGCTTCTTCTACGAGCAGGCGCTGCAGATGATCGGCCGCATGGACCAGATCCGGCAGGCGACGCGCCAGCTCGGCCGCTCCGGGCGCGGCATCTTCGTCATCGGCTGCGTGGCCTCCACCCTCTATGGCGGCATGCCGGACCTCGCCCGGCGCATCCGCCGCCTGTGGCCGGACCTCGAGATCGAGCTGGAGGAGATGATCTCCTCCCAGCAGGTATCGGCGCTGAAGGAAGGCCGCATCGACGTGGGATTCGGGCGGGTGCGGGTGGCCGACCCCGCCATCGAGCGCATCACGCTGCGCGAGGAACGCCTTGTGCTCGCCCTGCCCCTCGACCACCCCAAGGTCGGCGGGCGCACCGCTCTACCGCTGGCAACGCTGGAGGAGGAACGCTTGATCCTCTACCCGTCCGAGCCGCGGCCGAGTTTTGCCGACGAGGTGCTGGCGCTGCTGGGTGACCGCAACGTGCGGCCCGGCGCCATCCAGGAAGTGCGCGAATTGCAGATGGCCCTTGGCCTGGTGGCGGCCGACGCCGGCGTCTCCATCGTGCCCGCGGCCGCCCAGCGCCTGCGCAGCTATGATGTGGCCTACCGCCACTTCGACGACCCGCGGATGGTCTCGCCCATCATCATGAGCTACCGCGCCCATGACACGTCCGGGCGCATCGACGCCATCAAGCAGTTGATCCGCGAGATGTACGCCGACCGTCCGGACTGGCTTCAGTTGTCCGAGAACCGCCTGTTGCCGCCATGAGGGGCCACGGCGGCGGACCGGTCTCAGCCCAGGGCGTCGAGGAGCGCGGCGGTGAATGCCGCCGGCGCCTCGATGTTGGACAGGTGCGCCGTGTCGAGCTCCACGATGCGCGCGCCGGGAATGGCGTCAGCGAGAAAGCGGCCCTGCTCCGGCGGGGTCGCCGGATCGTGCGCGCCGGCGATGACCACGGTCGGCACGCGGATGAGCGGGGCCGTGAGGCGCAGATCCATGTCGCGGATGGCGGCGCAGCACGCGGCATAGCCTTCCACCGGAGTGGCCAGCAGCATGTCGCGCACCGAGGCCACCTGGTCCGGCACCCGCGCCACGAACTCCGGCGTGAACCAGCGGGCGATCGCCGCATCCGCCAGGGCCGCCATGCCGCCGGCCCGCACCGCGCCGATGCGACTCTCCCAGCCCGAAGGCGGACCCATATGGGCGGCGGTGTTGGCGAGCACCAGCCGGTCCAGCCGCTCCGGCGCGCGGGCGCCCAGCCACTGGCCGACCATGCCGCCCTTGGAGAGGCCGCAGAAGCCCACTCGGTCGAGCCCCAGGGCATCGAGCAGCTCCACCACGTCGCGGCCGAGCCGGTCCATGCCGTAGGCGCCGGCGGGGGCGTCCGAGCGGCCGTGGCCACGGCTATCGTAGCGCAGCACCCGGAAGCGCTGGGTGAGCGCGGGCATCTGCGGCGCCCACATCTCGAAGCTGGTGCCAAGCGAGTTGGAAAGCAGCAGAACCGGCGCTTCCGCCGGTCCGTCGAAACGGTAGGCGAGGCGGCAGCCATCGCCGAGGGTCACGATATCGAAAGCGTCCGTTTCGGTCATGTCACACCCGCTCCAGCGCCACCGCCACCCCCTGCCCCACGCCCACGCACAAGGTGACGAGGGCATAGCGCGCACCCGTCTGCTGGAGGGTGCGCGCGGCGGTGAGCGCGATGCGCGCGCCACTCATACCCAACGGATGGCCGAGCGCAATGCCCCCGCCATGCCGGTTCACCCGCTCCTCGGACGGATCGACCCCGAGCTGGCGCAACACCGCGATCACCTGGGAGGCGAACGCCTCGTTGATCTCGATGACGCCGAAATCGTCCATCTTCAGGCCGGTGCGCGCCATGAGCCGCTGCGTGGCCGGGACCGGCCCGACGCCCATGACGCGCGGCTCCACCCCGGCCGAGGCCATGGCCACGATGCGGGCCAGGGGCGCGAGGCCCTGCGCGCGGGCCTCGTCCTCGGACGCGACGAAAAGAGCCGCCGCCCCGTCGTTCACGCCCGAGGCGTTGCCGGCGGTGACCGTGCCGCCCTCCTTGCGGAACGGCGTCTTCAGCTTGGAAAGCCCCTCCAGCGTGGTGTCGGCTCGGGGGTGTTCGTCCACAGCGAACGGGACGGACCGGCCCTTGGCGTCCTTGGCCTCGACCGGCACGATCTCGCCGGAGAAGAAGCCGGCCGCCTGGGCGGCGGCGCAGCGCCGCTGGCTCTGGAGGGCGTAGGCGTCCTGCTCGGCGCGGCTCACCTGGAACAGCGCGGCCACGTTCTCGCCGGTCTCCGGCATGGACTCGACGCCGTATTGCGCCTTCATCAGCGGGTTGACGAAGCGCCAGCCGATGGTCGTGTCCTCGATCTGGGCGGCGCGGGCGAAGGCGCTCTCCGCCTTGCCCATGACCAGGGGCGCGCGGGTCATGCTCTCCACCCCGCCGGCGATGACGAGGTCGGCCTCCCCAAGGCGCACCGCGCGGGCCGCCTGGCCCACCGCCTCCAGGCCCGAGGCGCACAGGCGATTGACGGTGACCCCCGGCACGGAGGCGGGAAGGCCGGCGAGCAAGAGCGCCATGCGGGCGACGTCGCGATTGTCCTCCCCCGCCTGGTTGGCGCAGCCGAGGATCACCTCGTCCACCGCTTCCGGATCGAGCTGCGGGTTGCGGGCGAGAAGCGCCTTGATCGGCACCGCGGCGAGGTCATCGGCGCGGGTAAAGGCCAGCGCGCCGCCGAAGCGGCCGATGGGGGTGCGAACGGCGTCGCAGATGAAGGCTTCAGTCATTTGGGCGTTTCCAGGGTTCAGGCTTGTCCATGGGCGGCGCGGGTGCGCGCCTGGAGGGCGCGCAGCACCTCCAGTTCCTCCACCGTGGGCGCCGGGGTTTCGTCCAGCGTGGGCGCGAACTTGAGCGCCCAACCGGTGTTTTCGACCACGCTCTGCCGCGTGACGCCGGGGTGAAGGCTCACCACGGTGAGCTCGCGTGTCTCGGGGTCCGGACGCAGGATGGCGAGATCGGTGATCACCTGGGTCGGTCCCTTGGTGGTGACGCCGAGCCGCTCGCGGTCGCCCTTGCCCCGGCCATGGCCGATGGAGGTGACGAAATCGAGCTTGTCCACGAAGCCGCGCTTGGTCTGCTTCAGGATGATGAACACCTCGCCGCAATTGGTGGCGATCTCGGGGGCGCCGCCGCCGCCGGGCAGGCGGGTGGTGGGCTTGTCGTAGGGGCCGACCACGGTGGTGTTGAGATTGGCATAGGCGTCGATCTGCGCCGCGCCGAGGAAGCCCACTGTGATGCGCCCGCCCTGGAGCCAGTAAGCGAACATTTCCGGCACCGAGACGGTGGCGAGCGCGGTCTCGCACAATTCGCCGTCGCCGATGGAGAGCGGCAGCACGCTGGGCCGGGTGGCGATGGTGCCGCTCTCATAGATCAGCGTGATGCCGGGGGCGTGGGTGAGCCGGGCGAGATTGCAGGCGGCCGAGGGCGCGCCGATGCCCACGAAGCAGACGTCGGCATTGGACAAAAGCCGCGCGGCGGTCACCGTCATGATCTCGGTGGAGGTGTAGTGGCTCATGGGTCAGGCCGCCTTGTTCGCGGTGGCGGCGCGGGCATGGGGCGCGAACGCCTCCGGCCCCTTGCGCATCACATGCTCTTCCATCCAGGCGGCAAACGCCGCGCGGTCGCGCGAGATGGCGTCCCAGCCGATGTAGAAGGCGTTGTTGCGCGGGTAATAGCCATGGGCATAGGAGGGGAACGCCCCGCCCGGCACCTCGACCACCGCCGTGATCGCCCAGCCGGGGATGATGCAGGCATTGGCATGGGTGGCGCCGCGCAGGTCGTCCACCATCTCCTCGACCGTGACCAGGGACCGCTTGGCGGCAAGCACCGCCTCCTTCTGCACGCCGATGATGCCTTCGATCAGCACATTGCCCTCGCGGTCCGCCTTCTGGGCGTGAATCACCGCCGCGTCGGGCCGCACCGACGGGACCGTCGCGAGCACCTCGCCCGTATAAGGACAGGTGACGGACTTGATGGCCGGGTTCACCCGCGCCAGCTCGGCGCCGCGATAGCCGCGCAGCACCGCGAACGGCAGGTTCGCGGCCCCCGCCGCATAGGCCGCCGCCATGGCCGCATGGCTGTGCTCCTCGATTTCGATGGGGCGCGGCCAGCCCTGCTCCACCGCCTCCCGGATGCGATGGGCCGAGCCCACGCCCGGATTGCCGCCCCAGGAAAAGGTGAGCTTCGCCGCCATGCCGCAGCCGATCATCTGATCGTAGAGAATGTCCGGCGTCATGCGGATCAGACCGAGATCGCGGCGCCTCTGGCGGATCACCTCATGGCCCGCGGCATAAGGGATGAGATGGGTGAAGCCCTCGAACGCGACGCTGTCGCCGTCGCGGACGACCTCCTCGCAGGCGTCGGCAAGGGAGAGAAACCGGGCCATCGCAGATTCCTGATTGACCGATAATCGTACATTATGTACGATATTCGATAGTCAACGTTAGGCGAGCGCGATGGTCAAGAGAAAAGACGCAGGCGAAGGTGCCCCCGCGCCCATGCCCGCCCCATCCGCGGCCCTTGACCGCTTCGCGGGCGACCCGGACTTCATGCTGTCCCTCGCCCGCGGGCTCTTGGTGCTGCGGGCGTTCGAGAAGGAGGCGAAGCTCACCATCGGGCGCGCGGCGGCCCTCACCGGGCTCCCTCGACCGGCGGCGCGGCGCTGCCTCTACACCCTGGAACAGCTCGGCTATCTGGCGGCGCGGGACGGCGAATGGCAGTTGCGCCCGCTGCTGCTGTCGCTGGCGCGCGCCTATCTCACCTCGACCCGCTTCGCGGAGGCCGCGCAGCCGCGCCTCGACCAGCTGCGGGATGAAGTGGGCGAATCCTGCTCGATCGGCGTTTTCGACGAGGGCGAGGTGGTCTACATCGCCCGCTCCGAGACGCAGCGCATCATTTCCATCGCGCTCTCGGTGGGCAGCCGCCTGCCGGCCTATTGCACCTCCATGGGCCGGGTGCTGCTGGCCGCCTTGGAGCCGGCGGCACGCGCGGCCTATTGCGCGGCCGCGCCGTTTCCGGTGCGCACGCCGTTCACCCTGACAACCGCCGACGCCATCGCGGCGGAGCTGAAACGGGTGGACGAGGCCGGCTATGCGGTGATCGACCAGGAAATGGAGATCGGCCTGCGATCCATCGCCGTGCCGGTTCGCGACCGGACGGGCAAGGTGGTGGCGGCCCTGAACGTGGGGGTCGCCTCCAGCCGGACGGCGCCGGAGGACCTCATCGCCCGCATCCTGCCGCGCCTTCAGTCCGCCGCCGAAGAGATGCGCGAACTGGCCGGCCTCGGCCTATAGCCCTGCACCGGCCGCGCCCGTGGCGTGCATGGCTCACGCGTGCGCACGCCCCATGCGCATGCGCACAATACCATCGGCCCCGGTCTTTGACCGGCGCCAAGTCAGCCCGCGCGAACGCCGCGCGGGCTTGACCAAAGGCCCTCGGGGCAAGCCCCCGGACGCCCCCATCACAGCGGGCCGAGCGCCGTCACCTCCCGGCGGAAGGGCAGCGCGTCGCCGGGATCGGGCATGTCCAGCTCGCGGGCATAACGGTGGCCGGCATAGGTGGCCCAGGCGATGGGCGCGGGCGCGGCGGCGTCGCCGAGCACCTTCACCGATGAGATGCCGGCATCGGCCCAATCCGCGCGGCGCTGCAGAAGGTCTTGAAAAAGCAGGTCGTCTGAGATCCGGGACGCGACCATCACCACGCCATCGCAGGCCAGCGGCCGGCGCCCATCGGTATAGACGCAACGGGTCTCCACCGTGTCCGCCGCGATCGCGGCGATGCCGGTGTTGAGGCGGATCTCGACGCCCAGCCCCGCCAGACGCACATGGATCGCGCCCTGCTCCAGCGTGTTGCGCGTCCAGTCGGAGACATAAGCCGACGGCGTCACCAGGACGACCTTCGCCCCGGCCTTGGCCATGACCTCGGCCATGACGCCGCCCATGTAATAATGATCGTCGTCATAGACCACGACGGTCCGGCCCCTAAAGTCCTGCGGAAAAGCGCCCGCCATCACGTCGTCGGGGGTCCATAGGGGCATCGCCGGATCGATCGGCATCGGCACCACATGCTGGCGCGCGACCCCATCGCGGCGCCAGTGCGCGCCGGTGGCGATGGCGATATGCTGGAAGCCGAACGCCAGGATGTCGTCCACCGTCAGGCGGCTGTCGAAATAGGTCTCGACATTGGAACGCTGCGAAATCTGATACTGGCGGTAGTCCACCACGCGCCCCCAGGCGGCGAGGCCGGGCAGCAGCCGCTCGCGCGCAACGCGCCCGCCCAGCACGGTGCCGGCCTCGGCCAGGGCCACGTCATAGCCGCGTAGCGCCAGCGCCCGCGTCGCCTCGAGCCCGGCCGGGCCGGCACCCACCACCAGCACGGTCGTGCTCTCGCCCTTGGGGTTCATCCGCTCGGGATGCCAGCCCTTGCGCCACTCCTCCATAAAGGTCGGATTCTGGGTGCAGCGGCTGATGGACATGGTCATGTCGCCGGTGATGCAGATGTTGCAGCCGATGCACTCGCGGATGTCCTCGATCCGGCCTTCCTCCACCTTCCTGGGAAGAAACGGATCGGCGATGGAGGGACGGGCGCAGCCGATGAAGTCAAGGATGCCCTGCCGGATCATGCGCGCCATGACATCGGGCGAGGTGAAGCGCCCGACCCCCACCACCGGCCGGGACGACAGCTCGCGGATGCCCTTGACCAGCACCTCCTGCGCCGCCTCCTCCTTGAACCGGGAGGGGCCGGAGCAATCCTCCCAGGCGCCGTGCGCCAGGTCCCAGAGGTCGGGCAGATCGGCGTTCATGGCCACATATTCGCGAACCTCGGCATTGGAGAAGCCGAGCGTGCCGATGGTCTCATCGAGGCTCACGCGCATGGTGAGCGCCATGGTGTCGCCAACCGCGTCCCGGATGTCGGCCACCACCTCTTGCGCGAAGCGCGAGCGGTTCTCCAGGCTGCCGCCATATTCGTCGGTGCGCTGGTTGGTGGCGCGCGACAGGAAATGCTGGAAGATGCCGAAGCCGTGCGCGCCATAAAGACAGATCAGGTCGAAGCCGGCGATCTTCGAGCGTTTCGCCGCATTCACGAACCAGCGGCGCAGGTTGCGGATGTCGGTCTTGTCCAGGGCGCGGGCCTGCACCGGATCGTTGGTGAAGGTGCGGATGGGCAGGGCGGACGGCGCCAGCGGCACCTCCTTGGTGTAGAAATTCGGGCCGTTGATGCCGGAATAGGCAAGCTGGATGCCGGCCAGCGCGCCATGGGTCTTCATCGCGTCCGACATCCGGCGCAGGGCCGGAATGTCCTGGTCTTCCCACAGGCGCAGCTCGATGAAGGGGGTGATTTCCGAGCTGTGGTGCATCTCGGTCTGCTCGGTGAAGATGACCCCCCACCCCCCTTCCGACTTGATCCCCCGCATGGCGGCGGCGGCCGACGGATCGCGATAGCCTCCCCCATTGCAGTGGGGCACCTGGTAGAAGCGGTTCTTCGCCGTCAGCGGCCCGATCTGCCGGGGCTCGAAGAGGATATCGTATCTCGCGTCGCGCATCGAAGCTGTTCCTGGCGCCCTCTGCCGGGCGGCGCTGGGTGAAAAGGGAGGCTCCGCGCCGCCACCGTCGGCGGCATCAGGACAGCGGGCCCCGAAAGGCGGCGGCCTCAGCTCTTGTACTTGATCCAGGTGGTCTTCAACGCCGTGTACTTGTCCAGCGCATGCAGCGACAGGTCACGGCCGAAGCCCGATTGCTTCATCCCGCCGAACGGCGTCTGAGCCGAGAGCGCATCCACCGTATTGACCGAAACCGTGCCGGCATGGAGCCGCTCGGAAACCCTCAAGGCGCGGCTGAGGTTGTCGGTCCAGACCGAGGCGGCAAGGCCGTAGATGGAGTCATTGGCCATGCGGATGGCCTCTTCCTCCGTATCGAAGGCGACCACCGAGAGCACGGGGCCGAAAATCTCGTCCCGCGCCAAGGGGTCATCGGGCCGGACCTCGTCGAAGATGGTCGGCGCAACGAAGCACCCCTTGCCGTCGATATGCACCCGCGCGCCGCCGGTGACGAGGTTGGCGCTGGCCTTGCCCGCCGCGATGAAACGCATGATGCCCTGGGTCTGCTTCTCATCGACGATGGCGCCCATCTTCGAGGCGGGATCGAGGGGATCGCCCGGCTGGGTGGCGTTCGCGCGCGCGATCAGCTTTTCCACCAGCGCATCCTTGATGGAGCGCTCCACATATAGCCGCGAATTGGCCGAGCACACCTCGCCTTGATTGAAGAAAATGCCGAACGCGGCCATGTCCGCCGCCGCATCGAGATCGGCGCAGTCGGCGAAAATTAGGTTCGGGCTCTTGCCCCCGGTCTCGGGCCACACCTGCTTCAGGTTCGACTGCCCGGAATACTGCATGAACAGCTTGCCCACCTGCGTGGAGCCGGTGAAGGCCAGGCAGTCCACGTCCATATGCAGGCCAAGCGCCTTGCCCGCCGTCGCGCCGAAGCCGGGGACGACATTGAACACGCCGTCGGGAACGCCCGCTTCCGCCGCCAGTTCCGCCAGGCGCAGCGCCGAGAGCGGGGATTGCTCGGCCGGCTTCAGCACCACCGAATTGCCCGCCGCCAGGGCCGCCGCGCTTTTCCAGGTGGCCATGTCGAGGGGAAAATTCCACGGCACCACCGCCCCCACCACGCCCAGCGGCACCCGGCGCACAAGCGCCAGATCGCCGGCCGCCGTGGGCGCCACCTCGCCATAGAGCTTGTCGATGGCCTCGGCATACCACTGGAAGAAATGGGCCGATCCCGGCACGTCGATGGTGGCTGCGTCATGGACGAGCTTGCCCATGTCGAGGCTGTCGGTGAGGGCCAGCTCTTCGAGATGGGCCCGGATCAGCTCGGCGAGGCGCAGCAGCACCGCCTTGCGCTCTCCCGGCGCCCGGCGGGACCAGCGCCCGTCCTCGAACGCCCGGCGCCCGGCCGCAACCGCGCGGTCCACGTCGGCTGCGTCGCACGCGGCGACCTGCGCCAGCACCTGCCCGGTGGCGGGGTTGATGCTGTCGAAGGTCTCACCCGACACGGCATCGACGAACCGGCCGTCGATGAAGGCCTGCCGGCGGAAGCTGATGCGCGCCGCGCGCGCCTTCCAATCCTCGTAAGTGTCGTTCCGCATGGCCTGCCTCTTCCTGTCTCACGCGTCTCCGGGAACGCCGTAGGACGGCGCCTCCCGCGGGTCGAGGGCGCGCTGGATATAGGCGCCCAACTGCGGCTTGTAGATGCTCCAGGCGGTGGCGACCGCCGCCACCGGACACTCTTGCGTCCAGTCGCAGCGCAGATCGGCGACCGGCCAACTGAGCTGGTCCACGATCTTGAGCCCCGCCGAATGGACCGGCCCCGCCTCCCCGCCGGCGGCAAGGCCCGCCCGCAGCGCGGCGACGAGCCGGTCGCCCAGATGGCCGGAGCTGCTCAAGAACTCTTCGACCATGGCCTGCGGGACGCCGTCATGGGCGAGCAGGTTTCCGCCCGCGGCCACGTTCTCGGCCTGAGCCGAGGTCCAGATGCCGAGGGCGTTGGCACCGGAATGAACGGCGCTCATCCCGTTCCGATCCACCGCCAGCACCTGCCGGTAGTCCATGAACCGGCTGCGCCGGCGCAGCTCGCCGATCGCCTCCGCCGCGCTCATGCCGCCCTCCATGAGATCGAGCGTGAGCGGGCCCAGCGCCGGGTCCGTCACGTTCTGGGAGGCCACCGCCCCCACCCCCGCGCGGGCATGAGAGCACCGCGCGGCGACCGCCGGCGAAGACGATGAGATGACCATGCCGAACATGCCGGTCTGCGGGCAACGCGCCACCAGGGAAAAGGTCATCGGATCACTCCGGAATGACCGCGGTGCCGTCGATCTCCACCAGCCACTCGGGCCGGGCCAGGGCGCTCACCACGAGCCCGGTGGAGACCGGATGCACGCCCTTGATGTATTCGCCCATGGTGCGATAGATGGCCTCGCGGTGACGCACGTCGGTGATGTAGACGACCACCTTGACCAGGTGCTCCATGCTGCCGCCGGCCTCCTCGATCAGCTGCTTCATGTTCCGCATGACCTTGTGGGTCTGCTCCACCGGATCGTGGCTGTCGATATTGACCGCGTCGTCGAGATTCTGCGGGCACTGGCCGCGCAGCCACACGATCCTGCCGCCCTGCGTCACCACCGCCTGAGCCAGATCGTTGTCGAGCTTCTGCTCGGGGTAGGTGTCCTTGGTGTTGAACTTGCGAATGCGGGTGTGCGCCATTGCGCTCTCCATGGGATCTCGGGTTGAAGCCGCCGGAACGGACCGATTCACTCAGACGGTTTCAGGACGCCGCTGGGCGGCATCGCGGTAGGCGGCATAACTGCGCTGGATCACGATCTGGTCGGCCAGATACTTGGCATCGTGCCACACGCCCCAGATGAAGCTTGAGCCGCGCCGCGACTGCCAGGGCAGCCCCAGGAAATAGATGCCCGGCTCGGTGGAAACGCCGCGCTGATGCTTCGGCTTCCCGCTCTCGTCGCACGCATCGACCTTCATCCAGCCATAGTCGAGCGCGAAGCCCGTCGCCCAAATGATGGTGGTGATCCCCGCCTGCGCGAGGTCGAGGGCGAGGATGGGATCGGTCACGCAATCCGCATCCGGCACCCGCGTGCGCGCCTCCGGCTCCACCGGCAGGTCGAGGCCGTTGCGGGCGATATAGGCGTCGGCCTCGTCCAGCAGCGAGCGATAATTCTCATCCCCCTGCGCCAGATTTGCGGCAAGATCGGGCGCGAAGGTCAGCGCGCCGCCCACCCAGCCCTGCGTCCGCCCGACCAGGGTCATGCCCTGCGCGGCGAGGCGCCGGAAGTCGATGGTATGGCCGCCCTGGGCGCCGCTCACCGCGATCGTCACATGCTCCTTGCCGGGTTCCTGGGCGGCGGCGTCCCACTTGCCGAGCACGCCGAGCCACCACACGAAATCGCGGCCGCGATAGCTCCGGGGCGGACGGTCGTGCGGCCCGACCGAAAGATAGACGCGCCGGCCGGACGCCAGGAGTTCTTCCGCGATCTGGACGCCCGAGGAGCCGGCCCCCACCACCAGCACCGCGCCGGCCGCGAGCTGCGCCGGATTGCGGTAGTCGACGGAGTGCATCTGCGCCACCCCCGTCTCGGCGGGAACAAGCGCGGGGATGATGGGGCGCTGGAAGGGGCCGGTCGCGGCCACGATGCGATCGGCCTCGATCACGCCGGCCGAGGTTTCGACACGGAAACCGGGGCGTCCGGCATTCCGCTCCACCTTCAGGACTTCGACGCCGCAGCGCACCGGCGCCGCGATCTTCTCGGCATAGGCGACGAAATAATCAGCGACCGCTTCCTTGGCCACGAAGTCGTCCGGACCCGACATGGGGTCCACATCGGAAAACGAGAGATCGGGGAACCGATCGTGCCACGCCGGCCCGTTGGCAACCAGCGAATCCCAGCGCTCGGAGCGCCAGCGCTCGGCGATGCGGGAGCGCTCCAGGACCAGATGGGGCACGCCGCTCCGCCTCAAATGCGCGCTCATGGCCAATCCGGCCTGCCCCGCGCCGACGATCAGCGTATCCGTCTTTTCAACCGACATTTCTCATACCTCGCTCGTCCTCAAGGACTTCCAGCGGGAACCCCAAGGCTTCATGGTCAATCTATCGACCGCCCTGGATCATAAAAAATATGATTTTCTTTGGCAGTGCTTCGGATGATCCTAAACATGCCGTTTTGAATTCATGTCTTCTGCCGTTGAGCGGACAAGCGCCAAGGCTCCGCGGGAGCGCCACGGTGGCAACACTCATGTTCGACACGCCCCTTGCGCATGGCGTGACATCATCGGCCCAGCTTCAGGCCGGCGCGTCAGTGCGCCACCCAGGGCAAAGGCCCGTCCGCAAGGCCCGCCACCTCGCGGCGGAAGGGCAGATCGTCGAGGCCGCGGGGCGGGGCATCCAGCTCCTCGGCGAAGCGGCGACCGGCCCACACGGCGGCGGCGATGGTGCCCGGCGCCAGGGCGTCACCCACACGCGTCACCGACAGGAGGCCGGCATCCGCCCATTCCGCCCGGCGCGCCTCCAGATCCTCGGCCAGCCCCTTGCGCGGCAGGCGCGCCGTGACCAGGACGATGGAGGCACAGGCGCGCCGCTCCGTGCGCCCGGAATAGACGCAGGCGAGCTCGATCTCGCCCCGCTCCACCCGCGTCGGCAGACGATGGGGCACGATGGAAACACCCACCTCCAAGAGCCGCGCCTGCACGAAGTGCTGCTCCATGGTCAGCTTCATCCAGGTGGAGGCTTCCCCGTTGGGGGTGACGAGCGCCACCTCGCGGCCCTCGCGCGCCAGCAGTTCGGCCAGCACGCCGCCCATGTAATAATGGTCGTCGTCGAAGACGATCACCGGGCCGGCGGCGGGGCGACGGCCCGCCATCAGGTCATCGGGGGTGAGCACCTCCACCCCTTCGGCCAGGGGCAGGGGCCTCAGGAGGCGGCGGCCGATGCCGTCGGCCCGCCACGTCGCGCCGGTGGCCACCGCCACATGGGCGAAACCGAAGCCCAGCACGTCGTCCGCCGTCAGCCGGCTTTCGCGATAGACCTCCACATTGGCCATGGGGTCGATCTGGCCGACCCGGTAATCCACCACCCGCCCCCAGGCGGACAGGCCCGGCAGTCGCCGCTCGGCCACCAGCCGCCCGCCGAGGTCGCGGGTGGCCTCGGCCAGCGCCACCTCGTAGCCGCGACGCCCCAGCATCATGGCCGCTTCGAGGCCGGCGGGACCGGTACCCACCACCAGCACCTTGGCGTCGCTTTCCTTCGCCCGGATGCGCTCGGGATGCCAGCCGCGCCGCCATTCCTCGCCCATGGAGGGGTTCTGCGTGCAGCGGATGGGGGTGGTGGTGTGGTCGCCCGAGACGCACATGTTGCAGCCGATGCACTCGCGGATGTCCTCCATGCGCCCCTCCTCCACCTTTTTCGGCAGGAACGGGTCGGCGATGGAGGGGCGGGCCGCGCCCACGAGGTCCAGGATGCCCTGGCGGATCATGCGCACCATGGTGTCGGGCGAGGTGAAGCGCCCCACCCCCACCACCGGCTTGGTGGTGAGCTTCTTCACCCCGGTGACGAACGGCTCCTGATAGCCCTCATCGGCGAAGCGGGAGGTCTGGCTGTCGTTGTCCCAGCTCGAAAGGGTGAGGTCCCACAGGTCCGGCACCTCGGCCAGGTGGGAGATGATGTCCCGCGCCTCCGCCGCATGGAGCCCCTCGGGGCCGATCAGCTCATCCACGGAGATGCGGCAGGCCACCCCCATGGTGTCGCCGACCGCGTCCTTGGTGTCCTCGATCAGTTCCTTCAGCAGCCGGCAGCGGTTCTCCAGGCTCCCGCCATATTCGTCGGTGCGGGTGTTGTGACGGCGCGAGAGAAAGAACATGGCGCCGCCGAACAGCTTGCCCGCATAGACATAGGTGATGTCGTAGCCGGCGGCCTTCGCCCGGAGCGCGGCGGCGCGGTGCCAGTGGCGCAGGTTGCGGATATCGGTCTTGTCCATGGCGCGGGCCTGGACCGGGTCGTCATAGATGGAGAACACCGGCAAATCGGCGGGACCGAACGGGATCTCGCGCGAATAGAGGTTCGGCGCGTTCATGCCGTTGTGCGCAAGCTGGAGGCCGGCGAGCGCCCCGTGGGCGTGAACGGCGTCCGCCATGCGCGCCAGCGCCGGCACGTCCTGGTCGGACCAGTTGCGCAGCTCGATGAAGGGAGAGATGTCGCCGGTTGGGTGGATTTCCACCTGCTCGGTGCACACCACGCCCCAGCCGCCTTCGGCCTTGATGGCGCGCATGGTGGCGAGCGCGGTGGGGTCGCGATAGCCCATGCCGTTGCAATGGGGCACCTGGTAGAAACGGTTCCGGGTGGTGACGGGGCCGATCTTCACGGGCTCGAACAAGATGTCGTAACGGGGATCGCGGGGCACGCGGCGGCTCCTCGGCAGCATTCTGGCGGGTCTGCCGAAAGCTATCGATGGTTCCAGCGCATCGAAATTCGCTTTTTTCTAAGCTCTGGTTCGGGACTTCCGAGCCCGATGCCGGCCTTCCCTCTGCTATGGAGTGCGAACGCGGGGCGGATGTGCGCCCCTTTTCGACGCGCATCGCCGCAAGCGTCCCCGGAGCCCCGGATGTCCGCCCGATCCCTTGACCTTCTCGACCGGCTGGTCGCCTTCCCCACCGTGTCTTCGGCCTCCAACCGGGAGCTGATCGCCTTCGTGGAGGCATTCCTGGCCGCGCGCGGCATCGAGGCGATGCTGGTGCCCAATGCCGACGGCACCAAGGCCAATCTGTTCGCCACCATCGGCCCCAGGGACACCGGCGGCGTCATGCTCTCCGGCCACACCGACGTCGTTCCGGTGGAAGGCCAGGCTTGGAGTGGCGATCCGTTCCGGTTGCGCGAGGTGGGCGGGCGCCTGCTGGGGCGCGGCACCACGGACATGAAGGGCTTCCTCGCCTGCGCGCTCGCCGCCGCCGACCGCGCGGCACGCATGGAGCTGGCGCTGCCGCTGCACCTCGCCTTGTCCTATGACGAGGAGATCGGCTGCATCGGCGTGCGCGGCCTCATCGATGCGCTGGCGCTGGCGCCGTTCCGGCCGCAGATGGCCATCATCGGCGAACCCACCGCCATGGCGGTCGCCACCGGCCACAAGGGCAAGACGGCATTGCGCGCCCTGTGCTGCGGCCGCGAGGCCCATTCCGCCCTCGCGCCCACCGCCCTCAACGCCATCCACCTCGCCGCCGCCTTCGTGGACAAGATCCGCGCCCGGCAGGCGCTGTATGCCCGCGGCGGCGCGCGCGACGCGGCCTACGACGTGCCCTACAGCACCTTCCATGTGGGCCGCATCGCCGGCGGCACGGCGCTGAACATCGTGCCCAATGCCTGCACGCTGGAGCTGGAATTTCGCAACCTCGCCGAGGACGATCCGGCGACCCTGCTGGCCGAGCTGGAGGCGGACGCTGAGGCGGTCGCCCTGCCCTGGACCGCCGCCTTCCCCGAGGCGGCGGTGAAGCTGGAGGCCACCAACAGCTATCCGGGCCTCGCCACCGCCGATGATGCGCCGGTGGTGGACTTCACCCGATCCCTCACCGGCTCCAACGCACGCATGAAGCTCGCCTTCGGCACCGAGGGCGGACTGTTCCAAAGCCGCCTGTCCATTCCCACCGTGGTCTGCGGACCCGGCTCCATGGACCAGGGCCATAAGCCCGACGAATGGGTGGCGAGGGACCAGATCGCCGCCTGCGACCACTTCATGGATGCGTTGCTGGCCCGCCTGTCCGCCTGAGGGCCTGCGGCCCGCTGGTTCGGGCTTTCCGAAGCAATGGACCGGAAACCCTTATTTTCCTCGGCCCCGCCGCCGCGACAGGATCGCCTCCACGGGCGGCGCGGCGGCGTCCGCCCGCCTCTCTTCCTGGCAAAGGTCCGGCCATGATCCGCACGGGCGCGCAATATCTCGAGTCGATCCGCGACGGGCGCGAGGTCTACATCAACGGCGAGCGGGTCCGGGACGTGCCCACCCACCCCATGTTCAAGCCTTTGGTGGACATTCGCGCCCGCATCTACGACATGCAGTGGGAAGCGCGAACCCGCGACGTGATGACCTTCACCCAGGACGGGGAGGTCAACGGCATCGGCAACAAGCTGCCCATCACCCAGGAAGATTGGTGGGACAAGCGCCGCGCCACCGATTGCGTGCTGCGCGAGATCGGCGGCGTCGTCACCCGCGTGGGCGACGAGACCGTCGGCGAGATGTGGTCGCTGTTCGACGGGCAGGACGTGCTCAACGAGGTGGATCCCCGCTTCTCCGAGAACATCCGCAATCATATCGACAAGGTGCTGCACCACGACCCGTTCCATGTCTCGGCCAACACCGACCCCAAGGGCGACCGCTCCAAGCCGCCGCAGGCGCAGGACCCGGACATGCTGCTGCATGTGGTCAAGGAGACCGACGCCGGCCTCGTGGTGCGCGGCGCCAAATACGAGACGGCGGCGGCCTATGCCAACCAAGCCTTCACCAAGCCCACCATCGCCGATTGGGGCGACAGCACCTATTCCGATTATGCGGTGGGCTTCATCTGCGACCTGGGCTCGCCCGGCATCAAGTTCATCTGCCGCACCGGGTTCGCCGGGCAAAGGCCGGCCGCGGACTATCCGCTTTCCAGCCGGTTCGATGAGGTGGAAGCGCTCGTCATCTTCGACGACGTGCTGATCCCCTGGGAGAACGTGCTGTTCTACCGCCATACGCGGGCGGCCATGTTCATCCGCGCGACGCTGCACCGCTATTCGGCCTTCGCCTTCGTGCAGCGCAGCCTTGCCTTCGCCGACATGCTGATCGGCGCCGCGCTGTTCAACGTGCGCCAGACCGGGCTCGACACGCAGCAGGCGGTGCGGGAGAAGCTGGCCCAGCTCGCGGTCTACCGGGAGGGGATCAACGCCCATCTCACGGCGGCCATCACCTTGTCGGAGCGCTCGCCCAGCGGGCTCGCCATGCCGAACCAGTCGCTGCTGTATGCCGGCCGGGTGCTCGCCTGCTCCCAGCTCCACGAGGCGATGCACATCGCCCGCGAGCTATGCGGCGGGCAGGTCTGCACCACCCCGGACGCGGCGTCTTTCGCCCATCCCGACACCAGGCCGTGGCTCGACAAATTCTATACGATCAACGCCGAGTGGATGGCCGATGACCGCCGCAAGCTGCTGGCGTTTGCCCGCGACCTCCTGAACTCCGATTATGCGGGGCACCGTCTCGCGTTCCAATTGTTCGCCCAGTCCCCCCCTTATGCGCACCTCGCCGCCGTCTACCGGAACTTCGACTGGGACGGTCCGCTGGAGTTCGTGAAACGCTCCGCCGGGCTCTCCGACACCGTGCTGAGCCCGGCCACCCGCGCCACCGCGGACCGCCCGCTCGCGCGCGGGGGTGACACCGGAACGACGCCGCGCGCAGCCGAGTGAAAGGCCTCCCCTGGGGAGGCGTCTTGAAACCCTGTCCGCCGCAAGCCCCCCCGGTGACGCCCGGCCTCCGCGCCTTCGACACATCTCCCCCTCAAGCCGGCATGGGGCAGGTGTAGAGTTGTGTCAAATATAGACACACGCCGGGATTGCTCGCGCCGGGCCCCGGAAACGGGGTAGGGAACGGCCATGCGCTATACGTTGAGGCAGTTGGAGTATTTCATCGCGGCCGGCGAGACCGGCTCGATCACGCTCGCCTCGGAGCGGATCAGCATTTCCCAGCCCTCGATTTCCACCGCCATCAGCCACCTGGAGCAGGAACTGGGCGTCCAGCTGTTCGTGCGCCACCATGCGCAGGGCCTCTCGCTCACCCCCGCCGGCCGCAAGCTGCTGGCCGAGGCCAAGCACCTGATCGAGCAGGCCGAGGGGCTCTATGCGGTGGCCTCGGAGGCAACCGACCAGGTGCGCGGGCAATTGTCCGTGGGCTGCATGGTCACGCTGGCGCCCATGATCATGCCGGAACTGTCCCATGGCTTCATGTCGGCATTTCCCGCCACCCAGATCCGCCATGTGGAGGCCAACCAGGAATGGCTGTTGGAGGGGCTGCGGCGGGCCGAGATCGACATCGCGGTCACCTACGACCTCCAGATTCCCGACGGCATCGCCTTCACCCCCCTCGCCAGCCTGGCGCCGCACGTCCTGGTCAGCGAGGCCCATCCGTTCGCCCGCCTGTCCGCGGTCAGCCTCCAGGATCTGGTCGAGGAACCGCTGATCCTGCTCGACCTGCCCATCAGCCGCGAGTATTTCCTCGCGCTCTTCCTCAAGGAGGGCTTGCAGCCGAAGATCCACTCGCGCTCCGCCTACCAGGAGGTGGTGCGCACCATGGTGGCCAACGGCTATGGCTACACCCTCTTCAACGTGCGCCCGCGCTCCGATTTCGCCCTCGACGGGCGGCGGGTGGTGCGGGTGCGCCTGTCGGGCGAGCACCGGCCGATGGTGGTCGGCACCGCCACCGTCGCGCAGTTCAAGAAGTCCCGCCTGCTCCAGGCGTTCGAGACCCATTGCCGCTCGTTCATCTCCGATGCCTACATCCCGGGCATGGTGCCGCCGGCCCTCGACCGGCGGGTGCGCAAGCCCTGATCCCCCGCGCCGGAAGCCGCTGATCCGCGATGCGCGCATGGTCCTCGCCTTGGCCGAAGCCTGGGCTTTTCCTACTTAGGCCAAGGCGAGGCAAAACCCCCGAAAAGACTATTTTTGCCAAAGAAGGGTGCGTGTTTAGCTCGTCGGCGGAGTTGATCTCCGGGGTTTTACGCAGGTCGCGAGGGCGCTTTCCAGCCTCTTTTGTGCCTCCACGACGTCCCGGCGATCAGCGCGTTCCACCCCGGCCCGGACCGCCCGCGCGACCCGGCCGCGACCCGCGACGGAACCCAAAGCAATGATCAAGAAGACCTTCCAGACCGCCACCCTGCTCGCCGGCCTCGCCGCCGGCCTTGTGTTCGCCGGCCCCGCCGAAGCGGCCAAGATCCGCCTCGGCATGACCACCTGGGTGGGCTACGGCCCGCTCTACCTCGCGCGTGACCTCGGCTATTTCAAGGACGCCGGCCTCGACGTGGAGCTGAAGACCATCGAGGACGCGGCCATCTACATGGCGGCGGTCGCCTCCGGCGATCTCGACGGCATGGCCTCCACCGTGGACGAGGTGATGAAATGGCGCTCGCCCGACTTCTGCTTCAAGTCGGTGTTGGCGCTCGACGACAGCCACGGCGGCGACGGCCTGCTCACCGCCAAGGGAGTCAAGTCGCTGAAGGACCTCAAGGGCAAGGAAGTGGCGCTGAACGAGGGCTCGGTGTCCGAGTTCTGGTTTAACATCCTTCTGGACAAGGACGGCATGACGGAGAAGGACGTCACCATCACCAACATGACCTCCGACGACGCGGCCGCGGCCTTTATCGCCGGCCGCGTGCCCGCCGCCGTGACCTGGGAGCCGAACCTGACCACCGTCCGCAAGTCCGGCAACGGCCAGGTGCTGATCGATTCCACCGCGACCCCCGGCGCCATCGTGGACACGGTCGGCCTCAAGTGCGATTTCATCGCCGCCAACAAGGCCGAGATCGCCGCCTTCGTGAAGGCCTATTACAAGGCCATCGACTACATGAAGGCCAATCCGGAAAAGGCTTACGCGATCATGGCCAAGGGCGTCGGCGGCTACCTCGCCGATCCCAAGGACTTCGCCGACGCGGCCAAGGGCGTGAACTTCTACGACAAGGCCCGCAACGTGGAGTTCTTCGGCAATCCGCAGCAGGGCGAGGCGGCCAACCTCATCCAGCTCGCCAACATGATCTGGGGCGGCAAGGGGCTGATGAAGATGAAAGTGGACTACGACACCCTCGTCGATCCCGCCTTCGCCACCGCCCAGTGACCGCACCGGCCAAGGCCGGTCGCCGCCGGCGCCCCTCCGGGACCGGCGGCAGGCCCGCAGGAGACATGACATGAGTTCCCGACGCGCACCCTGGACCCGGATGACCACGCCCTTCAGGGATATCTCCCGCCGGGCCGTGATCTCCGCCGGGATTATCGTATGGGTCATGGTGGTGGCGGCGTGGTGGATCATCTCCCACACCAACGTGGTCCCCGCCATGTTCCTGCCCTCCCCGGAGAAGGTGGGTGCCGCGGGGGTGCGGCTTTTGTCCGACGGCAGCCTCATCGTCCACACCCTGGCGAGCCTTGAGGTGGTGATGCTGGGGTTCGCCATCTCCTCCATCGTCGCGATCCCGGTCGGGCTGTGGATGGGCAGCTACCGCGCGGTGCAGGCGGTGCTGGAGCCGCTCGTCAACTTCGTGCGCTACCTGCCGGTGACGGCGTTCGTGCCGCTGCTCATCCTGTGGATCGGCATCGGCATCCAGCAGCGGGTGAGCGTCATCATCCTTGGCACCTTCTTCCAGCAGGTGGTGATGATCGCCGACAGCGCCCGCGCGGTGCCGCGCGATCTCGTGAACGCCGCCTACACGCTCGGCACGAAGCGTTCCAAGGTCGTGTGGCATGTGATCTTCCCCGCCGCGCTGCCGGAGATCCTCGACACCCTGCGCGTCACCCTGGGATGGGCGTGGTCCTATCTGGTGGTGGCGGAACTCGTGGCCGCCTCCTCGGGGCTGGGCTACATCACCATCAAGGCCATGCGCGGCTTTCAGGTGGACGTGATCTTCATGGCCATCGCCACCATCGGCGTGCTGGGGCTGCTCTCCGATCTCTTCTTCCGCTTCCTTCGCGCGCGGGTCGCGCCATGGGCACATCGATGACCGAACTTTCCGCCTCTTCCCCCGTGGAGCCGGCGCCGATCGCGCTTTTCCCCCGCCAGCATCGCCCGCTGGGCACGCCCGCGCGGCTCGCCATCGAGCATGTCACGCTCCGCTACGGTGGTCCGGACGGCACGCTGGCCGTCGACGATGTGTCCATCGACGTGGAGCAGAACGAGTTCTGCGTCATCGTCGGCCCGTCCGGCTGCGGCAAGTCGAGCCTGCTCTACCTTGCCGCCGGCCTCACCGAGCTGACGTCCGGAGACATCCGGGTGGACGGGCATCTGGTGAGCGAGCCGGGCCCCGACCGGGGCATGGTGTTCCAGGGCTACACCCTGTTTCCCTGGCTCACCGTGCGGCAGAATGTGGAGTATGGCCCCAAGCGCAAGGGCATCGGCAAGGCCGAGCGGCGCGCGATCGCCGAGCGGTTCCTGGCCGAGGTGGGCCTCGGCCAGTTCGCGGACGTGTTTCCCTCCCAGCTCTCCGGCGGCATGAAGCAGCGGGTGGCGCTGGCCCGCGCACTCGCCAACGATCCGAGCGTGCTGTTCATGGACGAGCCGTTCGGCGCGCTCGACAGCCAGACCCGCGGCACCATGCAGAAGCTGCTGCTGCGGGTGTGGGAGCACACTCAGAAGACCGTGCTGTTCGTGACCCACGACATCGACGAGGCGATCCTGCTGGGTGACCGGGTGGTGGTGATGACCGCGCGGCCCGGCCGCATCAAGGCGGAAATCAAGGTGGATTTCGCCCGCCCGCGCGCGATGGATCTGGTGCTCGAACCGGAGTTCATCGCGCTCAAGCGTCACATCCTCGGCCTGCTCCATGATGAGATCGACGAGGAGCATTGACCCCATCGCCCCGGCCGGCGCCGGCCGGGGGCGCAACTGAGGCGCGCATGCGGGGCGCGGCGATTAGCGCCGCCGCATAATCCGCCGGAAACTCGGGCTGTCCCTGCGCGGAGATCGCGAAGGCCAGATACCAGAGCCCCGCATTCGGGCAGAAATCGGAGTGCGCGATGCGGCGCGCGCCGGGCGGAACCTCCACCACCTGATCTTGATGGCAGGCCTCGATCCGCAGGCTGTCCGGCCGCGTGGCCGGCGCGCCGGGCGCCCACGATCAGGCCCTGATGCGCATCCTGCCGCGCCTCACCTTTCGCCGCAGCCACTTCCTGCTCGCCCATCCCGATACGGTCCATGTGCGGCGCATCGCGGTGCTGCGAGCCTTCATCACCCAGCGCTTTCGCGAGGAACGTCGGCGCTTCATCGTCGACTGACCGCCGACGACCCGGCGGCGCCCCACGGCTTTGACGCCGCTACCGGCCAAGACAGATGGAGCACGCCCCGCGCGGAGATGCGGCCGCATCGGGGTTTCATGCGGACGCCTCCCGCCCCCTTCAAGCGATCACGGCTCCAGCTCTCGCAAATAAAAATTCCACACTCAACATTCGGCCCCTCCCCGAACTCCGCCACGACCGGAACCTATTCATATTTACATACGCGAAACATAGTCAGATACACGACATATTACATTTAAATATAATCTTTTAATTTACATAATGCGCGCCTCACCAAATGATGAAGCGTTTCATGAAATCGAATGGGATTTTTCATCACCACGCAGACTATTCGCCTGCCTCCGAAAATCCCCGCCGCATGTGCAGTGCAACCATCACTGTCGCGCAGCGGGAAAAACGCCTGGCGCGGCGATAATTTTTTGTTGTTTCAATAGGATAAGTCTTCAGCAACAATGCTGCAAAGCAAGATCCGCCAGCGCCGGATGGCCGTGGCATTCATCTTGCTCATCGAAAGGGGCGACGACGGCTCCAGCCAGATCGGCGCCGAAAAAAACGATAAGCCCGAGGAACACGCCATGGCATTACTCGATCGCTCCGAGTGGTACGATCTTGCTCGCTCGACCAATTGGACACCCACATTCGTCACCGACGAGGACCTCTTTCCCGATGTCATGACCGGGGCCCAAGGTGTGCCCGCCGAGAAATGGGAAGTCTATGACGAGCCCTACAAAACCTCGTTTCCCGAGTATGTCAGCATCCAGCGGGAGAAGGACGCGGGCGCTTATTCCGTCAAGGCGGCGCTCCAGCGCAGCCGCATCTTCGATGATGCCGATCCCGGCTGGCGCTCGATCCTGAAGTCCCATTACGGCGCCATCGCGCTGGGCGAATACGCCGCCATGAGCGCCGAGGCCCGCATGGCCCGTTTCGGCCGCGCGCCAGGAATGCGCAACATGGCCACCTTCGGCATGATGGACGAGAACCGTCACGCCCAGTTGCAACTCTTCTTCCCGCACGAATACTGCCCGAAGGATCGCCAGTTCGACTGGGGCCACAAGGCCTACCACACCAATGAGTGGGCCGCGATCGCGGCGCGGCACGCCTTCGACGACCTGTTCATGGCGCGCAGCGCCACCGATATCGCGGTGATGCTCACCTTCGCCTTCGAGACCGGCTTCACCAACATGCAATTCCTGGGGCTCGCGGCCGACGCGGCCGAGGCCGGCGACTATACCTTCTCAAGTCTGATCTCGAGCATCCAGACCGATGAATCGCGCCACGCCCAGATCGGCGGCCCGGCGCTGCAGGTGCTGATCGCCAACGGCCGCAAGGCCGAAGCGCAAAAGCTCGTGGATGTCGCCATCGGGCGGGCCTGGCGCATCTTCTGCATCCTCACCGGCCCCTCCATGGACTACAATACGCCCCTGGCGCACCGCAAGCAATCGTTCAAGGAGTTCATGCAGGAATGGATCGTCGGCCAGTTCGAGCGTGCGCTCATCGACCTCGGCCTTGATCTTCCCTGGTATTGGGACAAGATGATCGCAGAGTTCGACTATCAGCACCACGCCTATCAGATGGGCCTGTGGTTCTGGCGGCCGACCCTGTGGTGGAATCCGGCTGCCGGGGTAACGCCCGACTGCCGCGACTGGCTTGAGGAAAAGTACCCCGGCTGGAACGATACCTTCGGAAAGGCCTGGGACGTCATCATCGACAATCTCGCCGCCGGCCATCCGGAGCGCACGTTCCCGCAAACGCTGCCGATCGTGTGCAACATGAGCCAGATCCCGATCTGCGCCGTGCCCGGCAACCGTTGGAACGTGAAAGACTATCCCCTCGATTACGAGGGCCGGCTCTACCATTTCAACTCCGAGATCGACCGCTGGATCTTCGAGCAGGAACCGCAGCGCTACCGCGGGCATATGACGGTGGTGGATCGTTTCCTCGCCGGGCAGATCCAGCCCGCCGATCTCTCCGGAGCGCTCGCGTACATGGGGCTGCAACCCGGCGAGAGCGGCGATGACGCCCACGGCTATGCCTGGGTCGAGGCCTATCGCAACCGCCGCATGGCCGCGGAATAAATCCACCGCGTGAACCGTCGATGGCGGGCGCTGCGGGCGCCGCGGCAGCATGGCCGCGGTGCCATCGCGGGCGCACGCCACCGTTCGCCTGTCCCCACAAGGAGCCCTGTCATGGCCCTGTTTCCCATCATTTCGAATTTCCAGCACGATTTCGTTCTGTTGCTCGTCCCGGTCGACACGGAGAACACCATGGATGAGGTGGCCGCGACCGCCGCGCAGCATTCGGTGGGCGTGCGCGTCGCGCCCCAGGCCGACAAGGTGGTGCGCGTCCGCCGGCAGGGCGCGAGCGACTTCTTCCCGCGCGACATGCGCCTTGGCGGAAGCGACATCAGGCCCATGGAAACCCTCGAATTCATCTTCTGTGATGCGTGATAGATCATGAATTTCAAGCTTGCATGCACCCTCGACGACCTCTGGGAAGGCGACATGACCGAAGTGGAGGTGGACGGGCAGGTGATCCTGCTGGTCTGGCCCGAGGGCGGGCAAATCCGCGCCTTCCAGGGCATGTGTCCCCACCAGGACATCCCGCTGTCGGAAGGGCGCCTAGAGGGCGGCATCGTCATGTGCCGCGCCCACCAATGGACCTTCGACACCACGACCGGACACGGTGTGAACCCCAAAGACTGCCACCTCGCCCAATATCCGGTGAAGCTGGAAGGGGAATCCATCCTCGTCTCGACCGAGGGCGTCAGCCCCCTGTTCGCCCATACATAAAACACTGGGAGGAAACGCACATGACCACAGGAACCGTGGCCGATGGCTATCGCAACAACCGGGTCGGGCCGATCCTGCGCGCCGGCCCGCTCACCGCCGGCATCATCGAGGCGGCGGAAGAGGACAATCCCGGCAAGACCATCCGCGTGGATGACAAGATCGCCTACGTTCGCATCGATACCGAGGGCGAGATGATCCTGCGCCGGACGACCCTCGAACGCACCCTTGGGCGGGCGTTCCGGATGCAGGAACTGGAGGTCAGCCTCGGCTCGTTCGCCGGGCGGATCGAGATGACCGAAGACATGGTGCGTTTCTACTATGAAAAAACTCTGTGATTTCCGGGGGGAAAGATGAACCAGCCAGCCATCGCGCAGCCGCTCAAGACCTGGAGCCACCTCGCGGCCCGGCGCCGCAAGCCCAGCGAATACGAGATCGTTTCCACCAATCTCCACTATACCACCGACCGGCCCGACGCCCCGTTCGAGCTTGACCCCGATTTCCCGCCGGCGCAGTGGTTCAAGACCCACCGCAACGCCTCGCCCCTGAAGCATGCCGACTGGAACGCCTTCCGCGATCCGGACGAGATGGTGTACCGCACCTACAACATGCTCCAGGACGGGCAGGAGAACTATGTCTTCGGTCTGCTCGACCAATTCTCCGAGCGCGGGCACGATGCGATGCTGGAACGCGCCTGGGTACGGCATCTCGCCCACATCTATACGCCGGCGCGTTACCTCTTCCACGCGCTGCAGATGGGGTCGGCCTATCTGTGCCAGATGGCTCCGGCCTCCACCATTTCCAACGCGGCCACCTATCAGACCGCGGATTCCCTGCGCTGGCTGACCCACACCGCCTATCGCACGGCGGAGCTCGCCAAGCGGTTCGAGGGGCAAGGGTTCGAGGGGCAAGGGTTCGGCACCGGCGAGCGTGCTGTCTGGGAGACGGATCCGGCGTGGCAGGGGTTGCGTGAACTGGTGGAGAGGGGGCTAGCGACCTACGATTGGGGCGAGCACTTCGTCGCCATGAATCTGGTGGCCCGGCCGGCGGTGGAAGAGGCGGTGCTGCGTGGTCTCGGCCAGGCCGCCCGCCACAATGGCGACACCCTGCTCGCCCTCCTGTGCGATGCCCAGCTGGTGGACGCCGACCGCCACCGCCGTTGGACCGGCGCCCTGGTCAAGATGATGCTGGACAGCGCGGGCAACCGCCCGGTTCTGGAGGGCTGGCTTGCGAAGTGGGCGCCGCTCGGCGATGCCGCCATGGAGGCCTACAGCGCGCACCTGCCCGATGCCCGCGACGCCGGCGGGCTCGCTCGCGACGCCGCCGGCGCCTATCGCCAAAGCATCGGCCTCTGAGGCGGCGGCACCATCATGACCCATCGGATCACCATTGAGGGCGGAGGCGTCTTTGACGTCTCCGCCGAAGAAAGCACGCTGCTGCGCGGCGCGCTGCGCGCGGGGGTCGGCTTCCCCTACGATTGCAGCGTCGGCGGCTGCGGGAGCTGCCGCTTCGAGCTCATCTCGGGCGAGATGGAAACCTTGTGGACGACGGCACCGGGCCTGTCCGAGCGGGACCGCCGGCGCGGAAAGCGCCTCGCCTGCCAGTCCCGCCCGCTCGGGGATTGCACCATCAAGCTGCGTCCAGACGACGAATACCGCCCGCCGATCCCACCGCGCCGCGTGAGCGCCATATTGCGCGAGCGACGCGCCGTAACCGCCGACATGGCCGAATTTGTTTTCCGCACCGACCGGCCGGCGGATTTCGTCGCCGGCCAATACGCCTTGCTCCAGCCGCCGGGAGCGGCGGGCATGCGCGCCTACTCCATGTCGAATCTGCCCAATGCCGAAGGCGAGTGGCGCTTCGTCATTCGCCGCGTGCCGGGGGGGCGGGGTAGCAACGCCATGTTCGACAACGTCCAGGTCGGCGACGCCGTCACCCTTGACGGACCCTACGGCCACGCGCATTTCCGCGCAGACGTGCCCCGCGACGTCGTGTGCATCGCGGGAGGCTCCGGCATCGGTCCCATCGTATCGGTGGCCCGCGCCGCGGCGCAGGACAGCGGGCCACGGCGGCTATTCGTGTTCGAAGGCGCACGCACCCGCGCGGATCTCTGCTTCCCCGTTCTCGCGGACGACGCGCGGGACAAGGTCACCGCCTACATGCCGGTGCTGTCCGCCGAGGCGGAAGCGAGCGATTGGGACGGGGCTCGCGGTTTTGTCCACGAGGAGGTTGAACGCGCGGTGGGCGAGCAGGTCGAAAGCTGCGAATTTTATTTCGCCGGCCCGCCGCCGATGATCGAGGCACTGCAAAAGCTCCTGATCGTCCAGTGGGGAGTGCCGATCGCGCGCATCCATTTCGACCGGTTCTTCTGATGATCTGCACGCAGGAGCGTCGCCACCGACAGGCGGCGCTCCTCGCCCGGCGCGCCCGGCGAAACGAGGTGAAGCATCGCGAGCACCAATAAGAGCTGCGCTGAAAGGCGCGTCATGAGAAACGATGGAAGCGCGCGCATGAAACGGCGTATAAATCGGCGAGCCAGCTCACCGATGGGGTCCCGCATGTCCACCCTGGAGCCCCCGACGAAGGTAGACGCCGAACGCGCCGACATTCCGGTCCCCGAGATCCATGATCTCGCGAACCGGCTGCGCTTTGCACCGCAGCAGGGGCGGATCTGGCTCGACGACCAGCGCATGATGCTGATGCACGTCAGCTCCCTCGGCGCCCTGCGCCAGGAGTTGATTGAAAGCCTCGGCAAGGAGACGGCGCGCGGCCTGATCACCCGCATCGGCTACCAGGCCGGTGCCAGCGACGCCAAGATGGCCAAGAAGCTGCGCTCGGGATCCAACACCCTCGACAGCTTCCTCGCCGGGCCGCAACTCGTATCGCTCGAAGGGATCGTCCACTGCGAGCCCGTCTCGCTCGACATCGACGTGGGCAACGGCCGCTATTATGGCGACTTCTACCTGCTCGACAGCGCCGAGGCCGAAGCCCACCTCGCGAGCTACGGCCTTGGCGAGGAGCCGGTCTGCTGGATGCTGGTGGGCTATGCCTGCGGCTACACCAGCACCTTCATGGGTCGCCCGATCCTGTGGCGCGAGCTGGAATGCAAGTGCACCGGCCACACCAAATGCCGCGTGGTGGGCCGCCCCGCCGAGGAGTGGGGCGAGGACGCTCATGACGACCTCAGGTTCCTGCAAATCGGCGATTTCGTGAAGTTCAATCCCACCCCCGGCGAGAGGCTGCCGGCCACCGCCCGCCTCGCCGCGCTCGATCAGGTAAGTGCGGAGAACGATTTCGGGATGGTCGGCATTTCGAGCGGCTTCAGCACCGTCTGCCATCTGGTGAAGAAAGTCGCGCCGACCGAAGCCACCGTGCTTTTCCTTGGCGAGAGCGGCGTCGGCAAGGAGATCTTTTCGCACAACCTCCACCGCCTCAGCACCCGCACCGGCGGGCCGTTCGTCGCGGTCAACTGCGCCTCGATTCCCGAACAGCTCATCGAATCCGAACTCTTCGGCGTGGAGCGCGGCGCCTTCACCGGCGCCACGGTGTCCCGGCCGGGCCGGTTCGAACGCGCGCACGGCGGCAGCCTCTTCCTCGATGAAATCGGCACCTTGAGTTACACCGCCCAGGGCAAGCTGCTGCGGGCGCTACAGGAGGGAGAGATCGAGCGCGTCGGCGATTCCCGCGTGCGCAAAGTGGACGTGCGGGTGATCGCGGCCACCAATGTCAACCTGCGGGATGCGGTCAAGGAAGGCACCTTCCGCGAAGACCTGTTCTACCGGCTCAACGTCTTTCCGATCCGCGTCCCGCCGCTGCGCGACCGGCGCGACGACATCCCCTTGCTGATGAACTGGTTCATGCGACGCTCTTGCACCAAGCATCGCAAGACCATCACCGGCTTCCGCGAGCGGGCGGTGGATGCGCTCATCAATTACCGCTGGCCCGGCAACGTGCGGGAGATGGAAAACCTCGTCGAGCGCGCCGTCATCCTCGCCGACGAAGGCGGGGCGCTCGACCTGTGCCACCTCTTCACCACCGGCGAGGAAGTCACCGATACCACCTTCACCGTGCAGAGGAACGGTGCCCTGCTGCAAGCCTCGGAGATGGCGGACCTGGAGTTCGGCCAACGCGAAGGCCCCCTGCGCCCGCTCGCCGATACCGAAGCCCGCATGTTGCGCATGGCGCTCGCGGAAGCGAAGGGCAATCTTTCCCTGGCCGCGCGCCTGTTGAGCATCAGCCGGCCGACCCTCGCCTACAGGCTCAAGAAATACAACATCACCTGACGAAAGATCAGGCCCGCCGGCGTTGGCCGCGCGTCGGCCGTTCGCCCCAGCCGCCGGAACCCTTGTGGGCCGTATAGTTGTCGAGGATGACGTGGACCAGTCTGCCGGGCGGGATGTCGCGCTGGCGGGCGTTGAGGAAGCGGATGAAGTCCTGATGCCGATGGCGCTGCATGTTCCGTCCGAACACCGCGCCGGTCAGGAGATCAAGCGCGGCGAATAGCGTGGGGGACCCATGGCTCTCGTCGTCATGGGTCAGAGTGGCGCAGCGGCCCTTCTTTAGCTGCAGGCGCGGCTGGTCCAGTGAGGCGCCTCATGGGGCGGCGGCTTCAATGTCATTCGGCCATGATGGCGTGGGTGCCGATGCCGTTGGCGCTCAGGAGGACGATCCGGGCGCGCCGGACCCTGCTGCCGCGGAGTGTTGCAATCCGCAGCCAGGGCGACGCGTCGCCGCCGGTCAGCCGCATCGAGAATAAAATGATCCCGTGGCGCATGCGCCAGACCAGCACAGGCCGGCCAGGAAGCGGCCGGTGGGGCTTTCCTGGGGAACCCCGTACGGGGCGGGGCCGCTTCCTGGCGGACCTGCCGCTCAGCGCATCCTGCTCCTGCTGACGCCGCGCGGAAGAATGAGGACGATGTCCGGCGGCAAGCAGAGGGACGCACGCCCCCATCAGCCGACCTGACGCGCCGCTGACAATAGCCCCGGAACATCGAGGTGCGCCTCCAGATGCCGGGCCAGCGCGTCAAGGGTCGCCTCCACGGTCGCGTCATAGGAGAAGGCGGACGTCGCCCCGAGGCGGGCGAGGATGGACGCGCGAAAGGCGTCGTCGCGGAACATGCCGTGCAGATAGCTGCCGATCACGCGGCCATCGGCGCTCACCGCGCCTTCCGGCGCGCCGGCCACCCGCGCGAACGGACGCGCGCGGTCCGGCCCCTCGGTCCGGCCGATGTGGATCTCGTAGCCGCGGAACGGCGTGCCCGAAACGGCATCCACCGCGTCCACCTCGGCGAGGCGCTTGTCCGGCGTCATCACGGTCGTAACGTCGAGCAGGCCGAGGCCGGGGTCGGCGCCCGCCGGCCCCTCGATCCCGTCCGGATCGGCGACCATGCGCCCCAGCATCTGGTATCCGCCGCAGATGCCCAGCACCCGCCCGCCGCGCCGGTGATGGGCCAAAAGATCCACATCCCAGCCCTGCGCGCGCAGAAAGGCGAGGTCGCCGCGCGTGGACTTCGTTCCCGGCACGATCACCAGATCCGCATCGCCCGGAATAGCCCGGCCAGGCGCGAGCATGGTCAGCCGCACGGCGGGCTCCTGCGCCAGGGGATCGAGATCGTCGAAATTGGCGATGCGCGAGAGGCACAGGCAGACGATGTGCAGCGCGCCGGCGTGCCGTGACGCGGCAAGATCCAGCGCATCCTCGGCCGGCAGCCTTCCGGCCTCGGCGAACCAGGGGCACACGCCAAAGCCCCGCCAGCCGGTCATCGCCGTGATGGCCGCATAGCCATCGTCGAACAAGCGGGGATCGCCGCGGAACTTATTGACGATGAAGCCCGCCACCAGAGCCGCGTCGTCCGGGGCGATCACCGCCTTCGTGCCGACGATCTGCGCGATGACGCCGCCACGGTCGATGTCGCCGGCAAGGATGACCGGCGTTCCGGCCGCCCGCGCGAACCCCATGTTGGCGATGTCGCCCTTGCGCAGGTTGATTTCCGCCGGGCTGCCGGCGCCCTCGACGATGACGAGATCATGAGCCGCTGACAGGCGCCGGAAGCTTTCCAGAACCTTTTCCAAGAGCTGCGGCTTGAGCTTGAAATAATCGCGCGCCCGCGCCGTCGCATGGCGCCGGCCCTGCACGATGATCTGGGCGCCCATATCGGTCTCGGGCTTGAGCAGCACCGGGTTCATGTCGGTGTGGGGGGAAAGGCCGCAGGCCAGCGCCTGCAGCGCCTGGGCGCGACCGATCTCGCCGCCGTCGGCGGTGACGGCGGCGTTGTTGGACATGTTCTGCGGCTTGAAGGGCGCCACGCTGAGGCCACGCCGCCGCGCTGCCCGGCAAAGGCCCGCCACCAGAAGGGACTTGCCGACATTGCTGCCGGTGCCCTGGATCATCACCGCCCGTGCCATCGCTCAAGCCAGGTGGAACAGGGCCGAAAGGACATAGCCTTTGGGCAGGGCCAAGCTCGGCGGAGCGTCGAAGCCCATGCGCACCAGCTCCGGCAGAAGATGGGTGTGGGGGCCATCTGGCGAGCGGCCGCCGGGCGGTGGGATCACCGCATCCACCTCCGCCCGGATGCAAGGCGTCTCCACCACACGCACCGGGCTTTCCGCGAGAATGTCCGCGGCGATAAGGTCAAGGTGCCCGGGCCAGGGCGCACCGCAATGGGGGGCGAGGCGCGCGGCGAGCGCCTGCGCGCAACGGATGGAGACGCGCGCGGCGCGCCGGCCGAGGCCGAGATCGAAGCGCGCTCCGCCGGCATCGCGCGGAAGCAACGCGCCGGTGTCGGGGCCGAGAGCCGTCAACGCCGAAGGACCGTCCGGCCCCAGCCGCCCCGCCGGAACCGCCAGCGCCAAGAGGGGCGCGGCTCCCGCGCGGAAAAGCTCGAACGCGGTGAGATGCGCCGGCGCCTCGAGCCGGATCGCCGCGCGCCGCGTGCGCAGGGTCAGCACCAGCCCGTCCCGCAGCGCCTGGAACTCCTCGTCCGGCGCGCGCATCACCTCGGCCACCGCGCCGTGAATGCCCACCACAAAGACGCCCGCCGCATCGCGGAACAAGCGCTCCATGCGGTCCAAAAGGTCGCCTTCCCGCCACGCGAGCCGCCGCAGAGGAAGGCCAAGGGCCGCGGCGCGCGCGGGAAGCTCGGCCCAGATGCGGGCGCGGATGGCCGCGTCGGCGCTGCCCCAAAGGGCGATCTCGTCGCCGGTGCGGGCGCAGCCGGCGCACAAACCGTTGGCCGGGTCGATGGCGCAGGCGCCGATGCAGGGGCTGGCCGGACGGGGACGCGCCGCGACATTCATCAGAACTCGACCCCCATCTGCGCCTTCACGCCATTGCGGAACGGATGCTTCACCAGCGTCATTTCGGTCACCAGATCGGCGGCGGCGATCAGTTCCGGCCGCGCGTTGCGGCCGGTGAGGCAGACATGGGTCATCGGCGGCTTGCGTGTGAGCAGAAAATCCAGCACCTCCTGGAGGTCGAGATAGTCGTAGCGCAAGGCGATGTTGATCTCGTCCAGGAGGACGAAGCGAATCGCGGGATCGAGAATCTGCTCCCTGGCGATGCGCCATCCATTGGCAGCGGCCGCCACGTCGCGCGCGCGATCCTGCGTCTCCCAGGTGAAGCCTTCGCCCGAGACGAAGAAGCGGCAGGCCTCGGGAAAGTGCGCCTGAAGCAGCATCTTCTCCCCCGTTTCCCAATTGCCTTTGATGAACTGCACCACCGCGCACGGCATGCCATGGGCGATGCAGCGCATGACCATGCCGAATCCGGATGACGATTTGCCTTTTCCGGCTCCGGTGTGGACAATGATGAGACCTTTTTCTTCGGTCTTCGCCTTCATCATTTCGTCCCGCGCGGACTTGATGGTCTTCATCTTTGCATTGTGGCGCGCGGCGCGCTCATCCATTCGGCAGTCCTTCGCGCTTGACAGGGTCCATCGTTCGGGCACATTCACTCTGAACTGGTGTCTGTGTAAACAGATGAAAAGGGAATGTGCCAAGCCCGCTCCGCAGTCGGGCCCAAGCGCAGCCGCCCCCGCGACCGTGACCGGAAAGGTCGCCCGAAGCCACTGGTGTTCGCACTGGGAAGGTCGGGCAACCACCGGGGAAGCCCGAAACGGCGGAATGCCGCCTCGAGCCTCCCCGATATCCGCAAGCCGGGAGACCTGCCAGTCCAACCGACGAAGCCGGCGGGGTGCCCGGTGTCGGGAGGGCTGCGCACGCGCGTCCACCCGCCATCAAGCCTCCATCGGCACCACCAGGAATGGGGGCCAAGGGTCCATGGCGACGCGCGAAACCGCGACTCTCGAGAAGGTGCCCGTCACCGTCATCACGGGCTTTCTGGGCTCGGGAAAGACCACGTTCATCACCCATCTGCTGCGCCATGCCGGGGGCCGCCGGCTCGCGGTGCTGGTCAACGAGTTCGGCGACGTGGGCATCGACGGCGAGATCATCAAGGGGTGCGCGATCGCGGGATGCCCGGCCGAAAACATCATCGAGCTGACCAACGGCTGCATCTGCTGCACCATCGCCGATGCCTTCATCCCCACCATCGAGGCCTTGATGGCGCTCGATCCGCGCCCCGACCACATCCTGATCGAGACCAGCGGCCTCGCCCTTCCCAAGCCGCTGGTGAAGGCGTTCGACTGGCCGGACATCCGCTCGCGCATCACCGTCGACGGCGTCATCGCCCTGGCCGACGCGGAGGCGGTGGCGGCCGGCCGCTTCGCCCCCGACGCGGCGGCGGTGGACCGCCAGCGCGCGGCCGACCCCGGCATCGACCACGAAACCCCGCTCAGCGAGGTGTTCGAGGATCAGATCGCCTGCGCCGACATCGTCCTGCTCACCAAGGCCGACCTTGCCGGCCCGGAGGCCATCGCGAAGGCGCGGGCCATCATCCTTGCCGAAGCCCCCCGCGCGCTACCCATCGTCGAGGTGGTGGACGGCGCGGTGGACCCGCGCGTGATCCTCGGCCTCGGCGCCGCGGCGGAAAACGACCTCGACGCCCGCCCAAGCCACCACGACACCGCGACCGACCACGATCACGATGAGTTCGAGAGCGTGGTCATCGACCTTCCCGAGCAGGACGACCCGGCGCTGCTCGCCGCCCGGATCGTCGACCTGGCCAAGGCGCAGAACATCCTGCGGGTGAAGGGCTATGCGGCGGTGGCGGGCAAGCCCATGCGGCTCCTGGTGCAGGCGGTCGGCGCGCGGGTGCGCCACCAGTACGACCGCCCGTGGCGGGCCGGGGAGCCGCGCCAGGGGCGGCTCGTGGTCATCGCCGAGCATGACGACATCGATGCGCAGGCCATCCGCGCCGCGCTGGTGCCCCCGGCGAAGGCCGCAGAATAGGCGATGCACGTCGTCTTCCGCGAAAGCCATGGCATCGAAGAGACCGAGACGCCCGCCGACCTCGGCCAGAGCCCGGCGGATCTGGTGGCGCTGTCGTTCTCGGATTCCGACCTCGGCATGTTCGCGGCCGGCTGGCGTCGCGGCGGCGGGCGCGATGGCGGCATGCCCTCGCTGCGCCTCGCGAACATCGCCGCCTTGCGGCATCCGCTGTCGGTCGACACCTATGTGGAACGCACCCTCGCCGGCGCCAGGGGCATCCTGATCCGCCTCATCGGCGGCGTTTCCTATTGGCCCTACGGGCTGGGCCAGATCGAGGCGCTGGCGCGCGCCAGGGGCATCGCCCTCGCGGTCCTGCCGGGGGATGGGCGCCCCGACCCGCGGCTGGACGCGGTCTCCACCATGCCGCACTCCACGCTGAGGCGGCTGGCGGAGCTGTGCGACACCGGCGGCGCCGTGGCGGCGCAGGCGGCATTGGCGCAGATGGCCTTGGCGGCCGGCCTCTATGCCGCCCCGGTGCCGGGCTCCAAGGCCCTGCCGCCATTCGGGATCTGGACCCCGGAAGGTGGCGTGCGCGAGGCCGCCGCCGCGCCCGATCCGGGCGGCACCGGGCCGCTGGTGCTCGTGGTGTTCTACCGGGCTTATCTGGCGGCGGCCGACACCGAACCGGTGGAGGTGCTGCTCACGGCGTTGCGCCAGCGCGGCTTCCGCGCGCTGGGCCTGTTCGCCCCGTCCCTCAAGAATCCCGAGGCCAGCCTCTGGCTGGCCCGACAGGCGGCCGGCCTGCGGCCCGCGGCGATCGTCAACGCCACCGCCTTCTCGGGCCGGCAGGAAGGGGGCGCCTCGCCGCTCGACGCGGCCGGCGTGCCGGTGTTCCAGGTGGCATTGGCCACCTCCACGCGCGCCGGCTGGGAGAAGGCCGAGCGTGGGCTGTCACCGGCGGACCTTGCCATGCATGTGGTGCTGCCGGAGGTGGACGGGCGGATCTTCGCAGGCGTCGCCTCCTTCAAGGCGCCGGCGGAACGTGATCCGGACCTCCAATTCGCACGCGCCGTCCACGCCCCGCATGCCGGGCGCATCGCCGCCATCGCCGACCGGGTCGCCGCCTGGCACCGCCTCGCGACGCAGCCCCCCGGCGCCCGGCGCCTCGCCCTGGTGCTGTCGACCTATCCGGGCCGGGCGTGGAACATGGCCCATGCCGTGGGCCTTGATCCGCTGGCCTCGGCGGAAGCGATCCTGTCTGACCTTTCGGCGGCGGGGCATGCGGTGGAAAACGGCCCGCCGCTCACAACGGCCCTGCGCGAGGCGCGCATCGTCTGGCCCATGGCCGCGTACAAGGCGGCCCTGACGCGCCTGCCCGAGGACCTGCGGCACGCCCTTCAGAGGGCATGGGGCGCCCCGGAAGCCGACGCACAGGCCACCGCCGAGGGGTTCGCCTTCGCCGCCGTCCGCCGCGGACGGGCGATCGTGGCGCTGCAACCGGAGCGCGGCGTGGCGGAGCAACGCGACGGCGACTATCACGACCTCTCCCGGGTGCCGCGCCATGCCTATGTGGCGTTCTATCTGTGGCTGCGCGGAGAGGTGGACGGGCTCGTCCACATCGGCGCCCATGGCACGCTGGAATGGCTCCCCGGCAAGGCGGTGGCCCTGTCCGAGCGCTGCTGGCCGGAGGTGCTGGTGGGCGATCTGCCGGTCGTCTATCCCTTCATCGTCAACGATCCGGGCGAGGCGGCCCAGGCCAAGCGTCGCATCGGCGCGCTGACGCTGGGGCACATCCCGCCGCCGCTGCGCCCTTCGGGCACGCCGCTGCGCCTCGCGCGGCTGGAAGCGCTGCTGGACGAGTTCTCCAATGCCGACGGGCTCGATCCCAAGCGGCGCGCCCGGCTCGTGCGCGACATCCGCGAGGAGGCCGGCGCGCTCGGCGTGGAGCGCGACCTCGGCATCGACGCGCGCTTGAGCCCGGCGGAAGCGGTGACCCGGATCGACCGTTTCGTCTGCGATGTGAAGGAGAGCCAGTTCGGCGACGGCCTCCACGTCTGGGGACGGGCACCCGAGGTCGCGACCGCGTTTGACGCGCACGCCTGCGCGGCCGCCGAGCGGCAGGCGCTGCTCGATGCCCTCGACGGGCGCCGCATCGAGCCCGGCCCCGCCGGCTCGCCGTATCGCGGACGGGCGGATGTCCTGCCCACGGGGCGGAACCTGTTCACCACCGATCCGCGCGCGGTACCCACCCGCGCCGCTTATGCCCAAGGGGCACGCCTCGCCGAAGAATTGGTGCGCCGCCACCTGCAGGACGACGGCGAGTGGCCGCGCGCGCTCGTCCTTGACCTGTGGGGTTCGGCCACCATGCGCACGGCCGGCGAGGAATTCGCCATGGCGCTGGCGCTCATGGGCGTGCGCCCGCTCTGGGATACGGGATCCGAGCGGGTGTGCGGCATCGACATCCTGCCCCTCGCCGCGCTCGACCGGCCGCGCATCGACGTAACGCTGCGCATCTCCGGCCTGTTCCGCGATGTGTTCCCGACCCTCTCGGCGCTGTTCCAGCAGGCGGTGCGGGCGCTGTCCCGGCGCGAGGGGGAAGCGGAGTGGAACCCCTATGCGGGCCGCGAGGCGCCCCGGGTTTACGGTCCCGCCCCCGGTGCCTTCGGACTGGGCATGGCGGCGACCCTGGAGGACTATTCGCAAGCCGGGCTCCGCGCGGCGGGAGAGGCTTGGCTTGCGGCAAGCGCGTTCGCCCACGACGGCGAGACCACGCGGCCGGACGCCGCCGGGCTCCGCGCGCGGGTGGCCCAGGCCGACGCCTTCGTGCACCTGCAGGATCTCCCCGAGACCGATCTTCTGCTGGCGGAGGACTATGCCGGCCATGAGGCCGGCTTCGCGGCGGCGCAGGCGGTGGCGGGCGGCACCGCCGCGCTCTACCACCTCGACGCCACCGACCCCACCCGTCCGCGAGCACGGACGCTGACGGAGGAGATCGCGCGGGTGGTGCGGGCGCGCGCCACCCATCCGGGCTGGATCGCCGGCATGCGACGACACGGCTTCCGCGGCGCGGCGGAGATTGCCGCGACGCTTGAGAACATGGCCGCCTTCGCCCACCTCACCCGCGACGTGCCGGGCCATTTGTTCGATCTCTATTGGGACGCCACCCTGGGCGACCCCGAGGTGGCCGCTTTCCTGTGCACCGCCAACCCGGAGGCGCTCGCGGCCATGCGCGCGCGCTTCGCCGCCCTTCACGCCGCCGGTCTTTGGACCTCCCGGCGCAACTCCGTCGTCGTCGCCCTCGGGAACGCGCCATGAGGGTAGAACCATGAGGGTGGAACCATGAGGGTGGAACCATGAGGGTGGAACCATGAGGGTGGAACCATGAGCGCGCCCACCATCAAGGGATGGTGCCCAGGGGCTCACCGGCCCATGATGTCCGGCGACGGGCTGGTGGTGCGCGTGCGCCCGCCTTTGGGCGAGATGACACCCCGTCAGGCGCGCGGCCTCGCCGATCTGGCCGCGGCCCATGGCCATGGCGTCGTCGAGCTGACCAACCGGGCGAACCTGCAACTGCGCGGCGTCGCGGAGGCCGACCATCCCGCCCTGATCCAAGGGCTGGCCGCGCTCGACCTGCTCGATGCCGACAGCGCGGCGGAGCGCCGGCGCAACATCGTGACCGATCCGTTCCGCCCCCTCGGCGTGGACGATGTCCAGACCCGCTGTGCGGCCGCCCTCACGCGCGGGCTCGCCAGCCGGGATCTCGCGCCGCTGCCTTCAAAGTTCGGTTTCGTGGTCGATGCCGGCCCCGAACGACGGCTGGCCGGCATCAGCGGCGACGTGCGGATCGAGGCGGCTGGCGCGCACCTGCTGGTCCGCGCGGACGGACGGGCGACCGGGCGGATGGTGGCGAACGCCGCCGCCGCCGTCCGCCTCGCGCTGGAGCTCGCCCGCTGGTTTCTCGCCTCCGGCGGGGTGGGGCCCGATGGGCGCGGCCGCATGCGCCGGCACCTTGCAGCCGGCGCCACCCTTCCGCCCGAACTTTCCGGCGACACGCACCCCCAGGCCGACCGCCCGGCCCCTCGGCCCGGCCCGATCGGCACCGGCATCGGCCTTGCCGCCGCCTTCGGCCTCATCCGGGCGCAGAGCCTGCATCGGCTTGCCGACAGCGGCGCGCGGGTGCTGCGCATCACCCCCTTCCGCATGGTGTTCCTGCCCGATGTCCAAGACCTCTCCGTCCACGACCCCTCCGTCCACGACCTCCCTCCCATGATCGGCGCGTCGGACCTGATTTTCGACGGCGACGATCCGCGACTGCGCGTGATCGCCTGTTCCGGGGCGCCCGCCTGCCCGCAGGCCAGCGTCGCCACCCGCGATCTGGCGCTCAAGCTCGCCGCGCGCCTGCCGGAGAAGGGCCAACTCCACATTTCGGGATGCGCCAAGGGGTGTGCCCATCCGGCGCGGTCCGAGCTGACGCTGGTGGGGCGCGCGGGCGCCTTCGACCTCGTTCGCGATGGTGCCCCCTGGGACGAGCCGCTGCGTCGCGGGGCCAGCCCGCACCAGATCCTGACCTTGTTCGGCGGGTGAAGCGATGCCCTACCATTACCAGACCGATGGCGCGGCCATCTATGCCCAGTCCTTCGCCACCATCCGGGCCGAGGCTGATCTCGCGCGGTTCACGCCCGACGAGGAGCGAGTGGCGGTGCGCATGATCCATGCCGCCGGCCTGGTGGGGCTGGAAGCGCATCTGCGCTTCTCGCTGGGGCTGGTGGCAACCGCGCGCGCGGCGCTGGAGGCCGGGGCGCCGATCCTGTGCGATGCGCGCATGGTCAGCGAGGGCATCACCCGCGCCCGCCTGCCGGCCGGCAATGCCGTGATCGCAACGCTGCACGAGCCGGAGGTGCCGGCCCTCGCCGCGCGGCACAAGACCACGCGCTCGGCCGCGGCGCTGGAGCTGTGGCGGCCTTGGCTCAAGGGTTCCGTGGTGGCCATCGGCAATGCGCCCACGGCGCTGTTCCACCTGCTGGAGATGCTGGAGGACGCCACCTGTCCACGCCCGGCGGCGATCATCGGCTGCCCGGTGGGCTTCGTCGGCGCGCGGGAATCCAAGGACGCCCTGTGGGCGGCCCAACCGGCGCCCTGCCTGATGGTGGAAGGGCGCCTCGGCGGCAGCGCCATCACGGTGGCCGCCGTCAACGCCATCGCGAGCAGCGCCGAATGAGCGTCGGAACCATCTATGGCGTCGGGCTCGGGCCGGGCGATCCGGAACTGATGAGCGTGCGCGCCGACCGGCTGGTGCGGGCCGCGCGGCATGTCGCTTATTTCCGCAAGGCCGGTCTCGCCGGCCGGGCGCGCGCCATCGTCGAGGGCATGCTGCGCCCCGATGCGCGGGAGCATCCGATGGAATATCCCGTCACCACCGAGATCGCGCTCACGGACCCGCGCTACAATGAAACCCTCTCGGCCTTCTACGCCTCAGCCACCGCGCATCTGCGCACCCTGGCGGAGGCCGGCGAGGATGTCGTCGTATTGTGCGAAGGCGACCCCTTTTTCTACGGCTCCTTCATGCACCTGCAGGTGCGCCTCAAGGCCCATGTGCCGGTGGAGGTGGTGCCGGCGGTAACCGGCATGTCGGCGGCGTGGACCGCGACCGGCCAGCCGGTGACCTGGGGCGACGATGCCCTCACCGTGCTGGCCGGAACCCTGCCCGAGGCCGATCTCGCCCGGCGCATGGCACAGGCCGATGCCCTGGTGGTCATGAAGATCGGTCGCAACCTCGGCCGTGTCCGTCGGGCCTTGGAGACCGCCGGCAAGGCGGAACGCGCCCTGCTCGTGGAATATGCCAGCATGGGGGATCAGCGCGTGACCCCCCTCGCACAGGTGGAAGCGACCGCGGTGCCCTATTTCTCCATCGTCATCGTGCACGGACAGGGGCGGCGGCCATGAGCGCGAAGGGCACGAAAGCCGGCTGGCTCGCCGTCGCCGGGCTGGGTCCGGGCGATGCACAGCTCGTCACATCGCAAGCCGAGGCGGCGATCGCCGAGGCCACGGACGTGGTGGGCTACGGCCCTTATGTGCGCCGCATCGCGCCACGCGCGGGGCTCCGCCGGCACGAGAGCGACAATCGCGAAGAGATCGAGCGCGCCCGCCACGCCCTGACCCTGGCGGCCGAGGGCCGGCGCGTGGTGGTGGTCAGCTCGGGCGATCCCGGCGTGTTCGCCATGGCTTCGGCGGTGTTCGAGGCGGTGGAGCACGGCGATCCGCGCTGGCGGGAGCTGGACATTCGCGTGCTGCCGGGCATCACCGCCATGCTGGCCGCCGCCGCCCGCGCCGGCGCCCCGCTGGGCCACGATTTCTGCGCCATCAACCTGTCGGACAACCTGAAACCGTGGACGCTGATCGAGCGGCGCCTGCGGCTGGCGGTAGAGGCCGATTTCGCGATCGCCCTCTACAATCCGCGCTCGGTGGCCCGGCCCGAGGGATTCGCGCGGGCGCTCGACCTGTTGCACGCGGCCTGCGCGCCGGGTCGCATCCTGATCTTCGCCCGCGCCGTCTCCACGCCGGACGAGGACATCCGCGTCGTCTGCCTGGCGCAGGCACGGCCGGAGATGGCCGACATGCGCACCGTGGTGCTGGTGGGCTCCTCGGCGACCCGGATCATCGCGCGCCAGGGCGCGCCGTTCATCTACACGCCGAGAGCGGTGCCCGCATGAGCGACCCAGTCGAGCACTGCCTCCACGCTCTCCACCTCCGCCCGTGGCGCCTGCGCGGGTCGGTCGATCATGATGACCGGCAGGCCCAGCGCCCGTGCCGCCGCGATCTTGGCGTAGGCGCCCGTGCCGCCGGAATTCTTCGAGACCACCAGCGAGATATCGTGGCCTTCCATCAAGCAACGGTCCGCCTGCGCGCTGAAGGGGCCGCGATCGACCACCACATGATGATCGGGGAACGGAAACGCCTCCTTCGGGGCCTCCACCAGGCGCAGCAGGTAGAAGTGCTGGGGATTGGGCGCGAACTCCGCCAGGTGCATCCGGCCCACGGCCAGCATCACGCGCGCCGCGGGCCGCTCCAGCGCGGCGACGGCGCCGGCGATGTCGCAAACGCGGATCCAGCGGTCGCCGGGCACCGGCGCCCACGGCGCGCGGGTGAGGGCCACCAGCGGCACGCCCGTTTGGGCGCAGGCCGCGATCGCGTTGGCGCTCATCCGCGCGGCGAAGGGATGGGTGGCGTCGATCACATGGGTGACGCGGTGCGCGCGCAGATAGGCCGCAAGCCCCTCGACGCCGCCAAAGCCCCCGACCCTTTGCGGCAAGGGCTGGGGCGGCAGGCGCTCCACCCGTCCGGCGAACGACACCGTGCCCGAAAGCCCCGCCTGCACCACCGACCGGGCCAGTGCCGCCGCCTCGGTCGTCCCGGCCAGAATCAGGAGGTTGGGGGACATGGCTGAGGCTCCTTGGCTGACGATCATCGGGCTCGGGGAAGATGGACTTCAAGGCCTGTCCCCCGCAAGCCGGGCCGCGCTCGAATCCGCCGCGATCATCATGGGGCCCCCGCGCCACCTGGCACTCGTTCCCGATCTCGGGGGCGAGCGGATCGTCTGGCCGACCCCCTTCGCCGAGGGGCTTGCACGTCTGCGCGAATTGCGTGGGCGGCGGGTGGCGGTGCTGGCCTCGGGTGATCCGTTCTGGTTCGGCGCCGGCAGCGTGATCGCCCGCGCGTTCGCGCCCGGCGAGTGGCGCGCCCTACCGAGCCCCTCCACCTTCACCCTTGCCGCCGCCCGGCTCGGCTGGGCGCTGGAGCGCACCGCCTGCGTCGGCCTGCATGCCGCCCCGATGGCGCAGCTGCGGCCCCACCTTGCGCCGGGGCAGCGGCTTCTCGTGCTGCTGCGCGACGGCGCGGCGGTGGTGCAGCTGGGCGCCTATCTGTCCCAGCTGGGTTTCGGCGACAGCCGCCTGTGGATCATGGAGGCGCTGGGCGGCCCGCGCGAGCGCATCACCGAGGCGCGGGCGAATGGGCTGCCGCCGGCCGTGTTCACCCATCCCGTCTGCGCCGCCGTCGAGACCGCGGGCGCGGGCGCAGCGTTGCCATGCGCCGCAGGCCTCGACGACGATCTGTTCGAAAACGACGGCCAGCTCACCAAGCGCCCGGTGCGCGCGCTGACCCTTTCCGCGCTGGCGCCCCGGCCGGGCGAATTGCTGTGGGACATCGGCGGCGGCTCCGGCTCGGTGGCCATCGCGTGGCTGCTGAGCGATGCGCGCACCCGCGCCGTCTCCATCGAGGCCCGCCCCGACCGCGCGCGGCGCATCCGCGCCAATGCCGAACGCCTCGGCGCGGACCGGCTCGAAGTGGTGGAAGGGACGGCGCCCGAGGCGCTCGCGGGCCTACCGGCCCCGCAGGCAGTATTCATCGGCGGGGGCCTGAGCGCGGGGCTGCTGGAGGATCTCGCGGCGCGGCTCGTCCCCGGCACGCGGCTGGTGGCGCATGCCGTGACGCTGGAATCGGAAGCGCTGCTGGTGACGGCGCGGGCGCGCTTCGGCGGCGATCTGCTGCGCATCGAGCTGGCGCAGGCAACCCCACTCGGCACCCGGCTCGGGTGGAAGGCGTCCTATCCGATCGTGCAATGGCGGAGCGTTCTATGATGCGCGCAAGCCACCTCGGCCGGCAGCGAAATACAATGGGAGATGGCCGATGACGGTGCATTTCATCGGCGCCGGCCCCGGCGCGCCGGATCTGCTGACGCTGCGCGGACGCGACCTGATCGCCGCCTGCCCGGTCTGTCTTTATGCCGGGTCGATCGTGCCCGAGGCGGTGCTCGCTTATTGTCCGCCGGGCGCGCGCATCGTCAACACCGCGCCGCTGGACCTTAAGGCCATCATCGCCGAAATCGCGCGCGCCCATGGCGCCGGGCAGGATGTGGCGCGACTGCATTCCGGCGATCTCTCCGTGTGGTCCGCCATGGGCGAGCAGATCCGCCGCATCGAAGCGCTGGGCATCGCCTACACCGTCACGCCGGGCGTGCCCGCCTTCGCGGCCGCCGCGGCGGCCCTCGGCGCCGAGCTGACCCTGCCGGGCATCGCCCAATCGGTGGTGTTGACCCGCACGCCGGGGCGCGCCTCCGCCATGCCGCCGGGCGAGACGCTGGCCGCCTTCGGCGCCACCGGGGCCACGCTCGCCATCCATCTGTCGATCCAAAACCTCGATCAGGTGGTGGCGGACCTGATGCCGCCCTATGGCGCCGATTGCCCGGTGGCGGTGGTCTACCGGGCCAGTTGGCCGGACCAGCGGATCGTGCGCGCCACCCTTTCCACCATCGCGGCGCGCATCGGCGCCGGCATGTCGCGCACCGCCCTCATCCTGGTCGGGCCGGCGCTCGCCGGCGAGGGGTTCGGCGAAAGCCGCCTCTACGCCGCCGATTATGACCGCCGCTACCGCCCGCAATCGGCCGCCAGCCCGTGGGCGCACTGGACGCCCGGCGATGAATGAGCCCTTGCCTCCCCTCCTGCCGCCGGGCCTTTTGATCTCGGCGCCCGCCTCCGGCAGCGGCAAGACCACTGTCGTGCTCGGGCTGCTGCGCGCGCTCGCACAGGACGGGCGAACCGTGCAACCGTTCAAATCCGGGCCCGATTACATCGATCCGGCCTTTCACCACGCCGCCTGCGGCCGCGCCTCGTTCAACCTCGACACCTGGGCGATGGGAGAGACGCTGTTCTCAGCGGTGGCCGCGACAGCGCGCGGTGCGGATCTGTGTATCGGTGAAGGCTCCATGGGCCTCCACGACGGGGTGGCGACGCGCGGCCGCCTGGGCTTCGGCTCCAGCGCCGAAACGGCGCGGGCCATGGGCTGGCCGGTGATCCTGGTGCTCGACGTGAGCGGACAGGCCCAATCCGCCGCCGCCACGGCGCTCGGCTTTGCCACCTATGCACCCGACCTGCCGTTCGCCGGAGTGATCTTGAACCGCGTCGCCAGCGCCCGGCACGAACGGCTGGTGCGGCTCGGCATGGACCGCGCCGGCCTTGCCGTGCTCGGCACGCTGCCCCGGCGCGGCGACCTGACGCTGCCCGAGCGCCACCTTGGCTTGATCCAGGCCGCCGAGCATCCCGACCTCGAGGCGGCCATCGTGGGTTATGCCGCTTTCCTGCGCGCCCATGTGGACGTTGCCGCCGTGGCCGCGGCGGCCCGTGGAAACCGGCCGCTTGCGTCCGGCCTCCTGCCGCGCCCGCCGGCGCAGCGCATCGCCCTGGCCTCCGACACGGCCTTCTCCTTCGCCTACCCGCACCTTCTGGAAGGCTGGCGCGCGGCGGGAGCGCAGATCCTGCCGTTCTCGCCGCTGGCGGACGAGCCACCCGATCCCACCGCCGATCTCGTCTGGCTTCCGGGCGGCTATCCCGAGCTCCATGCCGGGCGGCTGGCTGCGGCCGAACGCTTCATGGCCGGGCTTCGCGCCCATACCGAGACCCGCCCGGTCCATGGGGAGTGCGGCGGATACATGGTTCTCGGCACCGCGCTCATCGACAAGGCGGGTGTGCGCCACCCCATGGCGGGCCTGCTAGGCATGGTGACATCCTATGAAACCCGCAAGCTCCATCTGGGTTATCGCCGGGCCGTTCTCGAAGCGGCGATGCCCGGCCACGTCGCGGGCACGGCGCTGCGCGGCCACGAATTCCATTACTCCACCATCCTCGAACAGCCCGATCCGCCGCTGGCCCGCGTGGCCGACGCCGACGGCCATGAGGTGCCCGAGACCGGATCACGCCGCGGCCATGCGACCGGCACCTTTTTCCACCTGATCGCCGAGGATGTCCCGTGAGCGGCTTTGTCAGCTTCGTCGGTGCCGGGCCGGGCGATCCCGAGCTTCTCACCCTAAAGGCCGTCGATCGTCTCAAACAGGCGGATGCGGTGCTGTTCGACGACCTTTCCGCCGGGCCGATCCTCGCCTTCGCGCGGCCGGGCGCCGATCTCGTGGGCGTGGGCAAGCGGGCCGGCCGCCCCTCGCCGCGCCAACACCATGTCAGCCGGCTGCTGGTGGATTATGCGCGGGCGGGCGGGCGCGTGGTGCGTCTGAAATCGGGAGATGGCGGCCTGTTCGGACGGCTGGAGGAAGAGCTGCTGGCGCTGCGCGAGGCGGCGATTGCCTACGAGATCGTGCCCGGCGTCCCCTCGCCTCTCGCGGCGGCCGCGGCCTGCGGCATCCCGCTGACGCGGCGGCTCACCGCGCGGCGGGTGCAGTTCGTGACCGGACACGATGCGCAAGGCCGGCTGCCGCCCGATCTCGACCTGGCCGCCCTCGCCGATCCGAGGGCCTGCACCGTGGTCTTCATGGGCCAGCGCACCTTCCCGGCCCTCGCCGCTGCCTTGCTCGAACGCGGATTGCCCGGCGCCACGCCCGCCCTCCTCGCCGAGGCGGTGGGCACGCCCGCGCAGGCGCTTTCCCGGTCCACCGTGGCGCTCCTGGCCGAGCGGCTCGCGGCGGCGATCAGCAGCCGACCGGCGCTGATCGTCTACGGACCCCTGGCCGAACTGGGAGTAGGCTTTGACTGACCTCTGGCTGATCGGGATCGGCACCGGCAATCCCGCCCATGTGACCCTGGAGGCCCGGCAGGCGCTGCGCGATGCGGCGCTTGTCCTGGTGCCCCGCAAAGGACCGGACAAGGCCGACCTTGCCGACCTGCGCCACGCCATCCTGAACGCCTGCGGCAGCCGCGCGCCGGTGGCGGAATTCGACATGCCGGTACGGGACGAAGGCCGGCCCTATCTGGAGCGCGTCCGCCACTGGCACGACGAGATCGCCGCGCTCTGGACGCGGGCCATCGCCACGGCGCGACCACAGGGCCCGGTGGCGCTGCTGGTCTGGGGCGATCCCGGCCTTTACGACAGCACGCTGCGCATCGCCGCCCGGCTTGATCCACGCCCGCGGGTGCGGGTCGTTCCCGGCATCTCGGCCCTGCAAGCGCTCACCGCCGCCCATGCCATCCCCTTCAACGCCGTGAACGGGGCGGTGACGGTGACCACCGGTCGACGCCTCAGGGATTTCGGCTGGCCGGAGGGGACCGACACCGTGGTGGTGATGCTGGACGGCGAATTGAGCTTCCAGAGGCTGGACCCGGCGGGCATCGAGATCTGGTGGGGCGCCTTCCTCGGCCTGCCGAACCAGCTGCTGGAAGCCGGACCGCTCGCACAGGCCGGCCCGCGCATCGTCGCCGCGC
>NZ_JABWGX010000032.1 GCF_021730435.1 Xanthobacter agilis
TGCGGACAGGCCCCCTTCTGCATGAAACCCAAAAGCCCAAGAACCCAAGAGCCCGCGCGCTCAGGCGCACCCGGCTCTTGGAGGCTCGGCAAACAGCGGGCGGCGGCCCTCAGGCCATCTCGCCCACGCCCTTGCGCTCGTTGCGCTTGCGCTCGTTGGGATCGAGGTAGCGCTTGCGCAGGCGGATGGACTTGGGCGTCACTTCCACCAGCTCGTCGTCCTGGATCCAGGCCAAGGCACGCTCCAGCGTCATGCGGATGGGCGGGGTCAGACGCACCGCCTCGTCCTTGGAGGTGGTGCGGATATTGGTGAGCTTCTTGCCTTTGAGCACGTTCACTTCCAGGTCGTTGTCCCGGTTGTGGACGCCCACCAGCATGCCCTGATACACCTTCCAGCCGGGCTCGATGATCATCGGGCCGCGGTCTTCCAGGTTCCACAGGGCATAGGCCACCGCCTCGCCCTGCTCGTTGGAGATCAGCACCCCGTTCACGCGGCCGGCGATCTCGCCCTTGTAGGGGGCGTAGCCGTGGAACAGGCGGTTCATGATGGCGGTGCCGCGGGTGTCGGTGAGCAGCTCCGACTGGTAGCCGATAAGGCCACGGGTGGGGGCGTAGAACACCAGCCGCTGGCGGTTGCCGCCGGAGGGGCGCATCTCGACCATCTCGGCCTTGCGCTCGCTCATCTTCTGCACGACCGTGCCGGAATATTCCTCGTCCACGTCGATGAGGACTTCCTCGATCGGCTCCATCACCGCGCCGGTGGCCTCGTCCTTCTGGAACACCACGCGCGGCCGCGACACGGCCAGCTCGAAGCCCTCGCGGCGCATGGTCTCGATCAGCACCGCGAGCTGCAACTCGCCGCGACCGGACACGAAGAAGGAGTCCTTCTCGGTGGATTCCTCGATCTTGAGCGCCACGTTGCCTTCCGCCTCGCGGAACAGGCGGTCGCGGATCACGCGGCTCGTCACCTTGTCGCCCTCGGTGCCGGCGAGCGGCGAATCATTCACGAGGAAGGTCATGGTGACGGTGGGCGGGTCGATGGGCTGAGCCGCCAGCGGCTCGGTCACTTCGAGCGCGCAGAAGGTGTCGGCCACCGTGCCCTTGGACAGGCCGGCGATGGCGACGATGTCGCCCTGCACGCCCTCTTCGATGGGCTGGCGCTCGATGCCGCGGAAGGCCAGGATCTTGGACACGCGACCCTGCTCCACCAGGGAGCCGTCCTGCGCCAGCACCTTGATCGCCTGGTTCGGCTTGATCGAGCCGGAGGTGATGCGCCCGGTGATCATGCGGCCGAGGAAGGGATTGGCTTCCAGCAGCGTGCCGATCATGCGGAACGGGCCATCATCCACGGTGGGTTCGGGCACATGCTTCAGCACCAGATCGAACAGGGGCGCCATGCCCTGGTCGGAGGGGCCTTCCGGGCTCTCGGCCATCCAGCCGTTGCGGCCGGAACCGTAAAGGATGGGGAAATCAAGCTGCTCGTCGGTGGCGTCGAGGGCCGCGAACAGGTCGAACACCTCGTTGATGACTTCACCGGCGCGGGCGTCGGAGCGGTCCACTTTGTTGATGGCGACGATGGGCTTCAGGCCGATCTTGAGCGCCTTGCCGACCACGAACTTGGTCTGGGGCATGGGGCCTTCGGCGGCATCCACCAGCACGATGGCGCCGTCCACCATGTTCAGGATGCGCTCCACCTCACCGCCGAAGTCGGCGTGGCCGGGGGTGTCGACGATGTTGATGCGGGTGTCCTTCCAGACCACCGAGGTGGCCTTGGCGAGGATGGTGATGCCGCGTTCCTTTTCCAGGTCGTTGGAATCCATCACGCGCTCGGCCACGCGCTGGTTCTCGCGGTAGGAGCCCGACTGCTTGAGCAATTCGTCCACCAGGGTGGTCTTGCCGTGGTCGACGTGGGCGATGATGGCGATATTGCGCAGCTTCATGAGCTTCCAGCACCAAAACGCGGGTCCGAGATCCTCGGGCCCGCCGGAGAAGAGGGAGTTTTGCGGCGCAAAATACACACAAAGGGCCGAAGATCAATGCACCGCTGGCATTCATTGCCGCGGAATGGCATCTGGACGGGGTCCGCGGAGCGGTCTGGGAGGGTTCATGCAGCTTGGCGAAATCGTCTTCGGCCTCTTGGTCAGCGCCATCACCATCGCCATGCAGGCGGTGCTCACGTTGGCCCTGGTCCGCGCCCTGCAGCGTCGCGCCCTCCACCGCGTGAAGGAACATTCGCTGCCGACCCTGCTCGCCGTCATGTGCGGGGCCGGGGCGGCGCTCACTCTCGGCCATTTCCTTCAGGCCATGGTGTGGGCCGTGCTTTACATCATGGTGGGGGCGGCCCCGGCCCACAATGCCTTCTATCTCGCCCTCCAGAACTTCACGACCCTGGGCTATGGCGACATGGTCCCCTCGCCCGAATGGCGGCTGCTCGGCCCCATCACCGCCGCCAACGGCGTGCTGATGTTCGGATGGTCCACGGCGCTGCTGTACGCGGTCCTGAACCGCGCCGTGCAGGCGCTGCGCCTGTTCTGACCCAACGCCGGAAGCCGCGCTCAGTCGGTGAAAAGGTCCTGCTCGCCCGCCAGCAACACCAGGTCGCTCAAGGTGAAGCGCTCGAAATCCAGGTCGGCGTCGGGGGCCAGGATGGAGCTGTCCGAGGCGCCCACCAGCCGCCACAGGGTTTCCGCCACGATGCGGCTGCCCACCACACCCAGGTGCCGCCCGGCGGGACCGTCCGGCGCACCCGCCTCCGCGAGCAGGTAGAACCAAAGGGGCGTCGCCGCGGAAAACGGCCGGACCGCCGCCCGCTGGCGCTCCGGCAGGCCCGCCAGAAGCGCATCGCCAGCAAGCGGGGCGATTCCCAAGGTCCGCGCCACCGCCTGCCCGGTGGGCAGGCCCAGCCGGTAGCCGTCGAGCAGATGATAGGTGGCGATGGCCGCGGCGGTGCGCGGCGCGCCCGCCAGCTCCGTGTTGAAGGCCCGCGCCCGCTGCGGCGCCCGCCCTTCCAGGGGCAGGAAGCCCTCCCAGCCGATGATCCACTGTTCCGGCAGGCTATCCGGCCCCCGCCCCGCCGTGCCCAGCGCGAACCGCGTGACCAGGGCCCCGCGCGCGATCTGGCGGAAGCTCGGATTGTAGTCGTAGCTGGCCCGCATCATGGTCGGCGCCAGGGCGAAGGCCGCCGCGCAGAACTCCACCGGCATGGCGCGCCCGCTTTCCCCCGCCCCGGTGAAAACGCGCGGCCCCCGCGCGGCGACATCGTCGAGCACGACCGGATCGCAAAGCTGCGCCAGAAGGTCGAACAGCACCATCCATTGGTAGCGTTGCCGCAGGGCGCGCCGCGCCCCCTCGAAGCTGCGCCCGGCCCCCACCAGCGCATTGTGCGCCTTCAGAAAGGCCACATGGAGCTGCGAGAGGATGAGCAGGTCGTCATTGCGCGGATCGCCGCAGCGGGCGACGCGGTCACGCCCGGCATCCAGGCTGCGGGAGAGACGCGGCAGGTCGTTGCGATCGGCCTTGCGCGGCGGCCGTGGCAAGCCGCCGCCGCTGGACGCGACCGGGCCGACCAGCAGACGGGCGAGGTCCGCCGGATCCCGTGGCGCGTCATAAAGACTGTCCAGCTCCAGCCGGCCGGTCCGACGGTTGAACAGGCCCGACACATCGTCGCGCGGCACGAAATCGGCAGCGCGACCGTCGAGCACGCCCATGCGTTCCATCACCAGATCATTGAGAACAAAGGCCAGCAGATAGGTGTAGCCCGCCGGCACACAGCCGTCGCCAGCCGAGCGCACCCGCGGTTCCGGCAGCGCCGCCGCAGGCTCGGCCATGGCCGAGCCGAGCCCAAGCAGCTCGACGATGGTGCGCCCGCCCTCCGGCAGCCGGTGCTCCGCCGCCGCCAGCTCGGGAAACATGCGACAGAAGCCCGCCGCGCTGGGACGCGCACCCGCCTTCAGGGCCATGGCCCGCACGCGCGCGCCGATGGCGTCGCGCTCGGCGGTCCGGAACGGGTCACGCCCGCGGCCCATGTCCATCCCCGTCCTCCACCCACCCGGTCCCGATGTCGTCCGCCCCGGTTGTTCCGGCGTCGATGAAGGCACCACGTCGCATCGCGCCGTTCATCCTCAATATGGGGGATGAATCCGGCGTCCCGATTTTGCAGGTTGGACCCAGTGTGCGATGCTCGGTCAACGCGAGTGACGGCGCGCCGGCGTCGGGCCGGCGCACCGTGGCGCCGCCGTCCGCTCCGGCTGATCCCCCGCCGGCCCGGCCGCCGCGCCACCCGCACGAACCGGCAGGATTGGGGCAGGCATGGACGATCTGGAGCGATATTCGCGGCTCATTCAGAACGTGTACGAGCTCTCGGGCGACCCGGACCAGTGGGCTCTGCTGCTGGCGGACATCACCGACTTCCTCGACGGCCGCGTGACCCAGCTCGCGGTCTACAGCCTGAAGCCGGACCGGCGCCCCACCTGGCGCGTGTTCGGCCACGACCACCAGGACTACCGCACCTTCATCGCCCGCCACGCGACCGAGGATCCCCGCCTGTCCTACATCCTCTCCAACCCCGGCCGCGTCATCTGCGCCGAGGACGGGGTGGACACCGAGCAGTTCCGCGCCACCCCCTGGTTCCGCGAGGTGGTGGAGCCCATGGACCTCGAGCATTCGCTCGTGTCCTATTTCGCCCAGGAAGCGGACGTGATGGCCACCATCGCCTCCATGCGCGGACGCGAGATCGGCCCCTTCGGCGCGCGGGAGAAGCAACGCCTCGGCCTGGTGGTGCCCCACCTGCGCCGCGCGTTCGAATATTACGCTCTGCTCGATGAGGCGAAGGCCAAGGTGGCCGACATCGGCGCCGCCCTCGACATTGTCGACGCCGGCATTTTCCTCACCGACGGCGACCTCAACGTGGCCCATGTGAACCGCGCCGGCGAGACCCTCCTGAAGGGCGGGGACATCGCCGTGCGCGGCGGCCGGCTCGCCTTCAAGGATGCCCGCGCCGGCCGGCAGATGACCTCGGCCGTGACGCAGGCCCTGTCGGCCGCGCGGGGCGAGACCCCCCTGCCCCACGCCGACCACATCGAACTGCCCCGCCACGACGGCGACGCGACGCCCTATCGGGTCTCGCTCCATCCGCTGCCGGCGGGCGAGGGCGCGGCCCGGCTGACGCAACGCTCACAGATCGCGGTGGTGGTGCGCGCACCCCGCCGTAGCGGCGCCGACGTGGCCCGGCGGTTGCAAACCAGCTTTCACCTGACCCCCGCCGAATCGGCGCTGGCGGCGGCGCTGGCGGCGGGCGCCTCGCTCGCCGACTATGCCCAGCAGCGCAACGTCGCCCTCTCCACCGTGCGCAGCCAGCTCAAGGCCCTGTACGAGAAGACCGACACCCGGCGCCAGGGCGAGCTTGTTGCCCACCTGCGCGGCAGCCTCGACCTCACCCTCGCCTGACCGACATCGCCCGTCCCCGCGCGCTGCCCTCCCGAACGTCGCCGCCGGCCGCGCGCCGGAGACCAATGGACGCGGCCGGCGCGATACAACCTGGAACCCTTCTGGATTAGGCTGCGACCCGATCACACGCGAATCTCCATTCACGCGGCCGAGGACGCGGCCTGCCCGCGGTCCATCCAGCCACGGCGCCCGCGGGGCGCAACAGCAAGAGCGACAGCAAAGGGGGCGATATGGTGGGGCGGACAACGTGGATCGCGCTCGGCGGTTTCACCGCGGTGGTGGCCTTGGCGGCGCTGACCGGGGCGGTGGTGCGCAAGGAGCCGGACGGCGCCGGCAAGCACACGGAAAGGGTCGTGCATCTCGACCAAGGCTGGTCGCAGACCCGGCGCGAGGAGTTCTATTACACGCCGCAGGGCAGCCAGCTCCTCCCCTATGCCTTCCTGAAGGCCCTGGAACAGCCCGCCGGCACCGGACTGTTCCTCGACCCCGCTTATGTCGCCGAGACCGGCTACCTGCCGTCCGAAGGCCCCTCGGAACTCAACCCGGACGGCCTGCCCATCGGCTTCGCCAGGGACCCGCATCCCGGCGGCGCGTTCGGCCCGGCGGTGGGGCTCACCTGCGCCGCCTGCCACACCAATGACATCCGGGCGGGCGCCACCCGCATCCGCATCGACGGCGGCGCCTCCCTCGGCGACTTCCAAATGCTCATGGCGCGGCTGTCCCAGGCGCTTGATGCGACGCTTGCCAACCCGGCCAAGTTCCAGCGCTTCGCCGCGCGGCTGAAGGCCGACCCCAAGGCGGTGCGCCCGGCGCTGGAGGCCACCGCCACCGAGCTCCGCCGGGTCAATGCCGCCGGCTGGACCCCCACCGCCTACGGTCGGGGCCGGATCGACGCCTTCGGCCACATCCTGAACGCGGTGGCGGCCGAAGCCCTGGGCCAGCCCGCCAACTTCCGGGTGCCCGACGCGCCGGTGAGCTATCCCTTCCTGTGGACCACGCCCGACCAGCGCTATGCCCAGTGGAACGGGGTGGCCGGCAACCCGATCGGCCGCAATCTCGGGGAAGTGCTGGGGGTGTTCGGGCACCCGTCCATCGGCAATGGCACGCCCGCCAGTTTCACATCGAGCGCCCTCGTCGAAAGCCTGAAGGCCCTGGAGGACTGGGCCGGCGCGCTGAAGCCGCCGCCGTGGCCGCGCGAGCTCGGCCGCGTGAGCCCCTCCCGCGCCAAGCGCGGCGCCAAGCTCTACGCGCAATATTGCGCAGGCTGCCACGGCGGGCCGGACTACCCCCTCACCCCCGCCGCCGACACCATCGGTGGGCGGCAGTGGCTGGCGGTGGAGATGGTGGACCTCGCCACCGTGAAGACCGACCCCAAGATGCTGCAAAACTTCGCCACCCGCACCGCGCAGACCGGCGTCCTCGCGCCCGTGTTCGGCGGCGCCACGGTGGTGCCGGCGGGCAGCGTGCTGCTGGCGGTGGTGGGCAACATCGTCGAGAACGATTTGCGCAATCTCGCCATCTCGGGGGATGCGCGGCTCGCCTATTACGGCTGGCGCTTCGCCCCCGGCAGCGCCAAGCCGCAGTCGGGCTGGACCACGTCGCTCGCCTACAAGGCCGGGCCGCTGGCCGGCGTGTGGGCCACCGGCCCGTTCCTGCACAATGGCTCGGTGCCCACGGTCTACGACCTGCTGTCCCCGCCCCAGGAGCGCCCGCGGCGCTTCTATGTGGGCGACGAGCGCTACGACGCAAAAAAGCTCGGCTATGTCTCGGACGTGGACAAGGTGCCCGAGAAGGACCGCGCCGGACTGTTCCTGTTCGACACCACCCTGCCCGGCAATTCCAACTCCGGTCACGCTTTCCCGGACCCGTCGGTGGCGCAGCTCTCGCCCTCCGACCGCTACGCCATCATCGAATACCTGAAGGTGCTGGAGGGTCCCCATGCCGACGGCAAATAAGACGCCCCGTCCCGCGACGCCCTATCTCGACCGTCTGGCGGCACTGGCGCCGAAGGAGCGCTGGCCGTTCGCCCGCGACCTCGTCACCCGCGACCCGCGCGGCTTCTTCGCCGAGTTGCGCGCCCACGCGCCCATCTTCGAGACGCCCGACGTGACTCTGCTCGCCAAGCGGGCCGACGTGATCGAGGCGCTGTCGGTGCCCAAGGTGTTCACGGTGGACCTCTACCGGCCCAAGATGGGCGACTTCATGCTGGCCCAGGATGAGACGGTGGTGAACTATCGTGACAAGTCCGTCATGCGCGCCATCCTGACCTGGGACGACCTGCCCAAGGTGCGGGCCCTGGTGGGCGAGGTGGCGGACGCCATCCTCGCCGGCGCGCCGGACGGGCGCATCGAGCTGGTGTCGCAATTTGCCCGGATCGTGCCGCTGCGCCTGGTGCAGCGCTATTTCGGCATCGAGGGGCCGGACGCGGACCTGCTGGACTGGTCCTATGCCAACCAGATGGACCAGTTCAACAACCTGCCCTATGACGGCCGCCCCGATGCCGAGGCGATCCACGCAGCCGCGGAAGAATCGCGGGTGAAGCTGCGGGCGCTGTTCGCCACGCTCATTCCGGCGCGGATCGCCGCCATCAAGGCCGGCACCGCGCCCGACGACAGCCTGACCCGCATCCTGAAGCTCAACCTGCCGGAGAGCGCCCATTTCGGCATGGACCGGGTGGTCATCAATGTGGGCGGCCTACTCATCGGCGCCATCGAAACCACGGCGGAAGCGGTGGTGAACGCCCTGGCCGAGCTGTTCGCCCGGCCCGAGGTGCTGGCGGGCGCCCGCGCCGCCGCTGCGCGGGACGACGACAGCCTCGACGGCTATGTGTGGGAAGCGCTGCGCTTTTCCCCCATTGTCGCCTTCATGTTCCGCGAAGCGGCCAGCACCTACACCCTCGCCAAGGGCACCGCCCGCGAAAAGGTGATCGGCAAGGGCACCGTGGTGCTGCCGCTCAGCCTCTCCGCCATGTTCGATCCCGATTTCGTGGAGGCGCCGGAGGCGTTCCGCCCCGACCGGCCGTTCCACACCTATTTGCACTTCGGCTACGGGCACCACGAGTGCCTCGGCCGCTATGTGGGCGCGGTGATGATCCCGGAAATGGTGCGGCGCGTGCTGAAGCGCCCGGCGGCGCGCCCGCTCGGCCCGGTGGACATGGCGGGCACGCCCTTTCCCCAGAGCTGGCCGCTCGCCCTGTCCTGACCGGCCGACGCGACACCGGCTCCGGCCGGCGTCGCGGGAGGCGGGTCAGAACCGCCAGCGCTGGTCGGTGATGCTGCCGTTGGGATTGCGGCCGGAGGCCTCGCAGGTCCACAGCAGCAGCTTGGAGCCATCGGCGACACCCGGCGCGCCGGACACGTCGATGCATTTGTTCGACAACTGGTTGACGATGAAGCCGTTGCGCAACACCCAGCGCTGATCCGTATTGGCGCTGGTTTCGCAATCCCACACCTGGATCGCGCTGCCATCCGCCGTGCCCGGAGCGCCGGACACATCGACGCATTTGCCGGTGGCGACACTGCGGATCAGCCCGCTCTTGGTCAGCTCCCAGCGGTTTGCCCCGTTCATCTTGTCGTTGGCGCAATCCCAAAGGACAAGGTCGGTGCCGTTCGCGGCGCCGGGGCCGCCCGCCGTGACCACGCACTTGCCGGACAGCTCGTTGACGATCGGCTTGCCGCGCGGCGCCGGCGCCTGGGCCGAGATGAGGCAACCGTCGAGCTTGGCCGACCAGGTTTCCTCCGCGTCCTTCACCTTCGCCCGATCCTGCCCCGTGCACCAGTTGAAGTGCCCCTCCCAATTGAGGCCGGCGGGCGTGAACATGCTGCATTTGGCCTTCTGGCCGCGCACGGTCATGGCGACCATGGCATTGGCATAAGGCTCGCAGACGCCCGGCTCGGCCGCCTGCGCGACCTCGAACGCGGGCAGCAGCAGCGCCGCCCCGGCAATGGCAATTGTCCTGAACATGGAGACCGCCCGTTCCCCGGTGGGAATATAAGCGCGGATCCGGCTGCGCGCGGCCATCGCGCCTCGCGGATGCGCCGGCACCTTCGCACCGGCGGCGCCGTCCGCGTGTCATCACCGCCGTCCAAGCTATAGCTTGTCTTGACGGTCCGGCACAGGGACCCGCGCCCGATCCCGCTCAGGACCCGAAACCACGGCCCAGTTCCACCGTCGGCGCCGATCCTCCGAACGCCGCGCCGGAGCGCACTGGCCGCAGCATCGAACGAACGCTCGCTTGACTTTTGGGCGGCCTCGCCTGTCATACATGACGGTTGCGTGGATCGAAGCCGCCGGGGAGACATCACGTTGAGCGAACAGCGGCAGCCCGCCGCAGGCGCGGATTATGCGCTGGAGGCCCTCTGCGGACGCATCTACGAGCGGCACCGCGACACCATCAAGGTACAGAAGCCCCATGTGGCGGTGGCCAACCTCGTCCGCATCGTCGAGGCGGTGCTCACCCTGTCCAACCGGCACGGCTTTCACGCCACCACCCTGCGCGACCTCTCGCGCGCGGCCGGCATCAGCATGGGCGGCCTGTATTCCTACTTCGACGGCAAGGACACGCTGCTGCTGATGATCCTGGAGCAGGTGGCCGACGCGGTCATCGAGGCGCTGGAGGCCGTGCCGGAGCCGGTGCGCGCCGATCCCGCCGAGCATCTGGCCTGGCTCATCGCCACCCATGTGGCGCTCTCGGAGACCATGCAGCCCTGGTTCGTGTTCGCCTACATGGAGGCGAAGGCGTTTCCGCCGCCGGCCCGCAAGGCGGCGGTCGCCAGCGAACTTGCCACCGAGCGCATGTTCGCCCAGGTGCTGGAGGCGGGCGTGCGCGCCGGCTGCTTCAGCGTGGCCGACGTGGACTTCACCGCCACCCTCATCAAGCCGCTGCTGCAAGACTGGTATGTGAAGCGCGGCAAATACCGAAAGCGCGGCGTGAACGCCGCCACCTATGCCGCCCGCGTGAGCGACTTCGTGCTCGCCGCGCTGACGCCGCGTCCGGCGGCAGAGTCGGAAACGCCGCTTCCGCCCAAGGCGTCCTTGCCCGTGGGCAAGGCATCCACCCCCCGAAATCCGACCCGCAAGCGCAAGGTGGACTGAGGCCGCCGCCCCTTCGGCCGGCGCCGAACCGATCACGCCGCGCCGACGTGGCCGCAAGCTCCCGCCGCGGCATGATCCGCGCCTTGGCGCGCCCGCCCCGAGGACCGGGAAGGCCCGACCACACCGGACCTTCCCGCGAAGGGTCTCAGACCCGCTCGACAATGGCGGCGATACCCTGGCCGCCGCCGATGCACATTGTGATGAGGCCATAGCGCTGGCCGGTGCGCTGCAACTCATAGATCGCCTTGATGGCGAGGATGGCACCGGAAGCGCCCACCGGATGGCCGAGCGCGATGGCGCCGCCATTGGGGTTCACCTTGGCCGGATCGAAGCCGAGCGCGCGGCTCACCGCGCACGACTGGGCCGCGAACGCCTCGTTCGATTCGATGAGGTCGATGGCGTCGAGCGGCAGACCCGCCTTGGCGAGGGCGATCTTCACCGCCGGCACCGGACCCATGCCCATCTCGGAGGGATCGACCCCTGCGAGCCCGTAGGAGACGAGCCGCGCCATGGGCTTCAGGCCCTTGGCCTTGACCGTCTCGCCGGTGGCGAGGATCACCATGCCGGCGCCGTCATTGATGCCGGAGGCGTTGCCCGCCGTGACCGTGCCATCCTTCTTGAACACCGGGCGCAGCTTGGTCATGTCGGCCACGCTCACCTCGGCGCGCACATGCTCGTCGGTGTCGAACACCACGGTGCCCTTGCGGGTGGTGATCTCCACCGGGGCGATCTGGTCCTTGAAATGGCCGGCGGCGATGGCGGCGGCGGCCCGGCGATGGCTCTCCACCGCGGCCGCGTCCTGGTCCTCGCGGGAGATGGCATAGCGCGCGGACACGTTCTCGGCGGTGACACCCATGTGGCCATGGCCGAACGGATCGGTGAGCACGCCCACCATCATGTCCACCGCCGTGGTCGCGCCCATGCGCTGGCCCCAGCGGGCGGCGGGCATCAGGTAGCCGCCGCGGCTCATGCTCTCGGCGCCGCCGGCGAGGGCGATATCGGCATCGCCCAGCTTCAGGAGCTGGGTGGCGTTGACGATGGCCTGGAGCCCCGAGCCGCACAGGCGGTTCACGGTGAGGGCCGGCGTCTCCTGGGGCACGCCCGCGTCCATGGCCACGACGCGCGAGACGTACATGTCGCGTGCTTCGGTGTGGATCACGTTGCCCACCACCGCGTGGCCGACATCGGCCGCCTCGATGCCGGCGCGGGCGATGGCCGCCTTGGCGGCATGGGCGCCGAGGGCGGTGGGCGGGATATCCTTCAGCGCACCGCCGAAGTCGCCGATGGGCGTGCGGGCGCCGGAAACGATGAAGACCTCGGTCGTGCTCATTGGGGGCTCCTCCGGGAACCTGTGGGCGAAGGCGTCGCCGCCCCGCGTCGGGAGAATGAAGCGCTTATGGAACCGATCTCAGGCCGCCGCCACCGGCGCGAACGCCGGCACCGGATGATGATCGCGGGCGCACAGGGCCCCCACCGCCGCCTCGACGGCCACGGCACCGTAACGGTGCATGAGGGCGAACGGCCCCTCCTTGAACTTCAACGCCAGCACCGCGCCCTGATCCACGGCCGCGGGCGCCGCCACCTGCTCGGCCGCGAGTTCCAGCGCCGGCAGCGCCAGCGCGCCCAGCAGGCGCCGCTCCACGAGATCGAGATCGGCGCCGGCCACGCGATCCTCCAGCGGCCAGTCGGCGCCGGTCTTGGCCTGGGCGTCGAGAAGCCGGCTCGTGGTGTAGAACGGCCCCAGCGACGCCAGATTGGTCATGGCATGGGCCGAGACGGCCGGGCGGATCAGGTTCATCACCGTGAACGGCCCAGCCGCGGCGCCGAGGCGCTCCTGCGCCACCTGGTCCACATCCGCTGGGCCGGCGATGCCGTCCTCCACGATCCGGGTGGCCTCGTTGTAATAGGGGCAGAAGAAGCGGTTGATGGCAAAGCCCGGCCGGTCCTTGCACGGCAGCGGCGTGCGGCGGGTCGCTTCAAGGAAGGCCAGCGCCTGTTCCACCGTGGCGTCGGCGGTCGCCGCAGAGCGCACCACCTCCACCAGGGGCGAGACTTCCGCCGGGCTGAAATAGTGCAGCCCCAGGACCCGCGGCGCGAAGGAAAAGCCCTGCGCGAGATCACCCACCTTCAAGGCGCTGGTGTTGGTGGCGAGGATGGCGGACGGGGCCAGATGGGCCTCCAGTTCCGTGAACAGCGCGCGCTTCACCGCAAGATCCTCGAACACCGCCTCGATCACCACGTCGGCGGCACGAATGGCGGAGAGCGTGGCCGCCGGTGCGAGACGGGCCAGGGCGGCGTCCGCATCGGCCTGCGACAGGCGGCCATTCTTCACCCAGCGCCCATAGACATGGGCCGCGCGCGCCTTCAGTTTGTCCACGCCGTCGGGCCTCTGGTCGAACACCAGCACGTCGAGCCCATGGCGCGCCGCGTCGAGGGCGATACCGCCGCCCATGAGGCCGGCGCCGATGACAGCCAAACGCTTCATTCCCGTTCCTCCCCGCCGGCCCGGACGCCACCGGGCTCCGCCGCTTCGCACGCGGCCGGTCGCCGGCCACCGCCCCTAAATTGTATCAAACGATTGTTTGGTTCGCACCCCATACCCCTCCCCGCCGAGGCGCGCAATGGTTTGGGAGCGCCCGCAGGTCGCGAACCGCGCCGCTCAGCCCTCGGTCAGCGCCGCGGCGCGCGCCGCGAAGGCGGCGGCGAGGCGGCCGGTGTCCCCGGCATTGGCGGAATTGGCGTTGCCGGCCTTGGCGCGGGCGGCGATGCCCTCGAAGATCACCGCCCAGCGGAACAGGGCAAAGGCCATGTGGAAATCGGTGAGCGCCTGCCCATGGCGCGCCACGGCATCATATTGCGCCACCACATCCCGCAGCTCCGGGATGCCGAGGTCTTCGAGATCCAATCCCGCGATGCCGCCATATTCGTCCGGTCGCGACACCCAGGCCATAGCGCAATGGGCGAGGTCCGCCAGCGGATGGCCAAGGGTGGACAATTCCCAGTCCAGCACCGCCACCACCTCGGGCTTCGTGGGATGGAACATGAGATTGCCGATGCGATAATCGCCATGCACGAGGCTGGTGGTGTCGTCCGTGGGCAGGTGCGCCGGCAGCCACGCCACAAGGTGGTCGATATGGGCATCCTCACGGGTCTTGGAGAGCGCCCACTGCCGCGTCCAGCGCCCGATCTGGCGGGCGAAGTAATTGCCCGGCTTTCCGAAATCGGAAAGGCCCACCGCCGCGACATCCACATTGTGGAACGCGGCAAGGGTCCGCGCCATGGCGCCATACATGGCCCGCCGCTCCCCCGGCGCGACGCCCGGCAGGGTGCAGTCGTGGAACACCCGCCCTTCCACTTTTTCCATGACGTAGAACGGCGTACCGATGATGTCCCGATCGGCGCAAGAGGCGAGCGCCGGCGGCACCGGTACGTCGGTCTGCGCCAGCGCGCGGATGATGCGGTATTCGCGATCGACCGCATGGGCGGACGGCAGCAGATTGCCCGCCGGCTGCTTGCGCAGCACCAGGGCGCGGTCGTCGTAATCCACGAAATAGGTGGGGTTGGACTGTCCCCCGGCGATGGGGGTGAGGCGCGGCGCGCCGACAAGGCCCCCCACCTGCGCCTTCAGATAGGCATCGAGGGCGGCGGGATCGAAACCCAAACGATCGCGCTCCAGGCTCATGCCACGCCCCCCGCCACCGGCCAGCGCCAGAAATCGCCCTGTTCCTTGTCCAGGAAGCGGTTCAGCACCATCTGGTGGACCTCGTCGGCGCCGTCCACCAGCCGCGCCTGACGGGCGTAGCGATAGACCCACTCCAGGACCGTGTCCTTGGAATAGCCGCGCGCGCCGTTGATCTGGATGGCGGTATCGGCCGCCTTGTGCAGCGTGTTGGCGGCCTGGATCTTGGCCATGGACACCTCCTTGCGGGCGAGGCCGCCGCGATCCAGCTCCCACGCCGCCTTCATCACCAGAAGGTGGCCGATCTCGATCTCCATGGCGAGCCGGCCCAGCATGAGCTGCACGCTTTCCCGGTCGGCCAGCCGCACACCGAAGCCGTGGCGCTCGGCGGCATAGTCGCGGGCGATCTCCACGCAGCGGGCGGCGAGGCCCAGCCAGCGCATGCAATGGGTGAGGCGCGCCGGCCCCAGGCGGATCTGCGTCACCTTCAGGCCCCTGCCGACGCCCAGCAGAATGTCTTGCGGCGGAATTTCCAGCCCGTCGAACTCCAGCTCGCAATGACCGCCGTGCTCCTCCGGCCCCATGATGGGAATGCGCCGCAGGATGCGCCAGCCCGGCGCGTCGCGATGGAAGGCGAAGGCGGTGAGGCCGGTGCGCGGATCATCGGACATGCGGGCGATGACGGTGAAGTGGGCCGCCTCCTCCGCCCCGGTGATGAACCATTTGCGGCCATACAGGCGATAGGCGCCGTTGGGCTGGGCCTCGGCCCGGGTCAGCATCATGCCGGGGTCGGAACCGCCGCCGGGATGGGGCTCGGTCATGGCGAAGGCGGAACGCACCCGGCCTGCCACGATGGGGGCGAGCCAGCGCGCCTTCTGGTCGGGCGTGCCCACCGCCTCGAACATCATCATGTTGCCGTCGTCGGGGGCGGCCGAATTGAACACCACGGGGCCGAAAATGGAGCGGTTCATCTGCGGGTAGCACACCGCCATGCCCACCCGGCCCACGCCCAGCCCGCCGCTCTCCCGCTTGAGCTGGAGGCACCACAGGCCGGCGGCCCGCGCCTTCGCGCGCAGCGCGGCCAGCAGGTCGGCGCGGATGTTTTCGTGCGCGTCGTAGGCCTGCGGATCGCCCTCGTGGGGCAGGATTTCCGCGGCCACGAAATCGGCGATGCGGGCGCGCAGCGCCTCAAGCTCGGGGGAGATGGCGAAATCCATGGCGTCTCTCCGCTTTCGCCGGGGCGTTGCCTCGCCCCCGGCCGGCACCGGGAGGGCGCCCCGAGACCTTCGGAACATCCCGCGGCGCAAAAGGCTCGCCCGTAAATTTCGAGCGAGCGCTCGTTTTCTATAGGAGCAAAGAAAGGCACGCAAGAGCCCGCCCCAGCCCACTCGGGAGAAGGCGGGCGACGATGGTGGCTTGCGGCAACGGCGTCCGGCCCCGCCAGCAACACCGGTCGCAAACGCAAAGCGGGCGGGATGGCCGCGCCACCCCGCCCGCAGATCACGCCCGGCGCGCGCCCGGCGGGCGCGCGATGCCGGTTCTCAGAGGCCGACCTCGAACTTGGCGGCGGTCTTGGCCTTCACCTCGTCGAGGCTGACGCCCGGCGCCAGTTCCTTCAGCACCAGCGCGCCACCACGCTTGGTGAACTCGAACACCGCAAGGTCGGTGATGACGAAGTCGGTGACATGGGTGCCAGTGAGCGGCAGGGTGCAGCGCTCCACCAGCTTCGGCGCGCCGGACTTCTCCACATGCTCCATGAGCACGATCACTTCCTTGGCGCCGGCCACCAAGTCCATGGCGCCGCCCATGCCCTTCACCATCTTGCCCGGCACCATCCAATTGGCGATGTCGCCGTGCTCGGACACCTGCATGGAGCCGAGGATGGACAGGTCCATGTGGCCGCCGCGGATCATGGCGAACGAATCGGAGCTGGAGAAATAAGCGGTCTCCGGCACCTCGGTCACGGTCTGCTTGCCGGCATTGATGAGGTCGGCGTCTTCCTCGCCCTCATAGGGGAAGGGGCCGATGCCGAGCATGCCGTTCTCGCTCTGGAACGTCACGGTCATGCCCGGGGGCAAAGCGTTGGCCACCAGGGTCGGAATGCCGATGCCGAGGTTCACATAAAAGCCGTCGCGGATCTGCTGGGCGGCGCGGGCCGCCATCTCGTCACGGGTCCAGGCCATCACTTCACCTCTTCGCGCTTGCGGGTGGTCACCTTCTCGATCCGCTTCTCGGCGTCCTTGGAGACGATGATGCGGTCCACATAGATGCCGGGGGTGTGGATGTGATCGCCGTCGAGTTCGCCGACCTCCACCAGTTCCTCGACTTCCGCCACCGTGATCTTGCCGGCGGTGGCCATCATCGGGTTAAAGTTGCGGGCGGTCTTGCGGTAGACGAGGTTGCCCGCCTTGTCGGCCTTCCATGCCTTGACGATAGAGAGGTCCGCATGCAGCGCGGTCTCCAGCACATACATGTGGCCGTCGAACTCGGCGGTGGGCTTGCCCTCGGCGATCACGGTGCCGTAGCCGGTCTTGGTGTAGAAGGCCGGGATGCCGGCGCCGCCGGCGCGGATGCGCTCGGCGAGCGTGCCCTGGGGGTTGAATTCCAGCTCCAGCGCGCCCTCGATGTAGAGCTTCTCGAACAGCTTGTTCTCGCCCACGTAGGACGACACCATCTTCTTGATCTGGTCGTTGGCGAGCAGGATGCCAAGGCCGAAATCGTCAATGCCGCAATTGTTCGAGATCACGGTGAGGTGCTTGGGGCCGAGATCGCGAATGGCGGCGATGAGGTTCTCGGGGATGCCGCAGAGCCCGAAGCCGCCGGCCATGATGGTCATGCCGTCGGCGACGATGCCGTCGAGAGCACTTTTCGCGTCAGCGAAAACCTTGTTACGCATCGATGAAGTCCCTCCGTGGAGCCGGTTTTCCCCCGATCAGTTCGGCGGCCTCGCCGGCGAAGGCAACCGTGACCCGCTTCATCTGTCTCGCGACATGGACAGGCGCTTCCCCTGGAACCCGGAACCCCGAACACAGGGCGAGGCTCTCGACGATCACCGGGAAGGGACTTTCCGGGCCCATCGGGCAGCGCCCGCGCGCCGTGGCGAATGGCGGCGGTCGTCGTGTGTCGTAATGCGCGTCGCCGATCATGCCAAGGGGTTGAGAGAGGTCTTGACGCGGGATAGGGGAAAACACCCGACGCCGCCCAAAATGCTGCACTGCGAAGGAGTCGCCGCGCCCGCCGCTTCGGCGCCATGCCCGGACGACGCGGGCCGCGCGCGGATGGAACACCCCTCCAAACGCAAACGCCCGGCCGAAGCCGGGCGCCTGTCGCTCTCGCAATGATGCGCGATCAGCCGACCGCCGTCTGCGGATTCACGCTCTGGCGCTTCATCTGCAACTTGTTGAGGGCGGTGACATAGGCGCGGGCGGAGGCCACCAGGGTGTCGGGATCGGCGGCACGGGCGGTCACCACCTTGCCATCCTCCTCCAGCCGCACCGAGACTTCGGCCTGGGCGTCGGTGCCCTCGGTTACCGCATGCACCTGGTAGAGCTCCAGCTTCGCCGTGTGGGGCACCAGGGCCTTGATGGCGTTGAAGGTGGCGTCCACCGGGCCGTTGCCCTCGGCCTCCTCGGTCTTCACCACGCCATCCACCTCCACCTTCATGGTGGCGCGCTGTGGCCCATGGGTGCCGGCGATGATGGACAAGGAGATGAGCTTGATACGGTCATAGGCCGCCGCGATGCCCTGGTCCACCAGCGCCTCGATATCCTCGTCATAGACCACCTTCTTGCGGTCGGCGAGGTCCTTGAAGCGGGCGAAAGCGTCGTTCAGGGCGTTCTCGCCCAGTTCGTAGCCCATGGCCTTGAGCTTGTCGCGGAAGGCGGCGCGGCCGGAATGCTTGCCCATCACCAGCGAGGTCTTGGAAACCCCGACGCTGTCGGGGGTCATGATCTCGTAGGTCTGGGTGTGCTTGAGCATCCCGTCCTGGTGGATGCCGCTTTCATGGGCGAAGGCGTTCCGGCCGACGATCGCCTTGTTGTACTGCACCGGGAACGAGGTGACCGCCGAGACCAGCTTGGAGGCGCGGGTCAGCATGCGGGTGTTGATGCCGGTCGCGTAGGGGAAGGCGTCGGAGCGGGTGTCGATGGCCATCACCACCTCCTCCAGCGCCGCATTGCCGGCCCGTTCGCCGATGCCGTTCACCGTGCACTCGATCTGCCGCGCGCCGCCGGCGATGCCGGCCAGCGAATTGGCCACCGCCATGCCGAGATCATTGTGGCAATGCACCGAGAACACCGCCTTGTCCGAGTTCGGCACCCGCTCGATCACGGTGCGGAACAAGGCCTGGTATTCGGCCGGCGTGGTGTAGCCCACCGTATCGGGAATATTGATGGTGGTGGCGCCGGCGTCGATGGCCGCCTCCACGCAGCGGCAGAGAAAATCCATCTCGGTGCGGGTGCCGTCCTCGGCCGACCACTCCACGTCGTCCACATGGTTGCGGGCGCGGGAGACCGAGGCCACGATCATCTCCAGGACCTGGTGCGGCTCCTTCTGGAGCTTGTACTTCATGTGCACCGGCGAGGTGGACAGGAAGGTATGGATGCGCCCGCGCGCGGCATTCTTCACTGCTTCGGCGCAGCGGTCGATGTCGTTCAGCGCCGCGCGGGAGAGGCCGCAGATGGTGGCGCGCTTGGCGCGGCGGGCAATCTCGGACACGCTCTCGAAATCGCCGATGGAGGCGATGGGGAAGCCGGCCTCGATGACATCGACGCCCATGTCGTCGAGCAGCTCGGCGACCTGGAGCTTCTCCTCGAAGGTCATGGAGGCGCCGGGGCACTGCTCGCCGTCGCGCAAGGTGGTGTCGAAGATGATGACGCGGGCCTTCTCCGAGGCGGGAGAGGAGCTGTTGGCGGTGTCGGTCATCGGAATGGTCCTTCTCGCATTCCGGCGGGCGCCGTCTCCATCCCGGAGATCAGGGGCGCCACAGGGGCCGGATCATAAGCCGAAACGAACGCCGGTTCTTCTCCCGGCGGCGGATCAGGTCCCCTGAGCGCCCAGGCATGGCCCGGCCGGCCCTCAGGGGCGGCTAAGGAGAAGAAGAGCGCGCAGAATAAGAGCGTTGTTCCCCGGAACCTTGATGATTCGGGGGGCAGAGGCGGCGATCTTGGTCGTGCGGGACGACACGGGCTCAGCTCTCGGCGGTTGCGCTCAGGAATTGTCCTGATACCCGAGCCACGCGCGCAAAGCAAGGGGTTGTCATGATCAGCGGTGCCCCGCCCCGGCGCCTCAACCGATGGTCCCGATCTTGGCGCGCCCGCGCGCCGGCCGCCCCGTCCGAGTTCCAGAACCGCCGCGTCCCCGGCGCGCCGATCCGATCGGGGAACACCGTCTCGGTCTTGAGATGTGTGGGGCGGCTCAACAGGCAGATGGCGTCGATCCGCCCGGCTCGCCCTCAGGCCCTCGGCTGTTCCCGCTGGAAGACGATGAGGTCCAGCGATGGCGCTGCCGCGCGACCACCGAGCTGCGCGAGCAGGGTGTGGGCCTGCCCGCGATGATGAGTCTGGTGGTTGAACACATGGTCGAGCGCGCTGGCACAGCTTTGGCTGAACGATTGGCCGCTGCTGTTGGCATAGGTGAGCGGCGCCACCAGACGCGCGGCATCGAGCGCCGCGACGAACGCCGTCAGGCGCGCGTCTTCCGCCACCCGCAGGGGCAACAGCCGCGCAAGATCCGTCTCCAGCAGGGTGTCGAGCGGCGGCTGCGGCGCGCCCGTGGCCAGCAGCCGGGCAAGCCAGATCCGATCGGTCACCACCAGATGGTTCAAGGTGCCCAGGATCGAGCCGAAGAAGGCGCCCATGGGCTTGGCGCACGCTTCCGCGCCCAGCTCCGCCGCAGCCGCATAAAGGCGGGCGTTGGCCCAGGCATTGTAGGCGGCAAGCTGGCGATAGCTGCGGACCGCGTGCGAAGGACTATCCCCCGCTGCGGTGGAAGACCACGTGTTGGTCATGGCACGTCCTTGGGCATGGCAAGTCGTCGGGTCGATGCCGCGGGTTCGGCGCTGCGGGGGATCCCGACCGCCGAACCGGGCCGCGTTCGCGCCTCGTCGAGGCGGTGGGCTCGGGCCCGAAACCGGGAGGCGATGTTCGGAAAGACAGGCGGCCATGTTCGCCCGCCCGTCGAAACGGACCTTCACCGGACGCGGTGCGCCCGGTGAAGGTCGCCAGGATGGCGCGTGACGTTAGCGACGGAACCCGCCACCGCCATGGAACCCACCACCGCCGAAACCGCCGAAGCCACGGTCGAAACCGCCGCTGCCGAAGCGATCACCGCCGCCGAAGTCGTCGCCGCCAAAGCGATTGCCGCCGCCGAAATTGTCCACGCGTTGCTGACCCCAGGAGCGGGCCTGCGCCTCGTTGTCCAGGTTCCGCGTGTTGTAATTGTTGTCCACGTCGTGCCAGCCGGTCCCGGTGTTGCGGTTCCAGCCGGTATCCGAGTGGCGATAGACGTTGCCGTCGTGGTCCACCATCACGTTGCCGTTGTTCCAGGCGGCGGCGGTGTTGGTGTGGGTATCCACGGCGGCGCCGCGGCTGTCCACGTTCACATTGCCATGGTTGTCCGTCACCGCGGTCTGCGACGCGTGCGCGGTCCCCGTCGCCGGGTTGTAGCCCGCCGATTCGCGACCCGCCGCGGCGTTGCCGGTATAGGCATTGCCCACGGCGCCGGCGCGCGAGGCACCCTCGGCACCGGTGTAGGGGTTGGCGTGCGCCCCTTCGTGGCCCGCGGCCCAATTGCCCGAATAGGGATTGAACGCCGCCGCGCCGCGCCCGGTGAAGGCGGTGCCATTGGCGGTGGTGCCGCGATAATCACGCCCGGCCCACTCGGTACCGTTCCAGGTGGTGCCCCAGGCGTGGTTGACCGTGGCGGCGCCGCCCCAGCGGCCATAAATGTTGGTCTGGTTCACGTTGGTGTAGCCCCAGTGGCCGCCCCACGGACCCGGACCCCAAGGACCAGGCCCCCACGGATGCGGTCCCCACGGGCCGGGACCCCACGGACCCGGACCCCAGGGATGCCAGTACGGTCCCCAATAGGGGCCCACCGCCACGCTCCACGGCCAGCCGGCGGCAAAGCCGAAGGCGAAGCCCTCCGCCGCGCCGAGGGCGAAGCCGGCGCCGAGGCCGTAGGTGACCGGGCAGGACACCCAATAGGTGCCCACATAGCCCGGGCAGGAATAGCCGGTGCCGTAGACGACCGTGCCGCCGGGCGCCAGCACCACGCCCATGTAGCCGGGCGTGTAGCCGACCACCACCGTGTCCGGCGTGTTGCCGTAGATGCGCACATAGGTCACGTAATGGACCGGGGAGGAAACCGGGATCGTATAGATGGTGTCCGGCACCACATCGGCGACGCGCCACGGTCCCATGGGCGAGGCGGCCACGAACCAGATGCCGTTGGCGACCGCGTAATAGCGCTCCGCATTGAAGCGGATCACCGGAACCGGTGTGTTCAGGGCGTAGGATAGCGCGGTGCCGGAAATGGTCTCGAACCGCGGCGTGCCGTCATAGACCACGTTCAGCGGCACGTCGCGCTTCACGGTGGCGGTCTGCGGAATGGTGGCGGCGATGGCCGCTTCCTTGGCCTGCGGCGTGCCCGCCACCGAGACCAGCACGTTCGCCTTGGGATCGTTGGGGTTGATCTTGGCGAAGTCCTTCGGCAGCGCGTTCGACGCCACGAAGCTCCACGGTCCCTTCAGGTCGCCGGCGGTGAACCAGCGGCCGGCGATGAGGACGTAATAGCTGTTGCTGGTGGTCTCCAGGAACACGGCGTGGTCGGCGTTGTTCATGGTGAGCAGGTTAGTGCCCACCACCGGCAGCATCTGCGGCTGGCCCTCGGTCTGGATCAGCTCGGAAGGCTGGGTGGTGACCAGGATCGCCGGCGGCGGGGTGATGGCCTTGCCGTCTTTCCCCAGCAGCGGATCGGCCGCCAATTCGTCGGTCGCCGTCTTGGCGGCGGCGGTGAGCGCGTCGGACACCTTGGGCGTGATCACCCAATTGCCCGCAAGCGCGGTGGACTCATACCAGGTTCCGGCGGCCTGGAGGTGATAGCCCCCGGCGTCGTCCACCAGCAGCAGCGGGCGGGTATTGATGACCCGCTGGAAGCCGGTGACCCCGGTGATGGGCTTCAGCACCGGCTGGCCGGCTATGGGCACCTGCACCGTGGCGGTGGTGGTGAACAGGATCTGCGGCGGGGTGTTGTCCACCGGCTGGGTCTTCAGCTCCGCCAGCTCCTTGTTCACGGCGTAGCTCGCCTGAAGCTGGTCGAGGGGAATGGTCATGCCCTCGGACGGCAGATGGGCCTGGAGGGTGCTGCGGATGAGGCTCGCCTTGCCCGGCTCGGTGGGCACCTCGACGCCGGTGATGGCGAAGCTGGCGAGATGGACGAGACCGGCCGGCTTGTCCACCGCGACCCGGCTCGTGAAGCGCACCATGCCATAGGTCGGCGCGCCCGACTTCGGACCGAGGGCAACCGCCGCGCGGCCGCTCATCACATCCCCATCCCAAGCGTCGATCTGGGGCTGATAGAGCTGAAGCTGGCTGTCATCGGGCAGCGGATAGGTGCGCGGCCACGATGGCGGCTGTGCAACGGCGGTGCCCTGGCCGGCGCTCTGGGGCGCCGCCGCCGGCTGCGCCGGCGCCGGCGTGGCGCCGAGAAGCGCAATCAGCGCTGCCGCCGCCATCGCCGGCCACGCCGGGCGACGGTCTCTGGCGCGCGCAACACAGGTGCCGCTGGGTGGTGACCACATCATGGATCTTTCCTCTTCGCCTCGGCAACAAAAGGGGCGCCCAGACCTACCATGTTCTTATCTGGGCGTCTGCCCACAGCCGGCGGGCAAAGCTGGCGGAATCCGGCCGGAAGGCCCCCCGTTCGCATCGCGCCGCAGCACCGGAAAGCGGCGCATTTTTCTTGAGCGCAACCGCGACTTGAGCTTACCTCGAACGGCTCCGATCCACTCTCATGCGAGCGCGCGCTGACAAGGAGATGACATGAACAAATATGTCGCCGAATTCATCGGCACGGCGGTCCTGGTCTTGTTCGGATGCGGATCCGCTGTACTCACGGGCTATGGCGCCGCGCCCATCGGCATGCTCGCCATCGCGTTCGCCTTCGGCCTCGCGGTCACCTCCATGGCCTATGGCATCGGCCATATCTCCGGTTGCCACATCAATCCGGCCGTCACCATCGGCGTGTGGGCGGCGGGGCGCATCCCGGCTTCGGAAGTGCCGCTCTACTGGATCGCCCAGGTGCTCGGCGGCATCGCCGGCGCGGGCATTCTCTACATCATCGCCTCAGGCAAGCTCGCCGGGTTCGATGTCTCCACTGCCGGCCTTGGCCAGAACGGGTGGGGCGAGGGTTATCTCGGCGGCTATGGGCCGGGGGCCGCCATCGTGGCGGAGCTGGTGGGCACGTTCGTGTTCCTGGTGGTGATTCTCGGCTCCACCTCCAAGGCCGGCATCACCCAGGCGGCGGGCCTCGCCATCGGCCTGTCGCTGGTGATGATCCATATCGTCTTCATTCCCGTCACCGGCGTGTCGGTGAACCCCGCCCGCTCCATCGGCCCGGCGCTGTTCGCCGGGGGCAAGGCCATCAGCCAGCTCTGGCTGTTCATCGTGGTACCGCTGGTGGGGGCCTATCTCGCGGGCCTTCTGTTCAAGCTGAAGGTGCTGGAGGACTGACGTTTCCCCGGCATGGGGCATTCGGCCAGCGCCACCACGCGCCGGTCATCTCTCGGCCCCTTGGCCTCCGGGTGCGCCTGCGGGCCGGCAGCCGACAATGAGACATCACCACCGATGCCTTCGGCGGCAGCGAAGCCATGCGCACGCGTCCGTCGCGCGCCAAGCGACGGCCTTGAACGGACACGGGCGAAGAACGCCTCATCTCATGCCCCACATCGACCGGCATCCGTAAAAAAAACCGGGCGCAAGGATGCCCCCGGGGTCGTCTTTCATAAGCCCCCTCGCGAGGCGCGGAATGCGGCGGGCGGCTCCAGCCCGAGCTGAAGCAGCCCCCTACCCTGTCACCGGCGACCGCGATCCTCCTCGCCGCGACGGCGCTCTCGCTCCTCTTGACGTTGGCGCTCCTCCTGGCGTTCGCGGTTCTCCTGGCGTTCGCGGTTCTCGCGGAGGCTCCGCTCGCCGCCCTCCCGCCGCTCGCGTTCGGCGCGTTCGCGTTCCTCCTGTCCTTCGCGATCCTCACGAAGGCGCTGTTCGTCGCCACCACCACGGCGCTCACGATCCTCAAGCGCCCGGCGCTGCTCCTCCGCGGCGGCGTCCGGCCTGGCCGCCCCGCTGAAGGTCCGGTCCAGGTTCTGCGGATCTCGCGCCGCCGCGCTGTCGCTCGGCCCGCCCGTGGTCGTTGAACCGCCACCGCTGCCTTCGCTCGACCCCGGACTACTCGTGGTCGAGCCACCACTGGGCTTGTCGCTTGGGCCAGGGCCGCTCGGGATCGGACCGCTCCCCTGATTGGGAGCATGGTCCGTCAACGGGCCACCGCCGGGCGCACCACTCGGGCCAGGAGCGCTCGTGGTCGGGCTGCCGCCCGGATTGGGGCCGTGGTCCGTCAGTGGGCCGCCGTTGTTGCTCGGACCATGGTCCGTCAACGGGCCGCCGCCGGGCGCACCACTCGGGCCAGGAGCGCTCGTGGTCGGGCTGCCGCCCGGATTGGGGCCGTGGTCCGTCAGTGGGCCGCCGTTGTTGCTCGGACCATGGTCCGTCAACGGGCCGCCGCCGGGCGCGCCGCTCGGACTGGGATGATTCGGATTCGGACCACCGCCCGGCGCGCCATCCGGACCGGGATGGCCCTGGTTCGGGCCAGCGCCCGGGTTGGGGCCGTGATTCACGTTGGGAGCGGGCGGCCTGTTATTGCCAATATTGGCATTATGCCCATTATCGGAATTGTTGTTTATATTATCATTATTGACATTTATATTGTTATTATTGATAATCGTGTTTCCGACATGGACATTGGCGGCGCCGTTCATGTAATTGCCGCCATAGGCGCTGAAGCCGCCGAAGGACCCGGCAAAGCCACCGCCGAAACCGCCGAAGCTCACCCCCACGCCGCCCCACGCACCGTAGGACCAGGCGGAGACGCCGACCCCGACGCCGCCCCAGCCCGCGCCCAGTGACACGCCCGGCCCCCAGGCGCCGTAGATGTTGGCGACGCCCACATTCGCAAAGCCCCAGCCGAGGCCAAAGGGCGTGGATCCCGCATAGGGCCCCCAATAGGGCGCGATGCCTGCCCCCCACGACCAGCCCGGCGCGAACCCGAAACCAAACCCCGTGGCGCCGATGGTGAAGCCGGCGCCATAGCCGAAGGTGCCCGGCGCGGGAACCCACTGGGTCCCCACATAATCGGCGTAGCTATATCCGGTGCCGTAGACAACAGTATTGGACGGGCCAACAAGAACGCCCATGTAAAGGGGCGTGTAGCCCGCGGTCACCGCATCGGCGGTCACGTCATAGATGCGGGCGCCGGTGACATAATAGACCGGAGAGGTGGCCGGAATGGCATAGATCTCTTCCGGCACCTCCACCGCCAGAACCCAGGGTCCGCGCGGATCGGCCGCCCTGAACCAGACCCCCTTCGAGACCAGATAGTACCGGTGCTCGGCCACCCGGATCACCGGTTCGGTGCTGTTCACCGCGTATTTCAGGCGGGTGCCGGGGATGGGCGAAAAGCGCGGCTTGCCGTCATAAACCGCCTTGGCGGTGGTGGAACGCGGAACCACCGCGGTCTTCGGGATGGTCGCGGCAATCGCCGCCTCCTTCGCCTGCGGCGTGCCGGAGACGGAGATCAGGGACTGCGCCTTGGGATCCTGCGTCGAGATGTTGACGAAGTCGGCCGGCAGGGCATGATTGGCCACCAGGGTCCAGGGACCCGTCGTCGCCGGCCCAGTGAACCAGCGACCGGAAATCAGGACATAAAATGCGCCATTCGACGGATCGATGAAGACCGCATGGTCCGCGTTGGACATGCTCATGAGCCCGGTGCCGATGACGGGCGAGAGCTGCACCGGACCATCGGTCTGCACCACCTCGGTCGGTTCGGTGGAGACGGTGACGGCGGGCGGCGGCGAGATCGGCTTGCCGTTCTGCGGCAGGAGCGGATTGGCCTGCCGCACCCCATTGGCGGCCTTGGCCGCGGCGGTCACCGTGTCGGGGACGTTGGCGACGACGGCCCACGGCCCCTTCACCGCCGCCGACTGAAACCAGGAACCGCCCGCTTGAAGGAAATAGGTGCCGCTCGGGTCCTTCAGCAGCATCGCCTGCGTGTTGAGCACACGCGCGAAGCCCGGGGCGCCGGAAACCGGGCGCAAGACCGGATCGCCCGAAATGGGCACATGAACCGTGAGCTTGTCCGTAAAGGCAATCTGCGGCGGCTTGGGATTGGGCGCGACCGCCGCCGGTGGCGCTCCGGCGGTCGCGCGCACCAGCGAGAGCGGCAGGGAGAGCGGCTGCTTGGTGAAATCCGCTTGCAGCGCCGCGTTCACCGCGGTGGCCTGGTCCGGAGCCGCCGGCAGATCCACACTCTGGACCCTCACGTCGGTCAGGACCACGATGCCCTTCTTCTTATCCACATGGGCACGGGCGGAGATCTCCGCGAAGCCGTAATGGGGCACGGCGCCCGCAGGTCCCACCGCCAGCGCGGCACGGCCCGCGATTCTGCCGCCCTGCCACGCGCGGGCCTCGGGCTGGTAGAGCTGAAGCTGTGCGCTGCCCACCGCATAGGTGCGTGGCCACGCGGGCTGGACCGCTTGCGGCGCCGCGCTGCCGGCGGGCGGAGCGGGGGTCTGTGCCGCGGCCCCGCCGATGACGAGCGGACCAACAGCCAACGCGGCTACAAGGACGGTCGAAGAAACCAGAAGTTGTCGCGTCTTCATGAGGCACCCTCAAGGGAGAGGGTAAATACTACCTCCGTCGTATAGACCTACAAGGGCTCCTGAGGTCACGGAGGCGCATGGAGAGTGATGCGCACGCGCCCCTTGACCGAGAGGCGCCAAGGCTTTGCCGCCACCACCACCGCCATGCGTCATTACGCCACACAGCATGTCCCGAAATCCGGTTGCGACCTCTCCCGCTTTCCCACCGCTAGACGCGGCCTCCAGATCGCCGGCGCATGGTTGACGGCGCGGGCGGCAGCCGGCGCCGTCCTCGTCCGTCGGCCACCCCGGGGCGGCGGGCGTGTTCACCCCTCCTTCTGCTTTGGCTGAAACCCCTCGCCGCGAAACCGGTGGCGGCCAACCCGCCCCATGCGGGCCGCAGCCCTGCCCCGCCTTGCCTTGCCGGCCGTTCGCGGCTAAGCCGCGAGGGCGGGCGACCTAGCGCCTGCCGCCCAAACCAGGTCAGGGCTCGGCCAGCGTCAGGCCACGACGCGCCGCCCTGCCGCGAGGACCCGATGGCTCAGGACGGACTTTCCTATCGCGACGCGGGGGTCGATATCGACGCCGGCAATCGCCTCGTCGATCTCATCAAGCCCCTGGTGAAGGCCACCGCCCGCCCCGGCGCCGATGCCGACATCGGCGGGTTCGGTGGCGTGTTCGACCTGAAGGCCGCCGGCTACACCGACCCGCTGCTGGTGGCCGCCACCGACGGCGTCGGCACCAAGCTGAAGATCGCCATCGAAACCGGCGTGCACGACACCATCGGCATCGACCTCGTCGCCATGTGTGTGAACGACCTCGTGGTGCAGGGCGCCGAGCCGCTCTTCTTCCTGGACTATTTCGCCACCGGCCGGCTCGCGCCGGAGGTGGGCGCGCACATCGTCGCCGGCGTCGCGCGCGGCTGCAAGGAGTCGGGCTGCGCGCTGATCGGCGGCGAAACCGCCGAGATGCCCGGCATGTATGCGGACGGCGACTATGATCTCGCCGGCTTCGCCGTGGGCGCCGTGGAGCGCCACGGCCTGCTGCCCCGCCCGGACGTCGCGCCCGGTGACGTCATCCTCGGCCTCGCCTCGGCGGGCGTGCATTCCAACGGCTATTCCCTGGTGCGCCGCATCGTCGAGCGCTCCGGCCTCGCCTGGGACGCGCCGGCGCCGTTCGCACCACAGACGAGCCTGGGCAAGGCCCTGCTCACGCCCACCCGGCTCTATGTGAAGAGCACGCTCGCAGTCATCCGCGAGACGGGCGCGGTGAAGGCCCTCGCCCACATCACCGGCGGCGGCATTACCGAGAACCTGCCGCGGGTGCTGCCGAAGGGCACCGTCGCCCGCATTGACCTTTCCACCCTCGAGGTGCCGCCGGTCTTCCGCTGGCTCGCCGCCACCGGCGCCGTCGCCCCCGAGGAGATGCTGCGCGCCTTCAACTGCGGCATCGGCATGGCGGTGGTGGTGCCGGCAGACCGGGAAGCGGCTGTCGCCGCCGCCTTCGCCGATGCGGGGGACAGCGTCGTGCGTCTGGGCGTCATCGCGCCGGGCGCGGACGGAGCCCAAGCGCCGCACGTGGTCTATGAAGGGGTTGCCAACTTCGGGTTTGCGGCATGAGCGGCCGCAAGCGCGCCGCCGTCCTCATTTCCGGCCGGGGCTCCAACATGGCGGCGCTGGTGCAGGCGGCCGCCGGGCCGGATTTTCCCGCCGAGATCGCGCTGGTGCTGTCCAACCGTGCCGATGCGGCCGGGCTCGACTTCGCCGCCGCCCACGGCATCCCCACCCGCGTGCTCAGCCACAAGGGCTTTGCCGACCGGCTCGCCTTCGACGCCGCCCTTGACGGCGTGCTGCGGGAAGCGGGCATCGAGATCGTGTGCCTCGCCGGCTTCATGCGCCTGCTCACCCCCTGGCTGGTGGAGCGCTGGCGCGACCGCATGATCAATGTGCACCCGTCCTTGCTGCCCAGCTTCAAGGGCCTCAACACCCACGAGCGCGCGCTCGAAGCAGGGGTGCGGGTGCATGGCTGCACGGTGCATTTCGTGCGCGCCGAGATGGACGAAGGCCCGATCATCCTCCAGGCCGTGGTGCCCATCGAGCCCGGCGACACGCCGGATCGGCTCGCCCACCGGGTGCTGACCCAGGAGCATGTGATCTACCCCAAGGGCCTGGAGCTGCTGGCCGCGGGCCGGCTCACGGTGGCGCAGGAGCGGGTCGAGATCGCCGGGGTCGAAGGCGGCCTTGCGCCCCTGATCGCGCCGAAGGTGTGAGACGGCGGGCGCTGGCGCCCGCTATTCCACCGCCACCTTAGCGAGGCGCACCCGGTTGTCGTGGAACGCGGCGCCGCCCGCCGGGGCGACCGGATCGGCGCCGGTCAGGGTATTGATGCCCCGCCCCTCCCGGTGCGCCCGGTTGGGCTGGATCTGCTCCGACACCACCACCCCGCGCCGGAGCCCCTCGAACAGGCGGGCCTTCAGCAGCACCCGGCCCCGGACGCTCTCCACCACCACCATGTCCCCCTCCACGAGCCCCTGCGCGGCCGCATCCTCCGGATGGATGAGCAGGGAGGGCGTCCCCTCCCGCCCCGCCGAGGTTCCGGTCTCGGTGAAGGTGGAATTCAGGAAGTTGCGGGCCGGTGCCGTCACCAGGCGGAACGGATAATCGGCTGTCGCCTCCTCGATCACCGCCCAATGGTCCGGCAGGGTGGGCATCTCGGCCACCGGCCCGAACGTGCGGGGCGCGGAGAACTTCAGCGCCCCCCAATCGACGGCGAAGTGGAAGCGCAGGTCCGCATGGCCGAAGCCATCGAGGAAATGGGCCGTGGCGAATGGCGGCGTCACGTCGAGAAAGCGTGCGGCCTCCAGCTCCGCGAGCGTGCCGCGGCCTGAGGCCTGCAAGGTCCAGTCGATCAAGCCGCGCGGGCTCATGCCGAACCCTGGATGGGACGCCCCGAGCCGCGCCGCCAACGCGCACACCACCTCATGGTTGGAGCGGCACGCCCCCGGCGGCTCCACCAGCTTCGGGCCGAACAGGATGTGGGGATGGCCGGCGGCTTGGTAGAGGTCGTCATGCTCGGTGAACATGGTGGCCGGCAGCACGATATCCGCCATGCGCGCGGTATCGGTGAGAAAATGCTCGTGCACCACGGTGAACAGGTCGTCGCGGGCAAAGCCGGCGCGCACCTTCTCCTGTTCAGGCGCCACCGCCATCGGATTGGTGTTCTGGATGAACAGCGCCGCCACCGGCGGACCGCCCGCGAGCGCGTCCACCTCGCCCATGAGGATCGGCCCGATGCGCGACTGGTCGAGCGCCCGCACCGCCGGATCGCGCAGGTCGAGCCCCTCGATCATGCTCTTGTTCCAGCCGTAGATGCCGGACATGGAATGCACCGCCCCGCCGCCCTCGTGCTGCCAGGCGCCCGCCACCACCGGGATCGAGGCGACCGCATGCATGTTCACCGCGCCGTTGCGGGAGCGGGAGAAGCCGTAGCCGATGCGGAAGAAGGCCCGTGGCGTCGCGCCCACGAGCCGGGCATAGGCCTCGATCTCCGCTTCCGGCAGGCCGGTGATGGCCGCGGCCCAGGCCGGGCCGCGCGTTTCAAGATGCGCCTCCAGGGCGGCGGTGTCGCGGGCATAGCGGTCGAGATAGGCGCGATCGGCCAAACCGTCGCGGAACAGCACATGCATGACGGCGCAGGCGAGCGCCCCGTCGGTGCCCGGGCGGATGAGCAGGGCCACGTCCGCCTGCTCCATGGTGGGGGTGCGATAGACGTCCACCACCGCGATCTTCGCCCCGCGCTCCTTGCGGGCGCGCACGGCGTGGGTCATCACATTCACCTGGGTTGCGACCGCATTGGTGCCCCACAAGGTGATGAGGTCCGACACCCCCATCTCACGCGCGTCGGCTCCCGCGATGCGCCCGGCGCCGGCGAGGTAGCCGCTCCAGGCCGGGTTGACGCAGATGGTGGAGAAGAAGCGCGAATAGCCCTTAGCATGGGTCAGGCGGGTGAGGCCGTCCCGCATTACGAGCCCCATGGTGCCGGCGTAATGATAGGGCCACACGGACTGCGCCCCATGCGCCCGCTCGGCGGCGAGGAGCCCTTCGGCGACCCGGTCCAGAGCCTCGTCCCAGTCGATGGGCCGGAATTGGCCGGAGCCCTTCGGCCCGGTGCGCAACACAGGCGTCAGCAGCCGCTCGGGATGGTTGGCGCGCTCGGCATAACGGGCAACCTTGGCGCAGATGACGCCGGCGGTGTAGCTGTTGTCTTTCGCCCCCCGGATGCGGCCGATGCGACCCGTGGGTTCGATCTCCACCTCCAGGGCGCAGGTGGACGGGCAATCGTGGGGACAGACCGAGGCGCGCACATGCGGGCGCGCGGCGGCCGGGGCGGACGGCGGAGCGACGCGGTGGTTCATGGCGCCGACCTTAGAGCATTTTCACGCGAAGTGGATATCGGTTTCGCCTGAAGAAAACGCGTGAACTCAAGTGCCTAGGACAATTTCAGCGAGAGCGGGAAGCGATCTTGCGTCCAGAATTTCGTGGAAACAAATAGTTAGAGCGCCTTCGGTGAACCGGGGTTCGCCGAAGGCGATCGAGACCGCGCGCCGGGCTCTCGATGGGATCAGGTCGCGCCTTCCGAGGACGCACGGCGGCGCAGCACCAGCCCCGACACCACCACCAACAGGGCACCGAACCCGCTCGCCGCATAATGGGGCAGCGCCGCCGGGTTGAGGCCGTGCTCATTCTCCACCACCAGCGCCGGATCGATGTGGGCAAGGAGATCGAGCGCGAGGGTATCGCGCAGGAGCATGTCACCGGCGATCCAGCCCAGCAGCGCGGCGCCGGCCCAGATGAGCAGCGGGAAGCGCTGCAGCAGATTGAGCAGGATCTGCGCGCCGAACACGATCAGCGGAATGGTCAGCACCAGCCCGAACACGAACAGCTCCGCATGGCCGCGCGCGGCGGCGGCCACCGCCACCACATTGTCGAGGCTCATCACCGCATCGGCGATGGCGATGGTGCGCACCGCCTTGAACAAGGTGTCGGCGGCCTTCACCTCATGGCCGTCGTCGTCCTCGCCGGTGGCGAGCTTGATGGCGATCCAGAACAGGAGCAGCGCGCCCACCACCTTCAGCAGCGGCACGCCGAGCAGCAGCGAGACGGCCAAGGCGAAGATGATGCGCAGCACCACCGCGGCGGCGGCGCCAAGTAGGATGCCCCATTTGCGCTGGGCCTTCGGCAGCGAGCGGCAGGCCAGGGCGATCACGACCGCGTTGTCGCCCGACAGCAGCAGATCGATCCAAACGATCTGCAGCACCGAAAGCCAGAAAGTGGGGGAAGAAAAATCCATGGGAAGGTCCCGTCGGTTCCGCGCTGGTCCCGTCGCCCCGGATCGGGCGGTGCCGGGGCAGAGGTCGCGGGGTCCGGGCGGCGGGCGGGCATGAGCCCTCGCGGCGGCCACTGTGACGGGGTGTCTTAAGGTGAAGTTCTGTCAAAATCCAGAGCCGTTCGCCATCCGAGCGGCCGGCCACGGGGACGTGAAGGGAGCCCGGCCGTCCGGCGCCGTGCTCCCTGGGACGTCAGCCGACGATTTCGTTGCCGGCGAAGAACTGCGCGATTTCCACCGCGGCGTTCTCGACGCTGTCGGAACCGTGGGCCGAATTGGCCTCGATGGATTCGGCGAACAGCTTGCGGATGGTGCCCTCGGCGGCGTTGGCCGGGTTGGTGGCGCCCATCACGTCGCGGTACTTGGCAACGCCGTTCTCACCTTCGAGCACCTGGACCACCACCGGGCCGGAGATCATGAAGGACACGAGTTCGCCGAAGAAGGGGCGCTCCTTGTGGACCGCGTAGAAGGTCTCGGCCTGGGCCTTGGTCATCAGCATGCGCTTCTGCGCAACGATGCGCAGTCCGGCGGCCTCGATCACGGCATTGACGGCGCCGGTGAGGTTGCGACGGGTCGCATCGGGCTTGATGATCGAGAAGGTGCGCTCGATCGCCATGGGGATCGTCCTGTCTTATGAGAGGGATGGGCGCGCGCGTCGGCGCGATGGCGCGGCTCTTAGCAGGGGCGCCAGCACGGGGCAAGGGAGCCGGCCGCGCTGCTCCCCTGCGCCCGGCGCGCGCCGGCGTCAGGGGGCGCGGCGGGCAGGCGGCGGGGTGTCGTGCAGCAAGGCGCCGATGGCGCGATCCACGGCCGCCTCGACGGAAAACGCCACGGGAACCCCGAGCACCCGCGGCCAGAACAGGGGCTCCTTGATGGCGCCGAGGAATTGCGCCGCCGCCAGTGTCGGCTCAATCCCCGGCGCGAGGCGGCCATGGGCCGCCAGGGCCGCGAAATAAGCCGAGAGCCCCTTGACCGCCGGCTCCTTTCCGGCCGCGAAATAGGCCTGCGACAATTCGGGAAAGCGCGGCGCCTCGGCGATCACCAGCCGCAGCAGGGGGATCACGTCCGGCCGATCCCAATGGGCCTGCAGGCGCTCCACATAAGCCGTCAGGACCGGCCGGGGGTCGCCCCGCGCATCGCCGGGCAGCAGGGGCGCGCGCGTCAGATGCGACCACGCCTCGTCGATGACCGCGGCGAACAGATCCGCCTTGCTGGCGAAGTGATGGTAGAGCGTGCGCTTGGACACGGGCGCCGCCGCCGCCACCGCATCCATCGACGTGCCCCCATAACCCTTGTCCAGGAACAGCCCGCGCGCCGCCTTGCGGATCCGCGCCGCCGCGCCGCGCTTGTCGGCGACGGGGCGATCGCCGTCCGGGCCGTGGGCAGGCGCTGCGGCTCCAGGCGCCGCGGCTCCAGGCGCAGTCGGCGCCTGCGAAGGGGCTTCTTCGGCTTCGGCTTCGGCCGGCTTGCCGGGCCGGTCCCTATCCGCCTGCTGGCGGGTCTTCTCCATGTGGTGTCCCCGTTGCCGCGCGCGGCTGGACGGCGCCGAGCGCCGCCCTTGACAAAGTAAACGGTACAGTGTAGTTTACATTTCGGTTCAGCGCGGTTTGCGTCGATCCCCCCTCCCCTTTTCATGAGGTCCCGTCATGGGCCATCCCCTTCTCGCTCAGCGCCCGCTCGGTCGCTCCGGCATCACTGTATCCGCCCTCGGCCTCGGCTGCATGGGCATGTCCGAATTCTACGGCGCCAGTGACGAAGCGCAATCGCTTGAGACCCTCGCGGCCGCGCTCGATCTCGGCATCACCTTGCTCGACACCGCCGACATGTATGGGGTTGGGCACAACGAGCGCCTGCTCGGCCGATTCCTGAAAGGACGGCGTGACGCGGTCGTGCTCGCCACCAAGTTCGGCAATGTGCGCGGGCCGAACGGCGAGCGCCTCGGCGTCGATGGCAGCCCCGACTATGTGCGCACCGCCTGCGACGCCAGCCTGGACCGGCTCGGCATCGACACCATTGACCTGTATTACCAGCACCGGGTCGATCCCAAGACCCCCATCGAGGAGACGGTGGGCGCCATGAAGGGCCTGGTGGAGCGCGGCAAGGTGCGCTTTCTCGGCCTGTCCGAATGTTCGGTGGAAACCTTGCGGCGCGCCCACAAGGTGCACCCCATCACCGCCGTGCAGACGGAATATTCCCTCTGGAGCCGCGAGCCCGAGGCCGGCATGCTCGACGCCTGCCGGGAACTGGGCGTGGCCTTCGTCGCCTATTCGCCGCTCGGCCGCTCCTTCCTCACAGGCGCGGTGACCTCGCCCGACGCCTTGGCGCCGGACGACTTCCGCCGCTCCAATCCGCGCTTTTCGGGCGCCGCCTTCGCGGAGAACCGCAAGCTGGTCGAGGCGCTTGCCGCCTTCGCCGAAGGAAAGGGCGCCACCTCCGCCCAGATCGCCCTCGCCTGGATCCTCAACAAGCAGGACCATGTGATCCCAATCCCCGGCACGCGCCGCGTCACATATCTGAAAGAGAACGTCGCAGCGGCCGCGATCCGTCTCTCGGCGCAGGAGATCGCCACCCTCGACGCCCTGTTCCCGCCCGACGCAGTGGCCGGCACGCGCTATGCCACGCCGGCCATGGCCGGGCTCGGCCTTTAGGCCCGCTTCAGGCGAACGCCGGAGCCGGCCCGGCAGAACGACCCCCCTGGGTGGTTCTGCCGGGCCGCGAAGCCTCGGGCCGGATGGGCCGAGGCCGGGTCGCGGCAACCTGTCGCCCCGCGGTGGCGCGTGATATCTTGATCCAGATCAAAAACCGGACAAGGATCAGCGCCGCGCCGTCCCATCGGGATGACGTTTCAACCTCATTTCGAATGGTATGGATATGCAGGCGGTCGCGCGCGCGTTCTTTCACGTTCCCGTCGTCGGTTGGCTCCTGAAGGATGCCGTCCACGGCTTGCCGGACGCGAAATATTATTTCATTTTCAATTTGTTCGTGGCCTTCGCGTGCCTTGTCTACGCGTTCGGCTACCCGTTCTTGATCGTGTCGGCCCTGACCGCCACCGCCACCATGCTGGTGTCCCTGATCATCCTCACCGCCAGCGACATGTTCGCGCAGCTGGGCAAGCGGATCGGGGGCGGGTCGGGATCCTCCAAGGCGCACTGACGTTCCACGCCCGGCCCGCGCCCAAGGCGCCGCGCCGGGTGCGGCGCTTCCGCCGCGGGGCAGCTCCGGGACCCGGGCGACATGGAACGGCTCACTCCAGCCCGGCGATGGCGCGAGCGAAGTCGCGGGCCGTGAAGGGCTGAAGATCGTCCGCCGCCTCGCCGACGCCGATGAGATGCACCGGCAGCCGGTGCTTGGCCGCGATCGCCACCAGGATGCCCCCGCGCGCGGTACCGTCGAGCTTCGTCATCACAAGGCCCGTCACCCCGGCGATGCGGGTGAACACTTCCACTTGCGAAAGGGCGTTCTGCCCCACGGTGGCGTCGAGCACCAGCAGCACCGCATGGGGCGCGGAAGGTTCCAGCTTCTTCACCACCCGCACGATCTTTTCCAGCTCGGCCATCAGCTCGGTGCGATTCTGGAGCCGGCCGGCGGTGTCGATGAGGAGGATATCCGCCCCATCAGCGCGGGCCTCGGTAATGGCCTCGTGGGCGACGCCGGCGGCATCCGCGCCCGGCTCGCGGGCAATCACCTTGGTGCCGGTGCGCTGGCCCCACACCTTGAGCTGGTCAACAGCGGCGGCGCGGAACGTGTCGCCCGCGGCCAGCACCACCTTCTTGCCCTCATGCCGCCATTGGGCGGCGAGCTTGCCGATGGTGGTGGTCTTGCCGGACCCGTTCACCCCCACCATGAGCACCACGAACGGACGGTGGAGAACATCCACCACCAGGGGCTTGGCCACCGGCTCCAGGATGCGCTCCACCTCGACCGCGATCAGGCCCTTGACCTCTTCGGGCGAAATCATCTTGTCGTGCCGGCCCTTGCCCACGGCCTCGACGATCCGCGTCGCGGTTTCCACCCCCAAATCGGCGCGGATGAGGATGTCTTCCAAATCCTCCAGCGTCTCGGCATCCAGCTTGCGCTTGGAGACGAGGTCGGTGATGCCCTGCCCGAGGCTCGAAGCGGTGCGGGCCAGCCCGGAGGTCAGCCGCGCCCAGAAGCTCTTCTTGGCCGCAGGCTTGGCCTCCGCCTCCCCGGCCACCGGCGCGCCATCGCTCTCGTCCTGGTGCGGCACAGCCGCCATCGGGGCAGCCGCGGGCTCGACCGGCGCCGGCACGCTCTCCGGCATGGCGGCGGGAGCCGGATGCGCGGACACCGGCAAGGGGAACACGTCGATCGCAACCTCTGCCGGCGCGACCTTATCCGGCAATGGCGGGGCCTCGGGCGCCTGCGGCTGGCTTGAGACCATCGGCACGGGCGGTTGCGGCATGGGCGGGACTTCGGGCGCCGGCTCCGCTTCCGTCGCGACCATCTCGGCGGCGAAGGGAGCCGCCGCGGTATCGGCCTCCCCAGCCCCGTCGCCCGCGACGTCTCCTCGGTGCTGCGGCTCTGGCTCGGGCTCCACGGGCAGCGTCCCCGTATCCGCCGGGACGGCGGGCGGGGTCTCGGCGGGCCCGGCGTCTCCGGTGGCCGGCGCCGGTTCGGCTTCACGCGGCTCGCCTTCACGAGCCTCGTCTTGGGGAGATTCTGCGGCGCGGCCGGTCAGCCAGCCCCAGAAGCCGCGCTTCTTTTTCTTCGTTTCCTCAGTCACGGCGGGCGTCGGAGCGGCGCCCTCGGAGTCCGATTGGGGGTCCGATTTGGGCTCCGGTCGAAGGTCCTCTTGGCTCATGGCGTCGTGCCGTTCCTTGATGAGAGATCAGGCCGCGATCAGGCGCGCGCCGTCGTGGCCGGCGATGCGCACATCCGCCAGCGTGCCGCGCGCGAGCGGCCGGGCGAGGCGCACCGGGGTGAAGTGTTCCGTATGCCCGCGTCCGCCCGCTTCCACCAGCACCGCGCGGCGGCGCCCCACCTCGCCGGCGAGGTGGCGATGCAGCAGATGGGCGCCGAGCGCCCGCAGCCGCGCCGCGCGCGCGCTCACCTCGGCGGGCGCCACCTGGGGCATGCGGGCAGCCGGCGTGCCGGGACGGGTCGAGAACGGGAAGGCGTGAACGAACGCGATCCCGGCCTCCTCCAGGAACGCGAGGGTGGTGCGGAATTGTCCATCGGTCTCGGTGGGAAAGCCGGCGATGATGTCGGCGCCCAGCACCAGATCCGGCCGCAGCCGGCGCAGGGTGGCGATGAAGGCCAGGGCCTCGGCGCGGGTGTGGCGGCGCTTCATGCGCTTCAACACCAGATCATCGCCCGATTGCAGCGAGAGATGCAGATGCGGCATCAACCGCGGTTCCTCGGCGAGGGCGGCCAGAAGATCGGCATCCGCCTCCACCGCGTCGATGGAGGACAGGCGCAGCCGCTCCAGCTCCGGCACCTGCCGCAGCAGGGTCCGCACCAGCCGGCCAAGCGAGGGCGAGCCGGGCAGGCCGGCGCCGTAGGAGGTGAGGTCGACGCCGGTCAGCACCACCTCCCGGTGCCCGGCCTCCACCAGCCGGCGCACCTGCTCCACCACCACGCCCATAGGGACAGAGCGGGACGGGCCGCGGCCGAAAGGGATGATGCAGAAGGTGCAGCGATGGTCGCAGCCGTTCTGCACCTCCACGAAGGCACGGGTGTGCCCGGCGAAGGCGGCGGCCAGATGGGGCGAGGCCTCGCGCACGGTGGCCATGTCCTGCACCCGCACCCGCGCTTCGGCGGACAGGCCGAAGTCGAGGCTGGCGCGCACCTCGACCCAGGTGGCGGGGGCCGCCTTGGCGGCGTTGCCCAGCACCAGGTCCACCTCCGCCATGCGGGCGAAGGTCTCGGGCTCGGTCTGGGCGGCGCAGCCGGTGACCACGATGCGCAGGTCCGGATCGGCGCGGCGCGCGCGGCGGATGGCCTGACGCGCCTGCCGCACCGCCTCGCCCGTCACCGCGCAGGTGTTCACCACCAAGGTGCGCTCGACGCCGGCGGCGGCGGCGGCGCGCGCCATGCCGTCGCTTTCCAGGGCATTGAGCCGGCAACCGAAGGTTTCCACCCGCACGGCGGGGCGGTCCGCCATCAGATGCTCTCCCCGATCATGGCGGGGGTGACCTTGCCGCGGAATTCGTAGGCCACCGGGCCGGTCATGAGCACATGGTCGTCGCCGGCCCGCCACTCCAGGGCGAGGTCGCCGCCGGGCAGGCGCACCCGCACCATGCGACCGGTGCGGCCGGTGCGGGCGGCGCTGACGGCGGTGGCGCAGCCGGCGGTGCCACAGGCGCGGGTGCGCCCCGCGCCACGCTCCCACACATGAAGCAGAATGTCGTCCGGCCCAGTGAGGCTGGCAAACGAGATGTTGGCCCGCTCGGGGAACAACGGATGGCGCTCCAGCGCCGCGCCCAGGCCCGCCACATCCACCTGATCGGCGTCAGGCACGAAGAACACCGCGTGGGGATTGCCCATGCTGACGAGGCTCGCCGGCCCCAGCGCCTCGAAGCCGGGCACGGTGACGGCGGCGGTGTCGCCCACCTCATGGGCGAGCGGGATGTCGCGCCAGGCGAGGCGGGGGGCGCCCATGTCCACGGTCACGGTGCCGTCGTCATGCACCCGGCAGTCGAGCAGGGTCGCCTCGCTCTCGAACCGGATGTGGCGCGCGTCGGTGCGCTCGGCCTCATAGGCGGCGATGCAGCGGGTGCCGTTGCCACAGGCCGCGGATTCCGAGCCGTCATTGTTGAGAATGCGCACGAAGGCGGCGGTGTCCTCCCGCCGCGGCGGATAGAGCACCATGGCCTGATCGAACGGCAGCACCCCCGGCCGCGCCAGGGCGCGGGCGTCGGCGGGGGTCAGGTCCACCGGATTTTCGCGCAGATCGAGCACCAGGATCTCGTTGCCGAGACCGTTCATCTTCACGAAGGGGCTATGGGCGAGCGCGGTCATGGGTCTTCGGCCCCCTTCCGGGAACGGGCGGGCATCAACGGATTGGTTGCGTTCTATATGGCGCCGAACGCGCCCGCGCGCCACCCCCGTGCGCCCCATCCCGGCCGCAGTGTGGCCTCCAAGATGCCGACGAACATGATAGAAACGGTGCGCTGCCGGGCACTCGGGCCGGCACGGAGGACGGACGATGTCGGCTCGCGCGGCGCAGGGCACCCATGGGACTTCGATGATGTTCGACACCAAGACGATGTTGAAAGCCAGGGGCCGGCTGGCGCTGGCGCTGGCCGTATCGTCGGCTCTGGTCGCCGCCGCGCCCGCCCGCGCCGGGGAGACGGCGCCCGCCCCCGCCGCGCAGAAAGACGATGCCCTGACCCCGCCGCCGGTGGTCGATCCCAAGAGCGTGGCGACTCAGCCGGTGGCGCCCGCGCCCGCCGCGCCCTTCGCCCCCCCGGAGGAGCTGACCCTGGCGCCGGTGCCGGTGCTGACCTTGTCCGGCACCGCCACCTGGGAAGAGGCCTACGACAAGCTGGTCGATGCCATGAAGACCCTCGACAAGGAGCTGACCCGGCTGGGGCTCACCCGCGGCGGCGACGTCCTGGTGGTCTACACCTCGTCCGACGACCGGGGCTTCGAATTCGAGGCGCAACTGCCGTTTTCCGGCACCACGACCCAGAAGCCCGGCGGCGCCATGAAGCTCGGCGGCTCCTATGCGGGCAAGGTGCTGAAATTCACCCATTCCGGCTCGTTCGCCGACATGGACAACACCTATGAGCAGATCGCCAATTATCTCGACGAGAAAAATGTGAACGCCGACGAGCTCTATGTGGAGCGCTACCGCACCGATCTCGTCACCACCGCGCCGGACGCGCTCAAGATCGACATTCTGGTGCCGGCCCCCAAATAGGGCAGCGGGATGCGGGGACCGGCTCGCGCCCATCTCGTCATGTGGCGCGGGACGGCTTTCCTCGGCGGCGCGAATCTTCTTTGATGCGCGCAGGATCGGACCGGACATCACTGCGGAGGCCGCCATGCCGCGCCTGTTCACCGCCATCGAGATCCCGCCGGACGTGGGCCTCGCCCTGTCTTTTCTGCGGGGCGGCCTCACCGGGGCGCGCTGGATCGATCCGGAAAACTACCATGTGACGCTGCGTTTCGTCGGCGACGTGGACGACGCCACCGGTCGCGACATCATGGACATGCTCGGAGCGGTGCGCCGTCCCGCATTCGACCTGATGTTACAGGGGCTCGACCAGTTCGGCGGGCGCAAGCCGCGCTCGGTGTTCGCGGCGGTGAAGGTCAATGCCGCCATCATGGAGCTGCAGGCCGAGCAGGAGCGGATCATGCAGCGGCTGGGGCTCGTCGCCGAGGGTCGCAATTTCCGGCCTCATGTGACGCTAGCCCGCCTGCGCGACGCCTCCAGCCGGCAGGTGGCCGATTATCTCGCCCTGCGCGGGCCCTATCGCAGCACCGTGTTCCATGTGCCGCGCTTCGTCCTGTTCTCGTCGCGGGATTCGGTGGGCGGCGGCCCCTATCTGGTGGAGGCGGTCTATCCGTTGGGATGACACCCCCCACGGAAGATCGGGATGCCCTCAGTTTAGAAGCGCTATTATTTGGCGACCTTGATGCAGCTTGTTATTGCGCTGCGGCGCAGAATTCATTTTCCTGACACATGATCTGTATCAAATGACCAAAGGTCGTCGGCGCGATTGAGAGCGCGGTGCCCGCGAAATCTTGTGTGTCCGATGGCCGCGACCGAGTAGTGAGCCATGACGACGTCTTCCAATACCGCTTCGTTCGCCGCTTTGGAGTGGCGGGCCGGGAAGGGTTCCGATGGGGCGAGTGCGGCCAAGGACGAGGCGCGCGTTCGCACTGGATTCTGGAAGAAGCTGCGGCGACAGGCCACCTATGTGCCCTTCGCCGAAGAGGCGACGGCGGCCTATTTCGCGGCCTTCGACCGCACCACGCCGATGAAGGTGCGGGCGACCTTGCTGGCTGCGCTCGCCTATTTCATCCTGCCGGTGGACGCAGTGCCGGACGTGTTCCCGGTGCTGGGCTTCACCGACGACGCGGCGGTGCTGATGACCGCCATGCGGCTGCTGTCGGACCACATCAAGCCGCACCATCACGACGCCGCCCGCGACGCACTCGATGACATGCGCAGCGCCCATTGAGGGCGCGCGGGGCGGCCTCACCCGGTGGTGAGCACCACCTTGCCCTTCACGCGGCGGCCCGCGATCTCGCCAATGGCCTCCGCGCATCGGTGGAGGGGGAAGGTCTTGTCCACATGGGCCGAGATGCGGCCCTCCCGCGCATAGCCCATGAGCTCTTGGATGGTGTCCCTGAGCCAGGGGGGACTTGAATTCGCCTGCGCGCCGAAGGCGACGCCCCGCGCATCGCAATTCTTCAGCAGCAGCAGGTTGAGCGGGATCTTCGGAATGGCGCCCGCGGCAAACCCCACGACCATGAAGCGCCCCTGCCAGCCCAACGCCCGCAAGGCCGGCTCGGCGAAATCCCCACCCACCGGGTCGTAGACCATGTCGAGCCCGCGCGGGCCAGCAAACGCCTTCAATCCCGCCTTCAGGTCGCCCGCCCCATAGTCGAAGCCTTCGTCCGCTCCATGGGCGCGTGCGAAAGCCACCTTGTCCGGTGATGAGGCGCAGCCGATGATGCGCGCGCCCAGGATCTTGCCGATCTCCACCGCCGCCAGACCCACCCCGCCGGAGGCGCCGAGCACCGCCAGGGTCTCGCCGGCCTTCAATTCTCCGCGATCCTTGAGGGCATAGACCGCGGTTCCGTAGGTCACGACGAGGCCGGCCGCCTTCACGAGGTCAAGATCGTCGGGCACACGGGCCAGGAACTCGGCCGCCACCGCCACCTTCTCGCGGGCGGCGCCGGAGGTCATGTAGCCGCAGACGCGGTCGCCGACGGCAAGCCCGCTCACCCCCACGCCCAAGGCGGACACATGGCCCGCGAACTCGGCGCCCGGGGAGAAGGGCAGCGGCGGCTTCACCTGGTAAAGATCGCGGATGATCAGCGTGTCGAAGAAATTGAGCCCGATCGCCGCGACGTCCACCACCACCTCTCCGGGGCCGGGCACCGGATCGGGCAGATCGACCACATCGAGGGCTTCCGGGGGCCCATGACGCACGCACAGAACCGCCTTCATGGCACCAGCCTCCGGTCTCGACCGCGCCCGCTCACCATTGGTTTACCTTTTCGCAAAGGACTGGCGGCTAGGGTGGCCCGCCAGGGCGCGAGGTCCGGCGGCGCGGAATGCGTTCCAATCCGTCGAATTGGCGCCATGGCCGGCGGCATCGCGCAAGATCCGCGGCCGCGTTTCGATCATGGAAGTTCGAGTTTTGCACACATTGAGGTGAGCGCGGTCGCCGGTTTAAGAAAACGCAAGGCATGTTCGTCATCCTGCCGGCACCGCCTCGATCGCTCACGCGGCACACAGGCTCACCCCTCAATTTCGCCAGCCCGCGCCGCCACCGCGGGCCGCAACGAAAAGGAGAAGCTATGGCACCCCGTCGTGTCCGTCCGACGCGCCTTTTTCCGCGCTTTTTGTCGCTCCTCGGCGTTCTCGCCGCCGCCGCCCTGGCCACGCCGGCCGCGGCGCAGGGGCAGGGGCAGTCGAAGCCGATCGCCCAGTTCGGCGACTGGAGCGTCTATGCCTCCACGTCGAGCCCGAAGGTCTGCTACGCCATCTCCCAGCCCAAGACCCGCCTGCCGGCGGGGCTGAAGCGTGATCCGGCCTATTTCTTCGTGTCCACCCGCCCCGGCGAGAGCGTGAAGAACGAGGTCAGCATCACCGTCGGCTTCCCCATGAAGGAGGGCTCGGATGCGACCCTCACCGTGGGTTCGCTCACGCTCCAGCTCTACACCAAGGACCAGGGGGCCTGGGTGCGCAACGTGGCGGACGAGACCAAGCTCGTGGACGCCATGCGCAAGGGCCGCGACCTCACCGTCGTGAGCACCTCGGCCAAGGGCAACCCGACCACCGACAAATATTCCCTCTCCGGCATCGGCCAGGCGCTCGATCGCGCGACGCAGGAGTGCAAGTAGCCGCGCCCGCGACAGGCGTGGCCACGGCAGGAGCGATCTGGGGCATCCGCCGTGGCGGCGCCCCAATATGCTGGTTGAAGGCGTCTTCCCGACCCGTCGTGCCTGTGGAAAGGTGCGGCGGGACAGCTTATGTGTGACGTCATGACCCGCGCTTTCGAACCCGACCTCGCCGACGCCGCCGTGGCGCCCCCCTGTCCCTCGCCCGAGGACGGCCTTGCCGCGCCCGCGGGCGCGCTGCCCTCCCTCATCGGCCTCGACCGGGCGAAGCTCGCCGATGCGCTGGGCGTGGCGGGGGTTGCCGAGCGCGAGCGGCGCATGCGGGTGAACCAGCTATGGCACTGGATCTATCTGCGCGGCGCCACCGAGTTCGAGGAGATGACCAACGTCTCCAAGCATCTGCGGGCGAAGCTCGCGGCGCACTTCACGCTGGCCCGCCCCGAGATCGTGATGGAGCAGGTGTCGCAGGACGGCACCCGCAAGTGGCTGCTGCGCTTTCCCGCCGACCAGCCGGGCGAGAAGCCCCACGATATCGAGACCGTCTACATCCCCGAAAGCGACCGCGGCACCCTGTGCGTGTCGAGCCAGGTCGGATGCACCCTCAATTGCGCCTTCTGCCACACCGGCACCCAGCGCCTGGTGCGCAATCTTACCGCCGCCGAGATCGTGTCCCAGGTGATGGTCGCGCGCGACCGGCTCGGCGACTATCCCGGCCGCGCGCGGGCGGTGGGGCCGGGCCTGCCCACCGAGGGCGATCGCCTCGTTACCAACATCGTCTTCATGGGCATGGGCGAGCCGCTTTATGCCTATGACAGCGTGAAGGAGGCCATCGAGATCCTCTCCGATGGCGATGGCCTTGGCCTCGGCCGGCGGCGGATCACGGTGTCCACCTCCGGCGTGGTGCCGGAGATTGAGCGGCTCGGCGCCGAGGTAGGCCCCATGCTCGCCATCTCGCTGCACGCGGTGCGGGACGACCTGCGCGACGTGCTGGTGCCCATCAACAAGAAGTACCCCATCAAGGAACTGATGGAGGCCTGCCGCACCTATCCCGCCGCCTCCAACGCCAAGCGCATCACCTTCGAATATGTGATGCTGAAGGGCGTCAACGATTCGCCCGCCGACGCGCGCGCCTTGGTGAAGCTACTGGAAGGGGTGCCGGCCAAGATCAACCTCATCCCCTTCAACCCCTGGCCGGGCACGCAATATGAATGCTCCGACTGGGACACCATCGAGCGCTTCTCGGACATCGTGTTCCGGGCCGGCTATGCGAGCCCGGTGCGCACCCCGCGCGGGCGCGACATCCTCGCCGCATGCGGGCAATTGAAGAGCGAGAGCGAAAAGCTCTCGGCCCGAGAGCGCCTCGCCTATCGGGCCATGGCCGCCGCGGCGGAGGCGGCGGAATAGGCCGGCGCGCCGCGGCCGAGGGGGCGGGCGGATGCTGGACCATATGGGCCTCTCGGTGACCGATCTCGAGCGTTCGCGGGCGTTCTATCTCGCCGCCCTGGCGGCCGGCGGGCGCGACAATGGTGCGCCGGGCCTCCGGCCCCCTGACCACCCCGATTATTATGCGGCCTTCGTGCTCGACCCCGACGGCATCAATGTGGAAGTCGTCTGCCGTCGGCCGGCCTGAGGAAACTGCCCGTGGATATGCTCGTCCGTCTTCTGCTGCGCCTGCTGCTGGTGCCACTCGGCTACTTCGCCGCCGTACTGGCCGGCGCGGTGGTGATCGTGGTGGGCCAATGGCGGATCGGCACCCTGTTCGACGATCTGCCGCCCGACGACGTGGCGCTGGGCATGGTCATCGCGGTGATCTCCACCGTGACCTTCCTGATGCTGCTGTTGTCGCTGATGTGGCTGGTGGCGTCGGTGGGCATCTTGTTCTCGGAAGCGTTCGCGGTGCGCTCGTGGCTGTTTCACGCGGCCAACGGCGCGGTCTCGGCCTTCGTGGCGAACCAGCTCTTTGCCAAGGACGCCGGCGCGCTGGAGGTGGGCGACGGCTTCTATATCCTCGCCGCCGGGCTGGCGGGCGGACTTGCCTATTGGGTGGTGGCGGGGTCCACCGCCGGCTTCTTCAAGCCGGTGCTGCTCTCACCCGCCGAGCGTGCCGCCCGCCGGCGGCGCCCGGCACCGGACATGCCGCAGCCAGACCCGCCGCAGCCAGACCCGCCGCGGCCCGACCCGCCGCCCCCGGGGGCGGCCTGATGCTTGCGGCTCCCGCGTGCGAGAGGGGCGAAGGCCAACATTCCTTTGATTCTCGCCACCGTTCCCGCTAAGCCTCGCCACGAGCCGGCACCATCATGACACACCCTTCAGCCCCCCCCTCCCTTGCCGATCTGCGCGCCGAGATCGACCGCATTGACGCGGCCATGCATCACCTCCTCATGGAGCGCAGCGCCATCATCGATCGCTTGGTGCAGGTGAAGCGGAGCCAGGGCACCGAGGGCGGTTCCGCCTTTCGCCCCGCCCGCGAGGCCGACATGATGCGTCGCCTGGTGGAGCGCCACCACGGCCTTTTGCCCCTCGACACGGTGGAAAGCATCTGGCGGGTCATCATCGCCACCTTCACCTATGTGCAGGCCCCCTATGCCGTGCATGCCGATCTCGCCGTGGGCGAGCCGGCCATGCGCGACAGCGCGCGCTTCCATTTCGGCTTCACCGTGCCGTTCGTGCCGCACATGGGGGCGAGCGGGGTGATCGAGGCGGTGGAAGCCTCCAAGGGCGACCTCGGCCTGCTGCCGGCCACCGTCGGCACCATCCCCTGGTGGACCGCGCTGGAGCCCGAGCGCGCGCCGAAGATCATCGCCCGCCTGCCGTTCGTGGAGCGGGCGGACCACCCCGCCGCCTTGCCGGTATTCGTGGTGTCCCATCCCATTCCGGACGCGGCGGTCACCGAGGTACGGGTCTATTCGGTGCGGGTTTCGGGCTGGAGCGCCCGCGCCGGCCATGCCCTGCCGGCCTTCGCCGAGGTGCTGATCGCCCCCGATGAGGCCCTCGACGGGGCGGCCCTGCTGGTGTCGCTGCCGCCGGGCCATGATATTGGCGAAGTGCTCACCGCCCTGAAGGGCGCGGGCGCCGGCATCCGCGGCATGTGCGCCGTGGGCAGCCATGCCGCCATCCACAAGGTTCACGCGTGAACGCGTAAAGCCGGTTCTCGTCCCTGCCACGGGCGCGCCGAACCGGAAGCTGGCCCTGCTGCGGCGTGCCGCCGCGGGCCGAAAGTGTCCTGGAGTTGCCTTCGATGTCCGCCGTGCTGAATGACCCCGCCATCCCCTCCCGTCCGCAGCCGCGTCCGGGCGTGCTCCAGATCGAGGCTTATGTGCCGGGCAAGAGCCATGCGCCGGGGGTGGAGAAGGTGTTCAAGCTCTCCTCCAACGAGACGCCCCTCGGCCCGAGCGAGAAGGCCGTAACCGCCTTCAACGCGGCGGCGCGGACCCTCCAGGACTATCCCGACGGCGCCGCCCATGTGCTGCGCGAGGCCATCGCCCGCGCCCAGGGGCTCGATCCGGACCGCATCATCTGCGGCGCCGGCTCCGACGAGCTGCTGAACCTTGTCACCCACACCTTCGTGGGACCGGGAGACGAGGTGCTGTTCTCCGAGCATGGCTTCCTCGTGTACCGCATCGCGGCGCTTGCGGCCGGCGGCGTGCCGGTGGTGGCCAAGGAGGCCAACCTCACCACCGACGTGGATGCCCTTCTCGCCAAGGTCACCGCGCGCACCCGCGTGGTGTTCGTGGCCAATCCCAACAACCCGACCGGTACCTACATTCCCTTCAGCGAGGTCAAGCGCCTGCACGCCGGCCTGCCGCCGAACGTGCTGCTGGTGCTCGACGCCGCTTATGCGGAATATGTGCGCCGGAACGATTACGAGACCGGGCTGGAACTCGCTTTGTCGGCCGAGAACGTGCTGATGACCCGCACCTTCTCCAAGATCCACGGCCTCGCGGCCTTGCGCATCGGCTGGGCGGTGGGACCGGCCCCCATCATCGACGCCCTGAACCGGGTGCGCGGCCCCTTCAACATGAACACCCCGGCCCTGCTCGCCGGCGCCGCCGCCATCGAGGATGTGGCCCATGTGGAAAAGGCGGTGGCCCACAATGCCGAGTGGCTGCCCTGGCTCACCACCCAGATTGGCAAGCTCGGCCTCAATGTCACGCCCTCGGTGGCCAATTTCCTGCTGATCCACTTCCCGCCGGAGAAGGGGCGCACCGCCAAGGAGGCGGATGCCTTCCTCACCCGGCGCGGGCTGATCCTGCGCTCGGTCGCGTCCTATGGCCTGCCCGACGCCCTGCGCATGACGGTGGGCAGCGCCGAAGCCAACCTCAAGGTGGTCGAGGCCCTCAAGGACTTCCTGGAAGGAAAACCGGCGTGAGCGTGCCGCGCGTGAAGCGCCTTGCGGTGATCGGCGCGGGGCTCATCGGGTCCTCGCTCGCCCGCGCCGTGCGCGAGAAGCACTTGGCCGAGACCCTGGTGGTGGCGGACCGCGACCCGGCCGTGCGCCGCCGGGTGATGGAGCTGGGCTTCGCCGATGAGGTTCCGGCGACCGCGGCCGAGGCCGCGCGCGACGCGGACATGGTCATCGCCTGCGTGCCGGTGGGGGCATCCCGCGCCATCGCCGCCGAGGTAGGGCCGGAGCTGAAGCCCGGCGCCATCCTCTCCGACGTGGGCTCGGTGAAGGGCGCGGTTCTGGAGGCCATGGCGCCCCATGTGCCGGCCCATGCCCACCTAGTCCCCGCCCATCCGGTGGCGGGCACGGAATTTTCAGGCCCGGACGCGGGTTTCGCGAGCCTGTTCGAGAACCGCTGGTGCATCGTCACCCCGCCCGAGGGCGCCGACCCCGAGGCGGTGGAGAAACTCGCCACGCTCTGGCGGGGCATGGGCGCCAATGTGGAATTCATGAGCGCCCAGCACCACGACCTGGTGCTCGCCATCACCTCCCATGTGCCCCACCTCATCGCCTACAACATCGTGGGCACGGCGGCGGAGCTGGAGGAAACGCTGGCCTCCGAGGTCATCAAGTTCTCCGCCGGCGGCTTCCGCGACTTCACGCGCATCGCCTCATCCGATCCCACCATGTGGCGCGACGTGTTCCTCTACAATCGGGACGCGGTGCTGGAGATGCTGGGCCGCTTCACCGAGGACCTGACGGCGCTTCAGCGCGCCATCCGCTATGGCGACGGCGACACCTTGTTCGCCCATTTCACCCGCACCCGCGCCATCCGCCGCTCCATCATCGAGCAGGGTCAGGAAACCGCCGCTCCCGACTTCGGCCGCCGCGCGGCGGAAAAGCCCAAGCACGAGCAGAGCTGAGGGCGGGCGGGGCCGATCCCGCTCTCTGGGCGGGGGACACGGGCGCTCCAGGCGCGCGCCGTGACCCGATGGGAACCCGGATCGCCCGCGCTCCACGCCTCCGGGCAAGAGCCTGCGGGCAAGAGCCCGGCGGCAGCGAATCAGACGTTGCGCCGCCGCACCAGCACCGCGCCCTCGAAATCAAACACCAGATCCCCGTGCTGGTTGGTGCCGGTGTTGTGGGAGCGCACCACGCCCCATTCCGGCTTGCTGCGGCTCGCCGTTTTCTCCGTCACCTCGGAGGTGTAGGTGATGGTGTCGCCGGCATAGACCGGCTTCAGCCAGCGCATGTTGCGGAACCCCGGAGACGCGCCGGCGGCGCGCACCGGCTTGCCCTCGGCGAGGGTGCGTGCCTGATAGTCCATCAGGCATTTCATCCAGGTGGCCGCGGTGTGCCAGCCGGAGGCGCACAGGGCGCCGAACGGCGAGCGCCTGGCCGCCTCCTCGTCCACATGGAAAGGTTGCGGATCGTAGACGCTGGCGAAGGCGATGATCTCCTCGCGGGTGAAGGTGTGGCTGCCGAGAACGGCGGACAGGCCGATTTCCACGTCTTCGAAATAGTTCATGCGAGGCGCGCCCCCGGGTTGCGGCGTCCGATCATGATGACGCAGGTCTGGTCCACGACGACGGTCTTGTCCGGCTTCACCAGCTCGAAGCGGAACGTGGCGAGGCCCATTTCCGGCCGGCTCTTGGAGGTGCGCGCCTCCAGCACCGTGCGGCGCAGGGTCAGCGTGTCGCCCGGCCGCACCGGGGCAAGCCAATTGTTCTCGGTGACGCCGGGCGAGCCCATGCCCGCCGTGCGCAGCAGGAAGCCGTCGCAGATGAGGCGCATCATGATGGCGCAGGTGTGCCAGCCCGAGGCCGCGAGCCCGCCCAGGACCGATTTCGCCCCCGCCGCGGCATCGATGTGCATGGGCTGGGGGTCGAACTCCCGCGCGAAGGTGACGATTTCCTCCTCGGTCATGGTGTGAGACCCGAACGTCTTCACCTCACCGACGATGAAGTCCTCAAAGAAGAAATCCGCCAACGCACGCCTCCCCCTGTTCGCGCCGATCCAAGGGGAGGACGCCGCAAACGTCAAGGTGCCGTGGGGAAGAGCATGAACACCGGCCGCCGGCGCGCGCCCACGCGAAGCACGACCGCTACCCCCGGATCCGCGCTGCGGGCTCGCCCTCCGGCGCCAGGTGGCTGAGCTCAAACGCCATCACCTCGGCGCCGTCCTCCCGCCGCGCGCTGTTGCGGCGGCGGACGATGGTCCATCCCGGCCGGCTGCCGCTGGCGCGCGCCTCCAGGACTTCGGTCAGGAACACGAGGCGATCACCGGCATGGACCGGTGCCGTCCATCGCAGCGCCCGCAGGCCGAAGCCGACGCCCACCGGCGAAACGATCCGCGGATGGTCAGAGGGCACCGCCGGCGCGCTGCCGCCGGTGCCCTGCGTGCGCACGAAAAAGCCCATCCACACGCACACCACATGCCAGCCGGACGCCACCAGCCCTCCGAAAGGCGCGTGCCGTGCCGCCTCCGCATCCACATGGACAGGCTGCGGATCGAAATTCAGCGCGAAGCGCGTGATCTCCGCTTCCGTAAAGGTGAAGCGGCCGATCTCCACCGGCGCGGCGTCCATGAGGTTTCGGCGCCTTCAGTTGGCGAAGCGGAAGTGCAGCACGTCGCCGTCGGCGACCACATAGTCCTTGCCTTCCAGGCGGAACCGCCCGGCCTCGCGGGCACCCGCCTCGCCCTTGAACTTCACATAGTCCTCGAACGCGACCGTCTCGGCGCGGATGAAGCCCTTCTCGAAGTCGGAATGGATCACGCCGGCCGCGGCCGGGGCCTTGGTGCCGGCGGTGATGGTCCAGGCCCGCGCCTCCTTCGGCCCCACAGTGAAATAGGTCAGGAGCTGCAGCAGGTCGTAGCCGGCGCGGATGACCCGGTTGAGGCCCGGCTCGTCAAGCTCGATGGCCTCCAGATACTCCCGCTGCTCGTCCGGCGGCAGCACCGCGATCTCGCTCTCGATCTTGGCCGAGACCACCACCGCCTTTGCCCCTTCTTCCTTGGCGCGGGCGAACACCTGCGCCGAAAGGGCATTGCCCTCCTGGGCCGATCCCTCCTCCACATTGCACACATAGAGCACCGGCTTGGCGGAGAGCAGGCCCAGCTGGTTGAACAGCTTGCGCTCCTCCGGCTTCACCTCGGCGAGACGGGCCGGCTTGCCCTCGCGCAGCAGAACCAGCGCGCGGGTGACGAGGTCCAGCGTCTCCTTGGCCTCCTTGTCGGCGCCCTTGGCCTTCTTCTCCAGCGTGGAGAAGCGCTTCTCCAGGCTGTCGAGATCGGCCAGCATCAGCTCCGTCTCGATGGTCTCGATGTCGTTGATGGGGGCAATCTTGCCCTCCACATGGGTCACGTCGCCATCCTCGAAGCAGCGCACCACATGGGCGATGGCGTCGCACTCGCGGATATTGGCCAGGAACTGGTTGCCGAGCCCCTCTCCCTTGGAGGCGCCGCGCACGAGGCCCGCGATATCCACGAAGGTGAGGCGGGTGGGGATGATCTGCCCCGAGCCGGCGATCTCCGCCAGGGTGTCGAGGCGCGGATCAGGCACCGCCACGTCGCCCACATTCGGCTCGATGGTGCAGAACGGATAGTTGGCGGCCTGGGCCGCGGCGGTCTGGGTGAGGGCGTTGAAGAGAGTCGACTTGCCCACGTTCGGCAGGCCGACGATGCCGCATTTGAAGCCCATGACGATACTCAAGGTTGCCCCGCCGTTCGATCGCTCGGCGGGGTGACGGGAAGGAAAATGGCCTGCGGCCTGGGATCGCCCCTCGCATATCGTCCAAGAGGTTTGTCGCGCAACCCCGCATCCGCCGCACCGGGACACTTCCCGTCGCGAGGGCGCGCCCTCAGCCCTTTTCGCCCACCCGCTTCGGATCGGAAAAGCCCTGGGCCTCCATGAACAGGTGCGCGCGGTTCTGGAATTCGTCCGGGCGGCCGGTCACCAGTTGATCGGCGAAATCGGCGCAGGCGTCGCACAGGGCATCGAGCCAGCCCTTTTCGCTCTTGGCGAAATCGCCGAGCACATAGGGCATCACCATCGCCTTGTCGCCGGGATGACCGATGCCGAGCCGCACCCGCCAATACTCGTTGCCACACTGGGCGGTGATGGAGCGCAGGCCGTTATGGCCGGCGTTGCCGCCGCCCTTCTTGATGCGCAGCCTGGCCGGGGGCAGGTCGAGCTCGTCGTGGAAGACGATGATGTGGTCGAGGGGGATCTTGTAGAAACGCATGGCCTCGCCGACGGCGCGCCCGCTCTCGTTCATGTAGGTCTCGGGGAAAAGCGCGATCACTTTTTCCCCGGCGATCTCGCCTTCCGCCGCCATGGATTGGAAGCGCCGGCGCAGCGGGCCGAGACGGTGTCGCCGGCAAATGGCGTCAAGCGCCATGAAGCCGATGTTGTGCCGGTTGCCGGCGTATTTCGGGCCGGGATTGCCGAGCCCTGCGAACAGGAACATGAGGCGCCTCCGGCCCGAAACGTGTCCGATCGACCTTTTCGTGGCCGCTGGGGATCAGGTGAAGATCGGCCTTAAAGGCCGGTCTTCACCCAATTCAGGGCCAGGCTCAGGCCTTGGTCTCTTCCGCAGCCGCAGCCACCGCGGCCTCGGGAGCCACCGTCGGCGCCATCACGGTGGCGAGGGTGTCGTCGCCATGGCCGGCCCAGGTCACGCCCGCCGGGAGCTGCACCGTGGACAGGTGGAAGATGTCGCCGAAATTGGCGCCGGTCAGGTCCACCACCACAGCCTCGGGGATCGAGTCGGCCGGGGCATCGAGCTCCACCGCGTGGGTCACCACGTTGAGGGTGCCGCCCGCCTTGAGCGCCGGGGAAGCGTCCTGGTTCACGAAATGAACCGGCACTTCCACGGTGAGGGTCGTGCCCTTGGACACCCGCAGAAAGTCCACGTGCATGGGGAAGTCCTTCACCACGTCCATCTGATAGTCGCGCGGAATGACACGGTGCTTGGCGCCGTCCACGTCGATCTCGAACAGGGTGGTGAGGAAGTGGCCCGCATAGATGGCCTTGTTGATCTCGACGAAGTTCAGCGAGATCGTCACGGGTTCCTGCTTTTCGCCGTAGATCACGGCGGGCACGCGTCCGGCGCGGCGCTCAGCACGGGCGGCCCCCTTGCCGGCCCGCGCGCGCGCCACAGCCTTCAGTTCCTTGATGGCGGTCATGGCAAATATCCTGAAATCTTGAGGGTCCAAAACAGCCAGCGGCCGCTTGT
>NZ_JABWGX010000033.1 GCF_021730435.1 Xanthobacter agilis
CTTCGGCCTTGGCCGCCCGAAGCCCACGCCAGCGGCGGCCACCCCGCCACCGTCGGTAAGCGTTGCGCGCGCCGTGGACGAGATTCGGGCGGCGCTGGGCGCGCGCATCCGCGCCGTGCTGCGCGGGACGCCGGCGGAAATCGCGGTGGCGCTGGTGGCCGGCGACCGCTCTGCCATCCCGCCCCAGGTGGAAGAGAGCATGCGCGTGTCGGGCCTCACGCATATCCTCTCCATCTCCGGCCTGCATATGGCGCTGGTGGCGGGAACGCTGTTCGCCCTGGCCCGGGGCGCCCTGGCGCTGGTGCCGGCGCTCGCCCTGGGCTGGCCGATCAAGGCGGTCGCCGCCGTGCTGGCTCTCGCCGGCAGCGCCTTTTACCTCATGCTTTCCGGCAATGACGTGCCGGCGCAGCGCTCATTCGTGATGACGGCCCTGGTGCTTAGCGGTGTGCTGGTGGGGCGGCGGGCGTTGACGCTTCGGACCATCGCGGTCGCCGCCGTGGTGGTGCTGGCGTTCACGCCGGAAGCGGTTCTGGACCCCGGCCCGCAGATGTCGTTCGCCGCGACCCTGGCCCTGGTTGCCGCCTATGAGCGGCTGCAGCCGCTGCGCGCCCTGCCACGGCCCGATGGGCTTGCGGCGCGGATCGCCATGATGCCGGTGGCATTCGCGGCGGGCATCGTGGTCACCGCGCTGATCGCCGGGTTCGCCAGCGGCCCCTATGGGGCCTTCCACTTCCAGCGTTTCGCGCCATATGGCGTGCTCGCCAATCTCGCCGCCATGCCGGCGGTCTCGCTGCTGGTCATGCCGTTCGGCCTCATCGGCGTGCTGCTGATGCCGTTCGGCTGGGATTCCTTGGCCTGGCCGGTGATGGGCGCGGGCATCGACATCATGCTGGCGGTGTCCGACCATGTGGCGGCGCTGCCCGGTGCGAACGGCCGGATCGACACGGTGAACGCGACGGCCCTGTTCTGGTTCACCGTGGCGCTGCTCGCCCTGTGTCTGCTGCGGGGGCTGCCGAGCCTCATCGCCGCGCCGCCCTTGATCGCGGCCATCTTGCTCTGCGGCGCGCCGCCCCGTCCGGCGGTGCTGATCGCGCCCAATGCCATGACGGTCGCCGTCCGTGGCGCCGACGGGCGCCTGTCCGTCGTCGGAGGGCGGGCGCAGCGCGTGGTGGTGGAGCAATGGCTGACCCGCGAGGGAGACGTCCGCTCGGCACGGGCGCCGGAATTGGAGCGGGGCTTCACCTGCGACCCGCTCGGGTGCGTGGCGCCGTTGCCCGGCGGGGGCACGCTCGCCGTTTCGCGGCGCGCCGAGGGCCTCGCGGCGGATTGCCTCGATGCACGCATCGTTGTGACCTCGGACGCGCCACCGAAAGGTTGCCCCGCCCGCGTGGTGACCTCAACGGAACTGGAGCGCACCGGCACGCTGGCGTTCGTCCTGGACGAGGGCACTCTGCGCGAACAGCCGGCCCGCAATCCTGCTGTTCAGCGGCCTTGGATGCCGCGCCTGCCACCCCTGCCGCTGGAGGATGCCGACCGATCACCGGATCGCTCCGCCACGGAAAGCGACGATGCCGTTGCGGAGTGAAGCACCGCGCCGGCCTTACCCGCCTGCGGTGCCGGCCCTCGCCGCGCCGCTGGGGCCCGCCCCGCCGTCAATAGCGCCGCATGAGGCCGATCAGGCGGCCCTGGATGCGCACCCGGTCCGGACCGAAGATGCGGGTTTCGTAAGCCGGGTTGGCGGCCTCGAGGGCGATGGAGGCGCCCTTTCTGCGCAGGCGCTTCAAGGTGGCTTCCTCGTCGTCCACCAAGGCGACCACGATGTCGCCGGTTTCCGCGCTGTCGCATTTGCGGATGAGAACCGTGTCCCCGTCCAGAATGCCCGCCTCGATCATGCTGTCGCCGCGCACCTCAAGGGCGAAATGTTCCCCCTGCCCGAGCATTTCGGGCGGTATGTTCAAGGTGGCGCTGCGGGTCTGGATGGCGGAAATGGGCGTGCCGGCGGCGATCCGCCCCATGACCGGCACGGTCACGCTCTGGTTCAGGTCCGGTTCGTCCTCGCTCACGGGACGAACCCTGCCGAGGCTTCCCTCGATCACCGAGGGAGAAAAGCCGCGCGTGCCGCCGCGCGGGGTTGCGAGCCCCGGCGCCACGCTGTCCGGCAGCCGCACCACCTCCAGCGCCCGCGCCCGGTTTGGCAGGCGGCGGATGAAGCCGCGCTCCTCAAGGGCGGTGATGAGCCGGTGAATGCCGGATTTGGAGCGCAGGTCGAGCGCTTCCTTCATTTCGTCGAAGGAGGGGGGAACACCCGTCTCCTTCAACCGCTCATGGATGAAGCGAAGCAGATCGTATTGCTTGCGCGTCAGCATCTCACCCCCCGTTCCGGTGCTGCCGCCCCACCGCAAGCGGCGCCATTCCGCAGCCTTTGGCTGGGAAGGCGTGCTCGCGGAAGCGTCGCAAAAGTGCGAAACAAATCAAGAACAGTGTCTATCTGTTCCTTTTGTGTTCCGCAAGGGTGAAGATCGGGTAAACACCCCCTTAATCGTGGAAGGGGATGATCTCGCAGGGGTCTCCGGCTTCGCCCGCAGGCGCGAAGGGAGGCCGCACCAGCAGGCAATCGGCCGCCGAAAGCACGCTGAGCATGGCGCTGTCCTGGGAGGCCGCCGGGGTCACGCGAACCGAGCCGTCCGGATCGTGCTCCATGTGCGCGCGCATGAAGTCGCGCCGCTGGTCGTTGGCGGGCACGCCCACGGCGAGGCGAGCGGGCGCGGTGCGCACGATGGCCGCGGCGTCGCCCTGCATCGCGCGCACCAGCGGCTCCAGGAACAGCAGCGCGCAGACGTGGGACGACACCGGATTGCCGGGCAGCCCGAGGCAGCGCACGTCGCCGCGCGAGCCATACATCAAGGGCTTGCCGGGCCGCAGGGCGATCTTGTGTACATAAAGGTCGACCCCTTCCGCGCGCAGGGCGGGCGCCATCAGGTCGTGGTCGCCGACGGACGCCCCGCCGGAGGATACGACGAGATCGAAGCTGCCATCGAGCGCGCGGGCAACGGCGGCGCGGATCTCCGCGAGGTCGTCGCTGACCAGGCCGAGGTCGGTCACCTCGGCGCCGGCGCGGGTGGCGAGCGCGGCGAGGCCGAAGGCGTTGGAGACCACGATCTCGCCGGGTGCCCCGGTGCCGCGGCCGGGCAGCACCAGCTCGTCGCCGGTCTGGATGATGGCGATGCGCGGACGCCGCGCCACCGGCAGGCGGGCGTGGTCCATGGCGGCGGCGAGCATGATGTCGCGACTGGTGAGGCGCCGTCCGGCCTTGAGGCCGCTCGCGCCCTCCAGGAAATCGCAGCCGCGCTTGCGGACGTTCCGCAGCGCCGCCGTGGCGGCGGTCGTGGTGATGCGGTCGCCGTCGCGGGTGGTATTCTCTTGAATCACCACGGTGTCGGCGCCCTCCGGCACCACCGCCCCGGTGAAGATGCGCACCGCCGCGCCGGGGCCGACCCCGCCCTCGAACGGGCGGCCGGCGGCGGATTCGCCGATGACGAGCAGGGTTGCGGGCGTCTGCGCGATGTCGGATCCGCGCACCGCATAGCCGTCCATGGCCGACATGTCCGCCGGCGGTTGGGAACGACGGGCCTTGAGGTCCATAGCCAGCACGCGGCCGGCCGCCTGTTCCACCGGAACCTCTTCGATGCCGAGGGTCGTGACCGATTGGGTCACGCGGCTCAGCGCCTCCTCGACGCTCATCAGCGCCATGACCGTTTCCTTCCGTTTTTGCTGGCGGCTCAGTCCTGCGCCTGCCACAGGCCGCTGCGTCCGCCGGATTTCTCCAGCAGCCGCACGCCGTCGATGCGCATGGCGCGGTCCACCGCCTTGGCCATGTCATAGATGGTGAGACAGGCCACGGATACCGCCGTGAGCGCCTCCATCTCGACGCCGGTCTGTCCGGACGTCTTCACCCGCGCGCGTACCACAAGGCCGGGCAGCGCGGCGTCAGGCGTGATGTCCAGCTCGACCTTGGACAGCATGAGCGGGTGACAGAGCGGGATCAGCTCATGGGTGCGCTTGGCGGCCATGATGCCGGCGATGCGCGCGGCGCCCAGCACATCGCCCTTTTTGGCATTGCCGGACACGATCAAATCGAGCGTCTGCGCCGCCATGACCACGCGCCCTTCGGCGCGCGCCTCGCGGGCGGTGACCGCCTTTTCGGAGACGTCCACCATGCGCGCGGCGCCCTGGTCGTCGAGATGGGTCAGGCTCGCCATGGCGGGCGCGGGGCTCCGGAATCGCTGAAAGTCGGGGAAGGATGGCGTCAGCGGCGCCCCCTGTCCACCGCGCGGGCGTCGCACCGTCGGTGGGGGCATCCGCCTCCGTCCGTTGGCGCGGGGGCCGGCCTATGCCAGATCGTCCGACCACCGCTGGGAGCGGAAGGCCAGGGCGATGGCGGCGGCACGCGCGCTCATCAGCTCGTCGCCGGTGGCGGTGGCATCGACCGTGGCGCAGGCGGCAAGGGCCCGCTCCAGCAGCCGCGCCTTGGGGTAGACCGGCTCGGACCGCCCGCCATGGCCGAAATAGTCGCAGCGGGCGACGCTCATCAGCCGCGCGAAGCGACCGGGGTTGTCGAAGGCATCGAGGCGTAGCAGCATGGCCGCCACCGGCCCGGCCCGCACTTCCGACGTGCGGTGCACGCGCTCGCACTCGTACAGCGCGAGGCGCGCGAGGTCGCGACATCCCGCCGACACGCCGAACCGGTCGGAGATGGCCGCCACCCGCGGCGCGCCACGCTCCATGTGGCGATAATGGGCCGGCAGGTGTTCCTTTGGCGAATCCGACTTCCCCACATTCATGGTGAGGAGCGCATAGCGCACGTCGAGGGGGGCCGCGATGGATGCCGCCTCGTCCAGCGATCGCAGCAGCAGCTCGCCCAGGTCCACCTCGCCGGGGTCATCAGCGATCTGCGGCACGCCGAACAAGGCGTGGACCTCCGGCAGGATGATTTCGAGGACGCCGCACGCCCGTAGTGCGTGCAGCATGGTGGACGGCTTGCGCCCCATCAGCCCGCGTTCCAGCTCCAGCCAGACGTCGCGCGGCGGCAGCCGGTCCACCGCGCCGATCTCCATCTGCTCGAACATGGCGTCGAGGGTCTCTTCGTCCGCATCCGCGCCTTCGGACAGCAAAGCGGCGAAGCGCAGCAGGCCCAGACCGGGATGCATCTGCACAAGGTCGGTGGGGAAGGGGGGGCTATCGTGATCCATTGCTAAAGTGGACCACCAGGAAGGCCCATTCGGCAAGACAAGACTGCATCACGGCGGAATCACCAAGTCAGCACCGTCGGGTGGCCTCGGCGTCGGTATCAATATACGCCCGTTGCGGTTGTGCTGCATCACACCCATGCGCTTGGGGACCAAGTCCGCGCCTGCGCAGGGGGCGTAGGGACAGCCTGCAACGCCGCGCCGCGCCAGTTGCCGCGCGGTGTGATCGATCTGCATCGCCGCGCCGGAAGCTTCACGCCGCGTTACAGCAGTTCATAATTTGTCCATAGAAGCAGGATGAGAGTGCGCTATTGTCCAGTGCGATCAGCTTGGGAAGCCTGCATTGTGAGAGCATTCGTGGCCTTGTCTGCGTTTCTGGCATCTGGTGCGCTGGGCCTCGGCCTCGTGTTCAGCCAGATGGTAACGCCTGCTCCGGCGGGGGATGTCGGCACATCGCCGGCGTTGTCCGGCGCCGTCATGTCCAATGTCCCTCTCGCCCAGGCTCCGCTGAAGCTGACCCAGGCACAGGGCAGCGGCGTTTCCGCGAATGCCGCCACATCCAGCGATCCGGCGTCCCGGGCCGCGGCGGCGGTTGCCGCGCAGCCGGCCGGTGCTACGGGCATGGGGGCCGCGGCGGCGCCGGTGCCCGCCGCGCTCGCGCCGGCAACGGCTCCCACACCGACGACCGCGGGGATGCAGGCGCCCGCGGCCATGCCGGCCACCGGCCACCGTTTCCTTGCCTATACCTCCGCCAATGTGGACGGTCCCTACATCGCCATCACCTTCGATGACGGCCCTAATCCGGAGACCACGCCGAAGCTCTTGAAAATACTGGAAGCGCGGGGGATCAAGGCGACGTTCTTCGTGGTCGGCATGCGCGCGTCCGAAAATCCGGAGATGCTGCAGCGCATGGTCGCGGCGGGGCACGAGATCGGCAACCATTCCTGGAATCATCCGCAATTGCCGAAGGTGAGCCTCGCCGAGGTGGATCGCCAGCTAACGCAGACTTCAGCCGCCATCCACGCCGCGATCGGCAAGGATCCCATCTATCTGCGCCCGCCCTATGGGGCGATGACGCCGGCGCTGCGCAGGTACATCGAGGACAAATATGGGCTGACCATGGTCTATTGGTCGGCCGACTCCCTCGATTGGAAGAACCGCGATGCCCAGGCCATCTACGACAAGGTGATGGCGCAGACCCGACCGGGTGGTATCATCCTGATGCACGATATTCACGCCACCACGGTTGCCGCCGTGCCACGGGTGCTCGATGCGCTATTGGCCAAGGGCTACAAGTTCGTGACGGTGTCCGAACTCATTGCCATGAACAAGCCGGTGCCGCCGAAGACGGTGGCGGCGCTGGCGCCGGCGCCGGTCCGCAAGAAGCCGAAGCCGCAGGCGACCCCTGTCTCAGTGGCCCCTGTCTCAGTGGCGCCCGGCTCCGCCAAGCCGGCGAAGCCGGCAGGCGCGGCCGGAACGGTGACGCGCCCCGCTGCCGCCACGCCCGCGACCAGCCTGTTCTGACGCGTGGGCCGACCGTCCCGGCGCGAGAGCGGGGACGCACCATAGACCCATTCAGGGAATGGATTAGGCGGGCTTCCCGCCTACACCGGTGCGGACGCCTTGTCGGCGTGCACCGTGGACGCCGCGCCATGCGCGGTGTTCCGCGCTTGCGGACGCTTGTGCGCCCACGGTTGCCGGTCCGTTCAGTCTTTCGCCTGGATCGCGTCGGCCCACGTGGGCGCCGTTGCGGACCGTCGGCAAGTTCTTCCCCGCTCGTCCATCGGTTTTGGCGACGCATCCCCTGTTCGGGGGATGCCGCGGCATCCCAAATAGGGCATTGAGTGGCCTGCCGGTCAGGCGATGCAGGTGTTGGTGGGGGCTCCAACAGACTGCTGCGATGCACTGCGGGTTGTGCCCGATCGCGGAGGGCCCGCAGTGCATCGCCTTCTTCCTCTCCTCACCGCGCGCCGACCGGGTTGCAGGGGCCGGGCTGTTTTCAGCGCATCGCAAAGGCGTCTTCGAACCGCATGATCGCGGCGCGGGTGCTTGTCATCACTGCCGCCGCGTGCTGACCCTCGCGGGCGAGATCAAGGATGACAGCCGATGCCCGACCACGACTTCAATGCCCAGCGCCTGTGCGTCAACGACGACTTGTTTGAAGGGGCCGTTGTCGCCCTTGCCCCGGAGCAGGCCCATTATGTGGCGAACGTCATTCGCCTCGCTGTCGGCGCCGATCTGTTGCTGTTCAACGGGCGGGACGGGGAGTGGCGCGCGCGCCGGGTGGCGGCCGGGAAGCGCGATGTGAAACTGGAGGTGGGGGCGCAGATACGTGCCCAGCCCGCTCCGCTCGCGGTGGAATATGCCTTCGCGCCTCTCAAGCATGCGCGGCTCGACTACATGGTGCAGAAGGCGGTGGAGATGGGCGCCGGCATCCTGAGCCCGGTGGTGACCCGCTACACCCAGGTTTCCCGCATCAACCTGGAACGGATGACCGCGAACGCCGTTGAAGCCGCGGAGCAATGCGGAATCCTGACACTGCCGCGGATCAATGCGCCGCGTCCGCTTGCCGATTGGGTCGCGGACCTGCCGGCCGGGCGGGTGCTGGCCTTCTGCGACGAGGCCGCGGCGGCCAGTGATCCCATCACCGCCTTGCGGCAGGCCCCTGCCGGGCCGGTGAGTGTGCTGGTGGGTCCGGAGGGGGGATTTGCGCCGGAGGAGCGCACGATGCTGCTGCCACGGGCCGTGATCCTGTCCCTGGGACCTCGGATCCTGCGGGCCGATACCGCGGCTGTCGCAGCGCTCGCGCTGGTGGAAGCCGCGCGCGCCGCCATATAATTTCTATAATGTGAGGAATGAAAATATAATATGATTTAGCTGATATCTGATCTTTCAATCTTCTTGCGGTGCAAAATGACGCAATATCACCGTTTTGTCGAGACTATATATTGCATTGCACGCAGTTCTGACGGCTCTTTCCACGAAGACGGGGTGTTTTTACGCCCCATTTTCGACGGATTTTGCGCCAGTCTGTCGCCGCTGTTGGAGACGCTTCAGGCGTCTCGACCTATAGTTTCATAAGAACTTTTCGGAGGTGGCGATGTCGCAGCAGTACCGATTCGGTATCGAAGAGGAGTTCTTCGTCGTCGATGGGGCCACCAAGGCGGTGCAGCGGCGCATGCCATCGGGCTTCAGCGAGGCCTTGACGGCGGAACTCGGGGCTTCGGTCAGCGGTGAGCTGTTGCAAGCCCAGATTGAGATCGCGACCCAGCCGGCGACCACCGCGAACGGCGCGCGGGAGGAACTGCGGCAGCTTCGGCGCGCCGGCGGGGAGGTGGCGGCGCGGCACGGGCTTGCCTTCATCGCCGCCGGCACCCACCCGACGGCGACCTGGGATGGCGCCCGCGCCACCCGCACCCACCGCTACGACGGCCTCATGAATGACCTGAAGATGCTCGGCGAGCGCAACATGGTCTGCGGCCTCCATGTGCATGTGGAACTGCCCGATCCGGACGACAGGGTGGATGTGATGCGCCGGCTCGTGCCCTATGTGCCGCACTTCATCGCCCTGGCCACCTCTTCCCCCTTCTGGGGGTCCAAGCAGACTGGGCTCATGGGCTATCGCCTCGCGGCCTATGACGAGTTGCCCCGCACCGGGCTACCGGAAATGTTCGAGAACAACGCGGATTACGAGCGCTATGTGGATGCGTTGGTGTCGGCGCGGGCGATCTCGGATTCAAGCTACGTGTGGTGGGCCGTCCGCCCCTCGCGCAAGCTGCCGACGTTGGAATTACGGGCGCCCGACAGTTGCACCCGCATCGAGGACACGGTGGCCATCGCCGCCCTCTACCGGGCGCTGGTGCGGTTCCTGGTGCGCAATCCCCACCACAATCGGGATGTGGGGGCGGTCGATCGCGCCATCGCCGCGGAAAACAAGTGGCGGGCACAGCGCTATGGGGTTCACGGCTCGTTCGTGGACCTGGCGCAGCGCCGGGCGGTCTCGGTGCGCGATGCGGTGGACGGGCTCGTCAATCTGGTGGCGGAAGACGCCGAGGCCTTGGCGTGCCTCGACGCGCTCCTGCATGTGCGCACCATCGCCGAAGCCGGTACCAGCGCCGACGTGCAGCTCGCCGTCTATCAGGAAGCGCAGCACCGCACCGGCAACCGGTCCGAGGCCTTCACCGCGGTGAAGGCCTGGCTGGCCGAAGCGACGCTGCAATGATGCGCAGGCGGGCGAGGGCCGCGCACCGCGGTCGCGGTCTGCCTTTGGGTCAGGGCTGGAACGGCACCACCGTCTGGTGTTGCTCGCCGAGGCCGGCGACCGACAGGCGCACCGCGTCACCCGCCTTTAGAAAACGGGGCGGCTTGTAGCCGAGGCCGACGCCCGGTGGAGTGCCGGTAGTGACGATGTCGCCCGGGTCGAGCACCATGAACTGGCTGAGGTAGCTCAACAGGAACGGCACCCGGAAAATCATGGTGCGGGTGGAGCCGTTCTGCATCCGCTCGCCATTGACCTCCAGCCACATGGCGAGGTCTCCGGTGTCCCCCAACTCGTCGGGGGTGACCAGCCACGGGCCGACCGGCCCGAAGCTCTCGCAGCCCTTGCCCTTGGTCCACTGACCGGTGCGCTCCATCTGGAAATTGCGCTCGGACACGTCGTTGCACAGGCAATAGCCGGCGATATGGGCGAGGGCGTCCTTCTCGTCCACATACCGGGCGCGGGTGCCGATGACGAAGGCAAGCTCCACTTCCCAATCGAGCTTGGTGGAGCCCTTCGGGATGAGGATGTCGTCGTTCGGGCCGCTGATGCAGTTGGGCGCCTTGTTGAACACCACCGGCTCGGCGGGGATGGGGTTGCCGGTCTCGGCCGCGTGGTCGGCGAAATTCAGCCCGATGGCGATGAAATTACCCGGTTGCGGCACGCAGGGGCCGAGTCGCGCCCCCTCGGGTGCCAGCGGCAGGCTATCCGGATCGAGGGCGGCCAGCCGCGCCAGGACCGCCGGCGACAACGCCTCGCCGGTGAGGTCGGCGACATGGCCGGTGAGGTCGCGTACGCGACCGCCAGCGTCCACAAGGCCGGGCTTTTCTTCTCCCTTCGCGCCGAAACGAACCAGTTTCATGCCAGATGTTCCTTCCATGCGGGGCGCCAGCGGGGCGCGGGACCGTGCGGGCGGATGCACGCTGGCCTTAGACGCGGCCCGGGTCAATGCTGTGTGCGGTGCAAAATATGCCCTGTAAGGGCAAGGAGTTCCGGGACCGCGCACGAATCGCGTCTCGATCAAGGGCTGTATTTCCTGCGCCCCTGACGCGACATGATGGGCGGTGGGCGGGAGAAGTTTCGGCATCCGGCGGAAATCGAGACGAGGGCGGGCGCATAGGCCCTGCCTGCCCAGGTGCATTCGCCAGCACGTCTTACGATTGCCGGTGGCAGTATTCGCGGGAAGACTATTAGCCGTCTTCTCATTCTGAGCCATATACTGCTTACGCCTTAGGCGGGGCGGGCTTTCAGGCATTGGCACTTCCGTTTTTCGCGGGAGCGTCATAAAAGGGAAGCACGACTCCGGGTAACTGCAGCAAGCACCCGCTTGAGGCCCGCGCCGCGGGGACAGCGGGGCGTTCTCAAGTACCCCGGGACGGTGACTCTTGAGGGGTGGCCATGGTCGGGTTCCAAAGCGTGGAGGTCCTGGCGTGAGCGAGAGTCCGGATGCGCGACGTTATCGCGCCCTGTTTCTTTCTGACATTCACCTGGGCACCAAAGGCTGTCAGGCCGAATTGCTGCTCGACTTCATGAAGTATCATGATGCCGATGTGATCTATCTGGTCGGCGACATCGTCGACGGATGGCGGCTGCGCTCCTCCTGGTACTGGCCCCAGAGGCACAATGACGTGGTGCAGAAGCTGCTGCGCAAGGGGCGCAAGGGCACGCGCATCGTCTATCTGCCGGGCAATCATGACGAGTTCCTGCGCGATTATTATGGCAGCCACTTCGGCGGCATCGAGGTGATGGAGACCGCCATCCACGAGGCGGCGGACGGCAAGCGCTATCTGGTCATCCACGGCGACGTGTTCGACGTGGTGGTGCGCCACGCCAAATGGCTCGCCTTCATGGGCGATTGGGCCTATTCCGCGGCGCTGATGGCAAACACCTATGTGAACCGGGTGCGCCGCAAGATGGGTCTCACCTATTGGTCGCTCAGCCAGTGGGCGAAGCTGAAGGTGAAGAACGCCGTCAACTACATCGGTAAGTTCGAGGAAGCGGTGGCCGACGAGGCCAAGCGCAACTCGGTCGATGGCGTCATTTGCGGACATATCCACCATGCGGTTATTCACGATCAGTTCGGCGTGCGCTATGTGAATTGCGGCGACTGGGTGGAAAGCTGCACCGCCATCGCCGAGCACGACGACGGCCGCATGGAGATCATCTGCTGGACACGCAATCTGAAAGCGGCTCCGGACAGCGAGTCGGATTTGGTGGAAGGACAGGCCCAGGCGGCCGCCTGATGCGCGTCCTTGTCGCGACGGATGCATGGCATCCGCAGATCAATGGCGTGGTGCGCTCCCTGGAGTACACGGCGCGCGAGGCGGAGCACCTGGGGGCGGAACTGATGTTCCTGACCCCGCAGGAGTTCCGCACCGTCCCCATGCCCACCTACAACGAGATCCGCCTCGCGCTCGCCACGCCGCGCATGATCATGCGCCGGATCGAGGCGATGCAGCCGGATTTCGTGCACATCGCCACCGAGGGGCCTATCGGCATCCTGGTACGCCGGGCGTGCATCGCCTCCCGACGCACCTTCACCACCTCCTACCACACCAAGTTTCCGGAATACCTTTCCGCCCGCGCGCCGGTGCCGGAGCGCTGGACTTATGCCTGGCTGCGCTCGTTCCATAATGCGGCCGGTGGCGTCATGGTCTCCACCGGAACCCTGGAGCGGGATCTGGCGGCACGGGGCTTCAAACGGCTGATGCGCTGGTCGCGCGGGGTGGATGCGGACCTGTTCCGCCCGCGTCCGGAGGCGACGCTGAACATTCCGCGCCCGGCGTTCCTGTTCGTGGGCCGGGTGGCGGTGGAAAAGAATATCGAGGCGTTCCTGGGGCTCGATCTGCCGGGCTCCAAGGTGGTGGTGGGCGGCGGCCCGGCGCTGGAAAGCCTCAAGGCGCGCTATCCCGAGGTGCATTTCCTGGGGCCGAAGGAGGGGGAGGATCTGGCGCAGGTCTATGCGGCCTGTGATGTCTTCTGCTTCCCGAGCCGCACCGATACCTTCGGCATCGTGCTCCTGGAAGCCATGGCCAGCGGCCTGCCGGTGGCGGCCTATCCGGTCACCGGCCCCATGGATGTGCTGGAGGGGGCGACCGAACAGGTCGGCATTCTGGATGAAGACCTGCGCGCCGCCTGCCTGAAGGCGTTGGAGCTGTCGCCCGCCGCCGCACGGCGGTTCGGCGAGCGCTATACATGGCGGGAAAGCGCCCGCCAGTTCCTGGACAACGTCTTGATCGCCCACGACATCGGCCCGATCGCACGGCGCTATCGCCTTCGGCTGCGGCGTCGGGTAGCTTCGGGAGCATGACCGCCTCCATTGCCCTGCCCACCGCCGCCGATGTGGATGCCGCCGCCCAGCGCCTGAAGGGCGTTGCGGTGCGCACGCCGCTCGTGTTCTCGCCCGTCCTCAGCGATCGGGTGGGAACCCGCGTGTTCCTGAAGCCCGAGACGTTGCAACGCACCGGCTCCTTCAAATTTCGCGGCGCCTACAATCGCATCGTGCAGATTCCCGAGGGCGCGCGGCGCGCCGGCGTGGTGGCCTGTTCCTCGGGCAATCATGCCCAGGGCGTGGCCGCCGCCGCCCGGCTCCTGAACATGCCGGCGGTGATCGTGATGCCCCATGATGCGCCCGCCCTGAAGCGCGAGCGCACCCTTGCCCTTGGTGCCGAAGTGGTCGGCTATGATCGCGCCACCGAGGACCGCGACGCCATTGCCCGCGCCATCGCCACGGAGCGCGGCGCGGTGATGGTGCCGCCCTATGACGACAAGGACGTGATCGCCGGCCAGGGCACGGTCGGCCTCGAAATCATCGAGGATCTGGCAGTCCTGGGCCTTGCGCCGGACCTGGTGGCAGCCAACGCCTCCGGCGGCGGCCTGATCGCCGGCATTGCGCTGGCGGTGAAGGCGCGGGTGCCCGGCGCCCATGTGGTGGCGTGCGAGCCGGCGGGGTTCGAGGACCATGCCCGCTCGTTTCGCTCCGGCGTGCGCGAGCGCAATGCCGCGCCCACCGGTTCGTTCTGCGACGCACTGCTGGCGCCGACGCCGGGCGAGATCACCTTCGCCATTTCCCGTGATCTGGTGGGAGAGGCGGCATCCGCCACCGATGACGAGGTGGCGCGTGCGGTCGCCTATGCCTTTACCGAGCTGAAACTGGTGGTGGAGCCGGGCGGGGCGGTGGCCCTGGCGGCCTTGCTGGAAGGCCGGTTGCAGGCGGAGGGAACAGTGGTGATCGTGCTGTCCGGCGGCAATGTGGACGCGGAAACCTTCACCCGCTGCCTGAGGGGGTGAAGGCGCCTCGCCCGCTTAACCCGTGCGAACCTGGGGCCGGCTGCGAGCGGCGCGGTTCGCGCGGCGGTCGGCGGGTGCTACCCCTTCCGCGCCCTGCGCTCCTGGTGATTCCGCCCGGCGGCCGGCGTGGGGCAGAACGAGTCTTCTGATTTCATGTCCACGGGTTCTGCTTCCTCCGGTTCCTCATCCATCGGATCGCCATCACCGGGGGCCGAGCCCGGCATGAACCGTGCTCCGGAACCCGGCCCTGGCGCGCGCCGTCACCCGCGTGGCAACCTGAAGGTCGCCCTCGGGGCAGCGTTCGCCACCTTCTACCTGCCGCTGGGCATCCAGATGCCCTATCTGCCCTTGTGGTTGCAGAGCCGGGGGCTCGATCCGCAGGAAATTGGCATCGCCATCGCCGTGCCCCTGGTGACGCGGCTGTTCGCCACTCCGGTGCTGGGCTTCGTCTCGGACCATGTGGGGCGGCCGCGGGCGACGCTGACCGCGCTTGCCGCCATGACCGTGCTCACCATGGGCCTGCTCGCCCTCGCCCATGATCCCCTGGTTGTTTTCCTGGTGCTGGGGCTGATCGCGCTGAGCTGGCATCCGAGCTTCGCCCTGCTCGATTCTTATGCCGCGCGGCAGGCGCGGGCGGGGCGCGCGGACTATGGCCGCTCGCGGCAATGGGGGTCGGGCGCCTTCCTGGTGGCCAATGTGGCGGGGGGCCTCGTCATCACCGCCACCGGGGCGGGATCGGTGGTGTTGTGGATGGTGCTCGGCCAATTGTCCTATCTCGCCGTTTCGCTGACCTTGCCGGAGCTGGATGCGCCCCCGGCGCCGGCGCCCCACGAGCGGGAGCGCGGGCCGGTGCCCAGGGCACTGGTGCTCGGCGTGGTGGCGGTGGCCCTGGTGCAGGCGAGCCATGCCCTGCTCTATGCCTTCGCCTCGGTGCATTGGCGGGCGGAAGGCTGGTCGCTCACCACCATTGGCCTGCTGTGGGCCACGGGGGTCGCGGCGGAGATCGTGCTGTTCCGCTTCGGCACCCGGCTCATGGGCCGCATCGGCCCCTATCGGCTGATCGTCCTTGGGGGTGTCGCCGCTTTGGCGCGGTTCGGCGTCATGATGTTCGATCCGCCCCTGGCGCTGTTGTTTCCGCTGCAATTGCTCCATGGCTTCACCTTCGGCGCCACCTATCTCGGCATGGTGGAGATGGTGGCCCGCGGCGTCGCCGCCCATCGTTCCGGCGCCGGCCAGTCCCTGGCGGCTTGGACGGTGAACATCTTCATGTCGGCGGCAACGGTGGCCTCCGGCCCGCTCTGGGTCGCGGTCGGGGCGAAGGCGTTCGCGGTGTCGGCGGTGCTGGGTGTCCTCGGGGCGCTGGTCGCCCTGCTGGCGCGGCGGCGCGCGGGCGGAGATCAGCCCCAGAGGGCCGGCACCGGCGGATAGACCGTCGCGCCCTCATAGCGCAGGCCCGGCGTGCGGTCGCGGGCGAGCAGCAGGGGGCCGTCGAGGTCCACCACCTGCGCCCGCTGCGCCACCAGCAGCGCCGGCGCCATGGCAAGCGAGCTCGCCAGCATGCAGCCGACCATCAGCGAGAACCCCAGCCGCTCCGCCTCCGCCGCCAAAGCCAGCGCCTCGGTGAGGCCGCCGGCCTTGTCGAGCTTGATGTTGATGGCATCGTAGCGACCGCGCAGCGCGGCGAGGCCCGAACGGTCATGGACGCTTTCGTCGGCGCAGATCGGCACAAGGTGGGGCATGTGGGCGAGTGCGCCGTCGTCGGCGGCGGGCAGGGGCTGCTCCACCAGTTCCACGCCGGCGGCCGCGCACGCGGCGAGGAGGCCCGGCAGCTCGGCCGTGGTCCAACCCTCGTTGGCATCGACGATGAGCCGGGCGCCGGGCACAGCGGCGCGCACGGCGGCCAGCCGCTCGGGATCGCCGGGGGCGCCCAGCTTCAGCTTCAACAGCGGGCGGCCCGCGCCGGCGGCAGCGTGCGCCATCGCGGCGGGCGTGTCGAGGCTCAAGGTGAAGGCGGTTTCCAAAGGCTTCAGTGTGGTGATGCCGGCGCGGGTCGCGGCCGGAATCCGGCTCTGCTTCGCCTCCAGGTCCCAGAACGCGCAATCGAGGGCATTGCGCGCCGCCCCCGCCGGCAGACGCCGCTGAAGACCTACCCGGTCCAGGCCCGCCGCGATCTCCGGCGCCAAGGCGGCGATGGTGGCGGCCACCCCATCAACGGTTTCTCCATACCGCTGGTAGGGCACGCATTCCCCGCGACCCTGGTGCGCGCCGGCGTCCAGCCGCGCCACCACCACCACGGCCTCGGTCTTGGAGCCGCGCGCGATGGTGAAGGTGCCGTTGATGGGAAAGCGCTCGATACTCACGCTCAAGGCGGGTGCGGGTGCGGGTGCGGGGGCTGTGGTCGTGGTCAAGGTGTGCCTCAAATGCCGATGTCGCCGAAAAACCGCCCGGCAAAGAACCGTAGGGCGTCGGCAGCGCGGCCCAATATGATAAGGAAATCCGTCAGCGACGCGTGCCGTCTCGAATCGTAAGCCGATTCGACGGAACATGTGGCTGGGGCATGGCTCGGATGTCATTCATCCCGTCCAGCCCGTTGCGGATGGTCAGTTGCAGATGGTCGGGTATAAGCGCGGGTGACTGCGTCCACGGGGGTGATCGCATTCCGCCTGCCGCGCCGAAGCGGAAAGGCCGGGGCATGTCCGGCCAGGATCCGCCGGCCGACAGACAACCGGGTCCTGGAGAGGTCGCGTTGCCCCATACCTCACTGATTTCCGTGCATACTCAGGATGATCGCCTGACCGTCGCGGGACGGGGTGAGTGGACGTCCGAACATGCGGACGAGCTGGAGCATGCCGTGGGTGAGGCGGTGGCAGCATACCCTTCGCCCAAGGGGGTCGATTTCGACCTCGCCGGCGTGGAGCGCATGGACACCTTCGGGGCGCTGCTGTTCGAGCGCCTGCGCCGGGCCTGGGATGGGCAGGGCATCGCCACGGCGATCCAGGGCCTCTCGCCGCGCTACAAGATCCTGCTGGACGAAATGGCCCGCGCCGGTCGCGACCCGCGCCCGGCGGCCCGGCGGCAGGAGGCCATCGTGGAGCGGCTGGGCCACTCGGTGGTCGACACCGGCATCGATGCCCTGGCCTTGCTCAATTTCATCGGCGCCACCATCGCCGCCATGATGCGGGTGGTGATGAGGCCGCGCACCTTCCGCTTCACGGCGATGGTGAACCAGCTCGATCGGGTGGGCTTCCGCGCGGTGCCCATCATCATCCTCATCACGTTCCTGATCGGCTGCATCCTGGCGCAGCAGGGCATCTTCAATTTCCGCCGCTTCGGGGCGGAAATCTATGTGGTGGACATGGTGGGCGTGCTGGTGCTGCGCGAGCTCGGCGTGCTCATCGTCGCCATCATGATCGCCGGCCGCTCGGGCAGCGCCTATACGGCGGAACTGGGCTCCATGCGCATGCGCGAGGAGATGGACGCCCTGCGCGTGATGGGCTTCGATCCGATCGAGGTGCTGGTGGTGCCGCGCATCATGGCGCTGGTCATCGCCTTGCCGATGCTCACCTTCATCGGCTCCATGGCCGCCATCTTCGGGGCCGGGCTGGTATCGTGGGGGTATGGCGGCATCACGCCCGAAATCTTCATGCAGCGCCTCAAGAGCGCCATCGACCTCGACCAGTTCAACGTCGGCATGATCAAGGCCCCGTTCATGGCGGCGACCATCGGCATCGTGGCGTGCCTGGAGGGCATGCGGGTGGGCGGCAGCGCGGAATCCCTGGGTGCCCACACCACGGAATCGGTGGTGAAGGCGATCTTCCTGGTGATCGTCATGGACGGCGTGTTTGCCATGTTCTTCGCCGCGATCAACATGTGAGGCGGGGATGGACGCACGCACCTCACCCGCCGACGCTCCCGCCGCCAACGGCAAGGAAGCCATCATCAAGGTCCGCGACATCGTCGTGGGGTTTGGCGACCGCATCGTGCTGAACCACCTGGACCTCGACGTGTACCGGGGCGAGATCCTCGGCTTCGTGGGCACCTCCGGCGGCGGCAAGTCGGTGCTCACGCGCACGATCCTGGGTCTGGTGCCCAAGCGTTCCGGGCTGGTGGAGGTGTTCGGGGAAAATCTCGACGACCTCAACGAGACGCAGCGCTCGGCGGTGGAACGGCGCTGGGGCGTGCTGTTCCAACAGGGCGCGTTGTTCTCATCGCTGACGGTCAAGCAGAACATCCAGTTCCCGTTGCGGGAAAATCTCAAGCTTTCGCAAGGGCTGATGGACGACATCGCGTTCGCCAAGATCGAGATGGTGGGCCTGAAGCCGGACGTGGCGGAAAAGCTGCCCTCGGAATTGTCGGGCGGCATGATCAAGCGCGCGGCGCTTGCCCGCTCGCTGGCGCTCGACCCGGAAATCCTGTTTCTGGACGAGCCCACCTCGGGGCTCGACCCCATCGGCGCGGGTGAGTTCGACGAGCTCATCCGCACGTTGCAGCAGACTTTGGGGCTCACCGTTTTCATGGTAACTCACGACCTGGATAGTCTGCACACGGTCTGCGATCGCATCGCGGCCTTGGCAGAGGGGAAAGTGATCGCACAGGGCACCATCGAAACCATGATGCAGGCGACGCATCCGTGGCTGCGCGCCTATTTCCACGGCGCACGGGCACGGGCGGTGATGCAGGGGCGCGGCTGAAGGCGGCCGTCGCGGTCAGGGCAATCGAGAGCAAGGCATGGAAACACGGGCCAATTACACCATCATCGGAGCCTTCACGCTGGCCATCATCGTGGCCGCGTTCGGCTTCGTGTACTGGTTCGCCGGGCCGCAGGACTCCAGTGCCCGCAAGGCCTATGAGATCGTTTTCGACGGCTCGGTGGCCGGTCTGCGCCAGGGCAATTCGGTGCTGTTCAACGGCATTCCCGTGGGCCAGGTGCAGAGCCTCAACCTGGTGCCCAACCAGCCCGGGCAAGTGCTGGTGCGGGTGAGCATCGACAGGTCGGTGCCGGTTCTGTCGGATGCGCGCGCGGGCCTTGAATCCCAGGGCATCACCGGCATCGTCGCGGTGGGCATCCGCGGCGGCAAGCCGGACGCGCCGCCTTTGCCCATCGGGCCGGACGGCGTTCCGCGGATTCCCTCCGACGGCGGCACCGGCATGGCCGGTCTGCTGAGCGCGGCGCAAGGCGTGGCGCGGAAGATCGAGGTGGTGCTGCAGGCCATCAATCCCGAGGAGATCGCCGCCATCATCAAGAATGTGGAAGTGTTCTCGAAGGCGGTGGCGGACCGCTCCAATGACATCGGCACCCTTATCGAGCAATCCAAGAATCTGGTGACGCAGCTGAACGACGTCGCCGGCAAGGTGGATACGGTGGTGGACAATCTGAAGGCGGCGACCGAGGACAAGAACGGGCTTCTCGCCCAGGCGACCGATGCGGCGACCTCCGTGCGTCAGCTCGCGGACAATTTGGACCAGCGCACCGCGCTCCTCACCAACGAGATTGCCCGCTTCACCGGGCCGGGCCTGCGCCAGTATGAAGCCTTGGCGACGGACGGGCGGCGGACCCTGAGCGAGATCGACCGCGTCCTGCGCAGCATTGAGCGCAATCCGCAGCAATTCATTATGGGCGGCGGTCAATCCGTGCCGACCTACAGGCGATGAGCAGCAGCATGACCCACGCGCGCAGGAGCCGTTCCCCTGTCCTGAGCGGCCTCAAGGGCTGGGGTTGGATGGCCCGAGCCGGAGTGCTCTGCCTTCCCCTGGTGCTGGCGGCCTGCGGTTCGGCGCCCACGCCCACCTTCAATCTCTCCGCTCCGCAGGGCTTTACCGCCGGCGGGCGGGGCGACGGGCAACTCGTCGTGGCGCCGCCGTATGCCTTGGCTGCGTTGAACACCGACAAGATCTATGTCGAACCCGCGGCGGGACAGATCGCCTATCTCGGCGATGCCCAATGGGGCGACAGCCTGCCGTCGCTGCTTCAGGCGCGCATCATCCAGTCATTTGAAAACGGCAGCCGGCTGAAGCGGGTGGCCCGCCCCGGCGAGGGCATCATCGCCGATTACCAATTGGTTACGGACATCCGCATGTTCGGCCTGCGCATCACGCCCGAGGGGCCGGTGGCGGTGGTGGAGCTGTCGGCCAAGCTGATCGGCAACCAGAGCGGCCGCATTCTGGCGGCGCAGGTGTTCAAGGCACAGGTTCCGGCCACGGGAAGCTCCGGGCCGGAGGCGACCGCCGCGCTCGACACGGCGTCCGATCAGGTGCTGGTCGCCATGGTGCGCTGGGCCTCGGGCAAGTTCTGAACCCGCGCCGCCTGGAGTGGTTCCCGGCAAGCCCACCTCGGGCGGACGTCGAGCGCCTTGTGTGGCGTCCATCGGGGCAGGTTTAAGGGCTCTCCTGGTCCCGCGCGCTCCGCCGCCGATCGCTTCTTTTCATCGCCGAAATCCGCTCGGCCGGCCGCGCCAGGGCACGCGTTGACGCGTCGCGATAAATCCCTGTGCGTGAAGCGGTGCGTCACGACACGCATCGCGCGGTCGGGCCATGTCGTGGCCGGCGCGCGCGGCGGGGTGATGCTCTCTGGAACGAGAAAGACCCCCGCCGGTGCCATCACCGGCGGGGGTCTTTCTGGTGCCGGATATGACCGTGTGTCGGCGGGGGCGAGGCCTCAGATGCCGACCTTGTTCAATTCGCCATAGACTTCGTCCGCCCAGGTGCGCAGATCCATGAGGCCGGCATAAGCGGACCAGATCTCGATGCCGAACTTTTCGGCAAGATCGTTCTCGGTCGCGGAAAGGGCCTCTTCCACGGGCGTATAGGTCCGCTCCAGATGCGACCACAGTTCCGAGGTGCAACGTGGCAGATCGATCAGGTGGAGATTGCGGCCGGCGGCCGCCTTCTCGACACGGGCGAAGGCCTGGGGATCAAAGGTGCCGCCGACCGCATTGCGCACGACGATGATGTTCGCCACCGGCAGCGCACCGCCCACCACCACATCCTCCACCAAGGTCGCGACGTTCTCGATGGAGTGGGACTCGGGCTTGGTGATGACCAGGAGGTCGATGTCAGGCGAGTTACGCTGCTGCATGATGTGGGCGACGCGCCGGTGATGCGCCCATTGCACCAGTTGCGGCACCACATTCGCGCCGAGATCCAGCACCGCGCCGCCGGTGAGCAGCAGGCCGCCGAAACGATCCCAGTAGCGCAGCGGGGCGTTGGCGTCGTTCTCGGTCTTGGTGGAGGCAAGGGCGGAGCCGATGCCCAGTTCCAGAACCTTGGTGGGGAAGAACTTTCCAATCTTCGAATGGCCGGTGCCGTCGGTGAAGTCCGCGGCCACGAGCTTGTAGGCCAGCTCGCGCTTTTTCAGGGCGGAATACACCATCTGGGCAAGGGTGGTCTTGCCCTGGCCCCCGGCATACGCGGCGCAGATATAGGTCTTCATGGATGGAAGGCTCCCTGACTGGGCCATGCGACGCCCGCAGGCGTTAGGCTGCGGGCAGTTGAAGCGAAATTATATTACACGAATAAGTCCATACCGCCGGCGCGACACCACGTCGCCAGCGGTCGCGGCACGCGGCCGCCTCAATCGAGGCGGCCGGCGATGTGCGCGAGCATGGTGTAGACCTTGCCGGGGTCGGAAGAGAGATAGGTGCGGGTCAGCACGTTACCGTTCTCTCCGGCGCTCACCTGCTCCAGAAGGTCGTCGTATTCGGCAATGTAGTGGTCTACCTGGTCGTGGAAGGCCGGTTCGTCCTGGTACCGCCGACGCAGGGTCTCGAAGGCTTGCAGGCCCTGCAGGGTGTAGATGCGCCGGGTGAAGGCGGCATGCTGGCCGTTCAACTGGCGATCCCAGCAATCGGCGGCCACGGTCGCGTCCACCAGCCGGCCGATCTCGGCGGTGAGGGCCTCCACCGTCTCCGGCACCGGGCGGGCGGCGGCGCGGCGCGGCGGGACAAGGCTTTCCGGGCGGCGGCGCGGGGCAGGGCCGGTCTCCCGCGGGTGGAGATCGTCCGTGGCAAGGGCCAGCAGCTCGCTCAGAAGCTCCTCCCGGTCCGGGATCGCCGCGATCTGCGCGGGGGCCTCCGCAGTGCCCGTCGCGTCTACCGCCACCGTTGCGTCCTCGGCAACCGCCGGAGCGACCGCGGCGACGTCAGCCTCGACCGGCAGGTCCGGTGCCTGTTCGAGGGGGAGCGGCGCCGGGGTCTCAACGACCGGCTCGGATGGCTGGTGAGCCGATGCCTGCGGCACGAGGGCCGCCAGCTCGCGGGCCACCGAGTCGAGGGCCAGATCCTGCGCCGTGGCACGGGCGCCGGCCTCGACCACATCGAACGCCTGACCCTGGCGGGCGACGATCTCGTTCAGCTCCGCGAGCGCCTTGATCTGCTCGGCCACGGCGTGGCGCATGCTGGCGGCGGTCGCCTCGGTTTCCGCCGGCAGCTCCATGAGGCCCCGCTTCATTTCTGTGCGGGCCAGCTCGATCGCCTGCTGCACCTCTTCGGTGGTGCGCTTCAGCTCGTGCGCGGCCTCCGTGAACTGGCTTCCGGTGTCGCCGAACATGCGGCGCACGTCCTGGATGGCCGCCTCATACGTCTGCCGGAGCGCGGCCGCGACCCGCTCGCGCTCCTGCTCGGCGGCGGTGCGCAGATGTTCCACCTGGCTTTCGAGGGCCTGGGTGGAGCCCGAGGCGGCCTCGGCCACCACGCCGGCAATCTCGCGGGCGCGGCTCTGCGCGGCCTTGAAGCTGTCGTCGAGCATGGCGTGGAAGTGCTGCATGCGGCCGTCCATGTCGGCCACGCGGGCGGTCATGGCGCCGGCGAGTTCCGCCATGGCGGCGCGGCGGGCGTTGAGCGTAGCCTCGACCCGCTCCTGGGTGACGCCCAGGGCCTGGGACGCTTCGCCCAGGGAGCGGCTCTGCTGCTCCAGGCGCTCGGTGAGGGTGCTGATCTCCGACAACGTGCTGCCGGACACACTCTTGAGCGAGCTGATCTGAGCATCGAAGCGCGCGGCGGTGGCGTCGGCGGTCTCGCCGATGGCGCCGACGGTGGCGCTGAAGTCCTCGACCTGACGGGCAAAGGTGCCTGAAAAGTCGCCGAGGTTGCTCACGGCATTGGCCATGGCGCTCTGGAAGGTGGAATTGGCGTCGCCCAGGCGCTCGATGATGGCCTGCACATCGCCCTTGAGACCGGTGTTGGTGGCGGTGATCTCGGCGACGGCGCGCTGGCTGGTGCGCTCCAGGGCCACCAGGAAGGCCCCGTTCTTGTCGTCGATCAGGTGGGCGATCTCGTTGAGTCGGGTGCCCAGCGCGTCGGCCACCTTTTCCGCGTGTCCGGTCAGGGCCTGGCCCACATTGAGCGACAGGGCCGTGAGCGAGCGCTCGACCTCCGCCGCGTTGCTCTTGAGGGTGCCGGAGACGGCTTCCATGCGGCGTGCCAGACCGTCCGCGACCGCGCCGCCGCGCGCCTCCAGATCGGCCGCGACGCCGTCGAGGCGGCCGATGACCAGCTCCTCGATGTGGTGCACACGGCCATCCAGCAGGCTGGCGATGTCCTGGGCACGGGCGCCAAGGGCGCGCTGGACCACTTCCGCGCGGTCCATCAGCGTCTCGCCCAGCACCTTGTTGCGGCTGGCGAAGAAGCCGTCGAGGGTCTCCATCGACTTGTCCAGGGCGGACGTGGTGCTGGTGGCGCCCTCGACGAAGGTGCGCGCCAGATCCACGGTGCGGCTGGCGAGGGTCTCGGTGAGGCTCTGGGCGCGCTGGTCGAGGGTCTGCTCGATGCGGGCGATGCGCTGGTCCAGGGTCCCCGCCACATTGGAGGTGGTGGAGGCGAGGCGCTCGTCGAGATTGTCCACGGCGAGCCGCAGATTTTCGTTCACCTCGTTCACCCGATGATTGATCTGGTCGATCAGCTCGGGCGCCTGCACCTTCACCGTGTTGTCGAAGGCCTTGACCCCGTCGTTCACCGCGCGGGCGAAGGCGCTGCCGTCGTGGTGCAGCCGCTCGGCCAGCTCGGCACCCTGGACCGTGAAGGCCTCGTCGATCGCCCGGAGCTGGGTGCCAAGCATCTCCTTGATGGCGTCGCCCTTGCTGCCCATGGCATTGACCAGGGTGTCGGCGGTCTCGCGGAAGGCGTCGGTGACCTTGCTGCCGCGTGCGCCGATGGCCTTGGTGACTTGGTTGCTCACCACCGACAGGCGGTCGGTGATGTCGGAGCCGGCGGCGGCGAGGGAGGTCGCGATCTCGGCGCCCTTCTCGGTGAGGTTGGCGCCGGCCTGGGCCACCGAACGGTCGAGCGCGGCGGCAATGCGATCCCCGCTCTCGACGAGGCGCTGGGGCAAAGCGTCGCCGCTCACGGTGATGGCGTCGATGATGCGGGCGCTGGTGTCCTCGATGCGGTCGGCGATCTCGGCGCCACGGATGGCCACGGTCTCGCCGATGACCTCGCCGCTGCGCTCCAGCTGCAGCACCAGATCGGTGCCTCGGGTGTCGAAATCAGCGAGGGCGGCCTCGGTGGCGGCATGGAAGGCGTCGCTGGCGGCCATCACGCGATCGGCAACCTCGGCGCCGCGTGCGCCCAGGGTGTCGGCGATGGTTTCCCCGGCCTTTTCGATCTGGTCGGCGAGGGCGCTGCCGCGGCTGCCGAAATCGGCGACGCTGGCCTCGGCGGTCGCACGGAAGGCGTCGCTGGCGGCCATCACACGATCGGCCACCTCGGCGCCGCGTGCCGCCAGGGTGTCGGCGATGGTTTCTCCGGCCTTTTCGATCTGGCCGGCGAGGTCGCTGCCGCGGCTGCCGAAATCGGCGACGCTGGCCTGCGTGGCCGCGCGGAAGGCGTCGCTGGCGGCGCCGATGGTCTGGCCGACGGCGTCGGCGGTCTTGTCGAGCTGAAGCGCCAGCGCGCTGCCGTGATCGCCGAAATCGGCGACCGTGGCTTCGGTGGCGGCGCGCAGGGCGTCGCCAGCGGCACCGATGGTCTGGCTAACGGCATCGGCGGTCTTGTCGAGACGCAGCGCCAGCGCGCTGCCGTGATCGCCAAGGGTCGCGATCGCGGCTTCGGTGGCGGTGCGCAGGGTGTCGCTGGCGGCGCCGATGGTCTGGCTGACGGCGTCGGCGGTCTTGTCGAGACGCAGCGCCAGTTCACTGCCGTGATCGCCGAGGGTGGCAACGGCGGCTTCGGCGGTGGCGCGGAAGGCGTCGCTGGCGGCTTCGAGGCTGCCGCTCACGGTGGCGGCGCTCTTTTCGAGCTGGGCGGAGACGTCGCTGCCACGGGCGCCGAAGTCGGCCAACGCGGCGTCGGCGGTGGTGCGCAGGGTGGCGCCCGCCTCGCTGAGGATCTCGCCCACTGCGAGCCCGCTCTTTTCCAGCTGGGCGGCCAATTCCGTTCCGCGTGCGCCGAAATCGCCCATCGCGGCTTCGGTGGTGTTCCGGAAGGCTTCGCTGGCGGCTCCCACGGTCTGGCTGACGGCGCTCCCGCTCTTGTCGAGATGGGCGGCCAGCGCGCTGCCGTGATTGCCGAAGTCGGTCGCGGCGGCCTCGGCGGCGGTGCGGAAGGCGTCGCCGGCGGCGGTGATGCGCGCCGCCACTTCGGCGCCACGGGCGCCGATGGCTTCGCTGACCGCCTCGCCGCTCTTGTCGAGCTGAAGCACCAGGTCATTTCCACGGCTGCCGAAATCGGCGACGATGGATTCCGCGGCGGCGCGGATGGCGCCGCTGGCGGCGTCGATGCGGGCGGCGATCTCGGCGGTGAGGTTGCCGCCGTTCTCGGCCAGGGTGTCGCTGATGTTGGTCTTCAGCCGCTCGATATTGACGTTGACGTCGTCGCCCCAACGGTCGATCAGCACCGCCACTTCGGAGGTGGACGACAGGAGGTTGGTGGCCAGATCGTCGGTCCGCGACTTCAGGGTCTTCACCAGCACGTCGGCGGAGTTGGAGAGATCCTGGCGGATCTCGGTGCCGGTCACCTGCAGCCGGTCGATCAGCTCGGTGCCCTTGGCGGTGAGACCGTCGATCATGGAATCGCCGACCCGGGCGAGGGCGGAAGTGATGTGCTCGCCCTTTTCGCCGAGGATCTCGGTGACGCGCTCGCTGGCGGTCAGCATGCTCTCCTGGATGCGCGCGGAGGCGTCCCGCACCTCGTTGGAGAGCACGGTCTCGGCCCCGGCGATGCCTTCGCGCAGGCGCTCGGTCTCGAGCTGGATGTTCTGGCGCTCGGCCTGGAGGTCGTCGATCAGGGTGCGGATGCGGACCTCGTTGTCCCCATAGGCCCGCTCGAGCAGCGAGACTTCCGTGCGCACCATGGCTTCCAGCTCGCCGGCGCGGGTCACGGCGCGGTCGAGGCCGTCGCCCATGGCCGCCACCTCGCGGCGCACCGCCTGGCCCACATTCACCACCGTGTCGGTGGCGAGGGCCTCGGGCTCGGCGAGCCGCATGGCGACCTCGGTCATGGCGCGGGCGATGCCCTGAAGCTCCTGCGAGCGGCGGACCAGCGCCGCCAGGCCGAAAAAGGCGAGGGGCGGCACCAGGATGGACGCGAACACACCGAGCAGCGCCGGGGAATTCAGCAGGGACTGGAGCCCTTCCGAATTGGCCATCAGGCCCCGCTGATAGGTGTAGGCGAGGGCGATGCCCACCGCGATCCACACCAGGGCGGCCGCGGTCGCCCACCAATAGGGGGCGGTCGAGGCGGGACGGCGCAGGCGGCTGAGCATCAAGCCGATATTCTGGCGGTCGTCATTGGCGGCCCGCCGCTCGGGCGTCTCGCGGGGGCGGCGCGGTCCTTCGCGCCGGCTGTCCTCGGCCGCGGGCGTGGTGCGTGGGGCCCGGCGCCCGATGGGCTGCGCGGGCACCGGCCGTTCGTCCGCGGGCGCCGGCGCCTCGGTGCTCGCCTCCGGTTCGGTGGCTGGCGGCTCCGTGGCCACCTCGACCGGAGGGGCCTGCTCTTTCGCCTCCTTGGCGGCCTGGGCCTGCTGGGCATTGTCCAGCTCCAGCGTCAGCGCCTCCTGAATCGCCGAAAGAGCGACCTCGGTCGGATCCTGGACCTTCATCGGAGTCTTCATGTCGCCGTCGCCTTTGCCTTCAGGGCGGCCGGCTGGTGATGTCACCGGCTGTCCGCCACCGATCCCACATGCGCGGGGCCAGCCAAGGCCCCTTGGCCCCGTGCGGCCGCGGAATTGGTTTACTGTTCCTTATCCTATCCAGGGTGGCGAAGGCTTTGAACCGGGCGCGTCGCGAGAATGAAGATATCGTTAATACGCCCCTCGCTTCGTGCTGGCTTCGCCGGGATGTTGGGGCTATAGGGCGCCCAGGACCTTCCCTGGAAGGGCTTCAATCCATTCGGCGCGGTTACGGCAAATCCATGGTCGCACTCACTTTTATCGAATTCAACGGCACCTCTCACCAGGTCGACGCACCCGAAGGCTCGACCGCCATGGAGGCCGCCGTGCGCAATGGCGTGCCCGGCATCGTCGGGGAATGCGGGGGCGCCTGCGCCTGCGCCACCTGCCACGTCTATGTGGACGAGGCGTGGGTGGGGAAGGTGGGCGAGCCTTCCGAGATGGAGGAAGGGATGCTCGATTTTGCCAGCGAGGTGAGCCCCAGTTCGCGCCTGTCCTGCCAGATCCGGCTGACGGCGGAACTGGACGGCCTGGTGCTGCGCATGCCGGAGAGCCAGGGCTGAGCAGCGGGCCGCTGTCCGGCGGGCACTTATGTTTCCTTTACGGTGCGGGGCCACACTATCGCCCGTGCCGTTGGGGATAAGCTATGACGACCGTCACTGCTTCTGCCGAGAGACTTCAAGCCGTGTTGCCCGCATCCCACCCGGCGCCGACGATCCTCGTGTTCGATTCCGGCGCCGGCGGCCTCTCCGTGTTCCGCGAGGTGGCCCGCGTCCGTCCCGATGCGCGCTTCGTCTATGCCGCCGACGATGCCGGCTTTCCCTATGGCGACCTGAGCGACCAGGCGCTCGTTGCCCGCGTGAACGAGGTGGTCGGCCGCCTCATCGCCGCGGTGCGACCGGCGCTCGTGGTGATCGCCTGCAACACCGCCTCCACCGTGGTGCTGCCGAGCCTGCGCGCGCGCCATGCCCTGCCGTTCGTCGGCACGGTGCCGGCGGTGAAGCCGGCCTGCGCGGCGTCCCTCAGCGGCCGGGTCAGCATTCTGGCCACCCCCGGCACGGTGCGCCGGGACTACACCGCCGACCTCATCCGACAATTCTCCGCCCAGTGCGAGGTGACCCTTGTGCCGGCTCCCCGGCTCGCCGCCTTGGCCGAGGCGGCGCTCGCCGGCCGAAGCGTGGCCGATGACGCCATCCGGACCGAGATCGCCCCCTGCTTCGTCGCGGCGGGTGGTCGGCGGACCGATACGGTGGTCTTGGCGTGCACCCACTATCCGCTTCTGCGCGACCGCCTGGAGCGCCTTGCGCCGTGGCCGGTCTCCTGGGTGGACCCGGCGCCCGCCATCGCGCGGCGGGTGACGCAGCTTCTGGGGCCGGCGCCGGCGGACCTTGCGCCGGATGCTCCGGTGCGGCTGATATCCACCGCGCGGCCGCTCGACAGCGCACGCGTCGCGACAATCATCGGCCGAAAGGTGGCGCCACCGGAAATTCTGGGGTCGCCCGGTGTGCGGCCTTGGGCGGCCGCCAGCTAGATCATTGAGTTTTCGCATGTCTTCACGCGAACCGGTCGCCCCTTCGCTTGAAAATGCGCTCGGCAATTTAAGGAGAGGGTTCCATGGCCGTTCGGGTCGACCGCCGCGCCGTCTCGTTCGGCCTCCTGGGCACGGTGCTGCTCGCGGGCGCGCCCGCCTTTGCGCAGAAGGCGGCCAAGCCGTTTCCCGCCTGGGTGGAGCAATTCCGCGCCAGGGCGCGGGCGCGGGGCATCTCCGATGCCACTTACAATCGTGTGTTCCAGGGTCTGAAGCCGGACACCAGCGTCTATGCCCAGGACCGGGCGCAGCCTGAGTTCACCGAGCAGACGTGGCAGTATCTCAACCGCCGCGTCTCCGACTGGCGCATCGCCACCGGCAAGGAGCGGGCGCGCCAATATGCGGGGCTGTTCAGCCGGATCGAGCAGGCGTTCGGCGTCGATCGGCGGGTGATGCTCGGCTATTGGGGCATGGAAAGCGCCTTTGGCGACGTGCTCGACAATCCCAAGCACATGAAGCCGGTGTTCCCCTCCCTCGCCGCGCTCGCCTGGGGCGATCCGCGGCGGCGCAGTTACTGGGAGGCGGAATTGCTGAACGCGCTGGTCATCGTCGAGCGCGGCTGGGGTACCCCAGGGGAAATGACCGGCTCCTGGGCCGGCGCCATGGGGCACACCCAATGGATGCCCGAAGTCTGGCTCAACATGGGGGTGGATTTCGACGGCGATGGCCGCATCTCCCCCTATGGCAAGCCGGATGATGCGCTGGCCGGCACCGCCAATTACCTCGTCCGCCGCGGCAAGTACCGTCGCGGCGAGCCCTGGGGCGTGGAGGCGAAGCTGCCGCAGGGCTTCAACACGGCCTTCGCTGACAACAAGAGCAACCGGCCGCTGAGCCAATGGGGCGACCTCGGGGTGACGACGGTGGAGGGGGGCGCGCTCTCCGGGTATGACGAGCCGGCGCGCCTGTGGCTGCCGGGCGGAACCGGAGGGCCGGCGCTGCTGCTGTTCCATAATTTTTATGCGGTACGCTCCTACAATCCCTCCTCCAACTATGCCCTTGCCGTGGTGCACCTGGGCGACCGCATCATGGGGGAGGGGCCGTTCGTGACGCCGTGGCCCGGCGGCGAGCGGGCCTTGACCCTGGCCGAGGTGCAGGAGGTGCAGCAGCGCCTCACCGCCGCCGGCTTCGACACCGGCGGTACCGATGGACGCGTGGGCACCGACACCATGCGCGCGGTGCGGGCCTTCCAACAGAAGGCCGGCATCAGCCCCGACGATGGCTATGCCTCCATCACGGTGCTCCATGCGCTGCGGCAGGGGCGATAGCCAAGGACTGCCCCCCGGCGGGTGTCTCTCAGTTCGCGATCACCGACTTGAAGTTGGCATAGAGCTGCCTGGCGGCGGCCTGGAACACCGGCATCTTCTCGCGGGTCGCGGTTTCCAGCGCGGCCTGTCCGCCGGGGCCGGTGATGGCCTCCAGCGCGCAGCGATATTCGGTGATGGCGCCCCATTCGGGCACCGTCGCGTCGGTCAGTTCCACATGATACTGAATGCCGAAGGCGCGCCGGCCCACCTGGATGGACTGGATCGGACAGTGCGCGTTTTCCGCCAACACCGTGGCGCCGGGTGGCAGCTCCAGCACCGCGGCCCCGTGCCACTGCAAGGTGGGAAAGGTGGGCGCGAGCCCGGTGAAGAGGGGGGCGGCCCGGCCGGCGGGGGTGAGCGAAACCTCGGTGACGCCGACCTCGGGCTTGTCCATGAGGCCGACCTTGCCGCCCAGGGCGTCGGCAAGAAGCTGATGGCCGAGGCACACGCCGAGATAGGGCCGATCCTTCGCCGCCCATGCGCGGATGGCGGCCTTTTCCGCCACCAGCCAGGGATGCTCCTGCTCCTGCCACACGTCCATCGGGCCGCCGAACACCATGAGGGCGTCGTAATCGTCGAGGGGCGGGATCGGCTCGCCTTCGTCCAACTCCACCGGGTGCCATTGGGTGCCGTCCGCCCGCATGAGGTCGCGGAAGCTGCCGGGGTGCTCGGCGGCGACATGCTGGAACACGAGGATCTTCATGGGGGGTGGCTCCGATGAGGGGACCGGGGCAAGCTAAAAGGTGACGGCCGGTCCGCAAGGCCAAATGAAGGGCAAGGCGCCCCCCGCGCTGATCGCGAAGGCGGCAAACATTGACTTTCAGGCCGGGAGCCCTTAAGAGGCGGACACCTTCGGGCCGGGTTCGGCCCGTTCGGCGTTTCACGCACCCGTGGCGTTTTGCGGCAGCGCGTCGCAAGGGCCTGTCGGCGGAAGCCGTGCAACCCGTGGACTTTCCGGTTCGCGGGTCGGCAGCTTCCGCAGAGGAGGGGCGCGATCCCTCTTTAACACTAGAACATTCAAGGATCCGCGTTACATGACCAAGCGCATTGCGGCCAAGCACAAGATCGACCGCCGTCTGGGCGAGAACATCTGGGGCCGCTCCAAGAGCCCGGTGAACCGTCGCGAATATGGTCCCGGCCAGCACGGCCAGCGCCGCAAGGGCAAGCTGTCCGACTTCGGCGTGCAGCTGCGCGCCAAGCAGAAGCTGAAGGGCTATTATGGCTCCATCGGCGAGAAGCAGTTCCACAAGACCTATGTGGAAGCCGGCCGCCTGAAGGGCGACACCGGGGCGAACCTGATCGGCCTCCTGGAGCGCCGCCTGGACGCCGTGGTGTATCGCGCCAAGTTCGTGCCCACCATCTTCGCCGCCCGCCAGTTCGTGTCCCACGGTCACATCAAGGTGAACGGCCAGCGGGTGAACGTCCCCTCCTACCTCGTGAAGGTCGGTGACGTGGTGGAAGTGAAGGAAGCCTCCCGTCAGCTCGCTCTCGTGATCGAGGCCCAGCAGCTCGGCGAGCGCGACGTGCCCGATTACCTCGAGGCTGACGCCGGCAAGCTCGCGGTGCGATTCGCCCGCATCCCGGAGCTGAACGAGGTGCCCTATCCGGTGCAGATGGAACCGAACCTGGTGGTCGAGTTCTACTCGCGCTGATCGCTTCGGCGAGGGCAAAGAAAAAGGCCGCCTTGGGCGGCCTTTTTTATGGGTTTGCACCGGCCGGTGGCCCGAGCGTCACCGCTCCCGCCCGCCGGACGACGGGAATCAGCCCGCCTTCATCTCGGTAGCGGCGGCGGCCAGGAATTCGTCCATGTTGCGGCGAATCTGGTGATCGGACACGACGACACCCTTGGCGTCGAAATCCGTGCGCAGTTTGCGGAAGACATCCTCATCGCCCGCCTCTTCAAGGTCGGCGACCACAACTTCCTTGGCGTAAGCCTCCGCTGCCTCACCGGAGAGGCCGAGCTTTTCCGCGGCCCACAGGCCGAGCTTCTTGTTGCGTCGGGCGAGTGCCTTGAAGCGGGTCTCCTCGTCGAGCGCGAAGCGCTTTTCAAACCCTTCTTCGCGCTTGTCGAACGTGGTCATCTTAGCCCTCTTCGTGACGATTTCGTAACCGGCAGTAGACCGGGGATCGGTTAGCACGGTGCGCGGAAGTCTCGTCCCGCCCGCGCGCGTGCCCTGAATATAGGTCGCTTCTGCTCAGATCAACGGCGGTGAGGCGCTGCCCCATGTCGCGGCCGGGTTGCGGGCGGGTCGCGGCGGGCGGCTGGTTGGCCCTATCGTAACCGAATGTGGAATCAGGAAGAAGCCCTCATGCGCGAACGCTGCGCCGCCGCGCGCCGCGCCGGGCACCCTGGTACCGTTTTCCGTCAAAAGCCTATGACGTTTGCATCATTGACGCAGTTGCGTTGTATCCGGGCTCGGGATCGGCTAGTGTCCGAGCGGGTTAGACGTGGACTGCCTGACAGCCACCCGAACCCGGCCGAGGAACGTCACCAGAACGGAGCCTTGGCACACCCATGGATTTCCTCAATCGACGGTATATACCCATGTCGCGCCGCCGCCGCATTTACGAAGGCAAGGCGAAGGTCCTCTATGAAGGTCCGGAGCCCGGCACTCTCATCCAGCACTTCAAGGATGACGCGACCGCCTTCAACGCTAAAAAGCACGATGTCATCGATGGCAAGGGCGTGCTCAACAACCGGATCTCGGAGTATATCTTCTCCCGGTTGAACGATATCGGCGTGCCGACTCACTTCATCCGCCGCCTGAACATGCGCGAGCAGCTGATCCGCGAGGTGGAGATCATCCCGCTGGAGATCGTGGTGCGCAATGTGGCGGCCGGGTCTCTGTCGACGCGACTCGGAATCGAGGAGGGCACTCCGCTGCCGCGCTCGATCATCGAGTTCTATTACAAGAACGACGCGCTCAACGACCCGCTGGTGTCGGAAGAGCACATCACGGCGTTCGGCTGGGCCGCGACCCAGGAAATCGATGACATCATCGCGCTTGCGATCCGCGTCAACGACTTCCTGACCGGCCTGTTCCTCGGCGTCGGCATCCGTCTTGTGGATTTCAAGATGGAATGTGGCCGCCTGTGGGAAAACGACATGATGCGGATCGTGGTGGCGGACGAGATCAGCCCCGATTCGTGCCGGCTGTGGGACATCAAGTCCAACGACAAGCTGGACAAGGACCGTTTCCGTCGCGACATGGGTGGGCTGGTGGAGGCCTACACCGAAGTGGCGCGCCGGCTCGGCATCCTCATGGAAAACGACAACACCCAGGGCAAGGGCCCGGTGTTGGTCAAGTGAGGCTCGACGGGGCATTGAGCCCGGTCGGCAAATAATGCTAGGCGGGGGCCACGAGGCCCCCGTTTGCGTTCAGCCGGGTCCCGGCCGCGGCGGGTGACGCCGGGTGGGTGCGGCGCGGGCAGGAACGATGCGCCTGGCGCGCGAAACGAGAGAAAAGGTGTCATGAAGGCACGCGTGATCGTCACATTGAAGTCGGCGGTGCTGGACCCGCAAGGCAAGGCCATCGAGGGCGCTCTGCGTTCGCTCGGCGTCAACGGCGTGCAGAGCGTGCGTCAAGGCAAGGTCTTCGACGTGGAACTCGCGGGCAACGATCGCGATGTCGCCGAGGTGGCCCTGAAGGAAGCGTGCGACAAGCTGCTCGCCAATACGGTGATCGAGACCTATCGGATCGAGTTCGCCTGAGGGTGTGGTAAGCTGAAAGCCGATGCCGCCGAGGGGACACCACCGAGGGGACGCCATGGTCGAGATCGCGAGCACGCTGATCCACGGGGTGCCGTCCTGCGGAGCGGGTCCGGCCCACCGTGTGGTCAGGAGCTTCCGGAGCCTCGGGATGTCCCGCGCGAACGCATCGCCAGCCGGTCCGACCTTGTGGCGCGCCGCGCCCTTGCAGAAGTCTTGTCCGACGCCCATTGAGAGATCATGAAACCTGCCGTCATCCTCTTTCCCGGCTCCAATCGCGAGCGGGATGCCGCGCGTGCCCTGAGGCTCGTCGCCGGCGCCAAGCCGAATATCGTCTGGCACGCGGAGCATGAGCTGCCGGCGGGCACCGATCTCGTGGTGCTGCCGGGCGGCTTCTCCTATGGCGACTATCTGCGCTGCGGCGCCATCGCCGCCCGCGCCAACATCATGGACGCGGTGCGCGCGCACGCCGCCAAGGGCGGGCTGGTGCTGGGCATCTGCAACGGCTTCCAGATCCTGTGCGAGGCTGGCCTTCTGCCCGGCGTGCTGGTGCGCAACGCGCGCCTGCGCTTCGTCTGCCGCGAGGTGGTGCTGCGCGTGGAACGGGCCGATACCGCCTTCACCAAGGCCTACCGCAAGGCGGACCTGATCCGCATCCCCGTCGCCCATGGCGAGGGCAACTACACGGCGGACGAGGCCACCATCACCGAGCTGGAGAAGGAAGGCCGCGTGGCGTTCCGCTATGCGCGGCCCGATGGCCAGATCGACGAGACCGATGGGCCGAACGGCTCCATCAACGGCATTGCCGGCATCTATTCCGAGAAGTTCAACGTGCTCGGCATGATGCCGCATCCGGAAAACTACATCGAGCCGGAGATCGGCCCGACCGACGGGCGCGGCTTGTTCGAGAGCCTCGCCGGCGCCCTGAAAGCGGCGTGACGCCCGCCCCAATTCGGATCGACTCGCTGTGACCCTTCCCAACACGCCCCGCATCACCCCGGAACTGGTGGCCGAACACGGCCTGAAGCCGGAGGAATACGCGCATTTCGTGAAGCTCATCGGCCGCGAGCCGACCCTTACGGAGCTTGGCATCGTTTCCGCCATGTGGAACGAACACTGCTCCTACAAGTCCTCCAAGGTTTGGCTGCGCACGCTGCCCACCAAGGGGCCGCGGGTGATCCAGGGTCCCGGCGAGAATGCCGGCGTGGTGGACATCGGCGGCGGGCAGGCCGTGGTGTTCAAGATGGAGAGCCACAACCACCCCTCGTTCATCGAGCCCTATCAGGGTGCTGGAACGGGCGTGGGCGGCATCCTGCGCGATGTGTTCACCATGGGCGCGCGGCCGATCGCGGCGCTCAACCTGCTGCGCTTCGGCGATTGCCACAATGCCAAGACGCGCCGCCTTTTGGCCGGCGTGGTGGCGGGTATCGGCGGCTACGGCAATTCCTTCGGCGTGCCCACGGTGGGCGGCTCGGTGGGCTTCCACAAGCGCTACAATGGCAACATCCTCGTCAATGCGATGGCGGTCGGCCTCGCCAAGACCGACGAGATCTTTTACGCGGCGGCGGCGGGCGTGGGCCGGGCGATCGTCTATCTCGGTTCCAAGACCGGCCGCGACGGCATCCATGGCGCCACCATGGCCTCGGCAGAATTCGGCGCCGACGCGGAAGAGAAGCGCCCGACCGTGCAGGTGGGCGACCCCTTCGCCGAGAAGCTGCTGCTGGAAGCGTGCCTGGAGATCATGCAGGCGGGCTGCGTGGTGGCGATCCAGGACATGGGCGCCGCCGGCCTCACCAGTTCCGCGGTCGAAATGGGCGCCAAGGGCGACCTGGGCGTGGAGCTGAACCTCGACGCGGTGCCCTGCCGCGAAGAGGGCATGAGCGCCTATGAGATGATGCTGTCGGAGAGCCAGGAGCGCATGCTCATGGTGATCGCCGACGGCAAGGAAGCCGAGGCCGAGGCCATCTTCACGAAGTGGGGCCTCGACTTCGCCGTGGTGGGCCGCACCACCGAAGCCCTGCGTTTCGTGGTGAAGCACAAGGGCGTGGTGGAAGCCGACCTGCCGATCAAGGAACTGGGCGACGAGGCGCCGGAATATCACCGGCCCTATGAGGAGCCGGCGGACCGGCCCGTCATCCCCCCGAGCGACGTGCGCACCTCCCTTTCGGTGGCGGATGCGCTGGAGCGGCTCATCGCCTCCCCCGACCTGTGCTCGAAGCGCTGGGTGTGGGAGCAGTATGACCACCTCATCCTCGGCAATACGGTGCAGAAGCCGGGCGGCGACGCGGCCGTGGTGCGGGTGGATGATGGCCCCAAGGCCCTGGCCTTCACCACCGACGTCACGCCGCGCTATTGCGAGGCCGGTCCGTTCGAGGGCGGCAAGCAGGCGGTGGCCGAGGCTTGGCGCAACCTCACCGCCGTGGGTGCGACCCCGATCGCGGTGACCGACAACCTGAATTTCGGCAATCCCGAGAAGCCGGAGATCATGGGCCAGTTCGTGGCCTGCGTGAAAGGCATCGGGGCGGCGTGCGAGGCGCTCGACTTCCCGATCGTGTCGGGCAACGTGAGCCTTTACAACGAGACCAATGGTCAGGCGATCCTGCCGACGCCTTCGATCGGCGGTGTCGGCCTGATCGATGATCTCGCGCACACCATGACGCTGGACTTCAAGGCCTCCGGTGAATTGGTGCTGCTGATCGGCAAGAGCATCGGCTGGCTCGGCGCCTCCGCCTTCCTCGCCACCGTGTGCGAGCGGGAGGAGGGGGCTCCGCCCCCGGTGGACCTGGTGGCCGAGAAGCGCAACGGCGATTTCGTGCGCGCCCTCATCCGCGACGGCATCGCGACGGCGGTGCATGACGTGTCCGACGGCGGGCTCTTGGTGGCCCTGGCCGAAATGGCCATGGCGGGCCATCTGGGTGCCATCCTGGAAGCCCCGCCCGAGGGCATGGACGCCTATGCGTGGTGGTTCGGCGAGGATCAGGCGCGTTATGTGGTGACGGCTCCGAGCAGCCACGGGGTGGAACTGATCCGCCATGCGCAGGCAGCCGGCGTGCCGGTGCAGAAGCTCGGCAAGACCGGCGGCGACCGCTTGATCCTGCCGGGCGACCGTTCGATCATCGTTGAATCGCTCAGGGATCGCCATGAAACATGGCTGCCCATCTATATGGGCGCATCCTGAAGCGTTTTCTCCGGAGGATCCACACGCCATGCCGATGCAGGCCCGTGACATCGAAACGCTGATCAAGTCCGCCCTCCCCGACGCCTTGGTGACGATCGAGGACCTCGCTGGGGACGGGGACCACTACGCGGCGCGCATTGTGTCGGAGGCATTCCGCGGCAAGAGCCGGGTCCAGCAGCATCAGATGGTCTATGCCGCGCTCAAGGGCACCATGGGCGGCGAGCTGCACGCCCTGGCGCTCCACACCGCGGCGCCGGACAAGGCCTGAGATCGCGCACCCGAAACCTTGAATCACCAAGCCCGGGCAGGTTATAATTAAAATCAACATTTGTTGGCCGTGGAGATTTAAACCTACCCGGCAACTACTTTCAGCATGAATCGCTCGTCGTGGCGATTTAAGACCATACAGGCCGCCCCATGAGGGCGGCCTGTGCTATTTGGGCTCACGTTTCCGGAGCGGAGCGGCGACCGTGCACCCCACGACCTTACGAGTTCGAATCTCACTCTTTCCGCCATCTCCGACCGACTGCGAGCGCTGCCGCTGTGTAAATTTCTGGTCGCATCGGAGGCCTTACCCAGCTCGAAACCAGATCGCGGAGAAGAGGAGCGGGAAGCTGTCCATTAGCCAGTCGCTCCAATTATCAGGTTCTGGATTAATTCGCCGGGTAGCCGGCTCCGCGTCCGCTGCATGGTTGAGGACGCGGAGAGCCATGTCGGACGCTCTTTCCATGAACTCGTCATCCACATACTCACCTGTGTCCCACCAACGCCAGCCGCCTGCGTGCGCGGCGAACTCGTTCCGAAGGAAGTACACATGTTCTGCTAGCTGTGCGTCATTTTGGCGCAGGCCCAGCGTCGCGATCAGATCGGAGCGGCTACGCCGTGGATCGCCGACTACGCTGCTCCACCCAATCGTCTGCAATGATTGCAACACGCAGTCAAAGGCGACCAGGGCTTCGAGTTCGAAGCCGGAGGACAAGAGCGACTGGCCGCGAAGGAAATGGAACACGGCCTGATGAACCGCCGGATCGAATGTATTTCGGCGTGTCCAGCGAGATCGGCTCCGAGGTGCCGGTTCAACTCGTCCCCATCGGTTAACACTGTCTTCAACTGCGGTCGAAAGCGCATTCTTTGGCAAGACCGGAGGAGTGACTGCCCCGTTGCGTCGACTATGCGCTTCCGAACCGAATGGGTGAAGAACTGCGCGGTCTCTCTCCCAGGCGATCATCAACACCTTAGCTACATGCGAACGATGGATGTACTGACGCGCGTAATGCCCCAACCACGAGAGCATGTCGTAGACGTATTCATCGCGGAAGGCCGTACGCCAGCCGAAACCCCACCCCGGAACGACTGTGCTCACCGCCAGCCCCTTCTGGCAGGGGGCTACGCGCCAACCTTGGCCTGAAGCGTGGAAGTGGGGGGCCAAGTGATCGCCGAGCAGGATCGTCATGCATTCCGACCAAGAGTCGCGATTGGCTATCTCATCAACGAAGCGGTCCACGCCCGACGCGAGTTTGCCGCGCATTTCGGGTGGTTGGCTGTTCTCGTCGAACCACTTGAGGATTAGTGATTTTGCGCGAGCCTTCTGATTTGGCGAACGGAAATTCATGGAGACCTTTGACTTGAGCGCTTTTTAACGGCGCCCTGGAATTTGGGGCCTGAGTCACTACAAAATCCCAGATCATAGGGCTATGGCGTAAACGTAGTGATCATCGCTATCGGTCGCGTCCCGCCATTCCAGTCCCAAACTCGGTACGTCAAGCGCCGCCGATTTCCCTCTTGAAACGGCACAGCCAACGTTCGAAGCAGATCTGCCTTGGATTCGATGATGCCGGCTTCATCCGTTCTGACGTCGATTCGCTGAGCCAAGGCACGTCGGTGGTCACGTCGATACCTACGCGTTCCATTCTCAAGCGCTTGCGGGCACCCATGAATGACGCAAACCCGCCCAAGGGAATCTCGTGGGTGCTCCAAAAATAAAAAATGTGCCAAAGTAGTGCTAGTGCGCCATGTGCTAAATCTGAAATGGCATGGTATTTTGGCCTTTGTTTATCTGGCGGAATTCACGCTTCAAGCGTTCCGCCTTTACGCGATCGGCTCTAAAACGCCGATCATGCTGGTTGCAAAGGGCGGAGCGTTATTTGGTCGAATGCCGGCTCTTCACCGCGCCCGGCGTCGAGGACGTGAAATAGCGCCCAACCAGATGACGCAGTTCGGTCTCCACCCCCTGATCCCCCAAGGCGGTCAGATGGGCGTGCAGGTCTGGGGCGATCGCGGCGAAGCAGGCCAAGACGCGCGGGTCGAAATGCGTGCCCGATCCGGCGTGCAGGATGTCCATCGCGGCGGCGAAGGGCATCGGTTCCTTGTAAGGGCGGCGCGACGTCAAGGCGTCGAATACATCGGCGATGGCGAAGACACGGGCGGTGATGGGAATGGCGTCGCCCGCCAGGCCGACCGGATAGCCTGACCCGTCAAACTTCTCATGATGGCCACCCACCACGTCGGCGGCGTCCTCCAACCAGATCGAGGAACGCAAGATGTCCAGCCCATGGACGACGTGGGTCTTCATCACGGCGAATTCCTCGGCGTCCAGCTTCCCGGGCTTCAACAGAATGCTGTCGGAGATGGCGATCTTGCCGACATCGTGCAGGAAGGCGCCTTTCACCAGCTGCCGGATGGTGGCGGCGTCCAGCCCCATCGCCTCGGCCAGATGGATTGCCAGGATCGTCACGCGGTAATTGTGGGCGTGGGTGTCGCTGTCGCGCTTGGCGATGGCGCTGCCCAACACCGTCAGAATGTCGATGTTGGCGTTTAGTAATTGGCGCGACAAGTCCATGACGCCTCGGTTGAAGGCGACGAAGATCGGTAGCAACACCAACGCCGTCCCCAGAACCGACAGGGACGACACGGCGACGACCGTCACGGTGTCCTTGACGATTTCACCGGATCGCTCGGGCGACAGTTGGAAGACACTCTCGAAATAGCCGAGAAGCTGACCGTTCTGATCGAACAGGGGCTCCATCGTTTGGATGAATATAAGTCCATCAAATGTAAAGCGTTCGTAATGTAAAACTCCGGTCAAGGGGAACTGATGCCGGCTGTTTTTCAGACGCATCTCCGCCCATTCGGCGCCAGGAACCACATATTCTGCCATTTTTATTTGATTTTTGTCGTAAAGTTCCGCGACGATAAACAGCCCATCCGCCTCGACTCGTCCAGCGGCGCTTCGGCGGCTCATGAAGCGATTCAGCAGGTCGCTCGCCCGCGTATTGTCGGCCCCGGTGGACAGCGCGCCACGCGCGTCGGTTAGGAAGGCGGCGGATTCGCGCTTGGCCAGGTCCGACACCCGACCATCGGCGATCTCCATCTCCACGAGAAAGGCGACGATTCCCACGGCCACGGCCAAGGACAGCGCGGCGAGCGCGACGCGCAGCAGAATTGAGCGGTAGGTGGGCAACCTCATCGGACAAGCTCTTCGATGGCAGGTTTTGGGTCGGCGAGATTCTGGACGAAGGATAAGCGAAACAGGCCCCCCACCGGGACGATCATCTACGGTGACGGTCGCGCGGTGAATGGCGGCGGTTTCCGCCACGATGGCCAACCCCGGCCCCGCCCCGCCGATTGGCCCCTCGGCTGAACGGATCGAACACATGGGGACGCAAGGACAGCGGGACGCCGCGGCCATGATCGGCCACCTCCAACGCGGCGGGCAAGGCGTGAATCGTCACATCGACGATTTCACCCGGCGGGCTGCGACTCAAAGCGTTGTCGATCAAATTGCGCAGGGCGTCTGCCTGTCGTCGGAACATTTTGGCGCAACTCGCAGCGTAAATTAGCGGAGTGTCGGCCTTGTCTTGGGCCTGACCCGGGCATTTTCATATGGCGGGCCGGGAAAGCTGAGCCGAACGCGGATCTTGCACTTTGTCCAGGGAGGGTCGATCTTTAGGGCAGTGGGTCGGACGTTTCGGCCCGGCAGCTTGGATTCGATCTCATGGGCATTCGCGAAGACATCGATGGCATCGTCAAGTCGGCTGACGTGGTCCTCTTCATGAAGGGCAACCCGCAGTTCCCGCAGTGCGGCTTCTCGGGTCAGGTGGTGCAGATTCTCGACCATGTGGGCGTGCCGTTCAAAGGCGTGAACGTGCTCGAGAACGACGCCGTCCGCCAGGGCATCAAGGAATACGCCAACTGGCCGACCATTCCCCAGCTCTACATCAAGGGCGAGTTCATCGGCGGCTGTGACATCGTGCGCGAGATGTTCCAGTCCGGCGAACTCATCCCCCTGCTGGAGGAAAAGGGCATCGCCATCCGCGACAAGGCCATTGGCTGATCGCGCGTGACGGAGAACACCGTTTCGGCGCCGACTCAGCCGGCCTCGTGGGCATTGAAGGCGGCCGTCATCCTCGGGCTCATCGCCGATGCGGGGCTCGTGGTGCTGTTGCTTGTCGTGTCTGGCTTCGTGTTCAACGGGCCTGCGGGTGCCGATGGCGCGGGCGCGGCAATCGCCGGCTGGGGCATGACGCTCGCGGTCTGCATTCTGTCGCCGCTGCTGGCTTGGCCCATGTGGCGGCGCGGCCGGAGGGATCTGGCGCTGGCGATGATCTGGCTGCCGGTGCTGGCCCTGCTTATCGGCATCCTGATCGGCTCGCTCTGACGAGGCACAGGCGACCGCAAGAAAAAGGCCCGCTCATTGGCGGGCCTTTTTCGTTTCCGCGTGTCCCGGGTGGGATCAGGCGTGGCCGAACACCCGCTTGAAGATGGTGTCCACATTCTTCAAGTGATAGCCGAGATCAAACTTCTCGTTGATTTCGTCTTCCGAGAGGTACTTGCGCACGTCCGGATCTTCGAGGAGGAAGGTGCGGAAGTCGCCTTCGCCACGCCAGACCTTCATGGCATTGCGCTGCACGAGGCGGTAGCTGTCCTCGCGGCTGGCGCCCTTCTGGGTCAGCGCCAGAAGAACGCGCTGGGAGTGGATGAGCCCGCCCAGCTTGTCCATGTTCTTCTGCATGTTGTCGGTGTGGACCACGAGCTTGTCCATCACGCCGGTGAGGCGGGAGAGGGCGAAGTCGAGGGTCACGGTGGCGTCGGGCCCGATCATGCGCTCCACCGAGGAGTGGGAGATGTCGCGCTCGTGCCAGAGGGCGACATTCTCCAGGGCCGGGGTCACATAGGCGCGCACCATCCGGGCAAGGCCCGTGAGGTTTTCGGTGAGCACCGGGTTGCGCTTGTGGGGCATGGCCGAGGAGCCCTTCTGCGCCGCGGAGAAATATTCCTCCGCTTCCAGCACCTCGGTGCGTTGGAGATGGCGCACCTCGGTGGCAAGGCGCTCCACGGAGGAGGCGACCACGCCCAGCGTGGCAAAGAACATGGCGTGGCGATCACGCGGAATCACCTGGGTGGAAACCGGCTCCACGGTCAACCCGAGCTTGGCCGCAACGTGCTCCTCCACCCGCGGGTCGATGTGGGCGAAGGTGCCGACCGCGCCTGAGATGGCGCAGGTGGAAATCTCGGCGCGGGCGGCGACGAGACGGGCGCGGGCGCGCTGGAACTCGGCGGAGGCGATGGCGAGCTTGACGCCGAAGGTGGTGGGTTCTGCGTGGATGCCGTGGGAGCGGCCCACCGTCGGGGTGAGCTTGAACTCGAACGCGCGGCGCTCCAGTACCTTCAAGAGCGCATCCACGTCGGCGATGAGCAGATCGGCGGCGCGGGTGAGCTGCACCGAAAGGCAGGTGTCCAGCACGTCGGACGAGGTCATGCCCTGGTGCACGAAGCGCGCCTCGGGGCCGATGAACTCGCCAAGATGGGTCAGGAAGGCGATGACGTCGTGCTTCACCTCCCGCTCGATTTCGTCGATGCGGTCGATGTTGAACTCGGCCTTGCCGCCCAGGTCCCAGATCTTGGCGGCGGCCTCCTTGGGCACGATGCCGAGCTCGGCGAGAGCGTCGGCGGCATGGGCCTCGATCTCGAACCAGATGCGGAAGCGGGCCTCGGGCGACCAGATATCGGCCATCTGCGGGCGGCTATAACGGGGGATCATCGCAGCACTCGTGAAATCTCAAGCAAGGGCTGGCTCTAGCAGATCGCGGCCGGAAAGAGTAGCGCCCGTGACGGATGGAGTATCGGCGCCCGCCTCAACGGCCCTTGCGGCGCTGGTGGATATCGGAATTGAGCATCAGCCCGCGGGAGACCGCGCCGCGGCCGAACTTGGCGGCGAGCGCGTCCATGGCGGTTTCCGCCGCCTTCAGGCGTTCGGTGGTGGGGTCCACGAGGTCGGCCGGATCGGCGGCGCTGCCGGGCTCCAGCTCCGACACGCCGACGCCGATGAGGCGGAAGGCGGTGCCGTCGGTTTCCTTCAGGAGCAGCTCGTGGGCGCTGGCATAGATGCGGCCGGTGAGACGGGTCGCGCTCTCCAGGGTGCGGGAGCGGGTGCGCAGGCGGAAGTCGGCGGTCTTCAGCTTGAGGGTCACGGTGCGGCCGGAGAGGTCGGCGCGCTTCAGGCGGGCGCTGACCTCCTCCGCGAGGCCGTAGAGCGTCTGCTCCAGCGGACGCAGGGCGCCGATATCGGTGTCGAAGGTGGTCTCGGCGGAAACGCTCTTGGCCTCCCTGTGGGGCTCTACCGGGCGGTTGTCGATGCCATGGGCGATGCGCGCGAGGCGCAGGCCCTCGGCGCCATAGCGGCGGGCGAGGTCTCCGGCGTCCGCCCGCTGGAGGTCGGCGATGGTGTGGAAGCCGTCGCGGGCGAGTCGCGCCCCGAACGCCGCGCCCACGCCCCAGATGAACGTGACCGGCCGTGGCGCCAGGAAGCCGGGGGCCTCGGTCGCGCCCAGCACCGAGAAGCCGCGCGGCTTGTCGAGGTCGGAGGCGGTCTTGGCCAGGAACTTGTTGGGCGCAAGGCCCACGGAAACGGTGATTCCCACCTGCCGTTCCACCTCCAGCGCGAAGCGGGCCAGGGTCCGCGCCGGGCTGAGGCCATGCAGGGCCTGGGTGCCGGAAAGGTCGAGAAAGGCCTCGTCGATGGACAGCGGCTCCACCAGCGGGGTGAGGGCCTGCATCATCGCGCGCACCGCGTGCCCGGCGATGCGATATTTGTCCATGTTGGGCGGCAGCACCACGGCTTGCGGGCATAGGGCCTTCGCCTTGAACATGGGCATGGCCGAGCGCACCCCGGCGATGCGGGCGATGTAGCAAGCGGTGGAAACCACCCCGCGCTTGCCGCCGCCGATGATGAGCGGGACGTCGGCGAGCGCCGGATTGTCCCGCTTTTCCACCGCCGCGAAGAAGGCGTCGCAATCCACATGGGCGACGGCGAGGGTGTCGATCTCCCGATGGCGCACCAGGCGCGGGCTGCCGCAGGCCACGCAACGCACGCCCGCGCCGGCATCGGCGAGGCAGTCGCGGCAGAAGCCTGGGAGCAGCGTGGGCATGCCCGGATACTGCCGCGCGCCGCGATCACGCGCAATCGGCGCCCTGTGGACCCCCACATGTACGCCTTAATTGGGGCGCCGCACGGTGGCCTCGGGGTCGTCGGGCGGCGAGAGAATGGCATAGGCGCTCACCACGTGCCGGGGGTCGAGCTGTTGCGCCGCCGCGAAGGCGATCAGCAACGGCTCGTCCGACATGATGTAGGCGAGCACGCCGGCGCCGAAGTCGGCCTTGCCGGCGGCCTCGCGCAAGGTGGCGGGGGAAAGGCCGGTCTCGGCCAGGAATCGCACCAGGCGCTCGCCATCGGCCGCGAGGAACGAGAGGGCGGCGACGGCGACTTCCTGCGCCGCGGCGCGCTGGGCTTGAAGGCCCTTGGGTCTGTCTTGAATTGGCATTTGCGCTTCCGCAACGAATGGGCTCTAGCTGTTCCCCATTCCAGCACGTTCGCGGCGGGCTGCGAAGCGTGAAGCGGGGATGGGGTCCATGTCGAAGACCGTCATGATCGTGGAAGACAATGAGCTCAACATGAAGCTCTTCCACGACCTGTTGGAGGCACATGGCTACCGAACGGTAGAAACCCGTACCGGGGTGGAGGCGGTGGATCTTGCCCGCGCCCACCGGCCGGACCTCATCATCATGGATATCCAGCTGCCGGAGATTTCGGGCCTGGACGTGACCCGCAAGCTGAAGGCCGACCCGGAGCTGCGCACGATTCCCGTGGTCGCGGTCACCGCCTTCGCCATGAAGGGCGACGAGGAGCGAATCCGCGCGGGCGGCTGTGAAGCTTATCTGTCCAAGCCTATTTCGGTGGCCAAATTTCTCGAGACCGTGCGTCAGTTCACGGGAGGTTGAGACGGCCCCCGCGCGGGTCAACCGATTCGGGTGCTTTTCCTTTTTCCAGTCTTGCGTTAGAATTTTTGACGTTTAAGAGTGTGAAGCTACCACTTGAAGCGGTGAAAGTGGCAAAGCTGAACCGGGCTGATGACCGGCAGTAGTCCGACGCTGCGTATGCGGCCGACGTCGTCGAAGTTTGGAACAACCCTGCGGAGTGCTCAGGTCCGCCGCATCTCCTGGGTCCGTGGGGTTTGGCCGGTGGGTGAACGCTGACGGGAGGCCTCCCCGCGCGTTCCCCACGGGCCACCTCTCCCCCCTACACCGCATTCGTGTCTTCCGCGCCGCTCCCTCCGTCGCAGGGTTCTCCCCCCATCGATCGGTGCGTCGATCCTCAATTCGGGCGGTGGGACGGGCGAGCGCCGGTGCGTTGGGCGATCCAAAAGAAAAGGGCGCCCGCAGGGCGCCCTTTTCTTTTGGAAGCGTCAGGCGAGGGCGGGGCCCTCGCCGCGCGTCACTTGATCTTGGTCTCGCGGAACTCGACGTGCTTGCGCACCACGGGATCGTACTTCTTCAGCACGATCTTGTCGGTCTTGGTGCGGGAGTTCTTCTTGGTGACGTAGAACGAGCCCGTGTCCGCGCTGGACAGGAGCTTGATCTTGATGGTTGCAGCCTTGGCCATATCTTGATCCCTGGGTGCCGCTGGTGGCGCGCAATTCCGGCGCGCAAGCCGAATGCCGGCGAAAAGAAACACGCACGCGCTGCCGGACCGGCGGCTCGTATGCGCCGAAATGCCCTTAACAGCCCTTCATTGTCAAGGCCCGCGCGCTTTCAGGGCTTCGCTGCCGAACACCAGCCGCACCGCCACGAGCACGGCATAGCCCCCGAGCATGCCGGCGATGACATAAGCGAAGCCATAGGGGTTGTAGAGGTCCATGCCTTTGCCGGCCAGCGGCGGGCCGGCGATGAGCCCGATGGAATAGAACATCACGAAGGCGGCATTGGCGGAGGCGAGATTCGCCCCGTGGAAGCGCGCCCCGAGATGGGAGAGGCCCACCGTGTAGAGGGAGCCCGTCACCCCGGTGGCGAGGAACACTGCGGCGAGGAAGGGGAGGCTGTCGACCTGAAGCTGGGGCAGAATCGCGGCGCCGATGGTGCCGACCGCGGCGCAGGCCAACAGCAGCACCCGCCGGTCGATGCGATCGGAGACCAGCCCAAGCGGAATCTGGAACGCCACATTGCCCAGCACGGCCACCGTCAGCAGCAAGGTGGCATCGCTTGCCCCCAGCCCGAGTCGCATGCCGTAGAGCGGCAGGAAGCTCATGACCGAGGTCTCCATGGCGCCGAACACCAGCGCCGCCATGAGGGCTGTGGGCGACCTGAGCAGGAACGACAGGACGCCGTGATGCTCGCCGTCATGGATGGTCGGGGTCATGCCACGCGCCATCAGGATGGGGAGCGCGCCGAGGCACAGCACCGCCGCACCCGCCAGATAGGGGGGCCATCCCGAGGTTCCGGTGGCGCTCAGGATCACCGGCCCCAGCGCCGCGCCCACGGAAAGGGCGGTGGCGTAGATGCCCATCACGAGGCCACGTCGATGGTGCGGCGCCACCGCGTTGATCCAGAACTCGCTCACCGCGAACAGCACGCACAGGGCGGCGCCGAGGGCGAATCGCAGCGGAAACCAGAGCAGAAAGGAGGAGGTCGCCTTGAAGGCCAGAAGGCTGGCCGCGCAGAGCAGGATGGCGAGGACGAGCAGGGCCCGCACGCCCAGCCGACGCACCAGCAGCGGCACGAAGGGGGCCACGGCGACGGTGGCGATGCCCGCCACCGCCGTGTTGACCCCGATCAAGGCGCCGGAGACGCCCCGCGATTCCAGCTCGAGCGCCAGCAGCGGGATGGAGAGGCTGATGCCTACCCCCACCACGGCGATGGCGGAGATGGCAGCGGTAATCGAGGCCGCCCAGCTCATTTGAGCGGGCGGCGGGCTTGGGGCGTGCATGCGGAAAAGCGTCCGGTCAGTCGAGAAGCGTGCGCACGAACTGGCCGTGTCGCATGGCGTAGGAGGGAACGGGAAGCCTGGGGTGGAAGCCGGCCTCGATCCGTTGGGCCAGTTCATCCAGCACCACGCGGGTGACGGTGGGCAGCTCCTGGGCCTTCGTCTCGTCGAAGGTGAGCCACTTCAGGTCGACCAGCTCGGAATTCTCGCCAACCTTGCCGGGCTCCTCGTCGCACACCGCGGACGCGTCGGCAACGAAGAAGCGCGTGTCGAAGCGTCTCGGGCGGCGGGGCGGGGTGATGGCACGGGCGACGAAGGTGAGCGCTTCCAGGTTCGGGAATACCCCGCGCGTCTCGAACGGGCGCCAGTCGTCACAGGGCGCCTGCGGGGCGCCGAGGTCCTTGGTGCCCACCATAAGGCCGGTTTCCTCGAACATCTCGCGGATGCAGGCGGCGGCAAGCCCGCGCACCCGGCCGAGGCTGGGCCGCTGCACGCCCTGCATCAGGCGCCGCTCGCTGTCGGCGTCCACGATGCCGTACACGGGCATCGCCTTGTCGAACGCCTCCAGCCGGCCGCCGGGGAAGACGTACATGTTCGGCATGAACTTGAGGTTGGGATGTCGGCGGCCCATGAGCACGCGCGGCGCCTTGCCCTTGTGGTCCACGAGAATGAGGGTGGCGGCGTCCTTGGGGCGCACGTTGGCCGAGGTCTGCGCGCGCTCGGCGTTGGTCAGTCGGGTGGCAAAGTCGGTCATGATGCGAACGGAGCTGCTGCAGGAGTGAGGGGCGGGCGCGTGGCGCCCTCGGGTGGAGGTTCGCGCTCGGCGCTGGAGGGGTCGAAGCCGTGCATGCGCAAGGCCCATTGCAGGGCGATGAGCAGGCCTTTCGCCGGTGGCAACAGCACAAGGCTCAGGGCGAGGGTCAGCGGCAGCCATAGGGCCAGATGGCCCCACAGGGGCGGCTGGAACAGCTCTTCCACCAGCACCAGCAGCGGCACCACGATGTGGCCCACCACCAGGATCACCGCATAGGGCGGCGCGTCGTCCGCCCGGTGGTGGTACAGCTCCTCCCCGCACCGGGGGCAGAATGGCGCGACCTTGAGATAGCGCGGAAAAAGCCGGCCCTCGCCGCAGGCGGGACACCGGCCGCGCGCGCCCCGCATGAGGGCGGGGATGCGGGCGCGGGTCATCGATTCGCCGGGCGGGCCGCCGGCCCCGCTGGGCACGGGCGGCACCGCCCGCGTGGTGAGCGTCAATGGCATGGACGGGGTCGTCCTATTTTTTCCGGCTGGTGCCGGGCTTCCTCCCACCCGTTCCACCCCGTGGCCCCGCTGGGGGGCCGTCCGCGCGGGTTGGCGCGCGGACGGGGCCTTTCTTCATTCCACCGGAACGTCGCAGCGGCCCGGGCCGGCCGCGCGCCCCCTTTACATACGTGCCTTCCGACAACAGCTCAAACCGGAGCGCGCCGGCCACCGGCGCGGCCTCCACAAGGCGCACCTCCACCCGGTCGCCGATGCGGTGCATTTCGCCGGTCCGCTCGCCGACCAGGGCCTGGCGCGCCTCGTCGAAGCGGTAATAGTCGGCGCCGATGGTGGCCGCGGGCACGAACCCGTCGGCCCCGGTCTCATCGAGGGCGATGAACAGCCCCGCCTTGGTGGCGCCGGAGATCCGGCCCTTGAACACCGCGCCGATCTGGTTGGCGAGGTGATGGGCGATGAGACGATCCACCGTCTCCCGCTCGGCCGCCATGGCCCGCCGCTCGGTGACCGAGATGGCCGCCGCCACCTCGCCGAGAATCTCCACCGTGGTCTCCTCGGGCAGGCCATCCGCGCCGAAGCCCATGGCGCGGATGAGGCCGCGATGCACCACGAGATCCGCATAGCGGCGGATGGGCGAGGTGAAATGGGCGTAGCGGCGCAGGTTGAGGCCGAAGTGGCCGTAATTCTCCGGCGAATATTCCGCCTGGCACTGGCTGCGCAGGATCACCTGGTTCACCAGCGGCGCCACATCCGTCTCCTTCACCAAAGCGAGGATGCGGTTGAGGTGGGAAGGGCGCACCGCGTCGATCTTCGGCAAGGCGATGTCGAGGGTCTTCAGGAACTCGCGCAGGGACGAGAGCTTTTCCAGCGAGGGCGTGTCGTGCACCCGGTAGATGAGCGGCGTGCGCCTGTCTTCCAGGGTTTCGGCGGCCGCCACGTTGGCGAGGATCATGAATTCCTCGATCAGTCGGTGGGCGTCGAGCCGCTCGGGCACCACCACCTTGTCGACCGTGCCGTCGCTCTTGAGCACGATCTTGCGCTCGGGCAAATCGAGGTCGAGGGGCTGGCGGTTGTCGCGCGCGCTTTTCACGCAGGCATAGGCGGCATAAAGCGGCTTCAGCACGCCCTCCACCAGCGGATCGGTCACCTCGTCCGCGCGGCCCTCGATGGCGGCCTGGGCCTGGGCATAGGCGAGCTTGCCCGCCGAGCGCATCATGATGCGATGGAAGGTGTGGCTCTTCTTGCGCCCGTCCTTGCCGATGACCATGCGCACCGCCAGCGCCGGGCGGTCCTCCTTCGGGCGCAGGGAGCACAGGTCGTTGGAGATGCGTTCCGGTAGCATGGGCACCACCCGGTCCGGGAAATAGACCGAGTTGCCACGTATGAGCGCCTCGCGGTCCAGCGCCGAGGCTGGTCGGACATAGGTCGAGACGTCGGCGATGGCGACCGTGACGATGAAGCCGCCCGCATTCTCGGGGGCGTCGTCGGCCACGGCGTGGACGGCGTCGTCGTGGTCCTTGGCGTCGGGTGGGTCGATTGTGACGAGGGGCAGCTTGCGCCAGTCCTCCCGGCCACGGGCGTTGACCTTCTTGGCGGCCTCCGCCTCCTTGGTCACCGCATCGGGGAATTGGTGGGGAATGCCGTGGGCGTGCAGGGCGATAAGACTCACCGCCTTCTCGCTCTTCAGCGAGCCAAGCCGGTCCTTCACCCGCGCGGTCGGCAGGCCGAACACGCGCTGGCGCATCAGCTCCACTGCCACGAGGTCGCCGTCCTCGGCCTCGTGCTCGGCGCCGGGGGGCACCTGGAGTTCGCGGCCGTGGCTTTTCTTGTCGATGGGGACGATGCGCCCGCCGCCCTGCGGCAGGGCGTGGAAGATGCCCAGGGTCTGCTTGCGGGCCTTCTCCAGCACCTTGATGACGCGGCCGACATAGGCCTCGCCCGAGCCTTCGAGGATGCGCAGCAGCACCCGATCGGACAGGCCCGGCGCCGGCCCCCGGCTGCGGGCGGTGCGGCGCTCCGGCTGGAGGATGATGCGCGGCGCCTCGCCATGCTCCTCGCTGTCCCATTCCACCGGCATGGCGACCAGCTCGCCATCGGCGTCGCGGCTGACGATGTCGGCCAGCACCACGCCCGGCAGGGCACCGGGCACGTGCAGCTTGCGGCCGCGCCGGTCGACGGTGCCTTCCTCGGACAGATCGCGCAGCAGCGCCTTCAGCTCCACCCTCTGGTCGGCGGAGAGGCCGAACGCGCGGGCGATCTCGCGCTTGCCCACCGTGCCGCCCTGGCTGGCGATGAAGGCCATGACCTCGGCCTTGCTCGGCATCCGCCCGGTGGCGCGGGGCGCGACGACGAGGGTTTCGGCGCGCCCGTGGCCTTCGGCGGCGCGCTTGCGGGCGGCACGCGTTTTGGTGGGGCGCGAGGCAGAGGGAGTGGGACGTTTGGACAAGGGCTGAGCTTCCGTGCGGATGGGCCGACGCTATCTTGAACGGGAGCGCGGGGCTAGTTCGCGATTGCCATCAATGCCGTGAATTGGGGCGGCGCGCGCGCCGCCGAGCCCTGCACGAAATGCGTGCAGGAAGCCGGTTTCGACGGAGGTTGCCGGGTGCCGGCGCAATCGCTAAAGCGCGGACGGCAAAGGCTCGGTTTCAGCTTGTCCGTCTTTTCGGTGGATGCAAGATTACAACTTCTGTTGCGTGCGAGGCGGGAATGATGTCGGCGGACAACTCTCTATGGCGCCGCCAGTTTTTGTCGAGAACGCTGGAATTGGCGGTGCCGGGAGTGTTTCTGGCGACGCTGGTTCTCGTGTCCTTGGTGTATCTGGCGCTCGACTTCCACCGTGCCTACCGGGCCTTTCAAGACCGGTATGAGGGGCAGGCGCAAGGTCTTGCGGCATGGGTTAATCGGTATTTTGATCATACCAACCAGATCATCCGCGGCACCTTGCCGCTGCAACAGGACCTGTGCGCACCCGAATCGCGATCGAGCCTCGACCGGGGATTGGCGGGCCTGCCGGTGTCGCAGGTGCAAATCTGGTCGCCGCAAGGGCTCAGTTGCACCTGGCAGCCGCAGCGGACGCTCTATTATCTGAAATCCTGCGCAAGCGAGCTGCAGGATGCCGCCGTTGAGGTGCCGATCACCCTCGACGATCGGCGGCGCCTGCTGGTGCGGCTTGATGCGGCGTGCCTGTTCAGCGCGCTCGTGCCCCAGGACGGGAACCGGCCGGCGGCCTATCTCGTGCCATGGGTCCGCGAGAACAACAGGATCGCCCTGGATGCCCCTTTGCCGCGCGAAACGGGGCGGGCCGCGGGGGCGTGGGCGCTGCCTTTCGTCCCGGAAAACGTGGTGGTTTCCGCTCCGGCGGCGGATTGGCCGGTCGCGGTCATGCTGCATGTGCCGAATGCGCAGCTCACGCAGGAGTGGATGAGCACGATGCCGCTCCAGGCGAGCCTCATCGGCGTGCTTGGCTTGGCCCTGTGGTTCGGACCCATGGCCCTGCTGCGGCGGCACCTTTCGATTGAAGGCCAGGTCAAGGCCGCGTTGCGCCGGGGCGATTTCTTCCTCGCCTATCTGCCGACGGTCGAACTCTCGTCCCTCGATTGGATCGGCGCCGAGGCCTTGCTGCGCTGGCGCCATGCGCGCCACGGGGTGCTGATGCCGACCGCCTTCATTCCCTGGATCGAGCAGAGCCCGCTCATCCACGACACCACCCGCTGGGTGATGATCCAGGTGGCGCAGGACATGAGGCGCATCACCATCCGCCGGCAGGCGTTCTCCGTGGCGCTGAACGTGCCCCCCCATCAATTGGCCGACCGGCGGCTGCTCGATGTGGCGGACGAGGCCTTCGGCACGGCGCCGCGCGCCTTGGATCGGGTCATTCTGGAGCTGACCGAACGCCAGGAGGGCGATTTCTCTTCGCCGCGCGTGCAGGAGGTGATGCAGGGGCTGCGCGAGCGTGGCGCGCAGTTTGCCATCGACGATTTCGGCGTCGGCTTCTCAAACCTGTCGCTGTTGCAACAGGTCTACGTGGATTTCGTGAAAATCGACCGTTCCTTCCTGCGTTCCGATGAGCAGGAGTGGGAGCGGGGTGAAATGAACATGCTGGAGGCGGTGGTGCACCTCGTACGCAAGCTCGGCACGGTCATCATCGTGGAGGGGGTCGAGACCGAGGCCCAATTGGCGCGGGTGCAACGCTGCGGCGTCGGCTTTGCCCAGGGCTTCCTTTTCTCCCGCCCGATCGAGCTGGAAGAACTCCTGGCGAAGCTCGGCAGAGCCGCGGCCCGCGCTCAATCCGCATAAGCGACTGCGGCGTTGTTTCCGGGGAACCTCAATGGGGCGATGAAAAAGGCCGGGCATTTGCCCGGCCTTTTCTTTTGTCTCCACGCCTGGACCCGGTGGCCTGCATCTCGTTCGAGATGCAGGCTGCGTTACAGGCCGTGGCTGAACTTCAGAAGTCCATGCCGCCGCCCGAGCACACCGGTGTTCCGGTGTGCGTTTCGCGAAGGTTCGCCGGGCGGCGTCACAGGCC
>NZ_JABWGX010000034.1 GCF_021730435.1 Xanthobacter agilis
CTCGCTCGCCGGCATGGGCGCCGGCGCCGGCAACGCGCCGCTCGAAGCCCTGATCGCGGTCCTGGAGCGCAAGGGGATCGCCACCGGCTGCGACCTCTACACCCTCATGGATGCCGCCGACGACCTGGTGCGCCCGCTGCAGGATCGCCCGGTGCGGGTGGACCGCGAGAGCCTCGCCCTGGGCTATGCCGGCGTCTATTCCAGCTTCCTGCGCCACGCCGAAAACGCCTCCAGGCTCCACGGCGTCGACACCCGCCAGATCCTGGTCGAACTCGGACGCCGACGCATGGTCGGAGGACAGGAAGACATGATCCTCGACGTCGCTCTCGACATCCTCAAAAACCAAACCACCGCAGAATAAAACCCGCCGCGAAACCGGCGGCGGAAGAACAAGAAGTGGGCGCCAGACGCCCATGCTCCAGGGAGAGAAGACCATGACCATTGCTTTGCAGCCAAGTGCTGCGGGGAACAGGGCGCTCTTGTTCGTGTTCCTCGCGGCGACGATCGAAGGTTTCGACCTTCAGGCGGCGGGGGTCGCCGCGCCGAAGATCGCGCCCGTCTTCCATTTGACGCCTCAACAGATGGGCCTGTTCTTTTCCTCGGCGACCCTGGGACTGATGTTCGGGGCGCTGGCCGGCGGCTACACGGCAGATCGCTGGGGCCGCCGGACCGGGCTTGTCATCGCCCTTCTGGCCTTCGGCGTGGCCTCCCTGGCCACGGTCTTCGCGACTTCGGTGGACATGCTGATCGGCCTGCGCTTCCTGACCGGCGTCGGCCTCGGCGGCGCCTTGCCCAACCTCGTCTCCATCGCCTCCGAGGCGGTCGCGCCGGAGCGCAAGGGCCGGGCCGTGGCCCTCATGTATGCGGGCATGCCGCTCGGCGCGGCGGTGGCGAGCCTGGTGGCCCTGCTCGACTTTCACGGCAACGACTGGCGCTCCATCTTCCTGGTCGGCGGCCTGCTGCCGCTGCTGCTGGTGCCGCCGATCATCGCCGGGCTGCCGGCGCTCAAAATCGCGCCGCATGGCCATGAGCGGGCCGTGTCCTGGACCGAGATCTTCCGCCGGGAGGCGATCGGCACCACCGCGCTGCTGTGGACCGCCTTCTTCCTGGGCCTGATGGTCGTCTATCTTTTGATGAACTGGCTGCCGCAGCTTCTGGTCGTGCACGGTTTCTCCCGCGGCGAAGCCTCGCTGGCGCAAATCCTCTACAGCCTGGGCGGCGTGGCCGGCAGCCTCATCGGCGGCCACCTCCTCGACAGCCGCTGGCGCCTGCCGGCCATCGGCGCGTCGTTCGTGTTCGTGGCGGCGGCGCTGGCGATGCTGGGCCTGCTGCCACCGGTGCTGGCGCTGACGCTGTTCGTCGTGGCGCTGGTGGGCGGCGGCGTGCTGTGCGTTCAGTCGATCCTCTACGGCGTCGCCCCGCAATGCTATCCGACCAGGATCCGGGGCACCGGCGTGGGCCTTGTGGTCGCCGTCGGCCGGCTGGGCTCCATGGCGGGGCCGCTGCTGGCGGGCATGCTGGTGGCCTATGGCAGCACGCCTTCCGACGTGATGCTGATCATGGTGCCCGTCATCCTGGTCTGCGGCATCGGCACGCTGGCGCTGATCGCGCGCGGCTTCCGCCCGGCCCTGGTCTGAGCGGGTCCCATCCCGCACGGGAAGGCCAAGGGCGACAGGCGGGGCTGCGGGCCGCTCGCCTGTCGCGATTTCCGCTTGCCGCCTGCCTCACACTTCGCCTCTCGCACGGGCGAAATGAACCCTGTAAGTTCAATACCTTGAAGCGACAGTCGCGCGCGCCGCGCGGCGTCGGAACCGCATGTGCGGCCCTTGCCGGCCGCGGACCGGGCCGCCTGCACACGGGACAATGCGCGCTCCCGCTCCCGACGGTTCGGCTCTGGCCTTGCGAAGTCAAGCCGTCTACACCTGTTCCCGTTCGCTTGATGCACCCCCTGCCCGAAGGGCCGAACGTGACAGCGCCAGCGCCGAAATCGGGGTTCCAGTCTTACCTTGCCCAGCTGTGGGCCCATCGCTGGCTTGTTCTCGTCGCGCTCGCCCTGGCCACGCTCGGGGCCTGGCAGGCGGGGCGCGTCATCCTCGGACCGGCGGTGGTGGTCGAACCGGTGCAGCGGGGCGACTTGGTGCAAACCGTAGTCGCGAGCGGCCATGTGGAGACGCCTTACCGGGTGGAGATCGGCGCGCAGATCACCGGCATGGTGGCGGACGTGCTGGTGGAGGAAGGCCAGAGCGTCACCCACGGCCAGCCCCTCGTGTCCATCGCACGGGAGGAACTGAACGCGGTGTTCGTGCAGGCCCACGGCGCGGTCGCGCAGGCGGAGGCGCGCCTGCGCCAGCTTACCGAGCTGACGCTGCCGGTGGCGCGGGAAAACCTCGCCCAGGCGCAGGCGCTGCTCAAGAATGCGCAGGCCACCTTCGACCGGACATCGGAACTGGCGAACCACGGCAACGCCACCCGCGCCGCCCTCGACGATGCCCAGCGGGCGCTCGACCAGGCCCGCGCGCAGGTCAACGCAGCTCAATTCCAGGTCTATACCGCGAGCCCCGGCGGCAGCGACGATGTGATGGCCCGCACCCAGCTCGACCAGGCCAACGCCACCCTGGAGGCGGCCCGCTCACGCCTCGCCTACGCCACCATCACCGCCCCGCGGGATGGCGTCCTCATTTCCCGCAGCGTGGAGCGGGGCACCATCGTGCAGCCGGGCCGCACGCTGCTGGTGCTCGCCCCGGCCGGGGATACCCAGCTTGTGGTGGACGTGGACGAGCGCAATCTCGGCATGATCGCCCTCGGGCAGCCGGCCCTCGCCTCGGCCGATGCCTATCCCAACCAGCGCTTCGCGGCCAAGGTCACCTACATCAATCCGGGCATCGACATCACCCGCGCCACGGTCGAGGTGAAACTCACGGTGCCCGACCCGCCCGCCTATCTGCGGCAGGACATGACGGTTTCGGTGGACATCGAAACCGCGCGGAGCGCCGGCGTGCTGGTGCTGCCGCGGCGGGCCATCCGGGATCTCCAGTCGGGCCGGCCCTGGGTGCTCGCCATCCGCGACGGCCGGGCCTATCGCCAGCCGGTGACGCTGGGGCTGGTCGGCAACACCCGGATCGAGATCCTCGACGGGCTGAAGGCGGGCGATGCCGCCATTCCGGAGGGCGCGGGGGTCGTCATCGGCCAGCGGGTGCGGCCGGTGCTGCCATGAACCGAGGGGACCATGAACCGAGGGAACCATGAATCGAGGGCGACCATGAATCAGGGGCGAGCATGACCCAGGCGCGATCATGAACCCGCTGCTGCCGTTCGAGTGGGTGGTCGCCATCCGCTTCCTGCGCGAGGGGCGGATGCAGACCCTCTTCATCCTGGTCGGCATCGCCATCGGGGTCGGCGTCATCGTGTTCATGACGGCGATGCTCGCCGGGCTGGAGCAGAATTTCCTGAAGCGCGTCCTCACCTCCCAGCCCCATGTGCAGCTGCTGCCGCCGGACCAGATCGCCCGGCCGCTGCGCGACATCCCCGGCGTGATCGAGGACCCGGTGGTCCAGCGGCCGAGCCAGCGCATCATTTCCATCGACCAATGGCGCAAGATCGTGGCCGCGGCGCGGGCGATGCCGGACGTGGCGGAGGTATCGCCCACCACCGCCGGCTCGGTGCTCGCCTCCCGCGGGGACGCCAGCCGCTCGGTCACCATGAGCGGGGTCGAGCCGGAGACCTATTTCAACATCGTGCGGGTGCCCGATTACATCGTCGCCGGGCAGCCCCGGCTCACCAGCGAGGATGTCATCATCGGCACCGAGCTAGCGAAGGACCTTGGTGCCAGCGTCGGCGACAAGCTCAATCTGCGCGCCGCCAGCGGGGCGACGCGGGTGCTCACCATTTCCGGCCTCGTGGACCTCGGCAACAAGAGCGCGAACCAGCGCACCACCTTCGTGGCCCTGCGCACCGCGCAATCGCTGCTCGGCATCATCGGCGGCGCCACCACCATCGACATCACCGTGCGCGACATCTACGCCGCCGAGACGGTGGCGCAGGAGATCGAGGCCGCCCAGCGGGTGGAGGCGGACAGCTGGATCAAGACCAACGCCCAGTTCTTCACCGCCGTGCAGGCGCAGAAGAACACCAACCTGCTCATCCGGGTCTTCGTCGCGCTCTCCGTGGCGTTCGGCATCGCGGCGGTGCTCGTGGTGTCGGTGATCCAGCGCTCCAAGGACATCGGCATTCTGCGGGCCATGGGCACCCGGCGCGGGCAGGTGCTGGCGATCTTCCTGGTCCAGGGCGGCGTGCTCGGCTTCCTCGGCTCGCTCGCCGGCTCGGGCCTCGGCGCGGCGGCGCTCGTCTACTGGCACGCCATGGCGCGACAGGCGGACGGCTCGGAGCTGTTCCCCCTCATCCTGGAGCAGAGCCTGTTCATCGAAACCGCGCTGCTGGCGACCCTGACCGGGCTCGTCGCCGCGACCATTCCGGCCGTGCGCGCGGCCGACCTCGATCCGGTGGTGGCGATCCGTGGCTGATGCGATGCTCAGGCTCGAAGACATCCGCAAGTCCTACAATGTGGGGCTGCCCTCACAGACGGAGGTGCTGCACGGCATCGACGTCACCTTGCAGCGCGGCGAGTTCGTGGCACTGATCGGCCCCTCCGGATCGGGCAAGAGCACGCTGCTCAACATCATCGGCCTGCTCGACCGGGCCACCTCCGGGCGCCTCTTCATCAACGGCAAAGAAACGAGCAGCCTGCCCGAACACGAGATCACGCGGCTGCGGGGCCATTCCATCGGCTTCGTCTTTCAATACCATCTGCTCATCTCGGCCTTTACCGCCCTGGAAAACGTGATGATGCCCATGTGGTCCGATCGTCGCTTCGCCAGCGCCGACATGGAGACGCGGGCGCGGGAGCTGCTGGGCGAGGTGGGTCTCGCGGCGGTCGCCGGCAACAAGGCGAACAACATGTCGGGCGGCCAGCAGCAGCGCGTCGCCGTGGCCCGCGCGCTCGCCATGAAGCCCGACCTGGTGCTGGCCGACGAGCCCACAGGCAATCTCGACACCGCGTCGGCGGACGACGTCTTCGCGCTGCTGCGGCGGGAAAACACGCGCCACGGCACCACCTTCCTGCTGGTGACGCACAATCTCGACCTCGCCCGCCGTTGCGACCGCATCATCAAGGTGGTGGACGGGCGCATTTCGCCATGACCCCATGTGGCGCTACTTCCATGTGGCGCCACTTCGATGCGGCGCCTCTTCCATGCGCCACATCGAGCCCCGGCCTTGCGGCGCCTCAATGCCCCGGCGGGCGATTGGTGGTGATCTTCCTGCCGTGCGAGTATCGCCGGCTCCCCTCCCGCCGGGTCTGGCCAATCTAAGAGACTGAGGACATGCGGCATATCAAGCTGACGCTGGTGGGCATCATCGTGCTCCTGTCGGGCCTGTGGCTCGCGGCGACGCCGGGACTGCCGCAAGCCACAACCTTTTTCGCCGCACGCGCGCAGGTGATGCAGTATTCGGGCATCATCGCCATGGCGGCCATGAGCGTGGCCATGATGCTGGCGCTGCGCCCGCGCTGGCCCGAACGCTGGATGGGTGGGCTCGACAAGATGTATCGCCTGCACAAATGGCTTGGCATCACCGCTTTGGTGGTCGCCATCGTCCATTGGCTGTGGGCAAAGGGGCCGAAATGGGCGGTCGGCTTCGGGCTGCTGGAGCGGCCCGCACGCGGCCCCCGGCCGCCGCTTGAAAATCCGCTGGAAGCCTATTTTTCAAGCCTGCGCGGCACGGCCGAAAGCGTGGGCGAATGGGCCTTCTACGCGGCCGTGGTGCTGATCGCACTGGCCCTGATCCGCGCCTTTCCCTACCGCATTTTCTACAAGACCCATCGGCTGCTGGCGCTGGCCTATCTGGTGCTGGCGTTCCACACGGTGATCTTGCTCAATTTCGGCAGCTGGCTGACGCCGCTCGGCGGGGTGATGGCCGTTCTGCTGGCGGGCGGCATCCTCTCGGCGGTGGTGGTGCTGCTGCGCCGGGTCGGCGCCGGACGGCAGGTCAAGGGCCAGATCGTCGCGCTTGTTCCCTATCCCGGCATCCGGACCCTGGAGACGGTGATCGATGTGCCCACTGGCTGGCCGGGCCACCGGCCGGGCCAGTTCGCCTTCGCCATGTCGGATTCCTCGGAAGGTGCCCACCCCTACACCATCGCCTCCGGCTGGCACCCGGACCGGCCCCGGATCACCTTCATCACCAAGGAACTCGGCGATCACACCGGGCGCCTGAAGGACAAGCTGCGCCTCGGCCAGGAGGTGCGGATCGAAGGCCCTTATGGCTGCTTCACCTTCGATGACGACTGCCCGCACCAGATCTGGATCGGCGGGGGCATCGGCATCACCCCCTTCATCGCCCGCATGCAGCACATGGCATTGCATGGCGACGCGCCGGACTGGCCCCAGGGGCAGGACGCCGATCTGTTCCACGCCACCAGCGACACGGACGAGACCGCCCTTGCCAAGCTCGCGGCCGACGCGCGGGCGGCCGAGGTGCGCCTTCATGTCCTCGTCAGCGGGCGGGACGGGCAACTGACCGGCGCGCGCATCCGCGAGGCGGTGCCCCACTGGCGGGAGGCCAGCATCTGGTTCTGCGGCCCGGCCGGCTTCGGCGCGGCGCTGAAGCGGGACTTCGCCGCCCAAGGCTTTCCGGTGGACCAGCGATTCCATCAGGAAATGTTCGAAATGCGCTGACGGCGCCGCGCCAGTCACAGGCCGCCGCGGCCCCGCGTTCGCCTGCGAGCCGGAGCCGCCCGGCCGGCACCGCGGCCGGACGAGCGGCGACACCCCCTCCGCCTCAATCCCTGCCGACGAGTCGGGAGCGCGCGACAGCGCCGCCGGCCACGCCCGCGCGGCCCCTCCCTTTCGGAAAATTGAAAGTCTCCCCTGGAACCCACGCCCCTTGTTTTCGATGCAGTTTCGATATATCTAAATTGCATCGAAATAAGAGGAGGCGCGGATGCGTCAATTTTCAAACGAACACGGTCACGGCTTTCACGGTCGTGGCCAGCACGCAGGACCGCACGGTGGGCGCGAATGCCTATTCGCAGGCAGCAGCGGCGGCCACCACGGCGGCGATGAGGGAGGAGAGCGGGGCCACGGTGGCGGCCGGGGCGGCTTCATGGGTGGCCGACACGGCGGCGGCGGCGGACGGCTCGGGCGCCTGTTCGCCCATGGCGACCTACACCTGCTGGTGCTGTTCATGATCGCGGAGAAGCCGCGCCACGGCTACGAAGTCATCAAGTCCATCGAGGCGCGGGTGAACGGCGCCTACAGCCCCAGCCCCGGCACCATCTATCCCGCCCTGACGCTGCTCGAGGAGCAGGGATACATCAAGGTGGAAGCCAGCGAGGGCAGCCGCAAGCTGTTCGCGATCACGGACGAGGGCACCGCCTATCTCGCCGCCAACCGGGCGCAGGTGGAGCAGATGCTGCTCCGGATGGACGAGGTCCGCGTCCGTCGCGGCGATGCCCCCCCGCCGCTGGTGCGGGCCATGGAAAACCTGAAGCTGGCGCTGCGCCTGCGCCTCGAGCGCGGCCCCCTGTCCGCCGCCGACGCCCAGGCCATCGCCGAAGCCCTGGATCAGGCCGCGCGCGCCGTCGAGCGCAGCTGACGAGATCCCAACCGGCGGCGCGCGCCGCCGCCGAGGGTCAGGCCACGCCATCCGGGGGCGGGATCGAGCCACGCGCAGCGTCTGCCCCTTCATGCCGAAGCACGGCGCGACCGCCGCCGCCCCTCGCCAGACAAGACACGAAATCCGGCCCGCCGCGGCGGGCCGTTCAACCGCGCCCACGGCGCATCTTGAGACCGACAAACGGAGAGCGGAATGTTCATCCCCCCGCCACGTCACCAAGTGGAGCGCGTTCGGCAGGAGCCGAAGCGCCGCACCCTCACCGTCACGGCAGTGTACGACATCAGCCCCCGCATGCGGCGGATCGTGTTCACCTCGCCGGAACTCGCGGACTTCTCCAGCCCCGCCCCCGACGATCACATCAAGCTGTTCCTGCCGGATGCGGACGCGCCATCCGGCGAGGTCCTGCGGGATTACACACCGCGCCGGTTCGATCCGGAGCGGCGCCTGCTCACCATCGATTTCGCCCGGCACGAGGCGGGACCCGCCACCCGATGGGCGCAGGCCGCCGCCATTGGTGATACCCTCGCCATTGGCGGCCCCAAGGGCTCGACGATCGTCCCCGACGATTTCGACTGGTACCTTTTGGTCGGCGACGAGACCGCGCTGCCGTCCATCGGCCGACGCCTGGAAGGTCTGCGGGCTGGGGTTCCGGTCACCAGCATCGTCGTCGTCGAGAGCCCGGCCGAGGTGCAGTCGTTCGACACGGCGGCCGGCCTCTCCCCCACCTGGGTTTTCCGCTCCGGCCGCACCGAGGGCGACGCACGCCTCTTGCGCGAGGCGCTTGCCCGCTGGCGGACGCCGCCCGGCCCGGGCTATGCCTGGATCGCCGCCGAAGCCGAGGTCGCACGGACCCTGAAGGCGCATCTGCTGGAGGAGCGTGGCCACCCCAAGGCCTGGCTTAAGGCCTCCGGATACTGGGTCCGAGGCGCCGCCGGGACCTCCGAGAAGATGGCGGGCTGAACGCGCGCCCTCCCTGGGTCCGTCGCGCGCCGCTGGCGGCGTGGGGCCGCGACGACCGTTTCAATCCAGATCGAACTTGCTCTGGCGCGCCGCATGGGCGCCGACGATCTTCTTCATGGCGCCGATGAGCAACGCCCGCTCCTCGGCGCTCAGCATCTCCACCGTGGCCTCATGGGCCTGGCGGGCGGCGGCCTCCATTTGCGCCAGCAGCGCGCGCCCCTCCTGCGTAAGGGAACAGCTCTGGGAGCGGCGATCGGTGGGCGAGGTGCCACGCCGGATGAGACCGCGCGCCTCCAGGCGCTTGAGGGCGCCGGTGGTCGTGGTGCGATCGAGGGCGACGATGCGGGACAAGGTGGTCTGGTCCGCCGCCTCCCGGTCGGCGAGGGCCGACAGCAGGGAGTATTGCACCGGCGTCACCCCGAACGGAGCGCACAGCTCGGCGAACAGGCTCACATGGATCTGGTGCACCCGCCGGGCCAGAAAGCCGGGCCGCTCGAACAGCGGCCACACCCGGTCCGGGCTGGCTTCGGGAGCCCCCATCCCGCCCGTCGCGCTCCGCGATGCCACCATCATCGTCCTCCCCCGCGCGCCAGTGCCGACGCCGCGCATGCGAACAATACCGCCCATGCGCAATTTTTCATCAAATGCATTGAGTATATTGATGCTTGATTTTGGAGCTTGAGGGCTCTGGGCCGCAACGCCCTCGGCCCGCGAGGGGCGGCGCATTGGGTCAGGACGCACCGTAGCCGTCGATCACATGCCAACCCGTAGCCGGCCGGCCTCTCCCCGGAGGGATCGAACCCCGCGCCTTGACCACGGTAAGGACATTCCTTACCTATGGAGCATCCAGATGGCGGATGCTCCGGCATGATCACGAGCAAGCTCACGTCCAAGGCGCAGACGACGATCCCGCAGGCGGTGCGCACGGCGCTCCATCTGCGGGAGGGCGACGAGATCGCCTATCGCATCGAGGATGGTCGCGTCGTGCTGACCAAGGCGGCACCGCAGCCGGCGGACGATCCGTTCGCGACCTTCGGCGAGTGGGACAGCGAAGCGGACCGCAAGGCCTATGCCGACCTTTGAGACGGGCACGGTGGTGCGCGTGCCCTTCCCCTACACCGACAAATCCACGCGGCAACATCGGCCGGCGTTGGTCATCTCCGATGGCGCCGTGGGCGAGGGTGGCGCGTTGCTCTGGGTGGTGATGATCACCAGCGCGGAAAACCGGCCCTGGCCCGGTGATGTGCCCTTCGGCGCCGGGTACCGAAAGGCTGGCCTGCCGGCGCCGTCGGTCGTCCGCCCGAGCAAGATCGCCACCATCGCGGCGCGCCATGCCGAGCCGCTCGGTGCGGTGTCAAAGGCGATGCTGCGAAAGGTCCAGACCGAGGTGCAGCAACTGCTCGCGGCCCGTCGTGAGGCGTGACCACGCCGCTTGTCGCAACTCTCATGTCGCCACCTGTGGCAAGCCGCTCTCTTCGCTGGCGGGGGGCTCAATGCGCCTCGGCGGCCGCGAGCCGATAGATCGTCGCCCTATGCACGCCGAGGGTGGCGGCGATGTCCCGGGCCGGCATCCCCTCCGCGTGCAGCCGTCGCGCGAGACGCACTTGGTCGGCATTCAGCGCCGGCGGCCGGCCGAACCGGACGCCCCGCGCCTTCGCCGCGGCGCGCCCTGTCCCCGTCCGCTCGACAATCAACGCCCGCTCGAACTCTGCGATGCCGGCGAAGACCGTGAGCACCATCCGCCCCGCCGGTGAGGTCGTGTCGGCCCAGGGCTCGGCCAGGGACCGTAGGCCAGCCCCCGCGGCAGACAGGCGCTCGGCGATGTCGAGCAGGTCACGGGTGGATCGTGCGAGGCGGTCGAGCCGGGTCACGACCACCACATCTCCCGCCCTCAGATGATCCAGCATGGCGGTGAGCTGCGGCCGGCTCCGGGTCGCTCCGCTGACTTTCTCCTCGAACAGCCGCTCGCAGCCGGCCTCCCGCAGGGCGCTGCGTTGTTGCCGGAGATCCTGATCCTCGGTCGAGACGCCCGCATAGCCCAGCAGCATGGAGTTCTCGTCGCAAAACACGTCGCATAATTATCGCTTTATGCGACAATCTTTTGCAACCCTCAAAGGGGCGTGGCTGCGGCGCGCTCGCATTGTCGCGAAACTTAGGAGTTGTGCGAACCGTGCGAGATCAACATGTTTGGGTGAGCAACCTATGGGGTCATACAGCCGTATCGGTTGGGCGGAGCGATGCGAGGTCGTATCCTTGATAGCAGTAAGATGTACTTCTACTCCTGCTCTAAGCATTGGCGTCGGCTCCGTTCATATCGATCCATCCGCGGAAGGGAACGCTCAATTGCGATCACACGTCCAGTCGGCAAAAGGGCAAGGTCATCGTCTGTCAGCGGACAGAGGATAGAGGTATAAAAATATGTCGACAAACGTTGTGTACTCCCCACATTTGGGTAAAACCTTAACCGAGTAACATCCATAAGATTTATTGCATCAGTTTATGCTGAAATGGAATTGCTCGATATGGAAAGCCATCTAACGGACTGGCCTGGAAAGAGCGCACGGGAAACCTATCCAGAACATCCTGCAGTTTATCATATGCTGGATGTCGCGTCGGTAGCGGAGCGATTTCTGATTTCAAGTCCATTCACCGAGGAGATCAAAGCTGCCTTCGTCCTTCTCATAGCTCTGCACGATCTCGGAAAGATCGGTGACGGCTTCCGCAACATGATCCGGGTTGGCTCAGCCCAGACGCTCCGTCACTGGGAATTGACCAATGCCTGGCTGCTGCCGAATGATCCTCTGCGCGCGCGGCTCCGGGCGAACGGTGCGGCCTGGACGGATTTGGTGGCGGCGATCGCTGGGCATCATGGCAGGCCCCCGAAGCCGTCCGGCAAGCCAGTGAAGCGGGAGATGGAATATTTCCAACGGTTTTGCAGGGCAGAGGGGCCGCAGGCCGCGCGGGATGTTCCTGCAATCATCGACGCCCTTTTTTCGCTCTGGCCTCACGCTTTGCTCGCTGGCGTCACAGAACAAGAAGCTAAGCGGCTGAGCTGGTGGCTCTCCGGCCTTACGGTGGCGGCAGATTGGGTTGGCTCGAATCCGGTCTGGTTTCCGGCACGCAAGCCTGACCTCGGCTTGCCCGAATATCTCGCCGAAGCGCGGGCGCGAGCCATCGTCGCTGTGCAGGAGGCCGGACTGCAGGCCGCACGGCTGGGCGAAGAACCGCTTTTCGACTTCCCCTTGCGCCCGATGCAGATCGCGGCGCGGGATATTGACCTTCCGGCCGGGCCAATGCTGGCATTCGTCGAAGACGAGACGGGTGCGGGCAAGACCGAAGCCGCGCTCATCCTCGCCCAGCGCATGCTGATCGCCGGCAAGGGGAAGGGTCTGTATTTTGCCCTCCCCACCATGGCCACGGCGGACGCCATGTTCATGCGTGCCGCAAAAGTCATTGGCCGGCTGTTCGAGGCGCCCTCGCTGACGCTGGCTCATGGCCGGGCCACGCTGTCCCAGCCCTTCCGCGATCTGGTTGGCCGCTCTGCGATCAGCGACGACGTGATCTGCGCGCCCTGGCTCGCGGACAGCCGGCGCCGCGCGCTGCTGGCCGACGTGGGGGTGGGGACGATCGACCAGGCGCTTTTGTCGGTGATGCCAACTCGCTTCTCCACGCTCCGCATGTGGGGCCTTGCCTCGAAGATCCTGATCGTCGACGAGGCGCACGAGATCAGCGGCGATCACTATATGGCGGAGCTGCTTGCCGCATTGTTGCGGGTTCATGCCGCGCTGGGGGGCTCGGCGATCCTGCTCACCGCCACCCTGCCACTTCAGGATCGAGCGATGCTGACGCACGCCTTCGCCCAGGGGGCGGGGCGTGACTGGCCTGTAGATGCGGACCAGAGCTACCCGGCCCTGTCGATTCCCGGTGGCGAGGCCCGGCGCGACTTCGACCAGAAGCCCGGTCTGAAAGGGCCTGTCCGGGTGGTGCGGCTGCAGGCGATGGAGGCGGCGCTCGATCTGCTGACGACGCAGGCGGCGCGCGGCGCGGCCTGCGTCTGGGTGCGCAATGCGGTGGACGAGGCAATCGCTGCCGTCGAGGCGTTGCGCGCGCGCGGCGTGCCGGCATCCTTGCTGCATGCGCGCTTCGCGCTTTGCGACCGCAAGCGGATCGAGCAGGCTGAGATTGACCGCTTCGGCAGGATGGGCGAAGGGCGGGCCGGCCGGGTGCTGGTCGCGACCCAGGTCGTCGAATCGAGTCTCGATCTGGATTTCGACGTGATGATATCCGACCTCGCGCCCATCGCGGCTTTGATCCAGCGGGCGGGCCGGCTATGGCGGCACATGGCGGAACGCCCTCGCGCGCTGCGTGCCGTGCCGGAACCGGTGCTGCATGTGCTCTCGCCCGATCCGGCCGTGGTCGTGGATGAACGGTGGCTGGTGGATGTGCTGGGGCAGAGCGCTTGGGTCTATCCGGTCGCCGAACAATGGCGCACCGCCGATGTTCTCTTTTGCACCGGGATGATCACGTCGCCGGCCGGGCTGCGTGACCTGATCGAGGCGGTCCGCTCCGAGGCGAAGCCGGTGCCCGCGCCGTTGGAGGCGGCGGAGATGGAGCGCATCGGTCAAGGCTATGCTGAAGCTAATCGCGCCACGCACAACCTCATCGACTTTGCTGCGGGCTACCGCCGAGGAGGCGCCGGCGCTGACGATACCACCTTTCCCACCCGCCTCGGGCGGCCGACGCGAACTTTGGTGCTGGCACGGCGGCGGGCCGGAATGCTGGTGCCCTGGGCCGAAGGCCACGGCGCGGATGCCGTCGAGGGCTGGATGCTGTCGGAGGTGCAGGCCGACGCGCGGCGCCTCGAGCGGCTGGAACTGCCAGATCAGCGCACGCCCGAGATTGCAGCCGTGACGAAGGATTGGCCGGAGTGGCGCCGGAACGGGATGACCGTCTGCCCGGTCGCGGACGATGGGTCGATCACCGAGGGCTTGCACTATCAGGCGGCCACGGGTCTATTGCTCTAGCCTCGCATGCGCGGGGATGACCCGTGTATCGGCGATGCATCCGTGAGGATGTCCGTACGTTCCCCGCATGCGCGGGGATAATTAAGTGTATAGGCGAAGCATCCAGTCCGCTTGACTGAGCAACTTTTTGGTGTGTAGCATGCAAATACGGCGGGCTCGGAAAACCGGCCCGCAGCTGTCGTGCTCAAAATCCCCCACCGCTGCAACGGCAAGAAACAGAGGGGTTGGCACAGTGCATAAGACTCTGAGCACCCCGTTTGCGTGGATGTCATTTTAGGCATTCGCCCAAGCGGGGCAAGGGTTCCGCGCGCGAGAGTTGTTTATCCGCGATCTCCTTCTCTGGGAACGATCATGCCCCTCAATCTCATCGCCGACCGCTGGATCCCCATCCGCCGCTCCGACGGCACAGCCTCAGTCATCCGTCCCGATGAGATCGCTGATCCCGGCCTCGCCTTTCCCGACTGGCCCCGCCCAGACCTCAATATCGCCTGTCTCGAACTCCTGATCGGCATGGTCTTGCTCGCCGATCCCCCGGCCGACCTCCATGACTGGCAGGCCCGCAGGGCGCCCGACCCCGAACGCCTGCGCACCGCCCTCGCGCGGCTGGCGCCGGCCTTCAATCTGACGGGAGAGGGGCCACTCTTCCTGCAGGATCTCGATCCGCTCGACGGCGAGCCGAACCCGCCCGACATGCTGTTCATCGATTCGGCGGGTGGCAACACGGCGCGGAACAATGCCGACCTGATGGTTCGACGGAACCGCTATCCCGACCTCGATCTGCCCCTTGCGGCCATGGCGCTTTATCTCCTTCAGGCGCACGCGCCCTCGGGCGGGGCCGGCAACCGCACCTCCATGCGCGGCGGCGGGCCGCTGGTCAGTCTGGTCGATCCCGGAACCGGCCGGCTCTGGGACCTGATCTGGGCCAACGTGCCCTATGGCAAGCCGGCGGCGCCGGACGTGCTGCCCTGGATGAAGCCGACCCGGACGTCGCAAGCCAAGGGGTCCGAGACCTATCCGCAGCACGGCCACCCCGCCGAAGCCTTCTTCGGCATGCCGCGCCGCCTGCGCCTCGTCTCCGAGGCGGGCCGGGTCACGGGCGTCGTCCAGCGCCCCTACGGCACCAATTATGCCGGCTGGGTCCATCCGCTGACGCCCTACTACAAGCTGAAGGCCGGGGCCGAGCCTTTGCCGATGCACCCCCGCGCGGGGGTGTTCGGCTATCGCAACTGGCTGGGCGTGGTTCTGGCCATGCCCGAGGAGCGGGTGGAATTGGGCCAGCGCGCAAAGGCGGTGGAGGAATATGGGGATCGGTGCCGCCATCTCCCCGAGCCGCTGCCGGACCCGCGCATCATCGTCGCCGGCTGGTCCATGGATAACATGAAGCCGAGGGATTTCATCCTGTCGCGCCAGCCGCTCCTGCCGTTGGACGGCGAGGCGGCACTGACGCTCGCGGCGATGATCGAGGCCGCGGAGATCTTCGGGTCCGCGTTGCGGGGCGCGCTGAAGCCGGTGGCGGGCGAGGGAACCGCGCTCGACGCGCTACGTGAAGCCTTTTTCATCGACACGCAGTCCGCCTTCGACGCTGGCGTCGATGCGCTGCTGCGCGGGGAACCGCCCGTCGAGGTCGCCGGGGCATGGGTGCGTGCTCTGGAGCGCGTCGCGCTGCGCATCTTCGAGCGCGAGGCCCTGCCGGGGCTCGACCAGAGGAAGGCCGAGGAAATGGAGGCGATTATCGCCGCTTATGACGGATTGCGCGCGGTCTTCGCCGGTTGGCGCCGTCCGGGAAGCGACGCCTATGTCCGGCTCGAGCTCAAACCGCGCCAAAAGAAGAAGGAGGCCGCATGACCGGGGACGCTGACAAGCCAGACAAGAGCGACGGCGCGATCATTCTGGGCTGGTGGCGCGCGAACCTGCGCCCCGACCCGGATTTTGGTCCGGCCCGCGGATTGCGTGCCCGGCTGCGCCGGGCCACCCATGTGGTCGATGTGCTGGCCGAGCCGCAGGTGATCGCTCTGCACGACGCGCTCGGCCGGCGCCACGATCCGGTGCGCCTCGCCGCGCTGGCCTCGCTGCTGGCCGCGGTCGAGCGGCACGACGGTCATCGGATCGCGCGCGCCTTGGGCGCCGGCGACGCGCCGCCCCTGTCGCATCTGCGTTTCCAGCGGCTGATCCGGTCGGACGGCGATGCGCTGGCCTTGGCCTTGCGGCGCGCCCTGCCGCTCGTCGGCCACGCCTGCAACGTCGCGGCCCTCAGCGAGGATTTCTTGAAGTGGGACGAGCGCGTCCGCGTTCGCTGGTGCTTCGACTATTTCGGCAAGGCGCCCCCCGATGCCGCGCCTGCCGTGTCTGAAACGGAGGAAACCGCGTGACCACGTTCCTGCAATTCCACCTGCTAACGGTTTATCCACCGTCCAACCCCAATCGCGACGATCAGGGGCGCCCCAAGGAAGCCCATTTCGGCGGCACACCGCGCCTGCGGCTGTCGAGCCAGTCCATCAAGCGAGCGGTGCGCATGTCCGCGCCGTTCCAGGAGGGGCTTGCAGGTCATCTTGCCCAGCGCACCAAGCTGATCGGCAATGTGATCCGGGAGCATCTGGAAGCGGAAGGGCTCGCCGCCGACAAAGCGCGCAAGATCGCCGAGGACGTGGCCAAGGCATTCGGCAAGATCGAGCCACAGGACAAGAAGCGTCCCGCATGGGTGCAAGGCACCACGCTCGCCTTCATTTCACCCGAGGAGCGGACCTTAGCGCTCGATCTGGCGCAGAAGGCGGCCAAGGGCGAGGCCCTGCCCTCCGACAAGGACTTGGCCAAGACGGTCCTGCGCAGCGCCGATGGCGCGGTGGACATCGCCATGTTCGGCCGGATGCTGGCCGACAATCCCGACTTCAGCCGTGAGGCTGCGGTGCAGGTGGGGCACGCCATCACCACCCACCGCGCCGAGGCGGAAGACGATTTCTTCACCGCCGTCGATGATCTCAAGACGCGCGAGGAGGATGCGGGCGGCGCCCATCTCGGCGAGCACGCGTTCGGATCAGGCGTCTACTACCTTTATGCCTGCGTGAACTGCGACCTCCTGGTTGAAAATCTCCAGAACGACAAGGCGCTGGCCCGCAAGGGGCTTGAAGCCCTGGCCCGGGCGCTGGCCACGGCGACGCCGAAGGGCAAGCAGAACAGCCACGCCCATCACCCCCGCGCCGGCTACATCCGCGCCGAGATCGGCTCGGATGCCCCTCGCGACCTCACCGGGGCCTTCCTGAAGGCGGTGGCGGGCGAGCAGTTGCTGGCCGCCTCCGTCCTGGCTCTCGAGGATATGGCGGGCCGGATCGATGCCGCTTACGGACCTGCTGCGGAGCGGGATGCGGTGATGGACGTGGTCGCCGGCAAGGGTACGCTCGATGAGATCGTCGCCTTCGCCGCCTCGGCGGTGCCGCAAGATGGCTGAATACCTCGTCTTCACTCTGTGTGCCGGGATGGCGGCCATGGGCGATCTGGCGGGCCATGAGCGGCGGGGCACGCTCACTTGGCCGGGCCGCTCGGCCGTGCTGGGCCTGGTCGCCGCGGCGGCAGGCACCCGGCGCGACGACACCCAGGGCCTGGCTCGGCTTGAGCAGCTGCGCGTGGCCGTGGGCGTCATCGACGATGGCGTCCCGCTGCGCGACTATCACACGGTGGAGACCATCCCCACCGCGGCGGCGAAGCGCCCGGACAGCCGCCCGGTCGCCATCCTGGCCGCCGGGCGCGCCACCAACACCGCCATCACCCTGCGGGATTACCGCGTGGGCGTGGCCTATGCGGTGGCGCTCTGGGGCGCGCCGCTCGACGGCCTCGCCGAGGCGCTGACGCGGCCGGTCTTTGCGCTCTATCTGGGGCGCAAGTCCTGCCCGCTGTCGGCTCCCCCCGCGCCGCGCCGCGTGGACGCGGCAGGGCCGGTGATGGCGCTGGCGCACGCGCTTCTGCCGCCGTTCCGGCCCTTTGGCCGCATCCGGCTGGTGGCGTCGGACGAGCGGATCGCGGCGGACGATGTGGAAGACACGCGCAACGACGTGGCCATCGACCGGGGCAAATGGCATTTCGCGAGCCGCGCGGTTTACACGCATCGCCCGGCGCGCGGGGAGGATGAGGCATGACCCTCTATCTGTCGCGGCTTACCATTGCCCGCAATCCGACGGTGGCGGCGATCCGCGCGCTGATCGATCCCTTGCCCGCTCCGGCCCGAGGCGGTCTGCGTGATCCGGCGCAAGGGCGCATCATGGATGCCCACCATCGCCTGATCTGGTCGCTGTTTGGTGACACGTCGGAGCGCGCGCGCGATTTCCTCTGGCGCTCGGAAGGCAAGGGGCAGTTCCTTGTTCTTTCGCATCGGCCGCCTTCAGCCGATGGCGCCGGCTTGTTCAGTCCCCCGCAGACCAAGGCGTTCGCCCCGGATCTGCGTGAGGGCGATCGGCTGGCCTTCGTGCTGCGTGCCAATGCGACGCGGACCAGAAAGGACCCGACTGATCCACAGAAGCGGGGCGCGCGCGTCGATGTGGTGATGGACACCATCCATGCTCTGCCCTCCGGTCGCGCGTGCAACGCGCGGCGGGATGCACGCATGAGCGCGGCCGAGGACGCCGGACGGCGCTGGCTGGAACATCAGGGAGCCAAGGCAGGCTTCATCCTCGAACACTTGATTGTAGACGATTATTCCGTCGTGCCCCTGCCGGCCCAGGTCGGGCCGCGGCGGGAGCAACCGCAGTTCGGCGTCATGGATCTGGCCGGCCAGATTCGCGTGGGCGACCCCGCGCTCCTGCTCGCGGCATTGGCCCAGGGCCTTGGTCGCGCCAAGGCCTTCGGGTGCGGCCTTATGCTGATAAGGCGCGCGTGAGATGGCGGGGTCCGTTCCCGGCCTGCCGCCGCCCAAGCCGATCCCGCTCAAAGACCGGGCCTCACTGGTCTTTGTGGAGAAGGCGCAGCTCGACGTGCAGGACGGGGCCTTTGTGGCGGTCAATGCGGATGGCACGCGAACGCATATCCCTGTAGGAGGCCTGGCCGGCATCATGCTGGAGCCCGGCGCACGGATTTCCCACGCCGCCGTCTCGCTTGCGGCGCGGGTGGGAACGCTCATCACCTGGGTCGGCGAGGCGGGGGTTCGGCTCTACTCCGCCGGCCAGCCGGGCGGGGCCCGGGCCGACCGGCTGCTCTGGCAGGCCGCGATCGCACTCGATCCTGCCGCGCGGCTGCGGGTGGTGCGCAAGATGTACGAGATCCGGTTCGGCGAGGCGGCGCCCGAACGGCGCTCCATCGAGCAGTTGCGCGGCATCGAGGGGGCCCGGGTCCGCAAATCCTACGAGTTACTCGCTCAGGCCCACGCGGTGCGATGGCAACGACGCCGGTACGACGTGGGCGATTGGGAGGCGAGCGACGTGCCGAACCGCTGCCTTTCCGCCGCGACCGCTTGCCTGCATGGGCTGACTGAAGCCGCGGTTCTGGCTGCGGGCTACGCGCCGGCAATCGGCTTTCTCCACACCGGGAAGCCGCTGTCCTTCGTCTACGACATTGCCGATCTCTGGAAGCTCGACACCGTGGTGCCGGAAGCGTTCCGCATCGCCGGCCTGCATGCCAAGGGCAAGCTGGAGATGGCGCCGGATCGCGCCGTGCGGCTGGCCTGCCGGGATGCCTTCCGCCGCTCTGGTCTGCTGGCCAAGATCATTCCGCAGATCGAGCAGGTGTTGGCGGCGGGTGAGCTTGCCCGCCCCGAGCCGCCACCCGAGGCGCTCGGGCCGGCCTTTGACGATGGCGAACCATCGGGCGACGAGGGACACCGGGGATGATGGTCGTCGTCGTTTCCAACGCGCCGCCGCGCCTGCGCGGCCGCCTGGCGGCCTGGCTGCTGGAAGTGCGGGCGGGCGTCTATGTGGGGGACTATTCGGCCCGGACGCGGGAGCGGATCTGGGAGCAGGTGGTCGCCTATATCGAACAGGGCGATGCCGTGATGGTCTGGCGGGCGCCGACCGACCAGGGGTTCGACTTCGTCACGGCCGGGACAAACCGGCGAATGCCCGTCGATTTTGATGGGCTCAAGCTGGTCTCCTTCGCACCAAAGGAGTGAGTTTCCCGCACATGCGAAAATCCGGTAGCCAGACGGGCGCCGGAAATTCTAATCTGGATCAATCGTTTGCAATTGGTCTGTTCCCCGCATACGCGGGGATGAACCGTTGGGGTTGGCCGTGGAGTGGGCGCGGGAGAACTGTTCCCCGCATACGCGGGGATGAACCGGTCGATCCACGTGATGTGCAGGCCGCGAAAGGCTGTTCCCCGCATACGCGGGGATGAACCGCGCTCGAACGTCTTCGTCACGTCTTTTTGCCACTGTTCCCCGCATGCGCGGGGATGAACCGCTCGCCCTTTTCCCACCGAGAAACGGTCGCCTCTGTTCTCCGCATGCGCGGGGATGAACCGCTCACCACCTCCGACATCAAGCACGTCCTCTCCTGTTCCCCGCATGCGCGGGGATGAACCGAAGGAATGCCGTACCCCACGCAACGAGACCGACTGTTCCCCGCATGCGCGGGGATGAACCGACCGCATGCCCGAACTATCCGCCCCCACCGAACTGTTCCCCGCATGCGCGGGGATGAACCGTAAGCGTTCCAGAAACGCCGGTCCAACCTTCCCTGTTCCCCGCATGCGCGGGGATGAACCGTGCCAATAGGCCGGCTCGAACCGCCGCACCGGCTGTTCCCCGCATGCGCGGGGATGAACCGCGCGAGCAGATCGCATCCATCGCCGTGGTCACCTGTTCCCCGCATGCGCGGGGATGAACCGGTCAGGACAGTGCCCGCCGCCGCATTGCCGTCCTGTTCCCCGCATGCGCGGGGATGAACCGTCTTTGGTGCGCGCGAAACCCGGACCCTCGCGCTGTTCCCCGCATGCGCGGGGATGAACCGGATTCTGGGACGGTATAGGGACAATGACCTATCTGTTCCCCGCATGCGCGGGGATGAACCGCAAAAGCGATCTGCCTCAATGAGGAGTGGGATCTGTTCCCCGCATGCGCGGGGATGAACCGATGGCGCGCGGACAGCGGGCGGCCCCGGCTGGCTGTTCCCCGCATGCGCGGGGATGAACCGACAGCATCATGGGGCTGGTGGACGGCACCAAGCTGTTCCCCGCATGCGCGGGGATGAACCGATATTGTATAGCTCGGCGAGTTGGCGAGCATGCTGTTCCCCGCATGCGCGGGGATGAACCGACCAAAGAACGGAACGACTACAGCGTCTTTGACTGTTCCCCGCATGCGCGGGGATGAACCGTGGGGGATGATTTCGCAACGTGAAATTGCGGGCTGTTCCCCGCATGCGCGGGGATGAACCGCATCTGGCCCGCGCCGGTTGAGAGGCCGGCAACTGTTCCCCGCATGCGCGGGGATGAACCGTTCGCGCTGCCCTATTTCCTGTACCTGCACACCTGTTCCCCGCATGCGCGGGGATGGACCGGTGATGGGCGCGATCTCCTGGGGGTTCCACCCTGTTCCCCGCATGCGCGGGGACGAACCGGAACAGCGCGAGTTCCGCGACCGGTGCACCACCTGTTCCCCGCATGCGCGGGGATGAACCGCAGATGGGCGCTCGTCTGGCTACGGGGCGGAGGCGTTCCGGCTGCCACCGTGCGCGCTCCGCGGGTTCTCTCGGGCCTCCGGCCCGGATCAAACAAGGGGCAGAATGAGGGGGTAGCGCCTGATCCCCGGCCAGCGCCGACGATGGCCGCCGTCCTCCCACCCCCAACCCCTCCCGCTCCGGGGAGGGGAGCGCCTTACTCACACGTCCTGAAAAATCCCATGTCGCTGACCTTCGCCATCGCCGACCTGCACGGCCGGGCCGATCTTCTCGAGGCGGCCCTGGCGACCATCGAAGCGCGCGTGGCGAGCGGCACCGTCGTGTTCCTGGGCGACTATGTGGACCGGGGGCCGAAGAGCAAGCAGGTCATCGCGCGCCTGGTCGCCGGCCCGTCGCAGGGCTGGGAATGGGTCTGCCTGCGCGGCAACCATGAGGAGATGATGCTGCGGGCGCTCACCTGCTCCGAGGCCGTGTTCATCGAGCGCAAACTGTGGATGAGCAACGGGGGCGATGTGACGCTTCGGTCCTATGGCGACTCTGCCGATTTCGTGCCCGATACCCATATCGACTGGCTGAAGGGTCTGCCCCTCATGCATGTGGACCTGCAGCGGGTCTACGTGCATGCGGCCATCGACCCTTATCGTCCCCTCCACGGTCAGCGGGAAAGCACCCTGCTCTGGGCTCTCCATGGAGACGATGAACAGGGCGGGCATGACGACTTCCACGTGGTCCATGGTCATCACCAGTTCGCCGATGGCCCAGTGCTGAAGACTCACCGCACCGATCTTGATACCTTCGCCTGGTCCACCGGCCGCCTCGTCGTTGGCGTGTTCGACGACGACACGCCGGGCGGGCCCGTCGATTTCATCGAGGTGATCGGGGAGCCTGCTCGGCAAGAAGCTGAAGCGCTTGTGCCGCCGGCAGGCACTGCACGGGCACCCGAGCCGCGCTCATGAGGGTGGCGACGCCCGGATCGTCATCAACCACGAGGACGGAGCCGACCTCGCCCGGCTCCAGCCCCTCGACGAAATCGCGCACGGCGCGGGCGCCGCCGCCGCGCCGCAAGCGTTCAAGCGTGGCGACGGCCGCCGGCGTTTCCTCCCGCTTCAGCAGGGCGCCATAGGCGACGCCCGGCGCAGTCTCCACCCGCTGCACAGCGCCGCCGGCGCTCTCGATCCAGGAGAGGACCTCTTGCGCTTGGGGCTGACCCCTCTCCCAGCCGCAGGCCTCCCTCTCCACCAGGTCGGCAATGACAACCTGCCAGCCGGCACCCGTCGCTGCGTCCAGGGCGCCGGCCGCGGCGAGCTGACGGAGCACGCCGCCGCTCGTCGGAATCAGCATGATCCGTCCCGTGCTCAGAACGCCACCTCATCCGTTCCCTGACCATCATGGACCTTGCCGGTCCGCTTGCGGCCGGTGCGCACCCGCTGCGGCAACGCGTTCACGCTGATCGTGAGGCCGATGTCATCCTTCGACACATCGAGCAGATCCGCGAGGCGGCTGTGCTCGCCCAGGGTCAGGAACACCATCGCCAGCGTACCGATGGACACACCGGGGTCCGCGCGCTCCAGACGCCGGATGGTGGCGACGTTGACGCTTACCCCGTCCGCCAGCCGCTGCTGCGTGAAGCACCGGCGCTTGCGCGCGATGGCGATGTCCTCGCCGAGCTTCACCAGCTCGGCCGCCGCCCGCAGGGAGGGGATGCGCGCCTTTGTATGGTCCCGGCATTTGATGGTGCATTATCCATGCAAGGGTGGAAGGATGCGCTATGGGACAGATTCTGCACGGGAGCGCCCGCACGACAGAGGCAGTCCGTCGCGCGATACAACATAGTCAAGAGAGCCTGAGGGTTCTGGCTAAGCGGTACGGGATCAACCAGAAGACCGTCGCCAAGTGGAAGAAGCGCACGGCGGTCAAGGACTTGCCGACCGGTCCCAAGGATGCCCATTCGACGGTACTGGGTATCGAGGACGAGGCGATCATTGTCGCCTTCCGCAAGCACACCCTGCTGCCGCTGGATGACTGCCTCTACGCCCTGCAGGCGACGATCCCGCACCTGACCCGATCATCCCTGAATCGCATTCCCATCGGCCAGCGCGTCGGACCGCTGATCGTTGATGAAACAGCGGGGCGACCCTACGCTGAGCACGCATACGCTCGTGAATGGCGCGCGGTCGCGCGCGCGGCGGGGATTCCTGACGCGATTTGGAATATGGATGCTCGTGCCGGAGGCATTTCAGAGGCGGACGACGCCGGCGCGGAGCTCGACGAAATCCGATCCGCCGCAGGACACTCGCAAATGTCGACGACGGTGCGATATATTCGCGGTACGGTCGGCAAATCACGCAAGGTCGCCCGACTCCGTCAGGCGCACCGCGCGAAGCAAGCCGGCGATAGCCGCCCCATCTAACCGAGGAACGTGACGAGGAACGCGAGGAACGTGTAGCTCAACGGCAAGCCGACAAGCTCTTGTCATAGCTCGCGAAATTGGAGCGGGCGATGGGAATCGAACCCACGACATACAGCTTGGGAAGCTGTCGTTCTACCACTGAACTACGCCCGCGTCGGTGCGCACCATAGCCAAGGCTCGTGCCCCACAGCAAGAGGCAAGCTGCATTTGCCCACACGGTTCGCCGCGCCGGAGGCCCACGGTGTCCCCGCCTGCCCCATGGCCGCGGGAGGGCGGCCGCATCCGGCGGGCCGGACCGGCATAGCGGGTTCCTGCACCACAGCTGCGCCAGCCTTGCGCCGTCCGCTCTTGTGATCGGTCGCGGCCCGTGGCACCTGTGCGCTGCACACAAGGGAAACGACGGCATGGCTGAAGGTACCCCGGCGGCGCACCGCATTGGCGCGCCCCCGCTCATCGCGGGACTGTCCGCGTTCGCAGCGGATTACGACCTCATCCTCTGTGATGTGTGGGGCGTCATCCACAACGGCGTCCATGCTTTTCCGGCGGCCTGCGCCGCCCTTGAGCAAGCCCGTGCCGGCGGCGCCAGCGTCGTGCTCGTGTCCAACGCGCCGCGGCCCAATACCGCCATCATCGCCATGCTGGACGGCTTCGGCGTGCCGCGCACCAGCTATGATGCCATCGTCACCTCCGGGGATGTCACCCGCACCCTGCTGTCGGCGCGTGGCAGGGTGAACGTGTTCCACCTGGGACCGGAGCGGGACCTCAGCACCTATGACGGCCTCGATGTCGCCCTGGGCCCCCTGGAGGCCGCGGACCTCGTGGTGTGCACGGGCCTGTTCGATGACAATGTGGAAACGCCGGACGATTACGCCGACATGCTCGCCCAGATGAAGGCGCGCAGCCTGCCCTTCATCTGCGCCAATCCCGATCTGGTGGTGGAGCGCGGGGCCAGCCTCGTCTATTGCGCCGGCGCCATCGCCAAGGCCTATGAGGACATCGGCGGCGAGGCCGTCTATTGCGGCAAGCCCTACCGCCCGATCTACGAGACCGCCCTCGGCCTCGCGACGGCCCTGCGCGGCGGGCGGCTCGACACGGCGCGGGTGCTCGGCATCGGCGACGCGCTGCGCACCGATATCGCCGGCGCCAATGCGGCCGGCTTCGACAGCCTATTCATCGCCGGCGGCATCCACGCGGCCGAGCTGAAGGCGGCGGACGGCGCCGTGCCCGACAGCGCCTCCCTCGCCGCCCTGTTCGACGGCCATGCGCATCCGCGCGGGGTCATGCCGCGTCTGGCCTGGTGAGATCAGGTGAGGCGCGGCGCGTAAGCGGCCCGCCGCCCCCCGAGCCCGCTGGCGTAGCGGCTGTGAAAGGCGCTCTGGCGCACGGTCTGGCGCATTTTCTTGTCGCGAACCGGATTTCCCTGCGCGCGAAAATGCTCTAGAGCGTGTCCCAGCCAGCGGCGCCCGGCCCCGGCGGCGCTCCATGGCCACGCGGCTTTGCCGCTTTGGTTCTGCCCATATGGGGTTCGCACGCCGCCGATGCCTGTTTCCTCCTCCCCCGCCTTCATCGTCCTGCGCGGGTCCGACCCTCTCCCCCCGACCCTGGCGCGGCCCGTGCTCGCCATCGGCAATTTCGACGGTGTCCACCGGGGTCACCGTGCCGTGTTCGAAGCCGCCCGCTCCATGGCCCGCGAGCGGGGCGCACCGGCGCTGGCGCTCACCTTCGAGCCGCACCCGCGCACCTTCTTCAGCCCGCAGACCGCCCCCTTCCGCCTGACCCCGGAAGGGGCCAAGCTCCGCCAGATCGCCGCGAGCGGCCTTGAGGGCGCGATCGTGCTGCCGTTCGATCAGGCCCTCGCCACCATGGATGCGGAAGCCTTCGTGCGTGACATCCTGGTGGGGCGCTATGGGGTCAGCGGCATCGCGGTGGGGTTCGATTTTCATTTCGGCCGCGCCCGCGCCGGCTCGCCAACGTTCCTGGAAGGCGCCGGGCGCCGCCATGGCTTCGCGGTGACCGTGGTGGACCCCATGCGCGACGAAGACGACCCCATCTCCTCCACCGCCATCCGCAAGGCCCTGTCGGCCGGGCAGGTGGGCCATGCCGCCCACATGCTGGGCCGCCCCTTCACCGTGACCGCCGAGGTGCGCCACGGCGACAAGCGCGGACGCACCATCGGCTTTCCCACCGCCAATCTGGCACTGGCGGGAAATATCGACCTCGCCTTCGGCATCTATGCGGTGCGCGCCAACACTGCGGACGGCCGTCGTTTCGACGGCGTGGCGAATTTCGGCCGTCGTCCGACCTTCGACAATGGCGCGCCGCTGCTGGAAGTGCACCTGTTCGACTTTACCGGCGACCTTTATGGCCAGACCCTGGAGGTGGAACTCCACGCCTACCTGCGGCCGGAACTGAAGTTCGAGGGCATCGACGCCCTGGTGGCGCAGATCGCCGAGGACGCCCGCCGCGCCCGCGCGGTGCTCGCGCAGCTCTGACACAACGCGCCGGGCTGGCGCGCGGAGCGGCAAGCGCCCCGCGCGCGGGCTCATGAGGTGAAAATGCCGGCAATGCCGGAATAGACGCCGAGGGCGCACATCACGACCGTGACCGTCCACACCACCACCGCATAGCGCCCCTTGAGGCGGTAAGGCTCCGGCAGCGCCTTCTGGGACAGCACCGCCAGGAAGCCCAGCACGATCGGCAGCAGCAGCGCATTCACCACCTGGACGAAGATGTTGATGTCGATGAGGTTCACCCCCGACATCACGACCGTGGCGCCCACCGCCAGCACCGCGACATAGACCACGTAGAACCACGGCGCCTGCTTCACCCCGTCGCCCAGGCTGCGGCGATAGCCGGTGACCTCGCCCATGCCCCAGGCGGCGGTGAGGCTGACCACGATGGCCGCCACCAGCGCCGCCCCCACCATGCCCATGGAGAACAGGATGCGCCCCGCGTCCACCCCCAGGTGGGGGGTGATGGCATCGCTGATCTGCTCCACCGTATTGAGGTCCACCCCGCCCTCGTGGTTGGCCCACAAGGTGGCTGCGGTGGTGACGAGCATCGCGATCATCACCAATTGGGTGACCACCGAGCCGATCGCCGTGTCCCAGCGCGAGCCCTTGATGTTCGCGATGCCGAGGCCCTTATCCACCACCGCGGACTGCTGGTAGAAGATATCCACGGCATCACCACCGCGCCGATGTTGGCCGCCACCAGGACCAGATAGTAGGAATTGTCGATGGGAAAGGTGGTGAGCCCCGCCATCACCTGGGCCGGCTGGGGCGCGGACATTACCATGGCGACCAGGAAGACCAGCTCGAACAGCCCCACCGCAATCGCCACCCGCTCCACCCGCAGATAGGAGCCGGTGACCGCCACGATCAAAAGAAACGCGGTGACGGCCCCGCACGACACCCACATGGGGATGCCCCACATGAGCCCCACGCCGGCGACACCGCTCATTTCGCAGATGATGGCGCCGGTGCAGGCGATGAGCAGCGTCGACACCGACAGCCACGCCCAGCCCCGGCCGAAATGCGCCTCGATCAGCTCGCCATGGCCCTTCCCGGTGACCGCGCCGAGGCGGATCGTCAGCTCCCGCACCATGTAGACGATGGGGATGAGGATGATTTGCGCCGAAAGCAGGGCATAGCCCCATTGCGCGCCGCTCTGGGCAGCGGTGATGAGGCTGCCCGCGTCGGTATCCGCCAGCGTCACCACCAGCCCCGGACCCATGGCCGCAGATAGGCCACGAGCGCCGTGCGCCGGCGGGATCCGGTCGCCGGCGATGGCGCCGGCTCGACAATTTAAAACTCGACCGACATCTTATCCCCCATGCAGCGGCGCCACCACGGTCCCGATACAAGCGATAATTGAGGACAAACATAGACGTCAATATATATGAATACTCGCGAGATATATTGTATTTATTCCACATCAATACAGTACGCCATGATCGATCGCCGCCAACAGGACGCCACACCGCGCGGCGGGACGCGCCCGGCCGGCGGGCCACGGCTGCGGCCCGCTGAAGCCCCTGCGGGCGAGGCGGCACCGCGAACGGCGCGCGGCGACACCGGAGTTAGCCACGCCTTAACCGTACCGGGCGCACAGTGGCGCAAATTGACCCAGATCGTGCGCCGAGGCTGCCCATTTTGCCCGCCCCCGTTCCCGCGCCGGCCTCCGTGGAGGACCGCCGCTCACCCTTCATCCGCCTGGCCGAGCTCCTTGCCGGCCTCGAGCCCGGCCGCGCGCCGCTGAGCGCCGCAGTCGGGGAGCCGCAGCACGCCATGCCCGATTTCGTGGGGCCGGTGCTCGCGGGCAATCTCGCCGGCTTCGGCCGCTATCCGCGCGCCGAGGGCACGCCCACCTTCCGCGCCGCGGCCGCCCGCTGGCTGGAGCGCCGCTACGCCCTCGCCCGGCCCCTGGACGCGGACCGCGAGGTGCTGGCGCTGAACGGCTCCCGCGAGGGCCTGTTCTCGGCCGCCATCGTCGCCCGGCGGCTGGTGACCGAGCGCAAGCTCGCCAAGGGCCAGCGCCCGGCGATGCTGCTGCCCAATCCCTTCTATGCCGCCTATGCCGCCGGCGCCGAGGCCGCCGGCTGCGACGCGGTGGTGCTGCCGACCACGCAGGCCAGCGGCTGGCTGCCGGATCTCGACGCCCTCGACCCGGCGCTGCTCGACCGCACGGTGGCGATCTACATCGCCTCGCCCGCCAATCCGCAAGGCGCCATCGCCTCCGCCGACTATCTCGGCCGGGCGCTGGAGCTGGCGCGCCGCCACGGCGCCTTTCTGTTCTCCGACGAATGCTATTCGGAGATCTATCTGGGTGCGGAAAAACCGCCCGGCATCCTGGAGGTGGCGAACGGCGAGTTCAGCCGCGCCATCACCTTCAACTCCCTGTCCAAGCGCTCGTCCCTGCCCGGCCTGCGGTGCGGCTTCTGCGCCGGCGACGCGGCCTTCCTGAAGGAGTTCCTGGCGTTCCGCTGGGTGGCGGCGCCGCAGGTGCCCGAGCCCCTGCAAGCGGTGGCGGTGGCCGCGCTCGAGGACGAGGCCCATGTGGTCCACTCCCGCGACCTCTACCGGGCCAAGTTCGACCTGGCCGATGCCATCATCGGCACTCGCTTCGGCTACAGCCGGCCCGGCGGCGGCTTCTTCCTGTGGCTCGACGTGTCGCACCTGAAGGGCGAGGGCCGCACCGGCGGCGAGGCCGCCGCCCTCAAGCTGTGGCGCGAGCAGGGCCTGCGCACCGTGCCCGGCGGCTATCTCGCCCGCCGCGACCTCTCCGGCGCCAACCCCGCCGAGGACTGGCTGCGCGTCGCCCTGGTGCACGATCTGCCCACCTCGGAGGCGGTGCTGAAGCGCCTCGTCGCCGGTCTCGACACCGCCCTGGACTGAAAGGAGAGCTGCGCCCATGCCCGCGACCTCCACCACGGCCCGCCGTTCGGCCGATGCGGTGATGCATTCCCGCATGCAGCCCCAGGCCCCGCGGCTCGATTTCATCCCCGAGGCCGTGCGCCAGGGGGTGAGGCGGCGCAGCCGGGAGATCATCGGGGTGGCGATCGCCCTTGCCGGCGCGCTGGCGACGGCGGCGCTCATCACCTGGTCGGCCTCCGATCCGAGCTTTTCCAACGCCACCGATTCGGCCGTGCACAACATTCTGGGGCGGCCGGGCGCCATCGTCGCCGATCTGCTGATGCAGGTGTTCGGCCTCGCGTGTCTCGTGGTGGTGCTGCCGCTCGTCTATTGGGGCTGGCGGCTCATCACCCACCGGCCCTTCGGCCGGGCGAAGCTGCGCATCACCGCCTGGGCGGTGGGGCTGGTGGGGGCCTGCGCCTTCCTCAGCGCCGTGCCGCGCCTGGGCACATGGCCCACCACCACCGGCCTCGGCGGCGTGATCGGCGACCTGTTCCCGCGGCTCGCCAGCCTGCTCGGCATCGGCGCCGCCGCGTCCATGGGTGAGCTGCTGGTGGGCGCCATCGGCGCCGTGGTGGGTGCCGCGGCCCTGTTCCTCGCCTTCGCCGGCGGCCGGCGCACCCCGCTCAAGCCGCTCACCGCCCTCGACGAGGACGGGGACGACGAGGAGGACGAGGATGACGACGGCACCGCCGTGTCGCTCGGCGCGCTGACCCACACCGTGCTGTCGCTCAAAGCCCGGCTGTTCGGCCATCATCACCTGCCATCGCTGACGCCGTCCGGCATTGCCGGGTTCGCGCGCGATCGGCTGACCGGCGAGCCGGGATCCAGCGACATCCACGGCCGGGTCGAACCGCGCATCGGCGCCGACGGCCCCGCGCCGCGCTCCGGCGGCGAGGAAGCCGTGCTTGAGGAAGACGCGGAGTTGATCGCCGAGAGCGCCACCGGCCGGCGTCGGCGCGGCGCCCGCAAGCCCGCCGGGCGCAAGGGGCATTACCAGTTCCCGCCGCTCGACCTGCTGGCTCCCGCGCCCGCCAGCAAGGCGCCCGCCCTCTCCCCGGAGGCGCTCAAAGACACCGCCGCCCTGCTGGAAGCCACCCTCAAGGACTTCGGCGTGCGCGGCGAGATCGTGGACGTGCGCCCCGGACCGGTGGTGACGCTCTACGAGCTGGAGCCGGCGCCCGGCATCAAGTCCTCCCGCGTGATCGGCCTCGCCGACGACATCGCCCGCTCCATGAGCGCGGTGTCCGCGCGCGTGGCGGTGGTGCCGGGGCGCAACGCGATCGGCATTGAGCTGCCCAACGCCAAGCGCGACAAGGTGCTGCTGCGCGACATGCTCTCCACCAAGGACTTCGGCGATTCGGGCCACAAGCTGGCGATCAGCCTCGGCAAGACCATCGGCGGCGATCCGGTGATCGTGGACCTCGCCCGCATGCCCCATCTGCTGGTGGCGGGCACCACCGGCTCGGGCAAGTCGGTGGCCATCAACACCATGATCCTGTCCCTGCTCTACCGGATGAAGCCGGAGCAGTGCCGGCTCATCATGGTGGACCCGAAGATGCTGGAACTCAGCGTCTATGACGGCATCCCGCACCTGCTGTGCCCGGTCGTCACCGATCCGAAGAAGGCGGTGGTGGCGCTGAAATGGGCGGTCAAGGAAATGGAAGACCGCTACAAGAAGATGTCCAAGCTCGGCGTGCGCAACATCGACGGCTTCAACGCCCGTGTGCGCGAGGCCGCCGAGAAGGGCGAGACCGTCTCGCGCACGGTGCAGACCGGCTTCGACCACGAGACCGGCGAGGCCATCTACGAGCGGGAGGAGATGAATCTCGAGGCCCTGCCCTACATCGTCATCGTGGTGGACGAGATGGCGGACCTGATGCTGGTCGCCGGCAAGGACATCGAGGGCGCCATCCAGCGCCTCGCCCAGATGGCCCGCGCCGCCGGCATCCACCTCGTGATGGCGACGCAACGCCCGTCCGTGGACGTCATCACCGGCACCATCAAGGCCAATTTCCCCACCCGCATCTCGTTCCAGGTCACCTCCAAGATCGACAGCCGCACCATCCTCGGCGAACAGGGGGCCGAGCAGCTCCTCGGCCAGGGCGACATGCTCTACATGGCCGGCGGCGGACGCATCCGCCGCGTGCATGGGCCGTTCGTCTCCGACGAGGAGGTCGAAGAGGTGGTCAAGCACCTCAAGGCCCAGGGCGTGCCGGCCTATATCGATTCGGTCACCGCCGAGCCGGACGAGGACGACGAGGACGGCGCCGTATTCGACAAGGGCGGCTTCGGCGAGGACGGGCGCGACCTGTATTCCCAGGCGGTCAACGTGGTGATGCGCGACCGCAAATGCTCCACCTCCTACATCCAGCGCCGGCTGCAGATCGGCTACAATCGCGCCGCCTCCCTGGTGGAGCGCATGGAGAAGGAGGGCCTGGTGGGCGCGCCCAACCACGCGGGCAAGCGCGAGATCCTGCTGCCGGAAGAGGCCGCTGAATGAGCCCGCGCCGGCGCGCGGCCGGCGTCCTCCCCTGCCCTCGCCCGCGGGGCGGTGACGGCATCGGCTCGGGGAGCGGGAGCAAGGCCGCTGCCGCCTCAGGCAAACCCGTGCGCCGCCCTCTCCGTTCGGAGCCACGGCGCGTCGGCCCACGCCGGGCGGGGGTGATGCCCCTGCGGCGGAGCGTCGCCGGGCGTGCGCCCGTGCCCGCCGGGTCCGCCGCGCCCTCGTGGCGCACCCGGCTTCCTCTTGCATCTGTGACCGCCGGGCCACAGGATCGCCATAGGCTGCCGCTAGGGGCTTCGATGCCGCGTCTGCGTCGGTCGGCCGTGGGCCTTGGCCAGGTGTGCGCGGACGTGTCCGCGCGGGCATTGGTCCGGGCCCCGTCCTCGTTTCAGAGACCTTGAATGATGTCGAGCCGTTGTTCTGCCCCGCGTGTGATGGCCGCGAGCCTGTGTCTCGCTCTCGCGCTGGCGTCATCCGCCGTGTGGGCGCAGGAGGCGTTGCCGCCCGGCTCGCTCTGGGGCGGCCCCCTGGACGGCAGCCCGAGCAGCGGCAGTTCCAAATCCTCATCGGCCAGCACGGCGCAGCCGCCGGCTTCGGCGCCGCTGCCGCCGCACCGGCCGAGCGCGCCCTTCAAGCCCGCCGGGACCGCGGAAGCCCGCGCGCCCGCGGCACCTGCCCCCGCGCCCACCCCGGCCCTGCCCGACGGGCGGGCGAGCCCGGCGACGGTGGCGCGGGTGACCGACTATTACAATTCCGTGCAGTCCATGACCGGCAATTTCACCCAATTGGACCCGGACGGCACCCGCCGCACCGGCGACTTCTACATGCAGAAGCCGGGCCGCGTGCGCTTTCAATATGACCCGCCGAGCCCGGTGGAGCTGATTTCCAACGGCCAGTCGGTGGCGGTACGCGACCGCAGCCTGAACACCCAGGACATCACCCCGCTCAACCAGACGCCGCTGCGCTTCCTGCTGGCGGAGAGGGTGGACCTCGCCAACGACCCGAACGTGACCGGCATCTTCCAGGACGACCGCTTCATCACGGTGACCATGCAGCATCAGGTGCCGATGCTGGGCACCTACCGCCTGTTGATCCTGTTCGACACCAAGACCTCGGCCCTGAAACAATGGGTGGTCACCGACCCCCAGGGCTACGACACCCAGGTGACGTTGAGCAACGTGCAGGTGAACAAGCGGCCCGACCCGCGCCTGTTCGTCATCAATTTCGAGCGCATGCTGCAATAAGCCCGGCCAATGGCCCGACCGGGCGGCGCGAGACGCCGCGCCCGGCCCGCTCTCCCAAACCGGACGCGCATCATGGGATCGCGCCGCATCGGCTGTGGCATCGACGCTCCGGCTCGATTAAGGATAACCTTATTCTCAACCCCTTCCGATGGCTCCCGTTCGACGCCTGACGACAGTGCAAGATAGGCGGAACCGGCCGTGCCCTTCATGACGACAAACCCCGCGCTCGCCCGCGCCTTGGCGGACCGAGACTATAACGACCCGACACCGGTGCAAGGCGCGGTGCTGGCTCCGGAGGCCTCGGGCCGGGACCTTCTGGTGTCCGCGCAGACCGGCTCCGGCAAGACCGTGGCCTATGGCCTCGCCATGGCCGAAACGCTGCTGGGCGCCGAGGAGAGCTTCGGACCGGCCGCCGCGCCGCAGGCGCTGGTGGTGGCCCCCACTCGCGAGCTGGCGCTGCAGGTGCAGCGCGAGTTCGCGTGGCTCTATGCGGCGACCGGGGCCCGCATCGTGTCCTGCGTCGGCGGCATGGACCCGCGCCAGGAGCAGCGCGCGCTCACCCGCGGCGCCCACATCGTGGTCGGCACCCCCGGTCGCCTGCGCGACCATCTGGAGCGGGGCCGGCTCGACATCTCCGCGGTGCGGGTGGTGGTGCTCGATGAAGCCGACGAGATGCTCGACCTCGGCTTCCGCGAGGATCTCCAATTCATCCTCGACGCCACGCCGCCGGAGCGGCGCAGCCTGCTGTTCTCGGCGACGCTGCCGCGCGGCATCACCGCCTTGGCCAAGCGCTACCAGCGCGACGCGCTACGCATCGAAGTGGCGAGCGCGGAGGGCGGGCACGCCGATATCGAATACCGCGCCATTCGCGTGGTGCCGAAGGAGATCGAGCACGCGGTCGTCAACCTGCTGCGCTATTACGATGCGCCGGGCGCCATCGTGTTCTGCAACACGCGCGAAACCGTGCGGCACCTGCACGCGACGCTTCAGGAGCGGCAGTTTTCCGCGGTCGCCCTGTCCGGAGAGCTCGGCCAGAACGAGCGCAACGCGGCGCTGCAGTCGCTGCGGGACGGTCGCGCGCGGGTGTGCGTGGCCACCGACGTCGCCGCCCGCGGCATCGATTTGCCGAGCCTCTCGCTGGTCATTCATGCCGACCTTCCCAACGACGCCGAGAGTCTTCAGCACCGCAGCGGCCGGACCGGGCGGGCCGGGCGCAAGGGCGTCAGCGTGCTACTGGTGCCCCCGTTCCGCCGGCGCCGTACCGAGGACATGCTGCGGGCGCTGGGCCTGACCCCGGCCTGGTCGGGCCCGCCCACCGCCGACGAGATCCGCAAGCTCGATCACGAGCGCATGCTGCGGGATCCGCTGTTGACCGAGGAGCCGAGCGACGACGACGCCGCCGTCGCCCGCACGCTACTGGCCGAGCACCCGGCCGAGCATCTGGTGGCGGCGCTGGTGCGCCTTTATCGCGCCGGCCTGCCCGCGCCGGAGGAGGTCGCCGATCCCGGCGAGCCGCGCGGCGCCCGTGACCGGGCCGCCGGGCGGAGCACCGGTGGCGCCATCGGCGGGGCGTGGTTCCGCCTCAACATCGGACGCCGGCACAAGGCCGATCCGCGCTGGCTGTTGCCGCTGATCTGCCGGCGCGGAAACGTAACCCGCGACGACATTGGCGCCATCCGCATCTTTGATGAGGAGACCGCGTTCGAGGTCAGCGCCGCCGCGCTCGAAGGCTTCAGCGCGGCGCTGCGCAAGCCGGACGGCTCCAACGAAGTCATCGAGCCGCTCCCCGGCGGACCGCCGGGGAGCCGTCCCGAGCACCCCGGTCGGGCCAAGGCGCCGCGATGGAAACAGGGCCAGGACAAGCCAGCGCGGAGCAAGTCCTTCCGCGACAAGCCCGCATACGGCGGATCGGGCCAGGAGCCCCCGCGCGATCCCAAACCCCCGGGCCGTGGTGCCCCCAAGGGCGCGCCCGGACGCAGCCGGCCGAACAAGCCGGAAGGCAAGCCGACCGGAAAGCGGCAGCAACGGCCCTGAGCGCGCCCCGGCTCCGGCCTGGAGCCCGCCGGCCACCGCCCGCGATCGATTGAAGCCGTTCAAACCAAGACCAGCGCGGCGCGCGGGCGATGCCACCGGCTGAGGTCCAGAACCTCAGCCGGTGGCATGCTCCAAGCGTTCCGCGCTGGCGCCAGGGGCTGAGGTCACCGGCGAATGGACCGCGCTCCCCCGCCCGTGCGCGTGTCCCCGCCCTTGCGTGCCCGTGCGCGTCCCTGCCCTTGCGCGCCTGCCCCGCCTGCTCTACCCCTAGATCTCCCTTCCATTTTTCATGCCGTTGCCACCTTGTCCCTCACCATCGCCACCTGGAACATCAATTCCGTCCGCATCCGGCTCGATATCCTGCGCGAGGCCGTCGCGGCGTTGCAGCCGGATGTCCTGTGCCTCCAGGAAACCAAGTGCCAGGACGACAAATTTCCGCTCGCCGCCATCCGCGAGCTGGGCTTTCCCCACATCGCCCTCCACGGGCAGAAGGGCTGGCACGGGGTTGCCACCTTCTCGCGCCGGCCGTTCGCGGACGTGACGCGGCAGGAGTTCTGCGGCAAGGGCGATGCACGCCATGTGGCGGTCACGCTCGCGCCCGAGCATGGGCTCGGCAAGCCGGTCACCATCCATAATTTCTATGTTCCCGCCGGCGGCGACGTGCCCGACCCGGAGCTGAACCCCAAATTCGCCCACAAGCTCGCCTTCCTCGACGAGGTGACCGCCTGGCCGCGCCTCCTCGACGACGCCACCGCCCAGGACCGCCATGCGGTGTTGGTGGGGGACCTCAACATCGCGCCCCTCGAAGCCGATGTGTGGAACCACAAGCAACTTCTGAACGTGGTCAGCCACACCCCGGTGGAGGTGGAGCGCATGGCCCGCTGGCAGGCCGCCGGCCGCTGGGTGGACACCATGCGCCGGTTCGTGCCGCCGCAGGACAAGCTGTTCACCTGGTGGAGCTATCGTTCGCCCGATTATACGGCCAATGATCGCGGCCGCCGGCTCGACCACGTCTGGGCCAATCCCGCGCTGGCGCCCCACGCCGCCGCCATGACCGTGCTGAAGGATGCGCGCGGCTGGGAAAAGCCGTCCGATCACGTCCCGGTGGCCCTCACCTTCGCCTGAACAGCGCACGCGCTCAGGCCCCGGTCGGCGCCTGCTCCAGCTCCGCGCGCACCCCGTCGAGCGCTTTCAGCGTGACCTCCAGCCGTTGGGCGATGGCCTGCCGCAGGGCAGCGGTCGCCGCCGGCTCGCCCTCCAGAACCGCCAGGAAGCGCGCGCGGGGGATGCACAGCAGCGTGCAGGGCTCAAGCGCCACCGCCGTCGCCGGGCGCGGGGTCGGGGCGATGAGCGCGATCTCGCCGATCAGCGCCTCCGCCGCCACCTCCAGCACGCCATGCCGCAGGCCGTCGCGCCGCGTGTCGGACAGCTCCATGCGGCCGGACATGAGGACATAGCCGCACTCCGCCGCATCGCCGGCCCGGAACAGGGTGTCGCCGGCCGAAAGGTTCACCCGCCGGGACTGCGCCACCAGTTGCGCCAGCGCCGCATCGCCCAGCGCGCTGAAGGTGGCGATGCGGCGCAGGATCGCGACCATACGGTTCCGCCTGGCCCTGGCGCGCGCCTTCTGCTCGGCGTCGCCCTTGCCGCTGCCGCGCGGCGGACTCACCGCCATCAGGGCACGAGCTTATAGCCGCCCGCCTGGGTGGCGAGCAGGGTCGGATTGGCCGGGTCCGGCTCGATCTTCTGCCGGAGGCGGTAGATATGGGTTTCCAGCGTGTGGGTGGTGACGCCGGAATTGTAGCCCCACACCTCCTGCAGCAGCGTCTCGCGCGGCACCGGCGTCTTCCCGGCCCGATAGAGATAGCGCAGGATCGCCGTTTCCTTCTCGGTCAGGCGGATCTTCGAGCCGCGCTCGGTCAGCAGCATCTTGGCGCCCGGCCGGAACGAATAGGGGCCGATGGCGAACACCGCATCCTCGCTCGCCTCGTGGGAGCGCATCTGCGCCCGCAGGCGCGCCAGCAGCACCGAGAAGCGGAACGGCTTGGTCACATAGTCATTGGCTCCGGCGTCCAGCCCCATGATGGTGTCGCTGTCGCTGTCGTGCCCGGTGAGCATGATGACCGGCGCCTTGAAGCCGTTGCGGCGGATCTGCCGCACCGCGTCGCGCCCGTCCATGTCGGGCAGGCCCACATCCATGATAACGAGATCCACCGCCCCGTTCTTGGCCGCCTCGATGGCGGCGGCCGCGCTGTCCGCCGGGATGGGCTCGAACTCGTCCTGGAGGGCGAGCTGCTCGATCAACGCATCGCGCAGCTCCGGGTCGTCCTCCACCACCAGGATCTTCCACGCATTGGCCATCGAATCCTCCTGTGCCCTTGCGGGCACGCTCGTCGTGCAAGTACAGCACGGCTCAGGCGCGGTGCAAATTTTCCCCGCACCAAATCATCGCCTTGCCGGTAACATAATGGGTCGCAACATGGAACATCCTGTGGGCATCTCCCGATTGAGGGTCCACCGCCGTCCCGGGCTGCGCCACGAAGGGGTTCTGGTGGCCGGTGGCCGGGCGCTGCGGGTGGCCCTCGGGCGGTCGGGAATCAGTGCCGACAAGCGCGAGGGTGACGGGCGAACCCCGGCCGGGCGCTGGCGCATCCTCGGCCTGCTCTACCGCCCCGATGCCGGGCCGCGCCCGCTCACCCGCCTGCCCTGCCGCCCGATCGCCCGGACCGACGGCTGGTGCGACGCGAGCGGCCACCGGCGCTACAACCGCCCGGTCACGCTGCCGTTTAGCGCCTCCCACGAACGGCTGTGGCGCGAGGACCATCTCTACGACCTGGTGCTGGTGCTCGATCACAACACCCGCCCGCGCATCATGGGGCGCGGCTCGGCGGTGTTCGTGCATCTGGCGCGGCCGGGCCTGCGCCCCACCGAGGGCTGCGTGGCACTCCCACGGGGCGAGCTGCGGCGGCTGGTGGCCCGCCTCAGGCCGGGCGCCGAGATCGTCATCGCCCCCTGACGCCTCAAGACCCTTCCCCCCGCGACCGGCACCGGGTGAGGCCACGCGGGCCGTTGGCGTCAATCCAGCGTCTGCCGGAAGCGGGCCACGGCGATGCCCATGGCCACCAGCATCAGCACCAGCAGCGCCACCGCATCGCCCTGGAGGTCGGCGACGCTCGAGCCCTTCAGCAAAATGCCCCGCACCATGCGCAGGAAATGCGTGAGCGGCAGCGCCTCGCCGATCCATTGCGCCCACAAAGGCATGCCCGAGAAGGGAAACATGAAGCCCGAGAGCAGGATGCTCGGCAGGAAGAACATGAACGACATCTGCACCGCCTGGAGCTGGTTCTGCGCCAGGGTGGAGAAAGTATAGCCGATGGACAGGTTGGTGGTGATGAACAACAGCGTCACCCCCGCCAGCATCAGCGCCGAGCCCTCCAGCGGCACCCCGAACAAGATCATGCCGGCGGCCAGGATCAGCACCGCCTGCAGGATGCCCACCGCCACATAGGGCACGATCTTGCCCAGCATGATCTCCACCGGGTGGATGGGCATGGACAGAAGACTTTCCATGGTGCCCCGCTCGATCTCCCGCGTCACCGACAAAGCGGTGAAGATGAGCATGGTCATGGTGAGAATGGTGCCGAGCAGGCCCGGCACGATATTGAGCTGGCTGGTGCCGGCCGGATTGTAGCGCCGGTGCTGTACAATCTCGAACGGCGCGCCGCCGGGCGCATCCACGAACCGCTCGCGGGTGAGCGCGGTGCTCACCACCCCGGCGAGCGCGGCGAGGGCATTGGCCGAGCCCACCGGATCGGTGGCGTCGGCCGCCACCAGGAGCTGCGGACCATCGCCGCGCCGCAGGTCCCGTTCGAACCCCGCCGGAATCTCCACGAAGAACAGCACATCGCCGGCGCGGATCAGGTGCTCGGCCTCGTCGGCGCTCTTCACCTGCCTGACGAAGGAAAAGAAGGCCGTATTGCGCAAGGCGGCCAGGATGGCGCGGGTGACGTCGTTGTTCTCATGGGTAAAGACCGCGGCCGGCAGGTGGCGCGGCGTGGTGTTGATGGCATAGCCGAACAAGATGAGCTGCAGGAGCGGGATCATGATCATGGTGGCGAAGCTCACCCGGTCCCGGCGGAGCTGGATGAATTCCTTCACGATCATGGCCGAGATCCGGCGCAGCACGCCGCGCGCCGATGCCATCGGCCCGAGGGCGGCATCGGGGCGGCTCATCGCAACTCGTCCTTGGAGCGGCCCATCAAGTCGATGAAGACATCCTCCAGGGTCGGCGCATCCTGGCGGAAGGTGAGCTTCGGGTCGGCGCGGAAGGGCGCGATGGCGGCTTCGAGCGCGGCCGCATCCCGCCCGGAAATGTGGAGCTGGGTGCCGAAAGGCGCCACCATGTCCACGCCCGGCCGGCTGCCGAGCGCGCGCGACAGGGCGGTGATGACCTGCCCGGCCGCGTGGCCCTCGGCGCCCTTCACCTCCACCGTCCAGGTGGACAGGCCGGAGGCGGCGATCACGCTCGCCACCGTGCCCTGAGCCAGAAGCCGCCCATAGGCGATATAAGCGATCTCGTGGCAGCGCTCGGCCTCGTCCATGTAATGGGTGGAGACCAGCACCGTGAGCCCCTCTGCGGCCAGATCGTGGATCTGCGCCCAGAACTCGCGCCGCGCCTTGGGATCGACCCCGGCTGTGGGCTCGTCGAGCAGCAGCAGGTCGGGGCTCGGCAGGATGCAGGCGCCCAGGGCCAGACGCTGCTTCCAGCCCCCGGAGAGGGCACCGGCGAGCTGCCTGCCGCGCCCGGCAAGGCCCAGCCGCTCCAGGGCCGCGGCCGCCGCCTGCTCCGGCTTCGGCACGCCATAGAGGCGGGCCACGAACTCCAGGTTCTCCCGCACAGAGAGATCCTGATAGAGGGAGAAGCGCTGCGTCATGTAGCCCACGCGCTCGCGGATCTTGCGGGACTCGGTGCGGATGTCGAGGCCAAGGCAGGTGCCGCTGCCGGAATCGGGCGTCAGCAAGCCGCACAGCATGCGGATGGTGGTGGTCTTGCCCGAACCGTTGGGGCCGAGGAAGCCGTAGATCTGCCCCCGCATCACCCGCATGGTGAGATGGTCCACCACCATGCGGCCGTCGAAGCTCTTGGACAGGCCCTCCACGGCGATGGCGACCGTCTCCGGCGAGGGTTCGGGCGTAGCGGCCGCGCTTTCGCTCATGGCGCCGCGCCCAGGCTGACGGTGATCGGCTGGCCGGGCCGCGCGGTCGCGGGATCGTCCGGCCGTGCCTCGATGAGATAGACGAGCTTGGCGCGCTCCTCGCGGCTGTAGATGACGGGGGGCGTATATTCGGCCGAAGCCGAGATGAAGCTCACCTTGCCGGTGATGGGCGGGCACCCGTCGCAGGAAACGCTCACCGCGTCGCCCAGCGCCACCTTGGGCAACACCGCCTCCGGCACGAAAAAGCGGATCTTGACCAGCCCCGGCGGCAGCAGGGACACCACCGGACGGCCCTCCGGCACCAGTTCGCCCACCCGGTAATAGACGGTCTGGATGGCCCCCGCCGCAGGCGCCGTGAGCGTGCGGCGGGCAAGGCGCACCTGGGCCGCCGCTTCCGCCGCCTGGGCCGCCCCCATGGCGCCTTCGGCCGCAGCAATCTCCTGCGTGCGCGAGGCGATGCCGGCCGCCGCGATCCGCCGCTGCGCTTCGTCAAGGGCGGCCTGGTTCTGGTCGAACGCATGCTGGGCGGCATCGAGATTGGCCTGGGACGATGCGCCCTTCGGCACAAGGTCCTTCTGCCGCGCCAGATCGATGCGGGAGAGATCAAGGGCCGCCGACGCGCGGCGCTCGGCCGCCTCCAGCACCGCGATTTCCTCCGGCCGCTGAAGCGGCGCCTGGGCATTGGCGAGGCGGGCCTCGGCCTCCCGCAACTGGGCGGTGGCGCTGTCGAGATCGGCGCGCTGAAGGTCGTCCTCAACCGTGGCGACCAGCGCTCCCTTGGCAACGCGGTCGCCCTCCTTCACGGCGAGCGCCGTGACCCGGCCCGGCTCGTTGGGGCCGATGAAGATGAGGTCGCCTTCCATATAGCCCGAGAAGCTGTTCTGCGGCCCGCCATCGCAACCCGCGAGGACAAGGGCCGAAAGCAGCGCCAGGACCGGGCCCGCAAAGGGCGTGCGCATCAGCTGTCTCTCCATCCAAGGCCCTTGAGCAGCAGCTCGCGATGGGCTGCGAGCAAGGCCCGCGTGTCCAGCGGTTCCACCGCCGCGAACAGGCCGTTCCACACCACTGCGAGAATGGCCGGCGCCACCACCAATTGCGGAAAGCGCACCGCGAGATCGCTCGTCAGCTCGCCACGGTCGAGCCCGCGCTGCGCCACCTGGCGGATAAGGGCGAGCCCGCGCGACACCACATGGCCGTGGTAGAAGACCGCGAGTTCGGGAAAGCGCGCGCCCTCCCCCAGCATCAGGCGGACGAGGGCGGCCGCCGGTCCTTCGAGCACCCGGTCGGCCAGCAACGTCATCAGGCGTTCCAGCAGTTCCCCCGTGGTGCCGGAAAAGCCGGCCACCAGGGCATCCGCATCAAGCAGCGCGGCGGCGATCGTCTCCTCCACCAAGGCGCGGAACAGCGCCTCCTTGTCGGTGAAATAGAGATAGAGCGTGCCCTTGGCGACGCCGGCCCGGCGCGCCACCTCATCCAGCTTGGTTTCGGCGAAACCGTGGGTGGAGAACGCCGCCAGCGCCGCGTCGAGAATGGCGCGACGGCGCGCCTCCCGCGCCATGGCCGGCGCGCGACGGCGTCCGCTCCCGGCGGCGGGGACGGCAATGCCCGCGGCCGACATGCCGACAACGGACATGCCGACAACGGACGTGCCGACAACCGACTGGCCGGCGGCCGGGGGGCCGTCGTCAGGTCCGCTCGGGGGCGCGATGCTGGATGCAGATTCGGGTTCGGCCATGACGCCCACACAATGACTGACGCGTCAGTCATATTAAAAGCAGGAGTAGAATGCCACAGTTTCCACACCCTGCGAGCGTCGAATTCTGGCCAGGTCCAACCCGGAGCCGCCCCCGCGCGCGCCCACCGGCCAACACGCTGCGCGTGAAAGCCAAGGCCCCCGGCCATGGACGGGGCCGGCGGACTCGGGCCGGCGGGGTGCACCGAAGGGCGGGCCGAAGGGGTGGGAGCCAAGCGCCTCGGGCCGAGATGTTCGGCGCCGGCCGGAATGCGACAAGCGGGACGCGGGAAGCTGGTCCCGGAGCCGCCCCATGGCCCGGCCTCAGGTCCGGACGCTTCTCCCGGGGCTGCACCCTTCTCAAAGCGATCGGGGCTGCCTGCAATGCCTGCAGCCAGCCCCGAAATGCGCCGTCGGATATGCCCGGTCCTACTCCGCCGGGGTCGGGTGCTCAGGCGGCGCGACCTTCGCCCGCCCACCGCGCAGGCCCGCGAGCCAGCGCGCGAACACATAGAACACCGGCGTGAACACGAGGCCGAACAAGGTCACGCCGATCATGCCCGAGAACACCGCCGTGCCCAGGGACTGCCGGAGCTCGGCGCCGGCCCCCTCCGCCCACACCAGCGGCGCCACGCCGAGGATGAAGGCGAGCGAGGTCATGATGATGGGCCGCAGCCGCAGCCGCGCCGCCTCCACCGCCGCCTCCCGCCGCCCATGCCCCTGATCCTCGAGCTGCTTGGCGAACTCAACGATCAGGATGGCGTTCTTGGCGGCGAGGCCGATCAGCACGATGAAGCCCACCTGGGTGAGGATGTTGTTGTCCATCCCCCTCAGGATCACGCCCAGCAGGGCCGCCACCAGGCACATGGGCACGATGAGGATGACCGCCAGCGGCAGGGTCAGGCTCTCATACTGCGCGGCCAGCACCAGGAACACGAACACCACGCCCAGCGCGAAGGCGAAGATGGCGGTGTTGCCCGCCCGCTCCTGCTGGTAGGCGATCCCGGTCCACTCATAGGCGAAGCCCTGGGGCAGCACCTTCTGGGCTAGGCCTTCCATGATCCTCATGGCCTGCCCCTGGGAATAGCCCGGCGCCGGCGAGCCGTCGAGTTCCGCCGACGGATAGAGGTTGTAGCGCGGCACGCGATAGGGACCGGAGATGTCCTTGACCGTGGTGAAGGAACCCAGCGGCACCGTATCCCCATTGGTCGTGCGCACACGGATGGCGAGCACATCCTTGGCTTCCATGCGGTACTTCGCGTCGGCCTGCGCCTGCACCCGGAAGGTGCGGCCGAACATGTTGAAGTCGTTCACATAAGTGGAGCCGATGAAGGTCTGCAACGCGGTGAACACATCGTTCACATTGACCTTCAGGAGCTGCGCCTTCTCGCGATCGATATCGAGATAGAGCTGCGGCGTCGAGGTTTCGAACAGGGTGTAGACCTGCATCAGCCCCGGCGTCTGGGCGGCGGCGCCCATCATGGCATAGGTGGCGTTGCGCAATGCGAGCAGACCCGCGCCGTCGCGATCCTCGACCATCATGCGGAAGCCGCCGGCGTTGCCGATGCCCTGCACCGGCGGCGGCTGCACCACGATCATCTGCGCCTCCTGGATGGAGGCCATCTTGCCGAACAAGGTCCGCTGTACCGCCGCCGCCGAGCGGGACGGATCACCGCCGCGCACCGAGAACGGCTCCAGGATGACGAACATGGCGCCGGCGTTGGGGGCGTTGGTGAAGGTCGCGCCCGAGAAGCCGACGATGTTGACGATGCGCGCCACGCCCGGCGTGCCGAGCACGAGGTCGCCGGCCCGCTTCATCACCTGCTCGGTGCGCTCCATGGCGGCGCCCGGCGGCAGTTGGGCGACCACGATCAGGTAGCCACGGTCCTGCTGCGGGATGAAGCCCTGGGGCGTGCTGGTGAACAGGTAGCCGCCAAAGCCGACGATGCCCACGTAGACGAGCAGCACCAGCGCCACCACCCGCACCAGGCGCGAGGTCATCCAGGCGTAGCCGTTGCCCAGCCCCTCGAAGCCCCGGTTGAAGATGCGGAAGAAGCCCAGCAGCGGCCGGGCATACCAGGCATGGTGCTCATGGCCTTCCTTGTGCGGCTTCAGCAGCAGCGCGCACATGGCCGGCGACAGGGTCAGCGACACCAGCAGCGAGATCAGGGTGGAGCCGGCGATGGTCAGCGCGAACTGCTGGTAGAAGGCGCCCGAGATGCCGGTGATGAAGGCGGTGGGAACGAACACCGAGGACAGCACCAGCGAGATGGCCACCAGCGCCCCGCCCACCTCGTCCATGGTCTTGTAGGCGGCATCGCGCGGCGACAGCCCGGCCGCGATGTTGCGCTCCACGTTCTCCACCACCACGATCGCGTCGTCCACCACGATGCCGATCGCCAGCACCAGGCCGAACAGCGACAGATTGTTCAGCGAGAAGCCGAACATGGCCATGACGAAGAAGGTGCCGATGAGCGAGATCGGAATGGCGAGGATGGGAATGATCGCCGCCCGCCAGCTCTGCAGGAACAAGATCACCACCAGCACCACCAGAATGATGGCCTCGCCGATGGTATGCACCACCGCGTCCACGGACTGCTGAATGAACTCCGTGGGGTTGTAGTAGATGCCGTATTCCAGACCCTTCGGGAAGGTCGTGCGAATGCGCTTCATCTCCTCCACCAGCATGTTGCCGGTGGAGAGCGCGTTGGAGCCGGGCCGCTGGAACACGCCGAGGGCGACCGAAGGATAGCGGTCCAGGAAGGAGGTGGAGGCGTAGTCCTGGGCCGAAATCTCCACCCGGCCGACATCCTTCAGGCGCACCAGCGCCTGGTCCGTCTGCTTGATGACGATCTCGCCGAACTCCTCCGGCGTCGACAGGCGTCCAAGGGTGCGCACGGCGATCTGGAACGCGCCCTGCTTGGGCACCGGCGGCGCGTTCAGGATGCCCGAGGCCACCTGCACGTTCTGCGCCTTGAGCGCCGCCACCACGTCATTCGACGTGAGGTTGAGCTGCGAGAGCCGCTCGGGGTCGATCCAGATCTGCATCGCGTAGTCGCGCGAGCCGAACACGGTGATGGAGCCGACACCGTCAAGGCGCGAGAGCACGTCCTTGATCTGGATGTTGGCGAAATTCGACATGAACAGCGCGTCGCGCGAGCCGTCCGGCGAATAAAGGTTCACCACCAGCAGCATGTCGGGCGACGACTTGGCCGTCACCACGCCCACCTGCTGCACTTCCGCCGGAAGCCGCGGCTCGGCGATGGCGACACGGTTCTGCACCTGCACCTGGGCGGTGTCGAGGTCGGTGCCGAGGTCGAACGTCACCTGGATCGAAAAGCGGCCGTCCGCCGTGGAGTTGGACGAGATGTAGAGCATGTGCTCCACACCGTTGATCTGCTGCTCGATGGGCGCGACCACCGTGTCGGCCACGGTCTCGGCAGAGGCGCCGGGATACTGGCCGGTGACGGTGATCACCGGCGGCGCGATCTCGGGATATTGCGCCACCGGCAGGCGCAGGTAGGACACCGCGCCGAGGATGATGACAATGGTGGAGACCACCGACGCGAAGATCGGCCGGTCGATGAAGAAATGGGAAAAGCGCATGGCTGCTCCTCCCTCACTTCGCGGTGGACGGTTCGGCAGCGCCCTTTGCTGGCTCTGTCTTCGCGGGGTCCGCCTTCGCAGCCTCCCCCTTCGCCGCGTCAGCCTTCGCCGCGTCAGCCTTGGGGGCGTCAGCCTTGGGGGCGTCAGCCTTGGGGGCGTCAGCCTTGGGGGCGTCAGCCTTGGGGGCGTCAGCCTTGGGGGCGTCAGCCTTGGGGGCGTCAGCC
>NZ_JABWGX010000035.1 GCF_021730435.1 Xanthobacter agilis
AGAATTTACGGCGTCCGGGGAGATGTAGGACTCAACGTTCGGCGCCGACCAGTCGATGCTACTCGTCACATCCCCACCCCAGGAGGATGTGAAGGTGAGTTCAACGGCGTTGGTGTCGGCGCGGGCTGCCACTTCAAACGCGAGAGAAGGAAATTGGTTGGACGGTGATATACCTGAAACCACAACGTCTTCTGAATAGTTTGCGCTAACGGCTCCTGAAAAGGCATCGCCGCCCATCTCTTGAGCCGCCATCGCGGATAGGAGATTTGGGTAAGCGCCCTGTTCCGCGCGGAGCATTCTGATCGCTTCATCCTCACCGACGTTAAGTGGGCTGGGATTAAGCAAAAGATCAGCAGCAACGGAGCCTGTTCGCGTACCCAAAAAGGCCAGAGCACCTAATCCAAGTGTCGCCAATCCGGAGATGATACCAGACCGACCTGGGGCATAAGATAGAGCCCGAATCGCTTCGTCGGAATATGAATACAATATCCTATTATAATATTTTACTGATACAGACACAAGACCATTATCGGCAACATATTGAAATGATCTTGAAATCATATCAATATTATCAATTGTAAACCACTTTAGCTTTCCAATAGAAACGCCATCGAATGACGTAACATTGTTATTCGCAATGATTGCAGGTGCTTTAACTAAAGCAAACACACGATCCCTTCGGACGGTTGCGGCTGAAGCAATAATATTAATTTATCATGATACAGATTCCGCAAATTCTCTAGACGAAAACCCCCACAGAGATCTGGATATCGACCCATATTCAGATGAAGCAATTTTTTTAGAACCAAATATAATTTTTCTGCAAAATCAAATGCACTAATAGAATCGAGACCATGTGATCTATATATATTGTATGCAGATCATTTTATCTGCATATCCACGTCTTCATTAGCTAAAAACACACCGCGCGCAGTTTTGTCTATGATTCCAACTTCAATTCCTTTCATTTTATAAGAATCATACAATGACAGCGCCAAGTGATGGGCCGACATCCTGTTTACTTTACACGAATATAGTATGGCGCCGGCACCATTTGAATTTGCAGAAAACCGACTTACGATAGACACTATATCTTCCAGAGTATTTGCCGATTTCAATTGCGCCAATTCGAGTGCGTACGTAGCCATGCTGACCCCCACTGAATTTACAAGTTATAACTATATGGTCCTTATCCATCCAGACGAATATCTTATATCTCCATCAAATTTTATATCGTCCAAATTAAATGGGAATATCTTCTCTCTTTCATAGGCAGCTTTAAACAATTTAGATATTATTTTTCTTATGGCATCCTCATCAGATCTGCTTATAACAAATCTCGCATCAATATGATAATTATCTACATTGAATTTATTGTCATACCCAAATGAAATAATATCTATACTAAATGTTCCATTGTTTCTTACAATCGCCTTCCAGCGACCATACATTATAATTTTTCCGTTTAAATTAATTTCTATTACATCTGCTCCTCCACTATCTACTCTAACCGCTCCAATTAAAGTTCCTACACCTTCAGCAGATGTGATTGAACGAGATGGGTCCATGATTCGCTCCAAATCTATAAATAGTTATATTTTGTCGGTCCCATAGGCTTGTTGATTCTAACAAAGTGCCTGTCACCTCTCCCTTCCCCCCTCGTGAGCATATCTGAGGAGGGGTGAGAGGAGGAAGTCGAGGATGCGGCGGCGGCCGGTCTTGATCTCGGCGGTCACGGACATGCCGGCTTCCAGGGGGCGGAAGCCCTGTTCGGTCTCAAGGCCGCTCTCCCGCACCGAGAGCCGCGCCACATAAGTGGGCTGGCGCGCCTGGCGGGCCGTCTCGTCGGCGGCGGCCACGCCCGGGCGTGGCGCCGACCCGCCCGTCACCGCGTCCCGGCTCACGCTCTCCACAACGCGATGCAGAAGCCCGTAGCGGGTGTAGGCGAAAGCCCCCACCTTCATTTCCGCCTCCTGCCCCGCGTGCACAAATCCCACGTCCCGGTTCATCTGCGGAGCGGTCGCCGATTCCGTGAAATGGGGAAATGCCCTATTCTTCGGAAAGGTTATCGTAGAGCTGCGCCAGGGTGGCGTTGAGGCGCGAGATCTGGAGCGGCGTGAGCTGGCGGAAGCTGCGGGCGAACAGCCGCTCGGTGGCCTCCTGGATCTGGACGATCAGCTTTTGTCCCGCCTCGGTGACGCTCACCTCGGTTACCCGACCATCCTCGGCATGGGTGTTCGTTTCCACGAGGCCTTCGGCCTTCATGCGCTGCACAATGCGCGTCAGGGTGGACAGCTTCAGCACCGCGTGGGTGGCGATTTCGCTCATGGTGCTCTTGCCGTGCACCTTGAGAATGAAAAGGACACGCCAGGTAGGTATATCGGTGCCGATGCGTTTGAGTGCCCGCTCCATTTGCTGTTGGTAGAGCCCTTGGACCCGTGCCAGCCAGTAATAGGGGAAGTCCTGGTAATAGAAGTCGCCGCTTGACGGAATGTAGCGGCGAAGCTGCTTGGCAATGACCATGGATCGGAGCCTGGGTCTCGGACGGGAAGCTGGTCGGATGACGGCCTTGGAGGGCGGACCGGCAACCCGATCGCCCTTTCTGCCATACCGGGATGCCCGGTCAAGCGTCCGGCCCGCCGGCCTCTCGGCGAAGTGCGAGGGCGCGGCGGATTTCCGTCACCAGGGGGTGCCGCGCTCGGCCCGCATCTTCCGCACCATGCCTTCGAAGAACTTGTCGGCGAAGCCGTCCTCGCGGTTCAGCATGGCGGTGAGGTCGGCGCATTTCTGGCGGATGGGGTCGGGAATCCGCGTGTCCTCGCCGCGCATGGAATCGGCGAGGCACTGGATTTCGGCCGCGCGCTGCACGGTCCACAGCAGAAAGAAGGTCGCGGCGATGGAGTGCTCGCCGACGGCGATGCCGTGGTTGCGCAGCACCAGGATGTGATGATTACCGAGGCTCTCCAGCATGCGGGCCTTCTCATCGGCGAACAGCGTGATGCCCTCGAACGAGTGGTAGCCCACGCGGCCGAACAGCTGGGCGCCATAGAAGTCGTTGTGGGAGAAGCCGTCTTTCTTTTGGGCGATAGCCGAGACTTGGGTGGTGTGCGTGTGGATGACGCAATGAATGTCCGCGCGCGCACCGTGAATGGCGCTGTGCAGCGCGAAACCGGCCGGGTTCGCATCGAAATTGGAGGGTTCGAGCTTGTTGCCCTCCAGGTCCACCTTCAGCAGGTTGGCGGGGGTGACCTCGGTGTAGAGCAGGCCGAACGGGTTCACCAGGTAATGGTGGGCCGGGCCTGGCAGGCGGGCGGAGATGTGATTGAAGATGGTCTCCGTCCAGCCCATGTAGTCGATGAGGTGATAGCAGGCGGCAAGGTCGCAGCGCAGCGCCCATTCCTCGTCGCTCACATGGGCGGGCTTGAGCATGGCGTGGGCGACGGGACGCTGCGGGTTGGCGGTCATGGTCATGGGGGGAAAGCGCTCCTCTCGGCGGGACAGCAAGGCCTGGGCTTCGCCGTGGATCGGGGGATGGGCGGGGCCGAAGCTCACGCGGCCCGGATGCCGTTGCGGCCGGGAAATTCCGGCGCCAGCGGGCGCGCGTTGGGCATCTTGACCCACAGCCGCAGCAGGCGGCGGCGGCGCTCCATCTCCGGGAAGTCCTCGAACTCGGTGCGGGAGTGCATCACCGCATAATTGTTCGCGAGCTGGATGTCGCCGGGCTCCAGCATCATGTCGAGGCGCAGCCGGGAATCCTGGATCACGCTGTCGAAGATGTCGAGCGCCTCCTTCTCCACCTGCGACAGCGGGATGCCGCGCAGCTCGTGGCCGAGCTCCAGGTATTGGCGCAGGTATCGGCAGCTCAGCTTGCCATTGAAGTAGCTGAAGATGGGCGTCAGCCCCGGCACGTCTTCACCGAGATGGGAGCAGTGCATGGGGCGGTAGTAGAGCCCCATATATTGCGGATAGGTGGCGAGGATCTCGTTGAACACGGTGGCGGCGCTGACGAGGCTCGAGAGCCCTCCCTGCTTCGCCTTGCGCACCGAGAGGAGCCCCACCATGTCGGACAGGTCCGTGTGGTAGGGCAGGTAGCGGTTGGTCTCGTAGACGCGCGTGGTCTTGTCGGACAGATCGCCGACATTCTGCACCACGCCCAGCATCTCGCCCTTGCGGTTCTGGCTGACCGGCAGGCCCAGATGCAGGCCGATGCCGTAGAAGAGGATGCTCAGGTCCTCGTCGGTGTAGCGCGCGACCGGCAGGCCCCGCAGCAGGAAGAATCCCTTTCCGTTCTCCAGCTCGTCGGAGATGGCGGCCAGGTGGGCCTTGAACGCATCGGTGAGCGGGAAATCGGCGGCGGAAAATCCGGGAAATGCGAGGCCGCGGGCCTTCACCCCGTTCAGGCCCCCCTCCAGGGCGTCAATGTCCGCATCGCTGAGGTGGTGGCGCCACGACATGTCGTTGAGCAGGTCGGGTCCCTTCCAGGCCACGGCGCCTTCGATGGGGCGGTTCAGCAGAACACTCATGCAATGACACTCCTGTCTGTGGTTGACGCAAAACGGCACGGTCAGCGATCGTTTGGGGATCGAGGTGGGAACGCTGTCATTCAGGGCTGGGGAAGGGGCGGCGGATTCCCGGCGAGGGCCTGGGCCTTGGCCATCCTGAAGCGGGCCAGGGCGAGGATGTCGCAGGTGTGGGCCATGCCCATTCCCTTGTGCCGGGCGAGCTCCACCACCGCGTCGCCGATGGCGGCAAGCTCCAGCGGGCGGCCCCTCTCATAGTCCTGGAGCATGGAGGTGCGGACATCGCCGAGCTTCACGACCTCGTCGGCATCCATCGAAACGGTGGCGCCGTAGGCTGCCGCGACGGCGCGGGCTTCCTCGATGGTGGCACGGGCGAGCGGCGCCAGCAGCGGGTCCGCGAAGATCTCCCGCAAGGTCGCGCCGGCCACCACGGAAAGCGGATTGGTGGAGAGATTGCGGATGACCTTGGCCCACACCGCTGTGCGGATATCATCCACGAGCTGGGTCGCAATGCCGGCGGACTGGAGCAGCCCCGCCACCCGCGCCGCGCCCGACCGAGCGGCGGGGGTGACAGGTCCCACCGTCATGCGGAGCGGGTTGAAAGTGAGCGCCGCATTGGGGGCGGTGCGCTCGGAGGTGATGTAGGTGGCGGTGCCCACCAGCTGCGCGGCGGGCAACAGGGCCTGTAGCCGCCCGCCGGGATCCACTGCCTCGATGACGCGGCCGTCGTCCGCACCGCCCGTGCCCTCGAAATACCACCAGGGAATACCGTTGACCGCCGGCACCACCATCGTGGCGGGGCCGATGGCCGGGCGCGCCAGCGCCGCGATGGCTGGAAGATCCTGCGCCTTTGCCGCGAGGATCACCACATCCTGCGGCTGCCATTCTGGTTTTGATGCCGCTAGGACAGGCACCAGCCGAGACCCCTCGCGATCACCCAGCACGATGCCTTCCGCCCTTAGAGCCGCGAGCGTGGAGCCGCGGGCAACGACGGTGACGGCGTTGCCAGCCATGGCGAGGCGCGCGGCCAGCACCAGGCCAATGGCGCCGGCGCCCGCCACGCAGATGCGGGCGGGCGAGGGGTCGCGTTGCGCTACGCCCGTCATATGGCCAGCCGCTCTTGGTGCTTGCTGTTGATGCCGAGATAGGCGGCGATCACGCGCGGATCGTGGGCCAGCTCGGCCGCCGGCCCCTCCGCCGCGACCCGCCCGAGTTCCAGCACGTAAGCGTAGTCCGCCACCTTGAGGGCGGCCCGCGCATTCTGCTCCACCAGCAGGATCGACACGCCGCGGTTGCGCAGATCGGCGATGATGCGGAAGACGTCGCGCACGATGAGGGGGGCGAGGCCGAGGCTCGGCTCGTCCAGCATCAGCAGGCGGGGCCGGCCCATCAGCGCACGGGCCAAGGCGAGCATCTGCCGTTCCCCACCCGACAGCGTGCCGGCGAGCTGGGCGCGCCGCTCCTTGAGCCGGGGGAAGAGCGCGAACATCTCCTCCATGGCCGCCGCGCGCTCGCGCGCGGGCCGCGCCCGGAAGCGGAAGGCGCCGAGCTCCAGATTGTTCTCCACCGTCATGGTCGAGAACAGAGCGCGGGTCTCCGGCACCAAGGCGAGGCCGCGATCGATGCGGCTCTTGATGGAGGTTCCGGCAGTGTCCTCGCCGTCGAAGCGCACGGTGCCGCGCGCCGGCAGCAGGCCCATGAGGGCCGACAGGAGCGTGGTCTTGCCGGCCCCGTTGGGGCCGATGACGGTGACGATCTTGCCCTCGCCCACGGTCATGTCCACACCGCTCACGGCCTCAATCTTGCCGTAGGACACATGCAGGCCGCTCACCTGGAGCAGGGCGATAACCTCGGACGCGGAAGGAGTGCGGGCGGTCATTCGGCGCCTCCAAGATAGGCTTCGAGAACCAGCGGGTTGGCTTGCACCTGCTCGGGCAGGCCCTCGGCGATCTTCTCGCCGAAATCCATCACCATGACCCGGTCGGCGAGGCCCATGACGAAGTCCATGTCATGCTCCACCAGGACCACGGCGATCCCCTCCGCGCGGAGCTTCGAGAGCAGGTCGGCGAGGTTCTCCTTCTCCTTCAGCCGAAGCCCGGCGGCGGGCTCGTCGAGAAGCAGAAGGCAGGGGTCCGCGCAGAGGGCGCGGGCGATCTCGAGCACCCGCTGCTGGCCGAGCGCTAGGCTGCCCGCTTCCGCGTGCAGGTGCGCGCCGAGGCCGACCCGCACCAGCTGGGTCTCGGCCTCCTTCAGCAGTTGCGCCTCCTCCCGGCGGTCGAGGCGCAGGATGGAGGAGAACACCCCCTTGCCACCGCGCAGGTGCGCGCCGATGGCGGCATTCTCCAGCACGCTCATGGTGGGCAGCAGCTTGACATGCTGGAAGGTGCGGGCGAGCCCGGCCGCCGCCATGTCGCGGGCGCTGCGGCCGTTGACGGTCCGACCGCGAAAGAAGATCTGCCCGGCGGTGGGCGTGTCCACGCAAGAGAGCTGGTTGAAGAGCGTGCTCTTGCCGGCGCCATTGGGGCCGATCACGGCGAGGATCTGGCCGGCCTGCACCGAAAAGGACAGGTCGTGATTGGCCACCAGCCCACCGAACCGGCGGGTGAGCCCGCGCACCTCCAGGATGGATTCCGCCGGGGCCGGGCGCGGCCGGCGCGGTAGGGGCGGCGCCGCGGTGATCCAGGGGGCCGCGCCGGACGGCGCGGGGCGGCGCGCGTGGAGCAGAGGCTTGAGGCGGCGGGCAGCGGTGTCGGTGATGCCGAGCGGCATCTTCTGCATAAGCACGATCACCAGGAGGCCGAACACCATGGTCTCGTAATTGCCGCCCTTGCCGAGAAGGAGCGGCAGCACGTCCTGGAGCAGCTCTTTCAGATACACCACCGCGCCGGCGCCGATGATGGCGCCCCAGACGAAGCCGGCGCCGCCGATGAGCGCCATGAACATGTATTCGATGCCCGCCTGGAGGCTGAACGGGGTCGGTGCGACAAAGCGCTGGGTATAGGCATAGAGCCAGCCGGCGAAGGCGGCGAGGCCGGCGGCCAGAAGGAAGGTCACCATCTTGGTGCGGAAGGTGTCGATCCCCATGGACTCGGCCATGATCTGCCCGCCATTCAGGGTGCGGATGGCGCGGCCGGCGCGGGAATCGAGCAGGTTCAAGGTGGCGAGGAGACTCACCAGCACCACCACCCAGATCAGAACGAACAAGGATTCGCTGCTCTCGAAGCCGATGCCGAACAGGCGCAGCGGCGGCACCCCTGTGATGCCGGCAAAGCCGCCAAGGATATCCAGTGTACCAAACAGGTAATAGAGCGAGATGCCCCACGCGATGGTGCCGAGCGGCAGGTAATGCCCCGACAAACGCAGGGTTACGCCGCCCAGGATGGCAGCCACCAGAAGAGTGAGAGCAAGGCCGGCGGCGAGCGCGCCCCAGGGCGAGCCCCCGAGCCAGGCCAGCCAGGGTGGCAGATCGGCCATGGTGGCGAGGCAGGCCGTGGCATAGGCGCTGATGCCGACGAACGCCGCCTGCCCGAAGCTGGTCAGCCCGCCGATGCCGGTGAGAAGGACGATGCCGAGCGTCACCAGGGCGAAGATGCCGACATTGTTGAGAACGACCACCTGATAGGGGGCGAGCAGATGCGGCGCCACCAGCACCACGACGATAGCGGCCAGAGCCAGGAGGGCGGTTCGGAAACGCAGGATGGGGCTCATTGCTCGTCCTTCACACCTTTCTGGGCCACGGAGCGCCACAGCAGCACGGGAAGGAGCAGCGTGAAGACGATCACTTCCTTGTAGCTGCTGGCGTAAAAGGTGGAGAAGGCTTCCACGAGGCCGAGCGCCACAGCGCCGGCGGCGGCCACCGGGTAACTCGCGAGGCCACCGATGATGGCGCCCACGAAGCCCTTGAGGCTGATGACGAAGCCGGAATCGAAATAGATGGTGGTGATGGGCGCGATCAGCACTCCCGACAGGCCGGAGATGAACGCGGCCAGGGCGAAGCTGGCCTTGCCCGCGAGCGCCGGCGAGATGCCCACCAGTTGGGCCCCCAGTCGGTCCACCGCCGTCGCCCGGAGCGCCTTGCCATAAAGGTTCTTCTCGAAGAATGCGTACAGCAGCGCGATGAGAATGAAGGACAGTGCGATCACCCACAGGGTTTGGCTGTTGATGATGGCATCGCCGATGGTGAAGGTGGCGTCGGAGAAGGGTTCCGTGCGCGAGCCCTCGGGGCCGAAGATGAGCAGGCCGGCGCTGGTGAGCGCCACATGGGCGGCGATGGCGACGATGAGCAGTACCAGCCCGTTCGCCGACGCGATCGGCAGGAACAGCACCCGGTAGAGCAGCGGGCCCAGCGGCACCACCAGCGCCACGGTGAGTGCCCCCTGAAAGGCCATTCCGATATGCTCCAGAGGCAGGGTCACGCTGAGGCCGGTGACGGCGGCGACATAGGCGGGCATGAGCAGCTTGCTGGCGCGAAAGCGCAGTCGCCGGCCCGCGCGGAGGGCGTCGCGCGCGTCCATGAGGAGGCCGATGAGGCACAGGGCGACGAGCATGGCGCCGAGCATGACCGGCTTGCCGGCCTGCATGCTGGCCATGGTGAGGGCCGCGTAGGAGACGAACTCCCCGAGCGGGATCAGCAGGATTCGCGTGACGGAGAAGACCAGGAGGATGGACAGGGCCAGCAGCGCGTATATGGCGCCGTTGATGAAGCCATCCTGTCCCAGGAGAAGCGCGATCTGGGCGTTCATGCCGAAGCTGCCTCCCCGCGCCACGGCTTGGCGGGGCCATCCCGCTCGAAATCAATCATGTTGCCTGCTCCTTCGGGGCCTGGGCCGGGTCCGCTTGCGACCGGCGCTGACAGGCCTGCCATGCCACTCATCCTGCGTGCGGGGCGCTGGAGGCGGGGCCGCGCGGCCCCGCCTCGTCGGGCTTATTTCAGGGGAGCCCACTGCCCGTTCTTGACCGTCACCAATTCGATGCCGCGCTCATCGAAACCGCTGTGGTCGGTGGGCGAGAGGTTGTAGATGCCCTGGGCGCCGGGCAGTTCTTTCACCTGCTCCAGGGCATCGCGCAACGCGCTGCGGAAGGCCGGAGTGCCGGGGGCGCCGGCCTTCAGGGCAACGGGAATGGCCTGTTCCAGCAGCAGGCCGGCGTCATAGACATTGGCGCCGAAGGTGGCGGGCTTGACGCCATACTTCTTCTGGTAGGCGTCCATGTAAGCGGCGGCGACCTGCTTGGAGGGGTTGGAATCCTGGGCCTGATCCAGCACCAGCATGATGGAGCCGGCCACGGTCGTGCCTTCGACCTTCTTGCCGCCGAGCTGCAGATAGCCGGACAGCGCGGCGCCGTGGGACTGATAGTATTTGCCACGATAGCCGAGGTCATAAAGCGTGGTCTGGGGCATGACTGCGGAGCTGCCAGGCGCGGCGATCATGACCGCGTCGGGCTTGGCGGAGATGATCTTCAGACCCTGTGCGGTGAACGATGTGTCCTGCCGCTGGAAGCGCTCCGTATCCACCAGCTTGATGCCCGCTTTCTGGGCGTCGGCGGAGAACACCTTCAGCCAGTTGTCGCCATAGGGGTCGGTGGGGCTGACGAAGGCGACGGTCTTCACACCGTCCTTCACCATCTGCTTCGCCAGTGCAGTCGAGACGATCTCGTCATTCTGGGTGGTCTTGAACACCCACTTCTTCTTGTCGTCCATGGGCAGGATCACGGCGGTGCTGCCGACCGGCGCCAGCATGGGCACGCCCGCCTCCGCCGCGAAGCCGAGCGCGGCCACCGCCGAGGCCGTGCCCGAGGGGCCGATGATGGCATCCACCTTCTCTTCGTTGATCAGCTTGCGGAAAGCGGAAACCGCCGCGCTAGGATCACTTCCATCATCGAGCGCTATATATTCGATCGTCTGATCGCCGGCCTTGGCGGGTAGGAATGGAACCGTGTTCTTCTGTGGGATGCCGACCAGCGCCACAGGGCCCGAGGAGGATGTGACGACGCCAACCTTCACCTGGGCGTAGGCCGGGGAAAGGTAGAGCGCGCCGAATATCATCGACACCATCAACCGCTTCGCAGACAATTTCATTCTCCTTGACCGAGGACTGTGAGGACGGAGACCAAAGGGAAGAACACCGGCGCCAACGCCCCTCTCGCGTTCGCGGGAACGGGCAACCTTGGACACGGATCCACGGCGGACTCGCTCGCCCGCCTCGAAGTTGGCGCCCCTGGAAGATCTGAGAGAGCTCATTCCGGCCGGAAGGCGGATGCGTATTCCGATCTTGCGGCCCGCGCCCCGCTCATCTGCGCGGCGCGTGTCGGTGAACCGAATGCGGACGTCCGTCTTTCCAACTCTGTACTTAAGCCAGATCATTAACACCCATTCGGCGCATGGCGGCAACGGCTTCGCCACATTTCGCGTGCGCATTTTATAGATATGAGGCGCCTCCAATTTGATCGTCAGCTTGTGTTTTAGCCGCGCGCCCCGCACTCTCCGCGCGGCCGGTGGGCGATGTCGAAATCTTATAAACTATTATAAAATTTACACAAAAATTGGATCGAGGAGGCGCTGCAGCGCCCCATCGCGGATTTGATTTTGATCAAATCCTGCCGAGAATTGATGCAGAATGGCCCTCAAATAACTTCCGTAATCATTTGACTCTAAAAATATCTATGCCTAGCTTTGGGGCGTGAACAGGGTGGTTCGACGCGAGCGATCGCGTCGCTGCCGCCCGTCGGAACATCCCAAAGGCATGCTTTCGGAAGTGCTACGGACGCGAATTGCGCGAACCCTTGCGCATACGTGGTCGTCTGTACTGCCGATGGAGGCGCGCCCGAAGCACGGGACGATCCGAAACGGGCCGGTTGGCGGGGCCGGATCGCGCCAAGCCTCCCGCGGTGGGCAAGCGGTGGAGTTCTCTGCATGGTGACCAAGTTCATGCTTCAGAAAACGGTGTCGGATGAGGCTGCAACTCCGGATTGGCCGGGGTTCCTGGCGGATATTCGTGCGCGCCGGAAGGAATTTGAACAGCAGAAATTCATCTCCCAGGATGTCATAGAGGGCTTTCGCCAGCGGGGAATCTACCGTGCCCTGGTGGCACGCCGGTTCGGCGGGGACGAATTGTCTCCTGCTGCGTTCTGCGAGCAGATCGAGATGATTGCGCGCGCGGATGGTTCGGCCGCGTGGGTGGCGAGCTTCGGCATTGGCGGGGTATATCTGTCCGCGCTGCCGCTGGCGACGCTCCAGGCGCTTTATGGCCGCGGCCCGGATTTGGTTTTTGCCGGCGGCATCTTCCCGCCCCGCCCCGCCGCCCGTGTGGCGGGTGGCCTCGCCGTTTCGGGCCGGTGGAGCTTCGCCAGCGGCTGCATGGGCGCAGACGTGCTCGGCGTCGGCATTCTCCCGAGCTCGGGCGACAGCCGGGAACTGCCACGCATGGCTGTGATGGACCGCTCCAAGGCCCGCATCGAGCCCAATTGGGATGTGGCTGGCCTCGCCGGCACGGGCAGTCATGATGTCATCGTCGAGAATGTCGTCGTGCCCGAGGCCTGGACTTTCGTTCGTGGCGGAAAGTCTTCCCTGGACGAGAAGTTGTATCGCTATCCTGCGCTGTCGTTCGCGGCGCAGGTGCTCTCGGTGGTCGGGCTTGGCGTGGCGCGCGCGAGCCTCGACGAGGTGGTCGCGCTCGCCCAAGGGCGCGCCTCCGTCACCGGTGCGCCGAGCCTCGGCGAGCGCGCTTATGTGCAGCTTGAGATGGCGAAGGCTGAAGCGGACCTGCGCGCTGCCCGCTGTTGGTTCTATGAGGCCATTGAAGAGGCGTGGGACGCGCTGGACCATGCGGAGGAGGCAAGTGGCGAGCAGATCAGCATGTTGCGTCTGTCTTCCACCCACGCCACCCGCGTTGCTGCTGACGTGGCGCGCCGCGCACAGATGGTGGCGGGCATGAGCGGTATGTATGAGAGCAGCCCGATCGCCATGCACGTGCGCGATGCGCAAATGGTCACCCAGCATGCCTTCATGGGCGAGATTACCTATCAAAGTGCCGGGGCCATGCTGTTCGGCCACGCCCCGTTGCCGGGCTACCGTTGATTCCAAGGGCTCGCGCAGGTGACGTACGGCGCTGTGGCCGCGCGCGGGGTCTGGGCGAACGGCGCCGGTCGAAGACCGGGGTCGATGGCGTGATTTTCATCCATGGAGACTGTGATGAGTGAGAAGAAGCCCCTGCGAACTATGTTCTGCTTTGGGATCTCCCAGAATTTCTTCGATGCGGATACCGAAGAGGCGAAGCAGGTGTGGCGCGCCTTCAGCGAGATGTGGAACGGCATCGCCGCCATTCCGGGCGCCGCGATGCTGGCCAATCTCGATGATGACCAGACCATGGTCGGCCCCTCCGAATCCTGGCCCTGGACCACGTATCTGATGGCCGACATGCCGGATTACGAAGCGGTGGTGGCGGCCTGCAACCTCGTACGCACAACGCCCGTTGGAGATGGCACGCATAAGTTGTGGAAGTATTGCCGCGTGCAGGCCCGCATCGGGCGTGCACTGGTGGTGCCGGCCTGATCCAGGCGGCCTGCCTGCCCACCAGCCGCCGTAGGCCGGGCTGGTTGGGTCAGAGGCGGGCCGCGCGCGCCGATATCAATGCGCAGAATTTATAGTTGGAATGAAATCAATGAATTTGCCTCATTCACATGAATCCTGCTTTGATCCATCTCAAGCGCGAGCGGCAACCTCTAATGCAAGTCGGGAAGAATAAGAAGCAAATTTCATTTCATGACGTGTATTCGGTCTTTCTTTCGGTGCCGATGCATGTGTTTTCTCGAGGAGCGGATGATGAGGCAGGTTGCGTTGGTCACGGGTGCCGCGCAGGGGCTCGGTCGGGTCATCGCGGAAAAGCTGCACGCGGCGGGATATGCGGTGGCGGTGACCGACGTGGTGGAGGACGAGGTGCGCGCTCTGGCGGCGGGCCTCGACCCGTCCGGTGAAACCGCCCTTGGCCTCGCCCTCGATGTCACGCGCAAGGCGGATTTCGAGGCGGCGCTGGAGGCGGCGCGCGCCAAGTGGGGCGTGGTCCATGTGGCTGTGAACAACGCCGCAGTCACGCCCACCACGCCCGTCATGCAGATCTCACCGGAAGAATTCGACAAGGTCATTACGGTCAATCTTAGGGGCACCTTCCTCGGATGCCAGGTTTTCGGCGCGTATTTCGCCGCGAGCGGCTATGGCCGCATCATCAATCTCGCCTCGCTGGCGGGGCAGAATGGGGGCACGGCCTCCGGTGCCCACTATGCCTCGTCCAAAGCCGGCATCCTGACCCTCACCAAGATCTTCGCCCGTGAGCTGGGCGCGGCGAACGTCACCGTGAATGCGGTGGCGCCGGGGCCGATGGACCTGCCGTCGGTCCACGCGTCGGTGCCGGCTGAGCGGCTCGCCCGGATCGTCGACACCATTCCGGTGAAGCGGCTGGGGGATCCCGCCTTCGTTGCCGACATTGTCGTGAAGCTCGCCGCGCCGGAGGCCGCGTTCGTCACCGGTGCGGCGTGGGACATTAACGGCGGCATCTTCATGCGCTGAGCGGCCAGGAGGCGCGCCATGGTTGAAGTTCAGGATTATCGTGACGGGATGGCGCTGCTGGGGAGCGCGGTGAGCGTCATTACCACCGATGGCCCGGCAGGCCGGGCCGGCTTTACCGCCACGGCGGTGTCGAGCGTGACGGATCAGCCCCCCACGCTGCTCGTGTGCCAGAACAAATCATCCTACGCCCACCGCTTATTCCTGGAGAATAAGGTGTTGTGCGTCAATGTTCTCAGCCAGAATCATGAAAGTCTGTCCGCGGCTTTCGCCGATCGCGCGCTCGAGGTGGAAGCGCGCTTTGCGCGGGCCCAATGGTCGCAGCTCGCCACGCGCAGCCCGGTGCTGTCCCATGCGCTCGTGGCCTTCGATTGCGCCATTGTGGACAGCCATGAAGTGGGCAGCCACGTGGTGTTTTTCGCGCAGGTGCACGGCATCCAACTCGGCGGCGGGAGCGGCGGCCTCGTCTATTTCGACCGTGCCTATCACGCCCTCGCCCATCGCGCCCCGGCGCCCGCTTGAGCGGGCGCGTCAGGTGCTGCGATCCCATCCGCGAACTTTCCCGTTTCGAACCGGCGCAAACCCATGAACACGCTGTCTCAGGCGGCATCGCACGCCGCATCGCCTTTTCCGTCCATTGACCCGGTCGCCAGCCATATCCTGGTGACGCCCCTCGACCTCGGGGGGCGCGGGCTGCGCGTCGCGGTAAAGGACACCATCGACATTGCCGGGCTGCCGACCCGCGCTGGCAGCCCGGTCTATGCAGATGCCGCGCCCGCATCGGCTCATGCCCAGGTGGTCGAGCGCCTGCTGGCCCAGGGATGCCGCATCGTCGGCAAGGCCAACCTGCACGAAATGGCGTTCGGGGTCACCGGGGTCAATCCTCATACCGGCACGGCGCTGAACCCCTATTTTCCCCATCACGTTCCCGGTGGGTCATCCAGCGGCTCGGCTGCGGCGGTGGCGGCCGGCATCGCCGACTTCGCCCTGGGCACCGATACCGGAGGGTCGGTGCGCACGCCTGCCTGTTGCTGCGGCGTGTTCGGGCTGAAGACCACATTCGGCCGAGTGAGCCGGGCCGGGGTGGCGCCCGCCGGCTCGTCGCTGGATTGCGTGGGTCCGTTTGCCGTCGATGCGGCGATGCTCACGCGCGCCATGGCCATCATCGACCCCAGTTTCACGCCGCTCTCGCTGGCGCGCATCCCGGTTCTGGGCCTGCTCTCGGTGAGCGCCTCCCGGGCCGTCTCCGCAGCCTTTGCCGAAGCCCTCGCGGCGGCCGCGGTGGAGCTGCGCCCGGCCAGGGTGGAAGGGCTGGACGACGCCTATGAAGCCGGCCTCACCATCATCAATTTCGAGAATTGGGCCGCCTTTGGGCCGCTGACAGCGTCGCCGGCCATGGGCGCCGATGTGCGCCTGCGGCTCCTGGGCGCCGCGCGCACCACGCCGGAGATGGTGGCCGCGGCCAATGGCGTTCGCGCGCGGGTTTCCGCCGCGGTGGATGCCGCGCTCGACGCCGTTGACGCCCTGGTGCTGCCGACGATGCCCGATGTGCCCCCGCGCCTGGAGGAGGCCGGTGATGCCAGGGCGGCCATCGGCATCACCCGCTTTGTCCGCGCCTTCAACCTTACAGGCCACCCCGCTCTCACGGTTCCGGTGCTCACCACCGAGGGCCTGCCCGCCGGCATCCAGCTGGTGGGCCGCAAGGGCGACGATGCGGGCCTGTGCGCCATCGCGGAGTGGCTGTCCTCGCGTCTGCCCGCCAACCGCATCCCTGGCCGCGCTCGCGCCAAGGCGGCATTCGCCGCCGCGCGCGCGGACCATCCACGTTCCGAGGAGGAGTGATCTATGACTGCGCCGAGGCTCGCCTCAGGCCGCCCCATGTCCGATCTGGTTCTGCCCGATCGCATTGAAACGGCCATGTATACCGATCCTGATATCTTCACGGCGGAGATGGAGCGGATCTTCTCCAAGACGTGGGTGTGGGTGGCGCATGCTAGCGAAGTGCCGAACCCGGGCGATTTCGTCAGCTCCTTCGTGGGATTGCAGCCGGTAATCGTCACGCGCGATCGCAAGGGGCGGCTGCATGTGCTGGTGAACCGGTGCCGCCACCGCGGCGCCACCGTCTGCGAGCGCCGCCAGGGCAACGCCACAAGCCTTGTGTGCCCCTACCATGGCTGGGGTTATGCCCAGGACGGTTCACTGCGCGGCGTGCCCTATGTGGAAGGCTATACGGGCGATTTCGACAAGTCGAGCCTGGGCCTGAAAGCGCTCAGGGTTGAGGAGTACCAGGGATTGGTGTTCGCCAGCCTCAATCCGGAGGTTGAGACGCTCTCCGATTACCTCGGGCATACCAAGCTTTGGATCGACCTATTCATGAAGCAGGGCGCCGGATACCCGGTGAAGACCAGCGGCGAGCACCGTTTCCGCTTTCCCGGAAACTGGAAGATCCAGCTGGAAAACACCACCGACGCTTATCACTTCCCCATCGTCCACCGCCCCTTCATCGAATCCCTCGACAAGCAGGCGGAGGAGACCTTCACCTTCCTTGGCCGTGAGGGATTCGTGGAGGATCTGGGCAACGGCCACTCGGTGATGGTGATGATCCCCGAGCTGATCGACCTTGAGGCCAATCTGGACGCGCCCATTCCCGATCGCTTCCTCCCGCTGGCCAATGAGCTGGCGAAGACCCATCCCCCGCAGGAGGTGCGCCGCATCGTGCGCGCGGTGGGGGGCACCGGCTTCAACGTCAACATCTTCCCGAACGCGGCCTGCTCCATGGCCTTCTTCCGCATCCTGCGCCCGATCTCCGTGCGCGAAACCGAGGTGCGCCACATCGCCATCGGCATGGAAGGCGGACCTGCGGCCGCGAACCGGGCGCGCCTGCGCCTGCACGAGCATTTCCAGGGCCCCATGGGTTTCGGCAGCCCTGACGATGTCGAGGCCTGGCAGCGGGTGCAGCGCGGTGTCCAGGGCGGGCCGGACCTGCCGCTCATGGTCAATCGCGGGCTCGGGCTGGAAAGCTCTTCGGTGAACCACCTGCCCAAAGGGGGCGTCAGCGCCGAGACCGGCATGCGGGCCGCCTACCAGATGTGGAAGAGGATGATGTCGGCATGACTGCGATGACCGTTTCCATCAGCAACAGCGCCATCTCGCTGGACGAGGCGATCACGCTCATCTGGACCGAAGCGGACCTTCTGGATCGCCGCGATTACGAGTCGTGGCTGGCCCTGTGGACCCGCGAGGGCCATTACGTGATCCCGGTCGATCCCGATGCTCGCGACCATGTGGACACGCTGAACTACGCTTATGACGATGCGGACATGCGCCGCATGCGCGTGGACCGCCTCGTGGGCGGGCATGCGATTTCCTCCACGCCAGCGGCGCGATCGGTGCGTATCCTGAGCCGCTTCCGCCTCATGGAGGCGGGACCGGCTCACTGCGTGGTGCACTGTGCCCAGCACCTGGTGGAATACAAGTTCGAGCGCCAACGCCTGTATGCCGCCGATGTGACCTATCGGCTCACGCGCTCCGACGCCGACTTGAAGCTCGACGAAAAGGTTGTGCGGCTCATCAATGCCGGGGACGCTCTCGGCAGCCTCAGCTACCTGCTGTGAACGGCGGGCCCCGGTCCGCAAGGGCCGGGGCCCGCTCGCATTTCCACGCCGGCCGCCCTGTGGCGCGGATGGAAGACCGTTTGAACCATCAGTTGGTGCGCGCGTGCCGTGAGCGGATGCAAACGGGTACGCTCTCGCCCTGGATCCTGCCCCCATGCCCCAAATGACCGAACGCCCGCCCGTCATTTCCTCCGCGTCCGATGTCGAGATCCTGCCGCTGGTGGTGCAGCGGCGTGTGGATGATCGCGGCGGCATCATGGTGATCGATCTTGCCGCGCCCGATGGCGCCGCGCTGCCGGCCTTCACTGCCGGTGCCCATGTGGACCTCCATGTGGAGGATCCGGCGACGGGCCTGCACCTGGTTCGCCAATACTCGCTGTGCGGCGATCCGGCGGATCGCTCGCGCTATCGCCTCGGCATCCTCGATGCCCCGCAATCCCGCGGCGGATCGCGCGCGCTGCATCGGCTGGCCCGGCCCGGCGCGGTGCTGCGGGTGGGGAAGCCGCGAAACCTGTTTCCCTTGTACGCGGGGGCGAGGCGCTCGGTGCTCGTGGGCGGCGGCATCGGCGTGACGCCCCTGCTGGCCATGGCGCATGTGCTGCAGGCACAGGGTGGTGAGTTCGCGCTTCATTACTGCGCGCGCGCGCAGGACCGCACCGCATTTCTGGAGGAGATCGCCGAGGCGCCGTATCGCGACCGTGTTCACCTGCATTTCGACGATGCGCAACCGTTCCTGGCGACGCGAGACCTGCCGCCGGCCGCGCCCGACACGCATCTCTACACCTGCGGGCCGTCGGGCTTTATGGATTGGGTCACGGCGCAGGCGGCCGCGTGCCGCTATGGGGCGGCGCAGCTCCATCGCGAGGATTTCAATGCGGAGGTGGACACAACCGGCGCCGCGTTCGAGGTGGTGGCGGCGCGCTCGGGCGTCACGGTTGGCGTGCCGGCCGGGGTGACCATCGCCGCAGCCCTGCGCGAGGCCGGGGTTGCGGTGAATTTGTCTTGCGAATCAGGTGTTTGTGGAACCTGCTTAGTGGATGTCCTGGAGGGCGTCCCCGACCATCGGGACAGCTTCCTCACCCCCGAGGAGCGCAGCGCTGGCGATCAGATCCTGATCTGCTGCTCGCGGGCGCGCAGCGCGACCCTCGTTCTGGATATTTGAGCGCCCGGTGGCGCCGTTCGACAGCTCGTGCCGATCTCAATCGTCCGGTTGCAACGCCATCGCGGCTCAGGTCCGCGGCCTCAGACGAGGTCGCGGACTTTTTTCGCGCGGCGGCATAAGAGGACGGTGATGCGCGGTGTTGCAGGCGGGAGTTGCGGGCTGGGCATCAAAAAGCTTTCGCGAGAAATAAAATCAGATCTATTACTTTCACGAATTATCCGTATTCGCGGAGTTTATTTGCAATTTCTGCCGATTCTGCGTCTATCCGGTGCCCGAAATGTATGCAAATCGCCAAAAATCGCGGCCATAATCCGTTCATTGTCGCCATATCTGGTTTTATATTGGACATTGTCCATTTTTTTATTGACGTGAATTGTGTTCGAAAAATAGTGTTTCATTGTCAAAGCCTTGGTCGAGCAGAGGTGCGCGGGGAATTCTGTCCTCCCCGCCGACGTCCTGCGTTTGAAGCGATCGGGCCTTCCCTCACATGCATTCGGAGATTGATGTGAAAGCGCTCCTGAAAACGGCCGTCATGCAGCTTCTTCTTGGGGGCGTGGCGGGCCTGACCACCGTATCCGCCGCGACGGCAGCGGATCTTCCGGTTAAGGCGAAGGCAGTGGAGTATGTAAAGGTCTGCTCTGCCTATGGTGCTGGCTATTTCTACATTCCGGGAACAGATACCTGTCTGAAGCTCGGTGGATTCGTACGGTTCGACACTTACGTGAACGCGGTCGGCACCTTTTCGCCCGCCATCAACTCGGTGGCTGCGGCGGCCTTCAACGGGCCGGGCGCGGCCACGCTCGGCTATCCGTTTCGTGACGCGGATGATCCCCAATACTTGACCCGCACCCGCGCCGTGTTTGAGACGGATGCCCGCACCAACACCGATTACGGCACGCTGCGCTCCTATCTGCGGTTCGGCAGCAACTGGGATTCCGAGCAGAGCCCCGGCAGCACGGCCGGCGCCAACCTGTTCTTCGATCGGGCCTTCATCCAGTTCGCGGGCTTCACATTCGGCTATACCAGCTCGATGTTCGATCCCTACAAGGACTTCATGATGACCATCCCGATGGCAACGTCGATGGCCAAGACCACCCTGCTGGCCTACACCGCCGAGTTCGGGAACGGTTTCTCCGCCAGCCTGTCGCTTGAGGATGCCGCAAACCGCGCCACCGGCGTGCAGATGAGCGGGTCCACCGCGCAGCCCGTCAACAATGTGAGCTCCACCACCACCGGCCTGTCCTACACCAACTTCATGGCTGGGCAGGACGCGCCAGACATCATCGCCAACCTGCGCGTGGAACAGGCGTGGGGTTCGGCGCAAGTTTCCGGTGCCCTGCATCAGGTGGGAGTGATGGACCCGCTCTATGTCTCGGGCCTGACGGGGGTCGATTCGAGTAGCACGTGGGGTTATGCCCTCGGCGCCTTCCTGGAAGTGAACCTGCCCGTGCTGGCCAAGGGCGACAGCATCTTCTTTCAGGCGAACTATGCCAAAGGTGGTGCCTATTATCTCGGCCTGTCGAGCAGTGACCAGGTGCGCGCGGTCAGCGTCGGCCGCATCAACCTCAGCCAGCTGCCGAACGGGGCGCTTGCCGCCAATGGCGCCTTCTACACGGTGGCCGACGCAGTCGCCACCAGTGCCTATGGTGATTATGAGCTGACTTCGGGCTGGGCGGTCCAGGGCCAGTTCCGTCACTTCTGGACCCCGAGCGTGCGCAGCGCCCTGCTGGTGGACTATGTGGCTTATGAGGTGCCGCAGAACACGGTCGCGGCGTACAACTTCAACATGTGGCAGCTGGGCGTCAATACCATCTGGTCGCCAGTCAAGAATCTCGATATCGGCGCGGAACTCCTCTACACCAAGCTCGATGGCTCAGTTCCTCTCGGCAATTACAGTTCTGTCAGCAATACCGCCAATGGCGCCGCGCAGGCGTCTCTTGTCGGTGGCTCCACCGATGTGTGGTCGGGCGGCGTGCGGGTGCAGCGCAACTTTTGACCGGTGGCTCCAAGGCCGGTCAATGGTGGGGGGCTTCGGCATCGCCGAAGCCCCCTTTTTTGGACCAGAGCCGCAGGGAGGGGAACTGGGCGCGCGCAGACGGGTGTGAGTTGAGAACGGCGTTGGAAAGCTGAACATGGTGGACTTGTCGAAAATCACCTGCATCGAGGATTTCCGCGCGCTCGCGCGGCGGCGCGTACCGCGCATGTTCTACGATTATGTCGATGCGGGCTCGTGGTCGCAGGCGACCTATTTGGCGAATGAGCGAGATTTCGCGCTGATGGAGCTGCGTCAGCGCGTATGCGTCAACATCGCTGGCCGCTCCACGCGCACCACCATGATCGGTGAGGCGGTTGCCATGCCGGTGGCGATCGCGCCCACTGGCATCGCCGGCATGCAGCATGCCGATGGGGAGATTTTGGGCGCCCGCGCGGCGAAAGCCTTCGGCGTCCCCTTCACGCTCTCGACCATGAGCGTCTGCGCGCTAGAGGACATTGCCGCGCACACCGGCCGCCATCCCTTCTGGTTCCAGCTTTACGTCATGAAGGATCGCGGCTTCGTCGCTGAGCTGATCGAGCGCGCGCGGGCGGCAAACGTGTCCGCCTTGCAGCTGACCTTGGACCTTCAGCTTCCCGGACTGCGCCACAAGGACATCAAGAACGGCCTGAGCACGCCGCCCAAGCCGACCTTGCGCAACCTTCTGAACCTCGCCTTGCGGCCGCGCTGGTGCCTGGGCATGGCGCGCACCAGGCGCCATGGCTTCGGCAACATCATGGGGCATGTCACCGGCGTCACCGACATGTCGTCCCTGGCGTCCTGGACCGCCGACCAGTTCGACCCCACCCTGAGCTGGGCCGATGTGGAGTGGATCAAGGGCCGGTGGGGCGGCAAGCTCATCTTGAAGGGCATCATGGACCCCGAAGATGCGCGCCTCGCGGTCGCGACCGGAGTCGATGCTCTGGTGGTCTCGAACCATGGCGGGCGCCAGCTCGACGGCACCTGCTCCTCCATCCGCGCGCTGCCGGCCATTGTCAATGCGGTGGGCGCCCACATGGAGGTGTGGATGGATGGCGGCGTGCGCAGCGGGCAGGACGTGCTGAAGGCGCGGGCGCTGGGGGCGCGCGGCGTTCAGATCGGTCGCGCGTTCAACTATGCCCTCGGCGCCTGCGGGGAGGCCGGCGTGCGGCGCGCGCTCGAAATCATCCAGAACGATCTCAGCGTGTCGATGGCACTGTGCGGGCGCACCGCCATCGACGATGTGGACGGGTCGATTCTGCTGCCGTCTCGTTGAGGGGCGGTCCGGGGGCGCTGGGGTGGAGCTATCGCCTGCCTCTCATTTTGGCGCATCCTGGCGAGAAAGTCGGCAGCCGATGATCCAGGAAGCACTTTGGCCCGCTTTTGAATCCTTACGCGCCGTGTTTTTCATCATGCTTTATGAATAAAATTCATCCGAATAATTATAATAATACATTGGACGAATTGTAATCGTTTCTGCTTTGATCTCGATCAAATGCGGAGTGCGTATGGATGACCCAACTCGCCTGTCCTGAAGCGGCCCCTGCCATGGCCGCGCCCCCTCCCGCCGTGGATCCCTCGACCCTCACGGCGCAGCCGGAGTTCGTGCGCCTAGTGGATGTGATCCGGGCGCGGCGGGACGAGTTCCAACGCTTGCGGCATATTCCGCGGGACGTTATCGCGCTGATGAAGGCGGCGCGGATCTTCCGCTCCTCGACACCGCGCCGTTTCGGCGGCGACGTGCTGGCCCCCCATCACTTCCTGCCCATGGTCGAGGCGATCGGGGAGGTTGACGGCTCCGCCGCCTGGGTCGCGGCCTTTGGTTCTGCCAATACCTATATCGCCGCCCTGCCGGAGGCCGCGCAGGCCGTGATCTATGCGGACGGTCCGGATCAGGTCTATGCCGGTGGGCTTTATCCTTTGCAGCAGGCGACGCGCGCGCCGGGGGGCTGGCGCGTGAGCGGGCAGTGGAAGTTTGCGTCCGGCTGCATGGGGGCGGACTGGATCGGCGTCGGCATCACCGGTGGCGAAGCGTCCCCCACGGGGCGCCCGCCGGTGGTGAAAATGGCCGTGTGCCCGGCCAGCGAGGTGGAAATCATCGAGACCTGGGACGTGATGGGCATGCAGGCCACTGGCAGCCACGACACCCGCGTCCGGGACAAGTTCTTCGCTGACATGTGGACCTGCGAGCGTGGCACGCAAGGCATCTTCGACGACACCCTCTTCCGTTATCCCGCTCTCGCCTATCAGGCGCAGGTGCATGCGGCGGTCAATCTGGGCCTCGCCCGCGGGGCGCTCGATCTCGCGGGCGAGATGGCGGGCGGCCGCACCCTCATGCCCGGTACGGCAAGCCTTGCGAGCCGCGCCTATTTCCGCACCGCGCTGGCCGAGGGCGAGGCGCGGCTGCGGGCGGCTCGTGCCTTTTATTACGAGACCGCCGAACAGGCGTGGCATGTGCTGACCAGTGGCGGCGAGATCAGCATGCACCTCCACAACCTGCTGCGGCTCAGCGCCACCCACGCCGCCCGCTCTGCCACCGAGACCATCGAGCAGTGCTTCCGCGTCGTCGGCATGGGCGCCATCGGCAGCCAGCACCGCATGCAGCGCATTCTGCGCGATTGCCTCGTGGTCACGCACCACGCCGCCCTGAACGATCTTACGCTCGAAAACGCAGGCGCGGTCCTGGCGGGGCTGCCTGCCCCCGCAGGCTATCCTTGAGGTGCGTGGTGGATCTTGCCCTTCCCTTCCATGCCCGCCTCACGCGCGACCCCGCTCAGGGCGAGATGCGTGACGGCTCCATCCGCTACCTGATGATGCGCCCGGACGCCCTGATGGGCCTGTTCGCGCGCCTCGATGCGCAGGCGCGGAAGGCCGCGCTGGCGGCGCTCTCCGCCTCGGTGGCCGAGTTTGGCGGGCGTTCGGTGGCCGCCTATCGCGCCTCGGGCGCCGCCGCGCCGGAACCGCTGATGCGCACCATCGCCGAAACCTCGGCGGCGCTGGGCTGGGGATGCTGGAGCTTCGCGCCCCAGCCCCGCGGGGCGGTGGAGGTGCGGGTGGAAAACAGCCCGTTCGCCAGCGCGCTCGCGGCTTCGGGCGGCTCGGACTGCCCCTGCTGCGCGCCCATTGTCGGCATCCTGAGCGCCCTCGCGCCCGTGCTTGCCGGCGACGGCGCTGTCGCCCGTGAGGTCGAATGCGGGGCGGTTACGGCGGGACCCTCCTGCCGCTTCCTGGTCGAGCCCAAGAGGGTCAGCGCCTGAGGCACCACGACGACTTTACCGAATACAATAAAGATACAACCTTCCAGCGGGATAACGACACATGAAAGACCTTCATCTTTCACGCCGCGGATTTCTGGTGGCATCCGCCGGTGCGGCCGCGACAGGCCTCCTGGGTCAGGCCGCGTTCGCGGCCGCGCCGATCCGCATTGGCGTCGGCTCCGATCCGGTGTTCGTCGCCTTCTATCTGGCGGCGCACGAGAAGCTGTTTGCCGCCGAGGGCGTGGATGCGGTGCTCCAGCTCTATGCTGATGGAGGCGAGGCCATGAATGCGCTGGTGGCGCAGCAGGTGGATCTGGCGGCCGCCGCCGAACCCACCAACCTGGTGCGGCTTGGCCGGGCCGACCTGCGCCCGCTTGCCGTGGTCTACCAGTCCGGCCGCTACGTCAAGCTGGTGCTGGGCCCAAAGGTGAAGAGTCCCAAGGACATCAAGCGCTTCGGCATTGTGCCGGGCTCGATCTCCGAATATTGCGCGGGCCTGACGCTGGCGGCCGAGGGGCTCGATCCGACGACGGTGACCATGGTGCCCTCCGGTCCGCCGGAATTGCCGGCGCTTCTCGCCCGGGGCGACATCGACGCTTTCTTCGCGTGGGAGCCATGGCCCGCAAACGCGGTCGCCCAAGGCGGCCGGGTGGCGCTCACCAGCAAGGATGTGGGCTATACCGATACCATCTGGCTGACCGCGAGCGCCGCTATCCTGAAGAGCGACCCGGCGGGGCTACAGGGCATTCTGCGCGCCCTCGCCAAGGCCTCGGAAATCGCCCGCACGGAGCCTGAGCGGGCCGCTGCGGCGGTGAAGGCGGTCACGCGCATTCCTGTCGAAACGAGCCTCAAGGCCTTCAAGGATATGACGCCGCTGGTGCGTGATTTCACCCCGGAAGACCTCAAGAGCTATGATGGTATCGCCAAATTCCTCGCCGATCATAAGGTGACAAAGGAAGTCGTCCATTATCGCGAGGCGCTCCAAATCGGCTTCTACAAGGGTTGATGCGAGATGCAGGGCGCCTCAATCTCCCTTGATCACGTCGGGATCTCATTCGGCGACGCGCAAATCGTGTCGAATGTGAATCTCGAGATCCGTCCGGGCGAATTCATCTGCCTGCTCGGGCCGAGCGGCTGCGGCAAGTCCACCTTGCTCAACGCCATTGCCGGGTTCCTGCCGGTCCAGGGCAGGATCGAGGTCAATGAGAGCCCCGTCACCGGCCCGGGGCTCGACCGCGGGGTCGTGTTCCAGTCGGCCGAGGTGCTGTTTCCGTGGCTGACGATCCGCGAAAACGTCGAATACGGATTGCGCCTGCGCGGCACGCCCGCGTTGGCGCGGCGCGAGAAGGCCGATCATTTTCTCGGCCTGGTCGGCCTCACCCATGCGGCGGAGAAGTTCCCCGCCCAGCTTTCGGGCGGCATGCGCCAGCGCGCCCAGATTGCCCGTGTGCTCATTAACGAGCCGCACGTGGTGCTGATGGACGAACCCTTCGGCGCGCTTGATGCCCAGACCCGCGAAGTGCTCCAGGTCGAGCTTGATCGCATCTGGCGCGAGAGCGGGTGCACCATCGTCTTCGTCACCCATGACATCTGGGAGGCGCTGCTCCTGGCCGACCGGGTGGTGGTGATGACGGCCGGCCCGCGCGCCGGAATCAAAACAATTGAGACCATCGACCTGCCCCATCCCCGGGACCAGGGCAGCAGTGAGTGCCTCGCCCTGTTTCGCCGCCTGCGCGACGACATCGGCGCCGAAGTCAAGCAAGCCCTGCGTCAGCAGGGGCTGAACCGGGAGCCCGTGTGACCATGAGCGATACCACGCAAAGCCCGGGGGTGCGCCTGCCCTTGAGCACGCTGCGCTTCAAGGCGATGGCGACCAAAGTGTCGGTGGGGCCGCTGTCGGTGCTCGCGGGGCTGCTGCTCTGGCATGTCGCCTCGCTTTACACCTCGCCTCTCTTCCTTCCCTCGCCGCTGACGGTGTGGCGTACCGCCCTTGAGATGCTGGCGGACGGATCGCTGCTGGAATCGGTCGCGGCATCCGCTTGGCGCATCGCCGCCGGCTGGGCGGCGGGTGTCGCGGTCGGGGTGCCGCTCGGGGTCTTCATGGGCCGCTTCCCGGTGATCCGGCTCATGGTTGATCCCTATATCGAGTTCTTCCGCTTCATCCCGCCGATCGCGTTCGTGACGCTGGCCGTCATCTGGCTTGGTCCGGGCGAGATCACGAAGATCGCGCTGATCTTCTACACGACTGTGTTCATCGTGACCTTGAACACCATCGCCGGGGTGAAGGCGGTGAACCCGCTGCGCCTTCAGGCCGCGCGCAGCCTCGGCGCCAATGCAATCTCCGAGATGACCACGGTGATCCTGCCCTCCACCGTTCCGTTCATGGTCACCGGCGCGCGGATCGCCATGGGTAATTCGTTCCTCACGGTGGTTTCGGCGGAGATCGTGTCGGCTCAGACGGGCCTTGGTGCCATGATCTGGACCGCGCGCAACTTCGCACGGACCGACTGGGTGTTCGTCGGCATCATCGCGCTCGGCATCCTCGGCTACGTGTTCGACCGGGTGCTGCGCCTGGCGAGCAACAAGCTGCTGAACCGCTATCAGTGACCGGCCGTAACACTGCGCAGCTTGCCGCGCCGCCTTTCGCGTCGCCCCCGGCCACCGCCGGCCGGGTGCGGCCAAGCCAGAGATTGGATCTGCCCCATGACTGAAACCGTGCATTCCGCGCCTGGCCGCTTCGATGCGATGCTCAAGGAAGACCGCGCCCTGACCCGCCTCTATACCGATGCGGCGCTGTTCGAGGAAGAACTGGAAAAGATCTTCACCAAGACCTGGGTCTGGGTTGCCCATGCCTCCGAGATCGCGGAGCCCGGCGACTTCAAGACGGCCAAGGTGGGCCGCGAGCCGGTGATTGTGACCCGCGACCGGAAGAAGAACGTCCACGTGCTCGTCAATCGGTGCCGTCATCGCGCCGCGACCGTGTGCGAGGTGGCAAAGGGCAAGAGCAACAGCTTCGTCTGCCCGTATCACGGCTGGGCCTATGCGCTGGATGGCAGCCTGCGCGGCGTGCCCTATGAGGAGAGCTATGCCGGCAAGCTCGAACGCGGCGCGCTCGGCCTGCGCGCGCTGAGGACCGAGGAATATAATGGCCTGATCTTCGCCACCTTCGACGACACTATTGAGCCATTGGTGGATTTTCTCGGTCCGGCACGCAAATGGATCGACCTCTTCATGAAGCAGAGCGCCGGATACCCGATGATGACACAGGGGGAGCACCGCTTCACATTTCCCGGAAACTGGAAGATCCAGCTCGAGAATACGACCGACGCTTATCACTTCCCCCTGGTGCACCGCACGTTCCTCAATCTCACCGACGGCGAGACCGAGGACATGTTCGACCTCATGAACAAGGGCGGCTGGGTGGAGGACTTGGGCCATGGCCACAGCGTCATGATCATGATGCCGGAACTGGTGGACCTGGAAGATGGGCTCGATGCGCCGTTTCCGGAGAAGTTCTCGGCTCTTGCGGAAGAGTTGCGATCCGAGGGACATGATGAAGCGAAGATTCGGCGCATCGTGCGGGCCGTGGGCGGGGCCGGCTTCAACCTCAACCTGTTCCCCAATCTCGGCTGCTCGGCCGCCTTCTTTCGTGTGCTCCAGCCCATCAGCGTCGACCAGACGGAGGTGCGGCACGTGGCGCTAGGCATGAAGGGGGGGCCGGTGGCGGCCAATGTGGCGCGGTTGCGCATCCACGAATTCTTCCAGGGTCCCATGGGCTTCGGCAGTCCCGATGATGCCGAGGTCTGGGATCGGGTGCAACAGGGCGCTCAGGGTGGCGCCGACCTGTGGCTGATGTTGAACCGCAGCCTGGAGAATGAGGAGGCCACGCCGGAGGGCACGCGGCGCGGCGATGTCAGTTCGGAGATCGGGATGCGGGCGGCCTACCGCCAGTGGAAGACGATGATGGAGGCCTGACGTGAGCATGCCGTTTCTGGTGAAAGACACCGCCCTTCTGGAAGCCATGGCCTTCGTCTGGCTGGAGGCCGATCGCCTCGACCACGCCGAGTTCGAGGACTGGCTCGCCATGTGGACGCCGGATGCGCACTATATCGTTCCGGTGGAGCCCGGCACGGGCGAGTTCGAGACCCATCTGAACTACGCTTATGACGACCATGCCATGCGGTGCAAGCGGATCGAGCGCATGCAGAGCGGTGTGTCGGTCTCCGCCTCGCCGGTGGCACGCACCATCCGCTCGCTGTCGCGCTTTCGCCTGCTCGCCGACGAGGGGCAATGGGTGGACCTGCGCTGCATGCAGCGCCTGACCGAGTTCCGCCGCGCCCGCGAGCGCACCTATGTCGCGGACATGGAATATCGCCTGGAGCGGGGCGCGGAGGGGTTCAAGATCGGGCGCAAGGTGGTTCGCCTGATCAATGCCGACCATGCGCTGGGCGGCATCAGCTACATCCTGTGAGCGGGGGCGGGCCGGGGGCTCGGCGCGCCCCTGGGATCCGCACCCGTTCCGTATCTTGAATTTCTTGATCACGAGGGACCGGAGAATGGAAGATCTCGAGAAGAAGTTGGCCGCCCTTTCCCAGCGTATCGACATATTGGAGGCGGAAGCGGAGATCCGCCGCATCCAGGCGCGCTACATGTTCCTCTGCGACACGCCCATGCCCGAATATGGCGTGACATCCGACACGCAGCGCATCGACCTGATCCTCGCCCTCTATACCGATGACGCCGTCTGGGAAGGCGTGGGCGAATACTATAACGGCCAGTTCGGCCGGGCCGAGGGGGTGGCCGCCATTCGCCAGCATTTCGAAGCCTTCTGGGGGCAGAAGCAGGATCCGGCCCTGCTCCTGAACTGCCACTATCTCACCTCGGAGCAGATTCATGTGACGGGTGACACCGCCACCGGGCAGTGGGTTCACATGCAGCCCTGGATCTTTTCGGATGGCAAGGCGCTCCTGCGTTCGTCCCGGCTCAACAATGCCTTTCGCAGGGAGCGGAATGGCGCCTGGAAGATCACCCGCACACGCACCGAGAATGTCTTCGTTGCGCCCCTTCCCGCCGGCTGGGCCTCCGATTTCCCCGCCGCCTCGGTGCTCATGAAGCCGTAAAACTGCACCGCAGGGGGGCTCATGCCGTATAGGACGAGGATGTGGCAGGTCTACCGCCTGCGCGGATACTTGGTCACGGTCATTCAGCAATGGCATGATCCACATGGCCAACCCATGGTGCGCGTCGCCACGGCGGGCGAGGGGGATCGGCTGGCGGCCGGCATGGCGGAGCGCACCTTTCTCGCCGCAGCCGCCTTCGTCGCCGAGGACGGGGTGGAGATTGTGGAGGGCGCGCGCTGAACGCGGCGTCTCAGGGCCACTTCCCGCTTGCAATTCGGCAAATGGATTAGGTTAATTCCCACCATGAGCCAAATGAATGTGAATGTCTTCGACCTCAATCTCGTCCGGGTGTTCCTGGCGATCTGGGAGCTGCGGAGCGTGACCTCGGCGGCTGACCGGCTGGGTCTTACCCAGCCGGCGGTCAGTCACTCCCTTCGGCGACTGCGGGAACAGTTTTCTGACCCGCTGTTCGTGCGGGTTGGCCAGCGCATGGAGCCGACGGAGGCGGCATGGCGCCTTTATGATCCGTTCAATCGCGCTTTGCGGGTGATCCAGCAGACCATCCTCAACCACGACGCGTTCGTGCCGGAGCTCTCCGAGCGGACCTTCACCATCGCCATGTCCGACATTTCCGAATTCTACCTGCTGCCGCAGCTGATCGCGCACCTGGAGGTGGTCGCGCCATCAGTGCGGGTGCGCTCGGTGCAGCTTGATGCCTCCACCATCGCCGGATCGTTGCGGACTGGGCAGGTAGACTTGGCGCTCGGCTACCTGCCGGCGCTGAGCGACGCCGAGATCTCCAGCAGCTTTCTCCTTGATGACAGTTTTGTATGCTTGGTGAGCAACCGCCATGGCGCGGCCGGTTTGCCCCTTGGACCGGAGGGGTTCGCGCAGCTCAATTTCGTGGATGTCTCGGTTCATGCCACCGGTTACAAGCGTGTGCAGGAGCTTCTTGGCGAGCTTGGCGCGCGCTGGACCACCACGACGCGCATTGAACATTTCACAGTCGTGCCGGAACTTGTGCGCAATACGAATCTGGCCGCCATTTTCCCGCTTTCCGCGGCCTCGCGCATCGCCTCTCCAGGGGATTTCAGCTTCCTGGAATTGCCGTTCGATCTGCCCAGCATCGATGTGCGGGTGCATCTCCACGCCAATTTTCAGAATGATCCGGGGCTTTTGTGGATGCGCGACGCGATGTCCGAGATCTTCCGTGTCTCGGCCGACCACATGATCCGCGACATGCGGTTGGTGCCGGCGCAGGGCAGTTGAGCTGGCCCTGCCGCGCGTCGAGCGCCGACATCCGCCACCCTTGGCCACGCTGCTGCCCGCCAATTTGAACTTCGCCCGAAAAAGTGGACGGGGTTAAGCCGCTCCGCATTCCATCTCGGTTGGGCTGATGTAGCCGAGAGCCGAGTGCGGGCGACGGGGATTGTAGAAGCTCTCGATGTGCCCGAACAGGTCTCGTCGCGCCTCAGTCCTCGTGGCATCGAGTCGATGGTGGACCCTCTCGGTTTTCAGGATGTGACCCGTCCTGGATTCACTGAAGGCGTCTTGAGGGACGGGGTGTCGATCGCCCGCATCAGGGCGAGGGTCTCAGCGGTTTGGGTCCGCAGGCCGCCGTAGAAAGCCGACCGGCTGATGCCGACCGGCGCGCGCGCACGCGTGATCGGCAGCTGAGGGTGATCCGATCAACAGCCGCCCGTTCGTTTGAACGCCTCCGGAAACGCCCGGCGCCGTGCGCCCATCGAACACTCCTCTCAAGCTCGCAAAAGCTAACAGGGGTGTCCACCAAAACGGGGGGAGGATCATGGCGCTGAGCGGACTCAACGACCCCAAGATGACCGCGGACTCGGAAGTCCTCCCATGGCATCAGGCTGGAGCGGCTTCCCACGAGGGGAAGGGGTCGGGCAGGTGCTTGAGCTTGTCGGGGTCGAAGCGCTTGGGGTCGGCCGGGCCCACGAGGCAGGCGTCGAGGGTGGCGCGCATGGCGCTCTCATCGAGGTTCATGCCGATGAAGACCAGTTCCTGCTTGCGGTCGCCATAGCCGGGCACCCAGTTCGAGCGGAGCCAGGAGCGCCAATCGGGTTGGGTTGGCCAGTATTCCTTGGGCACGCTCGCCCACCAGCGGCCGATGGTGCCGGTCTGGCAGATGGCGCCGGCCAAGCTCATCTCGCCCACCCGTCCCGGCCGGGTGGCCAGCCAGAACAGTCCCTTGGCGCGCACCAGGCCGGGCCAGGTCTCGCACAGGAAGTCATGGAACCGTTCGGGATGGAACGGCCGGCGGGCCCGGTAGACGAAGCTCGAGACGCCATATTCCTCGGTTTCCGGCACATGATCCTTGAAGCCGTTGAGCTCCTTGAACCAGACCGGATGGGTGCTCGCCTTCTCGAAATCGAACCGCCCGGTGCCCAGGACGTCCGAAAGCGCCACCTTTGAATAGTCGGTCTCGATGAGGCAAGCATCGGGATTGAGGGATTTCACCACGCCGCGCACGGCGGCGAGCTTCTCCCCATCGACCGCGGACATCTTGTTGAGCACAACCACGTCGGCAAATTCGATCTGGTCGGTGAGGAGGTCGACCAGGGTGCGGTTGTCCTCGTCGCCGGCGGTCTCGCCCCGGTCGCGCAGGAAGTCGCGGGAGCCGAAGTCCTTGAGCAGGTTGGCGGCATCCACCACGGTCACCATGGTGTCGAGCCGGGCGATGTCGGAGAGGGATTGGCCGGCCTCGTCGCGAAAGTCGAAGGTGGCGGCGACCGGCAGCGGCTCGGCGATGCCGGTGGATTCGATCAGCAGGTAGTCGAAGCGCCCCTCGTCGGCCAGGCGGCGCACCTCGGTGAGCAGATCGTCGCGCAGGGTGCAGCAGATGCAGCCGTTGGTCATCTCCACCAGCTTTTCCTGCGTGTGGGAGAGGTTGGCATTGCCCGAGCGCACCAGTTCGGCGTCGATGTTCACCTCGCTCATGTCATTGACGATCACCGCGACCTTGAGCCCCTCGCGGTTGGACAGGATGTGATTGAGAAGCGTCGTTTTTCCCGATCCGAGAAAGCCGGACAATACCGTCACCGGCAGGCGATTATCCTGCATCTGTCTGCTCCAGAATGAAATGCCATGCGCGACCGTGGCCCAGGCTCGGGTCGAGTTGCGCGTTAAAGATATAATATATCATTTACAGCCGAGGCAGAAGTCCCGCTTCGGGGCGATCTCGCCCTATTGGCCCGTTGCCCATTGCGCCGTGTGCACGATGCACAGTTTGTTGCCTTCCGGATCGCGGACATAGGCGCCGTAATAGTCGGGGCCGTAGTGTGGCCGCAGCCCCGGAGCGCCCTTGTTCGTCCCGCGATGCTGGAGCGCGGCCCTCCAGGCCGCGTCGACAGCCTCGGGTGAGGGGGCCGCGAGGCTGACCTGCATGCCGTTGCCCCAGGTGGCTGGCAAACCGTTGTATGGGTATTGCACCCACAATTGCGGCCAGGCCCGTCCCGGCGGGTGCCAGCACACCCCGTCGGGGCCGCCGTCCGGCTCCGGCGCGGCCCGCTCCAAGCCCAGCGGCGCGAGCAGCGCGTCATAGAAGCCGGCGAGGCGATCGAGATCGCGCGCGCCGATGATGATGTGACTGAACAGCATCCAGAATCCTCCCAATGCGGCAGGCCGCCCCTTCGTCATGCCGCGGGGCGGAAGGTGCAGCCGGTCGCCGGCGGGCGGGCTTCGGCCGCCAGCAGGCCGAGTACCTCGCGCAACGGCATCGTGGTGCTGTCCTGCGCTTTCAGGCGGCGCAGGGAGATGGTCTTCTCCATGGCCTCGCGCTTGCCCACCACCAGCAGCACGGGCACCTTGGCCAAGCTGTGCTCGCGCACCTTGTAGGGGATCTTCTCGTTGCGCAGATCGCTCTCCACCCTGAGCCCGTAGGCCTTGAGCCGGGCGACCACGGCGCGCGCATAATCGTCGGCGTCCGAGGTGATGGTCGCGACCACCGCCTGCACCGGCGCCAGCCACAAGGGCAATCGCCCGGCGTGATGCTCGATGAGGATGCCCGTGAACCGCTCCAGCGAGCCGAACATGGCCCGGTGCAGCATCACCGGCGTCACCTTCTGTCCGGCGGCATCGATGTAGAAGGCGCCGAAGCGCGAGGGCAGATTGAAATCCACCTGCAACGTGCCGCACTGCCAATCGCGGCCGATGGCATCGCGCAACACATATTCGAGCTTGGGACCATAGAAGGCCCCTTCCCCCGCGTTGATGGTGTAGGGGCGGCCCAGGGCGTCGAGGGCCTGGCGCAAGGCGCCCTCCGCCAGATCCCAGGAGGCATCCGAGCCGATCCGGTGGGCGGGACGCGTCGAAAGCTTGATGCGGACGTCGGTGAAGTCAAAATCCGCATAGATGGAGAGGATCAGGTCGTTGACCTTGATGCACTCGGCCGTGAGCTGCTCCTCGGTCGAGAAGATGTGCGCATCGTCCTGGGTGAAGGAGCGCACCCGCAGGAGCCCATGCAGCGCGCCGGACGGCTCGTAGCGGTGCACCTTGCCGAACTCGGCGATCTTCAGCGGCATGTCGCGATAGCTTTTCAGGCCCTGCTTGTAGATCAGCATGTGACCTGGGCAGTTCATGGGTTTCAGGGCGAAGTCGCGTTCGTCCTCGGTCCGGGTGGTGAACATGTGGTCGCGGTAGTTCTGCCAATGGCCGGAGGTTTCCCACAGCGCGCGATCCATGATGTCCGGCGTGTTCACCTCCTGGTAGCCGGCCTCGGCCTGACGCGCGCGCATGTAGCCGATGAGGGTTTGGAACAAGGTCCAGCCCTTGGGATGCCAGAAGACCGAGCCGGGCGCCTCCTCCTGGAAGTGGAACAGGTCCATCTCCCGGCCGAGGCGGCGATGGTCGCGCTTTTCGGCCTCCTCCAGCATGGCGAGGTGGGCGTCGAGTTCGTCCCGGGTGGCGAAGGCGGTGCCATAGATCCGCGTCAGCATGGGCTTGGTGGCATCCCCCCGCCAATAGGCGCCCGCCACCTTCGTCAGCTTGAAGGCCGAGCCGATGCGAGCGGTGGAGGGCAGGTGTGGGCCGCGGCACAGATCAAGCCACTCTCCCTGGCGGTAGATCGTGATCGGCTCGTCGCCGGGGATTGCATCCACGAGCTCCACCTTGAAGCTCTCGCCGCGCGCCGCAAAGAAGGCCTGGGCGTCATCCCGGCTCCAGACCTCCTTCGTGATGGCGCGGTCGCGGGCGATGATGTCGCGCATGCGCTGCTCGATGGCGGGCAGGTCTTCCGGCGTGAAGGGCGTGTCGCGGGCGAAATCATAGAAGAAGCCGTTCTCGATCACCGGGCCGATGGTCACCTGCGTGCCGGGAAACAGCTCCTGCACTGCCTCGGCGAGCACATGCGCCGCATCGTGACGGATCAGTTCCAGGGCGGCGGGATCGTCGCGGGTCACGATTTCCACATGGGCGTTCGCGGTGATCGCATCGGCGAGGTCGCGCAGGTGCCCGTCCACCCGCATGGCCACCGCCTTGCGGGCCAGCGACGGCGAGATCGCGGCGGCGATCGCGGTGCCCGTGACGGGAGCCGGGAACACGCGCTCGGCGCCATTGGGAAGGGTGATGCAAACCATGGGAGAGACCTCGTGACAGAATGGAGCCGCAGGCCCGTCCCGTTCACGAGCCTGGATCGAGATGCGATTGGGGGCGGGTCAGCCGGCGGATGTGGGATCGGGCGTTGAGGCGCAGGTGGCGCAGGTGCCCTGGAGTTCCACCACGCGCCGCTCAATGCGAAAGCCGAGCGCGGCGGCCTGATGCGCAAAAAGCGCCTCCACCTTCGGGTCCTCGATCTCCGCCGAGGTGCCGCAGCACGCGCAGATGAAGAACACGCAGGTGTGGTCGTGATCGGGATGGGCGCAGGGCACGAACGCGTTGCGGCTCTCGATGCGGGCGACGAATTTCTGCTCCATCAGGAAATCCAGGGCGCGATAGACGGTCGGCGGCGCGAGCCGGCGTTGGAGACGCCGCTGCAATTGCCCGATCAGGTCATAGGCGCCCAGCGGCTGTTCCGAGCGCCACAGGGCCTCCAGGACCAGCCGTCGCATCGGCGTGAAGCGCAGGCCGCGCGATGCGCAGACGTGTTCCGCCGCCGCCAGCGCGGCCGTGATGGTGTCCGGACTGCGATCGACCGGAATGTGCATGTCCAACTCCCGGAGCCGGCTGAGCCTTCTGCGACACTCTAATTGATATGTTATATCATTACGTGCTAGGCCGCAATCTTAGCCGAACACGATGGGGAGGGATGGAAGGATGGGTTCTGGAGCGACCGGGATGGCACAGCCGCGGTCCCCCGTGGCACGGCGGCGACCGTCGCGTGCCGATGCGGAGGCCGCCGTGCGCGTGCTCATCGAATGGGCTGGCGATGATCCCGGCCGCGAAGGTCTCCGCGACACGCCCGCCCGCGTGGCCCGCGCCTATGAGGAGTTCTTCGCGGGTTACACCTTCGATCCGGTGGACCTGCTGACCCGCACCTTTGAGGATACGCACGACTATGACGACATGATCATGCTGCGCGACATGCGCTTCGAATCCCACTGCGAGCACCACATGGTGCCCATCATCGGCAAGGCCCATGTGGCCTATTTGCCGGCCGAGCGGGTGGTCGGCATCAGCAAGCTCGCGCGAGTGGTGGAAGCCTATGCCAAGCGCCTCCAGATTCAGGAAACGCTCACCGCCCAGGTGGCCGACGCGATCCAGACGGCGCTGCGACCGCGCGGGGTCGCGGTGGTCATCGAGGCGGCGCACATGTGCATGACGACCCGGGGCATCCGCAAACCCGGGGTCACCATGGTGACCCGACGCCTGACCGGCGCGTTCCGCACGGATGAAGTGCTGCGCGGCGAGTTCCTCGCCGCCCTCGCCGGACCCAGGGCGCACTTTGGCTGAGGCGCGCCCGCGCCGTCAGCCGCAGACGAGGATCTCGCCTTTGCCCAGGGCGGCCTGATCGCCCACGAAACGGAACGGATCATCGGGAAGCATCTTGGCGAGGTCCAGATGGTGCTTCCCGACCGCACGCCGCAGCAACCGCATGAAGATGAGGTCGCCCGCCCCGGACGGCATGAAGGTGGGCACGAGCGTTCCGTGGGTGCCGACCGCGATGGTGCCCCGGCGCATGCCCAGCCCCGGTTCGGCGCCGACGCTGCGGGCAATCAGCGTGCCGGCGATCATGCGCGATCCGGCGTGATCACCGGTGGCGCCGCCCACCAGCATCAGGCCGCGACGCATGCGGTCGCCGGCCCGCGGGCCGGCATCCCCGCGGATGACGAGGGTCGCGCCCGCAAGGCCGTAGCGCCCGCCATGGACGGCGCCGCCCGCCTTCTCGGCCGCATTGCCGTGGACGACGAGGGTGCCGCCGGTGGCGCCGGCGCCGATGAAGGGGCCGGCATCCCCCCTGACCTCGATGTCGCCGCCCGCCATGTCGAGCCCGCAGCGCTGACCCACGTCGCCGTCCACCAGGATGCGGCCGTCGGCGAGGTGCGCCCCCACCTGATCGAACCGCTCCGAGCCGCCTTCGAAGCGCAGCTCGACAGGATCCGCGCCGGAGACGGCAAACAGGTCGGCCAGCTTGAGGGCGCGCCGGCTCGTGCCCACGGGCAGGCGCTCGATTTCGGCGCGGCTCAGGCGCTGGAGCCGCGCCGGTACCAGGGACGACAGGTCGAGCCGTTCAGGTGGCGGGGCCTTGAGTGTGAATGTCAAAGCGGTCATGGGGTGTCCCGGTGTCAGACGCGGCAGGGCTGCGGGGCGAACACGTCCCGCGCGAACGCCGCCTCGGGCACGCGGAAGCTGTCGAGCCCGCGCCCGAACCGGTCCTGCAAATAGGTTTCGGTGCGCCGCGTCATGGCGGCATCGGCCTGCGGCGCGAGGGTGAGCGTGCGGCCCCTGTGCACGGCGGCGACGGCGCCCTCGCGGACGATGGTCTCGCCATCCTTCAGCACCAGCGCGGCGATGGAGAACATGGCGGTGCGGTCCGCCTGATCGCGATAGATGGCGATGTCCGCTTTGGCGCCGGGGGCGAGGTGCCCGCGATCGGCGAGGCCCAGCAGGCGCGCCGGCGCCGCCCGCGTCATGATCGCCACCTCGGCGAGCGTGAATTCGCGCGCGATGGCCGACAGGCCGCAGCGGGCGACCGCCTTGCTCGGCAGGTTCGCCAGTTCCCGCGTCCGCTCTTCCTTGTCCATGAGCAGATGGATGAGGCGGGGATAGGCGGTGAAGGGGCCGCCGTTGGGATGGTCAGTTGTGAGCAGCACGCGCCAGGGATCGGGGCTGAGCAGGAACAGCTCCAGCCCGATCATGAATTGCAGGGCGTTGAAGACGCTGCCCCGCTTGTAATTGAACGGAACCAGCCCGCCGCCTTCGGCATCGCCGTCCACGATGATCCATTTCTTCGGGTCCGCCGCGCCCCGCGCCGAGAACTGGCGCAGGATGTCGAGCGAGATGGTGCAGGTCTGGCCAAACACCACCTGGCCCACGTCCAGCGTCACGTTGGGATGGGCGGCGAGCGCCGCGCACAGGGTTTCCGCGGCGGAGGAGATGCCGCCGGCCGTATGCGCCGCATAGGCGTAGAATTGCGCATGAGCGAAGTGGATGGGCCGGCCTTCCGCCGTCCGCATGGTTTCGATCATGGTCTCGAACGCGCCGGGCGCGCCGAGGTTGTTGCAATGGACATGGAGCGGATGCGGCACGCCCACCGCCTCGTGCGCATCGAGCAGCGCGGTGAGGATGCGCCGGGAGGTGAGGCCATAGCTCGGCACCTCGTCGTCGAGGTCGAAGGTCCGGACATTCTCCTTGAAGGCCGCCGCTCCGCCGGCATTGATGACCTTGAGCCCCAGCCCGCGCGAGAGGGCGAGGGTCTGCGCGGTGAGGTCGCGGACCGCGGTGCGGCTCTCGCCGGCCCGCAGCAGCGCCAGCAGCTGGTCGTCATTGCCCATGACGGTGAGGGCGCCCCGGTCGATGAAGGGCACATCCTCCAGTTCCAGATGGGTGGCCAGCGCCGCCGAGGGGGGCAGGGCCGGCTCGATCACGGTGGTGTAGCCCATGCGGGCATAAAGCCGCCCGGTCTGTGCCGCCGAGCCGCACGCCGAACCGAAGGGCCGGTTGGGATCGCCCAGCTCGTTCACATGCAGTTCCGGCAGCAGCAGCCGGGAGAGGATGACGTTGCCGCCGGCGATGTGCGAATGCACGTCGATGGCGCCCGCCATCACCACCATTCCGGTGGCGTCGATGACGTGGTCGGGCGTGCGGGATTCGGGCGCCGCGATGATGCGATCCCCCTCGACCCAGACCTCGCCGATGCCGTCGCGACCATGGGCGGGATCGATGACGCGACCGCCGCGAATGAGAGTCAGCATGGGTGGCCCCTTTCCATGGTGACCCGTTCGGTGAGGGCATCGAGAATGACGGCGGCGGCGGGGCGGTCCGTGCGCGGCGCGGTCGCGGGGCGGAAGGTCATGGTGGCGCGTTCGGCGTCCCACAGGGTGCCGGCGCTGTCCCGCCCGGGAGCGGCGACTGCGACCACGATATCCGCTTCATCCCCCCTCGGGTCGGCGAGGAGCGCGAGCGCGGGCAATGATCGCGTCCATGCGGGCGGGGGCACGGACGGGTGGACCCAGACCAGCGTGTCCGCTTCGCCGGAGCAGACCTGCCGTTCCGCGTTGAACCGCCAGGGGTCGTGCTCGGGAACGCCGCGCCCGAGGCCACTGCGTGGCGCCTGGCCCAGCGTCCAGGCGCTGACCGCGACGACAAGCCGTGCGGCCGGTTCGACCAGGGCGCAGCTCGAAAACCGCGTGGTGGCATTGAGATCGCGCATGAGGCCGAGGACCATGTCCACGCCCATTTCGCCAAGCTCGGCGGGATCGTACAGAACGACGCCGAACCGTGCCCCTTTCAGGGCGCGGGCCACGTCCGCATGCTCCGGTCGTGCCGAGGGGCGCGACGCCAGCGCCGCGCGCAGCAGGCCCAGGGTGGGCACGAGCCCCGCTGGCGCCGGCATCGCTTCGGCGCCGGCGCGGATGCCGCCAAGCGCGATCACGCGGCGTTCGGTGCCCGCGGCTTGGCGGGGGGGCGTGCCGGCACAGGTGAAATCCGTCACCGCATGGTCTGTCGCGCGGCCGACAAGCAGCAGGAGATCGGCACGGGCGCGCGCTTCAGCCGGCGTGGTCGCCATGGCCCCCGAAGCCGCCAGCACCGAGAGTTCGGAATACGCACCGTCCAAGTCCGAGCCGTCGAGCGCGGCACCGCTCGCCTGGGCCAGGCGAAAGGCCGCGCGCAGCGCCTCCACATCTCCGCCAAGGCCGGCAACAACCGGCGTATGCGCCCGCGCCAATCGCGCCCCGGCGCGGGCGACGGCCTCATCTATGGATATGGGACGCCCCGCCGCCCAAGCGGGGGGAGCGCGACCTTCGAGGGTGGAAGGGGGAGATGACACGTCGAGAACCACGGGACGCAGCTTTCCTGATGGAAAATTCAGGGTGGGCCGTCCAACGGTGGCGTAGGCCTTGCCGTCCCGGCCAGAAGTCCCTGTCCGCGCGTCCAAGGCGCAATGCAGGCCCAGACGCTTCGAACAGATTCGACTTTATGATATAAGATATCATCTGACAACGGGTGCTGGCGGCCGACCTGACACAGGGGGCGATGCGGTGTCGGGCTGCATCGGCACCTGCGGCTGATACCGGCGTCGGCCACGCGTGCTTGAAGCAGTGTGCGCCTCGGCGATCTTGGGGGCGTCCCGATCCGGTCGCGCGGCCGGGTGGCGCTGCTGGGTGATGCTGCGCACTGGCTGACGCTGATCACCGGACAGGGCGCGGGCATGGCCCTCACCTCCGCCGCCATTCGTGCGGATGCGCTCTCACGCATCGGCACCGCGCGCCCTCGGCATCCCGATCATCGCGCTTGCGAAAGGCGGCGATCCTTCATGGTAGGGCTTTTCGCCACGGCCTGGAGTAATTTTTCCACCGCCTGGGATCAGGGTAGTCAACGGCACAGCCTTCGTTTATGTTGCCGCGCTTTTTCCAGCCTGAATGTCTCTTCGTGACCCCCGCCGCCCGTCTGCAAGCTACTCTTGATCTGATGTATGAAGTCGATGGTGTCGCGCGCCCCGCCGATGCTGTCGTAGCGGCATGGTTTCGGGCCCGCCGCTATATCGGCGACAGGGATCGTGTCCATATTGCCGATCTGCTCTATGCGCTACTGCGTCATCACGCACGAATAGCGTGGTGGTTGGCGAAGCATGGACGCCCGGACGTGCCGCGCAACCGGCTGCTGGCGTGGCTTGCGCTCGATGGGCGCACGACGCCGGATCAGGTCCATGTCCTGTTCAACGGTGGCAAGTTCGCGCCGGCGGTCTTGAGGGATCACGAGCGCGCGCTGGTGGCCAAGTTGCAGGGCTGCGCGATCGACCATCCGGCCATGCCGGACGAGGTGCGCTTTGAATGTCCGTCCTGGGCGGCCGAGCCATTGCGGCGCCGCTTCCGCGACTCTTTTGGGCGCGAGATGGCCGCGCTTCTGACGGCCGCCCCGCTCGATCTGCGCGTCAATCCTCTCAAGTCCACGCGCGAGGCCATGCTGCGCGCGCTGCGCGATTTCGGCCTTAAGGCCGAGGCGGCGCGCATGGCGCCTTACGGCATTCGCGTGAAAGAGCGTCCCTCATTGGCCAGCCTGCCCATGTTGAGAAGCGGCGAGGTCGAGATCCAGGACGAGGGCTCGCAGCTTGTCGCCATGCTGGTCGACGCGCGACCGGGCGAGCGCGTGGTCGATTTTTGCGCCGGAGCGGGCGGCAAGACGCTGGCCATTGCCGCGCAGATGGCGAACAAGGGCCATGTCATGGCCTGCGACGTCCTCGCCAACCGTTTGAAGCGCGCGGCCGAGCGTTTTCGGCGCGCCGGGCTCCATAATATCGAGACCAAGCCCTTGGCCAGCGAAACGGATCGCTGGGTGAAGCGTCACAAGGGCGGTTTCGATCGCGTGCTGGTCGATGCGCCATGCAGCGGCACCGGCACATGGCGGCGCAATCCCGATGCGCGCTGGCGCCCGCTGGGAGCTGGGCTGGATCATCTTCTGCCGCTGCAAGCCAGTATTCTTGCGAGCGCGGCGCGGCTTGTGAAGCCCGGCGGACGGCTCGTCTACGCCACATGTTCCATGCTGCCCGAGGAAAACGAGGAGCAGGTGGCCGCCTTCCTTGCGGCGCATCCCGCCTTTCAGGTGGTGCCGCTGCGCGCGGCCGCGCCGCAATTGACCGGTTCGGCGCATCCAGACCACCTGTCGCTGACGCCCGCGCGCCACGATACCGACGGCTTTTTCGCGGCCGTCATGCAGCGCAACGCCGAGGCCTTGTCCGAGGAGCCATCGGCGGAATAAGCGCTGGTGCGGCGCACGGAGGGGAACCTAGAGCATTTCCGGTGAACTCCCGTTCACCGGAAATGCTCTAGGCCGTAGTGACGATTTAACTATCTGAGCCAGATGGCGATTGCGGCGAGTTTGACGAAGCCCATGAAGTTGGCGAGGAGCTTGTCGTATCGTGTGGC
>NZ_JABWGX010000036.1 GCF_021730435.1 Xanthobacter agilis
AGCTGGGACCGCAGCCGCGCCGAGGAGCTGCGGGCCGCTCTCGGCCTGCCGCCGCTCGGGGCGGCGCCCTTGCGCATGGCGGATTTGCGGGCCGTGGTGGAGGGGCTCGAAACCGCGTTCCAGCACCACCGCGACCACCTGCGCGAACGCGACCGCCTGGAGCGGGAAGCGGCCGACCTCGACGGTCGGCGTGCTGCTCTCGAAACCCAGCACGCGGCCGGCGCCGACGAGGCGGCGGAGGTGTTCCCGGCCCTTGCCATCCGGCTGAAGGCCACGCCCGACGAGGCCCGCGCCGCCCTCAACCTGTGGCATGAGGCCGTGACCCTCCACGAACAGCTCGTGACCGCCGAGCGGCGCATCGCCGGCATCGAGCAGGACGAGGCCCGCTTCGCCGCTTCGGTCGAGGTCCTGCTCACGCGGCTTCAGCCCCCCGCGACCCCGGACCTCTTCACCGCCGTGCGGGAGCTGCGCCGGCGGCTCGACGCCGCGCGACAGGCCAAGGCCCGCGCCGAGGCGGCCGACAGCGTCCTTGCGGAGCGTTCCGCCGCCGCCGCGGCGGCAACCGGAGCCCTGGAGACGGCCGACCGGGCGTTGGCGGACATCCTCGCCCGCGCCGGCGTGGCGGATGGCACGGCGCTGCCGCCGCAATTGGAGAAGCTCGAGCGGGCCGCCCGGTGCGCCGCGCTCGTCACCGAGGCCCGGCTTCGGCTCGACGATCTGCGCGGCGCGCGCAGCGTCGAGGAGATCCGTACCGAGATCGCCGACCGGGACGATGCCGCCCTCGCCCATCATGCCGCCGAGGCGGCGGACGCCCAGGAGGCCGCCCGCGCCGCCCGCGATGCGGCCATTGTTCTCCACACGCGTGCCCAGGCGGCCCAGGAGGCGCTGAGCCAGCAGGCCGGCGCGGCCCGTGCCGCCCAGGAGGTGCAGGACGCCATGACGGAAATCGGCGCCGCCATGGCGCGCTTCACCCGCGCCCATGTGGCGGCACGCCTGCTCGCCTTCGCCACCGAGCGCTATCGCGAGGCGCACCAGAGCCCCATCGTGACCCGCGCGGCCGGTGCCTTCGCCACCCTGACCGACGGGCGCTGGAGCGGCATCGACATCGATTATGACCAGGAGCCGCCCCGCCTCGCCGCAGTCCGCGACGGACGCCTCCACGGCGTCGATGCCCTCTCCGAAGGCACCGCCGACCAATTGTTCTTGGCCCTTCGGGTCGCCGCCATCGAGGAGCACGCTCGGCGGGCGACGCCGTTGCCCTTCCTGGCCGACGACCTGTTCGTGAGCTTCGACGAGGGGCGCACGGAAGCCGGCCTGCGCCTGCTCGCCGAGCTTGGCGCCATCACCCAGGTGATCGTCTTCACCCACCACGCCCATGTGGCGGAATGCGCCACCCGCGCGCTCGGCGCGCAGGCCGCCGTGGTCCAGTTATAAGGGGATCCAGCCCGAACGACGCCTTGCCGCAGGCGACGGCTCCCGACGCGTCGCCACGACGACACCGATCGCGTCGCGGCGGCACTATCCGGGATGATCCTGCCATCCTGCCGCCTCAACCGGCGACCTGCTGCGGCATCGGGCCAAAGCGGCCGACCGGCGGTCTCGCCCCTCGCTCCGGGGCGCCGCGCGCGAACGAGAAGGACGGCACCCGCTGCGGCACCCGCTCATGCCATCGGTGCCGTTCCTCGACCACCCCGCGCCCATGACCCTCAAAGCCCCGCGCGGGCGTTGGGTCTCAACGGCGACTGACGCGTCCCGCCCGCCCCACCTGGGTCCCGGCCACCTGGTTCCCACCCCACCGGGGTCCAGCGCAGAGCCCGCCCCGGCCGCGCGGGCCGCTGCGGCGGGGCGGGCCGCAACAGGCTCAGGGCGCGGCTCACCGCGCCGCGCCGCTCCTGCCGCACAGCGCGAAGCTGCCCGCCCAGCACCTCTCGACCCAGCCGGTCCAGCAGCCGCTTGCGCTTGACGCGCCGGGACGCGATCCGCGTGGCCGGTCGGCGCAGCAAGCGGCGCAACAGACGGCGGCGACGCAGCCGCTCGGCGGCATCCCCCGCGCGCGCGCCGGCCGAAAGAAAGATCTGCTCCAGCACCACCGCGTCCAAATTCACCGTATCGCGTGTCACCGGCGCCGGAACACCGACACCCGCAGCATCTCTGGCCGTCGTCATCCGGACCCTTCCGATTTCAGCTTCATCACGCCGCCTATTTTTGCCGCCTTCCCCCAATGCGCGCATGGGCCACGCGTCCCGCGTCTGTCCCGCTTATCCCAAACAACACGCGACTTTCCGCGACATCCGCCCCTGCGCCACACCGCAGCACCGCTCAACCCATGAGGAGCAAGAGGGCGGGCGCACGGGCTCCGGCCGGAGCGCTTTCAAGCGAACGGGCAAGCGAAAGGGATTGCACTTCGTGCACGGAACATGCGGTGTCTCCATCGTCCAAAGCGATTCCCGTCAGCCGGTGCGAGCGGAGAGCGCTTCAAGGCGGCGGGAGGGCGCAATGATCGGGTGGGTCTGGCGATGGGCGCGGCGGATCGGCATCGGTGTTCTGATCGTGCTGGCGACCCTCCTCACGGTGCGCGCGGTGGATGCCTGGCGCGGGCCGCCGCTGGAGCCGTGGCACACCTTCGTGCCGAAGGAGATGAGCCGGGCGGAGCTGGCCACCGCCGACCTCGCCGCCTATCGCGCGGCCGAGGACAAGCTCTTCGACGCCGTGCGCACCGAGGTGACGGACAAGCTGCCGCCCCGCGACCGCGAGCGCTTCAACCGCTATTTCGCGCAAAGCCCGGTCTATCCGGGCCATTTCGCGCAGGACTTCAACCGCACCTTCGTGCTGCAGCCGGAAGGCGAGCCGGTGGGCGCGGCCGTGTTCCTGCACGGGCTCACCGATTCCCCCTACAGCCTGCGCCACCTCGCCCGGCGCTATGCGGCGCAGGGCTTCCTCGCCATCGCGCTGCGGCTGCCGGGCCACGGCACGGTGCCCGGCGCCCTGACGGCGGCGGACTATGAGGACTGGATCGCCGCGACGCGCCTTGCCATGCGCGAGGCCCGTCGGCAGGTGGGGCCGCACAAGTCCATCCACATCGTCGGCTATTCCAACGGTGGCGCGCTCGCGCTCATGCACGCCCTCGACGCCCTCGACGATCCCACGCTGGTGGCGCCGGCCAAGATCGTGCTGGTGTCGCCCATGGTGGGGGTGACGCGGTTCGCCCGCTTTGCCGGGGTGGCGGGCTGGCCAGCGGTGTTCCCCGCCTTCGCCAAGGCCTCTTGGCTCAGCATTGTCCCCGAGTTCAACCCATTCAAATATAATTCATTTCCCGTTCAGGCCGCGCGCCAGTCGTTCCTGTTGACGCAGGCGCTCCAGGCCAACATCGACCGCCACCTGCGCGGCGGGCGGCTGGCCGGGCTCGCCCCGGTGCTCACCTTCCAGTCGGTGCTGGATCACACGGTCAGCACCCGCGCGGTGATCGACGCGTTGCATACCCATCTCGACGACAATGGCAGCGAGCTGGTGCTGTTCGACATCAACCGCAACACCCATTTCGAGCAATTGCTCAACGCCCACGCCGACACCGCCTTGTCACGCCTGCTGCCGCCGGCGCCGCGCCCCTTCCGCACCGCCGTGGTGACGAACGTGAACGCCGCTTCCGAGCACATGGAGGTACGCGTCACCCCCGCCGGCGCGACCGAAGAGGAGGTGCGCCCGCTGGCCCTCGCCTATCCGCCGGATGTCTATTCGCTCTCCCATGTGGCGGTGCCGTTCCCGCTCACGGACGGGCTCTACGGCCTCACCCCGGACCCGCACGAGGGGTTCGGCGTGCGCCTCGGCGACATTGCCGCGCGCGGGGAATATGGGGCGCTCATCGTGAACGTGGACATGCTGGTGCGCATGTCGTCCAACCCCTTCTTTCCCTATCTCCTGGAACGGCTCGACGCCGGCCTGCCGCCGCGCCCCTGAACGGGCGCGGCCGGGGCCTCCCTTCAGACCGCCGGATCCCGATGGGGCGCCCGGTGATGGGGCCCCGCCACCTCATGGTTCGCCACCTCATGGTTCGCCACCTCATGGGCCGGCACCTCATGGGCCGGCAGACCGGACAGCACGTCGGCGACCGCCCGCGTCGCCGGATGATGGGCGCACAGGGTGACGATGGCGATGAGGATCGGCACGCCGATGAACGCCCCCGGCACGCCCCACAGGAACGCCCAGAAGAACACGGCGAACAACACCAGGAACGGCGACACCGCCGTCGCCTTGCCGGCGATGCGGGGCTCGATGTAGCTGCCCGACAGGAATTGGATGAGATTGAGGCACACGAACACGAACAGCGCCATCTCCCAGGACTCGAACTGGGCCAGGGCGAACAGGGTCGGCAGCAGCGTGGCGATGAACGGCCCGATGAATGGAATATAGTTGAACGCAAACGCCATGGCGCCCCAGGCCAACGCCAGTTCCAGCCCCGCCGTGAGGGTGAACACCCACACCACGGCACCGGTGGCAATGCTCATCAGCGTGCGTACGGCCATGTATTTCTGAAGCTTGCGGGCGATGTCGGCGCCGGCCGAAAGCAGGAATGCGCCCTTGCCCCGCCGCTCCAGCGCCTTGAGCTGGCTCACCAGCGCATCCACCTCCAAAAGCCCGAGCAACACATAGACGAAGGTGAAGACCAGGAAGCTCGCGAGTCCCTGGAGCCGCCCCGACACATCCTGGAACAGCCGCAGCAGCCAGCGCACGTCGAAATGCTCGGTGGCGATGGCCGCCAGCACGAACCCATGCCCCTCCAGCCAGTCCCCGAGCTGAGCATAAAGCACCTGGAACCGCCCGGCGTTCGCGAACACCCATTGGCCCACATGACTGAAGCCCCAGACCACCACCGAGGTCACCGCCCCCACCACCGCGAGGGTGACGACAAGGGTCGCCAGCACCGCCAGCAGCTTGGGCAAACGCGCTTGCAGACGCCGTTGCAGCGGCCACACCACGGCGATCACGAACAGCGCGAACGCCACCGGCGCGAACAGCCCTTCCGCCACATAGAGCGCGCAGCCCACCGCCACCGCCGCCACAAGCGCGATCATCACCGGCATGCTTCTCCCCTTCCCCCCCACCATCGGCCTCACGCCAGCTCGTGATCGAACGCAAAATCGAGCCGCATGGATTTGATCTTCTCATAAAGCCGAATGTCCTGCGCATTCGGCCACCAGGCATAGAGCAGCAGCTCCAGCGGATGCCACAGCCCCACCCATCCCGCGATGATGAAACCTTCCACCAACACCCGCCCTAACAGGCTTTCTGCCCCCACCACCGCCTCCGTGGCAGCGGACAGACCGAGACACACGAACAAAAACAAAGTTCCCATGCGCAACGCATGTCGCCCTTCGAGACGTAGCTCTGTAATCTTGCGGCGATTGTACTGGATATTTTTGTCGCAATAACGCTCAATATACTTTGTCATATTCGAGACGCGCGAATCAAATGCGTCTTCTCTCGGCAGATGAACAATCGCGCACAGGGTTTTCTTCTTCCAACCGGACTGCGCCTTCAACGCGTCCATCAATTGAGCGACGCCGGAAACGTCAAGGTCATCACCTTCAAACGGATCGATTTCAGGCACCTGGAAGAAATTCTTCACGTCACTCAGGTGAAGATGAATCTCGTTCGCCGTCCCGCTCATGGAAAAACCGCCTTCCGCCGCCCATTGGACCGCAATAGCAGAGCGGGCGAGCGGTGGCGAGGCTGCACGAAACCGGCTTTCATCCCCAGATGTGCGCCACCGGGCACCCGAACGACATGGGGATCGCGATCACCTTTGGTCGCATGACAACGCGCCGCCCGAGATCTCGCCGCGGCATGATTTCCATTTCTCTCCGGATATTCTATGAGAGGGACCGAAGGCCCTTGAGGATCTACTGACACCGCCATGACACGCAGCAGCGGCACGCTCACCTTTCGCGCGGCGCGCATGCTGGCCCTTGTCGCCGCCTGCGCGGCATCCATGTCGCTGACCGGCTGCGCCCGGCCCGAGGGGGTGCTGATCCCGGTCGCGGTGGGGGCGGAAGTGGCAGCCGACAAGGTCGACATGCTGGTGGCCACCACCCGCGCCCCTTCCGAGACGGCGGGCGTCGTGTTCAGCGGCGAACGCGGCGACAGCCTGTCCTTCGCCAACATCGTGGTGAGCATCCCGCCCAATCGGGCGACGGGGTCCATCCAGTGGCCGGCGCAGGTGCCCGGCGATCCGGCCCGCGACTTCGTGGTGACGCAGGTCGATCCGCTCTCGCGCCAGCAGGTGCTGCCCTGGTTCCAGAAGCTGCCGGGCAACAAGAGACGGGTGCTGGTGTTCGTGCACGGGTTCAACACGCCGTTCGACGCGGCGGTGTTCCGCTTTGCCCAATTCATCCACGACACCCGGTCCAATCTGGTTCCGGTGCTGTTCTCCTGGCCCTCGCGTGGGCGGGTGACGAGCTATGTCTATGATCGCGAGAGTACCAATTTCTCGCGTTCCGACCTCGCCTATGTGCTCGCCGCGGCGGCCCGCAGCCCCCATGTGGACGAAGTGGTGGTGCTGGCCCATTCCATGGGAGCTTGGCTGGCGGTGGAAGCGCTGCGCCAGCTCGCGCTCCAGGATGGACGCATCCCGCCCAAGATCACCAATGTGATCCTCGCCTCCCCCGACCTCGACATCGACGTGTTCGAGCGGCAGGTGCAGGAGATGGGGCCGAAGCGGCCCACCATGACCATTTTCGTCTCCCGCAACGACCACGCCCTCAGCCTCTCGCGCACCCTCGCGGGCGATGTGCAGCGGGTCGGCGCGGTCGACCTGACCAATCCCGCCTACGCCGCCCGGCTGGAGCAGGGCGACGGCGTCACGGTGCTCGACCTCACGGCGCTGCAAGGTGGCGACGCCCTCAACCATTCCAAGTTCGCCACCCAGCCGGACATGGTGCGCCTGATCGGCGACCAGCTGGTGGCGGGACAACCGATTTCCGATGGCGCGAGCGGCGCAGCCGGGGCGGTGGATGTGGTCGGCGGCGCGGTGGGCGCGGTGGTGACGGCACCGATCCAGGTCTTCCGCGCGGACGTGGCTCAATCGACGCATTGAATGCGGGCACCCGATGGGCCTCCATCCGGTCCGGCGCGAACGGCGAACGCGCCCGTCTTTTGATGATCGGGAGCCCTTCGCGCAAACGCTGGAGAGCATCCGGCAGAATGTCGCCACCCCCGGGCCTGTCGCCGGAAACCCTGTGCCGCACGCTGGGTGTGTCCTGCTCGCGCCTCTACCGCCTGTTCGAGGACCGGGGCGGCGTGTCGCGCGCGACATCCAGCGTCAGCGCCTGAAGGCCGCCCTGGCCCGGCTCCACGACCCGGCCGAGCCGCGCACCATCGCCCGGATCGCGGAGGACCTGGGCTTTCCCGACCGCTCCGGATTCAGCCGCGCCTTCAAGGCCGAGTTCGGCCTCTCGCCGAGCGCGGCGCGCGGCCGGCGGTGATCCCCCAGCCGGGGACCGGCATCATATTCCGTAACGGAATGTCACGTTCAAGAGATCGTGAGGACCTTATTTTCGTGGCTCTGCGTTCCTAATTGATTAGGAGCAAGGACCCGCGCTCCATCCGGGGGTCTCATCCTTTGAGCCGATGCTGAATCTCAAGCGGCGTCCGGCTCAGGCTCCCAGGAGGGAAGCTGCCATGTTGTCCCTGATCCCGCTCGCGCTCCTCGCATCGCTCGCTCTTCTGGCCCTTTACTTCGGCGCGCCTCGGCAGATGGAGCTGAAGCCGATCCGCGTGCGGGCGCGCCGTCAGCCGTGAAGGCGCTGCCCCTCGGCGAGGTTTACCAGTTGCTGGAACCGGGGCCGGTGGTGCTGTTGACCACCAGCCGCCAGGGCCATCGCAACGTGATGACCATGTCGTGGCACATGATGGTGGAGTTCACCCCGCCGCTGGTGGCCTGTGTGGTCAGCGTCGCCGATTTCAGCCATGCGGCGCTGAGGGCCACCAAAGAGTGCGTGATCGCCATCCCCGATGTGGAGCTGGCGCACAAAGTGGTCGGCATCGGCAATTGCTCGGGTGCCGACACCGACAAGTTTGCCGCCTTCGAGCTGACCCCGCTGCCGGCCGAGGCGGTGGCGGCGCCGCTGATCGCGGAGTGCTTTGCCAATCTCGAATGCAAGGTGGTGAACACGCGGCTGGTCAAAAGCCACAACCTGTTCATTCTGGAAGTGGTGAAGGCGTGGCGTGATCCCGCCCATAAGGCGCCGAAGACCATTCACCACCAGGGCTTTGGCCGGTTCGTTGTGGACGGCGACATCATCCAGGTGCCCTCGCGGATGCCTTGAGGCATCGTCCAGCGAAGCGGGGCCGGTGGCGGGGCAGCCGCAGCATGGGAGACGCGGAGCGGTGAGCGCACCCAGCGACAGCATTGAGATTCGCCTTGAACGGATCTCGCAGCTCTTCAACATGCTCGACCCGTTTCCCTTCCGCGAGCGCGACCTCGACGCGGATGCGGAAGAGTTCATCGTCGGCTGGGCGCGGGAGCTGCCGTCACGCCAGCCTATTTCCATCGTCATCCATCTGCCGGCCGACGAAGCCGCGCAGCCGGAAGCGCGCGGGGTCGGCGACGCTATCCACAACTTCTTCCGCGATCGCGCCGAGGCGGTCTCGCGCGAGCTCAGGGAGCTGTTCCGCATTGGTCGGCACATGCTGGTCATCGGGGGCGCCGTGCTCGCGGCGTGCCTGTTCCTGGCGCGCATGGCCTCCGACGCGCTCGGCGGCGGCACCTTCCGCAGCTTCGTGGTGGAAAGTCTGGTCATTCTGGGCTGGGTGGCCAATTCGCGGCCGCTGGAAATCTTCCTCTACGACTGGTGGCCCCTGGTGCGCCGGCGCGACCTGCTCCGGCGGCTGGGCGAGGCACAGGTGACGATCATCGCCGTTCCGCCCGCGCCGGTTTGACGCCGCGCAACGCAATGGAACACTTGCGGCGGGACAATGCGTTATAAGCTCATCAGGCGGCGATCCGCCGCCCCCGCCAACCGTGCGAGGAGACGCCCCATGGCCGATGAACCGAACCTCACCATTGCCCTTGAGAAAGTCTGCTTCCTTGCGCAGATGGCGCGCGAGTTCGACGTCAAGGACGCGGTGACCGAACCCGATCCCGGATCCAACGGTTCCGACGACGGCATGCTGTCGGTGCTGGAGGACCATACCGACGATGCCGTGCGCAGCGAAATCGTCACCTTCATCCGTGGCTTGAACGAAGACGAGCAGGTCGATCTCGTCACCCTGGCCTGGCTCGGCCGGGGCGACGGCGAAAGCTCCAGCTGGGATGAACTGCGCGCCGAGGCCGCCCGCGCCCACAACGACCGGACCGCCAGCTACCTCCTCGGCATGCCGCTGCTCTCGGACTATCTGGAAGAGGCGCTGTCCCAGCTCGGTTATTCCTGCGAGGACATCGAAGAGGAAGAGTGACCGCACAGCGGCGTGAAGCCCTTGGCGCCCGGCGGGAGGTTGGCATGCCCTATCACAGCAATGACGACCTGCCGCCCGCGGTCCGCATGCATCTGCCCGAGCATGCGTGCGACATCTACCGCGCCGCATTCAACGCGGCCTTCGCGGCCCACATGGACGATCCGCGCCGCGAGGAGGCGGCCCACCGGATCGCCTGGGCAGCGGTAAAAAGATGCTATGTGAAGGACGGAGCCCATTGGGTGGCCCTCCGCCGATGATCTTCGCTGTTGCGGGGTCGGCACCGGGCTGTCATGGAGAGTGCCCCACCGATCAGAGACCTGGTCCGGCGGCGCGCACCCATGTCGCAGCCGTGGCACCAAGGAGCCCCCGATGCGCCTGCTCTCACCGGCCTTCGCCAATGGCCAGCCGCTGCCCCGTCGCTTCACCTGCGACGGTGAAAACGTCTCCCCGCCCTTGCAGTGGACCAGCGTCCCGCCGGAAACGCGCAGCTTCGCCCTGGTGTGCAGCGACCCGGACGCGCCCCGCGGCACCTTCAACCATTGGGCCATCTTCGACCTGCCGGCCAGCCTCACCGGTCTGACGGAAGGCCAGGTGCTCTATGGCATCCGCGGCGGCATCAACGACTTTGGCAAGCTGGGCTACGGCGGCCCCTGCCCGCCGCGCGGCCACGGCACGCACCAATATGTATTCGAGCTGTTCGCCTTTCCGGTCGATCGGCTCGATTGCGGATTGCAGCCCTCTGGAGCCGACGTGGCGCGGGCCGCCCGCAAGCAGGCGGCGGCCGTCGCCCGCCTGACCGGCCTCTATGCCCGCTGATCGGCGCCCGGCCGTGCCACCGGGCAGCGGGCGAGAGCGGCTTCCACCGCGCCGTCGGTGACCTGGGTGAAATCGTCGTAGAAATAGCCGATGGCGCCGAACGGCTCGGGGGTCAGCAGGCATACGCAGGCATCGACCTCCGGCGTCAGCTCGGCGAGCGCGTCCGCTGGCGCCACCGGCACCGCCAGCACCAGTTCCGTCGGACCGCGCTGGCGAACCGCCTCCAGCGCCGCCTTCACCGTGGCGCCGGTGGCGATGCCATCGTCCACCACGATCACCACCCGGCCGGCGATGGGCGCACGGGGGCGCGCACCGATATAGCGGGCCCGGCGCCGCTCGATCTCCGCCAGTTCCCGGCGGCATGCCGTGTCGAAGGCGGCCTTGTCCACATGCCCCAGCGCGAGAATGTCGGCGTTGCGCACCACGATGGGGGCTGCCCCATCCACCACCGCGCCCATGGCCAGCTCCGGCTGATCGGGCAGGCCGATCTTGCGGACCAGCACCAGATCCAGCGGCGCATGCAGCGCCGTCGCCACCTCGGCCGCCACCGGGACGCCGCCGCGGGGCAGTGCCAGCACCACCGCATCCCGCCCCGCATAACCCGCGAGGGCCACTGCAAGCCGGCGCCCGGCATCCGTGCGATCGCGAAACCGTCTCATGGCGTTTGTCCTCCCGAGCACAGATGCTGCCGGAACCACCCGCCGGCGCGGCGCGCCACCTGATCCAGCGCGCCCGGCTCCTCGAACAGATGGTGCGCGCCGGGGATGACCTCCAGGGCCACCGGCCCGCCGAAGCGGATCAAGGCCCGCCGGTTCAGCTCCAGCACCTCCGCGTCGGCGCCGCCCACCAGGAGCAGGGTCGGCACCCGGACCAGGGCCAGCACCGCCAGCACGAGATCCGGCCGTCCACCGCGCGCCACGATGGCGCCGACGCGATCAGGCGCCCGCGCCGCCGTGACCAGCGCCGCCGCCGCGCCCGTGCTGGCACCGAACAGGCCCACCGGCAGCGCGCCGAGGCCGGGCACCGTCGCCGCCCAGTCGACAGCCCCCAGCAGCCGGTCCGAGAGCAGCATGGGATCGAACATCTTGCGCGGATCGCCGCTCTCTTCCGGCAGCAGCAGATCGAACAGCAAGGTCGCGAAGCCCTCGCCATGGAGGTATTCAGCAACCTGTCGATTGCGCGGACTCTGAAAGCCGGAGCCGCTGCCATGGGCGAACACCACCAGCGCCCGCGCCTGCGGCGGCACGCAGAGCTCGCCGGCCAGACCGAGCGGGGCGACGGAAACGTCGTGCCCTGGGGCGGAAACGGGCGACATGGCCTTGCCCCCTGAGGCGCGTCCTGCGGGCGACTCGCCGCAGACGCGTTGCTCCCATATGGTGGTTACGTATGATCTTCGGCGCTTGGGCCGTCATCCATCATTGATCGAGCGCAAGGGCGCTCGGTTTCGTCCAGCGGAACACGGATCCGTCCCCAAGAGGCGCCCCTCCACCGCGCCCGCAAGGGCCCGCCTGAAGACCGACGGCCCCAACCGACGCGCCGACACTCTGCGCCGGATCGCACGGCTATATCAAAACCCGCAAGCGTTGATGCGGGTGTGTGGCGCGGGCGTTCAGGAATGAGCCGACACCCCCCATGCCCCTCGTGTGTGCGTGCGGCTGGCGCGCGGGGCGCAGACCCAGAAGCCCCCCAATTCCGGCGCCCGCGTCCGGCATCGCCGCCGCATCAACAAGACGTTCGGGCCATGCTGATTTTGCGGCGCCGGAACAACCACAGGACCGGTCGCCCCACCTCGGATCCGAGACGCCCGAAGGCGATACTCCGACAATGCAACAATTATGTATTTTTCATGTTTACGTATTTTTATACAGTATGAATGAATTATATATATTTGTAATAGACTATATATATAATATATATGAATTAAATTATAAATAAATTATTGATGCCACCATTATGCCGAAAAATGGACACGCAAGCATCCACATCAGATATGTGGAAATTTGACACCTCTGACATATTGCGGATAGGATACAGTAAGTGATCGATTGAGGAATGGGCTTTTTCGGAAGCCTTACCGGGCAATTCTTGCCCCGTCGCCACCCGCTTCATGCGGCGCGCGGCACGCCCTTGCAACACAGGGGGTCCCATGACCGACTTCAAAACGCTGCTCCAACAACGGCGGTTGTCCGCTACCCATCCGCAGACCAGCGTACCTAGACCCTACGAAACCCTCGCGGTCCTCGGCGGTGGCGCCTGGGGCACCGCTCTCGCCATCGTCGCCGCCCGCGCCGGATGCCAGGTGCGCCTGTGGCTCCGCGATTCCGCCCGCGCCGCCGAAATCGCCCGCACCCGGCGCAACACCGCGCGCCTGGGCGACATTCCCATTCCCCCCGGCGTGATCCCCACCGCCGACTTCGCTGCGGCCCTCGACGGCGCTGCGGCGGCGTTGCTCGTCACGCCCTCGGCAACCGTCCGCGAGATGGCGCGGCGCATCGCCGCCCACCCGGCGCCGCACATGCCGCTGTTCGTGAGCGCCAAGGGCATCGAGGCCGGCACCGGCCTCATGATGTCGGCCGTGGCGGAAGAGGAGGCGCCGGGCCGCGTCATCGGCGTGATCTCAGGCCCCACCTTCGCCCTTGAGACGGCAGCCGGGCACCCCACCGCCGCGACCATCGCCTGCACCGCCGGCGCCGATGTACCACCGTATCTGCGGCCCGGCGCCCGCATGGCGGCGAGCCTCACCTGCGACAGCTTCCGCCCCTATGTCTCGGACGACATGGCGGGGGTCGAGGTGGGCGGCGCGGTGAAGAATGTCATCGCTATCGCCTGCGGCATGCTGGCCGGGGCGGGCTTCGGCGAGAATACGCGGGCCGCCCTCATCACCCGCGGGCTCGACGAGATGAAGGAGCTGGCGGTGTGTCTCGGCGGCCGGCGCGAAACGGTGACGGGCCTTTCGGGCATGGGCGACCTGATGCTCACCTGCTCCAGCCCCCAATCGCGCAACTTCCGCTACGGCTTCGCCCGCGGCGCGGGCCGCTCCGACGCCGACGCGTTCGACGGCGCCCCGGTGCTGGTGGAGGGGCGACACAATGCGGTGACGGTCACGGACCTTGCCCGCCGGCTCCACCTCCACATGCCCATTTGCGAGATGGTGCGCGCCGTGGTGGCGGACGGCCGCCCCATCGGCGAAGCGTTCGCCGGCTTCTGGGCGGCGCCGATCCAGGCCGAGCCGCGCGCCCTCGACCTCGCCTTCCCCCACCCGGCCGAAGCGGAAGTGACGCGCCGGTTCGAGGCCTTGTTGCCGTGAGCGGTGGGCCGGACGCGGCCGCGGCGCGGTGGCGCCTCGTGCTCGCCACCGACCTCGACGGCACCTTCCTTGGCGGGACGCCGGGCGCGCGCGCGGCGCTCTACGGCTGGATCCGCCGGCACCGGGACAGCGTGGGCCTCATCTTCGTCACCGGCCGCGACCCGGACTTCATCCACGCTTTGTGCGCCGGAACCGGAGCGGAGGCCTGCGGGGTGCCCGTTCCCGACTATGTGGTGGCGGATGTGGGCACCACCGTGGCGCGGGTCGAGCGGCGGGACGGGGCGCCGGCCCTGTCTCTGCTGCGGGAGCTGGAGGCCCCCATCGCCGCCGCCTGGGGCGATCGCTCCGCCTTCGTGCGCGAGACGCTGGCCGGCGCGCCGGGCCTTGTTCCACAGGACACCCCATTCCGCCACCGCGTGTCCTACCATTACGATCCCTTGCGCTACGATCCGGCGGCCACCGCGCCGCTCGCCGACGCGGGCCTCGACATTCTCATTTCGGCCGATCGCTTCCTCGATGTGCTGCCGGGCGGGGCGAACAAGGGCTCGACCCTGCTGGCCCTGCTGGAACACCTGGGGCTCGCTCGCGACCGGGTGCTGGTGGCCGGCGACACCCTGAATGACCTTTCCATGTTCCGGACCGGTCTTTTCGGCGCGGTGGTGGGCGGGGCTGAAGCCGCCCTGAGAGACGCCACGCGGGCCCTGCCCCACACCCTGCACTGCCGCGCGCCGGGCGCGGGCGGCATCATGGAGGCCATCGCGGCCTTCGGACTTCATCCCGCGCCACCGGAGGCAAGCCAATGAAATCGGACCTCGTCATCGTCTATCACCGGGCCCCCTACGAGGAGGTGATGGAGGATGGCGTGATCGTGCTTCGGGAACACAAGAGCCCCAACGGCATCGTGCCCACCTTGAAGGCCCTCATCGGCCGCATCGAGCGCGCCGCCTGGGTCGCCTGGAAGGAGGCCGAAGACCCGGCCCACCCCGATTTCGAGCGGGTCGTGGACATCTCCGACAGCTTCGGCACCTATGCCGTCAGCCGGCTGCCGCTGACGGCCGAGCAGGTGCGCAGCTTCTATCACGTGACATCCAAGGAAGCCTTCTGGCCCATCCTCCACGGCTTCAAGGAGCGCTACAATTACGATCCGGTGGACTGGCCCACGTTTCGCGCCGTGAACTGGGCGTTCGCGGAAGCGGCGGCGGAAGAGGCCAGCGACGATGCCGTGGTGTGGGTGCACGATTACAATCTGTGGCTCGTGCCCGGCTATCTGCGGCAGCTCAAGCCCTCGGTGAGGATCGCTTTCTTCCACCACACCCCGTTCCCCGCGCCTGACATGTTCAACGTGCTGCCCTGGCGCCGGGAGATCGTGGACAGCCTGCTGGCCTGTGACGCCGTCGGCTTCCATGTGCCGCGCTATGCGCAGAATTTCATGGCGGTCGCCCATTCCCTGGCCGGCGCCCACGCGCTTCAGGATGCGGAGACCGATCCACGCCTGGCCAGCGCGGGCACCGCGCTCAACGAGATGTTCACCCCGCTCGCCCTCGCCGTGGACGGGCGCACGGTCCGCATCGACACCAATCCGGTGGGCGTGAACTTCAGCTACATCGAGGACCTGGCCGCCGCCCCGGCGGTCGCGGAAAAGGTCGAGGCGATCCGCGCCGGGCTGGATGGGGCGAAGCTCGTGCTCTCGGTATCGCGCACCGATTACACCAAGGGCAATGTCCAGCAGCTCGAAGCCTTCGAGCGCCTGTTGAAGCGGCGGCCGGACCTGCTCGGACAGGTCCGGTTCATGCTGGTGTCGGTGGGCGCCAACCGGGGCATGAGCATCTATGAGGATGTGCAGCAGCGCATCGAGGAACTGACCGGCCGCATCAACGGGACCTTCGGCAGTTTCGAATGGCAGCCCGTTTCCCTCATCTCCACCGCCATCCCGCTGCCGGAACTGGTCGCGTACTACCGCGCCGCCCATGTCGCCGCCATCACCCCCCTCGCCGACGGGCTCAATCTGGTGGCAAGCGAGTTCTGCGCCGCCCAGGGCGAGGACGGCGCGGGCGTGCTGATCCTGTCCGAGTTCGCCGGCGCGTCGGTGCTGCTGGAGGGGGCGATCCCGGTGAACCCCTTCTCCAATGCCCATATGGACAACGCCCTGGAACAGGCGCTGGCCATGCCCGCGGCGGAGGCCCATGGCCGCATGGCGCTGCTGCGCGCCTCCGCCCGCCGCTTCACCCTCCAGAGCTGGGCGGACGCCACCTTGGACGGGTTCGCGGCGTTGAAGGCGTCCCCGGTGGCGGCCACCGCCCCCGCCGCTTGACCGCGCTGGGGCGTGGATGAGCGCATATTCCGTCTGGCGCGACAGCGGGCGCGCCGGTATATGGGAGCTGGGGTCTCCGTAGCTCAGCAGGATAGAGCACAGGTTTCCTAAAATTGGGCACCCGTGGCGGAAACGCCCGGTGTGAATCCGCTCAAAGTCGGGGAAAGCTTCGGCCCGCAGCTTCGGCTTGCGGCCATGCCAATCCCGAGCCAAGCCTTCCGGCCCATGCATCCGCAGGTCCGCGAAGGAAGGTGTAGAGACTAGACGGGCGGCGCCTAAAGCCTTTCGGGAAAACCCGGCGGGCCACGGCGAAGGGATAGTCCAGACCACGAACGCCGGCCGCCTTCGGGCGCGCAGCCGGCGGCGGCGAAAGCCGAGGTGGGATGAAACCTGGGGTCGCGTGTTCGAGTCACGCCGGGGACACCATTTTCCTCTCCGCCATTGGCGGAAGGCAGGCGGGCAGAAAGAAGCACGGGCGGGTCTTCCGCGCACGGCGTGCCGAGAGCATTTCCGGTGAACTCCCGCTCACCCGGAATGCTCTAAGTCTTTGTTTTGTCGCAATTCCAGGCGCAAAACCGCTGAACGCTTTTGCTGGAATTGCTCTAGGTGCCCCGCGCCGGGGTACCCGCGCAGAGCCATCGGCCAAGAATGGACGGGACCGGGACGGCATCTTCCCCACCGGCACCGCACCCGCCCCACGTCCAACAACACCGTGGGGTCTTTCCCCTCTGCATCATCAGGCGCACCGCGCCCGCAGATCATCACGGCGACCATCCGTTGCTCCATCCGGCCGCCTCCCGCGCACCATCAAGATTGCGGCAAGGTTGCTTCCGGCCCCGCGCCGGCGGCACATTGGCCCGCCGGTCCTTTGGGCGCGCCGGTCTTTTGGCCCGCCGGTTCTCTTGGCATCGGTCCTTTTGGCGCCGTTTTCTCCCCCTATCGGCCGGCCCACCCGGTTCAGCGGGGTCCTGCGGATGGAGACACCGTGCTTCTCACCCGACGCCAGATTCTCGCCGGCGGCGCGCTCCTTGCGGCCACGGGACCGTCACAGGCGCGGACCGACGATATGACGCGGCAGCTCGCCGCGATCGAGGCGCGCACCGGCGGGCGGCTCGGGGTGGCGCTCCATGACACCGGCACCGGCCGCCGCCTAACCTACCGCGCCGACGCGCGCTTTCCCCTCAACAGCACCTTCAAGGCCTTCGCCTGCGCCGCGGTGCTGGCCCAGGTGGATGCCGGCCGCGCCAGCCTCGATACCCTCGTGCCGTTCACGCCCGCCGACCTTGTTCCCTATTCGCCCGTGACCGAAAAGCATGTGGGGACTGGCATGAACCTTGGCGCCCTGTGCGCGGCGGCCACCGCCGTGAGCGACAATACCGCCGCCAACCTGATCCTGGCGCAGATCGGCGGTCCCGAGGGCCTCACCCGCTTTCTGCGCCGCATCGGCGACGACACCACCCGGCTGGATCGCTGGGAGCCGGAGCTGAACACGGCCACCCCCGGCGATCCCCGCGACACCACCACCCCCGCGGCCGCCGCCCGCAGTCTCGAAGCGCTGGTGCTGGGCGACCACCTCTCCGCCGCCTCCCGGACCCAGCTCACCGCCTGGCTGATGGCGGACGCCGTCGCCGGCCCGCTGCTGCGCGCCGCCGTGCCAGCCGGCTGGCGCATCGCCGACCGCACCGGCGCCGGCGGCCACGGCTCGCGCGGCATCATCGCCGTTGCATGGCCACCGGACGGCGCGTCGATCGTGGTCGCTATTTACCTCACTCAGACCGACCTGTCCCTCGACGCCCGCAATGGCGCGATCGCCGAGGTCGGCCGGCTGCTGGTGGCCGACCGGCGCTGAGCGGTGGCCACGGGGCGTCAGGCGCCGCGCTTGCGGAACACCAAAGAAAGATTGTTGGCCGGCATGGCCACCACTTCGGCGAGATGGAGCCCCTGCCCGGCGGCGCAGGCGTCCACCTCCTCCAGCAGCCGCAGCCCCCAGCGGGGATCGCGGCGCTTAAGGTCCTGGTCAAACGCCGTGTTGCTCTCCGGTGTGATCGCGCCGGCGCGACGGAACGCGCCATAAATATAGAGCGGCCCGCCCGGTGGCAGATGGCGCGCGGCGCCGCGCATCAGCCCTTCAGTCGCCGCCCAGGGGCTGATGTGCAGCATGTTGATGCACACCATCGCGTCCACCGCGTCCACCGGCCATTCGGCGGCGCTCGCGTCGAGGGCGAGGGGGGCGCGCGCGTTGGCAACCCCCTCGGCGGCGATCCAGGCGGCGATGGAGGCCCGCGCCTCGGGCGAGGGGTCCGATGGCTGCCACATCAGATCCGGCCGCTTGCGCGCCATGAAGATGGCATGCTCGCCCGAGCCGCTGGCCAGTTCCAGAACGCGCGCGGCAGGCGCCAAAAGCGGGTCCAGCACCGCAAAGATGGGCTCCCGGTTGCGCGCCACCGATGGCGCGGACAAGCGGGCCTGCGTTTCGAAATCGGACACGGCTTCCTCCCTCGGCGGCTCGCCCAGGTCCCGGGCCGGACCAGCGGACCGCACCCGTCGCACGGCGGCGCGGGAACGTCACCCCCGATGTTGCCCGAGGCGGCACGGACCCTCAACCGGCGGCGCGGCAACGTAGCGTAAGAAAGGGTGAAGGGGCGAGGTGGGCGGCCCCCTTCAAGGTCGCCGCCGATTGCGATACCATGAGTCCATGCAACGACCCGTTCCCAAAGCGTCGGCCGGCAGAGACCCTGCGGCCGGCGGCCGAGCTGCGTCGGCTGCCGCGCCTGTGCGCCTGGAGCTGCGGGCCGGCGCCGCGCGCGTCGCCGCCGGCGTGCTCGCCGCATGGACGGTGGCGGGGCCGCTTCCGGCTGTGGGCGCCGCGCGCACCACCACGCCCAAGCCGGTCGCGTGCGTGCCGGCGGCCGCCTCGGCGGACCCGTCCACCCGCATCGTCGCGCTGACGGAAGATGGCAGCCTGAAGCTGGAGGACGGCCGGCGCTTCGTGCCAAACCGCATCGTCCTGCCCACCCGGCTGGAGCCGGCCCCGGATGTGGCGAACGCGGCGGCCCGTGCCGTCATCGACGCGATCGCGGGGCGTCCCATCACATTGTCGCGCACGGCGCCCGATCGTCACGGACGCCTGACCGGCGATGCGCGGCTATCAAATACCTCCGACGCCGAGGGCGACCTGGCCGCGCTCCTGGTCTTCGCCGGCGCCGCCTATACCGCGGCGGATGCGCCCTGCGCGCCGCCGTTGCTGGCGTTGGAGGCGCAGGCGCGCCGCGCCCGGCGGGGATTGTGGGCGCGGCCGGGGGCCATCGCCACCGCTGGCGACCCGCAGGCCATGGGCTTGCACCGGGGCCTTTATACCGTTGCGGAAGGCCAAATCCTAACGGTTGGCGTGCGGCGCGAACGGACCTATCTGAATTTCGGTGAAACATGGCGGCAGGATTTCACGGTTATCGTGCCAACCGCGGATTTCGCCATAATCTTGGAGCATGGCCACGATCAAGGCCAAGGTAACGGCCAAGATGGCGGCTCAGGTTATGGCGGCTCAGGTTCCGGTCGTGATCCCGACGTGCTGCGGAACGCGCGGGTTCGTGTGCGCGGCGTGGTCCGCGAACAGGGTGGGCCGGCGATCATGGTCAGGTCACAGGCCGACATCGAGCGGCTGGCGGATCGGACGGGAAGCGAGGACAGACGGTGAGCGTTGAGGCCCTAAACGCGTGCATGCTCCGGCGTGATGCGCCGCGGCGTCGGCTGCGGACGGGCACTTTTGCCTTCGTTCTACCGCTGGTGCTGCTGCTCGTCGGCTGCTCGACGGCGGATCTCGACCAGGTGAGCACGCCCCTGTCCGGCACCGCCACGGCCTCCGAATATGCGGACATGTCGCCGGCGCAACGGCGCGAGCATGAGCGGCTGGTGGCCAGCTACGGCGGGTCCTACAACGATCCCGAGCTGAAGGCGCTCATTCAGCAGGTGGTGGAACGCCTCGTGGCGGCCTCCGAGCGGCCTGACCTGAAATACCGCGTCACGGTGCTGAACTCCCCGGCCGTGAATGCGTTCGCCTTGCCGGACGGCTCCTTGTACGTCACCCGCGGGCTGCTGGCGCTGGCCAACGACACTTCGGAAATGTCCTCGGTGCTGTCGCACGAGATGGCCCATGTCATCGCCCGCCACGCCAATATCCGCGAGGATCAGGTGAAGCAGGCGGTGCTGGTGAGCCGCGTCATCTCCGACGTGGTCAACGATCCCGATCTCGGGGCGCTGGCCATGCAGAAAAGCCAGCGCACCCTTGCCTCCTTCTCCCGCGGGCAGGAGCTGGAGGCGGACGCCATCGGCGTCGGCATCGCCTCGCGCGCGGGCTTCGATCCCTATGGCGCGTCACGTTTCCTGACCGACATGGGCAAGTCGTCGGACATGCGGTCCACCACGCTCGGCGGCTCCACCACCACGCCGGACATGGATTTCCTGTCCTCGCACCCGGCGACCCCGGAACGCATTTCCATCGCCATTGCCAACGCCCGCCAATATGCGGCGCCCGGTGCCGGCGAGCGCGACCGCGCCGCTTATCTCTCCGCCATCGACGGCATGGTGTACGGGGACGATCCCAAGGAAGGCTTTGTGCGCGGGCGCAAGTTCTTCCATCCCAAGCTCGGCTTCACCTTCACCGCGCCGGAAGGCTTCTCGCTGGAAAACACCTCCCAGGCGGTGCTGGGCGCCACCGGCTCCGGCCGCGAGGCGCTGCGGCTCGACGCGGTGCGCGTGAGCCCGGACCAGTCGCTGGCGCAATATCTCTCCTCGGGCTGGATCGACGGCGTGGAGATCAACACGGTGGAGACCCTGTCCGTGAACGGCTTCACAGCCGCCACCGCGATCGCCCGTGGCGAACAGTGGTCGTTCCGCATGTTCGCCATCCGCTTCGGCTCGGACGTGTACCGCCTCATCTTCGCCGCCCGCGACCTGACGCCGGAGCTGGACCAGCGCTTCCGCGCCGCCGCCGACACCTTCCGCCGGGTGTCATCGGGAGAAGCCGAGACTGTGAAGCCGCTGCGGGTGCGCATCGTCACCGTCGGCTTCGGCGATACCCCCGAGAAGCTCGCCACCCGCATGCAGGTGCCGGACCGCCACCTGGAACGGTTCCTCGTGCTCAACGGCTTGGACAGCAATGCCAAGCTGAAATACGGCGACAAGCTCAAGATCATTTCCGAATAGGCCCCCGTCGCCTCCGCGCGATCCCCCCGCGCGGGGGATCGCAAGACGCTTGTTGCAATGCAGCAAGATGCGCCTCATCTTATAGCCGGCAAATCAATCTCGGATGGAGACTTAGGTGTCTCGGTGAGAAGGGATGGACGCGGCCATGACGTTTTCCGTCACCCTGATCGACCTTGTGGGTTATGCGGCGCTGCTGCTGTGGGGCACCCACATGGTGCGCAGCGCGGTGGAACGCGCCCTCGGCCCGCGCCTCAAGGCGGTGCTGGCGCGAGCGTTGCGCAATCGCTGGCAGGGGTTCGCGGCGGGGCTCGCCATCACCGCTCTGCTCCAGAGCAGCACCGCCACCGCCTTCATGGTGTCCGGCTTCGCCGCTGCCGGGCTGGTGGGCCTGGTGCCGGCGCTGGCCGCCATGCTCGGCGCCAATGTGGGCACCACCCTGATCGTGCAGGTGCTCTCGTTTGATGTGGCGGCCGCGGCCCCGGCGCTGATCCTCGCCGGCTTCATCATGTTCCGCTCGGCGCGGGGCTCGGTGGCCCACGATCTCGGGCGGGCGGTCATCGGTCTCGGGCTGATCCTGCTCGCCTTGCACCAGCTCGTGGACCTGATGCGACCGCTGGAGGATGCCCCTTCCCTGCGCCTGCTGCTGGGCGCGGTCGCCACCGTGCCGGTGCTGGACGTGATTCTCGCGGCGGCCCTCACCTGGGCGGTGCATTCCTCGGTGGCGGTGGTGCTGATCGTGATGTCGTTGGCGAGCCAGGGCGTGGTCCCGCCCAACGCCGCGTTCGCCCTCATCCTCGGCGCCAATCTCGGCAGCGCGCTGGCGCCAGCGCTGGAGGCGACCGGCGGCTCCGAGCCCGCCGCCCGCCGCCTGCCGGTGGGCAACCTCATCAACCGGGTTCTGGGCGTGGCCCTGGCGCTCGCCTTCATCGAGCCCATCGGCCGCTTCATGGTGACGCTTCAGGGCGATCCCGGCCGCGCCGCGGCGGATTTCCACACCCTGTTCAATCTGGTCACGGCGGCGCTGTTCCTGCCGGCGCTGGGTCCGTTCTCGAAGCTGCTGCGTCGCCTGTATCCCGACCGGGCCGATGCCGCCGACCCGACCCGCCCCCTCTATCTGTCGCCCGGTGCCCACGACACCCCGATCGTGGCGGTGGGCGCGGCCGCGCGCGAGGCGCTGCGCCTTGCCGACACGGTGGACCACATGCTGGCCGGCGCCCGCGACGCGCTGCTGCACGGCGATCGCCGGCGCATGGCCGAAACCCAGCAGATGGATGACATCCTCGACCGGCTCAACAGCGAGATCAAAACCTATCTCACCGCCCTCGACCCCGCCGACCTGACCACCGCCGACCGGGCGCGGGTGGACGAGATCCTCACCTTCGCCACCAACATGGAACAGGCCGGCGATGTGGTGAACCGCAACCTGCTGCTCCATGCCTCGAAGCGGCTGAACCGGGGCCTGTCCTTCTCCCCGGAAGGACGGACCGAGCTTCAGGCCCTCCTCGACCGGCTCGGCGACAACGTGCGGCTCGCCGCCTCCCTGTTCATGACCGCCGACCCGCGCGCGGCGCGGCTGCTGGCCGGCGAGAAGGCGGCCTTCCGCGCCAGCGAAAGCCTCGCCACCCGCACCCATTTCGACCATCTGCGCTCGGGGCTCGTTCACCTCGCCGAGGCCAGCACCCTGCATCTTGACCTCATCCGCGACCTGAAGCTCATCAATGCCCACATCGTGGCGGCGGCGGCCTATCCGGTGCTGGAGCGCAGCGGCGAACTGCTCGTCAGCCGCCTGTCGGAGGATGCCGCCGCTCCCCCGGCCTGACCGACCGACCCCGGAAAGTCCGTGAGCCACCTTGCGATCTGCGGCCCGGCGTGGATAATGCGCCCACGGCCTGGGGTGCCGCGTGCGCACGCGGCTGAGATCACACCCATCGAACCTGTCTGGATCATACCAGCGTAGGGAGATGCCGATGAGCGAGAGCTTGTCGTCTGTTTCATCATCGTCTGCCGGCTCCACATCGGCCCCTGGCGCGCGACCGCGCGTCGCCATCGTGGGGGCGGGCGTCATGGGCCTGTCGCTGGGCTGGCGCCTCGCGCGGGCCGGTTGCCCGGTGGACATTTACGAGGCCGGCATCGCCGGCCAGGGCGCCAGCCATGCCGCCGCCGGCATGCTCGCCGCCTGCGCCGAGGCGGAGCCCGGCGAAGAGGACCTGCTCGCCCTCAACCGCGCGAGCCAGGCCCTGTGGCCGCGGTTCGCCGCCGAGCTGGAGGCCGAATCGGGCACCTGCGTGGACCTGCGGACCGAAGGCACCCTCACGATCGGCCTGACCGCCGACGACGGGGCCCGCCTGCGCCATCTGTTCGCGCTTCAGACCGCCCTCGGGCTGCCGGTGGAATGGCTGACGGCCGCCGCCGTCCGGCGCCTGGAGCCGCACCTCGCGGGCCAGCTTTCCGGCGCCATCCTGAGCGCCGAAGACCACCAGGTGGACAACCGCAAGGTGGTCGCGGCCCTGCTCACCGCCATCGCCCGCGCCGGCGCGCGGCTGCATGAGAACAGCCCCGTGGCCAAGGTCGAGACCCAGGCCGGCAAGACCCTCGGCGTGGTGGTCAACGGAGCGCTGAAGCGCGCCGATCTGGTCATTCTCGCCGCCGGCGCCTGGAGCCGGGGCGTAGACATTTCCCCGGCCGCGCCGCTGCCGGTGCGCCCGGTGAAGGGGCAAATGCTGGCCCTGCGGATGGATCCGGCGGCCCCGCTCGTGAACCATGTCATCTGGGCGCCGAATTCCTACATCGTGCCGCGCCGCAACGGCCGCCTCATCCTCGGCGCCACCACCGAGGAGAAGGGCTTCGACACCGCCCTCACCGCCGGCGGCCAGCTCGCCTTGCTCACTTATGCGTGGCGGGCGCTGCCGGCGCTGGAGGAACTGCCCATCCTCGAGCAATGGGTGGGCTTTCGCCCCGGCAGCCGTGACGACGCCCCGATCCTTGGTCCGAGCGCGGAGGTCGAGGGGCTCGTCTATGCCACCGGCCACCACCGCAACGGCATCCTGCTGCTGGCGGTGACGGCGAAGGTGATCGCCGAATGCGTGCTCGAAGGGCGGCTGGAAAAGGTGGCCGAGCCCTTCCGCGCCAGCCGTTTCACGCCGCGCGCGGCGGCGGAGTAGCGCCATGAACGCCTTGGAGCTGAAGGTGAACGGCGCCGCCGAGGCCGTCGCCGCCGTCACCATCGCCGATCTGATCGGCGCCAAGGGGCTCGACCTGACGCAAAAGGGCATCGCCGTGGCCCTCAACGGCGCCGTGGTGCCGCGTCGCGCCTGGGGCGAGACCCGTCTTGCCGCCGGCGACGCCGTGGAGATCATCACCGCCAAGCAAGGCGGCTGATCCCCTCCCCCTCCGGCGCGCGCCCGCAAGAAGAACGAGAACGACCATGAGCATGACCACTGATCCCCTCGTCATCGCCGGGCGCACCTTCCAGTCGCGCCTGTTCCTGGGCACCGCCGGCTATCCGAACCAAAAGGTGTTCCTCGATGCCCTGGAGGCCTCCGGCGCACAGATGGCCACCGCCTCCATCCGCCGCATCAGCCTGTCCGGCTACGAGGAGAGCCTGACCGACCTCCTCACCGGCCGGGTGCACATCCTGCCCAACACCGCCGGTTGCCAGACCGCCAGGGATGCCGTGCTCACCGCCGAGCTCGCCCGCGAGGCGCTGGAGACCGAATGGGTGAAGCTGGAGGTGATCGGCGACCGTGAATTGCTCTATCCGAATGTGGAAGAGCTGCTCAAGGCCACCGAGGAGCTGGTGAATCGCGGCTTCGTGGTGCTGCCCTATTGCAACGACGATCCCGTCACCTGCCAGAAGCTGGCCGACCTCGGGGCCGCCACGGTGATGCCCCTGGGCTCCATGATCGGCTCCGGGCTCGGCATCGCCAACCCGCACATGATCGAACTGATCTGCGCGCGGTCCCCGGTGCCGGTGGTACTGGACGCCGGGCTGGGCACCGCCTCCGACGCTGCGCTCGCCATGGAGCTGGGCTGCGCCGCGGTGCTGCTCAACACCGCGGTATCCAAGGCCCATGACCCGGTGTGCATGGCCGCCGCCTTCCGCCATGCCGTGGAGGGCGGGCGCCTCGCCCATGGCTCCGGCCGCATTCCGAAGAAGCTGCACGCGGAGGCCTCCAGCCCCGAGTTCGGCATCATCGGAAGCTGAGCAGCGTGCTGCCCGCCCCGCCCCTGCTGCTCATCACCGACCGCACCCAGGCGCGGGGCGATCTCGCGGACGTGGTGGCGGCGGCCTGCGCCGGCGGGTGCCGCTGGATCAGCCTCCGCGAGAAGGACCTTCCGGCCATCGAGCAGCTCGCGTTATTTGCCCGCCTGCGCACCGCGACCGCCCCCTTCGGTGCCCGGCTGACCCTCCACGGCACCCCCGAGCTGGCGCAGGCGGCGGGCGCGGACGGCGTGCATCTGCCGGATGGCGGAGATCCGGTCCAGGCGCGGGCGATCCTGGGTCCCGCCACCCTGGTGGGCCTGTCCGTGCACCGGCCGGATGCCGCGGCGATGGACCCGGCCGTCACCGATTACATCACCGCGAGCCCGATCTTCCTCACCACCTCCAAGCCCGGATACGGTCCCGCCCTGGGGCTCGGCGGACTTCGCGCCTTTGTCGCGGCGGCGCGCGTGCCGGTGATCGCCCTCGGTGGCATCACCGCCCGCGTGGCCGCCGGCTGCCGCGATGCCGGGGCTGCAGGCCTCGCCGTCATGGGCACCGTCATGCGCGCGGCCGACCCCCAAGCGGAGATCGCGGGCCTCCTTGCCGCCTTCGGCCCGGTGACGCGCCCCGCTTAAGAGGTGCCATCGCCGCGCCACGAGGCCTGTGCTAGCCTTTCAAGCGGGGGCAGACGGGGGCGTCGCACACAGGCGGGCCTGACCGGTTCTGACCCGACAGAAGCGCACCACGGAGCGCAGACCTTGGCCCTCCGGTCCGCCGATCGCGGTCGAACCGGCACCTGGGTTCAAGGATTGGGGGGAACACATGATCAACCGTCGTACATTACTCGCCGGGCTGTTGGCCTGCCCCGTCTGCGCCACCGCCGCGCGCGCGGACAGCGCCCATTGGAGCTACGAGGGCCATGGCGGGCCGGAGCATTGGGGCGAGCTGGAAAAGGGCTTCCAGGCCTGCGCCGTCGGCACCCAGCAATCGCCCATCAATCTCCAAGGCGCGGTGCGGGCGGAAACATCTGGCCCCGCCCTCTCCTGGAAGAGCGCGCCTTTCAAGGTGGTCAACAATGGCCACACCATTCAGCTTGATGCCGTCGGCGACGCTGGCGGCGCGGAGATGAACGGCAAGCGCTATGCGCTGCGCCAGTTCCATTTCCACGCGCCAAGCGAGCATGCGGTGAACGGCCAGCGCACCGCCATGGAGGCCCATTTCGTCCACGCCGCCGAGGATGGCGGGCTGCTGGTGGTGGGCGTCTTCATGGTGCCGGGCGCGAAGAACGACGCCTTCGCCACGCTGATGGCGGCGGCGCCCAAGACCGCCGGCAGCGCCCCCCTGTCCGCGCCTCTCGATCCGACCGCTCTGCTGCCGCGGGATCGCCGACTCTATCGCTACGAGGGCTCGCTGACGACCCCGCCGTGCTCGGAGGTGGTGGACTGGAACGTCTTCGCCGCTCCCCTCAGCGTCGCCGAAGGAGATATTGCCACCTTCCGCGCCATCTTCCCGATGAACGCGCGACCGTTGCAGGCCGTCAACCGGCGCTTCCTGTTGCAATTGAACTGAGACCAAGGGGCCTATGAGCGGCCTCTCACGGGTCCTTGGCCAAGCCTGCGAACCCCGCCTGCGAACGCCCACGCGCCCCACGGCACCGGGGCGAAGCGCGCCGCGGGTGAGATGGCGGCCGCCGGCAGCATCCGCAACGCGGCAGCAAGGCAACGGCTTCACCAGCACCGCTGGTTCTGCGCCTCCGTCACCGCCCCTGCGCAAAAGAAAAGGGCCGGCTTTCGCCGGCCCTTTTCATGTCTCGAAACGCTGGGAAGCGCTCAGCCCCTGAAGGCTCAGTCTTCCTTGGCTTCCTCGGCGCGCTGCTTGAGCGCCGCACCCAGGATGTCGCCCAGCGAGGCGCCGCTGTCCTGCGAGCCGTAGGTGGCCACGGCCTCCTTCTCTTCGGCGATCTCGAGCGCCTTGACGGAGACCTGCACCTTGCGCGCCTTACGGTCGAACAGGGTGACGCGGGCATCCATCTTATCGCCCACCGAGAAGCGCTCGGGGCGCTGGTCGTTGCGGTCGCGGGCGAGTTCCGAGCGCTTGATGAAGGCCGACAGGTCGGTGCCCGTGAGCTTCACCTCGATGCCGCCGTCCTTCACGTCGGTGACTTCGCAGGTGACGATGGCGCCCTTCTTCACATCGCCAGCCTCGGCGAAGGGATCGCCGGCGAGCTGCTTGATGCCGAGGGAGATGCGCTCCTTCTCCACGTCCACGTCGAGCACCACGGCCTTGACCATGTCACCCTTGCGGTACTCGTCGATGACCTGCTCGCCCGGACGGTTCCAGTCCAGGTCGGAGAGGTGCACCATGCCGTCGACGTCGCCGTCGAGGCCCAGGAACAGGCCGAACTCGGTCTTGTTCTTGACCTCGCCCTCGACCACCGCGCCGGGCGCATACTTCTCGGCGAAGGCCTCCCAGGGGTTCTGGAGGGTCTGCTTGAGGCCGAGCGAGATGCGGCGCTTGGCGCTGTCCACTTCCAGCACCTGCACTTCCACTTCCTGGGAAGTGGAAACGATCTTGCCGGGGTGAACGTTCTTCTTGGTCCACGACATTTCGGAGACGTGGATGAGGCCCTCGATGCCGGGCTCCAGCTCCACGAACGCGCCGTAGTCGGTGATGTTGGTGACGCGACCCTTGAAGCGGGCCTCCACCGGATACTTGGCCTCGATGCCCTCCCAGGGATCGCCCAGAAGCTGCTTCATGCCGAGCGAGATGCGGTGGGTCTCGTGGTTGATCTTGATGATCTTGACCTTCACCGTCTGGCCGATGGTGAGCACCTCGGTCGGGTGGTTCACGCGGCGCCAGGCAATGTCGGTGACGTGCAGGAGGCCGTCGATGCCGCCGAGGTCAACGAACGCACCGTAATCGGTGATGTTCTTGACCACGCCCTCGATCGCCTGCCCCTCTTCGAGGTTCTGCACCAGCTCGTGGCGCTGCTCGGCGCGGGTCTCTTCCAGCACGGTGCGGCGGGAGACCACGATGTTGCCGCGGCGGCGGTCCATCTTGAGGATCTGGAAGGGCTGCTGATTGTGCATCAGCGGCGCCACGTCGCGGATCGGGCGGATATCGACCTGGGAGCGCGGCAGGAACGCCACGGCGCCGTCGAGATCCACGGTGAAGCCACCCTTCACCTGGTTGAAGATCACGCCGAAGACCTTCTCGTTGGCGGTGAACGCCTTCTCGAGCTTGACCCAGCTCTCCTCGCGGCGCGCCTTGTCGCGCGAGAGGACGGCCTCGCCCATGGCGTTCTCGACACGCTCGAGATAGACCTCGACCTCGTCGCCCACCTTGATCGCGTTCTCGCGGCCGGGGCCGGCGAACTCGCGCAGGGCCACGCGGCCTTCCGTCTTCAGGCCGATGTCGATGATCGCCAGATCCTTTTCAATGGCGACCACGATACCCTTGACGACGGCACCTTCGCTCACATCGGCGCGGCCGAAGCTCTCGTCCAGCAGGGCGGCAAAATCTTCACGGGTGGTTTCTACGGCGGACATTCACACTCCACACTCTTTGCGCCGGCGTCTCGCGTTGCGAGGCCCGAGCCGAACGGATGTTCCGGTCTTCTCCTTGCGGATGAACGCCAGAACGGCCGCCGATGTTCCATCGGCGGGCCGGCGCTGAAGCCGAACGGCACGGGCAATGATTGATATCTGGCCCATCCGGGCCTGGGGACCGAAGCGCGCTCAGCGAAAGCCTGGGTGGGGAGCCTCCGACGATCAGGGCGCGTATCCCGCGGACCCTGTCCCACCCGGGCGGCTCCCAGCCTTTGGGAGCACAGCCTCGAATGGGGGTCAGATAATGGAAAACCCGCCCCGGCGCAAGGGTTCGCGCGCAATTGGAAGGCCCCGCGCAAAAGAAAGCCGCCGCGTCCGGGGACGCGGCGGCGTCGCGAAGGGAAAAGCAGCCGGTCCGATCAGCCGCCGCAGGCTTCCAGCACGTCGTCGAGAGTGCGCAGGCCGGCGCGGGGCGCGTTCACCAGCACCGCCATGTTGCCGGGCGCATGCTTGTTCTGCCACATCTTGGTGTGCGCCTCGGGGATGCGGTCCCAGGGGAACACTTCCGACATGCAGGGGTCCACCCGCCGGTCGACGATGAACTCGTTGGCGGCGGAGGCCTGCTTGAGATGGGCGAAGTGCGAGCCCTGGATGCGCTTCTGGCGCATCCACACATAGCGGGCGTCGAACGTGATGTTGAAGCCCGAGGTGCCGGCGCAGAACACGATCATGCCGCCGCGCTTGCCCACCAGGGTGGAAACCGGGAAGGTGCTCTCACCGGGATGCTCGAACACGATATCCACGTCGCGCTTGCCGGTGATGTCCCAGATCGCCTTGCCGAACTTGCGGGCTTCCTTCAGCCAGTCGTTATATTCCGGCGAATTGACCTTGGGGAGCTGGCCCCAGCACTTGAAGTCCTTGCGGTTGATGACGCCCTTGGCACCGAGACCGAGCACATAGTCGCGCTTCGATTCGTCCGAGATGACGCCGATCACATGGGCGCCGGACGCGGCGGCGAGCTGCACGCCGAACACGCCCAGGCCGCCCGAGGCGCCCCACACCAGCACATAGTCGCCCGGCTTCACGGTGTGCGGCGGATGGCCGAACAGCATGCGGTAGGCGGTCGCCATGGTGAGGGTGTAGCAGGCGCTCTCTTCCCAGGTCAGGTGCTTGGGCCGGCGCATGAGCTGGCGCGCCTGCACCCGGCAGAACTGGGCGAACGAGCCATCGGGCGTCTCATAGCCCCAGATCCGCTGGGAGGGCGAGAACATCGGATCGCCGCCGTTGCACTCCTCGTCGTCCCCGTCGTCCTGGTTGCAGTGCACAACCACTTCGTCGCCCACCTTCCAGCGCTTCACCTTGGGCCCCACCGCCCAGACGATGCCCGCGGCATCGGAGCCGGCGATGTGGTAGGGCAGCTTGTGCACGTCGAACACGGAGATGGGCTCGCCGAGGCCGGCCCAGATGCCGTTGTAGTTCACGCCGGCCGCCATCACGAGCACGAGCACGTCGTTTTCGCCGAGCTCCCAGGTGGGCACGACCTCCAGCTGGAACGACTGCTCGGGCGGCCCATGCCGATCGCGGCGGATGGCCCAGGCATACATCTTCGCGGGCACATGCCCGAGCGGGGGAATCTCCCCGAGCTCGTAAAGATCCTTCACCTCAGCATCCCCCGCAGCAGCCGTCTGGCCCATAGCGTCCCGTCCTCTCATGTCGACCGTTGGCGGACTCTTCGGTCCGGTCCACGCTCACCCCTATCGCATTGCAACGTAGCAGAGAAGAACTTCAAGTCGATAGGCGTCACCTTTTGCCGCCCGCCGGCCTCGCACGCCACTGGACAAGGCGACGGCGAAGCTCCATGCCCTTGAAGCTGGCGTGTGGGCGCCTTTAGCGGAACACTAAGGAGAGGGTGAGGGATATGGGCATCTTGTGGATGATCATCATCGGCGCCGTCGCCGGTTTCCTGGCGGGACAGGTGTTCCGCGGCTACGGCTTCGGTTTCGTGGGCAACGTGGCGGTGGGCATTGTCGGCGCGCTCATCGGCGGCTTTCTGTTCGGCAATGTGTTCCTGGTGGGCGGGCTCGTCGGCCAGATCATCTCCGCCACCGTCGGCGCGGTGATTCTCCTCTTTGTGATCTCGCTGGTCGCGCGCTGACACAGCGCATCCAGCCCGATGCCGATCGAGGGATGGGGGTGCGCCAATGTCGACGGGAGAAAATTCCCGTCGACGCCACCATCATCGCGACGCACAATCGTGTGCACTGCAAGGAAACGAACAACGGGGATTTGGAATGGTGGTCCGCGACAAGCCTTGGCTCTTCCGCACCTATGCGGGGCATTCCACGGCGTCGGAGTCGAACAAGCTCTATCGCTCGAATCTCGCCAAGGGCCAGACGGGCCTGTCCGTCGCGTTCGACCTGCCGACCCAGACCGGCTACGACAGCGACCATCCCCTCGCCCGCGGTGAAGTGGGCAAGGTGGGCGTGCCGATCTCCCATCTCGGCGACATGCGCACCCTGTTCGAGGGCATCCCGCTCGCGAACATGAACACGTCCATGACCATCAATGCCTGCGCGGCGTGGCTGCTCTCGCTCTACATCGCGGCGGCGGACGAGCAGGGCGCCGACCGCACCAAGCTCCAGGGCACCACCCAGAACGACATCATCAAGGAATATCTCTCGCGCGGCACCTATGTGTTCCCGCCGGCGCCCTCCATGCGCCTCACCAAGGACACCATCATCTTCACCACGCAGCATCTGCCGAAGTGGAACCCGATGAACGTGTGCTCCTACCATTTGCAGGAGGCCGGGGCGACGCCGGTGCAGGAGCTGGCCTTCGCGCTCGCCAACGCCATCGCCATCCTCGACACGGTGAAGAAATCCGGCGAGGCGGAAGGCCCGGTGTTCGGTGAGGTGGTGGGCCGCATCTCCTTCTTCGTGAACGCCGGCATGCGCTTCATCACCGAGATGTGCAAGATGCGCGCGTTCGTGGATCTGTGGGACGAGATCTGCGTCAACCGTTACGGCATCACCGACGCCAAGCAGAAGCTGTTCCGCTACGGCGTGCAGGTGAACTCCCTCGGCCTCACCGAGCAGCAGCCGGAGAACAACGTCTACCGCATCCTTTTGGAGATGCTGGCGGTCACCCTCTCCAAGAAGGCCCGCGCCCGCGCCGTGCAGCTTCCGGCCTGGAACGAGGCGCTGGGCCTGCCGCGCTCGTTCGACCAGCAATGGTCGCTGCGTTTGCAGCAGGTGGTGGCCTATGAGACCGACCTGCTCGAATACGGCGACATCTTCGACGGCTCCACCGAGATCGCCCGCAAGGTCGAGGAGCTGAAGGAGGAGGCGCGCGCCGAACTCGCCCGCATCGATGCCATGGGCGGCGCGGTGGCGGCCATCGAGAACTCCTACATGAAGCAGGCCCTGGTGGAATCCAACACCCGCCGCCTGGAGGCCATCGAGCGCGGCGACCAGGTGGTGGTCGGCGTCAACCGCTGGACCGAGAGCGAACCCTCGCCCCTCACCACCGGCGAAGGCGCCATCCTCACCGTGCCGGAAGGGGTCGAGGCCGAGCAGATCGCCCGCCTCCAGGCCTGGCGCGAGGCGCGCGACAGCAAGGCCGTCGCGGCGGCGCTGGCGGACCTGAAAAGCGCGGCCCAGGACGGCCGCAACATCATGGATCCCTCCATCGCCTGCGCCAAGGCCGGCGTCACCACCGGCGAGTGGGGCACCTGCCTGCGCGAGGTGTTCGGCGAATATCGCGCCCCGACCGGCGTCGGCCGGGCCGCCCGCGTCGACACCCAGGGCCTCGATGAGGTGCGCAAGAGCGTGGACGCGGTGTCCGAGAAGCTCGGCCGCCGGCTCAAGTTCCTGGTGGGCAAGCCGGGCCTCGACGGCCATTCCAACGGCGCCGAGCAAATCGCCGTGCGCGCCCGCGACTGCGGCATGGAGGTGGTCTACGAGGGCATCCGCCTGACCCCCGCCGAAATCGTGAACGCGGCGCTGGAAGAGAGCGTGCATGTGGTCGGCCTCTCCATCCTGTCCGGCTCCCATGTGCCGCTGGTGCGCGACGTGATGGAGCGGATGCGCGCCGAAGGGCTCGGCGACATTCCGGTGGTGGTGGGCGGCATCATCCCGCCGGAGGACGAGATCCAGCTCAAGGGGTTCGGGGTGGCGGCGGTCTATACGCCGAAGAACTTCGAACTGAACCGCATCATGGCCGACATCGTCTCCATCGTGGACGGCGAGACCCAGAAGGCGGCCTGAGTCCGCCGCCCGGCAAGAAAGCCCCCTTGCCGGCCGAAGGGAAGAACTGGCGGACCGGACTGCAAGAGCGCCCGGCCCGCCCGAGCAGAGGTCGTGGACCCAACAGGCCTTGTGGACCCGACGGATAAGCGCCGCTCATGGCCTTTTGGCCGCGCCGCGCTTGAGCCCGGCCCGCGCCCTGCGTCGGCTAAAGATCGAGATCGAGGCGACATGATCGGATAAGCGGAATGGCTTGGTTTGCTGCCACCATTGCCGCCGCATGCCGTTCTGCTTCCCAAGATATCCGGCGCGGCAACCCCCGTCCCGCTGAGAGCACGGTGAAGTGCCGCCGGGCGTGACGTGCGGCCGGGCGGGCGCTGAACCGGCCCGGCGGCGCGGCGCATATGATGGGCCCAGCGAGGCCGCCGAACCTACATGCCCGCCGGACGCCCGCTGACCACGGTGCGGATGGCGAACGACGACTGAATCCGCGCCACCCCCGGCAGGCGCGAGAGCACTTCCTTGTGCAGGCGCTCATAATCCGCCGCGTTCTTCACCTCGATCTTCAGGATGTAGTCCGCAAGCCCGGTCATCAGATAGCAGTCTGACACCTCCGGGCAGCGCCGCGCCGCGGCCTCGAAGCGATTCAGAAACTCCTCCGTCTGCCGATCCAGGGTGATCTGAGTGATGACCACCAGCTTGTCGTCCGGCCCCGCCCGGCTGACGAGCGCCGTATAGCCACGGATGACGCCGCTGCGCTCCAGCTGCCGCAGGCGCCGGAGGCAGGCGGAAGGCGAAAGGCCGACCTCCGCGGCAAGGTCCGCATTGGAGATACGGCCATCCCCACGCAAAACCCGAATGATGCGTTCGTCCACGTCGTCGAGAGCAGGCATAGGCAGGATCTTCGGCAAAACAGCAGGAAATTGCAACACTTCACACCCGCTGTGCAACTTATGGCGCCGATTCGTGTGAAATGCCGCACCCTCCGGCGTACACTGGCGCCTTGTCAGTTTTACACCGGTGGGCCGTCATGCGGATTCTCATTCTCGGCAGCGGAGTGGTGGGCGTCACATCCGCGTATTACCTCGCCAAGAAAGGTCATGAGGTGACGGTGCTCGACCGCCAGCCGGCGGCGGGCATGGAGACGTCATTCGCCAATGCGGGCCAGGTTTCGCCCGGCTATTCGGCGCCCTGGGCCGGCCCTGGGATTCCCCTCAAGGCCATGAAGTGGCTCATGATGCACCACTCGCCCTTGGTGGTCCGTCCGGGCCTTGATCCCAAGCTTTACTTCTGGCTGGCCAAGATGCTCGCCAATTGCACCGAGGACGCCTACCGCCGCAACAAGGCGCGCATGGTGCGCCTCGCCGAGTTCAGCCGCGACGCCTTGCGGGAGCTGCGCGCGGAAACGGGCATCACCTATGACGATCGGGCCAAGGGCACGCTTCAACTGTTCCGCACCGCCAAGCAGCTCGACCATGTGGGAGACGACACCGTGGTGCTCGATGCCCACGCGGTGCCCTACGAGGTGCTGGACGTGGCCGGCTGCATCGCTGTGGAGCCGGCTCTGGCGCGGGTGCGGCAGAAGTTCGTCGGCGGCCTGCGCCTGCCCGGCGACGAGACCGGCGACGCCCATCTGTTCACCCAGCGCCTCGCCGCTTTGGCCGAGAAGCGGGGCGTCACTTTCCGTTATGGCGAGACGGTGGAAGCGCTGCGGACCGAGGGCGGGAACGTCAGCGGCGTGGCGCTGAAGGGCGGCCAGGTGCTCACCTCCGACCTCTATGTGGCGTCCATGGGCAGCTATACGCCGGCCCTCGTGAAGCCGCTCGGCATCGACCTGCCCATCTACCCGGTGAAGGGCTACTCCCTGACCCTGCCCATCACCGACCCGGACGCAGCGCCCGAATCCACGGTGATGGATGAAACCTACAAGATCGCCATCACCCGCCTCGGCGATCGGATCCGGGTGGGCGGCACGGCGGAACTCGCCGGCTTCGACCTGAGCCTGCGTGAACCCCGCCGGGAAACCCTCGCCTTCTCGGTGGGCGACCTTTTCCCGGAGGGCGGCGACATCGAGAAGGCCACGTTCTGGACCGGCCTGCGCCCCATGACGCCGGATGGAACCCCCATCGTCGGCGCCACCGCCTACCCCAACCTCTATACCAACACCGGGCATGGAACTCTGGGCTGGACCATGGCGTGCGGCTCCGGTCGGGTGCTGGCGGACCTGATCGGCGGCGAGGCGCCCGACATCGCCTCCGACGACTTCGCCCTCTCGCGCTACGCGCAAGCGGCCTGAACGCCAATAGATGCCGTGCGCCAGCTTGCAGCGCGCGGCACGCCGCCCGAAGGCTCCGCCTCTGCCCGGCGGCCGGGCGCATGTTCCTCAAGACCTGCCAGGGCGTCTTCCGGTCGCGCGGGCGCAGGATGCAGACCGCACATTTCTGCGTTCGCGCATTTTGGTCACGCGCTCCGGCATCCGCGTTGTGTGAGGACGCTGCCCCAAAAGGCTCAGGAGCGTGGCTCACTGGCCTTTGCTCAAGCCTGCGCGGCATGTGAGCCGACCCACTCGGCGCCGGTCAAAAACCAGGGCCGATGGTCTTATCGCGGATTGCGGCTATGGGATTTGAAGCCTGCGCCCCAGTCATCGGCGGAGGCACCGGATTGCTCCAGCTCGATGGCGAAATCCACGGCACGGGCGATGATCTGGTCGAGACGGTCGATGCCGCTCACCTGCACCGCCGGGTTTGCAACCACCTCCGCCAGCAGATCCCCCGCCTTCAGCGCGCGCGGCGGGCGCACGAGGCCGCGCAGGCGGCCGTCGCATGGGGCCACCGCCAGCGTGGTGCCCACAAGGCCGATCATCTCGCCAGCACGCACCATCTCGCCAATCGCCTTCTCGGATCGGAAGACACCCTCCGCCGGCGCACGCACCGCCGTGTCGTAACGAGAGAAGGCGCGCCCACCGCCACGCGCCGGCCCCGACCGCAGCACCGCGCCGGGATCGACGCCGCCCACCTCAATCACAAGGTCACAATCCACGCCCGCCGTCGCCCCCGGCCCGAGCACCAGGGTGAGTTCCGCGCCACACCGCGGTCCGGTTTCATCGTCCGCTCCGCGCGCGTCAACCACCACGTCCCAGGGCCAGCGGCCGACCACTTCCAGGTCGGGATGCGTGAGGAGCGGCACGAACATGCGGTTCGAAAGACCGGAGACAAGCTCCGCATCACGCGTCACCCGGCGCGCCTCCACGCCGCCGAGGGTGGCGGCACCGTCCCACCACGCATCGGCAAAGCACATCTTCCGGCGCAGCACCGGCTCCGGCGCGCTCTGGTGCAGGGCCACCGCGTGTCCCGACAGCAGCAGGGTGCGCGCGACGGCGGAGGCCAGTTCGTTCACCCCGTGAACCAGGACACTGCTCTTGTCTGGCACGGGCCTCTCCCTTTGCCGCCGACCCTACCGCCCCGCAGCCAAGCCCGATCGTACAGGTTGCCGCAGCGGCCGACACCGTATCCCCGCCCGGCACACGCGGTGGAAGCGGCGGCAGACGCACCCCGCAGGCGTCTGCCACCGCTACCTTCGCGGCCCATGGAGTCTGCGCATCGGGACGCCGGGCGTCGAGACGTCGAAATCCAGACACACGAAGCCCGTGGCCCCCGCCCAGCCCCTATGGACCGGCGGCGACGGACCCAGCCGCCACCGCGATCCCACGGGACACGCTGCAAGAACGGAACACGCTGCAAGAACGGAACACGCGGCAAGGACGAAACATCCGGCGGGGACGGCCAGCCGCTGCGACTCGGCCGCCCGCCTCCGCCGAACGAAGTGGAGTCGCGATCAGGCGGTGAGCTCGGCGGCGGTCTTGCCGACCTGGCTCTCGTCCACGGCCTTCAGGATGCCATGCTCCATAAGCATGTCTTCGAGTTCGTCCATGGTGATCGGGGTCGGGATGATGCCGTTACCCACGTTGGCATGCACCTTGGTGGCGAGGTTGCGGTAGTGCTGGGCCTGGGCGCTGTCGGGGGCGTATTCCACCACCGTCATGCGTCGCAGCTCGGCATGCTGCACGATGTTCGCGCGCGGCACGAAGTAGATCAGCTCGGTGCCGAGCTTCTTGGCGAGGTTCTCCGCCAGCTCCAGCTCCTTGTCGGTCTGGCGCTCGTTGCACACCAGGC
>NZ_JABWGX010000037.1 GCF_021730435.1 Xanthobacter agilis
TAATGCACCAAACCACTAGGGTTGGTTCCACGACAGAACTCAAGCGTTTTACCGTGCGCCAGTTTCAGCCGATTAAGCGAAGATCACCAAACTTCCTAGAAGCAGCCGTTGCTAAGGTCGGAAATGGGTCAACACCGGAAGCGGTGGCCAAGTGCCAAGGCAGGGCACTACGCCGATTTCAGGCCATTGCACGCCAGACTGCGATGCCGGCCTTCCGTTGTTGAATCTCCCCCAATTCCCCCTTCTTTAATCATCCCCGTCCGGGAAGCCCCTGCATCGCTCCCGGCCAAGGCGGGGATGAGATGGCAGCTTCAGCTCACAATCCAGAGGGTCTGTCGCGCGGCGTGCGCATGCTGAGGACCGCGCTCGGTCCGGTGATTTCCCGCCTTCTCGATGACCCCTCCGTCGTCGAGGTCATGCTCAATCCAGATGGCCGCCTCTGGGCCGACCGGCTGTCCGAAGGCCTCGGCGCCACGGGGGAGCGGCTGGCTCCCGGTGATGGCGAGCGCATCATCCGCCTCGTCGCGCACCACATCGGCGCCGAGGTCCACGCCGGGGCGCCTCGGCTGTCCGCCGAGCTTCCTGGGACCGGTGAGCGTTTCGAGGGCCTCCTCCCGCCCGTAGTTGCGGCTCCGACCTTCGCCATCCGCAAGCCCGCCGTCGCCGTGTTCACGCTCGACGATTATGTCGCCGCCGGCATCATGTCTGCGCCGCAGGCAGAGGCTCTCCGTCACGGTGTTGTCTCCCGTGCCAACATCCTTGTGGCCGGTGGCACCTCCACCGGCAAAACCACCCTCACCAATGCTCTGCTAGCCGAGGTCGCCAAGACCTCCGAGCGGGTCATCCTGATCGAGGACACGCGGGAGCTCCAATGCGCCGCGCCCAATCTGGTGGCCATGCGCACGAAGGACGGCGTCGCCTCGCTCTCCGATCTCGTGCGCTCCTCGCTCCGCCTGCGGCCCGACCGCATCCCGATTGGCGAGGTGCGCGGCCCAGAGGCTCTGGATCTCCTGAAGGCGTGGGGGACGGGCCATCCCGGTGGCATCGGCACCATCCATGCGGGCAGCGCCATGGGCACTCTGCGACGGCTGGAGCAGCTCATCCAGGAAGCCGTGGTCACCGTCCCGCGCGCTTTGATCGCCGAGACGATCGACCTCATCGCCGTGCTGTCGGGCCGCGGTGCCGCGCGCCGGTTGACCGAGCTCGTGCGTGTCGAAGGGCTCGGTCCTCAAGGCGACTACCGGATCTCCCCCCTCGTCCCTCCTTGTGAAGAAGGAACCTCCTCGTGAATTCGATCCCCGTCTCCCTCCCTCGCCGCCTACTGATAACCACGGCTGCTGCAGCCGCCCTCGCCTGCGCGGTGTCCGCCGCCCATGCCTCCGGTTCCTCCATGCCCTGGGAGACGCCGCTGCAGTCGATCCTGGACTCCATCCAGGGGCCTGTTGCCAAGATCATCGCCGTGATCGTCATCATCTCGACCGGCCTCGCACTCGCCTTCGGCGACACCTCCGGCGGGTTCCGCCGGCTGATCCAGATCGTGTTCGGCCTCTCCATCGCCTTCGCCGCCTCGAGCTTCTTCTTGTCCTTCTTCTCCTTCAGCGGCGGAGCGCTGGTCTGATGCCGGCCGATATCGGCGAAGTGCCCGGCTTCTCCGTCCCGGTCCACCGGGCCCTGAGCGAGCCGATCCTGCTTGGCGGCGCGCCGCGGGCGATCGCGATCTTCAACGGCACCCTCGCCGGCGCCATCGGGCTGGGGCTGAGGCTCTGGCTCGTTGGCCTCGCCCTTTGGGCCGTCGGCCATCTCGCCGCCGTCTGGGCCGCCAAGCGCGATCCGCTCTTTGTCGACGTGGTGCGTCGGCATCTGCGCATCCCCTCCCATCTGTCGGTCTGAGCGAGGCACACCATGATGAACCTCGCCGAGTATCGTCGTCAGGGGAGTCGTTTGGCGGACTATCTGCCGTGGGCGGCTCTCGTCGACCCGGGCATCGTCCTCAACAAGGACGGCAGCTTCCAGCGCACCGCGCGCTTCCGCGGGCCAGACCTCGACTCGGCCGTGCCCGCCGAACTCGTGGCGGTGGCGGGTCGCCTCAACAGCGCCTTCCGCCGCCTCGGCTCAGGCTGGGCGCTGTTCGTGGAAGCCCAGCGGCACGAAGCGGGCGCTTATCCCGAGAGCCTCTTCCCCGATCCCGCTTCCGCTTTGGTGGATGCCGAGCGCAAGGCGGGCTTCGCCGAGGCCGGCAGCCATTTTGAGTCGAGCTATTTCCTCACCTTCTGTTGGCTCCCACCAGCGGAGGATGCCGCACGGGCAGAGAGCTGGCTCTATGAGGGGCGTGGGCGCGAGGGTGTCGACCCCCGCGAAGCACTGGATGGCTTCGCCGACCGGACAGACCGGGTGCTCCGGCTGGTCGAGAGCTTCATGCCGGAGTGCCGCTGGCTCGATGACGCCGAGACCCTGACCTATCTGCACGGCTGCGTATCGACCCGGCGCCAGCGGGTGCGCGTTCCCGAGACGCCCATGTATCTCGATGCGCTTCTCGCCGACGAGCCGCTCACCGGTGGGCTGGAGCCCATGTTGGGCACGGAGCACTTGCGTGTCCTCACCATCGTGGGTTTTCCCACGGCGACGACGCCAGGGATCCTCGACGACCTCAACCGACTGGCCTTTCCCTATCGCTGGTCCACCCGCGCCATCCTCCTCGATAAGACAGACGCGACCCGGCTGCTCACGAAAATCCGTCGGCAGTGGTTCGCCAAGCGCAAGTCCATCGCCGCCATCCTCAAGGAGGTGATGACCAACGAAGCTTCGGTGCTGGTGGATTCGGATGCCGCCAACAAGGTGGAGGACGCCGACCTCGCCCTTCAGGAGCTCGGCGCCGACCATGCCGGCATCGCCTATGTCACCGCCACGGTAACGGTCTGGGGTGCCGATCCCCGCATCGCCGACGAGAAGCTCCGGCTGGTGGAGAAGGTGATCCAGGGCCAGGACTTCACGGCCATGGTCGAGACCATCAACGCCGTAGACGCCTGGCTCGGCAGCCTGCCGGGGCATGTCTATGCCAACGTTCGCCAGCCGCCGGTCTCCACCCTGAACCTCGCCCACATGATCCCGCTCTCGGCGGTCTGGGCGGGAGACGAGCAGGACGGGCATTTTGCGGCGCCGCCTTTGTTCTACGGCAAGACCGAAGGCTCCACCCCGTTCCGCTTCTCGCTGCATGTGGGGGATGTGGGCCATACGCTGGTAGTGGGACCGACCGGCGCCGGCAAGTCCGTGCTGCTGGCGCTGATGGCATTGCAGTTCCGGCGCTATGCCGGATCCCAGGTGTTCGCCTTCGACTTCGGCGGCAGCATCCGGGCGGCCGCCCTCGCCATGGGCGGCGACTGGCACGACCTCGGCGGAAGCCTGTCCGATGGGAGCGAAGACAGCGTCGCGCTCCAGCCGCTCGCCCGTGTGGATGAGCTCGCCGAACGCTCGTGGGCTGCTGACTGGATCACGGCGATCCTCTCCCGCGAGGGCGTTTCCATCGCCCCGGAGGTGAAGGAGCATATCTGGTCGACCCTCACCTCGCTCGCCTCCGCGCCGGTCGAGGAGCGCACCCTGACCGGCCTCGCCGTCCTGCTCCAGTCCAACGATCTCAAACAGGCGCTGCGTCCCTATTGTATCGGTGGCGCCCATGGCCGGCTGCTCGATGCGGAGGTCGAGCACCTGGGACAGGCGTCCGTCCAGGCCTTCGAGACCGAGGGGCTGATCGGCACCAGTGCGGCCCCGGCGGTGCTGTCCTATCTGTTTCACAGCATCGAGGACCGGCTCGACGGATCGCCGACCCTCCTCATCATCGACGAGGGATGGCTCGCCCTCGATGATCCGGGCTTTGCCGGCCAGCTCCGCGAGTGGCTCAAGACGCTGCGGAAGAAGAACGCCAGCGTCGTCTTCGCCACGCAGTCCCTCTCCGACATCGACGGCTCGGCCATCGCCCCGGCCATCATCGAGAGCTGCCAGACGCGGCTGCTGCTCCCCAACGAGCGGGCCGTCGAGCCCCAGATCACCGCCATCTACCGGCGCTTCGGCCTCAACGACCGGCAGATCGAGATCCTCGCACGGGCCACCCCGAAGCGGGACTATTACTGCCAGTCCCGACGCGGCAACCGCCTGTTCGAGCTCGGGCTGTCGCAGGTGGCGCTCGCCTTGTGCGCCGCCGGGTCCAAGACCGATCAGGCTGCGCTCTCGCAGATCCTCGCCGAGCATGGGCGCGATGGTTTCCTCGCCGCCTGGCTACGGCATCGGGGCCTCGGCTGGGCCGCCGACCTCATCCCCACCCTCGACCTTCTGGAGACACGCTCATGATCCGCCTGATGCTGCGGGCGGCGCTCGTCGCTGCGCCGCTCCTCATGTGTCCGCTCGCGCCGGCCGCGGCACAGGCCGTGGTCTTTGACCCCTCCAACTATGCCCAGAACGTCCTCCAGGCGGCGCGGGCGCTTCAGCAGGTCACCAACCAGATCACCTCGCTTCAGAATGAAGCACAGATGCTGATCAACCAGGCCCGCAACCTCGCGAGCCTGCCATATTCCTCCCTGAGCGCGCTCCAGCAGTCGGCCCAGCGTACCCAGCAACTGCTCGGGCAGGCCCAGAAGATCGCCTATGACGTCGGCGCCATCGATCGGGCGTTCCAGGGCCAGTACGGCTCGGTCTCCGTGAGCAGTTCGGATGCCGCTCTTGTCACCCAGGCCAGGAGCCGCTGGGAGACCACGGTCGCCGGCCTGCAGGATGCGCTGCGGGTGCAGGCGGGCGTCGTGGGCAATCTCGATTCCGGCCGCACCCAGGCCTCGACGCTGGTCGGCCAGAGCCAGGCGGCGAGCGGCGCACTACAGGCGATGCAGGCCGGCAACCAGCTCCAGGCGCTCCAGTCGCAGCAGCTCTCCGACCTCACGGCGGTGATGGCTGCCAATGGCCGGGCGCAGGCCCTGTCCGATGCCGAGCGCGCGACGGCGGTGTCGGAAGGCGAGGAGCGCTACCGGCGCTTCTCCACCCGGTCGAGCTACCAGCCCTCCACCGTCACCATGTTCCGCGGGAACTGAGGCGCGGCCATGGATCAGGGCACCGCGCTCCGAACCCTCGTCGTCGCCGGCCTTGTGGGCGCGGTGATTACAGCCCTGGCCACGGCCGCAGGCAGGCCTCACGAGCCGACTGTCACTATCAGCAGCGTGCCAGCAGGAAACGTCTCCTCGGTCGACCTCAAGAGCTGCGCCACGCTGGAGCGGACCGATCCCGTCGATCCGCATTGCGCCGCGCTCTGGGAGGCGAACCGCCGCCGCTTCTTCGGCAAGCCCGTGGACGGAGCGACGCCATGAATGACGTGGGCGTCATCGACACCTTCCTCAACACCTTCACCAGCTACATCGATTCCGGCTTCGGCCTGATCAAGGGCGAGGTGGCGGGCCTCTCCTCCATCCTGATCGCCCTCGACATCACGCTCGCGGGCCTGTTCTGGGCCTGGGGCGCCGACGAGGACGTGATGCGCCGGCTGGTGCGCAAAACCCTCGCCATCGGCTTCTTCGCCTGGATCATCGGCAACTTCAACGGCCTTGCGAAGATCGTCTTCGAGAGCTTCGCCGGGCTCGGCCTCAAGGCCGGCGGGTCGACCATCAGCACGGCGGAGTTCCTGCGGCCGGGGCGGCTCGCGGAAGTGGGGCTCACCGCCGGCCAACCATTGCTCGATGCGGCCAGCCAACTCACCGGGCCTGTGGCGCTCTTCGTCAATGCCGTGCAGATCGCCGTGCTTCTCGTCTCCTGGCTCCTGATCCTCATCGCCTTCTTCATCCTGGCGGTGCAGCTCTTCGTCACCCTCATCGAGTTCAAGCTGACGACGCTCGCCGGCTTCGTCCTCCTCCCCTTCGCCTTCTTCGGCAAGACCGCCTTCCTCGCCGAGAAGGTGCTCGGCAACATCGTGGCGTCGGGCGTCAAGGTGATGGTGCTCGCCGTCATCGTCGGCATCGGCTCAGGGCTGTTCTCTCAATTCGCCACCTCCTATGGCGATGCCCAGCCGACCATCAGCCAGGCCCTGTCCGCCGTGCTGGCAGCGCTGGCGCTGCTCGGCCTCGGCATTTTCGGACCGGGGATCGCCACAGGCCTGATCACCGGCGCGCCGCAACTCGGAGCCGGCGCCGCCGTGGGGACTGGGCTTGCCGCAGGAGGTGTGGCGCTCGCGGGAGCGGGTGCCGCTGGCGTCGCGGTACGCGGAGCCGGCGCTGCCCTGTCGGGAACAGCAGCGGCAGCACGAGCTGGCGCGAACCTCGCCGGAGGTGCTGCATCCGCCTACAGCGCGGGGGCCGCCGGCCAGTCTGGGCTGTCCGGCGTCGCAGGAGGTCTGGGCGGCGTCGCGCGCGCTGGGGCAGCCTCTCCGTTGCGCGGATCAGCCGCCGCCTCGCCGACCTCTGGAGCCACTCCCACCCCGCCGAGCAGTCCGGCCTCTTCCGGAGATGTCCCGGATTGGGCCCAGCGCATGCGCCGCTCCCAGCAGGTCGCTCACGGCATCCAGACCGCCACACACGCGGTGCGGTCCGGCGACAGCCATGGCGGTGGCTCCTCCATCTCCCTCTCCGAAAGCGATCGCCCATGACGCCCTTCAAGCGACCATCGGTCCATTACGGCCGATCTCCCGAACCCGAGACGCCGTATCAGCGTGCGGCCCAGGTCTGGGACGATCGCATCGGCTCCGCTCGCGTTCAGGCGAAGAACTGGCGCCTCATGGCCTTCGGTTGCCTCGCGCTTGCGGCAGGCCTCTCCGGGGCTCTGGCCTGGCAGGCGCTGAGCGGCTCGGTGGTTCCGTGGGTCGTTCAGGTGGACAAGCTCGGGCAGGCGCAGGCGGTTGCACCCGCCACCTCGGACTATCGCCCCTCCGATCCCCAGATCGCCTTCCACCTCGCCCGCTTCATCGAGGAGGTGCGCAGCATCTCCGCCGATCCCGTCATCGTCCGGCAGAACTGGCTTAGGGCCTATGCCTATACGACGCAGGCCGGCGCCATCGCGCTCAATGACTATGCCCGAGCCAACGATCCCTTCGCCCGGGTCGGCAAGCAACAGGTAGCGGTGGAGGTCTCGAGCGTCATCCGCGCCTCGCCGGACTCCTTCCGCATTGCCTGGACCGAGCGCCGCTACCAGGACGGCAGCCTCGCCGACACCGCCCGCTGGAGCGCCATCCTCACCGTCGTGGTGCAGGCGCCGCGGGACGCCGAGCGCCTCCGGGCCAATCCGCTCGGGATCTACGTCAACGCCATCAACTGGTCGAAGGAACTCGCACAATGACGACGGCCATCCGCACATCCGGGAGGCCGGCGCGCCGTGTCCTCTCTTCTCAGGCGTTCCGTAAGTCCGGCTTGCCGCTTCTCCTCATTTGCACTTCCGCCCTCGCCGGCTGTGCCACCTTCGAGAAGCCGCCCGAGATCGAATATGACGATGCTCCGCCCGCCGTCTTCAAGGCCGAGCCGCCGGGGCCGGTGCGCATCGTCGAGCTGCCGAAGCCTTTGCCGCTGCCTGGCCAGTTGAAGCCTGTGGGGAAGGACGGCAAGGCAGAACCGGAAGCGACCGACCCTGCAGCTCGCGTGAACCAGGCCAATGCCGCCGCGCGCGTGCAACCCGTCCGCAACGGCTTCATCAACTCCATGCAGGTCTATCCCTTCGTGGAAGGCGCGCTCTATCAGGTCTATGCAGCGCCGGGGCAGGTCACCGACATCGCCCTACAGCCCGGTGAGCAACTGGTGGGCACGGGGCCGGTCGCCGCCGGCGACACGGTGCGCTGGATCATTGGCGACACCGAGAGCGGGGCGGGCGGAGCGAAGCAGGTCCACATCCTGGTGAAGCCCACCCGGGTGGACCTCACCACCAACCTCGTCATCAACACCAATCTGCGCACCTATCACATGGAGCTGCGCTCCACCGAGAAGACCTACATGGCCTCGGTCTCCTGGCAGTATCCACAGGACCAGCTCATCGCGCTGCGGCGCCAGAATGCCGAGGCTCAGGTGGTGCAGCCGGTCGCCACCGGCATCGATCTCACACGAGTGAACTTTCGCTACGAGGTGACTGGAGACCGGGCGCCGTGGCGGCCGCTACGCGCCTTCGACGATGGCCAGCAGGTGTTCATCGAGTTTCCGCGCGGCATCGCCCAGGGCGAGATGCCGCCGCTCTTCGTGGTCGGCTCGCAGGGCGACACCTCCGAACTCGTCAACTATCGCGTGCGCGGCAATTACATGATCGTCGACCGCCTGTTTGCCGCGGCCGAGTTGCGCTTCGGCGCCGACAAGGACCAGAAGCGCGTGAGGATCTCCCGAACCGACGGGAGGCAGGTCCTATGAGCGGCATCGAACCCGGGAAGGAGAAAGGGCTGGGATCGGCTGGCGATGACGGAGCCCGACCGCTCACGGGGGAGGCTATGGCGGCCATGCGGCTGCGGCCCGAGCCGCCGCGGGTGACCCGCCTGTCCCGCAAGGTTCTGGCCGGGCTGGGGCTGGTTGCTGGCCTCGGGATCGGCGGAGCCCTGATCTACGCCCTGCAGGCGCGGAAAGACCACGGACCCGGCCAGGAGCTGTACGCCACCGACTTTAGGGCGACGCCGGACGGGCTCGCCGGCCTGCCCAAGGATTACACTGGCATCCCCAAGCTTGGGCCGCCTCTGCCCGGCGACCTCGGTCGGCCCATCCTCAATGCGCAGACGGCAGTGCAGCCGCCGATCCCGGCGATGGGAGGCATGCCCAATCCCGCTCTGAGCCCCGAGGAGCAGCGCCAGCAGCAGGAGACCGAGTCGGCGCGGACAGGACGGCTGTTCGCCCAGACCAACACGCGGCCAGCCAGTCCTGTCGTGGCGCAACAGGTGAGCGCAGCGTCGGCAACGACGGCGACTCCTGTCCCGGATCTGACGTCCCTTGGTCTTGCCCCGCCGGCGGCGACACCGACGGCCCAGGAGCGCCAGCTCGCCTTCCTCAACCAGGCGGTGGACCGGCGCAGCGTCGCGCCCGACCGTGTGGCGGCTCCGGCCTCGGCCAATGTCCTGCAAGCCGGCGCCGTCATCCCCGCTGCGCTGATCACCGGCATCCGCTCCGACCTGCCGGGTCAGATCACCGCTCAGGTGACCGAGAATGTTCATGATAGCCCGACCGGCCGGATCCTCCTGATCCCTCAGGGCACCCGCATCATCGGCCAGTACGACAATGGCGTCGGCTTCGGGCAGCGCCGGGTGCTTCTGGCTTGGAACCGCCTTATCTTCCCCAATGGCCGCTCCATCGTGCTGGAGCGCCAGCCCGGAGCCGACGCCGAGGGCTACGCCGGCCTTGAGGATGGCGCCGACTATCACTGGGGCGAGCTGTTCAAGGCGGCTGTGCTCTCCACCATCCTGAGCGTCGGGGCGAGCGCAGGCACGTCAGGTAGCGACAGCGACCTCGCCAGCGCCCTGCGCGAGGGCGCCTCCGACAGCATCAGCCAGACCGGCCGCCAGATCGTCCAGCGCCAGCTCAACATCGCCCCGACGCTCAGTGTCCGGCCGGGATACCCGGTGCGGGTCATCGTCACGCGCGATCTCGTTCTTGAACCTTACGGAGGCTGACATGCCGAAGCTGAAGCTCAGCGAGATCCTTGACGAGAAGCCGGTGAAGGTGACCGTGGAGCTACCGGCGAAGCTGCATCGGGACCTTGTCGCCTACTCGGAAATCCTTAGTCGGGAAAACAATCAGTCCCCTACAGAGCCATCCCGTCTCGTAGTCCCCATGCTTGAGCGCTTCATCGCGACGGATCGTGGATTTGCGAAGGCTCGGCGCGCTGCGCCTCCAGATCCTGCGAACGGGCAATCGCTGGGTTCGCTTCCGAGGAGGGAGCCATCGTCCGGGCAAGGCTGAGGAGCGTTCGAAACGCGGGATTGTCGTTCTTCGGCGACCAGGCCGCATGGAATGAAACCACCTCGTCGTGCAGCGGGCGATAGGTCACCCCGGCGACCTTCACCAGACGTTCCGATTCGATGATCAACGTCGTTCCGCGGCCGGACGCCACCAGATTGAGAAGCTTGTAGCGCCCGACCCCCTGCGCCTCGACACGGGCCTCTCCTTCGACCTCCCGGATTCGCCGGACAACATAGTCTTGAATCCGCGCGCCCGCTGGCGTGTCTCGGAGAAGGAATTTCTCAGCTCTGAGATCCCGCCATGTCAATGACGCCAAGGCAGCAAGCTGATGGCCTTCAGGCAATGCCACCAGCACCTGTTCCGACCAAAGGTAAGCTGAGTCGCACTCGCCAAAATCGCTCAGCCCAATGACAAAGGCGATATCAACCTGAAATTGGCGAAGGGCATTGATGTGCTCATGTGCTTCACCCTCGACGAAGTCGATGTGAACTGATCCATGTCTTGCATCATATGCTCGAAACAAGGTTGACAAAAATCCGGAGGAAAGGGACGAAAACAGTCCAACCTTGAGATATCCACCCTCCGCCCGTCCGATGGCAGCCACTTCTGCAGCCCCGTCCTGAATGTGGTCCAGGGCATGACGGGCACGATGAAGGAAGCGCTGGCCGGCCATCGTCAGGTTAATTCCCCCTGAGTGCCGCACGAACAGGGACGCGCCGATCTGGTCTTCAACGTCGCGAATCCGACGACTGACGGAGGATTCCTGCACCCCCAGTGCCGCTGCCGCCTTCCGAAAGCTTCCAGCATCTGCTGCCGCGATGAAATATCGGAGATCACGCACTTCGATATCAAATAATGCTCGCCTCACAACACGCCTCAACGCACAACCGAAATAGGGAAAATTTACCACTCGCCAGCCAAAGTCGCAATCTTAAGTTGTCCTTAGCGTCGCATTTGCCGGCGCTCTCGGCATCCCTCGCCCGTTCGCCGCCGAGCGAATCGTTGCATCATCCGCTGGGGATCCCGCTCTTACCTTGATCGCTGACCACCCATTTTACCCCTCCGATTTGGCGCTCACCTCGTTTGGCCGGCAAGCGCGAGACCGTGAGCCCGACAGCCATCTTTGACAGCCACGCCGAGCGGCGGAACCACGTTCAAAGTTGCTATTGGAAGCCGTCAGGCGGTTGGAGAGCGACTTGAGTTGCGATCTCTGCTCCGGGAAGACGCTTCGGAGGGACGCAGTTGAAGGAGATGGGACACCAAGCACAGGCCGACGCTGTCGCCCAACGCAGCTATCCGCTCACGCCCCCTATATGGAGCGAAGCGAGCCACATCGTGGTCCTAGGCGATTAATGTTCCCCGCCCGGTTCGGATCGCGGGATGATGCGCAAACGCCAAAACAATCATCAGTTGCATGGCGCACCCGACACGATTCGAACGTGTGGCCTCCGCCTTCGGAGGGCGGCGCTCTATCCAGCTGAGCTACGGGTGCCTGCTGCTTACGCAGTGCTTACTCGGATTTCCTGCGAAAGTGAAGCCCTCGGCCCAACGCTCGCAAGTCGTTGAATTCAAAAACGCTTTTCTTCACACTTTTCGCACCAGCCGGCTTGACACGTGCCTTCGGAGGGCGGCGCTCTATCCAGCTGAGCTACGGGTGCAGGAACGCGATGTCTATTGTGGCTTTCATAATCCATACATTCGCATCCGGCAACTCCGGCCCCGCCTTTTTCGCACAGCCATTCGTATCCGCGATTCCAGTCTCGACAGCCCCTCACAGCGACCGGAAAAGAGATACAAGCATTTGATATATATTTATTTTAATGGGATCAAGGGCAAGCGGCCGCGTGGAGCACCCGAGATCTTGCGCGGCAATCGGCCATGTTTTTCACTTTTCCGGTGCGCCACGGCACGCGGATTGACGACCACGCCCCGCCGTCGGCTTGTCAGCCACACCACCTAAAATCCCCGCTGCGATCGCGACGCTTGCGAAGCTCCACTCCGCCGGCTGCGGATGGGCGGCTGGAAGCGCGAAGGATTGACATTCATGCCGCGATGGCCACTAAATGTTGTGGTCACGGTCTCTCGACTCGCAAGATCGAGAGCGAAGAGGGAAGTCGGTTTGAAGCCGGCGCTGCCCCCGCAACTGTAAGCGGCGAGTTCTTGTTCAAGCCATGTCACTGGGGCCGCAAGGCTTTGGGAAGACGGACAAGAGCCATGACCCGCGAGCCAGGAGACCTGCCGCGACATCATGAACGTCCACGGGCGGGGTGTCCCGGGGGAACGCTTGCTCCGGGTGGCCTGTGCCGGCCCGGTTTTTCGCACGCGTCCGCCCGAACTCCGCCCCCAGTTCCACATCGGGGATGATGATGCCTGCGACCGCCGAACGCCATGCCAATGGACTCCAACAGCTCCATCCGCCGGGGGCCGACCATGCGGTGGCGACGAGCGCCCCCGGCTACCAGCTCATCCGTCGCAACGGCGCGGTCACGCCGTTCGATGCCTCGAAGATCACGGTCGCGTTAACCAAGGCCTTTCTGGCCGTGGAAGGACAGCCCGCCGCCGCGTCTCGCCGCATCCACGACATCGTCGCCGGCCTGACCGAACAGATCGTGGCAAGCCTGACCCGGCGCCCCGACATCGGACGGACCTTTCATATCGAGGAGGTTCAGGATCAGGTGGAATTGGCGCTGATGCGCGGCGAGCACCACAAGGTCGCCCGAGCCTATGTGCTCTATCGCGAGGAGCGCGCGAAGGCCCGCGCCGCGGCACGGCCGGTGGCCATCCCCGCCCCCATGCTGCGGATGACGGCGGCGGACGGCACACTTGAGCCGCTGGATGCCGGGCGCCTCGCCACCGTGATCGGCGAGGCCTGCGCGGAGCTCGACGGCGTCTGCGCCGAGGCGATCCTCACGGAGGCGCGGCGCAATCTCTATGACGGCATCTCGCTCGACGAACTGGCGCAGGCGCCCATCCTGGCGGCGCGCACGCTGGTGGAGACCGAGCCAAACTATTCCAAGGTCAGCGCCCGCCTGCTGCTGGACAAGCTGCGAAGAGAGGCCTTGAGCTTCGTCGCCGGACGGCCGGAACAGGCGACGCAGGCCGAGATGGCGGAGCGCTATGGCGCGTATCTCCACGTTTATGTGAAGACCGGTATCGCCAATGCTCTGCTCGATCCCGAGCTCGGCCGCTTCGATCTGAGCCGGCTTGCGGCCGCGCTCAAGCCCGAGCGCGACCTCAAGTTTGATTATCTCGGCCTGCAGACCCTCTATGATCGCTATTTTCTCCATGTCTGCGGCACCCGCTTCGAGCTGCCGCAGGCGTTCTTCATGCGGGTCGCCATGGGGCTGGCTATGCGCGAGGTGGATCGGGAAGCGCAGGCCATCGCCTTTTACGATCTGCTTTCGTCCTTCGATTTCATGGCTTCGACGCCGACCTTGTTCAACGCCGGCACGCTCAGGCCGCAGCTGTCCTCCTGCTTCCTGACCACGGTGGCGGACGATCTCGAGGGCATCTTCAAGGCGGTGAAGGACAACGCCCTGCTCGCCAAATATTCCGGCGGCCTCGGCAATGACTGGACGCCGGTGCGCGGCCTCGGCGCGCACATCAAGGGCACCAACGGCGAAAGCCAGGGCATCGTGCCGTTCCTCAAGGTAGCCAACGATACCGCCATCGCGGTCAACCAGGGTGGCAAGCGCAAGGGCGCGGTCTGCGCGTACCTCGAAACCTGGCATGTGGACATCGAGGAGTTTCTCGACCTGCGGAAGAACACCGGCGACGACCGCCGCCGCACCCACGACATGAACACGGCAAACTGGATCCCCGATCTGTTCATGCAGCGGGTCGAGACCGGCGGACCATGGACCTTGTTCTCGCCCGACGAAGTGCCGGACCTGCACGATCTTTATGGCAAGCCCTTCAAGGCCGCCTATGAAGCCTATGAGGAAAAGGCCCGGCGCGGGGACATCAAGGTGTTCAAACAGGTGGCCGCGGTCGACCTCTGGCGGCGGATGCTGACCATGCTGTTCGAGACCGGCCACCCCTGGATCACCTTCAAGGATGCCTGCAACCTGCGCTCCCCGCAGAGCCATGCCGGTGTGGTGCACTCCTCGAACCTGTGCGCCGAGATCACGCTGAACACCAGCGCCGACGAGGTCGCGGTCTGCAACCTGGGCTCGGTTAACCTTGCCGCCCATGTCACCGTTGAGGGGCTCGATCAGGAAAAGCTCAAGCGCACGGTGACGACCGCCATGCGCATGCTCGACAATGTGGTGGACATCAATTTCTACACCATCTCCGAGGCGCGCCGCTCCAACCTGCGGCACCGCCCGGTGGGCCTGGGGCTGATGGGCTTCCAGGACGCGCTCCAGACCCTGCGCCTGCCGGCGGCGTCCGAAGCCGCGGTCAACTTTGCCGACACCTCCATGGAGGCGATCAGCTTTCATGCGATCTCGGCCTCGGTCGATCTCGCCGCCGAGCGCGGCCGCTATCCGAGTTTCGCCGGCTCGCTGTGGTCGAAGGGCATCCTGCCGATCGATTCGCTCGAAATCCTGTCGCAGGCCCGCGACGGCGATGTGGAGCTTGACCGGTCCTCGACGCTGGACTGGGAGAGCCTGCGCCAACGGGTGCAGACCACCGGCATGCGCAACTCGAACACCATGGCGATCGCGCCGACCGCCACCATTTCCAACATCGTCGGCGTCTCCCAATCCATCGAGCCGTCCTACAGCCAGCTCTACGTCAAGGCGAACATGTCCGGTGACTTCACCGTGGTGAATGCCGACCTCGTGCGCGACCTGAAGGCGCGCGGGCTATGGGACGAAGTCATGATCTGCGACCTGAAATATTATGATGGCATGGTCAGCCGGATCGACCGCGTACCCGACGATCTGAAAGCGCTCTATGCCACCTCCTTCGAGATCGAACCGAGCTGGCTGATCCGCGCCGCCGCGCGCCGACAGAAATGGATCGACCAGGGCCAGTCGCTCAATCTCTACATGGCGCAGCCCTCGGGCCGGAAACTTGATGAAGCCTATCGCCTGGCCTGGCGGCTGGGTCTCAAGACCACCTATTATTTGCGCGGCCTCAGCGCCACCCATGTGGAAAAATCCACCCTCAAGGGCACCGACGGCAAGCTCAACGCCGTTGCCGTCGGCGGCCTCACGGTCGCGGCGGCCGGTCCCATCCTGGTCGAGACGCCGCCATTCAACGACCCGGCCGCGCCGAGCGCCTGCGCCATCGACGACCCGACCTGCGAAGCCTGCCAGTGAGCAGCCGGAACCAAGGACTCATCACCATGCTCGACTGGTCAGACCCCACCCCACCGGCCGTCCCCACCCGCCGGCCCGCCGCGCCGCCGTTCGGAAACGCCGCCGGAGACACCACGGGACTTGGCGCCATCGACCGCTCCGGCGGACGCGTGAGCGTTGACGAGAAGCGGATGATCAACTGCCGCGCCGACGTCAATCAGCTCCTGCCACTCAAGTACAACTGGGCCTGGGAAAAGTATCTCTCCGCCTGCAACAACCATTGGATGCCGACCGAGGTCTCCATGCAGGCCGATATCGCTTTGTGGAAGTCGCGCGATGGCCTCAGCGCGGACGAGCGACACGCCATCAAGCGCAATCTCGGCTTCTTCGCCGCCTCCGAAAGCCTCGTCGCCAACAACATCGTGCTGGCCATCTACCGCCACCTCACCAATCCCGAATGCCGGCAATATCTTTTGCGACAGGCGTTCGAGGAGGCGGTGCATACGCACACCTTTCAATACATCGTGGAAAGCCTGGGCCTCGACGAGGGCGAGCTGTTCAACATGTATCGGGAAGTGCCCTCCATCACCGACAAGGCGGCCTGGGCGCTGGCCCACACCCAGAGCCTGAGCGACCCGGCGTTCCGGACCGGGACGCCGGCGGCGGACCAGCAGTTCCTGCGTGATCTCGTCGCCTTCTACGTCGTGTTCGAGGGCATGTGGTTCTACACCGGCTTCGCGCAGATCCTCTCGCTCGGCCGGCGCAACAAGATGGTCGGCATCGCCGAGCAATACCAGTACATCCTGCGCGATGAGAGTATCCACCTGAACTTCGGCATCGACGTCATCAACCAGATCCGGCACGAAAACCCGCATCTGTGGACGACGCAATTTCAGGAGGAGGTGCGCGGCATGCTGAAAGAGGCGGCCGCGCTCGAGGCCGCCTATGGGCGGGACACCATGCCGCGCGGCTTCCTCGGGTTGAACGCGGCGCTGTGCGAACAATACATGCACGTCATCACCAACCGCCGCTGCGCCCAACTCGGCCTTGCCCCGGTGTTCGCGGAAGCCGAGAATCCGTTTCCTTGGATGAGCGAGGCCATGGACCTGAAGAAGGAGAAGAACTTCTTCGAAACCCGCGTCATCGAATACCAGAACGGCGGCGCACTGGCCTGGGATTGAGGCGACAACGGCTCCGGCCCGCGTGAGGCGCGCCCACGCCCCCGCGGTGGCGGCGCCGCCCCGTCCCGATGGAATGCGCGCGCCCCCCTTGCCATCGGCGCGCGGCGCCTGTCCCATGGCGAGATCCGTTCAGACCGGTCCGGGGGGATTAAGAGGCCATGAGTTCCAACACCTCCTTTTTCGGCGACCTGCTCGGCTCCATCGCGGAGCGTGGCCGCGCGTTGCTGGAGCGTTCCAGCCGGGTCAGCGGCGCCACCAAGGCGGCAACCCTGGTGGAACGCTGCGAGGAGCTGCTTTCCGGCAAGGGCGAGGCCTCCGGCGTCGCTCTGGCCACCGACATCCTCGACCGCTACGGCCGCATGAAGACCGGCGAGCGCATTGCCTTCTTCGAGGCCCTGGCGCAAACCTTCGGGGTGGATCGCGCCCGGCTCGCAGCCGCCATCGAAGCCTACGGCCGCACCGAATCGGATGCCGCCGCCGCCGAACTGCACGCGGCCAGCGAGCCGCGCCGGCTGGAGCTGTTTCGCCGTTTCAACATGGCGCAGGGCGCCACCTTGTCGCTGGTGCGCATGCGGGAAAATCTCATGGACGCGCTGGTGCACCGGCGCGACCTTTCGGCCGTGGACCGGGACTTCGGCCACCTGTTCTCGACCTGGTTCAATCGGGGGTTCCTGGTGCTGCGCCGTATCGACTGGGCCACGCCCGCCAACGTGCTGGAAAAGATCATCCGCTATGAGGCGGTGCACGAGATCCGCGATTGGAACGATCTGCGCGCCCGCGTCGACAGCCCCGACCGGCATTGCTACGCCTTCTTCCACCCCGCCCTCGTGGACGAGCCCCTGATCTTCGTGGAAGTGGCGCTGGAAAAGGAGATTCCCGGCGCCATCGCCCCCATCCTCGACCAACAGCGGCAACACCTCGACCCCGCCAAGGCCACCACCGCGGTGTTCTATTCCATCTCCAATTGCCAGCGTGGCCTGTCGGGGGTGTCGTTCGGCAATTTCCTCATCAAGCAGGTGGTGGAGGAGATTTCCCGCGAACTGCCGAACCTGACCACCTTCGTCACCCTGTCCCCGGCGCCGGCCTTCGGCAAATGGCTGGAGGCGGAGCGCGCCAGCGGGTCGTCGGCGGTGCTGTCGGCGGCGGACCTGGAGACCCTGAAGCTCCTGGACGATCCCGAATGGCCGCAGAAGGACGAAGCGCGCGACACCATCACCCCGGTGCTGCAGGCCACCGCCGCCTATTATTTCCTGGTCGCCCGCTCGGCCAAGGGACGCCCGCTCGACCCGGTGGCGCGCTTCCATCTGGGCAATGGCGCCCGGCTGGAGCGCATCAACGCCATGGGCGACCTCTCGGCCAAGGGCATCGCCCAGGCGGCCGGGCTCATGGTGAACTACCGCTATGTGCTCACCGACATCGAGAAGAACCACGAAGCCTTCTTGGGCAAGGGCGACGTGGTGGCGAGCTCGGCGGTGAAGAAGCTGCTGCGGGGCGAGCATTCCGCCCGCGCGCTGGTGCCGGCAAGCTGAAGCAAGACCATTGGAAACGCCATGAGCCAAGACCAGAGCCAAAACCTGAGCCAAGACCTGAGCCAAGACCAGACTCACGCCAACGCCCTCTTTGGAGCCATTCGCGCGGCCATGCCCGCGCCGGATAAAGCCCTCGTCATCCATGCCGATGGCCGCGCCGAGAGCTACGCCGAGGCCCTCGCCCTCTCCGGGCGGCTCGCCAACCTCCTGGTGGCGCGGGGGGTGAGGCCGGGAGACCGGGTGGCGGTGCAGGTGGAAAAATCCTGGCCGGCGCTGGCGCTGTATCTGGCGACGGTGCGCGCGGGCGCGGTCTATCTTCCGCTCAACACCGCCTACACGCTGGTGGAGGTGGCGTATTTCCTCTCCGATGCCGAGCCGGCCCTGTTCGTCTGCCGGCCGGAGATCCTCGCCGCGGCGCGCGCGCTTGCCGACACGGTGAAGGTGCCGGTGGTCGAGACCCTGGGGAGCGAGGGCGCGGGCACCCTCACCGATGCCGCCGCCGCCCTGCCGGATGCCTTCGAGGACGTGGCGCGCGGGCCCGACGACCTGGCGGCGATTCTCTACACCTCGGGCACCACGGGGCGGGCCAAGGGGGCCATGCTCAGCCACGGCAACCTGCTCTCCAATGCCCTGGTGCTGAAGGACCATTGGCGCTTCACGGGCGCCGACGTGCTGATCCACGCTTTGCCCATCTTCCACACCCACGGGCTGTTCGTGGCGTCCAACATCATCCTGCTGGCCGGCGCGTCCATGATCTTCCTGCCGAAGTTCGACGCGGCTGAAGTGCTCGCCCTGATGGCGAAGGCCACCTGCCTCATGGGGGTGCCCACCTTCTACACCCGCCTGCTCGACCAAGACGGCCTCACCCGCGAGACGACGCGGAACATGCGCCTGTTCGTCTCCGGCTCGGCGCCGCTGCTGGCGGAAACCCATCGCGCGTTTCAGGAGCGCACCGGTCATGCCATCCTCGAGCGGTACGGCATGACCGAAACCAACATGAACACCTCGAACCCCTATGACGGCGCGCGCATCGCCGGCACGGTGGGCCTGCCCCTGCCCGGCGTCACGCTGCGCGTGACCGATCCCGACAGCGCCCGCGTGCTCGGACCCGACGAGATCGGCATGATCGAGGTGAAGGGCCCCAACGTGTTCAAGGGCTATTGGCGCATGCCGGAGAAGACCGCCAGCGAGTTTCGCGACGGCTTCTTCATCACCGGCGACCTCGGCAAGATCGATCGCCAGGGCTATGTCAGCATCGTCGGGCGCGGCAAGGATCTCGTCATCACCGGCGGCTTCAACGTCTATCCCAAGGAAGTGGAAAGCGAGATCGACGCCATCCCCGGCGTGCTGGAAAGCGCCGTCATCGGCGTGCCCCACCCCGATTTCGGCGAAGGCGTCACCGCGGTCGTGGTGCTGAAGGCGGGCGTGCGCCTCACCGAGGCCGACATCCATGGCGCGCTGGCCGAGCGGCTCGCCAAGTTCAAGCAACCGAAGACGGTGTTCTTCGTCGCCGAGCTGCCGCGCAACACCATGGGCAAAGTGCAAAAGAACGTGCTGCGCGACACCTATCGGGGGACCTATGGCGTCGCCTGATCCCGGCGCCAGCCGGGCCTAGAACGTCTTCCGTTCGCACCGGCTCGCGTCAGTCGCTCTCAGGTTTTGCATCGGCCCATTTTCTTCACGCGAGCCGCAATCCACCTCGCTTGAAAATGCTCTAACGCTCCACCGGGATCACATCCACGCCCACCGACAGGAGGTGATCCCCGGACGAGACGATGACCCCGTCCACCGGGGCCACGTCCGCATAGTCGCGACCCACGGCGAGGATGATGTGGTCGTCGCCCGCCGGAATGGCATTGGTGGGATCAAGCCCGATCCATCCCGCCTCCGCGCCGCACCAGATTTCGAGCCATGCGTGGGTGGCATCCGCGCCCTCAAGACGAGCCTGCCCCTCCGGCGGCACCGTGCGTAGATAGCCCGACACATAGCGCGCCGGCAGCCCGAGCCCGCGCAGGCCGGCGATCATCACCTGCGCGAAATCCTGGCACACCCCGCGCCGCGCGACGAACGCCTCGTGTGGGGTGGTGGTGACGATGGTCGAGCCCGGCTCATAGGTGAAATCGTCCTTGATGCGGTGCATCAGCTCCAGCCCCGCCTCCAGGATCGGCCGGTCGCCGGGACAGCTTGCGCTGGTCCATTCGGTGATGGCCGCATCCACGGGAATGGCGCGGCTGGGAAACAGGCCATGCACCGGCGAGCGGGGACCGAGATCAAAGGCGCCCGCCGCCGCGGCCCGCACATCATCCACGCTTGGGGTGGCTGAAACCTCGGGCAGCGGGGTCGCGTTCACATCCACCCGGCTGCGGGTGGAAATCTGCAGATAGTCGTGGGGTTGGTCCAGGGTCAGCCAAGTGAGCCCATTGCCGAAGAAGTCGGTGCCCCGCTCCAGCTCGGCCGCTTCCGGCGAAAGGTCGAGCACATGGGCGATGACGTGCTGGTGGCCGGGGCGGTCCATGGGCGTCATGCGCAGCACCTGCCGCGCCACCCGCACCGGCACCGCGTAGGAATAAGAGGTGGTCTGGCGGATGTCGTAGAGCATGCCGCCGCCTCACATCACCAGGGTCATGGTCATTTCGGGCGAATGACCCTGCAGGAAATAATGGGCCGCGATCTCGTCCGACAGCCGCATCAGCACCTTCTCCATCTCGTCGAACCAGGCTGGGGCGAAGCTCTCGGCGGTGGCGGCGGCCAGCTCCGCCCGCATCCGCGCGACAAGGCGCTCCCACAAGGGCGGCGGCGCGTCATGGTCGCGACCGGGCAGCACCCGCAGATGGTCGCCCATGCGATCCACCTGGAACGCCACCGAGCGCGGATTGTCCGGATCAAGCAGCACCAGATCCAGCACCGGGCCCCGCGCTTCCATCATCACATAGCGGCTGCGATAGGTGATCTGGCTATCGGCCACCTGCAACAGGGCGTCGAGCGAGCCGGGCACGCCATGCTCGCCGAAAGTGCGGGCGAAGCGCAGGGTGCTGATGGCCCGCTCGGCCCGCCGCCCCAGCTCCAGGAAGCGCCAGCCGGTGAGCCGGTTCATGTTCTCGCTGGCGAGGCCCGAGAAGGCGGCGATGATGCGCAGCGCCGCATCCGCCCGCTCGTGGGCATCCGCCTCCGAGGGCGCGGCATTGATCGGCGCCATCACGCAGGTTTCGAGATCCACCAGCGCCTTCCAGGCATCGGGCGAGAACCGGTCGCGGATGACCGAGGCCGCCGCCCGAGCCGCCAGCACCAGTTGCGGCAGCGCGCCGGGCACATCGCGCCGCGTCAGCACCGCCACCGCGTAGCGGGCGGGCGTGGCGCGGGCGAGGTCGCGCGGCATCGCCCCCCAGGCGCCCAGCAAACCCAGCAGCCGCGAGACCAGAGGGCTGGTGCCGCTGTCGCCGGTCTCGGCAAGGCGGCCCACCAGCACGCGGGACAGGCGCAGCGTCGCCTCCGCCCGCTCCACATAGCGGCCGAGCCAGAACAGATTGTCGGCCGCCCGGCTCGGCAGCGTGCCCGAGGACCGGCGCACCTTCACATTGTCGGGGCTCGGCAACAGGCTGGCATCGGCCACGGCGTGGTCGGCGAGCACCCAGACGTCGGCGGAACGGTCGCCCTTCTGCAGGGAGATGGCGCGGGCATCGGGCGTCGAAGAGATGCGGCAGAAGCCGCCGGGCATCACCACCCACCCCTTGTCGGTGGCGGCGAGAAACACGCGCAGCATGAACGGGCGCGGCGTCAGCCGCTCGCCGGTCCACACCGGCGTCGTGGAGAGGCGGGCAATGTCCTGCCCCACCAGTTCCACCCCGCGCCGGGCCAGGAGGGTGGAGAGCCGCCGTCGTTCCGCCGCGCTCAGGTCCGCCCCCAGCACCGAGCCGCCGGAGGGCAGCACCGGCACCGGCCGCCCGAACGCGGAGCTGATGACAAGCTCGTCCAGATGCTCCATCACCTGGGCGCGCTCCGCGTCCTGCCCGCACCACCAGGTGCCCACATGGGGCAGCTTCAGAGGCGTGCCCAGCAGCCGCATGGCGATGCGCGGCAGGAAGGCGAGCAGAACCGGCGCCTCCACAAGGCCGCTGCCAAGGGCGTTGGCCAGGGCCACGCCCCCCTCCCGAAGCGCCTGCACCAGGCCCGGCACGCCAAGATGCGAACGGGCGTTCAATTCCAGCGGATCGGCAAAATCGGCATCGAGCCGGCGCAGCAGCACATCGATCCGCCGCAGCCCCGCCACCGTGCGCACATTCACCCGGTCGCCGCGCACCGTGAGATCCTCGCCCTCCACCAATAGGAAACCGAGGTAGCGCGCCAGCAACGCGTGCTCGAAATAGGTCTCGTTCAGGGGGCCAGGCGTGAGCAGGCCAATGCGGCCTTCCCCGGTCCGGTCCAGTTTCATCAGCGAGGTGCGCAGCGCCTGAAAGAAGCCCGCCACCCGCTGCATGTGCAGCGCGCGCGACACGTCCGGCAGGGCGCGGGTCATGGCGAGGCGGTTTTCCAGCGCGTAGCCGGTGCCGGAAGGGGCCTGGGCGCGGTCCGCCAGCACCCACCAGCGGCCATCGGGACCACGGCCCACATCGGCCGCATAGAGGCGCAGGTAACGCCCGCCCGCCGGCTTCACCCCCACCAGCGGCCGCAGGAACTCGTCGCTGCCCGCCACAGCCGCCGCTGGCAGGTCGCCATCGGCCACCAGACGCGCCGGGCCATAGAGATCCTGAAGCACGGCTTCCAGCAGCTCGGCGCGCTGGATGAGACCGGAGGAAAGGGCCGTCCAATCGGACTGCTCGATGAGCAGCGGCACATGGCTCAGCGACCAGGGGCGCTCACCGCCGCCGGCATCGTCATAGACCCGGTAGAAGACCCCCGAATCGCGCAGGTAACGGTCGGCCGAGCCGAATCGGCGGCGCAGTTCCTCGGGCCCCATCCCGGCCAGCGCCGCCAAAAACGGCACCCAGTGGGGCCGTGGACGCCCGTCGGCATCCAGCATCTCGTCGCGGACCCCCGGCAAGGTGCGGTACCCGCCGAGCAGGCTCTCGGCCGCAGCTTTCTCGAAAACCTCGCTGCGTTGGTCCGCACCCGACACGAAGCCCCCTTTTCCCACGACCGCCACCTCGCCCCATGGTCACCCCATGGTCCCCTAGTGGGGTCCTTCATCATGACAGACTTGCATTATGACAGACTTGGCGCCGGATGCATCATCCGCGCCGCAACCGTCCCGCCGTCCCCCGGCGCGTAACCGGACCATGGCTCCAACTGGCCCATGCAGCCCGAAACGCACCACGCCCAAGCCGTTGGCGCAAGCTGTGCGCCTTGTTCCCATGGCGCGCCCGCACCCGCCCCGGCCGCGCCGGATGACGCCCTATGACATCCAAAGATGACAGGACCGCAAAAGCGTCCCCAAGTCCGCGCCCCTGCCCTTCGCGACAGCGACGCGCCCCGGCTGCCCCAGGCGCCCCCGCCCGCGACCATCCCGCAGTCGCGCCGAAGGAGCACGCGCGGCGGCGCACAATGTCAGTTGGCGCACGATACCCTTTGGCGCGCCGCGCCTGGTCCTGACTTCGCACCACGCGCCACAGCTCCCCGGCAGGCGAAGCCCCGGGCCGAGCCGGGACCCCCACGCCCGTGCGGCACGCACCGCCCCCACGGGAGCGGCGCGCGCTGAGCCCCGCGCCTCACACCCCGATCGGCCGCCGCAGATCAAGGGTCGTGGGGAACTCGTCCGGCGCCGTCTCGGCGGGGACATGGGTGACGCCCGGCGTATGCCCGTAATCCTGGAAGCGGGCGAGGCGGCGCGCCTCCGCCTCGTAGGAATTGACCGGGAACGTGTCGTAGCTGCGCCCGCCCGGATGGGACACGTAATAGACGCATCCCCCGCGCGACCGCTGGCTCCAGGTGTCAACGATGTCGAACGTCAGCGGCGAGTGGACCGGAACGGTCGGGTGCAGCCCGGACCAGGGTTGCCAGGCCTTGTAGCGCACCCCGGCGACGAAGGTGCCGTTGCGCCCGGTGGGCGCCACCGGAACCCGGCGACCGTTGCAGGTGAGGATATGGCGCGAGGGATTGAAGCCCTCCACCGTCACCTGCAGACGCTCCACCGACGAGTCCACATAGCGGGCGGTGCCGCCGATGACCCCTTCCTCGCCCAGCACATGCCAGCATTCGAGCGCCTGGCGGATTTCCAGGTCCACGCCGGCCCGCTGCGTCTTGCCGAACGCGGGGAACCGGAACTCGTACTGCGCCTTGAACCACTCCGGATCGAAGGCGTAGCCGGCCGCGCCGAGGTCATCCAGCACGTCCAGGAAGTCCTGCCACACATAGTGGGGCAGCATGAAGCGATCGTTGAGGATGGTGCCCCAGCGGGTCGCATGGCCCTGCACCGGCGCCCGCCACAGGCGGGCGATGAGCGCCCGCAGCAACAATTGCTGGGCAAGGCTCATGCGCCAGTCCGGCGGCATCTCGAAGCAGCGGAACTCCACCAACCCCAGCCGACCGGTGGGACCGTCCGGCGAATAGAACTTATCGATGGAAATTTCCGTGCGATGGGTGTTGCCGGTCACGTCCACCAGGATGTTGCGCAGCAGCCGGTCCACCAGCCACGGCGGCGGCGGCAGTTCGCCGCCCGGCAGCGGGATCTTGGAAAGGGCGATCTCGAACTCGTACAGGCTGTCGTGCCGCGCCTCGTCGATGCGCGGATGCTGCGAGGTCGGCCCGATGAACAGCCCCGAGAACATGTAGGACAGCGAGGGATGGCGCTGCCAATACAGCAACAGGCTTTTCAGCAGGTCGGGCCGGCGCAGGAACGGGCTGTCGGCCGGGGTGGTGCCGCCCACCACCACATGGTTGCCGCCGCCGGTTCCGGTGTGGCGCCCGTCCACCATGAACTTCTCGGTACCGAGCCGCGCCAGCCGCGCTTCCTCATACAGGATGCGGGTGACGTCCACGCAGCCGTCCCACGACGCGGACGGGTGGATGTTCACTTCCAGCACGCCGGGATCGGGCGACAGGCGGATCAGGTTCAGGCGATAATCGAACGGCGGCGGATAGCCTTCGAGGTGCAGCGGCGTGTTCAGCTCGATCGCCACCTGCTCGATGGCGGCGATGAGGTCCAAATAATCCTCGAGGGTGTCGAGCGGCGGCAGGAACACGCACAGGCGGCCGCCGCGCGGCTCCACGCACAAGGCGGTGCGGGTGTCCGCCGCGTCGATCTGCTGATCGTGCTTCAGCAAATATTCCTGCACCAGGGCCTGGGCGCGCTCTCCGACACCATAGGCCTCCGTGCGCGGTGCCACCGAATAGCGCTCGCGGCCGTCGGGGCTGGTGCCGCGATAGCGATCCGCCAGCGCGTCCGCATCCGGCAGCGGCCCGCGCGGCTCGAACGGGTCCATGGGCGCGATGTGCGGATAGCGGGTCGGCGCGAGATATTGGAGGGAATCGAGCGGCAGGCGGTAGCCCATCGGGCTCTCGCCCGGGATCAGGAACAGGAATTCGCGGCGGAAGGTCCAGGCCTCCGAAGCCCAGACCGTCCCCTCGGGCGTCTCCGCCCGCCGCAGCGGCAGCACCGAACCGGTGGGATTGGCAAGCCCCTGGTTGAAGGTGCGGGCCAGCATGCGGCGCTGCGCCGCGTCGGCCATGCGCTCGTCGCCGGGGGTGATGTTCTCGGGAAGGCACTGCTCCTTCCACAGGTAATAGATATTGTCCTCGAAGGCCGGCTGCACGAACTGCGGGCCCACCTTCAGCTTCTCGGCCACCGCCTTGATGAAGCGCTCGGCATCCGCCGGCCCCACCCCATAATCGGTCGTCTCGTCGGCAATCAGGTCCTCGCGCCGCCACATAGGCTGGCCGTCCTTGCGCCAGAACAGATCGAACGACCAGCGCGGCAGTTGCTCGCCCGGATACCACTTGCCCTGGCCGTAGTGCAGCACGCCCTCGGACGAGAAGCGGCGGCGCAGGCGGCGGATGAGATCATCGGCGCGCACGCGCTTCTGCGGCCCGAGCGCCTCGGTGTTCCACTCCGGCGCCTGATAGTCATCGATGGAGACGAAGGTCGGCTCGCCGCCCATGGTGAGCCGCACATCCCCGGCCGCCAGATCCTCGTCCACTTTCTTGCCGAGGCTGTCGAGCGCCGCCCAGGTTTCGTCCGAGAAGGGATAGGTGACGCGCGGCGCCTCCGCCACGCGGGCCACGCTCATCTCGAAGCCGAACTCGGCCTCCGACTTCTCCATCAGATAGCCGGTGATGGGCGCGGCGGAGCGGTAATGGGGCGTCGCCGCCAGCGGAATATGCCCCTCGCCGCACAACAGGCCCGAGGTCGGGTCGAGACCGATCCAGCCGGCGCCGGGCACATAGACCTCGCACCAGGCATGGAGGTCGGTGAAATCCACGTCGGTGCCGGAGGGACCGTCCAGGGACTTCACGTCCGGCTTCAACTGGATCAGGTAACCGGAGACGAATCGCGCGGCGAGGCCCAGATGGCGCAGCACCTGCACCAGCAGCCAGCCGGTGTCGCGGCAGGAGCCGAGCTTGCGCGTCAGCGTCTCGTCGGGCGTCTGCACGCCCGGCTCCATGCGGATGACGTAGCCGATCTCCTTCTGAAGGAGCTGGTTCAGCTCCACCAGGAAGTCGACGATGCGCCGCTCCTCGCGCGAGATCGACGCCACGAACGATTCGAACAGCGCCCCCTCGTGCTCCAGTTCGAGATAGGGCGCGAGTTCCGCCTTCAGCTCAGGAGCGTAGATGAACGGGAAGTTCTCCGCATAATCCTCGACGAAGAAGTCGAAGGGATTGATGACATCGAGCTTGGCCAACAGGTCGACCTCGACCTTGAACTCCTCGACCTTCTCGGGAAAGACGATGCGCGCCAGCCAGTTGCCGAACGGGTCCTGCTGCCAGTTGATGAAATGCTGGGCCGGGGAAATCTTCAGCGCGTAGGCGGGAATCTCAGTCCGGCTATGGGGAGCGGGGCGCAGACGGATGGTCTGCGGGCCGAGCACGACCGGCCGCTCGTAGCGATAGCTCGTGACGTGATGCAGGCTCGCGAGAATGGACATGAAGAAGCACCTGGTCCTGCGGGCCGGTCCGGCCCTCGGGTGGATGGGACAAGGTTAGACAAGGCTGTCCTGAGGCGGAAGCGCGACTTTACGGCGGCATCCGCCTCCCATTGAGGCAGATGCCGCCGTGGTTCGCATGCGATCCGGCCCGCGCTCAGGCAGATGCCGGCGCGCTCGGCGGTGCCGGCTCTTCCGGCGGCCGCTGCGGCGCGACCTTCTTTTTCTTGCCGCGCTCCTCGAACCGCTGCAGCACCGTGAAGAAGGACGGCACGAACAGGACGGCGAGGCAGGTCGAGGCCAGCATGCCCGACACCACGGCGATGCCGATGGACTTGCGGGAATTGGCGCCGGCCCCGGTGGCGAACACCAGCGGCAGCACGCCGAGGATGAACGCGAACGAGGTCATCAGGATCGGTCGGAACCGCAGGCGCGCCGCCTCCACCGCCGCATCCGTGATCTCCATCCCCTCAGCCCGTTTCTCGCGCGCATACTCGACGATCAGGATCGCGTTTTTCGACGCCAGCGCGATCAGGAGCACGAGGCCGATCTGCGTGTAGAGATTGTTCGAGACCCCGAGGCTGAGCAGGGCGCCCACGGTTCCCAGCAGCGCCAGCGGCACCGCCAGGATCACCGACATGGGCTGGATCCAGCTCTCATATTGCCCGGCCAGAACGAAATAGACGAGCAGGATGGCTAGGCCGAACACATAATAGATCTGATTGCCCACCGCCTCTTCCTGGAACGACATGGCGGTCCACTCGAACCCCGTTGCCGGCGGCAGAGTGGAGGCGGCGATCTGCTCCATCAGCTGCATCGCCTGCCCAGAGGAAAAGCCCTTCGCATTGGAGCCGACGACCGTGGACGAGGGATAGAGATTGTAGAGCGAAATCAGGGGCGGTCCCTGCGTCGTCTTCACTTCCACCATGGAGCCGATCGGCACCATGGTGCCCTGCGGCGTGCGCACCTTCAGGGCCAACAGGTCCGCCGGCGTGACGCGGAAGCGGGAGTCCGCCTGCACGTAGACCTGGAAGACGTTGCCGAAGCGGGTGATCTGATTGACGTAGGTCGAGCCGAGATAGGACGAGATGGTGTCGAACACCTGGCCGACCGTCACGCCCAGGGTTTCCGCCATGACGCGGTTGACCGTGACCTCAAGCTGCGGCGCCCCGGCGCGGAACGAGGTCGCCACGTGCGACAGCGCCGATTGCGCCCGCGCCTTCTCCACCATCGAGTTGGTGATCTGCGCCAGCAGGGTGTAGTCGAAATTGCCGTTGCGCAGCTGCGGCTGCATGGTGAAGCCGGCGGCGTTGCCGATGCCCTGAATGGCCGGCGGCACCAGGATCAGCACCTGCGCCTCCTGCACATCCGCCACCGCCTTATTGAGGTTCTCGTAAAGCGATAGCAGGTCCTCACCCTTGACCTTGCCGGAATAACGCTCATCCCACGGCGTGAGCGTCACATAGATCACGCCCGCATTGGCGAGGGTGGCGGAATTGTCCATCACCGAAATGCCCGAAATGGCGAGCGCGGTCTGGACCCCCGGCACCTTGCGCACCTTTTCCGACACCTCGCCCATCACCACCTTGGTGCGGTTCATGTTGGCGCCGTCGGGCAGTTGCACCGCCACCAGGAAGTAGCCCTGATCCTCGATCGGCAGGAACGAGGTCGGAACACGGGTGATGCCGTAGCCGGCCACGCCGATGAGGGCGAGGGCAACCAGAACCATCGCCCCGGAATGATGCACCATGCGGGACATCAGGCCCGCATACCAGTGCTCCGCCCGACCATAGACGGCATTGAAGCCGCGATAGACGATGTTGCGCTTTTCCGGCGGAACCGGCTTACGCAGCCACAGGGCGCACTGGGTGGGCTTCAGCGTGGCGGCGTTGATGGCCGAGATGAAGGCGGTCGCGGCGATGACGAGCGCGAACTGCTTGAACATCTGCCCCGACAGGCCCGGAATGAAGGACGCCGGCAGGAACACCGACATCAGCACCAAAGTGATGCCGACCACGGGACCGAACAGCTCGTCCATGGCCTTTTCGGCCGCCGGCTGGCCCTCCATCCCCTCCTCGATGTGACGTGCCACGCCTTCCACGATCACGATGGCGTCGTCCACCACGATGCCGATGGCCAGGATGATGGCGAACAGCGTGGAGATATTGATGGTGAAGCCCATGGCGTCCATGGCGGCGAAGGCGCCGATGATGGTCACCGGAACCGTGGTCGCCGGAACCAGCGTTGCCCGCCAGTCCTGGAGGAACATCAAGATCACCACCAGCACCAGGATCGCCGCCTCGAACAAGGTCTTCCAGACCTCATCGATGGAGGCGGACACGAACCAGGTGGTGTTGAACGGGATGCTGTATTCGAGCCCTTCGGGGAAGCCCTTCTTCAGCTCCTCCATCTTGCTCGCGATCAGGTCGGACACATCGAGCGCGTTGGCATTGGGCAATTGGAAAATGCCGATGCCGGCGGCCGGCTTGCCGTTCTGGGTGAAATCGCGCGAATAGCTCTGCGCGCCCAGCTCCACGCGCCCGATGTCCCGGATGCGGACGATGCGGCCGCCATCCTGATTGTCGACTTTCACGATGATGTTTTCATAGTCCGCCGCATCGTTGAGGCGGCCCTTGATGTTCACCGTGTACTGGAAGGCGGCATTGGAGGGCGCCGGCGGAATGCCGAGCTGGCCCGGGGTGACGAGCTGGCTCTGCTTTTCGATGGCATTGGAGATGTTGGTCGGCGTCAGGCCGAACGCCTGCATCTTGTCCGGGTCCATCCAGACGCGCAGCGCGTAGGTGCCGGTGCCGAAGATGACCACGTTGCCGACACCCGGCACGCGCTCCAGCTCGTTCTGGATGTTGATGATGCCGTAATTGTTCAGATACAGGCCGTCATAGCGGCCATCCGGCGAGATGAGGGTCACGAACTCCATGATGGAGGTGCCCTTCTGCAGGATGGTCACGCCCTGGGCCTGCACCGCCTGGGGGAGCGAGGCGAGGGCGATGTTGACCCGGTTCTGCACCAGCACCTGCGCCATGTTCGGATCGGTGCCGATGGCGAAGGTGACGACCAGCGTGTAGCTGCCGTCGGAGGCCGACCAGGACTGCATGTAGAGCATGCCCTCGACGCCGTTCACCTGCTGCTCGATGGGCAAGGCCACGGTGTCGATGAGCGTCTTGGCCGAGGCGCCCGGATAGCTGGTGGTGACCGACACCGTGGGCGGCACGATGTTTGGATACTGGGCCACCGGCAGCCGGATGAGCGACACGAGGCCGATCAGCACGAAAACCAGGGCCAGCACGTTCGAAAGAACCGGCCTCTCGATGAAAAAGCGCGAGATCATGGGCGCCGCGTCCTGGCGTTCGAGGGGCGGATCAGTTCTTCGGAGCCGCGGGCACGGGCACCGCGGGGCTCTGGCCTTCGACCGGGGTCGGCTGCACCGGGGCGGTGATGGCGCCCTTCTCCACGGTCACCTTCGAGCCGGGCACGGCCCGCTGGATGCCGTTGACCACGACGCGATCCCCTTCCTTCAGCCCGCCTTCCACGGCCCTCAGGCCATTAGGCTGAAGCTGGCCCTGCTTGATCTGCACCTGGGAGACCGTGTTGTCCGCCGACACCGTCAGCACATACGGGCCCAGCTGATTCTCGCTGATGATCGAATCCGGCACCAGCAGGGTGGGAACCGCCTTGCCGAGCGGCAGCCGCACCCGTGCGAACAGGCCGGGCAGCAGCGACAGCTTCGAATTGTCGAAAATGCCGCGCACCGTCAGGGTGCCGAGGTTCGGGTCGACCTGCGGCGCGATGTAGTCGAGCTTGCCCTGGTGGGGGAAGCCGGTTTCCGTCTGCAGCCCGATCTCGACCGGCACCGCGCTCGGATTTTCGCGCAGGGTCATCATCTGGTGGCCGGCCTTGGCCATCCCCTCCTTGATGTTGAGCACCTGCTGCTCACTCAGGGAGAACCAGACGTAGATGGGGTTCACCTCGACGATGGTGGCGAGCTTGGTCGGGCCGGAATAGCCCACCAGCGCGCCCACGTCCTGAAGGTGGGCGGTGACCACGCCGTCGAACGGCGCGCGCACTTCCGTGTAGCCGAGATTGATGAGGGCAAGGTCCAGCGAGGCCTGTGCGTTCTGCACGTCCGCCACCGCCCCGTCACGCTTGGCACGGGCCTGGTCGAGGGTCGCCTGGGAGGCGAAGTCCTGCTTGGCGAGCTGATTCTGCCGATTGAACTCGGCCTCGGCCTGGACCTGAGATGCCTGCTTGGCGGCCAGGGTCGCCTTGGCCTGGGCGACATCGGCCTTGTAGACGTCCTGCTCGATGACGAACAGCAGGTCGCCCTTCTTCACCACCTGACCGTCGGCATAGTTGATCGAGGTCAGGAAGCCCTGCACACGCGCGTTCAGGTCCACCGAATTGATGGACGCCGTGTTGCCGGTGAGCTCCAGATAGGTGGTCACCGGTTGCTGGATGACCTCTGCCACCGTCACGGTCGGGGGCGGTGGAGCCACATAGGTGTTCTTCTCCTCGCATGCCGCGAGAAGGAAGGCCGCGCAGCACACCACGCCTGTGCGCCGCAGCAATGCAGCCGCCCGAATACCCCCCACCATGCGAAATCCCCCGTCACTCGAACGGCGGGATACTAAGCATGCGGTCGTGACGTGTCCATGCGAGGAATTGGTCGCTTCTGTGACAGCGGCGCCTTCCGAGGGCGCGCCGCGCCCCGAACCGGGCCGCAACGGCGCGGTCCCGGCAGCGCCTTCCCCAAAGGCGTGCCCACGCGCCCGTCGGGAACCTGCGCGTTCCGGAGACTGAACACCCCCGCCTCGCATTGACATTGCCCCAACCCGTTCATAAGTGTCCGCGTGGCATTTGACCCGCCGAAAGGCGGAGGGGTTGCGGCTGCGCGCATCGTCGCGGCACCCGCGTGAGGCCCCGTCCGACTTGCTGACGCCCCATTGGGGGTGTCCAAAGGCGCACCATTTCCCGGAGGGTCCGGCGGCCCGTCTCCGCCCTCCTTAAAGACCCGACGGATCGGAACAGAGAACAACCATGTTAGGTGGACTTGCCCGCAAGCTCTTCGGCTCCGCAAACGATCGCCGGGTGAAGGCGTACCGGCCCCGGGTCCAGGCCATCACCGCCCTGGAAAAGGAGATGGAGGCCCTCTCCGACGATGCGCTGCGCGCCCGCACGGCCGAGTTCCGCGACCAGATCGCCGCCGGCAAGGCCCTCGACGACCTGCTGATTCCCGCCTTCGCCACCGCCCGCGAGGCCGCGAAGCGCGTGCTGGGCATGCGCCCGTTCGATGTGCAGCTGATCGGCGGCATGGTCCTGCACGAGGGCGGCATCGCCGAGATGAAGACCGGCGAGGGCAAGACCCTCATGGCCACCCTGCCGGTCTATCTCAATGCCCTGGCCGGCAAGGGCGTGCATGTGGTGACGGTGAACGACTACCTCGCCAAGCGCGACGCCGAATGGATGGCCAAGCTCTACGGCTTCCTGGGCCTGTCCACGGGCATCATCGTCCACGGGCTCGATGATGCCGAGCGGCACGCCGCCTATCACAGCGACATCACCTACGCCACCAACAACGAGCTCGGCTTCGACTACCTGCGCGACAATATGAAGTATGAGCGCGCGCAGATGGTGCAGCGCCCGCACTTCTTCGCCATCGTGGACGAGGTGGATTCCATCCTCATCGACGAGGCGCGCACGCCGCTCATCATCTCCGGCCCGCTCGACGACCGCTCCGATTTTTACAACACCATCGACGTGTATATCCCCCGCCTCGCCAAGGAAGACTATGAGGTGGACGAGAAGCAGCGCGCCGTGACCATGACCGAGGCCGGCATGGAAAAGATGGAGCAGATGCTCAAGGACGCGGGCGTGCTCAAGTCCGAGAGCCTCTACGACATCGAGAACGTGTCGGTGGTCCACCATGTGAACCAGGCCATGCGCGCCCACAAGCTGTTCCAGCGCGACAAGGACTACATCGTGCGCAACGGCGAGGTGGTCATCATCGACGAGTTCACCGGCCGCATGATGCCCGGCCGGCGCTATTCGGAGGGCCTGCACCAGGCCCTGGAGGCCAAGGAGCACGTTCAGGTGCAGCCCGAGAACCAGACGCTGGCCTCCATCACCTTCCAGAATTATTTCCGCCTGTACCAGAAGCTTGCCGGCATGACCGGCACCGCCTCCACCGAGGCGGCCGAGTTCGCCGACATCTACAAGCTCGACGTGGTGGAAATCCCCACCAACATGCCGATCGCCCGCGTGGACGACGACGACGAGGTCTACCGCACCGCCGGCGAGAAATACGCGGCCATCATCGCGCTCATCAAGGATTGCGGCGAGCGCGGCCAGCCGGTGCTGGTCGGCACCACCTCCATCGAGAAGTCCGAGCTCATCGCCGAACTGCTCAAGACGGCGGGCCTCGAGCAGCGCGACTTCTCGGACCCGGCGGCGCTCACCGGCATCGACACGTCCGGCAAGATGTTCTCGGTGCTGAACGCCCGCTATCACGAGCAAGAGGCCTACATCGTCTCCCAGGCCGGCGTGCCGGGCGCCATCACCATCGCCACCAACATGGCCGGGCGCGGCACCGACATCAAGCTCGGCGGTTCGGCCGACATGCGCATCGAGAACGAATTGCGCGAGCTGCCTGAAGGCCCAGAGCGCTCGGCGGCGGCGGACCGGATCCGCGCCGAGGTGGAGGAACTGAAGCAGGTGGCCCTCAAGGCCGGCGGCCTGTTCGTGCTCGGCACCGAGCGCCACGAGAGCCGCCGCATCGATAACCAGTTGCGCGGCCGCTCCGGCCGCCAGGGCGATCCCGGCCACTCCAAATTCTTCCTCTCCCTGGAAGACGACCTGATGCGCATCTTCGGGTCCGACCGGCTCGACGGCATGCTGCAGAAGCTCGGCCTGAAGGAAGGCGAGGCCATCATCCACCCCTGGATCAACAAGGCCCTGGAAAAGGCCCAGCAAAAGGTGGAAGCGCGTAATTACGACATGCGCAAGAACGTCCTGAAGTATGACGACGTTCTGAACGACCAGCGCAAGGTCGTGTTCGAGCAGCGCCTGGAGCTGATGAACGACGAGGATGTGGCCGGCACGGTGGAGGACATGCGCCATGCCCTCGTCACCGAGATCGTGGCCAAGCACATTCCCGAGAATGCCTACCCCGAGCAATGGGACACCGCAGGCCTGCATCAGGCCCTGCTGGAGGCCGTCAACCTCGACCTGCCGGTGGAGGATTGGGCCAAGGAAGAGGGCATCGCCGGGCCCGAGGTCAGCGAGCGCATCGTCCGCGCCGCCGACACGTGGATGGCCGCCAAGGCGGCCCAGTACGGACCGGAGCTGATGCGCTACGTGGAGAAGTCCATTCTTCTCCAGACCCTCGACCATCTGTGGCGCGAGCATATCGCCATGCTCGACCACCTGCGGCAGGTGGTGGGCCTGCGCGGCTATGCTCAGCGCGATCCGCTCAACGAATACAAGTCCGAAGCCTTCAACCTGTTCTCCGCCATGCTGAACCGCCTGCGCGAGGTGGTCACCGCCCAGCTCATGCGGGTGGAGATCGTCACGCAGCCGCCGGAGGAAGAGCTGCCGGTCATGGAGGCGCACCACGCCGATCCGGTGACCGGAGACGACGAGATGGCCGAGGTTGCCGCCGCCATCGGCAGCCGTCCGCAGCCGCTGCTCGCCGGCGACCTCGCGGTGGCAGAGCGCGATCCGCGCGACCCCTCGTCCTGGGGCAAGGTCGGCCGCAACGAGATGTGCCCCTGCGGTTCCGGCAAGAAGTACAAGCACTGCCACGGCCGCTTCGCCTGAGGCGAAGCCCGGCGCTTCCACGCGCCCCGGCTCGGGGAGGGTGGAAGCGCATGGAGGGGCGCCGTCGCGCGGCCCCTGCCGGCCCCCCGGATCCATCGCCGCGGCTCCTGACGCCGCGCCGCGGGCACGGCGTCAGGCCTCCTCGGCAGGGCTCCTCGAAATAAACAAAGGGCCGGATCTCGTCCGCAATGTGCGCGGAC
>NZ_JABWGX010000038.1 GCF_021730435.1 Xanthobacter agilis
CCCCAACCCCAACCACCACACCCAACACCGCCCACGCCTGCAGGCGGATGCCCTCCGACGCCGAAAGCGGCGCCGGGATCCGGCGCGTGTACCTCAATGCCGCGACCGATTTCCAATAGGGCCTCAGCCCGACGGGAGGCATCCGGCGGGCCGACGCGAACGCCGGCTTTACCTGCGGGTCCGATGGAGACTGGTCACAAGCCATGCCTTCGTCGTGCGCATTGGCTGCCGGTTTTGGTGCCCACCGGGCGCGCCCGGTGGGCGGCGCATTTCGAATTTGCGCTCGACGATGATCTTCGCTTCAGTACAGACTCGTCGATCAACCGCGGACGCGGCCTAAATCACGGTTTCTTTTTTCGATGCACGAGATCAATACGCCTGCCGCGGAACTGGCCGACCGGCCGACACCGCACACCGCGTCCGCCGAGGCGGCGTCGGCAGCCATCGATGCGCAGACGAACAGCACGGAACTGGCGTGCTCTCGCGGGTTCGCGCAGTGGCTCGCCCAGCATGATCTCAGCCTCGCCTTCTCCTCCTATCAGAGCGGACAATTGTTCCTGGTGGGACGGTTCCCGGATGGCACGATCTCCTTCCACCAGCGCGATTTCGTGCGCGCCATGGGCCTGTGGTCCGAGCCGGGACGCCTGCTTCTGGCTTCGCTGGTGCAGATCTGGCGGCTGGAGAACGTGCTCGGCGCCGACGAGCGGGCGAACCAGAATTTCGACGCCCTGTTCGTTCCACGCACCGCGCGAATCACCGGCGACATCGATGCCCATGAGCTGGGCGTGGACGGGCGCGGCCGGGTGATCTTCGTGAACACCAAGTTCTCGTGCCTCGCCACCTTCAGCCTGAGCCACAGCTTCCAGCCGCTCTGGAAGCCGAAATTCATCTCCCGCCTCGCCGCCGAGGATCGCTGCCACCTGAACGGGATGTGCATGCATGAGGGGCAGGTGCGCTATGTGACGGCGGTGAGCCGAACCGATGTGGTCGATGGCTGGCGCGAGCACAAGAAAGGCGGCGGCGTGGTCATTCGCGTGGAGGATGACGCCATCGTCGCGGACGGGCTGTCCATGCCCCATTCGCCACGCATGTATGGCGGAGCCTTGTGGGTGCTGGATTCCGGGCGCGGCTATCTGGTCCGGATCGACCCCTCAACCGGCGCGCGGGAAGACGTGGCCTTCTGCCCGGGCTTCACCCGCGGCCTCGCCTTCCATGACGGGCATGCCATCGTCACGCTGTCCCTGCCGCGCTATCTCAATTTCAAGGGCCTGCCGATTGAGGACGAGATCGCAAGGCGCGGCGGCCAGCCCTGGTGCGGCGTGCAGATCATCAATCTCGCCACCGGCGATATTGTGCAGTGGATCCGACTCGACGGGCACATCCGCGAGTTGTTCGACGTCGTCGTCCTGCCGCATGTCGCCTGCCCCATGGCGGCGCCGCTGCAGGGGGCTGAACTGTCCGACCTCATCACCATGGAGGCGCCGCCGCGCGCGTTGGACGCGCCCGGCCCGCCTTGAGGCCGGCGCCTGCGATCAAGGCCCACGGGGCGTCCCGCGTCGGAAAACGCGGGGGTCAAGCGCGGTCGAAACAGAGCTGGGCGGACGATGACGGCACAGGGCGTGCCTTCTCGCCCCGAGGGCTCCGGTGCGCGTCGGCCCGCGCACCGATCATGCCCCCAGTGCGGAGGCTATCGGAGCTGCCACCGGCCGCGGCGCGGCGATGGGTCTGATGAATCCGATGACGCGCGCAATTTCCGGACGCATCTCCCCGCCTATGTATCAATGGACCTCTCGCGCCACATCCGGAGCGCTTTCCGTTCGCAGGGGCTCTCGTCATCCGCTCTAACTTTTGCATTCACGCATTTTCTTCACGCGAACCGGAATCCACTTCGCTTGAAAACGCTCTCGGGTGGTCTTTGTTCTTCGGACGGCGAAAAGCGGGCTTTCTTCTCCTCCTTCAAAGCGAACATCACGTCGCTTTGAGTAGCATTCAAATGATTGTATGTATGTGATGTATCGAGGCAAGACTGCGCTGCGCCAAGACGATTTTTCACGCATCACCGTTGAACGGCATTCCCATTGAGCTTTGGCAATGTTAGCTCTTTAGAGTCATTTTTGCTGGGGCGGTGGAATGGCTGAGGGGCAAGGTCGATCCGGCGGTGCGCAGTGCGTCAAGGCCGGTCGCGTATACGGCGCATCTACTGCGCGGCTGCGGTTGTCTACTGCGCTTTCCACATCCTTGTGTGGTATCGTCGCGCTGGCGGGTGCTGGCCTCGTGGCACCGGCGCCGGTCCGCGCCCAGTCGCTGCCTTACGCACGAACGGTGATCGGCTCGCCGGGGGGCAATGGCAGCTCGGAGCACTATATTCATGACGATGCCCATGGCGGCGCCGGGGGCGGCGGCCAGGGCTTGGGGTCCTATTCGGCGTCCGTTTCCGGCGCCGTGAGCGGCAGCTCGGCCTTTGTTCTCAGCACGACCGGCGGCTCAGGGGGCGCGGGCGGCGCGGGTACGACCGGGGGCGGCGGTTCCAACAACGGCACCGGCGGCAATGGCGGAGCCGGCGGCTATGGCGGCCTCCTTCAGCAAATCACCATACAAAGCGTCACGGCGACCACGTCGGGTCCGGCCATCCTTACCCAGTCCGCCGGCGGCGCCGGCGGCATCGGTGGCTATGGCTACAGCTTGCTCGACAATGGCTATGGCGGCACCGGTGGTGGCGGCGGAAATGGCGGGGCGATCAACATCGCCGTGTCCGGGTCCCAGGTGTCGTCGCAGGGCCAGGGCATCGTTATCAACTCGTTCGGCGGGCTCGGGGGCGCGTCCGGAGAGGGCGCGACCACGGACGGCTCCGCGCTTGGCTATGTCGGTGGCGCCGGCGGCAACGGCAATGCCATCGGGTTCGCCCTGAGTGGGTCATCGGTGTCGGGCGGCTCCGGTGCGATCTTGATCCAGTCCATCGGCGGCGCGGGCGGCACGGGCGGCACGTCCGATGCGGTCGACTACAGTTCCACGTCGGCGGCCGGCGGCCTGGGCGGGGGCACGGGCCGAACCTATGGTCAGCTTGCTCAAGCCACGGTGGTGGGCGCCGCCTACGGCATCAGCGTCCAGGTGGTCGGCGGGGCAGGCGGCGATGGCGGCTATGCGAAGAATCGCTTCTCCACGCCAACTGCCGGTGCTGGTGGCGCCGGCGGAGATGGCAATTATGCCGGCCTGAACATCTCGCAAAGCACCATCCAGGCAACCGCGGGCAATGCCATCGTCATCACCTCCGCCGGCGGCGGGGGTGGCGCGGCGGGCTATGCCAGCAGTGCCACCGCCGGGTTGAACACCGCGTCGGGCGGGCAGGGGGGCAATGGTGGCGCCGTCAGCCTCACGGTGACGGGCACCCAGGGGCAGAGCAACAGCACCGTCATCGGCAGTGCGAACGCCATCCTTCTCAATTCCAACGGCGGCGCCGGGGGTACGGGGGGCAAGGCCTATGGCGGTACCGTGGAGCCCACCGGCGGCACCGGTGGCGTCGGCGGAAACGGCGGGACGGTCAGCGCGACGATCTCCTACACATCCATCACCGCCGCCGGAGGCGACGGCCTCGCGGTCGCCTCGACCGGCGGAAATGGCGGAAATGGCGGCTACACCCATGCCACCGCCAATGCGGCAAACGGTGGCGTGGGCGGCGGCGGCGGCAATGGTGGAAACATCACGCTCAGCCTGACCGCCATTTCCACCACGGCCAGCGTCACCGCCATTCGGGTGGCGTCGATCGGCGGCGCGGGCGGCGCGGGCGGCGAAGGCGATTCGACCTTCGCCAACGCGACGGGTGGCGACGGTGGTCTCGGCGGCAGCGCGGGCACGGTCTCCATCGCCGTGTCGGGGACCATTCACGGGTCCGCCACCGGTATCGAGGGGCGCGCCGACGGCGGTGCCGGTGGCCAGGGTGGATACGGCTATGCCGGCGTCGCGAACGCCTGGGGCGGCAATGGCGGCTACGGTGGCGCCGGCGGCACTGTCTCGGTGACCGTTGGTGCGAACACCACCGTGGCGGTGACCGGTAGCAGCAATGCGCAGGCTGTCGCCGTTTATGCCAACGGCGGAAACGCGGGCGCGGGCTACATCGCCAAGCCGGATTACGTGGGGGGATATAGCGCCACCGGCGGCAATGGCGGCAATGGCGGCACCGGCGGCGCCGCCAGCCTGACTGTGCAAGGCGGGGCCACCTTGTCGACCACCGGCAATGCCTCGCCGGTGGTGCTGGTCCAGGCCAACGGCGGCAATGGCGGCAGCGGCGCGACCGCCAACGGCGCATGGAATCTGACGGGCGGCAACGGCGGGCAGGGCGGCAACGCCATCTCCACCGGGAAGGCCGTCAACGTCAGCATTGCCAGCGGCGTGAGCATCACCGCGTCCGGCTATGGGTCAAACGGCATTCTGGCGGAAAGCCTCGGCGGCATCGGCGCCAGCGGCGCCAGTGTTTACGGCGGCTTCGTTTCCAGCTCCGGCGGCAATGCCGGCAAAGGCGGATCGTCCGGCTATGTCTATGTGAACTCGTCCGCCAATGTGACCACCACAGGGGCCGCCTCGGTCGGCATCGTGGTGCAATCGGTGGCGGGCGGCGGCGGTAATGGCGGCGACGCCGGCGGCGGCTTCACCGCCATGGGCGGCAACGGTGCCTCCAGCGGCTCGGCCGGCAACGCGACCGGAATCAACCAGGGCGCGGTCAACACCTACGGCAATTATTCCCACGGCATGTTGGTCCAGTCGGTGGGCGGGGGCGGCGGCAGCCTCATCCTCGGAACGGGGCAGATCGCCATCGGCGGCTCCACCCAGGCGGGCGGCTCGTCCGGCACCGGCACCGGCGCCACGGCGCTGGCCCGGAATTCGGGAACCATCACCACCCGCGGCGCCTATTCGGACGGCCTCCTGGTGCAGGCCATCGGCGGCGGTGGCGGCAATGGCGGCGGGGCCGGCGGCCTCGTCTCGCTGGGTGGGCAGGGGGCCTCGGGCGGTGCCGGCGGAACGGCCAAGGTCTATAATTCCGGGCTGATTTCCACCAGCAACGCGAATGCGTTCGGCATCGTGGCGCAGTCCATCGGCGGCGGCGGCGGACGGGGCGGCGGCGCCATCGCCGCCGGCATCGGCATATCGGCGGCCATCGGTGGCGGCGGTGGCGCGGGCGGCGCCGGTGGCACCGTCTATGTGAAGAATGCGGGCGCCAGCGCCTCCACCGTGACGGTCATGACCAGCGGCGCCTATTCCACCGCCGTCCTCGCCCAGTCCGTCGGCGGTGGCGGCGGCGCCGGTGGCAGCGCGACGGCCGACACGCTCGAAGGGGTCTCCTTCACCATCGGCGGCACCGGCGGATCGGGCGGCAATGCGGGCAATGTGGCGGTTGTCAACGCGGCCGGCATCACCACCTCGGGGGATCGCGCGTCCGGCATCCTCGCGCAGTCCATCGGCGGCGGCGGCGGCTCGGGCGGCAGTGCGCTGTCGCGCAGCGGCGGCCTGTTCGGAGCCGCAGCGGTGGCCTTGGGTGGCAGCGGGGGCTCGGGTGGCGTCGGCTATGCCGCGTCGGTCAACAACTCGGGCGTGATTTCCACCAGCGGCCTCGATTCCATGGGCATCGTCGCCCAGTCCATCGGCGGCGGCGGCGGCAATGGCGGCTCGGCCGCAGCCGAAGCGGCCTCGATCGGCGTGGATGTCTCGGTGTCCGTGTCGGCGGCGTTGGGCGGGTCCGGCGGCAGCGGCAACAATGCCGGCACGGTGACCGTCTCCAACACCGGCATCGTCACCACCTCCGGTTCCGGCGCAACGGGCATCCTCGCCCAGGCCATCGGCGGCGGCGGCGGCACCGGCGGCGATGCCAGCGCCCTCAGCGTGGCGGGGTCCAACGGCTTCGCCCTCGCGGTGTCGGCGAGCCTGGGTGGTAGCGGCGGCGGCGGCGGCGCGGGCGGCGCGGTGACGGTGACCAATTCCGGCACCGTGGCCACGCGCGGCAATTTCGCGGATGCGATCATCGCCCAGTCTATCGGCGGCGGCGGCGGCAACGGCGGGGTGGGGGCCTCGTCGTCCAATGCGCTCACCTTGTCGAAGTCGGTATCGGTCAGCCTTTCGGCCGGCGGGTCGGGCGGCACGGCCAGCGCCGGCGCGGCGGTGACGGTGACCAATTCCGGGACCATCACCACCACCGGCGCCAGCGCGCGGGGCATCCTCGCCCAATCCATCGGCGGCGGCGGCGGCACGGCCGGCGGCGGCACGGCCAATGCGCAGAGCGGAACCGTCAATCTGGGCGTGACGCTGGGCGGAACCGGCGGTGGCGGCGGCAATGGCGGCAGCGTTGGTGTCCAGAATACCGGCGTGATCGCGACCACCGGCGGCGATGCCGACGGTATTCTCGCCCAGTCCATCGGCGGCGGCGGCGGCAGTGGCGGCTCGGCTTCCGGCACGACTGAAACCGACACCTATCTGCCGAACTCCAATGCCGGCTTCAGCCTCACCGCCGCCCTCGGCGGCCAGGGCGGCAGCGGCGGCGACGGCAAGGCGGTCACCGTCAGCAATGTGGCGGCTGACCCGCACGCGACCCTTCTGATTTCGACCGCGGGCGATCATGCGTCCGCCATCGTCGCGCAGTCCATTGGCGGTGGCGGCGGCAAGGGCGGCGCGGCGGCGGGCTCCGCCTCCGGCGGCAAGGCCGCCCTCACCTTCACTCTTGGCGCGACGGGCGGCGATGGCGGCATCGGCGGCGCCGTCAATGTGGTGTCCAGGGGCGTCGTCGTCACGAAGGGCAAGGATGCGGCGGCGATCATCGCCCAGTCGGTGGGCGGCGGCGGCGGCATCGCCGGTAACAGCAATTCCGTCACCACCTCCAAGATCGCCCTCGGCGCCGCCATTTCGTCCTCCGGCGGCAGTGGTGAGCACGGCGGCAGCGTCTCCGTGACCACCGACGGCAAGGTTCAGACGACGGGCGAGTTGTCGGATGCGATCCTCGCCCAATCGGTCGGCGGCGGCGGCGGCATCGGGGGATCGGCGGGCGCGGACGGACATGCCAAGGGGCAGGATTCGATCTCCGCGACCCTCACCCTGGGCGGCGCGGGCGGCAGCGGGTCGTTCGGCGGCGCGGTCCTGGTCACCAATGCGGCGGACATCGTCACCCGCGGCGCGAGCGCCAACGGCATTCTGGCGCAGTCCATCGGCGGTGGCGGCGGCAAGGGCGGATCATCCACCTCAAAGGGTGACAAGGGGGCAAGCTATTCCATCTCGGCGGCCCTGGGCGGGGATGGGGGCAGCGGTGCCCACGGTGGGGACGTAAGCGTTAGCACGTCCGGCGACATTTCCGTTTCCGGCGATCATGCCAACGGCATTCTGGCGCAGTCTGTCGGTGGCGGCGGTGGTTCGGTGGGGACGTCGGCGGCGGTCGCCGCATCCAAGACCGCGAGCCTCAGCTTCTCCCTCGCGGGCAATGGCGGCAGCGGGGCCAGCGGCGGCACGGTGAAGGTCACGAGCACCGGAAACGTCCAGACAGCGGGGCATGACGGGGTCGGCGTGCTGGCGCAATCCATCGGCGGTGGTGGCGGCAATGCGGCCAGCGCCACCAATGCGGCCAGCGCCAAGTTCGCGGTGGGCGCGGCGGTGGGCGGCACCGGCGGCGGTGGCGGCAATGGCGGGAATGCCTATGCCACCTTCGCCAACACCACCCTCGGCAGCATCACCACCACCGGGCAGGCCTCGGACGCGGTGTTGGTGCAATCCATCGGCGGCGGCGGCGGCACCGGCGGCGCGGGTACCGGCAAGGCGGATGGCGCCGGCGGCAACAGCGTCAGCCTTGATGTGGCGGTTGGCGGCGGCGGCGGTTCCGGCGGCAAGGGAGAGACGGCGCAGATCGTGGGGGGCGGCGCCACCAGCCAGGGGGTCGCGATCCGGACCTATGGGACCGGCGCCAACGGCGTGGTCGCGCAGTCCATCGGCGGTGGCGGCGGCAAGGGCGCGGGCGCCACCTCCAGCAGCGCCGAGAAGGGAGACAGCAGCGCGGCCGCCCTGTCGGTGGGCATCGGCGGCAATGGCGGCCAGGGCAACAAAGGCGGCGACGCCTCCGTGTCCTGGAATAGCGGTACCGTCACCACCAGCGGCGATCATGCCGCCGGCATCATCGCCCAATCCATCGGCGGCGGTGGTGGCCTTGCCCTGAACACCCACGCGGCGGCGGATGGCACCAAGGCGCAGGCGAGTATCGCGGTGGCCCTGGGCGGCTCCGGCGGCGATGGCAATGCCGGTGGCACCGCCGCGGTGCAGAGCGCCGCGCAGATCCTGACAAACGGGGCCTTCAGCTACGGCATCCTGGTGCAGTCCATCGGCGGCGGCGGCGGCAAGTCCGGAACCTCGGGCGGCGCATCCGAAGGCGGCACGGCGGGTGTGACCCTGTCGCTGTCCGGCTCCGGCGGCAGCGGCAACACGGGCGGCACCGCGACCGCCGATGTCACGGCCGGCGTGGCGACGACGGGCCATGGGGCCTCGGCCATCCTGGTGCAGTCCATCGGCGGCGGCGGCGGCTCGGCCAGCAGCGCGGACAATGCGGCGTCCGCGCAATTTGCGGTCGGGGGTTCTGTCGGCGGGACCGGCGGCGGAGGCGGCAACGGCGGCACCGCCACCGCGACGCTGGCGGCCGCCAGCAGCGGGCTGGTCATCTCCACCACCGGCAATGCGGCGGATGCGGTGCTGGTGCAGTCCATCGGCGGCAGCGGCGGCAGCGGCGGGGCAGGCACCGGCAAGGCGGACGGCAAGGGCGGCAACGGCCTCAGCCTCGATGTGGGGGTCGGCGGCGGCTCGGGCAGCGGCGGCAACGGCAGTACGGCGACGATCACCAACGGCGCGCCGGCTGATCCCTCGGGCACGGCGTTCGCCATCGTCACGCTGGGGGTGGGGGCCAACGGCCTTGTCGCCCAGTCCATCGGCGGCGGGGGCGGCAAGGGCGGCGCCAGCTCCTCCACCACCAGCGGCGACACCGCGGCGAACCTTTCGGCCTCGGTCGGCGGCGCCGGCGGCACCGGGGGCAAGGGCGGCACGGCCAGCGTTACCAATGCGGGCATCATCCAGACCAGCGGCGACCATTCCAGCGCGATCCTGGTGCAATCCATCGGCGGCGGTGGCGGCAATGCGGTGGCGTCCAGCTCCACGGCGAAAGGCCAATCCGCGAAGCTGAACCTGTCCGCGAGCCTGGGCGGCAGCGGTGGGGTCGCCGGCAACGGCGGGGCCGCCAGCGTCACGAACTCCGGCGCGCTCACCACGGCGGGGGATTTTTCCCATGGCCTCCTGGTCCAGTCCATCGGCGGCGGCGGCGGCAATGCCGCGGTCACCGGCGACAGCGGCAGCGGCGGCACGGCGGCGGTGGGCCTTGCTTTGACTGGCTCGGGGGCCGGGGGTGGACAAGGCGGGTCGGTGAACGTCACCAACACCGCCGACATCACGACCAGCGGCCTCGGCGCCAGCGCGATCCTCGCCCAGTCGGTGGGCGGCGGCGGCGGCACCGCCGGCAGCGCGCAGAACGCCACCACCGGCCAAGTGGCGGTGGGCGCAAGCATCGGCGGTGGCGGCGGCAGCGGCGGCAAGGGTGGCGACGTGGGCGTCTACGGTTCGTCCGCCATGCAGATCACCACCAGCGGCGACATGGCGGATGCCATCCTCGCGCAGTCCATCGGCGGCGGTGGCGGCGTCGGCGGCGGTGGCCGCACCAAGGCGGATGGCAAGGGCGGAAGCAGCGTCGGCCTTGCCGCCACGGTGGGCGGTGGCGGCGGCACCGGCGGCAATGGCGGGGCGGTGAAGGTGCTGTTCGGCACCGGGACATCGACGCTCATCTCCACCAGCGGCCACGATGCGGCGGGCCTTGTGGCCCAGTCCGTCGGCGGCGGCGGTGGCAAGGCGGGCCTTTCTTCCTCCGCCAGCGGCGACACCGGCGGCACGGTGAGCCTGTCCGCCACCGTCGGCGGCAGCGGCGGCACGGGCGGCGGTGGCGGCACCGTGACGGTGAACGTCGATGCCCTGGTCAACACGGCAGGTGCGGGCTCCGACGGCCTCCTCGTGCAATCCATCGGCGGTGGCGGTGGTACCGCGGCCGCGGCGAACAGCACCGCCGATGGTGGCAGCAACACCGTCAACGTGGGTCTCACCCTCGGCGGGTCCGGCGGGACGGGAGGGAATGGCGGCAAGGTCACGCTGACCCAGAGCGGCGAGATCGTCACCAGCGGGGACAGCTCCAACGGCGCGCTGGTCCAGTCCATCGGTGGCGGCGGCGGGCGGGCCTCCAGCGTCGGCGCGGATTCAGGCACCGGCAGCGTGGCCGCCGCCGTGGCGCTCGGCGGCTCCGGCAACGTGGCGGGCAACGGCGGCAAGGTGGCGGTGACGATCGAGGGGCTGATCCAGACATCGGGCGACACCGCCGCCGGCGTGCTGGCGCAATCCATCGGTGGCGGCGGCGGCCTTGCGGCGACGAGCACGTCCGATGCGTCCGGCTCCCATTCCGTCGCGCTGACGCTTGGCGCCTCCGGCGGAGCGGGGGGCGCGGGCGAAACGGTGACGGTGACGCTCGCCGAAGCGGCCTCCATCTCCACCTCGGGCACCAACTCGCACGGTCTCCTGTTGCAGTCCATCGGCGGCGGCGGCGGCCTGGCCGGGGCGGCGGCTTCCGACGGGACCGGGGCGGTCGCCTTTGGCGGCGCGGGTGGCGTCGGGGGCAATGGCGGCAATGTCTATGCGACGGTCGCGGGCACCATCCAGACGTCGGGCGATGGCGCCAGCGCCATCTTCGCCCAGTCCATCGGCGGCGGCGGCGGTATCGGCGGCAGCGCCGCGAGTGCGGTGTTCTCGGTTTCGGACGGCATTTCCGGCAGCGGCGGGGGCGCCGGAAACGGCGGAATCGTCGATGTTTCCGTGACGGGTCTGGTCAAGACTACGGGCGCCAACACGGCGGCCATCGTGGCCCAGTCCATCGGCGGCGGTGGCGGCCTGGCGGGGACGACCAGCGGCATCGGCCTGGGCACCGCGGGCGGCACGGGGACCGGCGGCGCGGTCACGGTGAACGTCGGCGGCTCGGTCATCGCCACCGGCGCGGGATCGCCCGCCATTTTCGCCCAGAGCCTCGGCGCATCGGGCAATGGGCAAATCACGGTGAACGTCGCGAGCGGCGGTCTCGTGCAGGGCGGCACCGGGGCGGTGGCCTCGATCGTGCTCTCCGGTGGGCAGCAGAACACCATCACCATCGCCAGCGCAGGCGTGGTGAATGCGGGCACGGATCTCGCGATCAAGACCGGGGCGGCTGCGGACGCGGTGCAGGTGGCCGGCACGCTGAACGGAAGCGTGGACCTGGGCGGCGGCCGCAACAGTTTCGTCGTGCTGAAGGGCGGCCACTTCAACGCGGGCGACTACATCTTGATGCGGGACCCGACGCTACAGGTCGCCTCGGCGGCGGCTTTGGTCGGCGCGTCGGCGGCGGAGCATCTCACGCTCCGGAATTCCGGGACGATCAATCCGGGTGGCTTGAGCGCGCTGGCGAAGACGGGCCTGCTCGGGGCCTTCGTCTCCGACGGCGTCTTCCAGGCCGACATCGACGCCCGCTCGGGGGGCAACGATTTCATGGCCATCGACAAGAGCGCGACCTTGTCGGGGCTCATCGATGTCCGGCCCAAGACCATCGCGCCGAATGTGAGCTACAAGCTGCTGGAAGCGGCATCGGTGGACAACACGGCGGTCCCCACCGAGTCCGGCCTCGCCTACAGCTGGGACATGACCACTACGGCAACCGCCATCAGTGTCACGCCCATCGCCCATTTCGTGCCGGCGGGGGTGCCCTTGAACGGCAATCAGGCCGCGGTGGGCGGGGCGCTGCAGCAGGCATGGAACCTGGGCGGATCGAGCGGCATGACCAATGTCTTCTCGTCCCTCATCGACATTTCCGGCCTCTCTGCCTATCAGGCCGCGCTCGGCCAGTTCTCGCCGCAGATGCTCGGGACTTCCGCGACGTTGCGGACCCAGGACAGCCGGGAGTTCCTGAACCGTACGCTCAGTTGCCCGGTCTTCAGCGCCGACAGCACGCAGCTGCATGAGGATCGCTGCGCTTGGACCCGTGTCATCGGCGGGCGCACCAGCCAGGACTCCAGTGGTCAGATGCCCGGTTTTGGGGTCAACAACCTGATCTTCCAGGCGGGGGTTCAAAGCGAAGTCGCCCCCGACACGTTCTTCGCCCTGTCGGCGGCCTACCAGCAATCCTGGCTGTCCGGTTCCGACGATTCGCTATCCTCGGACGGCAATGGCGTGGATGTCGGCTTCGCGCTGAAGCGCCAGATGGGGCCGTGGCTGTTCGCGGCGGCGCTGGATCTCGGCTGGATGAGCTATGACAACCAGCGCACCCTGCGGACCATGGCCGGTGCGCTGACAAGCACCGCGGACGTGATGAACGTCACCGGGCGCCTGCGTGGCTCCTATGAGATCGCCTTCAGCAACTGGTATGCGCGCCCCAGGGTCGATCTCGATCTGGTCTATGTGGACGCCTCAGGCTATTCCGAGCGGGGCTATACCGGGGCGGAGCTCGCCATCAACGGGGCGAGCCAGACCACTTTCGTGGTCGCGCCCGCGGTGGAGTTCGGCGGGCGGGTGGATCTGTCGGACGGGAGCGTGCTGCGGCCCTACCTGACGCTGGGGGCGTCCTTTGCCTCCAACGACTCGTGGACCACCACGGCAAGCTTCCTCGCGGCGCCGCTGGGTGCCGCGTCGTTCACCGCCAACACGCCCATGCCGAATGCGCTCGGGACGCTTGAAGTCGGCCTTCAGGCGCTCTCCAAGGAGAACCTGGAACTGAAGCTGGAATACAATCTCAACGCCAATGGCGACTACACCTCGCAATTGGGCGCGGCACGGTTCGCCATCCACTTCTGACGGTGGTCCCCTCTGGGGCGCGCGGCCGATGTGGCTGTTGCGCCCTACCGGGGCTCGCTGGTGCTGAGCTGCGGGGCGGGCGAAGCGTCGCCGGCCTCATCGTCCTGGGCTGGGAGTTCGATCACAAAGACGGCGCCTTCCGCGCCGTTGCGGACCGATAGCCGGCCGGCGTGATTGCGGACGATGCCGAAGCTCACCGAAAGGCCGAGCCCGGTGCCCTTGCCGGGAGGCTTGGTGGTGAAGAACGGCTGGAAAACCCGCTCCATGATGTCCGAGGAGATGCCCCCGGCATTGTCCGAGACCTCGATAAAGACCTTGCGGCTCTCTCCCGCCGCCGGTTCGGGCGACGTCACATCGATGCCGATCCGGCCGGGTACGCTGTCGCCGCGCGCGGCCGAGGCGTCGAGAACGGCATCTCGCGCATTCTGAAGCAGGTTGATGAGCACTTGCTCCAACTGATTTTGCCGGCACAGGATCTTGGGAAGGTCCGGCGCCACATGGATCTCGATGTGAATGTCGTCGAGCCGGATCTGTTCCCCGAGAACCTGCAACGCGCCCGCCACCGCGTTCTCGGCGCGACAGGGGCGAAGCTCGTCGTCGCTCTTGCGCCCGAAGATGCGCATATGATCGACGATGCGGCTCATGCGCTCGGTCTGCTGGATGATGCGATTGAGCTTGGCCGTGAGATATTCGTGGGTCGCGCCCCTCTGCATGGCCGTCAACGCATTAGTCGCGGCAAGGCGGATCACGCCGAGGGGCTGGTTGATCTCGTGCGCGAGGCCGGTGGCGACTTCTCCGAGCGAGGCCAGCTTCGACATCTGATAAAGCTTGCTTTCCTCCATGCGGCGGGTGGTCTGATCCAGGGCGAACACGACGACTTCCTTCTTTTCGGCACTCGGCCGGTCCGCTTCCAAGGATTTGAGAGGCGCCACCACCATCTCCACCTCCCATTCGTTGTGGCCGTCGGCCAGGTGCTCATTGCTCACCATGGGGACGTTGAGGCCGGCGGTGACACCGCGGAACCTGTTGCTTCGCGCATATCTGCGCACCGCGGCCCCCATCGGGCTTGCCGGCACGGCGCTCACCTCGTTCGGCCCGCTTTCATCCACATGCAGGACGCTGATGCCCGGCACGCGGCTGATGGCGCCAAGCACATCCGCTTCCCGCCGACGGGCCTGCGCCTCGAGCCCCTGGGCATTGAGGCGCTTTTGCATGTTTATGTAGCGGCTCGCCAGGAGGACCAGGATCAGCAGTGCAGCGGCGAGCCCCACCGCGGTGCCCCATATGGCCGTGCGAAAGTCTCGGGTCTGTTGCTGAATGAAATCCAGGGAATAGCCGACCATCGCCGAGATGGGATAACGCTCGGAGCGGATCATGTGGCCGATACGGACGATGCCGTCGAGGGTGCTTCTGAAATCATAGTCCGCCTCCGTCGCCGACATGATCCGCTTGAACGCGGGGCTGTCGGAGACGTCATCGCCGAACGAGGTGTCTTTCGCCGCGCGGGCGCGGATGACGCCGTCGTTACCCGCGAGGGCGATCAGCATGTTGTCTTCAAGCCTCAACTGTTTGAAGAATTCGATGAACTCCGAGATGGCGAAGGATGCGACGACCACGCCGCCAAAATGCCCATGCCCGTCGTCCAGCGGACGCGTCAATTGCAGCGTCCAGGCATTCGATACGCGTCCGAGCACCGGCTTGCTGATGAAGAGATCTCCCCGCGGGGAGTTATGATCCATATGGACGCGGATATGCTCCCGGTCGGACACATCCACGGGCTTCGCGGAGGGGCTGGAGAGGTTGCTGGCGATCAGCATCCCCTTCTTGTCCACGACCGCAAGTTGGATGATGGAGGCGGGAAGCTTCACGTCCCTCAGGGCTTCGTAGGCCTGCTGGGGGCTCCAGTTGGCGTCGAAGGTGCCGGCGAAGTTCTGCATCCAGGCATCGATCGGATCGATCGAGCGCTCGAAGCTGTGCAGCAGCAGTCTTGTGAGCTTGGCCGCACTGTCCTTTGCGTTGTGGATCTCAGTCTTGCTGTGCAGAGTGTAAAGGGTCACCGCCGCTGCAAACGGCAGGCACCCCACCAGGATGAGCAGGGCCGCCAGCAGCAGCGTGACCGGGTTCACGATGCCGCCCGAGGAGCGAGCGGCCGTGTCAGGTTTGCCTATTCATTCCTCCCATGGTCGCCAAGGTCTGGCAGAAGCTGGCAAAGGCGAGCGGTTTAGGGAACCAGGCGTCGGCACCTGCCGCCTGCGCGCGCCGAATGTCCTCTTCCGCCGCATGTCCGGTCATCACCACGAATTTCATCGTGCGCTCGGGAAAAGATGCCTTCAATGCCTGGATCAGGTCCACGCCGTCCATGTCCGGCATGCGGATATCGGTGACGACGATGTCAATATTGGGGTCGGCGCGCACGGCCGCGATCGCCTCCCCCGCGCGCGACACGCAGGTGGAGGTCAGCCCCTCGAACGACAGCGCTTCCGCCAGTTCATCGAGAAAGTCGGGCTCGTCGTCTACGATCAGCAAGTGGCTCATCGTCTGGGTCGCTTATCCGAAAGTAGACGGAATTGGATCTGCTTCTATGGGCAACCGCCACCGGTGGCGGGTCAAGGACAACTCGGTCCAAGATTGAGCCAAAAACATAAGATCGCACCAGATTAGATCAAATTGTGTGATAATGGTAATATGATACCTTATTGAGGTATCCATTGCCTCCGTATCTGACATCTATTTGGGTTGATGGTTTTTGATCCGGGCCATTGCAATCTTCAAATTACTGGACAAGATAAGATGATGGTGGGGCGCGCGTGTATTTAAATGATACGCGTTCGCGGATTGAGCTTTTAGCCTCCGCGAAGGGAGAAATGATCGGTCAATGCCTGCGCTCGGGGAGAGGATATCCGTGCTGTCGGCGGTGAGTGGAAGAGTGCCGATACCTGTCTCTGCTTGTTCGGTCCGGTGGCCCTTCTGGGCATCGGCTAAGGGGAGGGAGGGAAAAGCCGATGCGGAGAGAACGCCAGGGTCATGAAGAAGCGGATCTTCATTCTCGATGACGACGAGGCCTTCCGCGAGGATCTCGGCGAATTGCTGGCCCTGGACGGGCACGATGTGGACGGCATGGGGGATGTGACCTCCTTTTCCCTGGAGGACCTCGGCCGTTACGATCTTCTCTTGCTCGACCTGTCCCTGCCCGGATTGGACGGCACCGAGGTCATCCGCGCGCTTTCGCGCATTCCGGTCCGGCCCCAGGTGGTGGTGATCAGCGGGAAGGGGGAGGATGTCCTGAGCGCGGTGGCCGATGCGGCCCGGTTGCAAGGCACTCCGATTCTCGCGGGCTTCACGAAGCCGTTCGAGCCGGCGGCGCTGCTGCGCCTCGTGAATGACGGTTGCGGTGTTGCGCAAGGCCCGGTTCGTGACGCGGCGCGGACGGACGGGGCCTCCATCGCCGCCGCGATTGCCGCGGCGATGGATCGCGATGCCCTCGCGGTGATGTTCCAGCCCAAGGTGGATGCGCGCAGCCTTGGCTTTTGCGGCGCGGAACTGCTGCTCGGCAATGAACTCCCCGGCATCGGCCGCATTGCCGTGCCGGATCTGATCGCCGCGGCGAGCCGCGACTGTGCCCTCATGGCGCGCCTCTCGTACTACACGATCCGTGCCGGCCTCCAGGGGTGCCGTCAGTGGCACGCGCGCGGATACGAAGGGGCGGTCAGCATCAACCTTCCGCTCGAACTGCTGATTGCCGCCGATACCCCCAGGATGCTGGTCCGCATGGTGGTGCAGGAGGGGCTGACGCCTTCGGCCGTCATCTGCGAGCTGACCGAGGATGCGTTGTACGACCGGTCCAGCGAGAGCCTCATGGCATTGGCGCAATTGCGGATTGCCGGGTTCGGGCTGGCGCTCGACGATGTGGGGCAGCGCCAGAGCGGATTGCTTCAGCTGGCGCGGCTGCCGGTGACCGAGCTCAAGATCGACATGGATCTGCTGCACCGGGCGCGCCACTCGCAGAAGGCGCAGGATATCTTTTCAGCTCTGGTGAAGCTCGGGCACCGGCTCGGAATGAAGGTGGTCGCCGAAGGGGTGGAGACGGCCGAGGATCTGGAGGCCACGCGCAGGGATACCGTGGATCTGATCCAGGGCTATCTGATCGCGCGAAAGATGCCAATTGGCGAATTGCTCGCCTGGCTCACCGCCCAAGACGAGAAACAGGATGGCCGGATCGGCACGGACGAGGGAGATCGCAATGAACGAGCAGGCGCAGGGAGTGCCTCGTGTATTGCTGGTGGATGATGATGCCGACGGCCTGACCGAGCTGCATGAAGGCCTTGAAATGCTGGGCATTCCGGCTCTGACCGCCATGTCGGCGGCGGAAGCGCTGGATCTGGTGGAAAAGCACGGCAGTCTTGAAGTCATCGTGACGGATCTGCAGCTGCCGCGCATCGACGGGATCGAGCTGCTGCAGAAGCTGGCGACCCGTCGCCGGTCATTGCCGCTGGCCGCCATCGTGGTGACGGGACATGCCTCGCTGGATCGTGCCGTGAGCGCCCTGCGCCTGCGGGTGCTCGACTTCCTGCAAAAGCCGGTGACGGCGGACGAGGTGGCGTCGGCGATCGCCCGCGCCTTCGCGCTGGTGGGGGGCGCGCCGACGCAGGCGCGAACGGCGGGCGTCGAGATCATCAACACCGCGCTCTACCTTCGCGTCCTGGTTGCCGCGCAGGTGGACCGGACCGCGATTTTTGAAACCGACCTGTTCGGCGATCCGGCGTGGGAGATGCTGCTGGATCTGTTCATGTCGGAGGCCTACCACCGGCCGATTTCCGTCACCAGCCTTTGCATTGCGTCCGGCGCGCCCACGACCACCGCCCTGCGGCGCATCGATGATCTGGTGACAGCGGGCCTTGTGGAGCGAGAGCCCGATCAACAGGACCGGCGCCGGACCGTGGTCAAGCTCACCACCCACGGGCGCGAGCGGATGGAGGCGTTTCTCCGCCGCCAGCTGGAGCGGCTCGGACAGAAGCCGGACTGAGGCCAAAGGCCGGTGACTCGCAGGCGTGGGCCTTTGGCCGGGCCTGCGCGGTTGTCCATGATATCGCTCAGTCGATTGGGAGTGTTTCTCACATATAATCCAATATCGTGCCGACAGTGATCAGCATGTCCTGTTTATGAGCTGAACAGGATCTGTCATTTCATACCATTGGCCGCGGTCTTTGACCGGTACCAAGTGGGTGCGCTGTGGGTCCACTTATGCGCGGCGCAGGCTTGACCAAAGGCTAATGTGTCAACTCATGGGGCTTTTGTATTCAGGCGTATTGACGCAAAAACGGTGATTTTGAGGCATGTCAATTGCCCTTACCTTTCGGTACACGAAGCTTACGGCAGCTCGTGATGTCATCATGCTGGTGTCGGAATGGATTGAATTTTTCGTAGCTTTATATTTTATATTCCGTATGGGGAGGTGTGAGTGATTCAAAAATAATCAAATATTTCATAGCTCTGACTGCAAGTGCCATATTCGGAGAAGTGCGTTCTTTAAATTTTGAATATTAATTTTCACACCAATTCGGATATTTTATTTTATACAAATATATTTCGTTGTGATATTTTACATATTAGATGTGTATTTTTGTGTATTATAAAGTATGTATTAACAATAATGGAAGTCGAATATCAGGAATGGGTAGGTGGTAGCCATGTTTTCGCTTTCGATCAGGGCCAGGCTTCTTCTTCTATTCGGTGTGTTCATTGTTGGGTTGGGGGTGGTCAGCGCCATTTTCCTCTTCTCGCTCCGGGCGAGCATGCTGGAGGAGCGCAAAAATGGCGTCAGCCATATCGTCGAATCGGCGCTCTCCCAGATCTCGGCCTATCACCAGGAGGTCCAGAAGGGGGCTCTCAACGAGGCCGAGGCCAGGAAGCTGGCGGGCGATCTGGTTCATCGGCTTCGGTTCGAAGGCAATAATTACATCTGGATCAATAGCGTTGATGGGATTGGCGTGTTTCACGGGGCCCGGCGTCAGGTCGAGGGACGTGATCGCAGCCAGGAGAAGGATTCGCACGGCAACCCCTTCGTTCAGGCTCAGATCGCACTGGCGAAGGCGGGTGGCGGATTCACCACTTATTACGCGCCCAAGGCCGGAGGCGACCCGACGCCCTATGAAAAGGTCTCCTACAGCGTCCTGTTCGAGCCCTGGGGCTGGGTGATCTCCGCTGGCGTCTATGTGGACGACATCGACAGGGAGTTCCAAGCGCAAGCGACTCGACTCGCCGTGAGCATTTCCGTGCTGCTCGTGGTTCTCGCCACGGCCTTCTTCCTCCTTTACCGCTCCATCACGCGCCCCATGACCACGCTTTCGGCCGACCTGAGGGCGATCGGTGACGGCCATCTCGATGCGGAAATCGTGTCCTCACGCCGCTCCGATGAGTTCGGCGCCATTGGCCGGAGTGTCGTCTACATGCAAGAGCGCATGCGTGAAGGTGTGCGCATGAAGCTGGAACAGGAAGCGCGGGAGAGGACTGAACGCGAAGCCCTCGCCCGTCGCGAACGGCTTGCTGCCACCTTTGTCGAGCGGATGCAGGGGCTCGCGGCCGGCTTTGCCGGATCTTCCGGCGAGGTCGCCGATGCCGCCCGCAACCTGTCGGCCACCGCGGAACAGACAGCCCAGCAGGCACATGCGGTGTCCGGCGCCGCGGAAGACGCCGCCACCAATGTTCAGACCGTCGCCGCCTCGACCGAGGAGATGGCGGCTTCCGTGCGCGAGATCAGCAGCCAGGTGGTGCATTCGGTACAGATCGCGGACACCGCCTTTTCTGAAGCGCAGAGCTCCAACGCCCGCATTTCCGACCTCGCCGCCGCTGCGTCCTCGATTGGCGATGTCATCAATCTCATCCGGAGCATCGCCGACCAGACCAATCTATTGGCGCTGAATGCCACCATCGAGGCGGCGCGCGCCGGCGAGGCGGGAAAAGGCTTCGCGGTGGTGGCGGCCGAGGTGAAGGCGCTTGCGCACCAGACCGGCAAGGCGACCGAGGAGATCGGCTCGAAAGTGTCCGAGATCCAGCAGGCGACTGAAAGCTCGGTGCGGTCCATGAGCGCGATTGCCCAGGTGATTTCCACCATCAAGGAGATCGCCACCACCATCTCCGGCGCGGTGGAGGAGCAGAGCGCTGCGACGGGTGAGATTGCCCAGAACTGCCAGCAGGCGGCCAGCGGCACCCATCAGGTGATGCAGAACATCTCCGGCGTGGGGCAGGCGGCGGGGATGACGGGGGCGGCCGCCACGCAGTTGCTGACACTGTCCTCGGGCCTCTCTGGTCAGGCTCAAGAGCTGCGCAAGACGGTCGACAGTTTTGTCGCGGATTTCGCGGCCGCGTGAGGCAGGTCCGCGTCAGACAGGCCCGCGTCAGACCTGGGACGGCGCGGGCGCGGTCCCGTTGGGGGGCTCCTCTGACGGGACTGGCGCGGCGGGTGGTGTCGCGCCGGTGTCGACGGAGCCGAGAAACGCCGTCAGCGCCGGGGAGACATAAGCCTGTGCGCGGCGGATGAACAAGGTCTCCACCTGCGCCTCCGCTTCCGGCAGGCGCAGCACAGAGAGGTCGTGGGCGGGGCGGCGGGCCTTCAGGAGGTCCAGCGGCAGCAGGGTCACGCCCATGCCGGCGGACACGCAGGCGAGGATGGCGTCAAGGCTGCCGTATTCCAGCGTACGCGCCACCGCGATGCCGCGGCGGGCGAGGATCTGTTCCAGCCGCTGGCGGTAGGAGCAGCCGCGGCGGAAGACGTAGATGTTGGCATGTCCGCGCTCGACGATGGTGTCGAGGGACGCGACATCCGGCCCGGCGACGATGGCGAGGTCTTCCATGAAGGCGCGCCGCGCCATGAGGCGGGGATGGGCGATCGGCCCGCACACATAGGCCCCCTCAAGCTCCTGATGCAGAACCTGCTCCACCAATTCCGCCGTGGTGCCGGTCCGCAGGCTGAGGTCCACTTCTGGATAGAGGCGGGAGAAGTGGACCAGCCGGCCGCTGAGGCGCAGCGCCATGGTGGTCTCCATGGCGCCGATCAGGAGCGGTCCGCGCGGGGCATCACCCGCGGTCACGGAAAAGCGCGCCTCCCGCAGCAGTCGGCTGACCTCGGCGGCGAACGGCAGCAGCCGCTCGGCGGCGGCGGTCGGCTTCACGCCGCGCGAATGCCGCTCGAACAGGACGACGCCCAGGTCCGCTTCCAGCTTCTTGATACGGTTCGTCACGTTGGATTGGGCCGTGTTGAGCTTCAAGGCGGCGCCGCCGATGGAGGCCTCGCGGCTGACCGCCATGAAGAATTCCAGGTCCGTGCTCTGCATGGCCATCTCAATTTCAGATGACTGAGATCAAATCAAACCATTTCAGGAATGTCAAAGTGGTTGATAGCCTCGAAAATGGTCAGGGCGACTCCCTGATTAAAAGTGAGGCGATCGGTGGCCGGAGGCTGCTCCCAACCCCGGCGTCTCCAGGCGTGGACACCCCCTGACCCCGGTCGCGGCGGGGCGCGGCGTGTCCTCCATCCACGAAGGGGAACAAAATCATGAGCAGACACACGACATCCGGCCCTCGCTCCGGTGATGAGGGCGCCGCCCTGGGGCTCCTGTCCACGGCCGTCCTGGCCGTGGTGTATCTTGCATTCACGTCGCTTGGCGCATTCGCTCCGGAGCTGCTGGCGGCGCCGGTGCGGCCGGGTGGAGCGATCACCTGGGCGTTCGCATTGGGACTTGGGGTGATCGGCCTGGGGTTCGTGCTCACCGTGGCCTATGCGCTCGCGGCGAACCGGCGGGAGAAGGCCGCCGAGGGCGGCGCGGCCGTGATCGCGGCGGAAGGGGTGGCGCGATGAACACGGTCGCCATCACCTGTTTCATCGCCATCGTGCTCCTGTCGCTCGCGATCACCTGGTGGGCGGCGCGCCATACCAAGGGCACCAGTGATTTCTATGCCGCGGGCGGCAATATCACGAGCCTGCAGAACGGGCTCGCGCTCGCCGGCGACGCCTTGTCGGCGGGTGCGTTTCTGGGCCTGACGGGCCTGATCTTCACCAGCGGGTTCGACGGCTACATCTACGCCATCGGCTATTCCACCGGCATGCCCATCGTGGTCTTCCTGCTGGCGGAGCGGCTGCGGCGGCTGGGCAAGTTCACCTTCTCGGATGTGGTGAGCCTCAACCTGGAGGAGACCCCCATGCGTATTTTCGGCGCGGTGGCCTCGCTGGTGGTGATCGCCTTCTATCTGATCGCCCAGCTGGCCGGCGCCGGGGCGCTGATCGAGCTGCTTTTCGGTATCAGCTTCAAGGCCGCCGTCGCCCTCGTGGGGGTGTTGATGATCTGCTACGTGATGTTCGGCGGCATGATGGCCACGACCTGGGTACAGATCGTCAAGGCGTGCCTCATGCTGGTGGGCGGTGCGGTGATCGCGGGGCTGGTGCTGCAGCGCTTCGGCTTCGACATCTCGGCGATCCTGAAGACGGCGGCACAGACGCATCCGAAGGGGGCCGGCGTGCTGGCGCCCGCGGCCGCCTCCCACGCGCCGTTTTCCGCCCTGTCGCTGGCGCTCGCGCTCATGTTCGGCACCGCCGGGCTGCCGCACATCCTGATGCGTTTCTTCACGGTGCCCGATGCCCGCGCGGCGCGGAACTCGGTGGTGTGGGGCACGGCCTTCATCAGCACCTTCTATGCCGCCACCGCCATCTTCGGGTTCGGCGCCATCGTCATCCTCGCCGGCGATCCGTCCGCCATCGGGGCCGATGGCAAGGTGCTGGGTGGGGTCAACATGGTGGCCATCCACCTGTCGCGCATTCTCGGCGGCAATGTGATGCTGGGGCTGGTCTCGGCGGTGGCGTTCGCCACCATCCTCGCGGTGGTGGCCGGCCTCACGCTGGCGGGGGCGTCCGCGGTCAGCCATGACCTTTACGCTCGCGTGGTGCTGAAGGGCCATGTGGACGATCAGCGGGAACTGAAGATTTCCCGCATCGCCACCGTGGTGCTGGGGCTTCTCGCCATCGCCCTCGGCATCGCCTTCGAGGGGCAGAACGTCGCCTATATGATCTCGCTGGCGTTCGCCATCGCCTGCTCGTCGACCTTTCCAGTGCTGCTGCTCTCCATCTATTGGCGCGGGCTCACCACGCGGGGGGCCATCGCCGGTGGCAGCGCGGGGCTGCTGGCCGCGCTGGTGCTCACGGTGCTGGGCCCGTCCATGTGGGTGAAGGTGTTCGGCTTCGCCGCGCCGATGGTCAGCCTCGATCCGCCGACCCTGATCTCCATGCCGCTCGCCTTCCTCACCTGCTGGCTGGTCTCGCGCGCCGATCGCCAGGGCCTTGGCGCCGGGCGCATGCCGGCGGCTGCCGCCTGAGCAACCGCCGGCTCGGATCGAAACGGTTCAGGCCGGCGGCAACGCCCCGGTATCGCGCCCAAGGCGCATCTCGATAGAGGTCATTAAATACTCATGACGACGTTCTCACCCCGGTCCTCCAACGCGTTCGCCGAGCTGATGGCCATCCGGGGCACGATGCCCCTCGATCCCGCCGAAGTGACATTGACCGGTGCCGATCCGTTCTTTCGCACGCCGTTCCGCATTGGCGAGGTCTCGGCCGCCGTGCTGGCGGCGCGCGGCGTTGCCGCCAACGATTTGTGGGAATTGCGCACGGGGCGCCGTCAGGCGATCAAGGTCGATGCCCGCGCCGCCGCCGCCACCTCCCTTTCCGGCGGCGAGGAGACGCTGCTGCGGGGGGCGGATGGCCTCCACCATCCCATTCCGACCGCGCCGGCCATGAAGCACATGGTGGCGCTGACCCAGCCCTGGGCGGCGGCGGACGGCGGTTATGTCCTGCCCCATACCAATCTGCCCCACCTGGAGCGGCGGGTTCTGGATGTGCTCGCCTGCGACAGCACGGTGGAGGCCGTGAGCGCCGCGGTGGGGCGGTGGTCCGCCGATGCGCTGGAAGATGCGCTGGCGGCGGCGCGCGCGTGCGGTGGCAAGGTGCGCACGCCGCAGGAGTGGCTCGCCCATCCCCATGGCGCTTATCTCGCGGCGCGGCCGGTGGTGGAGATCACCAAGGTGGCGGAGAGCGCGCCACAGCCGTTGCCGGCCGGGGCGGCGCCTCTGGCGGGGTTGCGCGTGCTCGACCTTACCCGCATCCTGGCCGGGCCGACGGCGGGTCTCAGCCTTGCCGAGCATGGCGCCGACGTGTTGATGGTCACGGCGCCGGAGCTGCCCCAGGTGCCGGCCTTCGTGCGCGACACCAGCCACGGCAAGCGCAGCGCCTTCCTCAATTTCACCCGCCCGGAGGAGGCGGACCGGCTGCGCGCGCTGGTGCGGGAGGCGGACGTGTTCATCGACGGCTACCGGCCGGAGCGCCTCGGCGCCCATGGCTTCGGCGTTCAGGAGCTGATGGCGCTGCGGCCGGGGCTCGTTCATGTCTCGGTGAACTGCTTCGGCTCCGGTGGCCCGTTCGCCGGGCGCGCGGGCTGGGATCAGGTGGCCCAGGCGGTCACCGGCATCTGCCACACCCAGGGCGAGGCCAGCGGGGCAGGGCGGCCGGAGCTGACACCGGTGTTCATGTGCGACTTCATCACCGGCTTCCTGGGTGCGTTCGGCGCCATGCTGGCCCTGGCGCGGCGGACGCGGGAGGGCGGCAGCTACCGGGTGCAGGTGTCGCTGTGCCAATCGGCCATGCTGTTGCAGCGCGAGGGGCTGGTGAGCGGATTTTCCGATGCGCCCGGCCGCCTCACCCCGCCCGAGTTCGACGCCCTGTCGGTGGAGGTGAACGGCACCTGCTACGGCGATTTGAAGACGCTCGGGCCGGTGTTGGGGATGGCGGAGACGCCCTGCCGCTGGTCGCGCCCCACGCCGCGCCTCGGCGGCGATCGCCCCGAATGGCTGGCGCGCGGGCCAGCCACGAGCTGAGGCCGGCGGGTTCCGATCCACAGTGGCGTGATCGGGGCGGGAGGCCTTGGCTCCCGATTGGGGCGAAGGCTGCCGGTTGCGTGAGCGTCTTGACAACCACAGTCGGGGACAAGGCGGGCCGGGCGCCCTGTGCAGCGCCGGGCGGGATCGGGGCGTTGAACCGGCCGCGTGGTGGTTTGCTTCAGGATCGCTGCGGGAGCGAGCGTCGTTCGGTTGCCCTGTGGGCGCTTTTGCTGGCCTTCAACGGCACCGTTTGCGCCGGCGCCGTCTACCCTCGCCTCTCTTCCACGCCGACCGCGCGGCCGGGCCACCGCGGCCCGGCCGGGGGCGTCAGCGCAGGCGGGTCCAGGTCTGCGTCTTACAGAGGGGCACGATCACGCAGCCCTTCACCTTGAGGGTGTCAGTGCCGTCCAGGGTGAGGGTGCCGGAATAGGTCTTGCCGTCCTCGGCATTGTAGATGCTGCCCCCGGTCCACGCGTCGGGGCCGCCGGAGAAGCCGGTGAGGATGGTCAAGCCCTTCAGCGCGCGATCGCGCAGCCTGGGGTTGGCATTGTTCACGTCCTTGAGGGCTGGATCTGCCTTCAGCCCCTCGGAGGAGACAAGGCGACCGCACAAATCGGGGCCGCATTTGGTGATTTCCACTTGCCCGCTGCGGGTGGAGGTTTGCCACAGGCCGGTCGGGTCCGCCGCCAGCGCTGGGCCTGCCAAAACAAGCGCCGCCCCGGCAAGGGCGGCGGCAAAGGCCGATTTCATCACGATCCTCCCATGTGTGCCGGCCTCTTCACCGGGCCGGCGCACACATTAAGGCTGAAAGTGACGTATAGGGCAAGATCAGGACGCAAGCAGGAGAGAGGTGGCGGACGCGACATCATCCTGGCGCATCAGGCTCTCGCCCACGAGGATGGAGTGAACGCCCACCCGCGCGAGTTGGGCCACGTCGGCGGCAGTGAAGATCCCGCTCTCGCCGATGATGAGGCGGTCCTGCGGCACCAGCGGTGCAAGGCGCTCACAGGTGGCGAGGGTGGTCTCGAAGGTGCGCAGGTCGCGATTGTTGATGCCGATGAGGCGGCTCGGCAGGGCCAGGGCACGGTCGAGCTCGGCGTCGTCGTGCACCTCGAAGATGGCATCCATGCCGTAAGCGGCGGCGGCATCGGCAAGGTCGCGTGCGAGGGCGTCATCCACCCCGGCCATGATGATGAGGATACAGTCCGCCCCCCAGGCGCGGGCTTCGGCCACCTGATAGGTGTCGTACATGAAATCCTTGCGCAGCACCGGCAGCTTCACCGCCGCCCGCGCCGTCTTCAGATAATCCGGCGCACCCTGGAAGGAGGGGGTGTCCGTGAGCACGGAGAGGCAGGTGGCGCCGCCGCGCTCATAGGCCCGGGCGAGCGCGGGCGGATCGAAGTCGGTGCGGATCAGGCCCTTGGACGGGCTCGCCTTCTTGATCTCGGCGATGAGCGCGGTCTGTCCCTCGGCAATGCGGGTCTTGAGCGCTTGCCCGAACGGACGCACGCGCGGCGCCGCCTTGGCGGCCGCCTCGATCTCGGCCAGGGGATGGGCCCGCTTGGCAGCGGCGATTTCCTCGCGCTTGTAGGCTTCGATGCGGGTGAGGATGTTGGTCATCAGGCGACCTCCGCGGCTGCCGCGGAAATGGCCACGAGCTGCTCCAGCTTGGTTTTGGCGGCGCCGGACTCAAGACTGGCGGTGGCCATCTCCACCCCCTGGCGCAGGTCCTTGGCGCGGCCGGCGACCACCAGGGTGGCGGCGGCATTGAAGAGGGAGACATCGCGATAGGCGTTGCGCGCCCCGTCCAGCACGGCCGTGAGGGCGATGGCATTGACCTTGGCGTCACCGCCCTTCAGGGCCTCGGCGGGGGCACGGGCAAGGCCCACGTCCTCGGGCGTCACCTGGAAGGTGTGGATGCGGCCATCCTCCAGCACCGCAATGTCGGTGGTGCCGGAAATGGTGATCTCGTCCAACCCGTCCGACCCGTGCACCACGAAGGCCCGCTCGGAGCCGAGCGTCTTCAGCACTTCCGCCAGCGGCACGATCCAGGACTTGGCAAATACACCCACCATCTGCCGGGTCACGCCCGCCGGATTGGAGAGCGGGCCGATGAGGTTGAAGATGGTGCGGGTGCCAAGCTCCACGCGGGTGGGACCCACATGCTTCATGGCCGGGTGGTGCGAGGGCGCGAACATGAAGCCGATGCCCGCTTCCGCGATGCAGCGGGAGATGCCGGCGGGAGCAAGATCGATGCGCACGCCGAGTGCGGTCAGCACGTCCGCCGCGCCGGATTTCGAGGACAGCGCCCGATTGCCGTGCTTGGCCACCGGCACGCCCGCGCCCGCCACGATGAAGGAGGCGCAGGTGGAGATGTTGTAGGAGCCGGAAGCATCGCCGCCCGTGCCCACCACGTCCACGGCCCCGGCCGGCGCGGACACCGGCAGCATCTTGGCTCGCATCACGGAGACCGCGCCGGCGATCTCGTCCACGGTCTCCCCGCGCACGCGCAGGCCCATGAGCAGGGCGCCCATCTGCGAGGGGGTGGCCTCGCCGGACATCATCTTGTCGAACACGATCGCGGCTTCGTCGCGGGTGAGGCTGGCGCCGGTGGCGACCTTGCCGAGCAGCGGCTTGAACTCGTCCGTCATGTCTGGTCCTCAGCCTCTGGCTTTGGCCGCGTTGAATGCGGTCGCGATCTCCAGGAAATTGCGCAGGAGCGCGTGGCCGTTCTGCGAGGCGATGCTCTCCGGGTGAAACTGGACGCCGTGGATGGGGCGCGTCTTATGCGCCAGGCCCATGATGAGCCCGTCCGCCGTGTGGGCGGTGATCTCGAGCGTATCCGGCAGGGTGTCGCGCTTCACGATCAGGGAATGGTAGCGCGTGGCCTGGAACGAATGGTTGAGGCCGCGGAACACGCTTTTGCCCTCGTGCAGGATCTCCGAGAGCTTGCCATGCATGGGGGTCGGCGCGCGCACCACCTCGCCGCCGAACACCTGCCCGATGGCCTGATGGCCGAGGCACACGCCGAACAGGGGCACATCCGCCCCCGCCTCGGCAATGAGATCGCAGCAGATGCCGGCCTCGGTGGGCGTGCAGGGGCCGGGCGACAACACGATGGCCTCGGGCTTTTCGGCCAGCACATCGGCGATGGAGACGGCATCGTTGCGGTGGACGGTGACGGTGGCACCGAGCTCGCCCAGGTAGTGCACGAGATTGTAGGTGAAGCTGTCGTAATTATCGATCAGCGTAACGGCGGTCATGATGGCTCCCTGGCGGCTCCAGGCCCGATGGCATCGGGGATTCCCGGCGGGTTAAAGCGGTCCGGGCGGATGGGGTCAAGCGACGGCGGATCAGGATCTCAGCGCGCGTCGCACCATCGAGCGACCACCGGGCCTGCGCCGGTGGCGCGCGGCAGGGGCTGGCAGCAGCAAGGATCAGTCGAGAAAGGCATCACGGTCATGGATCGTCCCGGCGCCTCATGACCGGGCGGCCACGGAGCGATTTACCGGCGGGAGAGTACGACACAGAGCCGGGCGAGGGAAGCGCGCCGTGGCCCCAGGTGCCTGCGCGCGGCCCCTCAGGGCTTGAGCGAGGGCCGGAACAAGAACGGCCGGGCGAGCCCCGGCCGTTCGATTCCCACGCGCGTTCCGCCTCACAGCATGGCGGGTAGAACACGATCCGGCGGGCGGTGGCCATCCATGAAGGTCTTGATGTTCACGATCACCTTCTCGCCCATGTCGATGCGCCCTTCGAGGGTCGCCGAGCCCAGATGCGGCAGCAGCACCACCTTGCCCTGCTTGGCGAGGCGCACCAGCTTCGGGTTTACCGCCGGCTCCTGCTCGAACACGTCGAGGCCCGCGCCCCCGAGCTCGCCGGCTTCCAGCAGGCGGGTGAGGGCGCTTTCGTCGATGACCTCGCCGCGCGCGGTATTGACCACATAGGCATCATTCTTCAGCAGCTTCAGGCGGCGGGCCGAGAGCAGATGATAGGTGGCGGGCGTGTGCGGGCAGTTCACCGAGATGATGTCCATGCGGGCCAGCATCTGGTCCAGGCTGTCCCAATAGGTGGCGTCCAGCATCTCCTCGATGCCGGAGGGCAGCCGGTGGCGGTTGTGATAGTGAATCTGCAGGCCGAACGCCTTGGCGCGGCGCGCCACCGCCTGGCCGATGCGGCCCATGCCGATGATGCCGAGGCGCTTGCCCCAGATCCGCCGGCCGAGCATCCAGGTGGGCGACCAGCCGGGCCACTCGTCCTTCTCGGAAATCATCACCTGGGCGCCCTCGGCCAGACGGCGCGGCACCGCGAGGATGAGCGCCATGGTCATGTCCGCCGTGTCCTCGGTAAGGACGCCGGGCGTGTTGGTGACGGTGATGCCCCGGTTGAGCGCGCTCGCCACGTCGATGTGGTCCACGCCGTTGGAGAAGGAGGCGATAAGACGCAGATTCTCCCCCGCCTGGGACAGCAGAGCGGAATCAATCCGGTCGGTGACTGTCGGAACCAGCACATCGGCGGTCTTCACCGCCTCGATGAGCGCGGCCTGATCCATGGGCGTATCGTCCACGTTCAGGCGGGCGTCGAACAGCTCCCGCATGCGGGTCTCGACTGATTCGGGCAACTTGCGCGTGACGACGACCAGCGGTTTGCGGCGCACCATGGGCACTTCCCATTCCCCATTTCTTAACCGTTCTCGTTCCGTCTATCAGACAGGCGGGGAAACACAAGGCATCCCGCGCCGCACGCGCTTGACGAGGTCGTGGCGCGGGCGCACTGCCTCAGCCCGGAACCCCGAGTGCGAAAGGACCAGCCGATGGCGTCGATGGCGCGAGCTCTTCCCTCAAGAGGCCCCCTGCGGACCCTGTCGGCACTGGCTTTGGCCGCCATGGTGATGATGGGTGTCATCGGGACGGCCGCTGCCGCCGAGGATGGGACATCGGGCCTGCCGGTGCCGCGCTTCGTGTCCCTGAAGGCCGACAAGGTCAATGTGCGCAACGGGCCCAACAAGGACCAGGACGTGGCCTGGGTGTTCTCCCGCGCCGGCCTGCCGGTGGAGGTGACCGCCGAATTCGAGACCTGGCGCCGCATCCGCGACGCCGATGGGGCTGAGGGATGGGTGTACCATTCCATGCTGTCCTTGCGCCGCACCGCTCTGGTGGCGCCGTGGCTGAAGAACGAAACCGTGGTGCTGCGCGCCGAGCCCAACGCCGATGCGAAGGTGGTGGCGCGGCTGGAGCCGGGAGTGCTCGGCACTGTGAAGAAGTGCGACGGCAAATTCTGCCGCCTCTCGGGCGAGGGCTTCGACGGCTATGTGCCGCAGTCGCAGCTGTTCGGCGTCTATCCCGACGAAAAGATCGAATAGGCGCTCCACTGAGGCGAGGGACGCGGGCGGGCGCATCGCGGCAGTCGCGGGCGTAGCGCCGGGCGGGTCCTGAAAACGAAAACGCCGGCTCGCGGGAGCCGGCGTTTCCTTGACGTCTTGGACGATGTCCGCGGGGGCAAGGCCTCAGGCGAGCGCCTTGTGGAGGTTCTCGGAGATCTTGTCGAGGAAGCCGGTGGTGGACAGCCACTTCTGGTCGGCGCCCACCAGCAGGGCGAGATCCTTGGTCATGTAGCCGGACTCGACCGTGTCCACGCACACCTTTTCGAGGGTCTTGGAGAAGGCGGCCAATTCCTCGTTGCCGTCAAGCTTGGCGCGGTGGGCGAGACCACGGGTCCAGGCGAAGATGGAGGCGATGGAGTTGGTGGAGGTCTCCTTGCCCTTCTGGTGCTCGCGATAGTGGCGGGTCACGGTGCCGTGGGCGGCCTCGGCCTCGACCGTCTTGCCATCGGGGGTCATGAGCACGGACGTCATCAGCCCAAGCGAGCCGAAGCCCTGGGCCACGATGTCCGACTGCACGTCGCCGTCATAGTTCTTGCAGGCCCAGACATAGCCGCCCGACCACTTGAGCGCGGAGGCCACCATGTCGTCGATGAGGCGGTGCTCATAGGTGATGCCGCGCTTGGTGAACTCTTCCTTGAACTCGGCGTCGAAGACCTCCTGGAAGATATCCTTGAAGCGGCCGTCATAGGCCTTCAGGATCGTGTTCTTCGTGGAGAGGTAAACCGGATAGTTCCGGATCAGGCCGTAATTGAGCGAGGCGCGGGCGAAATCACGGATGGATTCATCCAGATTGTACATGGCCATGGCCACGCCCGAGCCCGGGTACTTATAGACTTCCTTCTCGATCTTGGTGCCATCCTCACCCACGAAGGAGATGGTGAGGGTGCCCTTGCCCGGCACCTTGAAATCGGTGGCGCGATACTGGTCGCCGAAGGCGTGGCGGCCGACGACGATGGGCTGGGTCCAGCCCGGCACCAAACGCGGCACGTTCTGGCAGATGATGGGCTCGCGGAAGATCACGCCGCCAAGGATGTTGCGGATGGTGCCGTTGGGCGACTTCCACATTTCCTTGAGGTTGAATTCCTTCACCCGCGCTTCGTCGGGGGTGATGGTGGCGCACTTGACGCCCACGCCGTGCTTCTTGATGGCGTTGGCCGAGTCGATGGTCACCTGGTCGTTGGTGGCGTCGCGGTTCTCGACCGAGAGGTCGTAATACTCGAGGTCGATGTCGAGATAGGGGTGGATCAGCTTGTCTTTGATGTACTGCCAGATGATCCGGGTCATCTCGTCGCCGTCGAGTTCGACGACCGGGTTAGCCACCTTGATCTTCGCCATGTGGACGACCTTTCGGGGTGCTCTGCGCGTGGATGAAATTTGTTTCAGAAGTTGCCTCGGGTGCGGGTTTTCAGGTCCTCGTCGCGCGGTGCTGGCGCGCGGTTTGGGCCTGCCTGCCCTTCGGCAATCCTCTCAGCGCGCCGCTATAGCACCGGCATGGCTCCCAGCGAAAGCGCCAAGACCCCCGCCTTTGGCATGAATTGCATGACAATGTGTACAAGCTCGACGCCGGCCGATGGGGTATGAGAGACCGCGCGGAGGAAGATGATGCCAGGTTCTGGTACGGACAGCACAAAACCCTGGATCGCCGGCGGGCCGGCCGTGATCCTGGTTGAGCCCCAGCTTGGGGCGAATATCGGCTCGGCGGCGCGCGCCATGGGCAATTTCGGCCTGTCCCGCCTGCGGATCGTCAATCCGCGCGAAGGCTGGCCTAATGAGAATGCGCGCGTGTTCAGCGCCGGCGCCGATCGGGTCTTGGAGCAGGCGGAGCTTTTTCCCGATCTGCGGGCGGCTCTTGTCGATATCAAATACGCCATCGCGGCCACGGCGCGGGAGCGCGGCATGGCCAAGCCGGTGTTCGGTGCCGACGCCGCGGCGCAGGCGGCGGGCCGGCATCTGGCCGCGGGCGCGGATGTGGCGCTGGTATTCGGCCGCGAGCGCACCGGGCTCTATACGGAAGAGGTGTCGTTGTGCGACGCCATTCTCACCCTGCCGGTGAACCCCGCCTTTGCCTCCCTCAATCTCGCCACCTGCGTGGCGGTGGTCGGCTACGAGTGGTTTAAGGCGGCGAGCGCCGGCGCATTGCCCTTTGCCGCCGCCGATAAGTCGCCGCTGGCCGATAAGCAGGACCTGTTCGCCTTCTTCGACCACCTGGAAGGGGCGCTGGAAGACGCGGGCTTCTTCCGCTCACCGGAGAAGCGGCCCTCCACCACGCGCAACATTCGCAATATTTTCCATCGCCTGGGTCTGACCCGCCAGGATCTTGCGACGCTGCACGGCGCGATCACGTCTCTCGTCGAGGGGCGCGAAGGCCGGGACGCGCGCAAGGCGCAGCATAATGCCGCCGCTGCCGCCCGCCGGGCGAAAAAGGCAGGCGGGGGCACTTCGGACGCGCCAGGGGATACGCCGGGCGAATAGGTGTCTCGCACCCGCCCGATCCACCTTCGACATTCTCCCCGGATCGCTGTCGACCACCCTCCAGGCCACCGGCGACATGGGCTTGGGCGGACTCGAGCGGGCCGCGGCCACGCGCAATCGGGAAACCTTCACCCAAGGCCCGCCTTGATCGGAACGTCGCGCGCCGGGACGCGCTGGACCGCCTGGTACCGGACGGCGCCCCGGACGCTCGTCCGCGCGCCTTACGGGGGCGACTTCAACCTGCGCCCCGTCGAGGGCGGCTTCGGGGCCGACGCCAAGGAGCGGCCGGCATTGGTCCCTTCGGCGTGCTTCACTCCCCGGAAACGTGAACGCCTCATGCGGTACCTGATGTTGCGGCCCACAACCGAGTTCCGTAAGAAGCCCCCATTCGGTGCGCTCAAGTTGCATGGCGACGGCGAGGTGTCACCGGGATTGTCGAGGGGGGAGAGGAATGAGCCGCATCGTCGGGACCGCAGCGGATGACTATCTTACGGGCACTCAGGATGCTGACATCATCAATGGGATAGCCGGCAACGACACCCTCCTCGGCTATGCCGGCAACGACACGCTGAATGGCGGGGCCGGGAATGACTGGCTTGAGGGCCAGGACGGCAACGACGTTGTCAATGGTGACGATGGCGACGACCGTGTCTACGGCGGCCTCGGAGATGATGCACTCAGCGGCGACGATGGCAACGACCGTGTCTACGGCGGCCTCGGCAACGATACGCTTAGCGGCGGCAATGGCGACGACACCCTCTCCAGCGACGGTGGCAAGGATACGCTGGACGGCGGCGCCGACGATGACATCGCGGTGCTGGACTTCAGTGGCGCAACCACGAGTGTGACCTTCACGCTGAATACCGAGGCCGGCTCCACCTCCGTTGTGACCATCGGAGGCGAGGCGGGAACCACGGTGAAGAACATCGAG
>NZ_JABWGX010000039.1 GCF_021730435.1 Xanthobacter agilis
CATTGGCGCGGCTGTTGCCTGTGCCGGTGAAGGAGGAGGCCCCGGTATAGGTCAGGTTCTCCACATTGTCGGTGAGGGTGTAGGCCGACAGGGAGGCGAACACCCGGTCGGTGCCTTCGCTGACGGCTTCGGTCACGGTGTCGCTGGCCGAGTCCACCACATAGGTGTCGGCCCCGGCCCCGCCTTCCAGCGTGTCGGCCCCGGACCCGCCGTCGAGGCGGTCGTTGCCGTCGTCGGCGTAGAGGGTGTCGTTGCCAGCGCCGCCGCGCAGGATGTCGTCGCCCCCCCCGCTCTCAAGGGTGTTCGCCAGGGCATTCCCGATCCCGGTGAAGTTCGACGAGCTCGGAGTGAAGAGGTTCTCAAAATTGTCGGGCAGGGTGTAGGAGGACAGTCGCGTCCACACCTCGTCGACGCCTTCGCCCGCGGCCTCGGTCACGGTATCGCCCACCGTGTCCACCCGATAGGTATCGTCGCCCAGCCCGCCGGTGACGGTATCGTCGCCCGCCCCGCCATCGAGAAAATCGTTGCCCGCCCCGCCCGTGATGGCGTTCGCCAGGTCATTTCCGAACCCGGTGAAATCCGACGAGCCCGTATAGACGAGGTTCTCCACATTGTCGGTGTGGGGGGCGTTACTGAGGTCGTAGTCGGGCAGCGCCGTCTGCACCGTGTCGGTGCCATCGCCAGCGGTTTCCTCCACGATGTCGCTGACCGACTGCACCACATAGGTGTCGTTGCCTACCCCACCGGTGAGGGTGTCGTAGCCCCCCCCTGCGCCGTCGAGGGTATCGTCGTCGCTCGTGCCGAGCAGGGTTTCGCCGTAAGCAGACGTGCCCGTAATCGTTGCCATGATTATGTCCCCAACACATCATTCCAAGTCGATCTTGCGATCTCATAAGAGCTGCAAGATGTGACCTGGTAGTGTCACTTGAGCAAAACGAGCGCCCGATCCGGGCGCATGCTCATGATCAAGGTCGATCTCGGGCATCCCGCCTAGCGCGTCAGCTAGCGGAATATGATACCGCTACACAGGCGCATTCGTGGCATGCCGCCCGTCTGTTCGCAAGTGGAAGAGCGGACCTCACAGTTATTTGCCCGGCCGGGATGGCCGTCTGCTCGGAGCCGCCAAGAGCGCTCGACACGGCTGGCGGCCTATCCTGAATATGTTGGCTACGGCTTAGGCCGTCGACTCATAGACTCAGACAGCAGATCCTCGCGGCGACGAGTTTGACGGCGGCGAGGAAGTTGACTGGGTCTTTGTCATAACGTGTGGCGATGCCTCGGAACTGTTTGATCCGGTTGAAGAACCTCTCCACAAGGTTACGCTGCCTATAGACCCAGCTCGAAAAGGCGAAGCGGCCCTTGCGATTAGCTTTTGGCGGGATATTGGCCCAGGCTTTGCGCTCCGCTGCCTTGGCTCGAATGGCGTTACTGTCGTAGCCCTTGTCGGCCAGTAGGATGTCGCCCTCGCCGATAGTGTCGATCAGCGCGTCGGCCTCGGAGCAATCTGCCACTTGGCCGGCGGTCAGGCGGAGGCTAACGGGGCGACCTTCCGCGTCGACGAGCGCGTGGATTTTGCTGGTGAGCCCGCCGCGGGAACGTCCCATGCCGCCATCGTCAGAATCCCCCTTTTTCCCGTGGCTCCATGTTGGTGGACACGGACACAGGTCGAGTCGATCATGACGATGTCGCCGTCGTAAGCGTCGGAAACCGCTTGAAGAAGGCGATCCCATACGCCGGCCTTCCGCCAACGGACGAAGCGGTTGTAGCAGGTTGTCGGTGGACCATATCGCTCTGGAACCTCAGCCCATGGCGAGCCGGTCCGGAACCGCCAAAGGATGCCGTTGAGAACCCGTCGATCATCGACCCGAGGCACACCGCGAGGTTTGTTGGGCAGCAAGGGCGAGAGAATCGACCATTCATGGTCGGTGAGCTCGTGGCGGCGGCGCGTCATTCAGGGCTTCCTCGTTCGGAAGATTTGAATCATGGTAGCACCAAAACACAAAGCAAATTTATGGGTTTACGGCCTAGGCCGTGGTGACGATTTAACTATTTGAGCCAGATGGCGATTGCGGCGAGTTTGACGAAGCCCATGAAGTTGACGAGCAACTTGTCGTATCGCGTGGCGACGCACCGGAACTGTTTGAGCTTGTTGAAGAAGCGCTCGATCTTGTTGCGCTCCTTGTAGAGGTGGGCGTCGTAGATGCGCTGGATCTTGCGATCCCGCTTGGGCGGAATGACGACTTCGGTTGCGCGTTCTTCCATCGCATCAACAAGGTGGTTGGCATCATAGCCCTTGTCGGCCAGCAGGGCGGCCGCATCCATGTCTTCGATGAGGTGGTGGGCAAGGGCGATGTCATTGCGCTGCCCCGGCGTCCCGATTAGGCGGACTGGGAGCCCGAGGGCATCGGCGGCGGCGTGGATCTTGGTGCTCAGGCCGCCGCGAGACCGGCCCAGGCCCTGGGCATCCGCCCCCCTTTTGCGGCGCGGGCGCCGGCCGCACGATGGTGCTGTCGATCATCAGCCATTCCAGATCGGCTTCGCGCGCCAGCACTGACAGGATCTCGTCGAGAACGCCCATCTCGATCCAGCGGTAATAGCGCCGCTTCACCGAGCGATAATCGCCCAGCCGCTCGGGCAGATCACGCCAGCGCCCGCCCGAGCGCGCCATCCACAACAGCGCATCCAGAAACTTCCGATTGTCGGTGCGCGGCCCGCGCTTGCCCTTCGTGCCGCCTGGCACAAAGCCCTTGATCCGCTCCCACTGATCATCCCGAAGAGCATCGCAGTCCATCGCCGATCCTCCAAAATCAGCGTTGAATCCGATTTGCGACCACTTGGGAATCCCAAATCCTTAAATCGTCACTACGGCCTAGGGGTGACCGGAGGCCTTTGCTCGATCCTGCAGGCCGATATGACGGCGGCGTCAAGCTCTTTGGAGGTTGCCAAAGCATGTCCGCGTTCCACGACGAGGGGCTTGCTTCAGAGCCTTGAATTGACAGCCTTTCTCGACGCGCCGCTGCGGGGCGCCCGTCACCGCCAGCCGAGGGCGGGGGCGATGTGCTTCAGGATCGTTTCGATCACATGCGCATTGTAGGCGACGCCGAGCTGATTGGGCACGGTGAGCAGGAGGGTGTCGGCTTCGGCGATGGCTTCATCGGCGCGCAGTTGCGCGATGAGGGTGTCGGGCTCGGCGGCGTAGCTGCGGCCGAAGATGGCCCGCGTCTTTTCATCGATGAAGCCGATTTGATCCTGCTCCGCCCCGCCGCGGCCGAAATAGGCCCGATCGGCGTCGCTCACCAGGGCGAAGATGCTGCGGCTGACCGAGACCCGTGGCGCGCGCGCATGTCCGGCCTCGACCCAGGCGGCGCGGAAGGCGCGGATCTGGCGGGCCTGTTGGAGGGCGAAGGGTTGCCCGCCTTCGTCGTCCTTGAGCGTGGAGCTTTGCAGGTTCATGCCCATCTTCGCCGCCCATTGGGCTGTCGCGTCCGAGCCGGCGCCCCACCAGATGCGATCCCTGAGGCCGTCGGCATGGGGCTCCAGGCGCAAGAGGCCCGGCGGGTTGGGGAACATGGGGCGGGGATTGGGCTGGGCGAAGCCGTCGCCGCGCAACAGGTCGAGAAACACCTGCGTGTGGCGGCGGGCCATGTCGGAGGGGCTTTCGCCCGCAGCCGGGGCGTAGCCGAAATGGCGCCACCCGTCGATCACCTGCTCCGGCGAGCCGCGGCTGATGCCGAGCTGGAGCCGACCGCCGGAAATGAGGTCGGCCGCGCCCGCATCCTCCGCCATGTAGAGCGGATTTTCGTAGCGCATGTCGATGACCGCCGTGCCGATCTCGATCCGGCGGGTGCGCGCGCCCACCGCCGCGAGCAACGGGAACGGCGAGGCGAGCTGGCGGGCGAAGTGGTGAACCCGGAAATAGGCCCCGTCGGCGCCCAGCTCCTCGGCGGCCACGGCCAGCTCAATGGATTGCAGCAGCGCGTCGGCCGCCGACTGCGTCTGGGACTGGGGCGAGGGCGTCCAATGCCCGAACGAGAGAAAGCCGATCTTCTTCACGATGACCCCACGCATCCGGGAATGATGCGTGGGAGATTACGACGCCCACGCCGGGAATGCACTTGCCGGTCGGGCACCCTGCCGGCCATGCGGTGCTCCGGTGCTGCCCGGCGTCAGGCGGCGGCCAGGTCCTTGACGAAGGTATCCACCACCACCCGCAGGTCGCTCGCCTGGGCCGAGAGGCCGGTGGAGAGGGTCATCAGCTGGGTGGAGGCGCCCCCGGTCATCTCCGCCGCCTGACCGACGCCGGTGATGTTCTGGGCCACCTCGCTGGTGCCCGTGGCCGCCTGCTGGCAGTTCTGGGCGATCTCCGCCGTGGCCACCCCCTGCTCCTCAACCGCGCCGGCAATGGCGGTTGCGGTTTCCTTGATGGTGGTGATGACGCGGATGATCTCGGCCATGGAATCCACGGTGCTGTCGGTCGCCTGGCGGATCTCGGCGATCTTGTCGGAGATTTCGTCGGTGGCCTTGGCGGTCTGCTCGGCGAGCTGCTTGACCTCCGAGGCGACCACCGCAAAGCCCCTGCCGGCCTCGCCGGCGCGCGCGGCCTCGATGGTGGCATTGAGGGCCAGGAGGTTGGTCTGCGCCGCGATGTCCTTGATGAGGCCAAGCACGTCGCCAATATCTACTGCCGCCTTCGACAGGGCGCCGATATGGGTGTTCGAGGTCTTGGCCTCGAGGAAGGCCGTATCGGCGACCGCTGCCGAATGGGCGACCTGCCCGTTGATCTCGCGGACCGAGGCCGCCATCTCCTCCGACGCGGACGCCACCGTCTGCACATTGGTGGAGGCCTGTTCGGAGGCGGCGGCCACCGCCTGGGCCTGGCGCGAGGTCTCCTCGGCCGTGGCCGAGAGGTTGCGGGCGGCGTCGGCCACATCGCTTGAGGAGTGAACGAAGCCGGCGACCAGATTCTGGATGCGGGAAACGAAATCCTCGGCCAGTTTGCTCCGGCGCACGATCTGCGCCTTGGCGACCGCCTCCGCCTCCGCCTGGGCGATGCGCTGCCGGGCGGCCTCCTGCAGCTTGGCGCGCAGCTCCACCAGCGCATTGGCGATGGCGCCCACCTCGTCGCGGCGGTCGGTGTGGGGCACCTGCACCTCAAGCTCGCCATGGCCAAGGGCGGTCATGACCGACATGGAATCCGTCACCGGCGCGACGATGCTGCGGCGGGTGATGAGAACGGCCAGCCCGATCACCAGAACGGTGCCGACCGCCATGCCGATGGTCAGCAGCCAGGCGGTCTGGTGGGCGAGCGCGACGGCGGCCGCGTTCTCGGCCTCCATGGTGGCGGTCAGCTTCTTGTTGATTCCGGTGGTGGCATTGGCGAGCGCGTCGATCTTCGGCGAGCAGGTGGTGCGCATGACCTGATCCACGCGGGCGATCTCGTCGGCGGTGGTCGCGGTTGCGGCCTCACGCATGACGGAGCCGCAGTCGCCGGCCATGGTGCTCTGCACCTTTTGCACCAGTTGTTCCATCTCGGCGGCAAAAGCGGGGGCCTCGGCCTGGATGAGGTCGGTGCGTGTCCTGTAATCCTTGAGGACCTGCTCGATGAGCTGCTTTGCGTCCGCGTCCTCTTCCGGCGTATGGCCGGCGATCAGCCTCCAGATGCCGATTTCGACCTGCCGCAGCAGGCGATTGGTGCGGGCGAGATTGGCGATCGCGGGGGCGGGGCCTTCGATGATGGCGGTTCCGACCGCGTTGATGGCCGTCATCTGCAGGGAAGCGTAGATAATTGCGCCGAATGAAAATATTGCCAGCAACAACAGGAGGCTGACGACCTTGAGTGTCAGCGGCCAATGCTTGAACGACATGCCTTTTCCCCCAACCCGCACGCGCAATCCGCGATGTGCCTGAACGCTGGCGGCGAACCACCGCAGCGCGACCTCGTCCCTCACGGCAGCAAGCGGCCCCGTGATGAGGGACAGTCGGTCCCCGAGCGCGCACCTTAGGTGTTGAAGCTAGTGGAACGCTTGCATGCTCGAAGGCGCCGGGGCGGGACCTCGGTTCAGGACGTCTTCGTGACGCCTAAATTTCAGCGCGGCATAAGCCGTTGTGGCCGGGGCGCCGAACGGCCTGATCCGGGGTGACCCGCGTGTGGGCCGTAAAACGCCGAGGCTGCGCGCCATCCCGTCGGGGCTGGTGCGTTAGCCCCGCGCGGCGAGGAAGCGGCGGAAGGCGCTGAGCGTCTTTTCGGAGACGTAATGCTCCATGCCTTCGGCGTCGGATTCCGCCGCCTCCTGCGGCACACCCACCGCGAGCAGGAAGTCCACCACCAGGCGATGGCGCGCCCGCACCCGCTCGGCCATGGCGGCGCCGGCGTCGGTCAGAAACACGCCGCGATAGGGACGCGACGTCACCAGTCCTTCCCGCTTCAGCCGGGCAATGGCCTTGGTGGCGGTGGGGTGGGTGACGCCCAGCCGGCGCGCGATGTCGGTGACCCGCGCCTCGCCGTGGGCGCTCAGCAGGTCGGCGATCAGCTCCGTATAGTCCTCGAGGATTTCCGCCGAGCGTGCGGTGCGCGCATGGTTGAAGCGGCGCACCTCCGCTGCCTCCGCCGCGTGGATATCCAGGGGGCCGGGTTCGCACTGGCTGGCGCCTTTTTGCTCGGACGTCAATCGCTCCCCCATGACTCCCGCCGGGTGGGCGCTGCCTTCCGGCTTGGAGCCGGCCCCGGAATTGGAAGACGCTTCCATTATCCGGTCGGGGCAGGGCATTGCAACTGAAGCCGTCCCATCGTCCACCGTCGCCGGGCGACACCAAGGGGGGAACAGACCCGCCATGCGTCGGCCCGCTTGGTCGCGGCAAAACTTAAATCATTCTAATTCGCTGAAAGCCTGTTGCTCTATAATGTAGCCGCGGCTACATTATAGAGCAACTGCAACCAGGGCCCGCCCCATGCCCGCTTCGCCTCTGTCTCCTGTTCCTCAGGCGCCCTTGTCCCTCGCGACCGCCGGGGGGTCTGTCACCGACCGCACCAGCGCCGCCATCGCGGAGGTGCTGTCCGGTCGAAGGAAGGGGGGCACGCTGCTGTTCATGGGTCCGGCGGTGATCGCCTCGATCGCCTATATGGACCCGGGCAATTTCGCGACGAACATCCAGGCCGGCGCGCATTATGGCTATGCGCTGCTGTGGGTGGTGGTGGCGGCGAACCTGGTCGCGATGCTGTTCCAGTCCCTGTCGGCCAAGCTCGGCATCGTCACCGGGCGGAACCTGGCGGAGCTGTGCCGCAGCCAGCTGCCCCGGCCCCTGGTGTGGGTGATGTGGGTGGTGAGCGAAGTGGCCGCCATGGCGACGGATCTCGCGGAGTTTCTCGGCGGCGCCATCGGCCTGTCGCTCTTGTTCGGCCTGCCGCTGCTCGCCGGCATGGGGGTGACCGCCATTGTGACCTATGGCCTGCTCATGTTCGAGCGGCACGGCTTCCGGCCCATGGAGCTCATCATCGGCGGCCTCGTGGGGCTGATCGGCCTGTGCTATCTGGCCGAATTGTTCATCGCGCCGGTGGATTGGGGCGCCGCGGCCCTCGGCGCGGTGACCCCGCAGATGCCTGACGGTGCCGCGCTCATGATCGCCGTGGGCATTATCGGCGCCACCGTGATGCCGCATGCCCTTTATCTGCATTCCGGCCTGACCCAGAGCCGCACCACGCCCGAGAATGCCGCGCAGCGACGCCTGCTGGTGCGCTTCTCCAATCGGGAGGTGGTGCTGGCGCTGTCGGTGGCGGGGCTGGTCAACATGGCCATGGTCATCATGGCGGCGAGCGCGTTCCACCTCGGCTATTCCAACGTGTCCGAGATCGAGACCGCCTACCACACCCTGACGCCGCTCCTGGGAGCCGGCGCGGCGGGCATCTTCCTGGTCTCCCTCATCGCCTCCGGCGTATCGAGCTCGGTGGTGGGCACCATGGCGGGGCAGATGATCATGCAGGGCTTCGTTGGCTTCCGCATCCCGATCTTCGTGCGCCGGCTTGTCACCATGGTGCCGGCGTTCGTGGTGGTGGCCATCGGGGTGAACACCACCTATGCGCTGGTGCTCAGCCAGGTGGTGCTGTCCATCGCCTTGCCGGTGCCCATGATCGCCCTGGTGCTGTTCACCTGCCGGCGCGACCTCATGGGCGAGTTCGCCAACAGCATGCTCACCAATGTGCTTGCCATCGGCGGCAGCGTGCTGGTGCTCGGGCTCAATGCGGTGCTGCTGCTCCAGACCTTCGGCGTCGAGATCGCGGGCTGAGCGCCCGCTCCCGGTTCCGCGCCGTGGCCGCCGTTAGAGCAATTTCAGCAAAAGTGTGTAGCGATCTTGCGTCTGAAATTGCGATAAAACAAGCCACTAGAGCATTTTCGGTGAACCGGAGTTCACCGAAAATGCTTTAGTCCTGCCGCACGTCGGCGATCCGGCCCCCGGTCATCGCCACCAGCTGCGCCGCGGAGGAGCGGAAGACGTGCATGGGCGAGCCGGCGGCGGCCCAGAGCGGATCGAGCGCCAGCAGGTCCGCGTCGATCACCACCGTCAGCGTGTCGTCATGGCCCACGGGCGAGACCCCGCCCACCGCAAAGCCGGTCTTTAGCGCCACCCATTGCGGATCGGCGGGCTTCACGGCGAGCCCGGTGGCGGCGGCCACCTTCTTGCGATCGATGCGGTTGGCCCCGGAGGCGATCACCAGAACCGCCGCATCCCCGGCCCGAAAGACGATGGACTTGGCGATCTGCGCCACCGCGCAACCCACCGCCGCCGCGGCGTCGGCGGCACTGTGGGTGCCTTCGGCGAAGGCCATGATGCTGTCCTCGTGCCCGGCCGCGACCAAGGCGCGGCGCACCCGTTCCACTCCGTCCACCGGCCCCTCCCTCAGGCGATCTTGGCGGCGAGAAGCTGCGCGTTGAGCTCCGTCACCACCCCGTTGCCGGCCGCGGCCAGGGGCAGCACCTTCACCGTGGTGGCATCCCTGACGCCGGCGAAATCGATCGACATGTAATTCATGCCCTCGTAGGTCCGCACCAGGAAGCGGCCGCCCGCAAGGTCGGTGAGGGAGGTCCAGGAGGTGTATTCGGTCTTGTAGTCCGCATCCCCCTCGGGTTCCGCGCCCTCCACCTCGAGCCCGCCGGCGCCGCGCGGGTCGATGGTGATGCCCTTGGGCCGGTCGAAATTGTTCATGATGTGGGCGAGGGTGGACAGGGCGGCCTCGGGCGCGGCCCGCTCGGCATATTGGGCATAATAGGCGGCGCGCACGAACCGGCCCACCGCGGTGTTCGAAGCCGGCAGGCCGGCGGTGGCGATGCCGGAATCGGGCTGGCGCGCGGTGAAGGTGCCGAAGGTTCCTTCCGATCGGTCAAGATTGGTCAGGAAGGAATAATTGTTCATGTTGGTGAGATGCCAGGGGAAGTCCGGCCCGTTGGTCATCACGCCGATGGGGTTGTCGTAGACATTCTGCCGGCCGTTCGCGAACTCGATCACCAGCGACGCGCCCGTGCGGTCGTGGACGATGAAATGGAACGGCGTGCGCGCCCCGTGCAGGGGCTCCAGCGCCGAGAGCAGCACCGGCTGTTCCGCCAGCGCGGCCTTCACCTGTGCCGTTGTTTCAAACCGGCCCAGCACCCAGGTGCCAAGGTCGATGGCGGCCAGCGCGGCCTTGGTCTTGCGGAATCCGGCAGTGGGGCCGTCGGCAGCGGCGAAGGCCAGCAGGCCATAGGTGAGCCCCTTCTCGTTCAGCCCTTCCACCACCTTGAGGTCGGCCACCGTGCCGTTGGGCACGGTGATGCCGAGGATGGCGTGGCGGGTCTGAAAGCGCAGCGGATCGCGTCCCGGCACGTCGGAGGTGATGACCTGGCCCGCCGGCAGGTAGGAGAGCAGGTAGGGCAGCTCCATGGGCAGTTCCAGCGTGCGCCCGGCATAAACGCCACCCTTGGCATCGCGATAGAGCAACGCCGTGCAGGCGATCACCGCGTCGACACCCGCATGGGGCGTGGCCAGCGCCAGCGCGACGAAGGCGGCGAGGAGCGCCAGCATCAGCGCCGGCCGGCGCCACCCTGCGCCGAAAAGCGGTGTTCCGGCCACGCGGGCGGCGAACGTCCTGGCTCCGATCATGGAAATGAAGACCTCATGTGTCTGGCTACGGGGCGCCGGTCGTGCCGGCTCCGCAGGCTGTTCCGCCATCACCGCGCGGCTCCGTCCGCCGCGTGGTGCGGGCTCCTCGAACCGGAAGGCTAGAGCAATTTCAGCAAAAGTGTGCAGCGGCTTTGCTTCTGAAATTGCGATAAAATAAGGACCTAGAGCAATTGCCGCCGAAGTGTGAAGCGGTTTTGCATCCCGAATTGCGAAAAAACAAACAGTTAGGGCGTTTCGCATCGGCGCGGACGGGCCAAGGGGAGGCCGCATCCACCGCGTCCGGCCCATACGCGCCCGGCGTGGGCTTGAGGCCGATGCCGGTTCAGGCGGGCAAGGCCGTCGCTGCCCGCGGCGCGAACAGGTTGCGCCCGAGGGCGTGGGCGACATGCGCCACCGCCACCTGCCCGCGCACGCTGTTGCCGGCCGCGTCCAGGGGCGGCGCGAAGGCGGCGATGGCCATCTCGCCCGGCACCACCGCCAGGATGCCGCCGCCGACTCCGCTCTTGCCGGGCAGCCCCACCGTGTAGGCCCAGTCCCCGGAGGCGGTGTAGAAGCCCTCCATCATCATCTCGGCGAGAATGGGCGGCACGTGATCGGCCGCGATCACCCGTTCCCGGGTGCGCGGATTGATGCCGCCGGCGGCGAGGGTCGCGCCCATCGTCGCAAGGTCCACGGCCGACACCAGGGTGGAGCACTGGCGGGTGTAGATGTCCACGGCGCGCACGGGGTCGCCATAGCAGGTGCCGGCGCTATAGAGCAGCCAGCCGATGGCCCGGTTGTGGAAGTTGGTCGCCTGCTCGGAGGCGTTCACCTCGGCGCTGAGAGTGATCGGGCGCCCGGCGAACCGGCTCTGGGTGTGGAGAATGGCGGCCCAGCCGCTTTCGGCGTCGGTGCCGGGCACCAGGCTCGCGGTGGCGATGGCCCCGGCATTCACCAATGGCGAGAGCGGTTTGCCCTGGTGCAGTTCCAGCGCCACCACCGAATTGAAGGGCAGGCCGGTGGGATCCGCGCCGAGCTTCTCGCGCACCGCCGCCGCGCCGATGGTTTCCATCACCAGGGCCAGGGTGAACACCTTGGAGATGGATTCGATGGCGAACGGATAATCCGCGTCACCGGCCTTGAAGGTGGTGCCGTCCGTGGTCACCACGGCGAGGCCGACGAGGTCGGACGGCACCGAGGCGAGGAAGGGGATGTAATCGGCGTTCTTGCCCCCGGACACGGCCTGCGCCGCCGCAAGTCCGGTGGTGACGGCCGCTTCGATCTCAGACCGCTTCACGGGCTCCTCCCTCTTGATGCTCTTCACGGGCTCCGCCTTTTTGCTGCTCTTCTCGGGCTCCGCCCTTTTGCCGGCCGAACTCCGCCCGTTGCGCGCGAATTGTGTGCCGGCCGGGGCACGTTGCGCCCCGGCCGGCGGCCCTTGGTCATGCCCTGACCGGCCTTTCTGCATCGGCCCCGGTCTTGGACCGGGGTCGGGAGCGGGCGCCTGCGCGCCGCCTTGGCATCACTTGTCGTGCGGGACGAGAATGTGGGTCGCGCGGGCCCGCGGGTGGATGGCGAAGTGGCCTTCCGGCGCATTGTGCGACTTGATGTGGATCATCGCCGCCTCGGTGGTCTTGCCGCGCTTGTCGTGCACCGCATAGACGATGAACGGGATGGCGAGCGCCACCAGGAAGCTCACCACCAGCAGCCCCACATAGATCTCATCGCCTTCCGCGCCCGGCAGGCCGCTGGGCGGGAAGAAGGAGACCACGAACGCCAGCAGCGAGATGATGAAGCCGGCGCTGGCCACGGTGATCTTCACCCCGGTGCCACCGGGAATGTTGTAGCCGCGCTTCTTGTCCTTATGCTTCAGCGCGAGATTGATGTAGGCGAGGAACAACAGGAAGTAGGTAATGAGATAGAGCACCACGGTCAGCGACATGGCGATCAGGAACGACATGTTCCCGCCCGATGTATTGGTGAAGACGATGAGCGCCACGGTGGTGATGCAGAGCTGGAAGATCACCATCGGCACCGGCACGCCGTTCTTGTTCACCTTGGCGGCGACCTGGGGCAGGATCCCGCGCTCGGCGGTCACATACATCCCGCGCGAGGGGCCGACGATCCAGGCGGCGATCTCCGCCAGCACCCCCAGCGCCAACAGCACCGCCACCGCGCGCACCGCCCAGTCGAGCCCGGCGCCGTGGCTCATGATGAGGGCCTGGAAGGTCTGCACCACGCCCGCCGAGAGGTTGATCTCGTTGAGCGGCACCACGGATGCCACCGACAGGCCGCCGATGGAGCTCAGCACGATGGCCACGATCATCAGAAGGAACATGGCGAGCGGATAGTCGCGCGCGGGGTTCTTCATCTCGTTCACATGGGTGGCCGAGGCCTCGACGCCCATGTAGCTGAGGATGAAGGCCACGAACACCACCAGCGTCCCGATCTTGGTGAAGTCGGGGAAGAAGGTGGAGCCGTTCATGGCGATCTCGAGCTTCGCGCCGCTGGCAAGGTGCCAGATGGCGAGGACCACCAGAATGAGCGCGGGCAAAAGGATGCCCGCGAAAAAGCCGATCTTGGCGATCTGCGCGGTGTATTTGGTGCCGCCGAACTGGGTGAACGCCAGCACCCAGAGGATGACCAGCCCGGCGATGGTCTTGAGCAGCGGATCGGTGTTCAGCGCCGGCCAGTCGAGGATGTAGGAGAGCGCGCCGAGCACGAAATAGAGCATCGGCAGGAAGCCGATGGCGATCTGGAGATAGGTGAAGGAGATGGCCGCAAATCCCCAGCGCTCGCCGAGGGTGTTGGAGACCCAGGCGAACACGCCGCCTTCCTCCCAGCCCTCCACGGTCGCCATCTCCGCCGCGCACAGGGCGACCGGAATGAACCACAAGATGCCGCCCAGCAGCAGGAAGAACACCAGGCTGAAGCCCGAGGTGGCGAAGGTGGGATATTCGTAGACGGCCATCACCATGGAGGCGGTGATGGCGAAAAAGCCCAGCAACGTGAGCTGTTTGGCAGGTGCGCTCGCAACGTTGGTCGCCATGCTTGGCCCCCCTTGATGGTGCCGCCCGTGGGTCGGCGCGGTGGGAAATTCCAGCGCCCGGCGCAGCCGCCGCGCGGAAGGCCCGCCCCTTGGTGGACGGGGCGGGCGGCCGGGTCAGTTGTGGTTGAAGCCGCTCGCTTCCGCCGAGGTCAAAGGCTTGGTCACCGGGTGCCTGGCGAAATAGTCGATGGCCCGCTTCATGTCGTCGATCAGCAGGCTCGCCAGATCCCGGCTCACGCCATGGCGCACCAGGATGCGCTGGATCACCAGATCCTCGCGATGGGCGGGCATGGAATAGGCTGGCACCTGCCAGCCGCGCGAGCGCAGCCGGTCGGCGAGGTCATAGAGCGTGTAGCCGCCGATGCCGCCTTCATCCTTCAGCTTCCAGCACATGGCCGGGATGCCGGCCTTGCGGTCGCCGCCGAACAGGATCTCGAACGGACCCATGGCCGCGATCTCGCGGGAGAGGTATTCCGCAGTATCGTAGCAGGCGTCCTGGATCTTCTTATAGCCTTCGCGGCCGAGGCGCATGAAATTGTAGTATTGCGCGATCACCTGTCCGCCGGGGCGCGAGAAGTTCAGCGCGAAGGTGGGCATGTTGCCGCCCAGATAGTTCACGTTGAACACGAGGTCTTCCGGCAGGTCGGCGGCCTCGCGCCACACCACCCAGCCCACGCCCAGGGGGGCGAGGCCGAACTTGTGGCCCGAGGAATTGATGGATTTGACCCGCGGCAGGCGGAAATCCCATTCCAGCTCGGGCGCGCAGAAGGGGGCAAGGAAACCGCCGGAGGCGCCGTCCACATGGATCGGGATGTCGAGCCCGGTATCCTTCTGGAGCTGGTCGAGCGCGTCATGGACCGCCTTCACCGGCTCGTACTGGCAGGTGAAGGTGACGCCGAGCGTGGGCACCACGCCGATGGTGTTCTCGTCCACCCGCTTCAGAACTTCTTCCGGATTCATGATGAGCCGGTCGCCTTCGAGCGGGATCTCGCGCAGCTCCACGTCGAAATAGCGGGCGAACTTGTGCCAGCAGATCTGCACCGGGCCGCAGATCATGTTGGGCTTGTCGGTGGGCTTGCCCGCCGCCGCGCGCTTCTTGCGCCACTGCCATTTCAGGGCGAGCCCGCCCAGCATGGCCGCTTCCGAGGAGCCCACGGTGGAACAGCCGATGGTGGCGTGGGGGGTGGGGGAGTTCCACAGGTCCGCGAGCATGTGCACGCAGCGCTCTTCGATCTCGGCGGTCTGCGGATATTCGTCCTTGTCGATCATGTTCTTGTCGATCGACAGGGCCATGAGGTCCTGGATCTCCTCATCCACCCAGGTCTGGCAGAAGGTGGCGAGGTTCTGGCGGGAATTGCCGTCCAGCATCAGCTCGTCGCGCACGGCGGTGAAGACGTGGCGGGGCTCCTTCTCCGCAGCCGGGAACTTGAACTTGGGCAGCGCCCCATGCAGCTCGCTGGACGAATAGACATCGTCGAGCAGCTCGCTGCGGAGGTTGGTCTTTGAGGGGTCTGATGCCATGGGTTGGCCTCCTCTGGGCTGTGGTATCATTTTGCTTGCCGTGTCCGCGGATCACCGCTGCGGCGTCGCCGACGATGCAAAGCGCGGGTCCTGGAGCTCTATCGAGGCCGGTGCGGGCCGGCGGGCGGGGGAATCTTTGGGGCCGGCGCGGACATGGCCGCGTGGGCAAAAGCACGTCAGAGCTTGCGCGTCCTCCGTTCGCATCGGCTCACGTTGTCCGCTATAATCTATTGTATCTACACGTTTTTATGCGCGGCAGCACCGGTCTCGCTCGAAAATCCTCTCGGATCGGGGACACCGTTTGAGGCGATCGCGCCGTGGTGGCGCATCAGATCGTGGCGCACTGGATGGCCACGTCCCGGCGTGAGGATGCCCGATCATCATTTCTCCCGCGTGACGAGGAGCGCGACAAAGTCGCACCAGAATGGACATTCAGGTGTTCAGGGGCAGGCGAGACAATATAGGACAGCAAAAATTTCTGTCTATTCCAATCAGAAGCGGCCTCCACTCCGACACGCCCGTATCGTGGGGATGGAGCGGCGCGAGAGGGTTGGCCAGGATGAGTTTTTGCGGTGCGGTGCAGCCTCAATCCTCCACGGGCAGTTTCCTGTTACCCCTCACTAAGCGATGGCTTCTTCGGGAAATCAAGTCAGGACCGTCACGGAGCTGATTGTTTTGTCAAACGTATCTTGTTTGGGGTAGGTCCGGGCCGGTGCCATGGGCGCGTGAGCGCCGTCCTGGCGGGCGGCGCTCGGACCGGCAGCGGTGGGATGCGGCTTTGCATGTGGCCGTGGTCCGGTGCCTGGGCGATCGGCGCATGGCGAATCGCGCCGCGACACCGGGCGGCGATGTGGGCAAACAGGGCGTACCCATCCCTCACCGCCACCGGCGCGGCCTTCTCCGCCGCGGGTGGGCCCGGCGCGGCGGACGGCCGCGCCGGGGAGCGGTCAGGCCTTGATGAAGGCGAGGAGGTCCGGATTGATGACGGCGGCATTGACCGTCAGCATGCCGTGGGAGAAGCCGGGATAGGTCTTCAGGGTGCCGTTCTTCAGCAGCGTGATGGAGAGCCGGGCGGCATCGTCGATCGGCACGATCTGGTCGTCCTCGCCGTGCAGCACCAGGGTCGGCACGGTGATCGCCTTCAGGTCCTCGGTCTGGTCGGTCTCGGAGAAGGCCTTGATGCCGTCGTAATGGGCCTTCGCGCTCCCCATCATGCCCTGCCGCCACCAGTTCTCGATCACCCCCTGGCTGATCGTCGCGCCCGGCCGGTTGAAGCCGTAGAAGGGGCCGGTGGGCACATCGAGAAAGAACTGCGCCCGGTTGGCGGCAAGGGCCGCGCGGAAGCCGTCGAATATCTCGATCGGCAGGCCGCCGGGATTGGCGGCCGTCTTCAGCATCAGTGGCGGCACCGCGCTGACCAGCACCGCCTTGGCCACGCGTCCGGCCGGCTGGCCGTGCCTGGCCACATAGCGGGCGACCTCGCCGCCGCCGGTGGAATGGCCGATATGGATCGCGTTCCTGAGGTCGAGGGCCTCCACCACCGCGAATGCGTCGGCGGCGTAATGATCCATGTCGTGGCCGTCCGACACCTGGGTTGAGCGGCCGTGGCCGCGGCGGTCGTGGGCAACCGCCCGGTAGCCGTTCTGCACGAAAAACAGCATCTGGGCATCCCAATCGTCGGACGAGAGGGGCCAGCCGTGGTGGAACACGATGGGCGGTGCGTCCTTCGGGCCCCAATCCTTGTAAAAGATCTCGACGCCGTCCTTGGTGATGACGCTGGGCATGGGGAAACTCCCTTGGCTGTGGCAGGGGAACGGGCGGCAGCCTGGACCGCGGGCGGCACGCCCGGGGCCAAAGCGGCGCCGGCGACATGTGCCGCGCCGGCGCCACGCACGGTGCCGGCTTCTTGCCCGAAAGGAAAGCCTCTCGAAGGAAAGGTCTCGCCAGGAGATCGCCTTTGTATTGCCCCGTGCGTGCACCCTCCATCACCGAGCAGCCCCGCCGGCTGAACCGCCTCCCGCGCTCCAGCACGAGCGGTGCACCGCGCCTCGGGACCGGTGCATCCCTGTGCCGGGCGGGATGCCGGTGATGCGGCTGCAGATGCACGCCATAAACCAGGGGCCGATGAGTTCGATTCAAGGCCCCGTAGTTGAGCCCGCGCGCCCTTGAGCGTAACGACGCGGGCGCCGGTCAAAGACCGGGGTCACTGGCATTTTGGCTTTGAGCGGAGAGGCCGCAACGGGATGCCACGTTGGGAATGGGCAGCTCCGACGGCAAGCAGATCGCGCGCCCGCGCCTGTGGCAATGACACCCGCGCGGACGCAGGACGGGGGCAAATGCCCGGCGCGAGGCCGGGCATCCTGTTTTCGGCTTAGCGGCGGCGCCGGATGGGCGCCGCGTGTGCCTCAGGCGGCGTTCTTGATCTTCAGGCCATCCTCGTAGGACGCCTCCTTGTAGTCCGACAAGGAGGAATAGGTCAGGCCCACATCAGCGAGGGCATCGAGCTTCGCTGATGTGTCGAATTTCTTCAGCTTGATCTTGTCCACATAGAATGTGTCGATAAGTTCATTGTAGACCGACGTTTCGTCGATGAAAATCGTGAAAATCTTCACATCGCCGAACGGGATGATAAGCCTGTTGCCCTGCGGGAGATCGGCCACATAGATGAAATATTTCCCGGCCGCATCAAGGGCCGGGCCGAGGGTTTCCACCAGCTTCGGCAGGGTTTCGTATCGGGCGATGGAACCGGCCAGGAAGCCGATCGCAGGCTTGCCCGCCTCTGCGACGGAAAAGACTTCCTTGAGAAGCGTCTCAGGGCCGTCAAAGGAAATCTCGCCCCGATAGCCGAAGCGTCCCGCCACATGGGTATCGGCACTCAGCACCGGCTTCAGCAGCCGACCTTCGGCACTGAGCGTGGCGAATGGTGTTTCGGTAATGTCAGTCATGAAAGATCCCTTGTGGACGTCGGTGGGTGGATCGTCGTGAGCGCGCGACACATGCCGCCGCGGGCAAGAGCGCCGCGACGGGGCCGGTGACGACAGGGTGGGCTGCTGCGCGCAAGAAAGGGGCTCAGGTGCCCCTGGCGCACGGGCGTTGGCGCGCTTTGTATTCGCGCAAGGCGCGCGTGAAGCGTCGGAAGTCTTTGAGTTAACGCATTTTCTTCACACGAACCGGGATCGGCGTCGCTCGAAAATGCGCCGTGGCCGGCGTCAATCGCCGGTGATCAGAACCTCAGGGACCGCGTTGGGGTCCTCAATGTCCATTCCGTCTTCTTCGGCCAGCGCGACATCGATCAGGCAGACGTCGCCGTCGTCGATGAGCAGCGTGATGGGTGTCAGGGCCTTGCCCTGACACGGTCCGGTGACGCATTGCCCGCTTTCAAGATCGAATCGGGCGCCGTGCTTGCCGCAGGTGAGGAATGTGCCGTCCCTGTCCAGGAACTCCCCCGGGATGGTATCCAGGCGGGTGCCCTCGTGCGGGCAGGCGTTTTCAAAGCCGTGAAAGCTGTTGGCCTTTCTCGTGACGAGGATGGGCCAGCGCCGGCTGGTTCCGTCCTCGTCCAGCCGGGCGAGCACGAAGCCTCGCGCATCGCCGTCATCGACCTCGTAGGTAGCGCAAACGGCGAACAGCTCGGTCACGATTGTGCCTTCCCGAACATGCAGGACGCTTCCCATGGGTGGGAAGCGGGCGAGCATCTCAGACAAGCAAGATTCGAGCCGTTTGAATTTGTCGGGTTTCGGCGCAGCCGCCGGGGCCGTCCCATCCCGGTGCGCTTGCCCCTTGCGCTATTGCTCAGGTCCGCGTGGCCGCGAGCAAAACCCGCGCGGCGGCTGGGAGCCATGGCTGATGGTTCAAGGGCGCGTGACGGCGGGGGCCTTCGCAGCCGGCGGGAAGCGCTCTCCCGTCAGGGGAGGGCGCTTCCATGGGGTATTTGGGGCGCTGTCGGGTTTCAGTCCACGTCGTCGACGTTCTCGGGACCGCCGCCATAGGCGCGCTGGGCGAGGGCGGCCTGCATGAAGGGATCGAGGTCGCCGTCGAGCACTTCCTGCGGCGTGCCGGAGGTGACGCCGGTGCGCAGGTCCTTCACCAGCTGGTAGGGCTGGAGCACATAGGAGCGGATCTGGTGGCCCCAGCCGATGTCGGTCTTGGCGGCCTGCTCGGCGGCGGCCTCGGCCTCGCGCTTCTTGAGCTCCAGATCATAGAGCTTGGCGCGCAGCATGTTCCAGGCGGTGGCGCGGTTCTTGTGCTGCGAGCGGTCACCCTCGCTCACCACGGCGATGCCGGTGGGAATATGGGTCAGACGCACCGCCGATTCGGTCTTGTTCACGTGCTGGCCGCCGGCGCCGCCCGAGCGCATGGTATCCACCCGCACGTCCGCTTCCTTGATGTCCACGACGATGCGGTCATCCACCACCGGATAGACATCCACGGACGTGAACGAGGTCTGGCGGCGGGCGTTGGAATCGAACGGCGAGATGCGCACCAGGCGATGCACGCCGGCTTCGGTTTTCAGCCAGCCGTAAGCGTTGTGGCCCTTCACCTGGATGGTGGCGGACTTGATGCCGGCCTGTTCGCCCGCGGACTCGTCCATCAGCTCGACCTTGAAGCCGTGACGCTCCGCCCACCGGCGGTACATGCGCAGCAGCATCTCGGCCCAGTCCTGGCTGTCGGTGCCGCCGGCACCGGCATGGACTTCAAGATAGCTGTCGTTGGAATCCGCCTCGCCGGACAGCAGCGATTCGAGCTCGCGCCGCGCCAGCTCGGCCTTCAGCCCGTCGAGCGCCGCGGCGGCCTCGGCGATGACGCCTTCGTCGCCCTCCATCTCGCCGAGCTCGATCAGCTCGATATGGTCGGCAAGGTCGCGGCCGACGCGGTCGATGGCGGTCAGGCCGTCCTCCAGCGTCGTGCGTTCCTGCATGATCTTCTGGGCCCGCTCCGGGTCGTCCCACAACGTGGGATCCTCCACCATGGCGTTCAGCTCGGCCAGGCGACGGCGAGAGCGGTCCACGTCCAGGTGGGACCGCAGCAGGTCCAAAGATTGATTGATCTCGTCGACTTTCGCGGCGAGTTCCGCGCGCATGGCTTCATGGTCTCCGGATGGGGCCGCGGAAAATAGCGGCGCACCGCGCAGGTGTAAACGGCGCGAGGGTGAAGAGGAAGGTGCGCCGCGCGGGATGGGAGGCGGCATCCGCGTGCGCGCCGGCTGCCGGAAGGGCGTCTTGCCCCTGCCGGGCGTGGGTCAGGCGCGGCTTGCGGTCGGGCGTGTGTTCTGCTGGAGGCGGGCGATGAACCACGCCTCGAAATCCTCAATGGAGAGCGGCCGAGCGAATAGGTAGCCCTGGGCCGCATGGCACTTGAGCTCGCGCAGCAGCGCCATTTGCGCCTCGGTCTCCACGCCTTCGGCAACCACCGACATGCCGAGGCTCTGCCCGATGCGGACCACCGCCGTCGCCAGCGCCTGGGAGTTCTGATCCTGCTCCAGGCTCATCATGAAGGATCGGTCGATCTTCAATTCGGCGATGGGCAGGCGCGCCAGAGATGACAGGCTCGAATAGCCGGTGCCGAAATCGTCCATGGCGATGTGCACGCCGAGGGTTTCGATGGCGCGCGCGGTGGCGAGGGAGTTCGGGTGCTGGTCCATCATCACCCGCTCGGTGATCTCAACTCGAAGATCGCTGGGCTGGATGTTGTGCTGGCGCATGCAACCGGCGATCACGTCCACGATTGTGCCGCTGCGGAAGCTGAGTGGAGACAGGTTCACGGAGATGTGAGGCACCGGCAAGCCTTCCGCACGCCACTTGGCGATCTGCGCGCAGGCTGTCTCCACGCCCCATTCGTCGATGCCGTCCACCAGGCCGTATTCCTCGGCCAGCGCGATGAAGCGCGGCGCCGGCACGTCGCCATGGACCGGGTCGTGCCAGCGGCTGAGGGCTTCCACCCCGTGCAGGCTGCCGTCGGCGATGCAGACCTGGGGCTGGTAATATTGCTTGAGGGCCTTGTTGCGGATGGCCTTGCGCAATGCGACCGAGAGCACCAGCCGGTTCTGAACGCGTTGATTGAGGTCCTCGGTGAAGAAGCGGAACTTGCCGCGTCCTTCGCGCTTCGCCTCGTACATGGCGGCATCGGCATGCTTCAGCAGGGTTTCGGCATCCGCCCCGTGCTCCGGAAACAATGTGATGCCGATGCTGACCGACATGGAGAGGTTCAACCCCTCCACATTGACGGGCGTCGCGAGATATTCGAGCAGCCGCGCGGAGATGCGCGCCGCCTCGTCGCCCCGGCAATTGTGAATCAGGATGACGAATTCGTCGCCACCGATGCGGCCCACCACGTCGCCGGTGCGCAGCTGCGCCTTCAGCCGGCGGGACATCTCCACCAGCAGCCGGTCGCCGGTGGTGTGGCCAAGGGTGTCATTGACGTCCTTGAAGTGGTCGAGATCCAGGAACAGCAGCGCCAGCGGCAGCTTCAGGGCTTCCGCCCGCAGCAGCTCGTCGCTCATGAGATTGATGATCTCGCTGCGGTTGGGCAGTCCGGTCAAGGAATCCATGGAGGCGAGGCGCGCGATGTGGCGCTGGGATTCCTGCCGTTCCAAGGCGAGCGCGCACAGATGGATGCACGCATTCACGATCTGCTCGTGCCACGGGCTGGGGCTGCGGCATTCGGTGAAATAGAAAGCGAAGGTTCCCGCCACCTTGCCCGAGCGGAGCTTGATGGGCACCGACCAGCAGGCCAGCAGGTTCTGCGGCAACGGGAGCCAACGGAAATCGTCCCACAGGGGATCGGTGGCGATATCGCTCACCAGCACGGGTGCGCCGAGGAAGGCCGCCGTACCGCAGGAGCCGGCCTTCGGCCCCACGGCCATGCCCTCCACCGCGGCGTTGAAATTCTGCGGCAGGCTCGGGCCGGCGATCGGCTGGAGCAGCCCGTCTTCGGTCACGGTGATGATGGAGGTCAGCACGCCCGGCGCAATGGCTTCCACCTTGCGGCAGATGAGATCGGCCACGTCCCCGAGAGGTTGGTCCGAGACAACCGCGGCGAGAACATCGCGCTGCAGCTCCTCGATCTGCTTGATCTGCGTGATGTCAGCCAGGACCGCGACGATGTTCGTGATCTCGCCGGTCGCGCTGTCGATCACACGGTTGTAGGTCGCAGACACCCAGACGCCCTTTCCTGAGCTATCTGATAATAATACCTCTTCTGTGCAGCCCGGCAACTGCTTTAGTCGGTCAGCGACGCGATCCATTAATTCCCCGGCGATCGCATCGCCCAAGATCAATCGGAAAGGCGACTTTCCGATCATCTCGGCAGGATCATAGCCGAATATTTCAAAAAACGCATGGTTGATGTAAACCGCCTCCAGGCGGTTATTCATAACCATGACGATACGCCCTGTCGTTTCTGCAACCAAGGATAGAATTCGCATCTGCTCGCGGCGGCGAACGTCGTCGGTGATCTCCCGCACGAACGCGGCGTAGAAAATGGAATCTCCCATTTCCGCGCGCGAAAGCGCGAGTTGGCCCCAGGCGCGGGTGCCGTCCGCGCGATCGACAGGCACCTCTCGGGTGGTGCCGAGAATTCGCGCGACGCCGGTGCGGCGCTGGGTATCGACGAAGTCGTCGTGGCGGCCGCGCCACTGGAGGGGCACCAGGTGCGACACGTTCCGACCCATCACCTCGCCGCGCGGCAGGCCCCAAAGCCGTTCGGCCGCGTCGTTGAAGAAGATGACGTCATTCTTGTCGTCGATGAAAACCACAGCATCCAGGCACCGACTCAAGGCCAGTTGGTTGAGATCCCGGGCTACCGCGTCATCCATTCTTTCCGCCCCCTGCGGCACTCCACCGCTGCGCAGCGAGGCTACTCCATTGTGAGTGACGCTGCGATACCGTCAAGCTTATCCAAAGGTTGGTCGGGACAATAATTGCGCGCGGGCCGTTTGACGTCGTGTTTTTCTAAGGGATGACAATGGCTTCAAAGGAATGTGGGTCGGCGCCGGCGGCCTCAATAGAGGCCGCCGGTCCCGGATGCCGGCTCTGCGGCGGTGCCGCTCGTGCCTGAATAGTCGGAGACCGAGTAGCTGTCCGGCGGCGCGGTGCCGGGCTTGAAGCCTTCCAGGATCGCGTTGCCGTCGCCGGCCCCGGTGCGCTGGCCGCTCTTGCGATCGATGCGCACCAGCTTGATGCCGGCTGGAACCTTGAAGGGAATGGCCGGACGGTCCGCCAGCGCCACCTTCATGAAGTCGCGCACGATGGGGGCAGAGACGAGGCCGCCGGTGGATCCCTTGCCCATGGGCTTCGGCCGGTCATACCCGAGGTAGACGCCGACCACGACCTCGGGCGTGAAGCCGACGAACCAGGCATCCTTCTCGTCGTTGGTGGTTCCGGTCTTGCCGGCGATGGGCTTGCCCAGTTCCTTCAGGGCGGTGCCGGTGCCGCGCTGCACGACGCCTTCCATCATCGAGGTGATCTGGTACGCGGTCATGGGATCGAGCACCACCGGGCGGCGATCGATGAGGGTGGGCTCGCTCTGGTTCGTCCAGCGTTCGGCGTCGCAGCCACGGCACTCGCGCTCGTCGTGGCGATAGATGGTGTGGCCGTAGCGGTCCTGGATGCGGTCGATGAGCGAGGGCGTCACCTTGCGTCCGCCGTTGGCGATCATGGCATAGGCGCCGACCATGCGCATCAGCGTGGTCTCGCCGGCGCCGAGCGCCATGGAGAGCATGGGCGGCATGTTGTCGTAGATGCCGAAGCGCTTGGCGTATTCGGAGATGATCGGCATGCCGACATCGTTGGCGAGCCGCACGGTCATCACGTTGCGCGACTGTTCAAGGCCGAAGCGCAGGGTCTGCGGGCCGTAGAATTTGCCGGAATAGTTCTCCGGCCGCCATGTGGCCTGGCCCGCCTGCTCCAGTTCGAAGGGCGCGTCGACCACGATGGAGGAGGGCGTGTAGCCATTGTCCAGCGCCGCCGAATAGACGAACGGCTTGAACGAGGAGCCGGGCTGCCGCATGGCCTGGGTGGCGCGGTTGAACTGGCTCTCGTCATAGGAGAAGCCGCCGGAGAGGGCGATCACGCGGCCGGTGGTGGGCTCCATGACCACCATGGCACCTTCCACCGCCGGGATCTGGTGCAGACGGTACTGGCCCTGGCGGTCCGGGATGGGCTCCACATAGACCACGTCGCCGGTCTTCAGGATGCTCGAGAGGGGGCGGCGGGTCCATTTGGCGCCGTCGGCGGTGATGAGGCCCACCTCGCGCTCGGTGGAGCGGGCGCCCGACTTGGCGCGCGGCGGCTGCAGGCCGATGCGGGCGGAATCCTTGCTCACGTCCAGCACCACGGCAAGGCGCCAGGGGATGTCGTTGAACTCCTTCACCTCGCCCAGCTTGGCGCCCCAGTCGGCGCCGGCGATGTCGATGTGCGTGACCGGCTTGCGCCAGCCGCGCTCCTCGTCGAACCGGACCAGGCCATTGGAAAGGGTCTTCTTGGCGAGCACCTGGAGCTTGGGATCGAGCGGCGTGCGCACCGAGAGGCCACCAGTGTAGAGCTTGTTCTCGCCGTAGCGCTCGAAGATCTGGCGGCGCACTTCCTCCGCGTAATATTCTGCGGCGAAAATCTGGGAGCCGGAGGGCCGCGGGGTCACTTCCAGGGGCGCCTTCTTGGCGGCATCGCCGTCCTGGGGCGAGACGAAGCCGTTCTCCACCATGCGATCGATCACCCAGTTGCGGCGATCGGTGGCGCGGGCGCGCTCGCGGAAGGGATTGTAGGTGGAAGGCGCCTTCGGCAAGGCGGCGAGATAGGCCACTTCCTGCACGTTCAGCTCTTCCACCGACTTGTCGAAATAGACGAGCGCGGCGGCGGCGATGCCGTAGGCCCCCATGCCGAGATAGATCTCGTTCAGGTAGAGCTCAAGGATGCGGTCCTTGGAATAGGTGTGCTCGATGCGCAGCGCCAGGAGCGCTTCCTTGATCTTGCGGTCGATGGACACCTCATTCGTCAGCAGGAAGTTCTTGGCCACCTGCTGGGTGATGGTGGAGGCGCCCTGCGGGCGGACGTTCTTGCCGTAATTCTGGAGGAAGAAGGAGGCGGCTCGGAAAATGCCCGTGGGGTCGATGCCCCCGTGCTCGTAGAAATTCTTGTCCTCGGCCGAGAGGAACGCCTCGATCACCAGCTTGGGCACCGATTCGATGGGGATGTAGAGGCGCCGCTCCTTGGCGTACTCAGCTACCAGTGAACCGTCGGCGGCGTGCACGCGGGTCATCACCGGCGGCTCGTAATTCTGCAACTGCGTGTAGTCGGGCAGGTCCTTGGAATACTTCCACACGAAATAGGTCGCGCCCGCGGCCCCCACCAGCAGCACCAGGGTGAAGAGCGCGAACAGGAAGCCCAGAAACCGCAGCAGCACACTCATCTCGCAGGGCCCCTCCACCTCATTGCGGCGCATGCCGCGCGGACCCTCGGTCCGCGAACGGGTCGCGGCACGAAGGTCAGATCTTGCGCCGGCATCGTTCCGGCCACTCAACGCGGCGTTTCACATGGACATTCCGCCCGCCAATCCGCCGGACACGCCGTTTATTCACCCATGACCGCGCCACATGCGACATCGCATTACCGCGACTCGGCATCGCTGCGAAGCGGCAGATGCGCGCTGGGAGCCTTTCGCGTGCCCCATGGCCATCACATCACCGCGACGGTCGGACGCTCCGTCATGCGCGAAAACCAGCCTGACGCCGCGGCATTCTCCCATGCGGCTTCCAATGCGGCGCCACCGCGCGGCTGCGCCGGGCAGCCCTATGGCGCGGAAACATGGCCGCTTCGCGACCGGCCCCGCGCGGGAGGGTAAGGCCGGCGGGTGCGCCGTCAGTTGGGCGACTTCGCGGGCTCGGCGCGGGCGGTCTGTCCGGCCGCGGGGGGCGTTGGGGCCGTCTTGGTGGCGAAGAACTCGTCGATGGCGGCCACCATGGCGTCGGTTGCCTGGTCGCGCCACGCATCGGAGGTCAGCAGCTTCAGGTCGTCCTTGCTCGACATGTAGCCGAGTTCCACCAGCACGGAGGGGACGTCGTGGGCGCGCAGCACCCGGAAGCCGGCCGATTTCAGGGCCCCATGGTGGGTTCGCGCCACATTTTTCAGGCGCTGCACCAGCTCGCGCGCGAAGTGGGCGGAGAAGCTGCGCGTTTCCCGTTGCGCCAGATCCACGAGAATGCCGGCCACCGCCTCGGATTCGTCGCTGAGATCGACGCCGGCGATGAGATCGGCCTTGTTCTCCTGCTCCGCGAGGCGGGCGGCGTCGGCGTCGCTGGCCGTGTCGGAGAGGGTGTAGACGCTGGCGCCGCGGGCGCGACCGTCGTTGCGGGCGAGGGCGTCCGCGTGGAGCGAGATGAACAGGGCGGCCTGGTGGGCGCGGGCAATGCGGACCCGCTCCCCCAGCGGAATGAAGGTGTCGGTACTGCGGGTCATCACCACCCGATAGACGCCGGTCTTCTCCAGCTTGTCGCGCAGCGCGAGGCCGGTTTCCAGGACGATGCTCTTCTCCGTATAGGAGCTGTAGCCCGTGGTGCCGGAATCAATGCCGCCATGGCCGGGGTCGATCACGATCACCGGCCGCGCATCGCCATTGGCTGCGGGCGTGATCGCCGCCGGTGCCACCGCGGCCGGGCGGGCGGCGCTGGTGCGGGCGAAGGTCTGGGCGTCGGTGGGCACCAGATCCACCACCAGTCGGGCCGGCTGGTCGTCCACGGCATCGAGGATGAAGGCCTTGTCGATGGTCACGGGACCGGTGGCGTCGAGCACCATGCGCGCCTTGCCGGGGGCCAGCACGCCATAGCGGCAGGCGGAGACGAGCCCGCGCTGCATCTGCGCGGCCTCCGGCGACAGGGTGAACACCACATTGTCGAGGTCCACCACCACCCGATAGGGGTTGGCCAGGGTGAAGGTGCGGATGTCCACGGACCGGTCGAGGTCCACCACCAGCCGGGTGCGTCCAGCATCGCCGGCGAGGCGCGCGTCATGGGCCAGGGTGGGGCCGGGAGCCGGCGCGGATGCGCCATCCGGAGCGCTCGCGCGGGCCGGTGATGGCCGGGCGATGCTGCCGGTGGCGTCCTGGGCCGCGGCCGGGCCGCACAGGCCCGCGACGGCGAGCGCCAGCGCCCAAAGCAGCGCCCAGGCCCGCGCCCGAATCGCCAGGCCGCCGACGGGCGGCGCGGCGCATGGGAAACGTGTGATGTGCCAAGTGGTTTGGACCATGCGCATCCCGTCGTCCGGTGGCCGGGCGACGCGCGGCCTCGTGATGGCCGCTCCGCGCCGCAGTCCCTTCAGGGATAGGGGCAGGTCCGTTAACCTTTGGTTGACACCTCCCGCCCGGCGGCATCTTTCCGGTGGGCGGCGCCGTGCGGCGTCGTGTTCGCGACGTGGCGAAGATGGTGTGTCGGCAAGCCGTCGCGCCATGGCGCGTCGTCCGGACCAGTCGTCGGCACACGCATAAACCTTGCCAAGCAGGAACCTGCGCGTCTACAAAAGGACGGTACACAGTTCGCGTTCCGGACCAGGCTTTTCGGCCCCCGGCTGCCGCGGCTGCCGCGGGTGTCCGTTCAGGACCGGAGTTTGGCGTGGCCCTCGTGCCGCGCGCGCTCTCCGGCTCCAGCGGTCGCCGCGTCGCAGGTCGTTCTCCGTCGGCGCCGCGCGCCGGGACGGAGCGCCGGCGGCACCCCAGCGGCGGTTCCGGCAACCTTTCCGAAAATGGCCTTCGAGGGATGATTTGGGGAATCGGGCGGGCGTGTGCCGGAACCGGATCGGAACCTAAGGGCTCCGGGGCCGGTTGGACCTTTCATCGAGGACCGGGTAGCCGAGGGCATGGACTTTTATCCGCACGACCGGCGCGTTCGCCGCGCCAGAGTGTGCCCCGACGCCGAGGGTGTGAACGACACGCCCCGGCGCGACCGATCCTCTGACTCTTTTCGTCATCACATCCGGCGTTCGAGCGGCGTACCGGCGGGGGTCTGCGACACCTCCCGGCGCTTGCGGCGGGGCTTTGGCCCCGGCGCCGTGAAGAGAGAACTCCATGGCAAACAAGATGCTTATCGATGCGACCCACCCGGAGGAGACCCGGGTCGTGGTCGTGCGCGGGAATCGGGTCGAAGAATTCGACTATGAGTCCGCATCCCGCAAGCAGCTGCGGGGCAACATTTATCTGGCGAAGGTCACGCGCGTCGAGCCTTCGCTCCAGGCGGCGTTCGTCGAGTATGGCGGCAATCGCCATGGCTTCCTCGCCTTCAGCGAGATTCATCCCGATTATTACCAGATCCCGGTCGCCGATCGCCTAGCTCTGATCGAGGAAGAGGAGCGCGCGGCGCGCCTCGCGGAAGACGAGGCGGACCTGCGCGACAAGCGCCGCGAGCGCGGCCGCTCCCGGAAATCCCGTTCCGACGCCAGCGTCAGCGAGGAGGCCGAGGAGGCGGAAGCGCCGGTTGCGGAGGCGTCCGTGAGCGCTCCCGCGGGCGATGACGCCGGCGCGGCCGTTTCGGGGGCCGGGCAACAGGAGCCCTCGCCCGACTTGGCGGTCGCCGCGCCGCACGCCGATACGGCTGAGGTGAAGCCTGCCGATGGGGCGGAACTCCCCCTCGCGGAGGCCGCTTCCCCGGCGGTGGAGACCGAGGAGGCGGAGCCCGCCGCGCAGCCTTACAGGCATGTGGATACGGTCGGCTCTCTGCTGGCCACCGCCGAGGCGGCGGAGGCCGTGGAGGCGCGGGAAGAGGCCGCGGCCGACGCCGCGCTGGGCACCTCCCTGCCGGCTCCGGACCAGCAGGTGACGGCCCAGCAGGTGACGGCCGACGAGGCCGAGCGCCGCCGCGAGGCGGAAGAGGGCGAGTTTCAGCCCGCCCCCATTCTTCCCGAGGACGAGGAGGCCCCCGTCGCCGCGCGTCATGGGGATGATGAAGAGGACGAAGACGAGGACGACGGCGACGTCGACCAGATCGACGAGGAAGAGGAAATCGAGCACCTGGGCTCCGACGAGGACGCCCTCGAGGAGGTGCCCGAGCGCGCGCCCCAGCGGCGCGCCCGCAGCTACAAGATCCAGGAGGTCATCCGCCGCCGCCAGGTGATGCTGGTGCAGGTGGTGAAGGAGGAGCGCGGCAACAAGGGCGCGGCGCTTACCACCTACCTCTCGCTCGCCGGCCGCTATTCGGTGCTGATGCCCAATACCGCCCGTGGCGGTGGCATCTCCCGCAAGATCACCAATGCGGTGGACCGCAAGCGCCTGAAGGAAGTGGTGCAGGACCTGGAGGTGCCGGAGGGGATGGGCGTCATCCTGCGCACCGCCGGCGCCAACCGCACCAAGACCGAGATCAACCGCGACTTCGAATATCTCCTGCGGCTGTGGGAGACGGTGCGCGAGCTCACCTTGTCGTCGGCCGCGCCGAGCCTCGTCTATGAGGAAGGCTCGCTCATCAAGCGCGCCATCCGCGACCTCTACAACAAGGACATCGATGAAGTCCTGGTGGCCGGCGAGGACGGCTACAGGGAGGCCAAGGACTTCATGCGCATGCTCATGCCGAGCCATGCCAAGCTGGTCCTGCCCTATCGCGAGCCGCAGCCGATCTACGCGCGCCATGGCGTGGAACCGCAGCTCGATGCCATGTTCTCGCCGGTCGTGCAGTTGAAGAGCGGTGGCTACATCGTCATCAACCCGACCGAGGCGCTGGTCTCCATCGACGTGAACTCGGGCCGCGCCACCCGCGAGCACCATATCGAGGACACCGCCCTCAAGACGAATCTGGAAGCGTCCGAAGAGATCGCCCGTCAGCTGCGCCTGCGGGATCTCGCGGGCCTGATCGTCGTCGATTTCATCGACATGGAGGAGAAGCGCAACAACCGCGCGGTGGAGCGCAAGCTCAAGGATTGCCTGAAGAACGACCGGGCGCGGATCCAGATCGGCCGCATCTCCCATTTCGGCCTGCTGGAGATGTCCCGCCAGCGCATCCGCACCGGGGTGCTGGAAAGCTCGATCGAGGTGTGTCCGCACTGCGGCGGCACCGGTCATGTGCGCTCGGCGGCGTCGGTGTCGCTTCAGCTCCTGCGGGCGCTGGAGGAACAGCTGCTGCGCTCGGCCTCGCACAATCTGGTCGCCCGCACCCGCGCCGAAGTGGCGCTTTATGTGCTGAACCAGAAGCGCGCCCATCTGCATGAGCTGGAAGAGCGCTTCAACGTCACCCTGACCATCGCCGCCGACGAGACGGTGACGGGCCATCAGCCCTTCATCATCGACAAGGGGGATCTCGCCGCGGCGCCGGCTCCCGCACCACGCACCGCGCCGGTGGTGCATCCGGACTCGATCGCGCCCGACGAGGCGTTCGTCGAGGAGGATGAGGACGAGGAGATCGAGGAGACCGCGGAGGTCGAAGCGGATTCCGAGGGCGATGCCGAAGCGGGCGAGAACAATCGCCGCCGTCGCCGCCGTCGTCGTCGTCGCCGTCCCGGTGAGCGGGAGGAGAGCCGCGAGGCCGGCTCCGAGGGCGAGGATGAGGAGGAGGCGGTTGCCGAGACCGAGACCGAGCCAGAGGCCGAGCCGGAGGCTGAGGGCGAGGATGAGGCCGGCTCCGAGGATGACGAAAACGGGGACCGCCGCCGTCGCCGCCGTGGCCGTCGCGGTGGCCGCCGCAATCGTCGCGAGCGGGATGGCGAGGAGGATGTCGCCGGTTCGGACGACGCATCCGAGGGCGAATCCGGCGATGTGACGGCCCCGGCCGAAGCGGCCGTCGAACCCGCGGCGATCGCGGCGGCGGACGATGTGGCGGCACCGGTGGCGTCCGGCGCGGCGGATGCGGCCGAGCCGGCCGAGACGCTGGCCCTTGAGACGCCTGCCCTTGAGACGCCTGCCGTTGAGATGCCTGCCCTTGAGACGTCGGCCATCGCGGCCCCCGCCATTGCGGCGGTCGTTGCCCCGGTTGTGCCCGAGGCTGGGGAGACGGTGGCCAAGCCTCCACGCCGCCGCCGCTCCACGGTGCGCGAGAAGGCCCTTGCGGCCGCTCCGGTGGAGGACGGTTCGGGGGCCGTGGCGTCCAAGGCTTCGGTCACGGCCGAGACTTCGGAGCCGGCTGCGGCTGACGCGGTGGCGCCGGCGGCGGATGCGTCCGCCGGGACCAGCGATCTGGCACCCCTGGAGCCGCCGGCCGACGCGCCGACGCAGACCTCGGACGAGCCCGCTGAGCCGCCGGCCAAGCGGCGCTCCGGCTGGTGGCAGCGCAAGATTTTCGGCGACTGAGTCCCACGGTCGCCCCCGCCGCC
>NZ_JABWGX010000003.1 GCF_021730435.1 Xanthobacter agilis
CCCGTCTTCCGGGCGCGGGACCCGCGCCCGGAAGACGGTCCACCAACACCTTCTGCCCTGATGTGCGGAATGTGCCTTCACGCGGGCTCCGAGACCGGCGTCAGGGCCTTCACCGTCTTCAGGGCGAAGGCATAGACGAGGGCGACCTCGTCCAGCCGGTCGAACCGCCCCGAGGCACCGCCATGGCCGGCGTCCATGTTGGTGCGCAGCAGGATCGGTGCGTCCGAGGTGTTCGCGGCCCGCAGCCGCGCCACCCATTTCGCCGGTTCCCAATAGGTCACGCGCGGATCGGTCAGGCCGGCGAGGGCGAAGATCGCCGGATAGGCGGCGGCATGCACGTTATCCACCGGCGAATAGGCGCGGATGCGGGTGAAGGCATCGGGATCGGCGATGGGATTGCCCCATTCGGGCCATTCCGGCGGGGTGAGGGGCAAGGTGTCGTCCAGCATGGTGGTGAGCACATCCACGAACGGCACTTCCGCGACGATGCCCGCGAACAGGTCCGGCCGCAGGTTCGCCACCGCGCCCATCAGCATGCCACCGGCGGAACCGCCATGGGCGACGATGCGATCGGGCGCCGTGAAGCGTTCGCGCACCAGATGTTCCGCCACCGCGATGAAATCGATGAAGGTGTTGGTCTTGTGGGTCAGCTTGCCCTGGGCATACCAGCGCCAGCCCTTGTCGGTGCCGCCGCGCACATGGGCGATGGCATAGATGAAGCCCCGGTCCACCAGAGACAGGCGGCTGGTGGAAAAGCTGGATGGTATGGTGATGCCATAGGCCCCATAGCCATAGAGCAGCAGGGGCGCGGAGCCGTCGAGCGGCGTCCCCTTGCGGTAGATCAGGGAGACCGGCACGCTTTCGCCATCGGGCGCGGGGGCGAGGATGCGGCGGGTGACATAATCCGCGGGATCGTGACCCGAGGGTACCTCCTGGCGCTTCAGCAGGGCCCGCGCGCGGCTCGCCATGTCGTAGGACCAGACCTCCGCCGGGGTGGTCATGGAGGCGTAGGTGAAGCGCACCTCGCGGGTGTCGAACGGAAAGCCGGGGGACAGGCCCAGCGCATAGGCCTCCTCGTCGAAGGCGACGGCATGCTCAGCCCCGGTTTCGAGGTCGCGCACGATGATGCGCGGCAAGCCGCCTTCCCGCTCCAGTCGCGTCATGTGCCGGGCGAAGACGGTGTGGCTCAGGATCATGCGGCCGGGCGCATGGGGCACCAGATCGCGCCACTGGGCGCGCTCGGGGGTCGCCGTGGGAGCGGTGACGATCTTGAAGTCCTCGGCATCGTCCGCATTGGTGAGCAGGACCAGCGTGTCGGTTCCGTTCAGCGCGGGGTGATGCTCCACCTCGTAGCGCACGCCGGGCGTGCGCGCCGCCACCAGACGGGGCGGCGCCGCCGGGTCGGCGAGGTCCAGCAGGTAGACCTCGGATGTCTGGTGGTCGCCGCAGGCGATGAGGCCGAAGGCGCGGGAGTGGGTTTCGCCCAGCGACACGAAGAAGCCCTTGTCGGCCTCCTCATAGATGAGGAGGTCGGCCTCGGGCGCGGTGCCGAGCACATGGCGGTAGACCTTGGAGGGGCGGTGCTCCGCATCGCGGCGGATGTAATAGAGGGCACCGCCGTCAGTGCTCCACAGAAGGTCGCCGGTGGTCTCGCCGATCACGTCCGGCAGGTCGGCGCCGGTGGTCAGGTCCCGGACGCGGATGCTGTGGAGTTCGGAGCCCTGCTCGTCGGCGGAGAAGGCGAGGCGCCGGTGGTCGCGGCTGTGGCTCCAGTGGCCAAGGTGAAAATAAGCCTTGCCCTCCGCTTCCTTGTCCCCGTCCAGGATGATGTCCTCGGCGCCGTCCGGCAGCGCCTTGCGGCAGGCGAGGGGGTGCTGGCCGCCGTCGCGGTGCCGGCTGTAATAAGCGAAGGCGCCGTCCGGGCTCGGAACGGTGGAATCGTCTTCCTTGATGCGGGCGCGCATCTCCGCCACCAGGGTCCGGCGCAGATCGCCGAGGGGGGCGAAATAGGCATCCGCATACGCGTTCTCGGCTTCGAGATAGGCGCGGATGTCGGGGGCCAGCACAGCGGGGTCGCGCATCACGTCGCGCCAGTTCTCGGCGCGCAGCCATGCGTAATCGTCGGTGAGGGGAACCCCGCGGACGGTGCGGGTGGAGGGGCGCCGCGCGGCGTGCGGGGGCTCAAGCGCCGTCATGGGTCTCTCCTTCGCCCTTGCCGTCGTCGCTTTCCAGCGCAAGGGCGGTACCGTTCATGCAGAATCGCAGGCCCGTGGGCGCCGGTCCATCGGGAAACACATGGCCCAGATGGCTGTCGCACCGGGCGCAGCGGACCTCGATGCGGCGCATGCCGTGCGAGGTATCCTCTTGCGTCACGACGGCGTCGGGGGTCACCGGCGAGAAGAAGCTGGGCCAGCCAGTGCCGGAGTCGTATTTCGCTTCCGAACGGAACAGCGCCGCGCCGCAGGCGACGCAACGGTAGAGGCCTATGCGTTTCTCGTCCCAATAGGGCCCTGTGAACGCACGCTCGGTGCCGTGCTGGCGGGCGATGCGGAACTGCTCGGGCGTGAGGCACGAGCTCCATTCCGCCTCGCTCTTGATGACCTTGGCCGGCGCCTCGGCGTCGGCGCGCGGCGGCTGCGGATCCTGCTCGGAAAGAGTCTTGGGCATGAGAACCCCGCTGTATTTGGCACAGAGGTAGGCATTGCCGCGCGGCCTGACAAGGTATGGACCGGCCTTGAAGCCATCGCCACGGCCGTGGCTTCAAGGCCGCGGGCACCGCGAACGGCGCGCAGCCACGCCGGAGGCTTGACCGCCGGCAAGGATGCGCTCAAGTCGAACTTGGAAGTACATGAGGAGCGTTGAATTTCTACTTGCATTTGCGGCGGCGCGAACTTAACACCTTCATGATGCTGAAGACATCGAATCGTGGTCGTTCATGCGTTTCGATGCGGCAAAGCCGGCCTCCCGCAGGTGTCCGCCCCGTGTGGGGGCGTCCCGCCTGCGCGCCGGGCTGGATTGGGTTCCCGTCGCAGGCATAAAGAAAGTCCCATGACTGAAGAAACGGAAGAAAATTCCTTCATCGCCTTGGCCGCGGACATCGTCTCGGCTTATGTGAGCAACAATTCCGTCGCGGCGGCGGACCTGCCGGCGCTCATCAACGACGTTCATGCCGCTCTGCAGCGCGTCTGCCTGGGCGAGAGCGAGCCGACGGTAGAGCAGTTGAAGCCGGCGATCCCGGTCAAGAAGTCGGTGGCCGCGGATTACATCGTCTGCCTTGAGGACGGTAAGAAGTTCAAATCCCTGAAGCGCCACTTGCGAACCCAGTACAACATGACGCCCGAGCAATATCGGGAAAAGTGGGGCCTGCCCGCGGATTACCCGATGGTGGCGCCGAGCTATGCGGCGGCCCGCTCCGAGCTCGCCAAGCAGATGGGTCTCGGCCAGCAGCGCCGCGGCAGCTGACACCCTCGGCTTCGGTCTTTGACCGCGGCCGAAACGCGGTCCGCGCAAACCCCGCGCGGGTTGGACTGAAGGCCCGCCGGTCAAGCCCGCGGGCCTTATGATTTGACGCCCGCGCGGATGGTCGAGTCGGGGATCGTCCAGCCTCGGGCTGTTCCCCTGGGCGGGCTGTTCCCCTGGGATTGTGCCGGGGGACCGTTTCGGCGACGCTGGCTTTGCGCGGCCCGCCTTCCAGACGCAGCCTTCCCGAGCAGCGCATCAGCGCAAACCTCGCGGCCTCTTTCGGAACGCCGGCAGCATCCGGCCCCCCGTTTTTCGGGACTCTCGTGGCGAGCGCGCGACGCTGCCGGGGTGTGATGGCCGGGTCTTGGCGGGGCGCCGACTGCTGGAGGCGTCCCGGCGAGGCCGGTGCATGGCGGGCGCGGCCCGACTGCGCGCCAGCCTTCGGAGCCCTTTCCCCGACTGTTCGTGGCGCGAGATCTGCGCAAGCCGCGCGGATCGCTTCGGAGCGCCGGCTCTTTTCGGGGGACGCTCCGCCGCCCCGCCCGGGCCTTTCCGTGGGCCGGGAATGGGGTGGGACGCACCTTGCGTGCCCCCGAACCTGTCGCTGTGGAGCGGCCAACCACCGTCGTGCCGGCAAAAGCGCCTACCGCAGCCACAGGCCCACCAAGGCGAGCGCGATCACCCACAACGCGGCATTGCCCCAGAAGGCCCCGCGCGCCTCGGCCCGGCCGATGCCCTCCAGGGAGGATGGCGAGAGGTGGATGCCGTCGCGGGTGGCGTCGTCGAGCTGGCTCATCACCCGCGCGGTGCGGGTGAGGAGGGCGGGCACCTCGGTGGCAAAGTGGCCGACTTCGCCCAGGCCCACGCCGGCCCTTTGAAGCTGCCCCACCGGGCCGAGATTGCGGGCGATCCAGTTTTCCACCACCGGCGCCGCCGTGCTCCACATGTCGAGCTGCGGGTCGAGGGACCGGGCGACCCCTTCCACCACCACCATGGTCTTTTGCAGCAGCAGCAGTTCGGGCCGCGTCTGCATGTCGAACAGGGCCGTCACCTCCAGGAGCAGCGCCAGGAGGCGCGCCATGGAGATCTGGTCGGCGCGGCGGGAATGGATGGGCTCGCCGATGGCGCGGATGGCGAGGGCGAAATCATCCACCGAATGGTGCAGCGGCACATAGCCGGCCTCGAAATGCACCTCCGCCGTGCGCCGCCAGTTGCGGGTGATGAAGCCGTAGAGGATCTCCGCCAGGAAGCGGCGTTCCTTAAGGCCGAGGCGCCCCATGATGCCGCAATCCACCACCGCCAGGCGCCCCTTCGCATCCACGAACAGATTGCCGGGGTGCATGTCGGCATGGAAGAAGCCGTCGCGCATGGCCTGCTGCAGGAACGACTGCATCACGATGCGGGCGATGTTCTTGAGATCATGCCCGGCGGCGACCAGCGCCGCCTTGTCGGAAAGCTTGATGCCGTCGATCCATTCGGTGGTGAGCACCTCGCGGCTGGAGCGGTCCCAGTCCACCTGGGGCACATGGAGGTCGAGGTCTTCCCGCGTGTTCTCAGCCAATTCCGTATAGGCGGCGGCTTCCAGGCGCAGATCCATCTCCATGGCCACCGAGCGGGCCATGGTGTCCACCACGCTGGTGAGGCGCAGGCGCCGGGCTTCGGCGAAGGTGGTCTCGGCGAAGGCCGCGAGCCGGCGGAAGCTCGCCATGTCGGAGGTGAAGCGGCGGCTGATTCCCGGCCGCAGCACTTTCACAGCCACCGTGCGGCGGGTGCCGTCCGGGTCCACCACCTCGGCCTTGTGCACCTCGGCGATGGAGGCGGCGGCCACCGGCGGGCCGAACACCGCGAACACCTCGCCGACCGGGCGCTCGAAGGCGTCGGTGACGATTTCTTCCGCCAGCTTCTGGCCGAACGCCGGCATCCGATCCTGGAGCACCTCCAGATCGCGGGCGACGGTGGGGCCGACCACGTCCGGCCGGGTGGCCAGGAACTGGCCGAGCTTCACATAAGAGGGACCGAGCCGGGACAGGGCCGCGGAAAACCGGGCGGAGCGGCTGCCCGCGTCGCGGCGGGCGATCAGCCGGGCGATGCGCAGCGCCGGGCGCGCCAGCGGGGGCGCCGCGGCCGGCGACACCAGGGAGAGCACGCCTTCCCGCGCGAGCACATAGCCGGCACGCAGGAGCCGCGCCGCATCGGCGACAAGAAAGATCACGTCGGGCGCCTTTCAGCCGGAGCGACCATCAGACCGGGTCGCGCGGCGCTTGAGCATTTCAATGTGCGGATGCCGCGGCATCTGCCCGCCTTGGCCTCCACGCGCCTTGGCCTCCACGTGCCTTGGCCTCAGATGCGGAAACCCCAATGCAGTGCCACCACGCCGCCGGTCATGCGCATGAAATCCACGCGCTTGAAGCCGGCGTCGCGCATCATCTGCGCGAACGCCTCCGCATGGGGGAAGCGGCGGATGGATTCCACCAGATATTGATACGGCTCGGCATCGCCCGCCACGCGCTTGCCGATGGCCGGGATGACCTTGAATGAATAGGTCTCATAGACCTTGTCGAGCCCCGGCACGTCCACCTTGGAGAATTCGAGCACGAAGGCGCGCCCGCCGGGCTTCAGCACGCGGCGCATCTCCTTGAGCGCCAGCGGGATGCGCGGCACATTGCGGATGCCGAAGGCGATGGTGACCGCATCGAACGTGCGGTCGGCGAAGGGCAGTTCCTCCGCATTGGCCTCCTGGAAGTCCACCTTGCCCGCGAGGCCACGGGTTTCGGCGCGCGCGCGGCCGACCGCCAGCATGTCGGCGTTGATGTCGGCGACGGTGACGCGGGTGCCTGTGCCGCCGGCCTCGGCCACGCGGAAGGCGACGTCGCCGGTGCCGCCGGCGAGGTCCAGCAGGTGGAAGGGGCGGTCTCCCGGCGGCGGGCGCAGCTTGGAGACCAGCGCCCCCTTCCACACCCGGTGCATGCCGGCGGACATCAGGTCGTTCATGATGTCGTAGCGCTGCGCCACCTTGTGGAACACGTCGTCCACCAGGGCCTGCTTCTCCTGGAGCGGCACGGTGCGATAGCCGAAATGGGTATCCGCGGCCCCGTTGGGGCGGTCGGACGACGGGTTCGGCTCAAGGATCGGGTCCGTCATGACGGGTCGGTACCACACGCTGTTCCAGATGGCGCGGGACCTTAGCGGATGACGCGGCGCGATGCCATGCGGCGGGAAGAGGCGGAGCGCCGGAACGTCCCCGTCGGGCATCTTTGCGTTCAATTCCGCATTTTTCGCGCGGCCCCGCGCGGTCTGGCCGCGATCGGGGGAGGGGAAGCGATGATCCCTTCCGGCCGCAAAGGGGCGCGCGGGGCGCCGCGACACGGGATCTTGAAGCGAAACCAGACTCAGCGCGACGAGCCGTGGGGCTTGCCGAGGCCGGACACGTCGAATTCCAGCCCTTCGCGGCTGTAGCGGGGCTCGGGGGTCTTGGTGGCAAGGGTGTTCTGGAACGGCAGGGTGCCGATGTTCAAGCCGCGCCGCTGCTTGCGCGCCGCGATCTCCTTCCGCATGGGGAAGACAGGAACATTGATCGTGATCGTCATAGCCGCTCTCCGATTGTATTCGTCTGTACAAAACAGCAGGAAAACGTCACTTCCGTTTACGGTTTCGTAACATGTCCATGCCGTGAGGGCGTGCTTCTGTGGCACGCGTCCATAACGCCGTCTGAACGGGGCGTTTATTTGACCTTCATGGGGATGAAGCGCGGCACAATCGAGAACGCGGGCGTCGCCGTTGCCGGCGTGGTTAACGCTTCCTAAACGGCGGCGGTGCGGGAGAGCCGCCACTGGGCCAGCATGGCGCGCAAGGCCGCCGGCTTTAAGGGCTTGTTCAAGATGACCATTTCGGCAGCGTGCGCGGCCTCGCGCACGGCCTGGCTGCGGTCGGCGGTAATCAGGACCGCCGGCAGCGTCCCCAATTTCCACCGCAGGCTCATCACCGCGTCGATGCCGAGCCCGCCGTCCAGATGATAGTCCACGAGGGCGATGTCGGGCACGGTCCCGGCGCTGTGCACCGCCTCCATGGCCGCCGTGGCATTGGCCGCGGCGATGACCGAACAGCCCCAGCCGGTGAGCAGCAGCGTCATGCCTTCGATGATGGCGGGCTCGTTGTCGATCACCAGGATGGTGAGCCCGTCGAGGGCGGCGCCGGGCCGCGCCGGACGCGGCCCGGCCGCGGCCATCTCCGGGATCGGCACGGCCACCGGCAGTTCCACGGTGAACACCGAGCCCTTTTCGTGCTGGGAGCGCAGCGTGATGGGGTGGTCGAGCACGCGGGCGATGCGCTCGACGATGGAGAGGCCGAGCCCCAGGCCGCGCGCGACCCGCGCCCCCTGGTCGAGGCGCTGGAACTCCTGGAACACGAGCTTCTGTTGCGCGGGCGGAATGCCGATGCCGGTGTCCCACACCTCCACCTTGAGGCGGCCGCCGTGGCGCCGGCATCCCACCAGGATGCGCCCTTCCGGCGTGTATTTGATGGCGTTGGAGATGAGGTTCTGCAGCAGCCGGCGCAGCAGCCTGCGGTCCGAGCGCACCGTCAGCGAGCTGGGCAGCACGGTGAGGCGCAGCGCCTTCTCCCGCGCCAGGGGGGAGAATTCGATCTCGAGCTGCCGCAGGATCTCGCCGATGCGCAGCGGCGCCGGCTCCGGCTTCATGGCGCCGCTGTCGAGGCGCGACATGTCGAGCAGGGCGCCGAGGATCTCCTCCACCGCCTCCAGCGATGCATCCACATGGCCGGCGAGGCGCCGTTCCTCGCTCCCCTTGGCGCGCTCCACGAGGCTTGTCACATAAAGCCGCGCGGCGTTGAGCGGCTGGAGGATGTCGTGGCTGGCTGCGGCGAGGAAGCGGGTCTTGGAAATGTTGGCCTCTTCGGCCTCGGCCTTGGCTTTTTCCAGGGCGCTGTTGAGGCAGACCAGCTCGTCGGTGCGCTCGCGCACGCGCCGTTCCAGGCTTTCGTTGGCGCGCTCCAGGGCCTGGGCGGCCTCCACCGAGGCGGTGATGTCGGTGAAGGTCACGGCGATACCGCCGTCGGGCATGGGATCGGAGCGGGTTTCGATCACCTGCCCGTTCTGGTCGAGCCGCTCCGAAAAGCCGGGCGCGGGATCGGCATAGTGTTCCAGCCGTCCGGCAAGGCTTTCGCGCGGGCCGGCCGGCGGTGGGGCATTGGCAAGGATGTCGCGCAGCGGCGCGCCCACGGTGTAGCAGTCGGCGGGCAATTCCAGCATCTCGCCGAAGCTGCGGTTCCAGCACACCAGCTTGAGGTCGCGGTCGAACACGGCGATGCCCTGGTGCACATGGTCGATGGCGCTCTGCAACAGCTCGCGATTGTACTGGATGGCGGCGGAGGCGTCGTCGAGCAGCTTCAGCGCCGCCTTGGTGGAGACCGCGCGCTTGCGCAGCAGCAGCGACAGCACCAGCCGCGAGGAGGCCGCCCCCACGGCGGCGGCGAGCAGGTGCTCGGCCTGGCGCACGGTGGTGGCGTCGGCCTCGCGGTGGGGGTCGAGGCTGATGGCGTTCAGCCGGGCATAGGTGGCGAAGGCGGCCTGGGCCCGCTCGTGCCCGAGATAGCGTTCCACGGTGGCGATCACCTCGCCCACCGTGACCGCCGAGCGCCAGCGCAGGAAGGCGGGCCGGTGCGGCGGCTGGTCCGGGCTCCCGCCCACGAACAGCTCGGCCTGGACCTCCTCGATCTGGCTGGGGCGGGTGAGGAACGAGACCACCACCAGCACCAGGGTGTTGAGGGCGAGGCTCCAGGCCACCCCGTGGGCCAGCGGCCCGGCGGTGAGGCCCAGCAGCGCGGTGGGCTTCAGCAGGCCGATGCCGAACGGGCCGGAGGACAGGATGGCGTGGGAGACGAGGCCGGCTTCGACCAGGCTCGGCAGCATCAAGGTATAGGCCCAGATGAGGGTGCCGGCCAGGATGCCGGCGATGGCGCCGGTGGCGGTGGCGCGCCGCCACATGAGGCCGAGGGCGAACGCCGGCCCCACCTGGGCCACCGCCGCGAACGAGAGCAGGCCGATCTGGGCCAGCTGCACCTCGCCGATGATGCGATAATACAGATACGCCAGCAGCAGGATGAGGAAGATAGCGACCCGCCGCACCAGCAGCAGCATGCCCACCATGTCGTTGGGCTCGGGCGTGTTGCGGGCCGCGTTGTGCGCCCGCCGCCGCAGCACCAGCGGCATCACCAGGTCGTTGGAGATCATGATGGCCAGGGCGACGCTCTCGACGATCACCATGGCGGTGGCGGCGGACAGGCCGCCCACGAAGGCGAACAGGGCGAGGCCATCGGCGCCGGCCGCCAGCGGCACGGCGAGCACATACATGTCGCTGTCCACCACATCGCGCGGGAACAGCGTCATGCCGGCGAGCGCCAGCGGCACCACGAACAGGTTGATAAGCACCAAATAGAGCGGAAACAGCCAGCGGGCGCGGCGGATCTCGTCTTCGCCCTTGTTCTCCACCACCGCCACGTGGAACTGACGCGGCAGCAGCATGAAGGCTCCGCCGGACAGGATCGTCATGGTGATCCAGTTCTCAAGCGAGAAGCCGCGGGTGAAGGGCGCCGCCACCCCCGCGTCATGGGCCGCCTGCCACAGATCGGCCGGGCCGGAGAAAATGAAGAAGGTGACGAGGATGCCCACCGCCAGGAACGCCGCGAGCTTGACGATGCTCTCGGTGGCGATGGCGAGCATCAGCCCGTCCTGGTGCTCGGTGGCGTCGGTGTGGCGGGTGCCGAACAGCACCGCGAAGGCGGCCATGGCGCAGGCGACGAACAAGGCCAGGTCGCCGGCCAGCGTGCCCTGCGCCGCCTGCCCGGCGAAATAGCCGAGCACGGCCAGCAGCGAGGCCGACACCGCCTTCAATTGCAGTGAGATGTAGGGGATGGAGCCGGCCAGGGCCACCAGCGCCACCAGCGCGGCGATGCCCTGGTTCTTCCCGTAGCGCGCCGCGATGAAGTCGGCGATGGAGGTGATGTTGTTGGCCTTGGCGAGCCGCACCACCCGGATGAAGGCGGGGCCGGCCACGGTCATGAGGATGATGGGGCCAAGATAGATGGTGAGGAAGTCGAACCCCTGCGTGGTGGCAAGGCCGACCGAGCCGAAGAAGGTCCAGGAGGTGCAGTAGACCGCCAGCGACAGGGAATAGATGAGCGGGCGGGGCGCGCGGCGCCGGTCGCCCGGGCGCAGCCGGTCTCCGAAGCTCGCGATGGCGAACAGAAGGCCGATATAGGCCAGCGCGGCGAAGATGACGACCGAAGCCTGAAGCATGTCCCCCCGTCCGGTGGCGGGGCGGCAAGGGCGCCGGCGCCTCGTCTTTTCATCTTGCCGGCAGCTCACCACCCCGCGCCGGTCTTGTCCACTCGGGAGAATCCAGGGGGCGGGTTCAGGCGAGGGCGTCGATCTCGGCGTCGGTGAGGGCGCCGGGCACGATGGTGATGGGCACCGGGAAATGGCCCGCATGGACGGCGACCAGGGCGCTGACCAGGGGGCCAGGGCCTTCCTTGCCCACCCCCGCCGCCAGCACCAGGATGGCGATGTCCTCGTCGTCGGCGATGGAGGCCATCACCGCGTCCGCCTTCGATCCTTCGCGGATGACGGTCTGCGCGTCGACGCCGGCCACCTGGCGGGCGCGGGCCACGAACTTCTGAAGGCGCGCGCTCATGTCGTCGGTGGCCTCGGCGCGCATGAGGTCGCCGACGCCCAGCCATTGCTGGTTGACCCCTTCGAGCTCCATGACGCCGAGCAGCAGCAGCGCGCCGCCGGTGTCGGCGGCGCGGCGGCTGGCGTAATAGACCGCGCGGTCGCATTCGGGCGTGTCGTCCACCACCACCAGGAACTTGCGGCGATGACCCGGCTCCCGGCTGCGGCGCGGCGCCGCCGACAGGTGGGCGGCCGGCGGACGGGCTGGGGGGCGGGACGTCATCAGGGCAGCCTCGGCGGGTCGCTGCGCGGGCCATCCGCCGCGCGCCGGGACGAGCAGGGTCGGGCCGCGCGGTCGGGTGTCCCGTGCGGGACGATTCGACCGGCCCATGCTGCCACGGCGGCGTCGGCGCGGGTGAAAAAAGATCGATCGCTTCGGAACGGCGCATGGACGCGGGGGCCATCCTTGACATAAGAGGCCCCATTGTCCCGTTTTCATCGAGAGGACCTCGGACCGCGATGATCGTCGCCCTTGCCGACACCCTTGCGGCCTGGCCCAACCTCGCCATCGTGCTCACCTTCACAGGTGTGCTGCTGGTGCTGTTGGTGGTGGTGCAGAGCCTCGGCCGGCTGCTTCCGGAGGAGGGGCGGGAGGCGCGGGCGACCGCCGCGCTCGACACCTTCAAGGTGCTGGGGCCGCTGACGGGCGTGTTCCTGAGCTTCTCCCTGGTGCAGGCCATCGGCCAGTTCCGCACCGCCGACGTGAACGTGACGCGCGAGGCGGCCAACGTCTATCAGCTCGACCGGGCGCTGAACGGCGCCTCGTCCATGACCGATACGCGCCCGGCGCGGCTCGCATTGCGCGCCTATGTGCGCCACCTGGTGAGCCACGAATGGCCGGCGCTCCACGAGGGTCACGAATCCCGCGAGACCACCCAGGCGCTGCTGCGCGTGCAGCAGGCGGTCGACGCCATGTTGGAGACGCTGCCATCGGAGGTGCGCTTCTCCAACGACATCGACAAGAATCTGGATGAAATGCAGGACGATCGCGCCACCCGCCTCGGCATCGCCCATGGTGGGCTCCCGGCGGTGATGTGGTCGGTGCTGGCGGCTCTGTTCACGCTGTTGTTCGCCTGCGCCGCCTTTCTGCAAGGATCGGCGACACGCCACCCCCTGCCGATCCTCTATATCGCCGGGCTCGGGCTGCTGAGCGCGCTGTTGTTCATCATGGACCGGCCGTTTCAGGGCGAGCTCAGCGTGTCGCCGTCGGCCCTCATTAAGATTCAGAGCCAGCTCGACGCGCGGCTGAGATAGGGTGCGCCATTCAACGGCCCCCCGATTTGCTCTAAAGACGCGGGCGCCGCGCCGGGCTGTCCGAGCCGGGCCCGGCGCCCGTCCCGATCCGGAAGGAGATGCCCCGTGACCGCTACCGCCGTGAGCGCCGCCGACCTCACCCTCGATGCCGCGCAGACCATGGTCACAGCCGCCCTCGCCCATGCGCGGGCGCAGCAGATGAACCCGCTTGCGGTGTGCGTGCTGGATGCGCGCGGCGCCCTCAAGGCGTTCGCGGCGGAGGATGGCAGCAGCCTGCGGCGCGCGGACATCGCCCGCGGCAAGGCCAATGGCGCCTTGTCCCTCGGCATGGGCTCGCGCGCGCTGTACCGGCGGGCGCAGGATCAGCCCTTCTTCATCAACGCGGCCACCGCCGCCATCGGCGGCTCGCTCATTCCGGTGCCGGGCGGCGTGCTCGTGCGCACGGCCGAGGGGCGGGTGATCGGTGTCGTCGGCATCTCCGGCGACACCTCGGACAATGACGAGGCCGCCGCCATGGCGGGCATCGCCGCGGCCGGCTTCACCGCCGATCCGGGCGTGGACTGATTCGCCCCGGATCGACGCCGGGTCGTCCGCTTAGAGGATCTGGGCGGCGTCCTCGAACGCCAGACGCGGCAGGCGGTCGAACAGCTTGCCGTGGTCTCCGTGCCCGAGGGCGGCGATGAAATTGGTCTTCACGGTGGTGCCGGGGAAGAATTCCGCATCCACCTTGGTGGCGTCGAAGCCCGACATGGGGCCCACATCGAGCCCCAGCGCCCGCGCGGCGATGATCAGATAGGCGCCCTGCAAGGACGAGTTGCGGAAGGCGTGGGGCTCCACCATCGCCGGGGTGTTCACGAACATGTCGCGCATGGCCGCATTGTGCGGGAACAGCTCGGGGATCTTGTCGTAGAACTTCAGGTCGTAGCCGATCAGCACGATCACCGGTGCCGCGAGCGCCTTGTGATTGCCAGCCGAAAGGGCGGGCTTCAGCCGCGCCTTGGCCGCCTCCGAGCGCACGAACACGAACCGGGCGGGCTGGGTGTTCAACGACGTGGGGCCGAACTTCACGATATCATACAGGGCGCGCAGCTCGGCGTCGGTCACCGGCTCATCGGTCCAGCCGTTGTGGGAGCGGGCGTCGAGGAACAGCTGGTGGAGGACGGACGGGTCGATTTTCGTGGGCATCGGGGGCTCCGGAGGGCGGGGGTGTAATGGCGGGGCAGCCAGGGCGGTCGCCATCGATCTAGGAAGCGGCCGGTGCGCCAACAACGGCCGCGTTTGCAAGACCGCATTGCGGTAGTGCAAATCAATCGTCTCGGGTGATGGCAATATCACGCGAATTGATGGGCCATGGCGCGCCTGTGCCTCTATGGTCCGCGTAGCCCGGTCAGCCGCTTCTCAAGATGAGTCCCATGCCGTCCCCGATCCCCGCCGTTTCCGTTGATCCCTATCTCGACCGCGTGCGCGCGAACATTCTCGCCCTGCCCGAGAGCGGCATCGTCGAGGTGATGAATTATGGCCGCTCGCGGGAGGGGATGATTCCCCTTTGGGCGGGGGAAGGCGACGTGCCGACTCCGGCCTTCATCTGCGACGCGGCGGCCGCCGCCTTGCACGCGGGCGAGACCTTCTACACCTGGCAGCGGGGCCTGCCGGAGCTACGCGCCGCCATCGCCCGCTACATGGCGCGCATCTATGGCGTGCCGGAAGATCCGGAGCGCTATTTCGTCACCGGATCGGGCATGCAGGCCATTCTGGTGGCCTTCTCCATCGCCCTCGGGGCGGGGGACGAGATTCTTCTGCCCTCACCCATCTGGCCCAATGCGGCGGCGGGTGCGCAGAAGCTCGGCGCGGTGCCGGTTCATGTGCCGCTGGCCTACGGCGCGGAAGGCTTTTCCCTCGATATCGGCCGGCTGGAAGCGGCGGTGACGCTGCGGACCCGCGCCATCTTCCTGAACACGCCGGGCAATCCCACCGGCTTCGTCGCCACCCGCGCGGAGCTGGAGGCGGTGCTCGCCTTCGCCCGCCGTCACGGCCTATGGATCATCGCCGACGAGATCTATGGCCGCTTCTATTATGGCGAGGGGACGCGCGCGCCGTCGTTCCACGACGTGATGAGCGCCGACGACCATATTCTGTTCGTGCAGACCTTCTCGAAGAACTGGGCCATGACCGGTTGGCGCATCGGCTGGATCGAGGCCGACCCCCGGCTCGGGCAAATCATCGAGAACCTCATTCAGTATTCCACCTCGGGGGTCGCCGCCTTCATGCAGCGGGGGGCCGTCGCGGCGCTGGAATTGGGCGAGCCGTTCGTGGCCGAGCAGATCGCCCGCGCCCGCCACGGCCGCGACATCGTCGCCGACGCGCTGCTTGCCACCGGCAAGGTGGACCTCGTGAAGCCGGACGGCGCCTTCTATCTGTTCTTCGGGATCGAGGGATATCGGGATGTGCGCCGGCTCGGCCTCACCTTGGTGGACGAGGCCAATGTGGGCATCGCGCCCGGCACCGCCTTCGGCGCCGGCGGCGCGGGCTTCATGCGCCTGTGCTTCGCCCGCGGCGCGGCCCAGCTCACCGAGGCGGCGCGCCGCCTGTCGGGCTGGATCGAGGCCAATGGGGCTGCCGCGGGGGCAGACTCCGGCCGTCGGGCCTGAGCGCATCCATGAGAGGGCCTTCCTCCGCGTTGCTGCGGGCGGCATGGGGCGCCGTGCTCACCCTTGGCGCTGGCGCCGTCGGTGGCGCCGTGTTCTCGGTGCTCGGGCTGCCGGCGGCGTGGATTTCCGGCGCGCTGGTGTTCACCATCGCCCTGGCCGTGGCCGGCGTGCCGGTGGCGGTGCCGGAATGGGCCCGTTTTCTCGCCTATACGGTGCTGGGCACCTCCATGGGCACGGTGCTCACGCCCGACATGCTGGCGCGTGCCGGCTCCTGGCCGGTCAGCATGGCGTGCCTCGCCGCCAGCGTGGTGGGCACCATGGCGGGCGGCGCGCTGTTCCTCACCCGCGTGGGCGGCTGGTCGGTCGAGACCGCCTTCTACGCGTCCGCGCCGGGGGCGTTTTCCACCGTGCTCGCGATGGCCGAGGAAACCCGCGCCGATTTGCGCAAGGTGGCCTTCGCCCAGACTTTGCGTCTGTTCCTGCTGGTGGCGGCGCTGCCTAATGTGCTCGGCGCCACGGGTCTTTCGGGCGGCGGGTTCCACCCCCCGCCCCATGTCTCGCCGGTGTGGGATCTGGCGATCCTGTTCGTGGTGTCCGCGCTCGCCGGACTGGCGGCGGCGGCGCTCAAGGTGCCGGGCGGGCTCATTTTAGGCGCACTCGCCGGCAGCGCCACCTTGCACATTGGCGGATGGTCCGATGCGGTGGTGCCTCCGGCGCTTCTGCTGCCGGCGTTCGTGGTGCTGGGCGCGGGCGTGGGCGCGCGCTTTCTCGGCACCAGCCTGTCGGCGCTCCGGTCCTATTTCTGGGTGTCGCTGGGGGCGTTCCTGGTGGCGCTCACAGTTGCCACCATGTGCGCCTTGCTCGCGGCATGGCTGACCGGCGATGATCTGGGCAAGCTGCTGACGGCGTTCTCGCCCGGAGCCCTGGAGGCGATGACCGCGCTCGGCTTCGCCATGGGCTACGACCCGGCCTTCATGAGCGCCCACCATCTGTTCCGCTTCGCGGGGCTTTCGGTGGCGCTGCCGGTGGCCGCGCATCTCCTGTTCCGCATCGAGCGGCGGGTGGAGGACGATCACTCTCCATAGCGGTGCAGGCTGGCGCCATGGTGGCGCAGCCAGCTTTCCGCCTCGCGGCGGGCCGGGAAGATGCGCTCCACCGCGGCCCAGAAGCGCGGCCCGTGGTTCAGCTCCAGCCGGTGCGCCACCTCATGCGCGGCGAGGTAGTCCAGCACGAACGGCGGCGCCATGATGAGGCGCCAGGAAAAGGAGAGGTCGCCTCGGGCCGAGCAGGAGCCCCAGCGGCTGGAGGTATCGCGCAGGGTAATGCGCCCCACCTCCACCCCGAGCGCCAGCGCATGGCGGCGCACGGCGGCGGTGAGGTCGCGCCGCGCTTCGCGCTTCATGTGATCGACGACCCGGCGCGCCACATGCGGCGCCGCGCCGGCGACATGCAGGGCGGGGGCGCCGGTGGCATCGGTGCCGGTCCGCAGCGTGCCGCGTTCCTGCGGGACATGGATGACCCGGTGCGGTTCCCCTCGCAGCGGGACAAGGGCGCCGTCCTCGAAGCGCACCACGTCCGGCAGGCGGCCCAGCCGCACCCGGATCCATTCCCGGTGCCGCCGAACGAAATCGCCGGCGGCGGCGAGGGTGACATGGGGCGGAGCCGTCACGGTGACGTCCCGCGTGGCGGAGCGCACGCGCAGGGTGAGCCGCCGGGCCTGCGGGTGCCTGCGGACGGACACGCAGAGTTCCTCGCCCTCAAGCTCAAGGGCGATGGCTTCGCAGCGCTTCTGCGGCGCTTTCAGATCCGGGCGACGAAACAACGGCATGAGGGCACCATGAAAGATGAGCCTAATGACGATTCAATGTCATTGTCTCTAGAAATGGCGCCCCCGACTAGAGCTAAGGTGCAGCATTCCGGGGATAAAGTGAAGTGACGTTTGCGGGCAATGCGAACACGTCAGGCTCGTCTGCCGCGTCCGCCGGCTCTGAACGCGACCTTGCCCGCGCCTCCACCATGCCGTCGTACGTCGCCCCGCGCGGATATTCGACACTCAGGATGAAATCGGTGATGCGGGGAGCGATCTCAGCCCGGAAGCGGGAGCCGTTGAAGACGCCATAATGGCCGACGCCCGGCTGTTCCCAATGGACCCGCCGGTCTTCGGGAATGCGCGGGCACAATCTGTGCGCCGCCTTGGTCTGGCCGATGCCGGAGATGTCGTCCTTTTCCCCCTCCACCGTCATCAGCGCCACCCGATGGATGGCTTCGGGCTTCACCATCTGGCCGTGGTGCAGGATCTCGCCCTTCGGCAGGGCATGGGTGACGAACACGTTCTCGACGGTTTCGAGATAGAACTCGGCGGTCAGGTCCATCACCGCGAGGTATTCGTCATAGAAGTCGCGGTGCTTTTCCACCGAATCGCCGTCGCCCTTCACCAGATGGGTGAACAGGTCCCAATGGGCCTGGACGTGACGGTCAAGATTCATATGCATGAAGCCGTTGAGTTGCAGGAAGCCGGGATAGACCTCCCGCAATGCGCCGGGATGCGTCCACGGAACGGCGGTGATGACGTTGCGGCGGAACCAGTCGATGCCGCGATCCTGGGCGAGGGCGTTGACCGCGGTAGGCGCCTCGCGGGTGTCTATGGGCCCGCCCATGAGGGTCATGGACCTCGGCACATAGGGGTCTTCCTCCGCCTCCATGCGGGCCACCGCCATCATCACCGGAACCGCCGGCTGGCACACCGCCATAACGTGGCAGTCGCCGCCCAGGCGGTGGAAGATGGAAATGAGGTAGTCCACATAATCGGACAGGCCGAACCGGCCCTCGGCGAGGGGCACCAGCTTGGCGTCCACCCAGTCGGTCACATAGACGTCGTGGTTGGGCAGCATGGCCTCCACGGTGCCGCGCAGCAAAGTGGCGTGGTGGCCCGACACCGGCGCCACCACCAGCAGCTTGGGCTGCGGGCGAACCGGGGGATGCTCGAACGCCCGTTCGAAATGCAGCAGGTTGCAGAAGGGGCGGCGCCACACGGTGTTGAGGTGCACCGGCACGCGCTGGCCTTCCACCACGGTTTCGGCGATACCCCAATCGGGTTTTCCGTAACGTCGCGTGGTGCGCTCGAACAATTCGCAGGCCGCCGCCATGGATTTGCCGAGGGTGGTGTGGGAGGCCGGATTGATGGGGTTCTTCAGGAGCAGGCGGCTGGCGTCCGCCATGGCGCGGGAGGGGTTGAGCGCGGCGTGTCCGATCTCGTAGAGCCAGTAGAGCGGCGCTGAATAACCGGCCTCCATCCCAAACTCGCGTTGAGTCGGGCGGCGGGTCGAGCCCGCGAAATCTCCAATCGCCATCGGCGTTCCTCACTTTATTGTGCGTTTCTCGCATTATTTTAGGATCTGAGCCTGTGCCCTCTTTCCTATTTGGTCAATGCCGACAAAAGAAATAGGCAGGCCTTGCCGTGAACTATGGCCAAGATGTCACATTGTCGCGTATTGCGACGGTCAGTGTTGCGCCTGAAACCCTGCCGGAAAGTGAAGACTCCCAATGAATCCCGCTTTCGCTCCGCCGCTGCACGGGCGCTCCTTCGGGCTCCGGTTGGACACCTTGATTCGTCTGCGCTGGCTTGCGGTGGCGGGCCAGATCGCCGCGCTGGTAGTGGTGCGGCTGCTTTTGGGCTTTCCGCTGCCGCTGGCGCCGTGTTTTGCGGTCGTCGCCCTGTCGGCGCTGGTGAATGTGCTGCTGCGCATCAAGTATCCGGTGGCGCGACGCCTCAGCGATACTGCCGCCGGCCCGCTGCTCGCCTATGACCTGCTCCAGCTCACGGCGCTGCTGTACCTCACCGGAGGGCTCAAGAATCCGTTCGCGCTGCTCTATCTCGCCCCGGTGATGATCTCGGCCACCGCGCTGGCCTGGAGCACCACGGTGCTGCTGGGCATTCTGGCGGCGGCAAGCGCCGGCGCGGTCGGGCTGTGGGCGCGGCCGCTGCCTTGGGCGGGGGAGGCGCTGCCGGTGTTGCCGGAGCTGTATCTCGCCGGCATCTGGGTGGCGCTCACGGTCTCCATCGGCTTCATCGGCCTGCATGCGTGGCGGGTGGCGGAGGAGGCTCGGGAATTGGCGGATGCCCTTGCGGCAACCGAACTGGTGCTGGCGCGGGAGCAGCATCTGTCGGCCATCGACGGGCTGGCGGCGGCGGCGGCGCACGAACTGGGCACGCCGCTGTCGACCATCGCCCTGGTGGTGAAGGAGATGCAGCGCGCCATGCCGCCCGGCGCGTCCTACGCGGAGGATGTGGCCTTGCTGCGCGACCAGGTGGCGCGCTGCCGCGACATCCTGCAAACGCTCACCTCGCTGCGCTCCGGCGATGCGCCGTTCGATCGCATGCCGGTGCGGGTGCTGCTGGAGGAAGTGGCCGAGCCGCACCGCAATTTCGGCATCGCCATTGTCATCAACGCGCCCGGCCGCCCCAGCGACCCGGTGATCAACCGCAATCCGGGCCTGCTCTACGGGCTTGGCAACCTGGTGGAGAATGCGGTGGATTTCGCCCGTTCGCGGGTCGATATCGCGGCCGAATGGACCCCCACCAGCCTCGTCATCGTGGTGGAGGACGACGGGCCGGGCTTCTCGCCCGAGGTGAGCGCGCGCATCGGCCAGCCCTATGTGACCTCCCGCGCCCGCGAGCGGCAGGAGGACCGCCAGGACGCGGACGAGGAGAGCGGGTTGGGCCTCGGGTTTTTCATCGCCAAGACCCTGCTGGAGCGGACCGGCGCCAGCCTCACCTTCGAAAACCGCCCGCTCCCGGCGAGCGGGGCGTCCATACGGATCACTTGGCCCCGGCGTGCATTGGCCTTAGAACTGGATCGCGACGCGACAAAGGGACGCGGACCGGACTATTCTGCCTCCGAAGGCGCGTAAAAGCGGACACGGAAACGCCCCGTTCCAGCACGCCATTGTTTTTTGCTGTTCAGGCGCAGTGCACAGCGCCCCCGGATGTCGAGGACACATAACGATGAATGAAACGACGCCGCTCGAAGTGGGAGAAGACCGCACGGTCCTGATCGTCGACGACGATCGCTCCTTCCTGCAGCGCCTCGCGCGGGCCATGGAGGCGCGCGGCTTCCTGGTCGCCACCGCCGAAACCGTGGCCGATGGCCTCGCCCAGGTGGAGCAGGCGGCGCCTGCCTTCGCGGTGGTGGACATGCGGCTCGGCGACGGCACCGGCCTCGACGTGATTTCCGCCTTGAAGAAGCACCGCCCCGGCGCCCGCGCCATCGTGCTCACCGGCTACGGCAATATTGCCACGGCCGTCACCGCCGTGAAGCTCGGCGCGGTGGACTATCTCGCCAAGCCCGCCGACGCCGATGACGTGGTGGCCGCGCTGATCGCCTCGGGCGATCACAAGCCCCATCCGCCGGAAAATCCCATGTCCGCCGACCGGGTGCGCTGGGAACACATCCAGCGCGTCTATGAATTGTGCGGACGCAACGTGTCGGAGACGGCGCGCCGCCTGTCCATGCATCGGCGCACGCTGCAGCGTATCCTGGCCAAGCGCGCCCCGCGCTGAGCGGACGGGCCGTCATCGGCGGAACTTGGTTCAAAGGCTGGTCGCGGGTTGATGCGGGCGGTCCCAAAGGGCATTTGCGCGGCCACAGGCCCTGTGGCGCCGGCCGCGGATGGCCTTTCGCGCATGGGCGTCGGGACGTATGGTCATCGCCGGACCGGCAACGCGGGAGCGCCAACGTGGGACCGGCAACGTGGGACCGGCAACGGCTTGGCGCCGCACGTCCGACCTCAGATGTCGAGCCGCAGCAGGTCCGGGTCGTGGAGGGCGGCGAGGCGGTTGGCGGCGGTGCGGGCGAAGCGCAGGGTCAGGGCCTTGCGCGTCGCCGCCGGCAAGGCGTGGCGCGGCGGTGGCCGCAGCAGCTCGGCGCCGAAGGCGTCCGCCACCAGCAGGCCGGTCTCCTGCGGCAGGATCTCGACCGGAAAGCCGAGCGGCACCGCGAACAGCAGCCGGTCGCAAAAGGCGCGGTATTCCGGCCATTTGCCATCGGTGCGGAAGTCCTGCACCGAGGACTTGATCTCGATGATGGAGATCTCGCCGCGCCCATCGAGGGCCAGCACATCGGCGCGCCGGCCGGAGGCGAGGGAAAACTCCGTCACCCCGACCACCCCGTGGGCCGCCAGATGGCGCAGCACCCCCCGCTGCACCGCCAGCGCGGTGGGAGATTGCCGCCCGTCCGGCCGCGGCTGGGGTTCGCTCTGCCTCACGTCTGCGCGCCCTCGGACAGACGTTCGCGGGCCAGCCGCTCGTCGTCCACCGGCTGGTGCGCCTTGTCGTCGCGCGAGATCGCGGCGTTGAGCTCGCCGCCGAACACGAAGATGGACGCGGTCAGGTAAAGGAACACGAGCGCGATCATCACCGAGGCGAGGCCGGCATAGGTGGTGACGTAATTGGCGGGAAATTCCGACAGATACATGCCGAAGGCGGAGGCGGCCACGAGCCACAGCACCAGGGTGACGAGGATGCCGGGCGCAACCTCCGCCAGACGGCGCCGGCCCGCCGGCAGCCACAGATGGGCCACCACCAGCGCCACCACGAGAATGATGGAGGTGGCGGCGAAACGGGCCAGGGTGACGATGTGGGAGAACGGCTTCAAGGCCGGAAGCTGCACTACCGCGGCGTGCCACAGCAGCGGCCCGAGCACCACCAGGAACGACAAGGCGAGGATGGCCGCCGCCGACAGCAGCACATAGCCGATGGATTCCAGGCGCAGCCAGTACCAGGCGCGCTCCTCCTTCTTGCCGTAGGCGCGGTTGAGGCCGATGCGCAGGCTCTCGATGCCATTGGAGGAGAAGTAGAGGGCGAGCAGCACGCCATAGGTGAGCGCATCCGTGCGCACCTGGTTCACCACATTGTAGATCTCGCGTGAGATGGGGTCGGCCACCTGCTGGGGCCAGCTTTCGAGCAGCAGCGGGATGGTCTCGGCCGCCAGCGGTCGCAGATCCAGGAAGCCGGCCAGGGCGGTCACGAAGATCAAGAACGGAAACAGCGACATGAGCGCCGACAGCGCGATGTGGCTGGAGATCGCCCAGCCGTCGTCGGCGCTGAAGGTCCACACCGCGTCCAGGACGATACGGATGATGCGTCGCAGCATGAGAGGTTCCGTTAGCTCATGCGACACATCGGGCTTTCCCTCGCGATTGGCAAGCCGCAGCGATGCCGCGCGCCGCACCCGCGCGGGTGCTTGAGTTTGGGCGCGGATTCGGTGATCAGCAGGCGCGGGCCGCGCGCGGCCCCGTCCTTCGGCGTTGGCCGCTCCGGCGCCCGCCCCAGAGAGTGGGTGTTGCATGCCTTCCTTCCTGCCCCGGCGCCTCGGCGCGGTTTTCGCGCCCAGCCATTACAAGCTCGGCCTGAAGGCGGCGGTGGCGGCGCTCGCCTCCTATGGGGTCGCCTATGGCCTCAATCTGCCGAACGGCTATTGGGCGGTGCTGACCGCGATCCTGGTGGTGCAGTCCACCATCGGGGCGAGCCTGTCGGTGGCCATCGATCGCGGGCTGGGCACGGTGGTGGGCGGCATCGTCGGGGTCATCGCGGCGACACTGGCCGGGCCGTCGGCGATCCTCACCATCGTGGCGCTGGGCGTGGCGGTCATCATCACCAGCACGCTGGCGGCCAAGTTCTCCAGCTACAAGCTGGCGCCGGTGACGGCGGTGATCGTCCTGCTCTCGGACCCCACCCATGTGGACCCGTGGATTTCGGGCCTGCATCGGGTGTTCGAGATCGGGCTCGGCGGGGCGGTCGGGGTGCTGTGCGCGCTGCTGATCCTGCCGGCGCGGGCGGTGTTCTTCCTGTTTCCCCAATGCGCGTCGGCGGTGAAGCTGTGCGCGGCCTTGCTGGGGCTGGGCCGCGACGGCCTGCTGGGGCGGGGGTTCGATTCGGCCCGCATGGATGTCCTCAACGCCGACGCGCGCAAGGCGCTGCGGGCCGCCGATGCCCGCATCGCCGAGGCGCGGGCGGAGCAGGCCTTGTCCGGGCATGCCGATCCCACGCCGGTGGTGCGGGCGTGCCGGCGGCTGTGGCACTCGGTCATCATCCTGCTGCGGGGCACCGACACGGTTCTGTCGGCGCGGTTCGCGGCGCTGCTGGGGCCGGGCCTCGACCAGGCGGTGTCCGGGCTGACGGCTTATATGGACGTGGTGGCGCGGGCCCTCGACGGGGAGCGGGGCGCCGATCTGTCCGGCCCCGCGGAAGCCGCACGGGCCGCGGTGGTCGCCCTCGACGGCGAGGTGGAGCGGCTCAACGCCGCCGGCGCCTTCGACGCGGCGAGCGGGGCCGAGCTGCGCGTGGTGTTCGCCGCCATTTCCGCCTGTGGCCACATGATGGAGAATCTCGACGAGCTGGTGGCGCGCCTGAAGGATGTGGAGGGGCTGCCGGATTGAGGTCCGGCACCGCCCCGCCCCGTCCAGGGCCGCCACGGCTCAAGTCCGACATTGCTTTGGACGCGTTCCCGAGCAAGATACATTTTCGCGATGCACAAAGGGAGATCATCGTCCATGTCCGCCAGCGCCGCTTTCCGTCCGGTCGATCAGAGCCCCATCGACGCGGTCGCCCTTGGCCGAGCCGCAACGGCGCGCCTCGAAAAGCTGTTGGCGGAAGCGACCTCCGCCGTGCGGGCGCGGGTGACCGACGGCCCGAAGATCTCCTCCGCCTTGCTGGAGCAGGAGCAGCGCGCTACCCATGGCCTCGCCTGGTTCGCCACCTATGTCTTCTCGGTGCGCGAGCTGGTGCATTATGCCGACCGGCTGACCGAGATGGGCAAGTTCGGGGCGACCGAGAAGCTGATCGTGCAGATCGGCCTTGGCGAATACGTCGCCCAGATCCTCGGCGGCATTCCCATGAGCCAGGGCGAGATCGTGCGTCTCACCGACCTGTATGTGCCGGTGGAGAGCGTCCAGGCCCTGGCGGCGGAAGCGGCGATCGCGACCCTGGCCGCGCACGGCAACACCGCAGCCTCGCGGGCGGCGCTGGCCGACATCATCCGTGGCGACCATCCCACCGGCACCATCGGCGAGGCTGGCCTCGACGAGACGCTGGAGGCCATGCGCACCGAGATGCACCGCTTCGTCGATGCGGAAGTGGCCCCGTATGCCCACGAGTGGCACCTGAAGAATGACTACATCCCGCTCGAAATCATCGCCCAGCTTTCGGAGATGGGCGTGTTCGGCCTCACCATTCCGGAGGAGTTCGGCGGCCTCGGCCTGCCCAAGGAGGCCATGTGCGTGGTCACCGAGGAATTGTCGCGCGGCTATATCGGCGTCGGCTCGCTCGGCACCCGCTCCGAGATCGCGGCCGAGCTGATTCTCGCCGGCGGGACGGATGAGCAGAAAGGCCAGTATCTGCCGAAGATCGCCTCCGGCGAGATCCTGCCCACGGCGGTGTTCACCGAGCCCAACACCGGGTCCGACCTCGCCTCGCTCCGCACCCGCGCGGTGCGCGAGGGCGACCTCTACAAGGTGTCGGGCAACAAGACCTGGATCACCCATCCGGTCCGCGCCGACATCATGACCCTGCTGGTGCGCACCAATCCCAGCGAGCCGGGCTACAAGGGCTTGTCCATCCTCCTGGCTGAGAAGCCGCGCGGCACCGACGAAAACCCGTTTCCGGCCGAGGGCATGACCGGCGGCGAGATCGAGGTGCTGGGCTATCGCGGCATGAAGGAATACGAGATCGGCTTCGACGGCTTCACCGTGCCGGCGCAGAACCTGCTCGGCGGCGAGGAGGGGCAGGGCTTCAAGCAGCTCATGACCACCTTCGAGAGCGCCCGCATCCAGACCGCCGCCCGCGCCGTTGGCGTGGCCCAGGCGGCGATGGAGGTGGGGCTGAAATATGCCGAGGAGCGCATCCAGTTCGGCAAGCCGCTCATCGCCTTCCCGCGCGTGGCCGACAAGATCGTGATGATGGCGGTGGAGACCATGATCGCCCGCCAGATCACCTATTTCGCCGCCCGCGCCAAGGACGAGGGGCGCCGCACCGATCTGGAGGCCGGCATGGCCAAGCTGCTCGGCGCCCGCGTCGCCTGGGCGGCGGCGGACAATGCCTTGCAGATCCATGGCGGCAACGGCTTCGCGCTGGAATATCCGGTGTCGCGCATCCTGTGCGACGCGCGCATCCTCAACATCTTCGAGGGCGCGGCGGAGATCCAGGCCCAGGTCATCGCCCGCCGCCTGCTCGACGGCGGCAACTGAGGGCAAAAAGCCCGCGCCGGGTGGCCGGCGCGGGTGCTGTCCGGATGTGTACGGGTAGCGGCCCATCCGCCGGCTTCCCGTCCTCCCGTTTTCCGTCGTGGTTTTACGTTGGGGAATGCCGTTTCGTGGTCTCGCCGCGCGGGTGGTCGGGCGTCAACCCTCGGCGGGGGCGTCGGCCGGCAGCGTCTCCAGGTCCAGCAGCACGGGCACATGTCCGGTCAGGGCCAGGAAGGTCCGCAGGGCGTCGGGGCTCAGCACGGTGGTGCGGGTGTTGGTGAGCGGGTGGCAGCCGATGGCGTCGGCCCGCAGCAGCGCCGCGTCGATGGCCACGGTGACGCGGTGTTCGGGATCGTTGGCGAGGGCCAGCAAGGTTACCGATCCCGGCAGCACGCCCAGGCGCTTGAACAAGGCTTCGGGCGAGGCGAAGGACAGCGCGCCCCGCGCGCCCAAAGGGGTTCGCAGGCGCTTGAGTTTCACGTCCGCGTCGGCGGCCAGGGTGACAAGAAAATAGGTCTTCTTGGCATCGCGCAGGAACAGATTCTTCGTCTGCGCTCCGGGCACGGCCCCGCGCAGACGCCTTGCGTCCGCCACGGTGTGCACCGGCGGGTGGGAGAAAGTTTCCGACGGAATGCCGTAGGCCGAAAGGCGCGCGAGCAGAACGTCAGGTGTCAGCGGTGGCATGAGATGGCCGACGCTCGGCGGCGGGCGCTGCTCTCCGCCGCCGGTTGCACCCGGCGCTGTCCTTGTCCTCATGAAAAGCCCCGTCGGAGGTCGTGGAAAACACTCCGGCTTGCGGACCCGCCACCGATTCCGGGACGATACGAAGATGGTTCGGCGCCGGTTCCGGTGAGCCTTGCCCCCGGTGAGTCTTGCCCGATGTGAGGCCTGCGCAATGGCCCAGGTCAAGGGCCTGCGGAATAACGACTCGAAGGACCCATGAGGCAAGCTCATGGGTCCTTGGATCCTGCCGGCTTGTGAATGCCGGGCGATCAGCGCAGCTTCATGAGGCAGGAGCCGGCGGCTTCGGCCGCGCCACGGGCGTCGCCCATGGACACGGTGCCGTTGCTCACCAGGGACTTGGTGACGCTGGTCACCAGGCCGCGCAGGTCGGAGGCGGCGGCCGCCTGGGGCGCGGCCGCCGCATAGATGGCCTGGCCGTTGGCATCGAGGCCGGCGGCGCATTTGTCGGCGCTGGCCTGATCGGCGAGGGCCGGCACGGTCATGACACCGAATGCGGCGCAGGCGAGGAGCAGCTTCTTCATGACAGGATCTCCAACACGGGAACACGGGCGCGCCGAAGGCGCGGCGACATGACGTGATTCTACCACGCGGGGGACGCCGCGCGCGCAGGTGTCAACACCCTCGGGGCGATCGCGTGACACGTCGATCCGGCCGCAAGGGCGTACCTCGGGCGAATCAGCGTCCACGCGATGCAAGGGGCGGTCGTGGGTCGTGTCTTGGGTCGTCTCAGCGCACGCCGACACGGTTGACCGGACCACCGGCATTCACGCCCGCACCGGGCGCGCCGACGCCAACACCCGGCGTGACGCCGACTCCCGGCGCTCCGGCGCCCGCCACACAGCCGGCCGGGTAGCCCGGGCGGGTGCAATGGACCGCGGCGCGGGCGGCAGGAGCCGTCGGACGCGCCACGCAGCCCTTTGGAACACCAGCGGATTTGCAGTAGACCACCGCAGAGGCCGGGGACACGAAGGCGATGCTGCCAAACGTGGCGGCCGTCATAAGAATCGCGGCAAAACGGGACATATTATACCTCACGGTGGGCCTGTCCGCGAGAAGGGCTACGTCGGACGCGGGCAGATCTCAATGTCAAAAGTTGACCGTATTGCCACCGGAGATACCTCCCGTGGCGGAACGAAAGCAGATAGATTTCACTTGGCAAGGCGGTCAGGGACGGGCCTTCGGGGGCGATGGTGAGTGAAGCGTACGAGACGGGAGCAGGGGGGCGGGCGGCGCCTCTGTGGCTGGCTGAAGCTGTAGGTGCCGAGGCGCGGGCTTGGATCCGGACACATCCGTCCTTCCCACGGGCCATGGCGTTGAGCGCGGCGTCGCTGGTCAATCTCTACAGTGGCAACCGCTTGATGAATCGGGTGCTGAACGATCGCGGACGCATGCTGTTCGGCTTCTTCGCGCTGTATCTGCATGCGCTGCCGGAAGCCGAGGGCGGAGGCCTTACGGTGAGCCGCATGGCGGCCCTGGCGGCGGAGACCGGCGTGTGCAGTCGGGGCCGGGCGAAGGCGATGCTGGCGCTGCTGCGGTGGGGCGGATATCTGACCCCTTCCGAGAGCGAGGGCGACCGGCGCGCGAAGCCGCTGGAGCCCACGTCGCGCATGGTGACCCAGCAGATTCACCGTTGGCAGCTGCAATATCGCTCCATCGCGATCCTCGACCCCAAGGTGGAGGAACTGGCGATGGTTTTGGGCGATAGGGCGGTCTTCAACGATGTCATGATCTGCCTGGGCGAAGCCTTCCGGTCCGGTCACCGGGTGCTGGACCAGGCTCCGGCGATCGCCGACATTGCCGATCGCGACAGCGGCATGATGATCCTGCTGGCGCTGTTCGTCGCCGAGCAGGGCGGGGAGGAGATGCCGTCCATCGCCGAGCTGGCGCGGCGGTTCCATGTCTCACGGGCCCATGTCCTGCAACTGCTGAAGGATGCCCAGGGCACCGGTCTCATGACGCGGGACGGCACCACCGGCGCCGGGCGTCTGACCGATCATGGGCACGAGGCGCTGGCGGATTTTTTTGCCGCGTCCTTCGCGTTTTTGCGCGGCACGGCCTATGCCGCGCTGGAGGCGATGGCGGCGCGGGCCGCCCCGGCGGCGGTCTCGGACTGATCCGCGGTCGCGGCCACCCTTTCGCTGCCGCCCGATTTCCAGGACACTGCAACGGGGCTCTCACGCGTCGCCGGGCAGGCCGGATTCGATTCGCCCCGGCGACGCATCACCACACGTTCGGAGCCTTCCGCGCGTCGCCACGGCACGCGGAAGGGGCTCGGCTGAAGATGGGGCGCGGCATGAGCTGCAAGGTGACGCCGGTGGACGCGGCAACGGACGGCCTGGAGCGGGCGAGCCATGAGGTGGCCCGTGAGGTGGCGCATGAGGAGATCCAGGATGAGATGCTGGACGACCTGCCGCTGAAGGCGGACATCCGCCTGCTCGGGCGCCTGCTGGGGGATACGGTGCGGGTGCAGGAGGGCGAGGACGTGTTCGACCTGGTCGAGCGCATCCGCCAGACCTCCATCCGTTTCCATCGCGCCGGCGACGAGGCCGCCCGCCGGGACCTGGAGGCGCTTCTGCCCCGGTTGTCGCCGGAGCGGGCGGTGGAGATCATTCGCGCCTTTTCCTATTTTTCGCACCTCGCCAATATCGCCGAGGACCAGCACCACATCCGCCGCGGCCGCGAAGCCGCCATCTCCGGGGCGCCGCCGGCGCCGGGGAGCCTCGCGCGCAGCCTGGCCCTGGCGCACGCGGCCGGCATCGACACGGCGCGCCTCATCGGCTTCTTCGGCGGCGCGCGGATCAGCCCGGTGTTGACGGCCCATCCCACCGAGGTGCGGCGCAAAAGCACCATGAATCGCGAGATGGAAATCGCCGGCCTGCTCGACCGGGGCGAGCGCATGGCCCTGACGCCGCAGGAAAAGGCGGAGGACGAGGAGGCCCTGCGCCGTGCCGTGCTCACCCTGTGGCAAACGCCGCTGCTGCGGCGCATCAAGCTCACGGTCCTGGACGAGGTGGCGAACGGCCTCTCCTATTACGATTACACCTTTCTCGACCAGTTGCCGCGGCTCTATTGCGCCATCGAGGACGCACTCGGCGCGGGGGAGGGGGCAGGGGAAGGGACACGGGACACGGACGGGCCAGATGTCAGCCTGCCCTCGTTCCTGCGCATGGGGAGCTGGATCGGCGGGGATCGCGACGGCAACCCCTTCGTCACCGCCGATGTGCTCCGCGAGACGGTGCGGCTGCACCGTTCGCGCATCTTCGCCCATTACGCCGCCGAGCTGGCGGCGCTTGGCGGAGAACTGTCGCTGGCGAGCCGACAGGTCGCGATCTCGCCGGAGCTGGAGGCGCTCGCCGCGCGGTCGGATGATCCGGTGCCGAGCCACCGGGAGGAGCCCTATCGGCTGGTGCTCTCCCACATCGCGTCGCGGGTGAAGGCCACCCGCCGTCAGCTCGACGGCCGGGGGATCGAAGCGGAGCCCTATGCCGACGCCGAGGCGCTGCGCGCCGACCTCGACGTGATCCATCGGTCCTTGTGCGCCAACAGGTCGCGCGTCCTGGCGCAGGGCCGGTTGCGGCGGTTGCGGCGGGCGGTGGACTGCTTCGGCTTCCATCTCGCCTGCGTGGACCTGCGGCAGAATTCCGACGTGCACGAGCGCACCGTGGCCGAGCTCCTGGAGAAGGTGGCGCCGGGCACGGCCTATGCGTCCCTGGACGAGAATGCGCGGGTGGACCTCCTGGTGCGGGAGCTGTCCACGGCGCGCCTGCTGTCCTCGCCGTTCGTGCCCTATTCGGAAGAGACGCGTTCCGAACTCGCCATCTTCCGCGAGGCGGCGGCGGCGCACCGGGCCGTGGGGCCGCTCGTCATCCCCAATGCCATCATCTCCAAGGCCGAAAGCGTGTCCGACCTGCTGGAAGTGGCGGTTCTGCTCAAGGAAGTGGGGCTGGTGTCCGCCGACGGCACCAGCGCGGTCAACATCATTCCCCTGTTCGAGACCATCGACGACCTGAAGGCGTGCGGCACGGTGATGGACCGCGCCCTGTCTTTGCCGGCCTACGCCCGGCTGGTGGCGAGCCGGGGCGGCGAGCAGGAGGTGATGCTCGGCTATTCCGACAGCAACAAGGACGGCGGCTTCGTCACCTCGGGCTGGGAATTGTACAAGGCGGAGATCGGCCTTCTGGACGTGTTCCGCGCCCATGGCGTGCGGCTGCGGCTGTTCCACGGGCGCGGCGGCTCGGTGGGGCGCGGCGGCGGCCCGAGCTACGACGCCATCCTCGCCCAGCCGGGCGGGGCGGTGAACGGGCAGATCCGCATCACCGAGCAGGGCGAGATCATTTCCTCCAAATATTCCCATCCGGAGGTGGGCCGGCGCAATCTGGAGATCCTGGTGGCGGCGACGCTGGAGGCCTCCCTGCTCCAGCCGGAGGAAAACGCGCCGCGGCCCGAATTCCTGAGCGCCATGGAGGAGATTTCCGATGAGGCGTACCGGGCCTATCGCCATCTGGTCTACGAGACCGAGGGGTTCGAGGATTATTTCTGGTCGTCCACGGTGATTTCCGAGATCGCCACCTTGAACATCGGCTCGCGCCCGGCCTCGCGGGCGAAGACGCGGGCCATCACCGCGCTCAGGGCCATTCCGTGGGTATTTTCCTGGGCTCAATGCCGGCTGATGCTGCCGGGATGGTACGGCTTCGGCACCGCGGTGGAGGCCTTCACCCAACGCCGCACCGATTATGGCCTCGCTTTTCTGGCGGCCATGTATCGCGAGTGGCCCTTCTTCCGCACCCAGCTTTCCAACATGGACATGGTGCTGGCCAAGAGCTCCTTGGCGGTGGCCTCGCGCTATGCGGAGCTGGTGCCGGACCCACACCTGCGCGCCGAGATCTTCGGCCGCATTCGGGCCGAGCACGCGCTGACGGTCAAGCATCTCAACGCCATCATGGACCAGGTGCGCCTATTGGAAGGCAACCCCGCGCTCGACCGCTCCATCCGCGCCCGCTTCCCTTATCTTGACCCGCTCAACCATCTGCAGATCGAGTTCCTGAAGCTCCACCGCGGGCAGGGGGCGGCGGCCGACGTGGCGGAGGACGCTGCGCGGGAGGAAATTCTGCACGGCATCCAGCTCTCCATCAACGGCATCTCCGCGGGCCTGCGCAACTCAGGTTGAAGATGGCGTCTTCGCATCGCTCCGGCTGGATCCGCGTCCAGCCGGAGCGTGTTCAATGAAATCTATCGAACGCCATCATGTGATAGATAAATAATCATATTGAAATCATGATCCCCGCCATGGATGGATGCATGCGCCGGCGACATCCAATATCCGCCGGATCGTGCGCGTGGAGGCGGTTAACTCCCATATCTTCTTTATCCGATGATCGGGTGCAAGCAATCGTCGCAGTTTGGAATTGATCTAAATCAAGCGGCGCACGAACGCTTCTCGCTAGCCTCCGCGAACCGATCACTTGGGGAGGCGACGATGAGACGGAAGCTGATGCGGCGGGTGTCCCTGGCGCTTGTGTCCGCCGGACTGATGGCAAGCGCCCTGGTGGGGCCGGCGACCGCGGCCGATGACCTGCGCAAGCAGGCGCTCGAGGTGTTCAAGCCGCTGCCTTCCACCATCCCGGCGGTGAAAGGTAACAAGATCACGCCCCAGAAGATCGAGCTGGGCAAGGACCTGTTCTTCGATCCGCGGCTGTCGGCGTCGGGCGTGTTCAGCTGCGCTTCCTGCCACAACCTTACGACCGGCGGCGACGACAATCTGGAAACCTCCATCGGCCACGGCTGGCAGCGCGGCCCGCGCAATGCGCCCACCGTGTTCAACTCGGTGCTGAACGAGGCCCAGTTCTGGGACGGTCGCGCCGAGGACCTCAAGGCCCAGGCCAAGGGGCCGATCCAGGCGGGCGTCGAGATGGCCAACACGCCCGACAATGTGGTGAAGACGCTCAAGAGCATGCCGCCTTATGTGGAGGCCTTCACCACTGCCTTTCCGGGCGAGAAGGATCCGGTGACCTTCGACAACATGGCCAAGGCCATCGAGGCCTATGAGGCGACCCTTCTGACCCCAGCCCCCTTCGACACCTGGCTGAACGGCGACGACGACGCGCTCACGCCGGACCAGAAGAAGGGCCTTGCCCTGTTCATGGACAAGGGTTGCGCCGCCTGCCATTCGGGCGTGAACGTGGGTGGCCACGGCTATTATCCGTTCGGCGTGGTCGAGAAGCCCGGCGCCGACATCCTGCCGCCCAACGACAAGGGCCGCTTCGCGGTGACCAAGACCGCGGGCGACGAATATGTCTTTCGCGCCGCCCCTCTGCGCAATGTGGCTGTGACCCGGCCCTATTTCCACTCCGGCAAGGTGTGGGACCTCGGCCAGGCGGTGGCCATCATGGGCAATGCCCAGCTCGGGGAAGCGCTGAACGACGGCGATGTGAAGCTGATCGTGGCCTTCCTGGGCGCCCTCACCGGCAAGGTGCCGGAAGTGGTGCTGCCGGTGCTGCCGGCGGAAACCGACGCCACCCCGCGTCCGACGGCGGAGGTGGTGAAGCCCTGAGCCCTGCCGGCGCGGGATGCATGCCCTGGGTCAGGAGGTCCGGTCGCCGGGCCTCCTTTTTGCGTCCCGCCGGGACGCGCTCAGGCGAGGCCGACGATGTGGCCGATGTAGGGAAGCTGGCGGAAGGCGTGGGCCACGTCCATGCCGTAGCCCACCACGAACAGGTCGGGGCAGGTGAAGCCCACGAAATCGGGATGCACCTGCACCGCCCGCTTGCCGGGCTTTTCCAGCAGCACGCACACCAGCACCCGTCGGGCGCCGCGCGCCATCAGGAGGTCCTTGGCGAAGGCCAGGGTGCGGCCGGATTCCAGAATGTCGTCGATCAGCAGCACATCGCGTCCGCGCACGTCTGAGCGCACGTCGGAGAGGATGTCCACCTGCCCGCAGGAGACGGTGGCCTCGCGGTAGGATGAGAGCTGCATGAACTCCACTTCCGGCGTCAGCCCGGAGGCGTGCAGGGCGCGCAGCAGGTCGGCGGAGAACATGAAGGCCCCGTTCATCACCACCACGGCGAGCATATTGTGAGGCTCCGCCGCCACGACCTCGTGTGCCACGCTCTGAACGCGGGCGGCGATGCGGTTTTCGTCGAACAGAACGGCGATATTCGGCAGCGGCATGGGTCCTCGCACAACTTGAGGGGAGCATGGACCGGATGGCGCCGGCCGTCCAGAGCGCCGGTTCCCTCCGGCCTGAGGTGGGCGGGGCGGCCGGCATCGTTTATGTTGGTGGATCAACGCAGCGGACGATTCGGGGGAAGGGTGGAACATCTGGTCCGATTCGAGAATGTCGGTCTGAGATACGGAATGGGGCCGGAAGTGCTGAAGGACGTCTCCTTCGGCATCGCGCCCAATTCGTTCCAGTTCCTCACCGGCCCCTCGGGCGCGGGCAAGACCACCTTGATGCGCCTGCTGTTTTTGCAGCTGAAGCCGACGCGGGGGCTCATCACCCTGTTCGGCCGCGACGTGTCCTCGCTGGACCCGGACGAAGTGGCGGTGCTGCGCCGGCGCATTGGCATCGTGTTCCAGGATTTCCGGCTGCTCGACCACCTCACCACCTATGAGAACGTCGCTTTGCCGCTGCGCGTGCTCGGCAAGGAAGAAGCCAGCTATCGCGCCGAGGTCACCGAACTGCTCGGCTGGGTCGGTCTCGGCGACCGCATGGACGTGCTGCCGCCGGTGCTCTCCGGCGGCGAGAAGCAGCGCGCGGCCATCGCCCGCGCCCTCATCGGCCGACCCGAGTTCCTGCTCGCCGACGAGCCTACCGGCAATGTGGACCCCACCCTGGCGCGCCGTCTGCTGCGCCTCTTCATCGAGCTCAACCGCACCGGAACTTCCGTTCTGCTGGCCACCCACGACATTGCGCTCATGGACCAGTATGATGCCCGGCGCCTCGTGATCGCGGACGGTCGCCTCTATGTCTACGACTGACACCGCCCCCCTCGCCCCCAAGGCGGTCGCGCCCAGGGCCGGCGCGCCGGACGACGCCGGGCGGCCGGCGCGGCCGCGGCCGCAGACCTCCATCGTTCCCGGGGCCACCATTGCCGGGAGCACCCTGGTGGCGGTGGTGGCGATCATGACCTTCCTCGCCTCCCTCACCATCGGCGCGGCATTCGCGGTGCGCACCACCGCCAGCCAGTGGCGCAGCGACGTGACGCGGGAGATGACCATCCAGATCCGTGCCGGCGAGCCCAAGGCCACCGACGCGCAGGTGCAGCTCGCCGCCGAGATCGCCCGCGCCACCCCCGGCATCGCCGACACGCACATTCTCTCGACCCAGGAGACGGGGCGGCTGCTGGAGCCGTGGCTGGGCTCTGGGCTCGACCTCGGCGACCTGCCGGTGCCGCGGGTGGTGGTGCTGAAGCTCGACGGCGCCACGACCGTGGACCTCGCCAAGCTCAGGCGCACCCTGAGCGATCGCATTCCCACCGCCACCCTCGACGATCATCGCCTGTGGTCGCATCGCCTCAGCGCCATGGCCGAAGGCGTCATGGTCACGGGCGTGGCGCTGCTGGGGCTGGTGGGGCTCGCCACCGTGCTGTCGGTGGTGTTCGCCACCCGCGCGGCAGTGGCCACCAATCGGGCGGTGGTGGAGGTGCTGCATTTCGTCGGGGCCCGCGACGGCTTCATCGCGGCCCAGTTCCAGCGCCATTTCCTGAAGATCGGGGCGCAGGGGGGGCTGCTCGGAGGCTGCGCCGCGGCGGCGGTGTTCGGGGCCATCGTCGCGCTGCCGCGCTTTGTTCCGGTAGGGGATCCGGAGGATCCGACCCTTCTCGCCTGGCTCAATCCCGGCATCTGGGGGTTCGTGGGCATCGGCTGCGCGGTGGCGGTGGTGGCTTTTGCCACCGCATTCACGTCGCGGGTGACAGTTTACCGAACCTTGAGGATGATCCAGTGAAATCCACGGCCGTTTCGGGCCATGGCGGAGCCTCCTCGGGGTCGCCGCATTCCGCCCGCATGGTTGACAGATGAGCACGACGACCGACCTGCGGCCCCGGATGGCCCGCTCAGGCTCCCGCGCCCCGCGACGCGCGCGGCGGGCGGAGCGCGCCGAACGGCCGGAGGGGGTGGCCCGCATGGAGATTTCGGCTGGCCGCCCGGCGCGCGGGCGACCCCTGCTGCGCCGGTTGGTCAAGGGGGTGGTGCTTTTGTCGGGGCTGTGCGTGCTGACGGTGCTGGCGGGCTTCCTGGCCTTCCTCACCCAGATCGCCGCCCGTGAACCGGTGCAGGTGAAGGCCGCCGACGCCATCGTCGTGCTCACCGGCGGTGCCTCGCGCATCGCCGACGGGGTCACGCTCCTCGCGGAAGGGCGGGGCAGGCGCCTTCTCATCACCGGCGTCAATCCGATCACGACGCCGGGCGAGCTGCGGCGGACCCTGCCCAATGGCGAGACGCTCATTTCCTGCTGCGTGGATCTCGGCCACAAGGCGCTCAACACCCGCGGCAACGCCATCGAGGCGGCGGAGTGGACGCGGAGCCAGAACTTCCGCTCGCTGGTGGTGGTCACTTCGGCTTGGCACATGCCGCGCGCGCTGGTGGAATTGAACCATTCCCTGCCCGATGTGGAGCTGGTGGCCTATCCGGTGGTGACCTCGCGCATGGAGACTGAGCGCTGGTGGCGCGATCCGGCCACGGTGAAGCTGCTCTTCAAGGAATATTTGAAGTACATGATGGCGAAGGCGCAGATCCGCCCCGCCCAGGCGGTGGCCGAAGTCGAGGCGCCGCGGCTGCGCGCATCCGCCGAGGCGCGCCGCGCACCGTGAGCGGTTCGGCGGCGAGGGAGCATTCCAGGTGGTGACGGCGCTGCGTTCGCTCGTGTTCCAGGTCGCGTTCTATGTCGTGACCGTGATCTATGTTTTCGCTTTCCTGCCGCTGCTGCTGCTGCCGCGCCGCCGCCATTGGAAATATGCGGTGCTGGCCTGGGCCAACACCAACAGCGCTTTGCTGCGGCTCATCTGCGGCACGCGGGTGGAGATCCAAGGGCGGGAGAACATCCCGGACGGGCCGCTGCTGATCGCCTCGAAGCACCAGTCGGCGTGGGAAACCATGGCCCTGCTGCCCCTGTTCTCGGACCCCGCCTTCGTCCTGAAGCGGGAGCTCATCCGGATCCCGCTGCTGGGCTGGCATCTGACCAAGGCGCGGATGATACCCGTCGACCGCAGTGGCGGCATGGCGGCGCTGAAGGCCATGACGCGCTTCGCCCGCGGCGAGGTGGAGGCGGGCCGGCAGGTGCTGATCTTCCCGGAAGGCACGCGCTGCCCGCCGGGCGCGCCGCCGGACTATAAGTTCGGTGTCGCCCATCTCTATGGGTCGCTGGGTGTGCCGTGCCTGCCGGTGGCGCTCAATTCGGGCCTGTATTGGCCGCGCCGCGCCCTCACCAAGCGCGCCGGCACCATTCGCGTGGACATCCTGCCGCCGATCCCGCCCGGCCTCGGGCGCGCGGCATTCATGGCGCGCCTTGAGTCCGACATCGAGACCGCGAGCGCCCGGTTGCTCACCGCCGGGCTGAAGGAACTGGGCGACCGGGCGCCTAAAGAGCTTGCGGAACAGGGTCTTCCCCCGGCCGATGGGTCATCCCCGTTGTCCACCTCTGTGGAAAACTCTTGATCGCGATTCTTCGGCGTTCTAGTTTCGTTCCCATGAACGCGACTGATTCGCTCCTCATTCCCTTGACCGACGCCGGCTGCCTCTCTGGCTTGAAGCATGGCGCGCTCGGCGCGCGCTACCGCTTCTGGCGTGATGAAGACGGCGTGCGGCATGTGTTCTCGGTGTACCCGGCCGATGCCGCGCCCGACTATCCGGATGCCGTCGCCATCGTCGCCCGCCGCACCCCCGCCGGCTCCATGGCCATGTGGGTGGGGCCGAGCGGAGAGGAGGCGCGGCGCATGGCGCAGCGGCTCGACGCTGATGAAATTCACATCCATGTGCTCGGCGAGAACGCCGCGCCCGGCTTGCGCCGCGTGCTGAATACCCATCGTTCTGTGGGGTGTGGTGCAGAGCCGCGCGCGCGGCTTCCGATGGTGGTGCGCGGCTGCCCCGTGGCACGCCGCCACGCGGCCTGAGTCGTGTGCCCATCGCCGGGGCGCCGTCCACGGTCGACGGGCTCCGTGGTTCTCCGTCTTGGGCGCTTGTGCGCGAAGGCGATCCCCGTGCCTGAAGAACGGGGCCTGCGCAATGGAACAAGGGGCCCTGCGCGCCCATGCGCGCGCAGAACGCTCCAGCCGGGCGGCGGACGATCGGGCGGTGGGTCCGCCCGTTGGTCATTCACCTGGATCTGAGTGGGGGCGAAGAGGCCTCACGGCGTGTGCGGGCTCGTGGCGCAGCTGGTGCGCGATCCAGGCCAGATCGACGTCGGCAAGTCCCAGCTCCCCGAGGGCGCTGACCGTGGCGCACACATAATCCGCGTTCGGCCCGGATTTCCCGTGGGATCGGCGCACCAGGGCCAGCTGTTCCTCGCGGGTGAGCGCGCCCGCATATTGCGCATGACCGCGATTCACCAGATAGGCCACAGCGGGGGCGGCGCGGCGGCTGCCGTCCACAAGCTGGACCCGCCGCACGCATTCGCGATACACGCCTGAAATCTGTTCGCGCTCCGTGAGATAGGCGTGGGTCTGGCTCCACAGCTCGGGCTCGATCCGATAGGCGATGCCGCGACAGGACCCGCCGAGCTCGAGCCCCAGCACCAGGCCCGGCGCCTCCGGTGTGCCGCGATGGTGGAAGGAATAGACGCAGAGCGAACGGTGGGCGCCGATCAGCCGGGCCTCGCAGCGCTCGGCGAAGGCGAAGCCGGGGTTCCACATCAGCGAACCGTAGGCGAACACCCAGCGCTCGTGGGCTGCTCCTTGATTTTCAGTCATGATCGACGCGGACGCTCTCGGCGTTGACAGATCCCCTGCGCCGTCGCCTAACAGCGCGGAGCGCCCGCCGCAAGCGCGGCGGGGCCGATTCGTCCAGCCGCCGACCCGCTGCCGAGGGAAAGACCGCGCATGACCCCCGCCGATGCCTCGTCCAAGCGCCTGAAGTCGTGGCTCGTCATTCTGCCGGTGGCCCTCGTGGTGCTGCTGGCGGTGGCCTGGAGTGGCCTATGGGTGTTCGCGGCCAACCGCGCCGAGCAGGAAATCGATGCCTGGGTGGACCGGGAGGCGCGGCTCGGCCGGATCTGGAATTGCGGCGAGCGGCACCTCGCCGGCTTTCCCTTTCGCTTCGAGCTGGTCTGCACCGACCCGACCCTGGAAACGCGCGGCGGTGACGCGACGCGGGTGACGGCGGTGGCGGCCCATGCGGTGGCCCAGATCTGGGCCCCGAACCACATCGTTGCGGAATTCGTTCCGCCGGCGCGGGTCGAGGAGCGCGCCACCGGCCGCGCCTATGCGGCCACTTGGAGCCTGCTGCAAATGAGCGGGGTGGGGGATCTCACCGGCCAGCCGCAGCGGTTCTCGCTCCTGGTGCATGATCCTCGGGTGGAGGCGCCCGCGGACCCGTCCGGCCGGGCGCTGCTGTCGGCGCGTCTGTTGGAATTCCATGTGCGTCGGGTGCCCGGGACGTCGGGGCCCGACGGGCTCGCCTATGCGGCGGGCCTCGGCGGCGGCGAAAGCGCGGTGTTGGCGGAGGCGGGCAGTCCGGGACCGGTGGATGTCACGCTTCAGGGCCTCGTGACCGCGGCAGCGGATCTGCGGCCGATGCCGCTCACCCAGCGGCTGAAGGCCTGGGCGGCGGCCGGCGGGGTGGCGCGGCTCGATCGTTTCACCGTCACCACCCCTCAGGTCGCGGCCTCGGCGCGCGGGGAGCTGTCGCTCGATCCCATGGGGCGGCTGAACGGCGCCCTCGACCTGGGTTTCTCCGGGCTCAATGATCTGATGAAGCAGCTCGACCGCGCCGGGGTGGTGCCGCCGGAGCTGTCGCCGGTGGTGGGGGCGCTGGCCATGGTGGGCAAGCCCGCCACCGTTGAAGGACGCAAGGGCGTGAGCTTCGCCGTGGGCTTCAAGTCCGGCACCCTGCGTCTGGGCGGCTTTCCGGTGGGCATGGTGCCTCCCGTCTTCTGACGACGCTCCGCCTCAGAACACGCGTTCGCCCGCCACCAGCACCTGTCGCACCACCGGCGTGCCCTCGACGATCCGGAACCGGGTGACATCCGCCCGCAGCCCCGGCGCGAGGCGCCCGCGATCGTGGAGCCCGGCCATGCGGGCCGGAGCGCGGGTCACGAGGCCGAGCGCGGCGGGCAGCGGCAGGCCCTGCCGCAGATGCAGCGCCACCGCCGCCTGCAGCAGGCTCGCCGGCACATAGTCGGAGGCGAGCGCGTCGAGCAGGTTTTTCGCCGCCAGATCCTTCATGGCGATGCCATTGGAGTGGGACCCTCCGCGCACCACGTTGGGCGCGCCGCCGATGGTGGCGAGGCCGGCGGCACGCGCGGCGCGGGCGGCATCGAGGGTGGTGGGAAACTCGCTGATGGAGCAACCGGCGTCGCGGGCGAGTTCCACATGCGCGGCGGTGGTGTCGTCGTGGCTGGCGCGGACGACGCCCTTTTCGCGCAACAGGTCGGCGAGGGCCTGAAAATTGTCGGCCACCGCCGCGCGGCCGCGGGCGGACCGGGTCTCGATCTCCACCTCGGCCTCGGCGGCGGACTTGCCGATGCCGAGCAGGAACGTGCGCAGGCTCTCCACATTGCGCCATTGCCGGGCGCCCGGCGTGTGATCCATGAGCGAGGCGAGGGTCACGCGCGGCCGGTCGAGGGCCGGGGTGGCGAGGGCGAGGAGGGTCGGGTCCGTCATCTCGCAGCGCAGGTGGATGTAGTGGTCGGCGCGGAACAGGGCCGAATTGGCATCCACCGCGTCGAGCATGATGGTGAACAGCTCGCGCCGCTCCGCTTTGGCCTGGTCGAAGCCGCCGGCGCAGATGGCGTCGAACACGGTGGTGATGCCGCTGGCCACCACCTGCCCGTCATGGGCGAGGGCGGCCGCCCGCGCGTCCGGCCAGAACACCTTGGGGCGCGGCACGAAGTGGCTTTCGAGCGCGTCCGTGTGCAGATCGATGAGGCCGGGACAGACCATGTCGCCAGCGCAATCCAGTGCCGCCGCGGCATGGCTGCGGCCGTCGTCGACGGCCGCGATACGGCCGTCGCGCACCACCAAGGTACCATCGATGATGGTGTCGTCGAGAACGAGGCGGGCGTTGGTGAAGACGGATTCCATGTCGGCTCCGCAGGAGGTCGGGCGAGGGCTGGAGGGGCCTCGCCGTCGCAGAAAAGGATGAACGTCGCGTGACGGCGCTGCGTCTGCCTCAGTTGAGGGGTTCGGCCGGGGGCGTGGCGGGCTTGGGCGTGGCGGGCTTGGGTGGGATCACCTGATAGAGACGGAAGCGCTCGCCCTCATAGATCATCTTCAAGCGGTCCGGATCGGGATTGGGCGCGCCGCGCTCGGTGAACAGCACATAGACATAATCGAAATGCTGGGGCCACAGATCCCAATAGCGGGGGCCGTCGGGGGTCGCATCCTCCTCCGTCAACAGCAGTTGCTCAATCTGGGGCGGGGTGCCGTCCTCGGTATCCACCTGGTTGCGATAGGGCGGGTTGGCGCGCAGGATCTGCTTGCCCTTCACGGTAAAGGCGGTGGTGACGAGGCTCGATCGCTCGATGATGGCGAGGCAGGCGGCGTGAACCAGGCCGAGATCGCGCGGATCGTTGCCGCCCTGGATGTCCGCATAGGCCACCAGGACCCGGGAGCCGGGATGGATGAGGCTGATGGACTTCTGGAAACTGGCGGTCCAGTGGGTCAGGCGGTCCCACACCGTCTGCACCTCGCCCACCCGCACCGCCAGCAGGAGGATGAGCACCACCACGAAACCGCGCTGCGCGAGCCGGTGGCGCAAATCCACCTGGATGGTCGCCAGCACCATGAAGGCGATGGCGATGGGGAAGCGCTGGTCCGCCATGTAGGTGGCGAACACCACCCGCGGCATGGCGAGATAGACCGCGCCGGCCACCAGCAGCAGCGGCAGCAGCAGCGGATGGGTGCGCAGGAGGCGATGCTGAATGGCCCAGGCCGCCGCCAGCACCACCACCGCGGTGAGCACGAACGCGACGATATCGTAATAGACGTTGATGACGAACTCGACGCCCTGGAGCTTGCCCTGGGGCTCCCAGGTGTTCTGCCCCGACAGGCCCCAGGTGGGGCTGGCGATGAGCATGGGGATGATGATCGCGAACGGCAGGCCGGAGGCGACGAAATCGATCAGCCGGGGCAGCAGTGGTGTGTCGCGCCGCCCGAACAGGCGCGCCAGCTCGAACGACAGGATACCCACCGCGTACACGCCGGCCGCGAACAGGTGGCAGAAGAACAGCGCCACCACGAAGGCGGCGGAGATCATGAAGCGCAGCGGCCAGGGCTTTTCCCGCAGCAGGCTCCAGAACGCCAAGGCGAACAACGCGAGCCCGATGCCGAAATAATAATTCATCACGCCGATGAGGAAGATGTTGTTGTACAGCAGCGGAAAGGCCAGCAGCGGCAGCGCCGACCAGCTTCCGAACAAGGCGCGATGAAGGGTCAGCGTGCCCGCCGTGATGAGCGCGAAGCACAAGAGGGTATAGATCTCGCCGGCGACATAGATGTTGGTGACGCGATCGATGACCGGAACCACCAAATCCATCATCAGATTGGGCAGGATGGACCATTCCAGCGAATAAAAGCGCGCGAGGTTCTCGTCATGGGGCAGCGCGGCGATGACGTGCATGCGTGCCAGATGGTTCACATAGTCCGACAGCGGCGGGATGGGGTGCGTCAGGATCGGGATCGACACGAGCGCCATGCACGCCACGAACAAAAGCGCGATGAGCCCGCGCGACAGGTCGTGGGGCCGGCGCGGCGGCAGGCGGAGCGGCGCGGGAGCCGACGTCGAGGCCTGGGGCGGATGGGACTGGGCGGACATGGGTGAACTCTGCCTGGAGATGCCCGCCGGGGAGCGTGCATGCGTGGGTGGAGTGCGGCGGCGGTGTTTCGCGTTCGATCCGAAGCGCAGCTTTACCGTGTCTCGGCGAGGTTGAAATGCTCATGACGATCGAGTTGACACCGCGGCCCCGCCGCAAGGCGGGACGGGCGCCGCCTCGGACCGCTGGCGATAGCCGCCTTGCCCTCCTGAGGTCTGCAATCGCCGGACGCCGGCCCCCGGAGGGAGGACCCCGGCGGAACCGGTGGAGCACGTTTTGGTCGCATGCTCTTCGCACTCCGATTGTGGTGCGCCGGAGGCCCCTTATCATCACGTTTTCGTGAGTGGGAAAATGCCCATTCCGTCGGATGCCAACAGCCAGCCGCACCCTTCCCCGGCGGCGGCGAACGGGCTATGAGGGCGCCGTTCCGGGGGCGCGGGGCGCAACGGCGCCGCCGTGCCTGCAAAGCCCCTCGGGTCGACCCGCTTGAGCGAGATCTCCATGACCGAGACCGTCCTGTCCCCCATCGCGGAAGCGCAGCTTCAGGCTGAAGTGCTGGCCAAGGCGCTGCCCCATATGCAGCGCTACGACGATACCATCATCGTGGTGAAGTACGGCGGCCACGCCATGGGCGACGAGGATTTGGCCCGCCACTTCGCGCGGGACATCGTGCTGCTGGAACAGGCCGGCGTGAACCCCGTGGTGGTCCACGGCGGCGGCCCGCAGATCGGCGCCATGCTGGAGAAGCTCGGCATCAAGTCCGAATTCGCGGCCGGCCTGCGCGTGACCGACAAGGCGACGGTCGAGATCGTCGAGATGGTGCTCGCTGGCTCCATCAACAAGCAGATCGTGGGCTTCATCAACGAGGCCGGCGGCAAGGCCATCGGCCTGTGCGGCAAGGACGGCAACATGGTGCGTGCCCGCAAGGCCACCCGCACCCTGGTCGATCCCGGCAGCAAGATCGAGCAGGTGGTGGACCTCGGCTTCGTGGGCGAGCCCGACACGGTGGACACCATGGTGCTCGACCAGATCCTGGGCCGCGACCTGGTGCCCGTGCTGGCGCCGGTGGCGGCCGCGGTGGATGGTGGCACCTACAATGTGAACGCCGACACCTTCGCCGGCGCCATCGCCGGCGCGCTGGGCGCCAAGCGCCTGCTGATGCTCACCGACGTGCCCGGCGTGCTGGACAAGAACAAGCAGCTCATTCCGCGCCTCACCATCGCCGAGGCGCATGCGCTGATCGCCGACGGCACCATTTCCGGCGGCATGATCCCGAAGGTGGAAACCTGCATCTATGCCCTGGAGAAGGGCGTGGAAGGCGTGGTCATCCTCGACGGCAAGGTGCCGCACGCGGTGCTGGTGGAACTGCTCACCGACCACGGCGCCGGCACCCTCATCACCCGCTGAGCCGGGCGCGGCGCGCCGGCGGGAGCTCCTACCATGCGCCCGGCGACCTTAGCGCCGGGCGGCGTTTTCCGTGGGCTAGAGCAATTCCAGCAAAAGTGTGCAGCGGTCTTGCGCCTGGAATTGCGATAAAACAAAGACTTAGAGCATTTCCGGTGAGCAGGGGTTCACCGCAAATGCTCTGGGCGGGCTCCGCGCTCAGCGGCTGGGCAGCGTTCCGGAGCCGGCGCCAAGGGCGCGCTGCATCAGCACGGTGTCGATCCAGCGCCCGAGCTTGAAGCCGGTGGCGGGCAGGGTGCCGATGGGCGCGAAGCCGCAGGCGCGATGCAGGGCGATGGAGCCGGCATTGCCGCTGTCGCCGATCACCGCCACCATCTGCCGGAAATCCCGCGCTTCGCACGCGGTGATCAGCGCCTCCAGCAGGGCCTTGCCGAAGCCGCGACCGTGCATCGTCTCGTCCACATAGACCGAGTTTTCCACCGTGTTCTTGTAGGCGACACGGGGGCGGAAGGCGGTGGCATAGGCATAGCCCACCACCAGCCCGTCTTCTTCCATCACCAGGAAGGGATAGCCGGCATCCATGATCGCCTGCCGTCGGCGGGCCATCTCCTCCGGCCCCGGCGGATCGATCTCGAACGAGGCGGTGCCGGCGAGCACGGCGGCATCATAGATGGCGGCGATGGCGAGGCTGTCTTCTGGGGTCGCGGCACGGATGGGCATGGCCAGTCTTTCCATGGCTTCAAGGACAGGGCGAGGGGGCCGCCCATGGGCGGGCGCCGCCGCGCGTCTGCGGGCCGGTCTCGCCGGTGAACCTCCGGTGGAATCGGTCTCGCGCCCTCTTATACCAGCGGTTCCAGGGCTTCGCCCATGGACCATCGGCCAAGCCCGTGGCCAAGCCTGCGGCCAAGCCCGCGATCATCACGGCGGCGCCTCGGGGCCGGGCAAAAGAAAACCCCGGCCGAAGCCGGGGTTTCCGTAAGCATGGGTGGGATGAACCCGGCGTCAGTCGTTGCTGCGGTTGCCGAAGAGCTGGAGCAGCATCATGAACAGGTTGATGAAGTCCAGGTAGAGGGTGAGCGCGCCCATAATGGCCTTCTTGCCCATCACCGCCACGTCGTCGCCCTCGAAATACATCTCCTTGATGCGCTGGGTGTCGTAGGCGGTGAGGCCCGCGAACACCAGCACGCCCACCACGGACACGATGAACTGGAGCATCGAGGAGCCGAGGAAGATGTTCACCAGCGAGGCGATGATGATGCCGAACAGGCCCATCATCAGGAAGGTGCCCATGCCGGAGAGATCCTTCTGCGTCGTGTAGCCAAAAAGGCTCAGCGCGCCGAAGGAAGCCGCGGTGATGAAGAACACCCGGACGATGCTCTCATGGGTGTAGACGAGGAAGATGGTGGACAGCGACACGCCCACCAGGCCCGCATAGACCCAGAAGGTGATCTGCGCCGCGGTGACGCTCATCCGTTCCACACGGAAGCTCAAGAAGAACACGGCGGCCAGCGGGGCCAGCATCACCACCCACTTCAGGGGGCTCACGAACAGGGTATAACCCAGCTGGGTCAGCATGATGCCGCCAGCCACCCGCCCCGCCGCAAGGCTCGGATCCGTGGTGACGGACAGCATGTAGATGCCGAGCGCAGCGGCGCCCGTAATGGCGAGGCCGAGCGTCATGTAATTGTACACGCTCAGCATGTACGTACGCAGCCCCTGGTCGATCGCGGCCTGCGAGCGTGCCACCGACGGGTTCCAACGCCCGGCGACGTTGCGATCATAATCGGACATCGTCGTTCCCCTTCAAGAAACTCGAAACCCTTTGCCGGCGCCAAAACGCACCGAGGGCTTCGTGCGTCAATATGGTGGGTTCCGCATAGGGCGGCAAGACGAACAAAGATGAAAATTACGCAAGGTCACTTTAGGTCAGGTGCATGCCGTTGACCTCTTGTCCCTGCCGGTGTCCTGAAACTTCCGCTATAGTCGGGTGGGGTCAGGGCAACCAGCATGGGGCAGGCAAGGGGCACCGGCGCACGGCGGCGGGCGCCGCGGTGTTCGCGGCGGGGTGCTTCTCCTTCGTGCATGCAACTCATGAGAGATATTGGGGCGAGGACAATCCCCGGTCTCGGGCTCCTCGGCCTGTGTCTCCTCCTGGCGGTGGCTATCCCCGCGCGCGCTGCTTTTGCGGGGGCGTGGACGCTCCGGGGCGGGGAAGGCCAGTCGATCCTCCAGAGCACGGCGGTTCATTCGGGCTCCGAGTTCGGTCCGTCATCGCATCTGTACGACAGCCGCCCCTATGACAAGGTCGAGGTGACGCTGGTCTTTGAGTATGGCCTCACCGACTGGCTGACCGTGATCGCCGCGCCTCAGGTGCTGTCTATCTCCCTGGGTGATCCCTATCCGGCGACCTACAATGGTCCGGGCTATATGGACGCAGGCGCGCGGGTGCGCCTGTGGCAGCAGGACGGGCTCGTGGTTTCGACCCAGGTGGTGGGTCGGCTGCCGGGAACCGGCAATTCCTCGAGCGCGGCGGCGGTGGGCTATGACGATCCCGAGCTGGATCTGCGCCTGCTGGCGGGGTGGTCCTTCACCCTGTGGGGCCGTCCGACCTATGTGGATGCGCAGCTCGCGCAGCGCCTGCGCTTCGGTGATCCGCCGGACGAGTTGCATCTCGACCTGACCCTCGGCGTGCGCTTGGCGGAGCGCTGGCAGGTGCTGGCGCAATCCTTCAACGTGATGTCCGAGGGCGCGGGCGCGGGGCCATATTTCGATGTCTCCTATGAATATTACAAGTTCCAGCTTGGAGCCGCCTACGATTGGAGCGCGGCCATGACGGTGCAGGCCGCCTTCGTCAGGACCTGGCTCGCCCGCAATGCGCCGGAGGAGAACGGCCTGGTGCTGAGCGCGCTTTATCGCTTCTGAGCGGCGGCCTCGCCGGTGGTGACAAGGCGGATGCCGACCGCGATCGGGAGGATGCCCAGCAAATCGAGCGGCGGCACGGTTTCGCCCAGCAGCAGCCAGCCGAACAGCAGGCCCAGCGGCGGCATCAGGAAATGCAGGGCGCTGGCGCGGGTGGCGCTGGAGCGGTTCAGGATGAACAGCCACAGGCTGAACGCGCCCACCGAGGCCCCAAGAGTCAGGTACAAAAACGACACCGTCAGCGCCGGCGTGAGATGAATGCGCGCCGGGTCTTCCATCAGCAGCGCGATGGGCGCCAGCACCAGCCCGCCGGCCAGGGCCTGCACGCCGCTGCCCAGCAGCAGCGTGCCCGGCGGCAGGCGCGCCCGCTTATAGGCGAGGGTGCCGGCGGTGAGCGCCAGCAGGGCCGCCAGCACGAACAGCGCCCCCACCGGGTCCTCATGGCCGCCGCCGATGCGCGAACGCAGCACGATGGCGACCCCGATGACCCCCAGAAGCAGGCCGAACAGCTTTCTGCCGGTCATCCGCTCGCCGAGCAGCGGCGCCGCCGCCAACGCGGTGATGAGGGGCGTGGCGCTGACCACCACCGCGGTGAAGCCGGACGAGACCGTGGTCATGCCCCAATAGGAAAAGCCGAGATAGGCCGCGTTGTTCAGCACGCCGATGCTGGCGAACAGGGAGAGGACACGCCACCCCACCCGGCGCCAGGCGCCGAACATGGCGCAGGCGAAAAGCAGCACGCCGCCCGCCAGCAGGAACCGTGCCGAAAGCAGCAGCAGCGGCGGGCAATCGGCCAGCGCGGTCTTGGCCGCCGCGAAGGCCGAGCTCCAGATGAGGCAGAACAGGACGATCAGCGCCAGGGTGCCGTCGATGCGGATGCCGGGCGTGGTGGACGACCGCGGGGACGCGCTCACGATGGGCTTGTTGATGACCGGTTTGTTCATGGCGCGCTCGCGGAAGGATCAGGGTTCCGGCTTCGCACGTCCGCGACACATTTAAAAATTCGATGTTTTGATATTAAGTAGTGGAAATACGAATGTTACGGCGCGCCCGCGCGGGGCGCGGGAAGCGGCCATGTTCGATCTCGATCTCCTGAAGGCCTTCGTGAGCGTGGTGGATGCGGGCGGCTTCACCCGCGCCGGTACGCGGGTGCATCGCACCCAATCCACGGTGAGCCAGCAGATTCGCCGCCTGGAGGAGCAGGCGGGCCATGCGCTCCTGGTGCGGGGCCCGCGCGCGGTGAGCGTTACCGCCGAGGGCGAGCGGCTTTTGGCTTATGCGCGGCGCATTCTGGCACTGAGCGCGGAGGCGCGGGCGGCGCTGGCGGATGGCGGCGGGAATGTGGTGCGGCTGGGCATCCCGGAAGATTTCGCGGTGGCGGCGCTGACCGGTCTTGTCGCCGATTTCGCCCGCGACCATCCGACGGTGCGGCTGTCGGTGCGCTGCGCCTTGAGCTGCGATCTGGCCATGGACCTGGATCGGGGCGACCTCGATCTGGCCTTGATGAAGCGGGATGGCGGCGGTCCGGCTCCGGCGACGGGTGCTTTCGTGCGCGCGTCCTGGCCGGAGCGTCTGGTTTGGGTGGCGGGGGCGGGGCTGGCCGATCCTGTGGCGCGCGATCCGCTGCCGCTGGTGGCTTTCCCGCAGGGGTGCCTCTACCGCAACCGGGCGGTCCACGCGCTGGAACAGGCGGGGCGCGACTGGCGCATTGCCTATGAAAGCCCGAACCTGCTCGGCATCGAGGCGGCGCTCGCCGGCGGGCTCGGGGTGGCGCTGCTGGAGCGCCGGGCGGTCGGCGCCGGTCACCGGGTGCTGGGCGCCGCGGCCGGACTGCCCCCGGTCGCGCCCACCAAGCTGGTGCTGTGCGTGGCGGATCGGCCCGGCGCCGCCGCCTCGGCCTTGGCGGAGGCGGTGGTGGCTTTCTGCGACCGGGAAGCGGGGGTGCGAAGCGCGGCCTGAGCCCGTCAATCCGCCTGGAGCAGGTGCCGCCCCAGCCGCGCGGCGCCGAGCAGGCCGGGGGCGGCGTGGGTCACCACCTGAACCGGCACCTGGGCCAGGCGCTCGCCATAGGGGGGATGGTCCTCGAAGGCGGTCCGGAACGGGCTGTCGGCGAACAGCGGCGCCAGCGCCCGCCCGAGCCCCCCGCCTACATAGACCCCGCCCAGGGCCTCGAACGCCAGGGTCAGGTCGCCGAGCACCCGGCCCAGCACCCGCAGAAACACGGCGCAGCTTTCCTTCTCGCTGGGCTGGCCGTTGGCCGCGGCCTTGATGATGGCGTGGGAGGAGAGCTGCTCGCCGGTGAGGATGCGGTGCAGGCGCGCCAGCCCGCTGCCTGACAGTACATGCTCCACCGCGACCGGCCCGAAATCTCGCACCAGGTGGGCGATGATGCGGGCCTCGTCGGTGGTTACCGCGCCAAGGCGCATGTGCCCGGACTCGCTGGGCAGCACGTCGTAGCCATTTTCGCGGGTGAGGATCACGGCCGTGCCGAAGCCGGTGCCGGGCCCGCACACCAGCCGGGGGCGCCCGGCGGCGGCCCGGCCCACGCCCACGCCGAGCAGATCGTCGCGGCCGAGCTGGGGCACCGCATGGGCGAACGCGGCGAAATCGTTCACCACCTCCACCCGCCGGAGGCCGAAGCCGGCGGCGAGCGCCGCGCGGGAGAAGCGCCAGTCGCGGTTGGTGAGGCGGATGTCGTCGCCATCGATGGGACCGGCTACCGCCAGTACCGCCGCGGCGGGTCGGTCGCCGGACATGTCCGCCAGATAGGTGCCGATCAGCTCCTGGGCCGAGGCATAAGAATCGTTCGCCTCCAGGCGCACGTCGAAGGGCACGCCATCGGCGCCGGCGCGGGCGATGCGGGTGGTCGTGCCGCCAATGTCTGCGATGAGGATGGATGGAGCCATGTCTGATCCGGCGTGGTGGACGAGCGTGCAATCTAGTGCGTTTTCGGGGGAGATGGATATCGCCGCGCGCGCAGAAAGTGGACCGGCGGGCGGGGGCACGGTTGCGACGCATCGCTGCTGGACGCCGGTCTCTTTTCCGCCTTCAATCTCAGGAAGAAGGGCGCTCCGCGCAGGGCCGGGTGGCACATGGTGGCGCCGAGGGCCGGCCTGCCGTAAGGTGCAGCAAATATGTGCGTCACCGGTGCCGGGGGACTGGCGGGAGGGCCGGGGCTGCGTACATAAAGCAACGGGTCTCTTTTCGCGATGCGGCGACATCCGGCGGAAGGGATCCACGATCGAGGTAACCGAGGCGCGGCGGCGGGACCGTGGCGCCGCAGGCATGGCGAAACGCAGTGATCGATCTCTACACGATCATCTTCCTGGCCCTGGCCGTGTTCATCTTCGTGCGGCTGCGCAGCGTGCTGGGCCAGCGCACGGGGCGCGAGCGGCCGCCCTATGATCCCTATTCCCGCGACACCGCCCGACCGCCCCAGCCGGCGCCCGACAATGTGGTGCCCCTGCCCGAGCGCAACACGGTCAATCCCGGCCTGCCGCAGCCGGTGAGCACCGATCCCGAAGAGGCGCCGAAATTCCGCTGGGAGGGCGTTGCCGCCGAGGGCAGCGCGGTCGCGGCCGGCCTTGACCAGGCAGCGCGCATCGAGCCCGATTTCGACGCCACGCACTTCCTGTCCGGCGCCAAGGCCGCCTACGAGATGATCGTGACCGCCTTCGCCAATGGCGATCGTCGGGCCTTGAAGGATCTCCTGTCCAAGGAGGTGTACGACAATTTCGCCGCGGCGATCACCGAGCGCGAAAGCCGGGGCGAGACCATGGAATCGCGATTCGTGGCCATCTCGCGCGCGGATCTGGAGCAGGCGGTGGTGCAGGGCGCCACGGCCCAACTCACGGTGCGTTTCGTGTCGCAGCTCATCTCCGTCACCCGTGGGCGTGACGGTGGCGTGGTGGACGGCGACGCCGAGACGGTGGCGGACGTGACCGACGTCTGGACCTTTGCCCGCGATCTCGGTACCCGCAATCCCAATTGGAAGCTCGTCGCGACCGAAGCGGCGCAGTGAGGCGGCGATCGTGGTGGATCTCGGGGAACACGGCGGCACGGCGGATCGTTCGGCGCCGTCCCGGATGGCGTGGACGGTGAGAGCCGGCGCATCCGGTGGTGCGGCCCGGAAGGCATGGCGGGCGGCCGGGGCCGGCGCGATCTGGGCCGGCGCGATCTGGGCCATGCTGGCTCTGGTCGCGGTGACCGGCGCCGGCGGGCCGGCGGTGGCCGGGTCGCCGGTTTCCGAGCGACCGGCGGGAGGCGGGCTGATGCCGGTGCCGCGGATTCCCGGTGCCAGCTTGGTGCCGATCTCCTTTTCGAACCTCAATGGCTGGGCGGAGGACGATCTGTCTTCCGCCTTTGTCGCGTTTCGCAACAGCTGCGCCATGGTCAGTCAATCCCCGGCAGTGGATGCGGTGGCCTCCGTGCCGACGCTGCGGTCCGGGCTCATCGAAGCCTGCGCCGCCGCCGACGCCCTCGCTGCCGATCTTGGCATCGAGAAGCCCTCGCGCCAGCTGGCGCGGCTGTTCTTCGAGCTGAATTTCCGTCCCTTCCGGGTGATGCCGGACACCAATCCCGACGCCTTTCTCACTGGCTATTACGAGCCGGAGGTGGAAGGTGCGCTGGAGCCCGGCGGCATGTTCAACGTGCCGGTCTACGCGCGGCCGTCTGATCTCGTCACGACTTCGGGACCTTCCGCGAACGGTGGTGGCGCGGTCCGCGTCGAGGCCGGTCGGGAGGTGCCCTATTACGACCGTAAGGAGATCGAGGACGGGGCGCTGGCGGGGCGAGGCCTGGAAATCGTCTATCTCAAGGATCCGGTCGACTATTTCTTCATGCAGATCCAGGGTTCGGCGCGGGTGCGGCTGGGTGACGGGCGGGTGCTGCGGCTCGGCTACGACGGCTATAATGGGCGCCCCTACACGCCGGTGGGCAAGCTGCTGATTCAGCGCGGGCTGGTGCCGCGCGACGAGATGTCCATGGACCGCATCCGCGCGTTCATGGAGGCCGACCCCGAGGCCGGGCGCGATCTGCGCCGCGAGAACCGGTCCTTCGTCTTCTTCAAGGTGCTGGATTTGTCATCCGACGTCGGCGCCATCGGGGCCCAGGGGGTCTCGCTGACCCCCGGCCGGTCGCTGGCGGTGGATCGACGGCTGCACACCTATGGCTCCCCGATTTTCGTCGAGGTGGTGCTGCCCCTGTCCGGGCCACGCTCGGCCGATCCGTTCCAACGGCTGATGATCGCCCAGGACACCGGCTCCGCCATTGTCGGTCCCGGCCGGGTGGATCTTTATTTCGGGACCGGGCAGGAGGCGGGAGCGGTGGCGGGGCGCATCCGGCATCGCGGGCGCATCGCCCTGCTGGTGCCGCGGTTCACCTGCCCGGACCCGGCGCGAGCCGGCGCGCCATGACGCCACGCGCCACCACCCGGCGCGGTCGCCGCCGGCTGCTGAGCGGTGAGGAACGGGCGCTGTGGGCCCATGTGGTGCGCGAAGTGAAGCCCCTGCGGCCGCAACCTCCGACCGGCGACCCGGCGGAGGGTGTTGCGCCGCCGGTGGACGGCACCCCGGCGCCGCGCCCCACGTCGCCGCCGACCATGTCGCTGCCCACCATGACCGCGAAGCCGGCGCCGGCCGTGCCCCCCAGTCCGCCCCCTCTCGCGCCCTTGGAACACAAGGCGCGCCGCCGCCTCTCCCGCGGTGCCGAGGTGGATGCGCGCATTGACCTGCACGGCCTGACCCAGACCGCGGCCCATCGACGCCTGCGGCTGTTCCTGGTGGAAGCCCAGGCCCTCGGCCATGGGGTCGTGCTGGTGATCACCGGGAAGGGTGATCCCGATCGGCTCGGAGGTCTTTTCGGGGAAGGCCGCGGCGTCCTGCGCCGGGCGGTGCCGCTGTGGCTCGCGGAGCCGGAGATGCGCAGCGTGGTGGTGGGCTTTGAAGCCGCCGGCCGTCGCCATGGCGGCGAGGGCGCCCTCTATGTGCGCATCCGTCGCCGGCGCGACCGGGGAATGGACTGACGCCCGTCGGGCGGGCAGGAGAAGGCCCCGCACGTCCGCTCGTATCCCGGTCGCGCGTCGCGAGATGGGGTCATATGGAGGGGCTGACGATCGTCGTTGGCGTGGGCGTCATACTCCTCGCCGCGGTGGGCCTTTGGGCCCTGGTCGACGCTTTTCTCATTCCAGGCATGATCCGCGAGAGCAAGGACAGTCTGCGCAAGCCGTTGGCGATGGATGCCATGCTCGCCAACGGCTCCGCGCAGTCGCAATGGTCCGGCGCACCCGCGGCCCTGCCCATGGAATAGTCTTCGACATCGGGTCTTGGCGGCGCGTGGCCGGAGGCCGGCCTTTGCCCGGCAGAGACCGCGCCGGGCCCGAACCGGCCGGTGATGGCGGGGCCGTTCGCCCAAAGACGCCGGTGAAGGCGTGCTCCAGGTGCGTAGCCGTCGCCGGTGGGACGGAGCGTTGCCGAAGTCGGAGAGGTCCGTCGGCGGGTGGGGGCCGTCCGCGCGGACGGCGACGGCCTGTTGCCGGCGGTGGAAAGCGGTGGGATGGCGCGTCCGGCGGGCTTGTCCCCGGCGCCCTATGGCGCCCCGAGCCGTGGCGCCGGGAGGCGGAAGGTGCGGTCCTCGCCCAGGAGATGGACGTCGAAGGCGCCGGGGCCGAACAGTCCGCTGATGGCTGGGGCGCTCACGTCGAGGCCGCCGGTGAAGGCGCCAAAGGCGGGCAGCACCAGGCGCGCGCCATCGGTCACGAAGCAGCGCCGCCGCACCCCGCGCCCGCGCACCACCACCCGCGCCGCCGGATGGAGGTGGCCGCAGACCTCGCCGGCGCGCGCGTCCAGCTCCGGCTCGTGGCGGAAGCGCAGCGGGCCGATGGAGAGCATCTCCGCGCAGCGGCCGCCCAGATCGTGGGGGGCGGGATCATGATTGCCGGCGATCCATATCAGCTCCACCGCCGCCGCCAGGGTCCGCAGCCGGCCGCGCGCGTCCGCGTCGAGGCGCTCGCCGGCCCAGCGGTCGTGCAGGCTGTCGCCGAGGGCGACGACGGTACGCGGTTGGTGGCGAGCCACCAGCCGCCCCAGGCGGTCGAGGGTCTCGCGCGTGTCGAAGGGCGGCAGCATCTGCCCGCGGCGGGCGAAGGCGGAGCCTTTTTCAAGATGCATGTCGGCCACCACCAGCAGCCGCTCCTCCACCCACAGGGCGGCGCCGGAAGGGTCGAGCAGAAGCTCGGCGCCGGCAAGGCCGATGCGGGCGGGGGAGAGGGGAGGCGAATCGGCATGGGCGAGCATCAGGCGATTGTGCCCGGCGGAATGGCGCGGGCAAGGCGCGCGGCGGTCCGCGCCGTGCGGGCTTGAATTTCTCCGACCCGATGGCCTATGCCGTGCGGCGTGGTGCATGACGCGCCCCGCTCCATGGCCTGCCCCATGGAGGTGATGCCGTCCGCGCCGACGGTGCGAACCCCATGGCGCGGCCTCTTTGCGGTCCTTACATCCATGACCACCCCGGTCCCCGCCACGCTGCCCGCTCTCACCGATTTCCGCCGCATCGTCATCAAGGTGGGCTCCGCTTTGCTGGTGGATCGCGACCGGGGCCGGGTGCGGCTGCCGTGGCTGGTCTCGCTGGTGGAGGACATCGGCACCCTGCACCGGCGCGGCTGCGACGTGATGGTGGTGTCGTCGGGCGCCATCGCCCTCGGCCGCACGGTGCTGCACCTGCCGGCGGGGCCGTTGAAGCTGGAGGACAGCCAGGCCGCCGCCGCCGTGGGGCAGATCGCGCTCGCGCGGACCTGGGCCGAGGCGCTCGCCCATGAGGACATCAACGCCGGGCAGGTGCTGCTGACCCTCGGCGATACCGAGGAGCGCCGGCGCTATCTCAATGCGCGCTCCACCTTGGCGCGGCTGATGGACCTGCGCGCGGTGCCCATCATCAACGAGAACGACACGGTGGCGACCTCCGAGATCCGCTACGGCGACAACGACCGGCTGGCGGCCCGCGTCGCCACCATGGCGAGCGCCGACCTGCTGGTGCTGCTCTCCGACATCGATGGTCTTTATACCGCGCCCCCGGCTAAGGATCCGGACGCCCGGCATATCCCGGTGGTGCCGCGCATCACGGCCGAGATCGAGGCCATGGCCGGCGCGGCCGGCTCGGAGCTGTCGCGCGGCGGCATGCGCACCAAGATCGAGGCGGGCAAGATCGCCACCTCGGCCGGCACCCACATGGTGATCGCCACGGGGCATGTGAAAAACCCGCTCAAGCGCATCCGCGAGGGCGGGCGCTGCACCTGGTTCCTCACCTCGGCCAATCCGGTGCGGGCACGCAAGAGCTGGATCGCCGGCGCCCTGGAGCCCCACGGCACGCTGCACCTCGACGATGGGGCGGTGGCGGCCCTGCGGCGCGGCGCGAGCCTGCTGCCGGCAGGCGTGAAGCGCATCGACGGCACCTTCGACCGGGGCGACGCCGTGGTTCTGCGCGCGCCGGATGGGGCGGAGGTGGGACGTGGCCTCGTCGCCTATGATTCGCAGACCGCGCAGCGCATCATGGGTCACTCGACCGCCGAGATCGAGGACCTGCTCGGCATCTCCGGCCGCTCGGAGATGGTGCACCGCGACGACATGGCGCTTGGAGTCGAATGAGGGCGCCCGCTCCTGGACGGCGGGTGACGTGTTTGTGACGGATCGCGGTTGCATCCGCGACGGTGGTGATGCCAGCATCCGGCACCATGTTAACGCTTGTGTCCGCTCGGGTGTCGATTTCCCCGGCGGACGTGCTACAGATTGGATCCGCAGTGTCGGAAGCCGCACATTGCGACCCTTATTTCGAGAGTGACACCATGGCCACCGCCTCCGCCGCACGCATGAACGCCCCCGCTTCCGCGGAGCGGGCGCTGCCGCCGGCGGATCTGGCTGCGGCGATGCTGGCCATGGGCAAGCGCGCCCGCGCCGCCGCCCGCGTTATCGCTCTGGCTGATGCCGAGACCAAGACCGCGGCGCTGAAGGCCGCCGCCGCCGCCGTGCGCGCCGCCCGGGCCGAGATCCTGGCCGCCAACGCCGCCGATGTCGCCCGCGCCAAGGCCGATGGCATGACCGGATCGTTCCTCGACCGCCTCACCCTCACCCCCGAGCGGATCGAGGTGATGGCGGAAGGCATCGAGGCCGTGGCGGGCCTGCCCGACCCGGTGGGCAAGGTGACCGAGCGCTGGACCCGCCCCAATGGCATGATCATTGAGCGCGTGCGCACGCCGCTCGGGGTGATCGGCGTCATCTATGAGAGCCGGCCCAATGTGACGGCGGACGCGGCGGCGCTGTGCCTGCGCTCCGGCAATGCGGTGATTCTGCGCGGCGGGTCCGACAGCCTCGCCTCCTCGGGCGCCATCCATAAGGCGTTCGTGGCCGGCATCGCCGCCGCCGGATTGCCGGAGGATGCGGTGCAATTCGTGAACACCGTGGACCGGGCCGCCGTCGGCCACATGCTGGCCGGGCTCGACGGCACCGTGGATGTGATCGTGCCGCGCGGCGGCAAGAGCCTGGTGGCGCGGGTACAGTCCGACGCGCGGGTGCCGGTGTTCTCGCACCTCGACGGCATCGTGCATGTCTTCGTCGACAAGGCCGCCGACCTCGACATGGCCAAGACCGTGGTGCTGAACGCGAAAATGCGCCGCACCGGCATCTGCGGCGCCGCCGAGACGCTGCTGGTGGATCGCGCGGTCGCCGAGACCCACCTGAAGCCGCTGGTGGCGATGCTGATCGACGCCGGCTGCGAGGTACGGGGCGATGCCGTCGTGCAGGCGGTGGATCCGCGCGTGGAGGCGGCCGCCGACAGCGATTGGGACACCGAATATCTCGACGCCATCCTGGCGGTGAAGGTGGTGGACGGGCTCGACGCCGCCATCGCCCATATCGAGCAGCACGGCTCGCACCACACCGACTGCATCGTGACCCAGGACACCCAGGCGGCGGAGCGCTTCCTGGCGGAGGTGGATTCGGCCATCGTGCTGCACAATGCCTCCACCCAGTTCGCCGATGGCGGGGAGTTCGGTTTCGGCGCCGAGATCGGCATCGCCACCGGGCGGATGCATGCGCGCGGGCCGGTGGGAGCCGAGCAGCTCACCTCCTTCAAATACCGTATCCACGGGTCGGGTCAGACCCGGCCGTGATCCACCCTTGACGCGCGGGGTTCGCCCGTGAGCTGCGCCCCGGCGAACGCTCCTCTCCCCCAAGCCCTCTTCGCGGAGCCCTTCGCCCCGCCCGAGGCGCCCGCCCGGCTATGCCTGGCCGCGGGGGCCGGCGCCGTGCTTTCGCCCGGTGCCCGCGATGTGCGGCGCATTCCGCTGGCCACGCCCGGCCTGCGGGTCGGCCTGTTCGGCGGCAGCTTCAACCCCGCGCACGAGGCGCACCGGGCCGCGAGCCTGCTGGCCCTGCACCGGCTGAAGCTCGACCGCGTCTGGTGGCTGGTGACGCCCGGCAACCCGCTCAAGGACAACCGGCAGCTCCCCTCGCTGGAGGAACGGGTGGCGTTCGCGCGCCGGGTGGCCAACCATCCGCGCATCGACGTGACCGGCTGCGAGGCCGCGCTCGGGGTGCGCTACACCTACGAGACCATCGACATCCTGACGCGCCGCATGCCGCAGGTGCGTTTCGTGTGGATCATGGGGGCGGACAATCTGGCCCAGTTCCATCGCTGGCAGCGCTGGCGCGCCATCGCCGAGCGCCTGCCCATGGTGGTGGTGGACCGTATGGGGCAATCCTTGACCGCGACCGCCACGCCGGCCGCGCTGGCGCTCGCGCGCTGGCGCATCGATGAGCAGGACGCCGCGGCGTTGCTCGACCGCCCGACGCCGTCCTGGGTGTTCCTGCACGGGCTGAAATCTCCCTTGTCCTCAACGGGAATCCGCGCCGCACAACGCCTCGGCGTTGCGCCGCAGGGAAGATGACGCCGTCCGACCCTTGAAAATCCGTTGATTTTCCTACATTCTGAAGATCGCGTCCGCGGCAGATGAGCCCGGCGCCTTCAACTTGAGAGGATATGGACCCCTGTCCACCATGGCTCCGGCCCCCAAGGCCCCGGTCCCGTCGGCCGTACTGGCCACTAGCCCGATGGCGAACGACCAGATGACGCCGACCGCCCCCATCTCTGACGGTTATCTTGAGCCGGAAGAGATTCTCGCCCTCGTCCAGGCCCGCCTGGAAGACGATAAGTCCGAGGACATCGTCTCCATCGACCTGCGCGGAAAAACCGCCATCGCCGATTTCATGGTGATCGCCTCGGGCCGCTCGCAGCGGCATGTGGGCGCCATCGCCGAGCACCTCCTTGAGGCGCTGAAGGAGGCGGGAATCAAACAGGTGCGGGTCGAAGGCCAGCCGGCCTGCGACTGGGTGCTGATCGACGCGAACGATGTGATCGTCCACGTCTTCCAGCCCGAGGTCCGCGCCTTCTACAACATCGAAAAGATGTGGTCCGGCACGCCGCGCTCCTGAGGGGGACGCGGTGTTTCCGGGCTGAACGCGCGTGCGCCTTGTTCTTGTCTGTATCGGCCGGCTGAAGGCCGGGGCCGAGCGCGACCTCGTCGCGCGCTATCTGGAGCGCGCCCGCGCCGCGGGCCGCGCCCTGGGCTTCACCGCCGTGGACATGGTGGAGCTTCCCGAATCGTCCGCCCGCCGTGCCGAGGACCGCATGGCGGAGGAGGGGAGCGCGATTCTCGCCGCGGCGCCGGCGGGCGCGAGCCTGTTGGTGCTCGATCCCCGCGGCAAGAACGTCTCCAGCGAGGATTTTGCACACCGTCTTGGCCGCTTGCGGGATGGCGGGACACCGGCGCTGGTGCTCGTCATCGGCGGTGCCGACGGGCTGTCGGAGGCCGTGCGCGCCCGCGCCGATCTGCTCCTGGCCTATGGGGCGGCGACCTTTCCCCACCAATTGGTGCGGGTGATGCTGGCCGAGCAGGTCTATCGGGCCGTGACCATTCTGGCGGGCCATCCCTATCATCGTGCCTGAAGACGGCGCGGGTCCATGGCCTCCCTCGATTGCCGCCCTCGATCGTCTCCCCTATGGGCCGGCGCATTGACATCCGGGCCTGCGCCGCTTATCACGCCCGCTCTATCCATCCAGAGAGTGTCGACGAGCCGCGCGGCACGCGCGCCGCGGTCGGCCCGAAGGCGAGTGTCATGAAGATCCGTAATTCCCTCAAGTCGCTGCTCGGTCGTCACCGGGACAACCGTCTGGTGCGCCGCAAGGGCCGCGTCTACATCATCAACAAGACCCAGAAGCGCTACAAGGCCCGCCAGGGTTGAGGCGCGCGCGTTCCGGCGCCCGTCGCCGGAACGTGACGGGTGGCCGCGGCCCGAGCGCCGCGGCGCCGTTGACGAACCGGGCGCGGAGTCCGACACTTTTCCCATGAGTGCCGAGATCACCCCGCTTCTTCCGCAGCCTCCCACTATGTCTTCGGTGTCCCCTGGGCGTCGTTGGCGGCGCGGTGCGCGCTTCTCGCTGGCATTGCTCCTGCCGGCCGCGATGGCCATCGCGGCGATCCCCGCACTGGCGCTGACCGGACCGGGCACCGACAGCCGGGACGGCGGAACTGCCGAAGCCGGTCGCAGCGAGGTGGCGCCGGCGGATGGGCGCCTGCCGACAGGGCCACGCGCGCCACATAAGGCGCCCAAGGACAAGCGCACGCAGCTGGAAGGCCTGTTCGCCGCCCTGAAGGCGGCCCCGGACGACCGCAGCGCCAAGATCATTGGCGACCGGCTCGATCAGCTTTTCAACACCACCGACAGCGCCAGTGTCGATCTGCTCATGGTCCGCGCCACCGTGGCGCTGGAGGCCAAGCAATATGACCTCGCGCTGAAGATCCTCGGCCAAGCCATCGAGATCGATCCCGATGACATCGGTGCGCGCTCCAAGCGCGCGACCGTCTATTACCTGCGGGATGATTACGGTCCGGCGCTGGCCGATATCCGCGAGGTGCTGGCCCGCGAGCCCCGGCACTATGCCACCCTCTACGGCCTCGCCTTGATCATGCGGGACATGGGCGACGACAAGAGGGCGCTGGAGGCCCTACGCAAAGCGCTGGCGGTGAATCCGCGCCTGGACGGGGCCAAGGAGCTGGAGAGCCAGCTTGCCACGGCCGTGGAAGGCCGCGAGATCTGAAGCTGGCTCGTCGCGGTTGCGCGCGCCGCCGGGATGGCGGCGGTCACTGGAGCTTCGGGCGGAAATTCGGCGGCGCGGGTGGCGGCATGGGCGCGTGCGCCTGGGCGGGCCGGGTCTGGTTGCCTTCGGTGAGCTGCACGGTCCAGGACTTTTGCTCCTGGGTGTCCACCTCGAAGAAGCCGGTGCGCTCGAAGCCGCGCGCCAGGCAGTCACCGGCGCCGCGGATGGTGAATTCCTTCTCCCGCGTGCACATGGGCGACTTGCCCGACCATTCACCGCCCTGGTCGTAATCCACCGCATACAGATAATAATAGCGGGCGACCAGATCGCCGCGCAGCAACGTCTCGCAGCTGTTGGCGGCCACGTTCCACCAGCCTTCGGTGCTCCAGCTGTCGCCGTCCTTGTAGCCGACCGCGACGCCCACCCGGCTCTGGGTGCGGTTGCACAGGCGGAAATCGGCGTGGGCGAGGGAGGGCAGCAGGACGAGGCCGAATGCGAGCGCCAGCCACGCCATCCCATGCCGCGCCGCGGGGAACGTGGTGCGATTCGGGCCGTTACGGTATGGATCCGTCATGCGGTCGGGACAGCGGGACATGGGGAGGCGGGACATGGGGAGGGCTGTGTGCCTTTCATCGCGCGATCCGTCAATGGCCAGCCGATCATGCGGCGCCGACCCCCCCTTTTCGCCAGTGATCGGGGCAGGATGGAGGCGACTTTGAGGCGTCCCCTGCGACACCCCCCATTACGGCGGCGCGGTCGCACGGCGAATGGCGCCGTTGCGTGGAAAGCGGGGATCGATCCTTGACGCGGGCGCGACGGGGGGCCTCTATCAGCGCCCGATCAGATTGAGGAGACCTGCCAGGTGGCGGAAGAAGACGTCTCGGATGCCCCAGCGGGCTTTGCCAAGGAACAGCTCAAGTCCTTCATCGAGCGCATCGAGCGGCTCGAGGAGGAAAAGAAGGCCATTTCCGACGATATCAAGGATGTGTTCGCAGAGGCCAAGGCCAACGGCTTCGACGTGAAGGCGCTGCGCACGATTTTGAAGATCCGCAAGGAAGACGTGGACGAGCGCAAGGAGCACGACGCCATCGTCGAACTTTATTGCCAGGCCCTCGGCATCTTCATGTGATCTTGAGGCGGGGGCGGGGCGCCGGCGGCGCCGCCCCCGCCCCCGCATCTCTGACATCGGCGCGCGCGGCGGTCCGATTCCGTCCGCGTTGGCGTCACGGCCTCTTCCCATGGACGCCTTGCCGTGGCCCCCTTTGCCATAGGCCTCTTCGCCACGCGCTGGGCGCGACCACGCCCTACATGCGTTGATTGAGGGCGTAGGTGGGCGCGCGGAAGGCGAAGGTGGGCACATCCGCCACGGCGGTTCCGATGAAATTCGACTTCAGGCCGAAGCTGGCATCCCGCGAGAAGGCCATGGCCACCACCTCATTGGGTGCGGACATGAAGGCCGTGAACACGCGCAGCTCCGGCGGGCGCAGATAAAGCTCGGTGGACAGGCTCGGCGACAGGAACAGGCGGCCGAAGGCGATGGCCTGGGTTGCCGGCGCCCGTTCCCGCGACCGTCGCGCGGACGTCACCGTGCTTGCGGCCGGAGCGCGGCCGGCGATGGGGGCCGGGCCGAAGACGTCGCCCGCCGAAGCGTAGCCGAGGGCTTCCGGGGCTTCCCGGTCGGTGCCGCGGGTGATGACGGCGGGCAGCGACGCCGACGCCGTGCGGGTGCGGTTTTGGGCGTCGGTGGGTCGGCGCTGGGGCAGGGGGGCGACCAGGGCTGCGCTGGCCATCTGCTGGGTCGCGAGGGCGCCGGCGGCGATGGTGGCCGGCCGCGCCACGGGCAGCGGGGTGGCCTGCGGCACGGCCTGGGCGGTGCGGGCGGGGGCCGCGGCGCGGGGCGCCTCGCGCTCGGAGGCCTCGGCCACCGTGGTGTCCGGGGTGGTCTCCTCGTCTTCGGCGTCCGCCTTGCCGAAGAAGCCGGAGAAGAAGCTTTTCATCCCGCGTCCGGAATCGGCGGAAGCGACGGCCACGCCGGCACTTGATCCGCGCTCGCGGATCTCCGCCAGCGCCTCGGCATAATGGGCCATGGGCTTGCCGTCGGTGGGGACGTGCACGGTCTTGCCGTCGGGGAAGACGCTGGCGAGTTGGTCGCGGGTCATGCGCGGCCAGTGGCGGACATTGCCCGTGTCCATATGCACGAACGGCGAGCCGGAGGTGGGATAGAAGCCGACGCCTCCGCGCTGGAGCCGCAGCCCCGCCACCCGCAGGTCCACCAGCTTGACGCCGGGAATATAGAAATCCATGGCCTTGCCCAGCATGTGCTGGGAGAATTTGGCGACGCCCCGCGAGCGCGAGCGCAGCATGGCGTTGGTTTCCGGCGAGCGATAGGCGCTGACGATCTGGATCGGCGCGGTGGCGTCGGTCTCCCGATAGACTTCCCAGACGACGTCGAACAGCTGGGGGTCCATGGTGGTGGGCTTATCGTTGCGCCAGTCGCGCAGGAACCAGTTCAGCTTGTCCAGGGTCGCGGAATCGTAGCGGCCATCCTTCTTGAAGGTGAAGGTGCCGGTCTCACCGCGATGGCTGTGGTGCAGCGTCAAGGTTCGGGTGTCGCCATTGGCGACCGCGTTCTGGAGCGCCGTGGACCCCATGACCAGGAGCGTGACGCCGATGGCCGATGCGCGCAGCACCCGCGCGCCGCGGCGCATGGGACGGGAGAAGACCGTGAAAACGGTCAAGGCGGAAGTCCTGGCCAATGTCGCGAACCCGGGGCTCTGGTTTCGTTGGCGCCGCGGCGAACCGCGACGTGTAGCTAACGGAGTCTTGCCGGGTTCGGTTAAGGGCGAATTGACATCCACTCCCTCCGACGCATGGCACCCATGATGGTCACGCCGTCGTGACATCCCACACCACCGTGGCTACCGGCGGAGTATGGCGAAAACGTGCTGGAAGCTGGTGCGGGGCTGTGACGGAAACGCCATAGGCAAGGCGATCAGGCCGATGCGAGGCTCGTGGATCTGCGGCAAAAGCGCGCGAACCTGGTCGTGACGCAAAGGCCGTCGGCGCGCCGTGCGCTCTTGCTATCCAATGTTTTCAGTCTGTTGTGGGATAGAGGCCGTGTCGTCAGAAGGTCTCGACGGGGCGGCTTGAGGTGTGCCGCAGGGCGCGGCGGCCGCCGGGTATGGGGCGCCGGGCGGCCGTGCGAATCACCTGCGGGCGGGGGTACCGCCGTCGGCCATGCGGCGCTTGGCGGCGCCGAGGCCGAGCCGCGATTTCACCTCGGCGTTGATGCCGTAGAGATCGTCGCGGGTCTCCAGCCGGCCGGCGGCGTTCACGAAAGTGGTGAAATAGACCACATGCACCGGAATGCGCTGCTTCAGGGTGACGTAGCGTTCCTTGCCGCCGAACATCTTGCCGATCCGCTGGGCGGTCCAGTTCTCGCCCGGCAGGCCGATGTTGAACAGCGCCTCGCCGAACTCCAGCGGGTCCTGAACGCGCATGCAGCCGTGGCTGAAGGCGCGCTGATCCCGCTCGAACAGCGCCTTGGACGGCGTGTCGTGGAGATAGACCGAGTGGTCGTTGGGGAACATGAACTTGATGCGGCCGAGGGCGTTCCGCTCTCCCGGCGACTGGCGGAAGGTGTAGCCGCCGGAGCCGTTGCGCACCACCTCGATGCCGCGCCGCTGCAGGGCGGAAGGGTCGGAGCGCAGCAGCGGCATCATCTCGTTGCGGGCGATGGACGGCGGGATGTTCCAGGCCGGGTTCACCACCGCATAGCGCATGTCCTGGCTGAGGAGCGGCGTGGGCGTCTCCTTCTTGCCCACCACGATGCGGGTCTCGTGGATCACCGCGTCGCCTTCGTGGATGCGGGCCAGGTATTCGGGGATGTTGACCCACACATAATAGGCGCCGAGGTCGCGCGGCAGCCAGCGCCAGCGCTCCATATTGGCGATGATGTCGGCCTTCGTCTCCGCGCTCGGCGCCGCCGAGACGCTCCGGTTGAGGGCGGTCACGGTGGCCGCGCCCAGCACGCCGGTGGGCTTCAGCCGCACGCTGTCCTGGAACGCCTTCACGGCGGTGACGAGGGCCGGATCATAGGTGAGGTCGCCGCGCGCGCCGGGCAGGCCGAGGCGTGCGCGCAGGGCCGGCACGCGAGCATCGCTGTCGCCGGGCTTCAACAGTTCGCCGGGTGGAATGGCGACCTGGGCCGGACCTTTCGGCTGGCTCAGGCTGGCGAGCTTTGCCTTGAGGGCCTTGTAGCCGGTGTGGGGCGGGTTGAAGGCCGCCAGCGTCCCGTTGACGTCCGCTACGGTCGAAAGGGTGGCGAGCACCGCCGCCGGATCGGGGATCTCGCGGGTGGGGGTCACCATCTCGGAGATGCGGTTGGGATCGAAGCGGCCTGACTGGGCGTGACGGGCATAGGTCAGCGCCGCGACCGCCAGGCGCAGTTCGGTCGCCGCGAGCGTCGCGGCATCGGCGCCGCGTGGCGGCTTGGTCACGCCATAGTCGGCCGGGTCGAGCCCGTCCTCTTCGGCGAGGGAGAGGCGGGCGAGCACCGCCGTGCCACGGGCGTTCACGCCCCGCTCATCGACGAAGGCGGGCAGGCCCTGGCGGGCGCCGTAGAAGGCCACCAGGGCTTCCGTTTCCTTCTTGGTCGCGCCGAGGCCGGTGGGCTGCGCGAGCTGCACGGCGATGGCCTCGGCCACCGGCGCCAGCGGCCCCGCGATCCCGGCCACCGCCGGTGCCGGGGCGCCGATCGCTGCTTGAGCCGGGGTCGCCTGCGCTGGGGCCGGCGGTGGCGGATTGCTCTGGGCCGCCGTCTGGCCCGCCGGAGGCTGGGCCGGCGCAACCGGCATCGCGGCGGCATGAGCCGGCGCGAGCGCGGGCGGCGCCACCGGAGCGGTCGCGCTCTGGGGCGTGGCCACCGGCGGGCCGTTGGGCGCGAGGTCGGGCGCGGTCTGGTTGGCGGCGCCCTGGCTGCTCGACGCCGCGGCGCGGGGTGGGGCAGGTGCTTCGGCGTGGTCGGGCGCGAGGGGCGCCGCCGGCATGGCGTCGGCGCGCGGCGCGGCCGGGGCGATGGGGAGGGCTTGCGGCGCCGGCCGGGTGGCCACGGCCTGAGCCGGGGACTCGCCGTTGCCGGCGGCATCGATACCGCTCGCGCTCGGATACGCCGTCGCTGGCCGGGGTGCTCCCGTGGCCGTCACGGGGACGGCACTCACGGGCGGGGCATTCACGGGCAGAGCATTCACCGGGGCGGCTTCGGCCTGCCGGGGCGGGTCGGCGGTGCCCATGCCGGCATTGTTGGTGGTGGGCGCGGTCGGGCGCGGGCCGTTGAGCAGCGCGCGCGCCGAGGCGGCCGCTGGCGACGGGCTCAAGGGCGCGTCGCCCGGTCCGGCCTCGGCCGCCGGAAGCCAGGACAAGGCGAGGGCAAGGCTGATGACGCTGGCGCCTACGCGGCGGGCGAGCCTGCCGTCGTGGTGGCGGGTGGGCGCGATGGCGTGCCCGGTGTGCCGTGTGGTTGTGACCCCCATGGTCTTCTCCTCGCCGCTGTCCCGCATGTTCTGGTGCCGTGGCCGATGCCCCCGATCAACTCACAAGCGTGAGGCGCGCGGGGTTTTCGCGCGCTTGTCACTCAGCGGCAACAATATGGGCTGCTATCGGTTCCAGATGGTGCGGTGGCACCGCTCCGAGGTGGGCGAATGCCCCCTCCTGGGCGGTAAGGCCGAGCCGCGAAAGCTTGCGATAAAGGGTGGAGCGGCCGATGCCGAGCCGACGCGCCACCTCCGTGAGTCGTCCGCCGTAGAGGGCGCAGGCAAAGCGGATCGCCTTTTCCTCGATGTCCTCGAGCGGCCGCACATGGCCTGTCTGATCGAGGAAGGGCGCGGGCTGCGGGGCAGGCGAGGGGGCCTGCCCGACCGCATGGAGCGTCACGACGTTCTCGTGTGGAGCGCGGGCGTCGCGGAGCGTCACAACGCGCTCGCGCGGCGTTTGCGCATCGCGCGGGGGCTGGGCCTCGCGCGCCACCGCCGTCGGCTGCGGGCCGCCAATGGCGCCCAGCGCGATGGCATTGGCGAGGGCCACCCGCAGGCGCAGCGCTCCAGCGGGCTTCACCACGAAATCCCGTGCCCCGGCGCGGATGGCGGAGGCGGCCAGGTCGAGGCCCGCGGCGGTCACCGCCGCCACCACCGGCGTGGCGATGCCGCGCGCCTTCATGGCGCCCAACAGGCCCATGCCGTCCAGTTCCGGCAGCACCAGATCGAGCAGCACCACGTCGAACGCCATGCGTTCCATGAGGGCCAGCGCCGCGTCGCCGTCGCGGGCGAGGGTGGCGTCATAGCCCATCTGGAGCAGGGCCGATTCGAGGCGGCGCGCTTCGAGAGGGTCATCTTCGACCAGCAGCAGCAAGGGTTTCATGGGAATCCGGCGGGGTGCGAAACAGGTCCAGCTTGGCGGGTGTTGGTTAAGCAAGTCTGAGTGTCACGCATTCGTGTGCCGCCGCGGCGGGGCAGCCAGCGGGGCGGGCCGTGTGGCGGGGGCGGCGCGTGGCGGGTTGCGGCGCGGCGCCATTGAGGTGATCGTGGCCCCCGAGCTATTGAGGGTGCCGCAGGCGCCCGTCCTGATCTTGCCGGAGGTTCCATGTCGCTTCATCGTCGCCCCGCCGAGCTGTCCGTCCATGCGCCCGAGAGGGCGGACGGGGGCATGGTCGCCCAACGGGGCCAGGTCCATGCGGCCGCCGCCGGGGGCGCCGTGGCCGCCGCGGAAACGCTGCCCGAGTGGAACCTGTCCGATCTTTACCCGGCCATGGACGCGCCGGAGCTGGAAGCCGACCTCATCAAGGCGGATATCGAGTGCAAGGCGTTCGCGGAGGCCTACAAGGGCAAGCTCGCCGCCATGCTCGCCGGCACCGAGGCCGGGGCCGCCCTGGCCGCGGCGGTGACGCGCTATGAGGAGATCGACGACCTCATCGGCCGAATCGCCTCCTATGGCAGCCTGATCTATGCGGGCGACACGTCCGATCCGGCCCGCGCCAAGTTTTATGGCGACATCCAGGAGCGCCTGACCGACGCCTCCACCCATCTTCTGTTCTTCGCCCTGGAGCTGAACCGGCTCGACGACGCGGCGCTGGAAGCGGCGATGGCGGACCCGGCGCTCGCCCATTACCGGCCCTGGGTCGAGGACCTGCGCAAGGACAAGCCCTACCAGCTCGACGACAAGATCGAGCAGCTCTTCCACGAGAAGTCGAGCCCGTCCCGCTCCGCCTGGGGCCGGCTGTTCGACGAGACCATGGCCTCCCTGCGTTTCAGCGTGAACGGGCAGGAACTCGCCATCGAGCCGACCTTGAACCTCATGCAGGACACCAAGGAAGAGGTCCGCCGCGCCGCCGGTCTCGCGCTGGGCGATACCTTTTCCAAGAATCTGCGGTTGTTCTCCCTCATCACCAACACCCTGGCCAAGGACAAGGAGATCTCCGACCGCTGGCGCGGCTTTCCGGATGTCGCCTCCGCCCGCCACCTGTCCAACCGGGTGGAGAAGGAGGTGGTGGATGCCATGGTGGAGGCCATCCGCGGCGCCTATCCGCGCCTCTCGCACCGCTATTACGCGCTGAAGGCCCGCTGGTTCGGCAAGGACAAGCTGGAATTCTGGGATCGCAACGCGCCCCTGCCCAAGGTGGAGACCGCCGACATCGGCTGGCGCGAGGCCAGGGACACCGTGCTGTCCGCCTATGGCGCCTTCTCGCCGAAGATGGCGGACATCGCCGGCGTATTTTTTGACAAGGGGTGGATCGACGCGCCGGTGCGTCCCGGCAAGTCGCCCGGCGCCTTCGCCCATCCCACCGTGCCGTCGGCCCATCCCTATGTGCTGCTCAACTACCAGGGCAAGCCGCGGGACGTCATGACGCTCGCCCATGAACTCGGACACGGCGTGCACCAGGTGCTTGCCGCCCGCCAGGGGGCGCTGATGGCGCCGACCCCGCTGACGCTGGCCGAAACCGCCTCGGTGTTCGGCGAGATGCTGACCTTCCGCCGGCTCCTCGACCAGGCGCAGACGCCGCGCGCCCGCAAGATCATGCTCGCCCAGAAGGTGGAGGACATGATCAACACGGTGGTCCGCCAGACCGCCTTCTACACCTTCGAACGCCACGTCCACACCGAGCGCCGCAACGGCGAGCTGACCGCCGAGGCCATCGGCGAGATCTGGATGAAGGTGCAGGGGGAGAGCCTCGGCCCGGCCATCAATCTCGGGGCGGGCTATGAGACCTTCTGGACCTACATTCCCCACTTCATCCACTCGCCTTTCTATGTCTACGCCTATGCGTTCGGCGACTGCCTCGTGAACTCGCTGTACGCGGTCTATGAGAAGGCGGCGGACGGATTTGCGGAGCGCTATCTGGCGATGCTGGCGGCGGGCGGCACCAAGCACCATTCGGAGTTGCTCGCTCCGTTCGGCCTCGATGCCCGCGACCCGGCCTTCTGGCAGACCGGCCTGTCGCTGATCGACGGCATGATCTCCGAGTTGGAAAGCCTGGAGACGGCCTGAGCGCACCGGTCCGCGCCCCGTCCTGAGGCGGGGCGCGGGTGGTGTTATACGGGGTGCTGCGGCACGTGTGGGTGATGCCCCCGCGCCGGGGCGTGCGTCCGCGCCACCGGGCGGCGTGCGCGCGGGTCCGGCGGAATTGCCGCGCGGCGTGACGGCCTTTACGTCTCATCAACCCTGCCGCCTTAAGCATTGGTTCATGATGCGGAGATCCGGGCTGCTGCTGTGTGCCTGCGCCATCGGCCTCGCCGGGCCGGTGACGACGGCCCGTGGCCAGGACGCCCCCGGTGTGCCCCCGGCCCCGGCGCCGTTCGCGCCGGCCCCCGGGGCGCAGGGGGCCGCGCGGCCGCCCTTGCGGGTGCCGCTGCCGCCGGCGTCTCCGGTGCGCCGCGGCCTCGATACCGATGCGCTCAAGGCCGATGTCAGGGGCAGCGCCGAATTTCAGAAGCGCATCGCCGCCGAGCTGGATGCCGCCAAGGGCGACCGTGCCAAGCTCAACACCCTGCTGCTGGAGACCGCCGACCGGTCGCGGGCGGTGGAGCTGCAACTGATCGACGTGGAGGGGCGTATCGGCGCCCTCGATCTATCCGCCGCGCAGCTCTCGGCGTCCCTCGCCAAGCGGCGCGACGTGCTCGCGGAGGTGCTGGCGGCGCTGCTGCGCATGGGGCGCAATCCGCCGCCGGCGCTGCTGATGCGGCCCGATGATGCGCTCGACGCGGTGCGCTCGGCGATCCTGCTGGGGGCGCTTCTGCCCGAGCTGCGGGTGGAAGCGGAGACCCTGGCCGCCGACCTCTCCGACCTGGTGCGGGTGCGCGGCGAGCTTACGGCGGCGCGGGAGAGCCTTGGCCAGTTGCGGACCGCGCTGGACCAGGACAAGAAGCGCCTTGCCGCCCTTGTCGGCGAGCGCCAGCGCCGGCAGGCGGAGGCCCATCCCCTGCCGCAGGGTGAGAAGGCCCAGGTCGATTCGGTGGCGAAGACCTCTACCGATGTGCACGATCTCGTGACCCGGATGGAGAGCGAGGCGCCGCCCGCCGCCCGCGCAGCCGACGCGGCCCGCGCGGCGCCGAGCCCCTCGGCGGCGGCGAAGTCCGACCTTGCGGCCCTGCAGAACCCGGCGCGGATCGCCCCGGCGGTCCCCTTCATTGAGGCCAAAGGCCTGCTGCCGCTACCGGTTGCGGGCGTGCGGGTGCGCGACTTCGGCGCTCCGGACGATGTGGGCGCGGCGGCCAAGGGGCTCAGCATCGCCACCCGCGCCGGTGCCCAGGTAACGGCGCCAGCCGATGGTTGGGTGGTTTATGCCGGACCGTTCCGCAGCTATGGCCAACTCTTGATTATCAACGCCGGCGACGGATACCATATCTTGATGGCGGGCATGGAAAAGATCACCGTGGACCTCGGCCAGTTCGTGCTTGCCGGGGAGCCGGTGGGGATTATGGGTGGCCTCGCGCGGATGAGCCCTGCGGCGGCTGGCGCCGCGCCTGTCGGCGGCGCCCCAATTGGCGGCCTGCCCCTTGGCACAGCCTCGGGACAGCCCCAATTGTATGTTGAATTTCGTAAGGACGGGAACTCCATCGATCCCGCCCCCTGGTGGGCGGCAACGGACAGTCGGAAGGTGCGCGGATAATGCGTCGGACATCCCTATTTCTCTTCGGCGTTGCGGCCGGCGCTCTGGTGGCGGTCGCCGCCGTGCAACCGCGCGCCCTTCTCGGCACCGCGGCGGAAGCGGCGTCTTCGGACACCTACCGTCAGCTCAACCTGTTCGGTGACGTGTTCGAGCGGGTGCGCTCGGACTATGTGGAGAAGCCGGAGGATTCGAAGCTGATCGAATCCGCCATCAACGGCATGCTGCAGTCGCTTGATCCCCATTCCTCCTACATGGACGCGAAGAATCACCGCGACATGCAGGTGCAGACCAAGGGTGAGTTCGGCGGCCTCGGCATCGAGGTGACCATGGAAGACGGCCTGGTGAAGGTGGTCGCGCCCATGGAGGATACGCCCGCCGCCAAGGCCGGCGTGCTGGCCGGCGACCTCATCACCAAGCTCAACGGCGAGGCGGTGCAGGGCCTGAGCCTGAACGAGGCGGTGGACAAGATGCGCGGTGCCGTGGGCACGCCCATCACCCTCACCATCGTCCGCAAGGGCGCCGACAAGCCGCTGGACCTCAAGGTCACGCGCGACACCATCAAGATCAAGGTGGTGCGCTCGCGGGTGGAGTCGGGCGACATCGCCTATATCCGCGTCAATTCCTTCAACGAGCAGACCTTCGACGGCCTGAAGAAGGCCATCGACGACCTGACCGCCGAGATCGGCCCGGACAAGCTCAAGGGCTACATCATCGATCTGCGCAACAATCCCGGCGGCCTGCTGGATCAGGCCATCGCGGTGTCCGACGCCTTCCTGGATCGCGGCGAGATCGTCTCGACCCGCGGTCGCAATCCCGAGGAGACGCAGCGCTTCAACGCGCGCGGCGGCGACCTCACCAAGGGCAAGCCGGTGATCGTGCTGGTGAACGGCGGCTCGGCCTCCGCCTCGGAGATCGTGGCGGGCGCGCTTCAGGACCAGAAGCGGGCCACCGTGCTCGGCTCGCGCACCTTCGGCAAGGGCTCGGTTCAGACCATCATCCCGCTCGGCCAGAATGGGGCGCTGCGGCTGACCACGGCGCGCTACTACACCCCCGCCGGCCGTTCCATCCAGGCCAAGGGCATCGAGCCGGACATCGTTCTGGCGCAGGACATGCCCGACGAGGTGAAGGCCAAGTTCGGGGCTACCGGCGACACCACGCGCGGCGAGGCGTCCCTCAAGGGCCATTTGAAGAACGGTGACGACGAGCAGGCGGGTTCGCCCTCCTATGTGCCGCCGGACCCGAAGGACGACACTCAGCTCAAGCTGGCCGTCGAGCTGATGCAGGGCACCGTGAAGAACGCGGCCTTCCCCGCGACTCCCAGCAAGACCACCCAGGCCAACTGACCCCCGGAACCCCATCGGGGTGCCGAAAATGAGCGCACACGGACGCCTCTGCTCAATCTTTGAGCGGGGGCGTTTTCGTAAATGGGGACGGCGCTGCATTCGAGCAACGGTTGCGCTTTGCCGGCGCCGCCGGGCGCGCGCGCCGCGCGGGGGCCGGGTTGGCATTTTCGTTTATTTATGCGGCTTCGGGCTCTGTCTCGGCGCCGGGATTTGCTCCCCATGGCGCGACTGCGGGGGCGTCCGGCTGCATCCCTGGGTGCGTCCGCGATGGCAACGTGATGCTCCCGGTGCGGCAATGCGGCCTAGGCGCCATCCTTCGGTCATGTTGCCGCCTTGATCCGCCTGTGTTAGGCAACCCGGGATTTCCAAGGTGGGGTTTCGCCCGCTGGCGAGATCACCCTATAATATTCCCAACAGATCAAGGGTTTGGGTCATAGCCGGGGCAAACCTGCCCGGGGGGCGGCTGCAAATCCGAGAGAGGTGCGGGTGGCGGATACGATCGTGTCAGGCATGGCGGGGCGCTACGCGACCGCGCTGTTCGAACTGGCGGATGAAGCCGGCGCCATTGATTCCGTGAAAACGGATCTCGATCGCCTGTCGGCCCTCATTGCCGAAAGTGCGGATCTGGCGCGGCTGGTGAAGAGTCCTGTCTTCACGGCCGATGTGCAGCTTTCCGCCATGACAGCCATTTTGGAAAAGGCCGGGATTGGCGGCCTTGCGGGCAATTTCGTGAAGCTGGTGGCGCAAAATCGTCGCCTGTTCGCGCTTCCGCAAATGATTGTCGCCTTCACCGACCTGGTCGCTGCCAAGCGCGGCGAGACCACGGCGCAGGTGACGGTGGCGCAGCCCTTGAGCGACGCGCATCTCGCCGAGCTGAAGGACACGCTGGCTCAAAAGACTGGTAAGGACGTGCGCCTCGACGTCAGCGTCGACCCGTCCATCCTCGGTGGTCTCATTGTGAAGCTTGGCTCGCGCATGGTCGACGCTTCGTTGAAGACCAAACTCAATTCTATCCGGCATGCGATGAAAGAGGTCCGCTGATGGACATTCGAGCCGCTGAAATTTCCGCCATCCTCAAGGGGCAGATCCAGAATTTCGGCCAGGACGCCGAGGTGTCCGAGGTCGGTCAGGTTCTCTCCGTCGGTGACGGCATCGCCCGCGTCTACGGCCTCGACAATGTCCAGGCCGGTGAGATGGTGGAGTTCGAGAACGGCACCCGCGGCATGGCGCTGAACCTCGAAATCGACAACGTCGGTATCGTGATCTTCGGCTCCGACCGTGAGATCAAGGAAGGCCAGACCGTCAAGCGCACCGGCGCCATCGTGGACGCGCCCGTGGGCAAGGGTCTGCTGGGCCGCGTCGTGGACGCCCTCGGCAATCCGATCGACGGCAAGGGCCCGATCGAATACACCGAGCGTCGCCGCGTGGACGTGAAGGCCCCTGGCATCATCCCGCGCAAGTCGGTCCATGAGCCCATGCAGACCGGCCTCAAGGCCATCGATGCGCTGATCCCGATCGGCCGCGGCCAGCGCGAGCTCATCATCGGCGATCGTCAGACCGGCAAGACCGCGGTCGCGCTCGATGCCATCTTGAACCAGAAGCCCATCAACCAGGGCACCGACGAGAAGGCCAAGCTCTACTGCGTGTATGTCGCGGTGGGTCAGAAGCGCTCCACCGTCGCCCAGTTCGTGAAGGTGCTGGAAGAGCACGGCGCGCTCGAATATTCGATCGTCGTCGCCGCCACCGCCTCCGACGCGGCCCCCATGCAGTTCCTGGCGCCGTTCACCGGCACCGCCATGGGCGAGTACTTCCGTGACAACGGCATGCACGCGCTCATCATCCATGACGACCTGTCCAAGCAGGCCGTGGCCTACCGCCAGATGTCGCTGCTGCTGCGCCGCCCGCCGGGCCGCGAGGCCTATCCCGGCGACGTCTTCTATCTGCACTCCCGTCTGCTGGAGCGCGCGGCCAAGCTGAACGACGCCAACGGCGCCGGCTCGCTGACCGCCCTGCCGGTCATCGAGACCCAGGCGAACGACGTGTCGGCCTACATTCCGACCAACGTGATCTCCATCACCGATGGCCAGATCTTCCTTGAGTCCGATCTGTTCTACCAGGGCATTCGCCCGGCGGTGAACGTCGGCCTGTCGGTGTCGCGCGTGGGCTCCTCGGCCCAGATCAAGGCGATGAAGCAGGTGGCCGGCAAGATCAAGGGCGAGCTCGCCCAGTATCGTGAGCTGGCGGCGTTCGCGCAGTTCGGGTCGGACCTCGATGCCTCCACCCAGAAGCTGCTCAATCGTGGCGCCCGCCTCACAGAGCTGCTCAAGCAGAGCCAGTTCGCGCCGCTCAAGGTCGAGGAGCAGGTGGCGGTGATCTTCGCCGGCACCAACGGCTATCTGGATCCGCTGCCGGTCTCCAAGGTGCGGGAGTTCGAACAGGGCCTGCTGCTGGCGCTCCGCTCGCAGCATCCCGAGATCCTCGAGGCCATCCGGACCTCCAAGGAGCTGTCCAAGGACACCGCCGAGAAGCTGGCGAAGGCCCTCGACGCCTTCGCCAAGAGCTTCGCCTGAGCGGCTCCTGATAGTTCCTCGAACCTGACGGACGGGCGCGATGGCGAGTCTGAAGGACCTAAGAAACCGCATCGCTTCGGTGAAAGCGACGCAGAAGATCACCAAGGCGATGCAAATGGTCGCCGCGGCGAAGCTGCGTCGTGCCCAGCAGGCGGCGGAAGCCGCCCGGCCCTATGCCGAGCGCATGGAGACGGTGCTGGGCAACCTTGCTGCGGGCATTGTGGGCAATTCCCAGGCGCCGGTTCTGCTGGCGGGAACCGGTAAAACCCAGACGCATCTGCTGCTGGTGTGCACCGGCGAACGCGGACTGTGCGGCGCCTTCAACAGCTCGATCGCGCGCATGGCGCGCGACAGGGCGCAGTTGCTGCTCGCGGAAGGCAAGGAGGTCAAGATCCTCTGTGTCGGCCGCAAGGGCGCCGAACAGCTGCGCCGGGTCTATCCCGACCGCATCCTCGAGGTGGTGGACCTGCGCGCGGTGCGCACCATCGGCTTCAAGGAAGCGCACGAGATCAGCTCCAAGGTGCTGAAGCTGCTCAACGCGGGCGCGTTCGATGTCTGCACGCTCTTTTATTCCAACTTCAAGAGCGTGATCCAGCAGGTGCCCACGGCCCAGCAGATCATTCCCGCGACCTTCCCCGAGCGCGACAGCGCCGAGGCTGGGCCGGTTTATGAATACGAGCCTACGGAAGAAGAGATCCTTGCCGATCTCCTGCCGCGCAACATCGCGGTGCAGATCTTCCGCGCGCTGCTGGAGAATCAGGCGTCCTTCTACGGCTCGCAAATGAGCGCCATGGATAACGCCACCCGCAACGCGGGCGACATGATCAAGAAGCAGACGCTCACCTACAACCGCACCCGCCAGGCCATGATCACGAAGGAACTCATCGAGATCATCTCTGGCGCCGAGGCCCTCTGACGCCTCGCGACCGAAGATACGAAGGACGACGAAAATGGCGAACAAGGTCGGACGCATCACCCAGGTCATCGGCGCCGTCGTCGACGTGCAGTTCGACGGCCACCTGCCGGCGATTCTCAACGCGCTGGAGACCACCAACCAGGGCAATCGCCTGGTCCTCGAAGTCGCCCAGCACCTCGGCGAGAATACCGTGCGCACCATCGCCATGGACGCCACCGAGGGTCTCGTGCGCGGCCAGGAAGTCGTCGACACCGATGGCTCCATCGAGGTGCCGGTGGGCGATGGCACCCTCGGCCGCATCATGAACGTGATCGGCGAGCCGGTGGACGAGCTGGGGCCCATCACCTTCACGCAGAAGCGCGGCATTCACCAGCCGGCGCCCTCCTACGCCGATCAGGCGACGGAAGCCGAGATCCTCGTCACCGGGATCAAGGTGGTGGATCTGCTCGCGCCTTATGCCAAGGGCGGCAAGGTCGGCCTGTTCGGCGGTGCCGGCGTGGGCAAGACCGTGCTCATCATGGAGCTCATCAACAACGTCGCCAAGGCGCACGGCGGTTATTCCGTGTTCGCGGGCGTCGGTGAGCGCACCCGTGAGGGCAACGATCTCTATTACGAGATGATCGAGTCCAACGTGAACAAGGACCCCAAGGAGCACAACGGCTCCGCCGAGGGATCCAAGTGCGCGCTCGTGTACGGGCAGATGAACGAACCTCCGGGCGCCCGCGCCCGCGTCGCGCTCACCGGCCTGACGGTCGCCGAGTATTTCCGCGACCAGGGCCAGGACGTGCTGTTCTTCGTGGACAACATCTTCCGCTTCACCCAGGCCGGTTCGGAAGTGTCGGCTCTGCTCGGCCGCATTCCCTCCGCGGTGGGCTATCAGCCGACCCTGGCCACGGACATGGGCGCCCTGCAGGAGCGCATCACCACCACCACCAAGGGGTCGATCACCTCGGTGCAGGCGATCTATGTGCCGGCCGACGATCTGACCGATCCGGCGCCGGCCGCCTCCTTCGCCCATCTGGATGCCACGACCGTGCTGTCGCGCTCGATCGCGGAAAAGGGCATCTATCCGGCGGTGGATCCGCTCGACTCCACCTCGCGCATGCTGTCGCCGGCCATTCTCGGCGAGGAGCATTACAACACCGCCCGTCAGGTCCAGCAGACCCTGCAGCGGTACAAGGCGCTTCAGGACATCATCGCGATCCTGGGCATGGACGAACTGTCCGAAGAGGACAAGCTCACCGTCGCCCGCGCCCGCAAGATCGAGCGCTTCCTGTCGCAGCCGTTCCATGTGGCCGAGGTGTTCACTGGCTCGCCCGGTAAGCTGGTGGACCTCAAGGACACCATCGCCGGCTTCAAGGGGCTGGTGGAAGGCAAGTACGACTATTTGCCCGAGCAGGCCTTCTACATGGTCGGTTCCATGGAAGAGGCGATCGAAAAGGGCAAGAAGCTGGCGGCTGAGGCGGCCTGAGTTTCGATGCCGACACGTCGCGGCCCGGCTGGTCCGGGTCGCGACGGTAGTGTTTGTAGGGTGCGGCGACGCGGACGTCGGTTCTCGTCCCTGTACTTGGGAAACCGGCGGTCGCGGGTTACAGGCGGTCCAGGGGCGGCCCGTTGGTCGGTTCGAGGCGGCTTTGGGGCCCCGTGCCGTGCCTTGGTCGTGCCAGGTAAGAGATAATCGGCGCGGGTCGGCGCCGGGCCGGGTCTTGGACGCGGTTCGGGGTGCTCGCCCGCAGCGGGGCCATCCGGGGCCGGAGACCGGAGATGCAAGGAACCGGAGACGAACATGGCGCGCTTATCCTTTGAACTCGTTTCGCCCGAGCGGCTGGTGTTCTCCGGCGCGGTGACCGAAGTGATCGTGCCGGGCGCCGAAGGCGAGTTCGGTGTGCTGGCGGGGCATGCGCCGTTCATCGGCACGCTGAAGCCGGGCATTCTCACCATCAAGGCGGAAGGCGCGCCGAAGCGCTATTTCGTGCGGGGTGGCTTTGCCGAAGTGAACACCGGTGGCCTGACGATCCTCGCCGAAGAGGCGAAGGCGGTGGAAGAGATCGAGCCGGCGGCGCTGCGTCAGCAGATCGCGGACGCCAAGGAAGACGTGGCGGACGCCCAGGGCGACGACGCCCTCCAGCGCGCGGAGCGTCACTTGGCGGATCTTGAGCAGGTGGCCGAGGCGTTGGAACGCGGCTTCGCCGCGCCCGCTGGCCATTGAGCTGCGGAGATTTTCGCAGGTTGGGAGGCCGGGCCGCAACGCCCGGCCTTTTTGTTGTGCGCTCCCTCAGGCGGCGGGCGTCGAACCGCAGTGCCTGATCCCGGTGAGGCGCGCTGCCCGTGCGGGGCGCTCATCTTGGTGCGGCGTCGGTCGCGTCGTGTGCGCCGCATCGCTGGCCGAGCTGGCATCGGGGACCGGTCAGATTGCAATTTCGGTGGCAAAGTGAGCGGCAGATCCCGCTCGCGCGGATCGCCCTCATGGCGGCGCGCTGCGGAGGGACGCGCTGGCGCGCTTCGGCAAAAGCCTGGGCGCCCGGAAGGCCGGGCCTGACGCTGGGGCTCGGGGTGAGCGCCCCACGGCACCATGGCAATCAATCGAAAAATATAATTGAATGTAGAAATATAACGTGTTTGATCGATGAATGCCGATGCGTGATGGTGCGCCGCAGAACGTGAGGGCATCATCATGGTTGATCATCCACAGGGAGCAGCAGTGCCGGCCGAGGCGCTGCCCGCGCGCCACAAACGGGTCGTGCACCACCTGCGGGAGGGCGTGGTCCCCGGGCTTGCGCTGACCTGCGTCATCGCAGCCGCGGCTTATGCCGTGCGGCTTATGCCGGGGCTGGGGCTGGTCAGCCCGCTGGTCATCGCCATCCTGGTCGGCATGGCGTTCCACAATCTCGTCGGCACGCCACGGGCGGCGGGCGCCGGGGTGAAATTCGCTTTGCGGCGCGTGCTGCGATTCGCAATCGTGCTGCTCGGCCTCCAACTCACCTTCGCCCAGGTCCGGACGGTGGGCCTCGTGGGCTTCTCGATTGTCGCAATCACGCTGGCGGCCACCTTTTTCGGGACCCGTTGGCTGGGCCGGCTGATGGGGGTCGATGCGAAGCTGTCGGAACTGATCGCGGCCGGAACCGCGGTCTGCGGCGCCTCGGCGGTGATCGCGACCAATACGGTCACGCGCGGCTCGGACGAGGATGTGGCCTATGCGGTCGCCTGCGTGACGGTCTTCGGCTCGCTCTCGATGGTGCTGATGCCGGCGCTCCTGCCGTTCACCGGGTTTGACGCCCATGCCTACGGCCTGTGGACCGGCGCTTCGATCCACGAGGTGGCGCAGGTGGTGGCCGCCGCGTTCCAGGGCGGCCAGCAGGCCGGCGAATTCGGCACCGTGGCCAAGCTGTCGCGGGTGATGCTGTTGGCGCCGCTGGTGCTGGGCCTGGGCGCGGTCGCCCTGTGGCGGGCGCGCGGCGGGGACGACGCCCATCATGCTCGGCCGCCGGTGCCGTGGTTCGTGTTCGGCTTCATCGCCATGGTGATGGTGAATAGCGCGGGGGTGATCCCGGTCGAGGTGAAAAGCACCCTGGTGACGCTCACCACCTTCCTGCTGGCGGTCGCCTTGGGCGCCATGGGCTTGGAAACCGACATCCGCAAGCTGCGGATGAAGGGGGTGCGGCCGCTGATGCTGGGTGCCGCGGCGTGGCTTTTCATCTCGGCGCTGAGCTTTATCCTCATCGCCACCTTCATGAGCTGACGATGATGGGCCGATGACGCTGGAACAGTTGCGGGTGTTCGTCCTGGTGGCCGAACACCTGCACATGACGCGGGCCGCCGAGCGGCTCCATATGACGCAATCGGCGGTGAGCGCCTCGGTGGCGGCGCTGGAAGCCTCCTGCGGGGTTGCGCTGTTTCATCGGGTGGGCCGGCGAATTGAGCTGACAGACGCCGGCGCGGGCTTCCTGCCGGAGGCCCGCGCCATTCTTGCGCGGGTGGAGGCGGCACGGACCGTGCTCGCCGACTTTTCCGGCCTCAAGCGCGGCCGACTCGCCCTCAAGGCCAGCCAGACCATCGCCAATTATTGGCTTGGCCCGCTGCTCTATCGGTTCCATGTGCTCTATCCCGAAATCGAGCTGTCCCTGTCCGTGGGCAACACCGCCCAGGTGTCGGCGGCGGTGCTGGAGGGCGAGGTGGACCTCGGCTTCGTGGAGGGGGAGGTGAATGAGGTGCTGCTGGCCCGCAGCCCCATTCCCGGCGACCGGCTGGTGCTGGTGGTGGCGGCGTCGCACCCCTGGGTCGGACGGGAGCGGATCGGGCCGGAAGAATTGCTGGACCTGCCGTTTGTGCTGCGGGAGGCGGGGTCCGGCACCCGGCAGATGTTCGAAAGCGCCCTGGCGCGGGCGGGCATCGCGCCGGACCGTCTCAAGGTGGTGCTGGATTTGCCGTCAAACGAAGCGGTGCTCAGCGCGGTGATCGCCGGGGCGGGCGCCACCGTGATTTCGGATCTGGTGGCGCGCTCCGAACTGGCCGCCGGCACCCTGGCGCGCCTGCCCCTGTCGCTGCCGCCACGCAGCTTTTACGCCTTGCGCCATGCGGATCGCTATCACTCGCGGGCGGCGGCGGCGCTGCTGGAGCTGGCGCGGAGCGCGGGCGATGGCGCGGGCGCGGTGTAGGCACCCGGCGGCGCCGCCGGGTGCCCCGCGCGGGTTACGGCACGCCGATTCGTGACGCGATTCCATGCCCGGGTCTTCGGCCCCCGCCTCGGTCGCGTACAGCGGTCGATGTGGGTGATTCGCTCGGCCTGGGTTATCCCCCGGCCGCCTCAAGCTCGGAGCTGACCGTTAGCCACTCCTCCTCGGCCTTGGCGAGGGCCTCGGCGGCGCTGTTGCGGTCCTTGGCGAAACGGGCGGCGTCGAGCGGCGCCTTGGCGTGCAGGCTCGGCTCGGCCAGCCGGGTGTCGAGGCCGGCGATGTCCTTTTCCAGCTTCGCCACCTGTGCTTCCAGCTCGCGGATCCGCTTCTTGAGCGGACCGGTGGCGATGCGGCGCTTGGGCTCGGGGGCCGCCGGGTCCGCCCTGGCCTCGGCCTTGTCCTTGCGGCCCTCGCTGGTCATGCGGTCGCCATCGGCTTTGGAAAGCACCTCGCGGCGATACTGGTCGAGGTCGCCGTCATAGGGCTTCACGGTGCCGCCGCTGACGCGCCACAGCCGCTCGGCGCAGGCCTCCAGCAGATAGCGGTCGTGGGAGATGAGGATGACCGCGCCGGGAAAGTCGTTGAGCGCCTCGATCAGCGCCGCGCGGGCCTCGATGTCCAGATGGTTGGTGGGCTCGTCGAGGATGAGCAAATGCGGCCCCTTGAAGGTGGCAAGGCCCAGCAGCAGCCGCGCTTTCTCGCCGCCGGAAAGGGCCGAGACCTTGGTGTCGCCGGCGCCGCCGGAAAAGCCCATCTCCGCCGCGCGCGCCCGCACCCGCGCTTCGGGGGCGTCGGGCATCAGCCGGCGCACATGCTCGGCGGGGCTGTCGTCGGGGCGCAGCTCGTCGAGCTGGTGCTGGGCGAGATAGGCCACCTCCAGCTTGTCGGCGCGCACCATGCGTCCGCTGTCGGTGGACAATCGGTCCGCCAGCAGCTTGGCGAAGGTGGATTTGCCGTTGCCGTTGGGGCCAAGCAAGGCGATGCGGTCGTCTTCGTCGATGCGCAGATCGAGATTGCGCAGGATCGGCTTGCCCGGCACATAGCCCACCGACGCCTTTTCCAGCACCACGATGGGTGGGGAGAGCATGCGTTCGGGGTGGCGGATGGAGATGGCGGCGGCATCCTCGCTCACCTGGGCGGCCAGCGGCTCCAGCCGGGCAAGGGCCTTCAGGCGGGATTGGGCCTGCTTGGCCTTGGTGGCCTTGGCGCGGAAGCGGGCCACGAACGCTTCCATGTGCGCCCGTTGCGTCTCCTGCTTCTTGCGCGCCTTCTGGTCGAGCAGCAGCCGCTCGCGCCGCTGGCGATCGAACGAGGTGAAGCCGCCTTTGTAGAGCGTCAGCTTCTGGCCGCTGAGATGCAGGATGTGGTCCACCGAGCTGTCGAGCAGATCGCGGTCATGGCTGATGAGGATGACGGTGCGCGGATAGTGCGCAAGGTAGTCCTGGAGCCAAAGGGTGCCTTCGAGGTCGAGATAATTGGTGGGTTCGTCGAGCAGCAGCAGGTCGGGCTCGGTGAACAGCAAAGCGGCAAGCGCCACGCGCATGCGCCAGCCGCCGGAAAACTCCGAGCAGGGGCGGCTCTGCGCGCTCTCGTCGAAGCCGAGGCCAGCGAGGATGGTGGCCGCCCGCGCCGGCGCCGAATGGGCGTTGATGTCGATGAGGCGCGCCTCGATGTCGCCGATGCGCATGTGGTCGGCCGTGGTCTCGCGCTCGGTCAGCAGCGCGGCGCGCTCGGTGTCGGCGGCCAGCACGCGGTCGATGAGGCTGTCCGGGCCGGCGGGCGCTTCCTGGGCGACGCGGCCGATGCGGGTGCGGTTCGGCAGGCGGATGGCGCCGCTTTCCAGCTCCAGTTCGCCCACCAGGGCCTTGAACAAAGTGGTCTTGCCCGAGCCGTTGCGGCCCACCACGCCCACGCGGGCATTTTCCGGGATGGCCACGGAAGCGTGGTCGATGAGCAGGCGGCCGGCGAGGCGCAGGGAGATATCGTCGAGAACGATCATGACCGCGCCTTTTCGCAGGCTCGGCGGGGCGCGGCAAGACAATCGTCAGGCGCGGCCGCGCGTCAGGCGCATCCCGGCGCCGCGCGCGCCAGCTTCCCGCCCGAGTTATCCGCGTTCAGGACAAGGCGCGGTCCATGGGCGGCGCCCATGGACCGCCGGATCGTCCGCCGCGATCAGTTGTTCCGGCGGGGGTTCTGTGGTCGCGCATTCTGGTGCGGCCGCCCCTGCTGACGGGGACGCGCATTCTGATGCGGCTTCGCGCGTTGCGTCGGCCGCTGGGCCTGGGGCCGCTGCGCTGGCCGGTGCTGGCCCGCGTTCGGCCTGCTGGCCGGACGGTTCTGGCCGGCATTGGGCCGGTTGACGTTCGGGCGCTTCACATTGGGCCGGTTGTCCGGTCGGTTGACGTTCGGCCGGTTTACATTGGGCCGGTTGTCCGGTCGGTTGATGTTCGGCCGGTTCGCGCCGGGAGGGATCTCCGGCCGGTTGACGTTCGGCCGGTTGATGTTCGGCCGATTGATGATGTTGCCGCTGTTGCCCGGCTGATTGATGTTGATTTCCGGCCGATTGATGATGGGACGGTTTCCGCCCGGGCGATTGCCCGGCCACTGGCCGCCGCCCGGCCGCTGCGGCGGGCGGCCTTCGGGGCGTCCCGAGCCGGGCCGTTCCGGCCGCCAGGGGCCGTTCCCCCAGTTCGGCGGCGGGCGCTGTCCAGGACCCCACGCGGGTGGGCGGTGTCCGGGGCCCCAATTGGGCGGGCGCGGGCCGGGCTGACCGCCGGGGCCCCAGCCCCAATGGGGCGGCGGACGCCAAGCCGGCGGCGCCACCCAGATGGTGTTCCAGCCGCGATTGTTCCAGCCCCAGCGGTTGTTCCAGCTCGAGCCCACCAGCACGCCAACCCCGAAGCCGAGGGCGCCGGCGGCAAACGTGTTGAACACCGTGCTCGGATTGTAGACCGGAACGTAGATGCGCTCCGGATTGGCCGGCGCGATATAGATGGTGCGCTGGCCGGAAACCTCGCGCGTGGACACCACCTGCTGCTGCGTCGAGGCGAGATTGCCGGCCTTCTCCGCCTGGGCACGCAGCATTTGGATGGTGTTGGAGACGTCCTGCGGCTGGCGGATGAAGGCGAAGCCGAGGGATTCGGCCCACTCCATGTGCTCATAGAGCTGCTTGAGCACATCGGGGAAGCGGGTCAGCGCCTTGACCGAACTGTCCCACGGCTTGCCGTCAAGCGCCGACAGGTCGCCGTGGCGCGCGGTGTTGGGGTTGCGCTTTGCCCATGTGTAGGCGGCCACCAACTGGTCGGGAAAGGCCGTCGCCGGGAACAGGATCGCCAGCAGCGGGTCCGGATAGAGGGCCACCGGCGCCAGCAGATATTCCAGCTCGGACAGGGTGTAGAGGTCCGGCGCCTGTTCCGGGGCCTGGGCGGCGGATGCCGCCGGGGGCGTGGGTTGGGCGGCGGATGCCGCCGGGGGCGTGGGTTGGGCTTGGGTCTCGGGTGCGGCGGGCGCCGCCGGGCTGTTGACGGCGGGCGTGGTTCCGTCCCCGGCGGGCGCCTGCGCCTGCGCTGGCAGGATCGCCGTGGACCAGCCGAACACCGCCGCCACCGCGACGCGGGACCAGTTGGCTGCCAAGCGTGGCATGCCCTTCTTCCGAACAGGACCAGTCATCATGGTCTCCCGCCAATCGATAGGCGAGATCCAACGCCGAATGGGCGGCCTTCGCAAGCGGCTGGATCAATCTCGGGACGGCGGGCCCAGGGCTGAGACGCGGTGCTCAGCCCGAGCGGTCCCGGTGTCAGCGGCCGGCGCGCACGGCGGCGCCGAAGGCGGCCAGCAGCCGCGCATTGGGGGCCGACTGGGCCGGCTTGTATTCCGGATGCCACTGCACTCCCACGGCGAAGGGGTGGTCGCGCAGGGAGACCGCCTCGATGGTGCCATCGGGGGCGAGGGCCTCCACGGACAGGGCGGCGCCCACCGTGTCCAGCCCCTGGTAATGCAGGGAATTGACCGCGAACCGCCGGGCTCCGAACACCCCGTCCAGGGGCGAGCCCGCCGTCAGCTCCACCTCGTGCAGGGGACCATATTGGAGGTCGAGCGGCCCCTCTTCCGGCGCGTGGTGGCCCATGCGGCCGGGCACATCGGCAAGGCGCGCATGCAGTGTGCCGCCGAGGGCCACGTTGAATTCCTGGAAGCCCCGGCAGATGAACAGCGACGGGATGCCCCGCGCCACCGCCGCCCGGATCAGCGCCAGCGCGAACCGGTCGCGGGCCGGATCGAACGGGCCCGGCGCATCCTCTGGCCCGTTCCAGTGGCTGGGATGCACATTGGAGGGGCTGCCGGTGAAGAAGAAGCCGTCCACGCGGTCGATGAGGGTGGCAATGTCTTGGGCAATGTCTTGGGCGAAGGCGTCGGGTGCCATCACCGGCAGGGCCATCACCGGCAGGCAGTCCGCGAAATCATAGACGGCGCGGACATATTTCTCGCCCACCATGAAATAGGGCAGCTCGCACTCGTCTTTCAGGTCGCCCACCATGGCCACCAGCGGCTTGCTCTCAGCCATTATCTGAAACTCCCGCGCCGTTCTCACTCGCCGAGGCTATAGCGCACGCCGATGCGCAGCTGATGACCGCCGAGCGCGTCGATGCCGATCCCCGGCAGGCCGGGCAGGTCCGGCGCACCGAGGTTCACATAGCGATATCCAAGGTCGATGGTCCAGGCGCTCGACAGCGCATAGGACACGCCGGCCCCCAGGCTCCAGGCGAAGCGCCAGTCGTTGCCCGGTGCGGGGAGGAAGGCGGGCGGCGCGATCTGGTCGATGGCGAAGCCGGCGCCGCCGCTGACATAGGGCGTGAAGCCGGCGAGGGTGATGATGTCCCAGTACAGGCTGGCGAGGGCGACCGTGGATTGCGCGCTGAAGTGCCCCAGCACGGTGTCGACCCCGCCGAGGTCGAGATAGTCGATGCCCACGTCGGCCCGCAGCCAGGGGGTGAAGCGATAGCCGAGGCCGGCGCCGACGGACCAGCCGGACGCGGTGCCGGAACCGCCGCTGGGCAGGGAATCCACGAACAGGGTGTTCAGCGAGCCGTCCACATATCCGGCCACATATCCGGCGTCGGCCCGCAGGTACCAGCCCGAAGCGGCATCCTCCGTCACATCCGGCGGGGCGAGGGAGAAGTCACCGGTCTTGCCGAGGGTGAGCGGTGCGTCGGCAGCCCGTGCGGCCGTCGCCGGGAGAAGAAAAAGGGCCGCCGCCAGAACGGGAACCAAACGCCACATCACGCACCCACTGCATTGCCGCTTCAATGGGGCAAGATTCGCACGGGATGCTTAAAGTGGAATTAACCCTGACGGCACGTTAAGGGCGGGGTGGAAAAGGCCTGTAGATCTTTGCCCTGGGGCCGCCTTCTTCACATGACGCGCTCTATCCCTCGCGTGAAGACATGCCGCACGGATGCGCGGATGTCTCCACGGGCGGACCGAGGTCCGGCGCGCGAGCGCCCACGCATCCGCCGAACGGCGGACGCGTCCACTGCGCGGTTTGAAGTCGCGACGGAGCCATGCCCGTTCCCGGAGAGACGGTATCGGGGGCCGGCGTGTCGGGCAGCGGAGTCGGCGCCCGCTCAGGCGGCGGCGCGCTTCAGGGCGTCGATGACGTCGTCCACCACCTCTTCCACCAGGTCGCGATCGTCGCCTTCGCCCATCACCCGGATCACCGGCTCGGTGCCGGAGCGGCGGATGAGCAGCCGGCCGCGATTGGAGAGCCGGCGCTCGGCGTCGGCGATGGTGGTCTGCACATTGGCGTCATCCAGCGGCATGCCGGTGCCGTAGCGCACGTTCTTCAGCACCTGGGGCAGGGGGTCGAAGCGGTGGCAGATCTCCGACACCGGGCGGCCCTGACGCGCCACCACCGCGAGCACCTGCAGCGCCGCTACGAGGCCGTCGCCGGTGGTGGAGAAATCGGTAAGGATGAGGTGGCCGGACTGCTCGCCGCCCACGTTGTAGCCGTCCGCCCGCATGCGTTCGAGCACATAGCGGTCGCCTACGGCGGTGCGGGCGAGGCCGATGCCCTGCGCCGCCAGGTGGCGTTCCAGGCCGAGGTTCGACATGACGGTGGCGACGATGCCATTGCCGGTGAGGCGCCCGTCCGCCTTGAAGCTTTCGGCCACCACCGCCATGAGCTGGTCGCCATCGACCAGATGGCCCTTCTCGTCCACCAGGATCACCCGGTCGGCGTCGCCGTCGAGGGCGATGCCGATGTCGGCCCGCACTTCCCGCACCTTGGCGCTGAGGGCCTCGGGGGAGGTGGAGCCCACGTCGCGATTGATGTTGAGCCCGTCCGGCTCGACGCCGATGGCGACCACGTCCGCCCCAAGCTCCCACAAGGCCTCGGGCGCGACCCGGTAGGCCGCGCCGTTGGCGCAGTCCACCACCACCCTGAGGCCTTCGAATGTCTGGTCGCGGGGCAGGGTGCCCTTGGCATATTCGATGTAGCGGGCGTGCACGCCCTCCAGCCGGCGGGCGCGGCCGATCTCCTCGGGCTTGGCGAGGCGGCGGGAGAGGTCCTGGTCGATCAGGCTCTCGATCTCGCGCTCCACCTCGTCCGACAGCTTGAAGCCGTCCGGGCCGAACAGCTTGATGCCATTGTCGTCGAACGGATTGTGCGAGGCCGAGATCATCACGCCGAGGTCGGCGCGCATGGAACGGGTGAGCAGCCCCACCGCCGGCGTCGGCATGGGGCCGAGCAGCAGCACCTCCATGCCCACCGATGTGAAGCCCGCCACCAGCGCGTTCTCGATCATGTAGCCGGACAGACGGGTGTCCTTGCCGATCACCACCCGGTGCCGGTGCTCGCCGCGCCGGAAAACGAGGCCGGCGGCCATGCCGACCCGAAGCGCGATATCGGCGGTGAGCGTTGCATTGGCGCGTCCGCGCACCCCGTCGGTCCCGAAATACTTGCGCGACATGGATCCTCGTGCGTCAAGGGGCGGACCTCGGGCCCGCCCCGGTCTTGTGATGGCTTAGCATTCCCCGGCGCGCCGCGCGATCACATCGCGTGACGGCGTCTCACAGCGTCTGTGCGCGACGGCCGGGATCACGCCTTCGCCATCACGTCCTTTTCGTGATCACTGGCCGATCGGCGTCATCACCGGCGTGCTGGCGAGGGGGAACAGGCGGGGCTCCTTGCCCTCCAGCTTCACCTTCGCCATATCGATCACCTGCAGGTTCGGATTGTCATAGGTGTTGAACGTATAGCGCAGGTTCTTCAGGTCGGCGTAGACGGTCCACTCCGTGGTTTCGTCGCCGGAGACCCCGCCGCCGGCCGCCGAATCGGCCTTTGTCACCACCGAGCCGGGGGCGATGTCGAACGCGTTCATGATGTGGTGAAGGGTGGTCAGCCCCTCCTCGGTGGTGGCCGGCTGCGGCGCGTTCCGGGAGAAGAAGAACGCCCGCACGAAGCGCGAGGGCGAGAGGGTGTCGCCCGGCAGGCCATGCAGGCCGGCGCCGGTGGAGGGTGGGGCGATGGTGAGCGGCCCCACCGTCATGGGGTTCGGCTCCACCGGCGACAGGTTCACATACTGGCCGAGATTGGTGATCTGCCAGTCGAAGGCTGGGGCGTTGGTGAGCACGCTGGTGGGGTTGTCGTACATGTGCAGCGCGCCGCCCACATATTCCACCACCAGGCTGGCGCCGGTGGCGTCATGCAGCGTCATGTGCGTGGGCACCGGCCCCTTGAAGGTGGCCTGCGGCGCCTGGTTGACCTTGATCTTGGGCAGCGCCGCCTTCACTTCCGCCACCGTGGCGAAGGAGGTGAGCACATAGGTGAGCATCTCGAACGAGGCGATGGATGTCTTCGCCTCCGCCGCCGAGACCTCCTGGAATTGCGCGAGATTGGGCAGATAGAGCAGGCCGCCGGCGAGGCCCTTTTCGTTCATGCCGTCCACGAAGATCTTCTCGCCCACGCCGTTGAGGCCGACAGCCGCATATTTGCCGGTCCAGTTCAGGCCCGTGCCCGCCGCGCCCGAGGGGCCGGTGCCGGCGAGCGCGATGTTGCGCGGCATGACCATGGCCTGCGACCGCATCGGCAGGCTGAATTCCATGGTGCGCCCGTAGACGACGCCGCCATCCTTCGCCTTCAGGATCAGCGAGGTGCAGGCGGAGGCGGCCACGCCTTGCGCCAGCAGGGCCGTGCCGGCGAGAAGCGCCGCGACGATGGGCTTGGTTTTCCGCATGGGGGTCATCCTTATCTTGGCGTGTTTGATCTTGGCGTGCCTGATCTTGGCGAGTTCGTCTTTGCGCGCTGGGGCCGCGATCCAGCCCCGATGCCCGGCCGGCCGGGCATCGGGGCCATGGTGACGTCCATGCGCTCCCCCGCCAGCATACGCCTGCGGGAGTCCATACGAGATGCCGCTCTGCGCCGGACACCATAAGGCGGGTGGAGGGTAATGGCAGCCTCTTGCCCGTTCCCTGAGGGCTCGACGCGGAGGATGATGACGAAAGGGTTAACGGGTGTCATTGCGCGCCCCCTTGCGCGATGCTACCGCTCCGCGTCGCATTTTCGGAGATTGCCGCCCGTGTCCGCTCCCACCCTCGACGTCCTCACCATTGGAAACGCCATCGTCGATGTGCTCGCCCGCGCGGAGGACGATGTCCTCGCCGCCCATGGCATGAACAAGGGCGGCATGGCCCTCATCGACGAGGCGCGGGCCGAGGCGATCTATGGCGCCATGGGGCCGGGCACCGAGATTTCCGGCGGCTCCGCCGCCAACACGGCGGCGGGCGTCGCGGCCCTGGGCGCGCGCGCCGGCTTCATCGGCAAGGTGAAGGCGGACGGTCTCGGCACCGTGTTCGGCCATGATATCCGCGCCGCCGGGGTCGCCTATGCCACCCCCGCGGCCCCGGCCGGCGCCGCCACCGCCCGCTGTCTCATCCTGGTGACGCCCGACGGCGAGCGCACCATGAACACCTTCCTCGGCGCCGCCCAGGATCTGACCGCCGCCGATCTCGACCCGGCCATGGTGCAGGGCGCGGCCGTGACCTATCTCGAAGGCTATCTGTGGGATCCGCCGGCGGCCAAGGAGGCGTTCCTGGCGGCGGCGAAGATCGCCCACGGCGCCGGCCGCAAGGTCGCGCTCACTTTGTCTGATTCCTTCTGTGTGGACCGTTACCGGGCCGAGTTCCTGGACCTCGTCCGCACGCATACCGTGGACCTCGTGTTCTGCAACGAGGCGGAACTGAAGGCGCTCTACGAGACCGCCGATTTCGACACCGCCCTCGTCGCCCTGCGCAAGGATGCGCGGGAAGCAGTGGTGACGCGCTCGGAGAAGGGGGCTTCCTTCGTCACCTCCGGCGCCGTGGTGAGCGTGCCGGCGGTGCCGGTGGAGCGGGTGGTGGACACCACCGGCGCCGGCGACCTGTTCGCGGCCGGCTTCCTGGCCGGCTACACGCGCGGCCTCGATCCGGCCACCTGCCTGCGCATCGGCGCGCTGGCGGCGGGCGAGATCATCACCCAGCTCGGGGCCCGGCCGCAGCGCAACCTGCTCGACCTCGCCCGCGAGGCCGGCCTGCTCTCGTGAGCGGGAGCGAGCAGGGCGGCGGCGCGCCGCCCGTGGCCCAGCCCGGCGGCGATGTCTCCCAGCCCGGCGGCGGCATGGCTCAGCTTGGCGGGGCTTTGGCTGATCCGGCGGGCCAGTCGGCGCGGGCGCTCGCGGCCCTCGCGGCGCGGGCGCCGACCCTGATGGTGCTCGGCGGCGCCGGCACCGGCAAGACCACCTTCCTGCACGAGCTGCGCAAGACACCGGTGGGCCAGCAAGGGGCGAAGCCGGCGCCGAAGCAGGTGTTTCTGGCGCCCACGGGGGTGGCGGCGCTCCAGGTGGGCGGGCAGACGATCCATTCCTTCTTCGGCATCCCCCCACGCCTGCTCAATCCGGACGAGGTGAAGCCGCGGGTGCAGGTGCGCCGGCTTCTGAAGCGGCTCGACCGGGTGGTGATCGACGAGATTTCGATGGTGCGGGCGGACCTGCTCGATGCGGTGGACATCTCCCTGCGTATCGCCCGCGACACCTCCGAGCCGTTCGGCGGCGTGCAGGTGGTGCTGGTGGGTGATTTCCTCCAATTGCCCCCGGTGGTGCCCATGGCCGAGCAGGAGATGCTCGAGCGCATGGGCTATGAGGGGCCGTTCGCCTTCCACGCCAAGGCGCTGGCCGACCGGCCGGCGACCGGGGTGCCGTTCACCCATGTGCATCGGCAGACCGATCGCGCCTTCATCGCCATGCTCGATGCGCTACGGCGCGGGCGCGGCGCGCGCGAGGCGGCGGAGGCGCTGAACGAGGCCTGCGTGCGGCCCCATCGGGAGGGGGCGCTGCCGGTGCTTCTGACCCCCACCAACGCCCGCGCCGATGCCTACAATGCGCGCGGCCTCGCGGCCCTGCCCGATGAAGGGCGGGCGTTCGCCGGTGTGCTGAAGGGGGAGTTCGGCCTGGAGGGCGACCGCCTGCCGGTGGCGGAAAAGCTGGTGCTGAAGCGGGGCGCGCGGGTGATGGCGCTGCGCAACGATCCGGCCCGGCGCTGGGTCAACGGCTCGGTGGGCACGGTGGTGGGCCTTGCCCCTTTCAGCGCCATGGTGAAGCTCGATGCCGGCCCCACCGTCGAGGTCGACGCCTTCACCTGGGAGCGCATCCGCTATGGCTGGGATGACACGAGCGGGCGCATCGAGGCCCAGGTGGTGGGCACCTATACCCAACTGCCGCTGGCCCCGGCCTGGGCGCTCACCATGCACAAGGCGCAGGGGCTGACCCTTGACGACGTGCGCATCGATTTCGGCGAGGGGGCGTTCGCCGCCGGGCAGGCCTATGTGGCTCTGTCCCGCGCCCGGTCGCTGGAAGGGTTGTCCCTGGTGCGGCCGATCCGGGGCTCCGACGTGCGGGTGGACCGGCGCGTCGCCGCCTTCATGGAGGCGTTCGAGGCGGGCGACGACCCATCGGAACGCCGGTTGGCGCGGAGCTGAGCGCGACGGGCTCTACCCGCGCCCGCGGGCGGCGCGGGTGGGCACAACCAGCCGCTCCACCCAATTGCGGAGTTCAAGGGTGCGCACCGCCTTGGAAATGACCGCGCCGTCGATGCCGCAGCGCCAGGCCAGCGCCTTGTTGCCGGGCTCGCGCTCGAAATGCTCAAGATCGGCGATGAAGGCTTCTTCCTCGTCCTCGTCCAGGAAGAAGCCTTCCGCCACCAGGGACGGGCGCAGCCGGCGGAAGATGGCGGCCATTTCCCGGAACGGATATTCGGGGTGGTACTGCACCGCCCAGCAGGTGGAACGGCCAGCCGGAATTTCCGCCGCCTGCACCTGGGAATGGTCGTTGGTGGCCAGCAGGCGCGCGCCTTCGGGCAGGGTTTCCACCTCGTCGAGATGCACGGTCATGGCCTCGAATACGCCGGGCTTGTCCACGAACAGGTCATGAGCGGCGCCCTCGGCGGTCTGGCGGATGCGGCGGCCGAAGCCGACCTCCCGTCCGCGCGGACTGGGCCGCACGCTGCCCCCCGCCGCGACGGTGAGCAATTGCAGGCCCCAGCAGCTTCCGAATATGGGCACGCCGGTGGTGAAGGCGGTGCGGATAAGGTCGATCTGCTGCCGGATGGCCGGTCCACCGTTGTAGATGTTCAGTGAGGAGCCGGTGATGGCGATGCCGTCATAGCCGTCGAGGCCGGCGCTGTCGGGCAGGTTGGCGCCGGGATCGGCCGGGTAGCAGATGTCCACGCCGGCGCCGGGGGCGAGCTCGCGCAGGAGCTGGGCATAGCCCTCGCCCGCCGCCTGCCCTCCGAAATGGATCTGGCGGGCACGGGCTTCGGCGGTGTTTCCTTCGACGACGAGCAGGCGGGGGGCGGACATGATGGCGTGGGGTTCCTGGCGCAGGATCTGGCGGGTGACGGCGCGAGGATACGGCGGATTTTGACCAAAGCGAGGATGAGCCGCCGGTGATGGCGGATCGCGCCGGCGCCTGTGGAGATGGGGGACGGGGGCGCGGGCGGGCCGCGCCGCCCGGCTCAGATGTCCTCGTCGTCGTCCGTGGCGTCGGCTTCATCGTCGGCCCCGCCATCGGTGCCGAGGCGCGCGGCGAGGTTCTTCTCCACCTTGCGCAGGAGCTTGCGCAGGCGCTTGCGCTCCTTGCCGTCGAGGCCGGCGACGATCTCGTTCTCCAGCGCCTCCCAGACGCCGTCGATGGCGGTGCTGCGCGTGCGCCCGGTCTCGGTGAGGAACACCCGCACCAGCCGGCCGTCGCCATCGGTGGTGCGGCGCTCCACCAGTCCTTGACTGGTCAGGCGGGCGATGGTCTTGGAGGCGGTGGGCGGGCGCACGCGCAGGGCTGCGGCAAGATCGCCCATGGTGCGACCATCCTGCTCCGACAGCAGCTTCAAGACGGATTCCTGGCCGGGAAACAGGCCGAGATCGCTCAAGAGCCGCGCCGAAAGCGCCCGCTGCAGGCGGGCGGTGTGGTTCAGCCGATAGCCGATGGTCTTCGCAAACGGATCCTTCATGCTCTCCCCCACCGCACGCAGATCCCCGCGCCCGCATGCGCCAAGAGGGATCCTGGACGCTCAGGGCAGGGGGTGACGTGCCGTCGGCCGCGCCACGCGCGCGGGCCGCCCGCGGAGCCCTTATCGGCGCGCCGGCTTACAATTTTAAGAAGGTTTGGGAATTGCGGCGTCTTTCGTTGCCACCGGTCGCCTGACCGGCGCCCTTGACAGCGGCCCTTGACAGCCGCCCTTGGGCGTCGCTTGGTTCCGTTCATGACATCGTTCGTCCCCCCGGATGCCTCCGCCCCGAAGGCTGATGCCGAGGCAGAAGACGCCGTCGAAACCCGTGCCCGGCAGGAGGCGGACGATCCGCATTCGCCGGTGGCGCGCTTCGGCCCGTCGCAGCCCCTGCGGCTTGATGCCGGCGTGCTGCTGCCGCATCTGCAGATCGGCTACCAGACCTATGGCGAGCTCAACGCGGCCCGCACCAATGCGGTGCTGGTGTGCCATGCGCTCACCGGCGACCAGCACGCGGCCAATCTCAATCCGGTGACCGGCAAGCCCGGCTGGTGGGAGACCCTGGTGGGGCCGGGCAAGCCCATCGACACCGAGCGTTTCCACGTCATCTGCGCCAATGTGCTCGGCGGCTGCATGGGCACCACCGGGCCCTCTTCCACCAATCCCGCCACCGGCCGGCCCTACGGGCTCGACATGCCGCTCGTCACCATCCGCGACATGGTGAACGCCCAGGCCATGCTGCTCGATCACCTGGGCATCGACAAGCTCCTGTGCGTGGCCGGCGGCTCCATGGGCGGCATGCAGGTGCTGCAATGGGCGGCGAGCTATCCCGAGCGGGTGTTCTCGGCCCTGCCGATCGCCACCGCGGCGCGCCATTCGGCGCAGAACATCGCCTTCCACGAGGTCGGCCGGCAGGCGGTGATGGCCGATCCGGACTGGCGTGGCGGCCGCTATCTGGCGGAAGGCGTGATGCCGTATCGCGGCCTTGCGGTGGCGCGCATGGCCGCGCATATCACCTACATGTCCGACCAGGCCCTGCATCGCAAGTTCGGCCGGCGCCTTCAGGACCGGGCCACGCCCACCTTCGGCTTCGACGCCGACTTCCAGGTGGAAAGCTACCTGCGGCACCAGGGCGAGGCGTTCGTGCAGCGGTTCGACGCCAATTCCTATCTCTATGTCACGCGGGCCATGGATTATTTCGACCTCGCGGCCGATTACGACGGGGTTCTGGCCCATGCCTTCAAGGGCTCGAAGACCCGATTCTGCCTTGTTTCCTTCACCTCCGACTGGCTGTTCCCGACCGAGGATTCGCGCACCATCGTCCATGCGCTGAACGCCTCCGGCGCCAATGTCTCGTTCGCGGAGATCGAGAGCGACAAGGGTCACGACGCCTTCCTGCTGGAAGAGCCGGAACTGTTTGCCATCGCCCACGGCTTCCTCGACAGCGCGGCGCGCGCCTTCGGCCTGCCGCCGGCACGCGGGAGGTGAGGATGGCTTTGCGCGAACCCGTGCTGGACGAAGGGGCGGTGAGGACGGAGGGCGGGCGCGTCGACCTCGTGGTGGTGGCGGAGATGGTGAAGCCCGGCTCGCGGGTCCTCGACGTGGGGGCGGGCGATGGCGAATTGCTGGAGCTGCTCGCCACCACGCGCGGCTGTGATGCCCGTGGCATCGAGCTGTCCCGCGAGGGCGTCAACGCGGGGGTGGCGCGCGGGCTCGCCATCATCCAGGGCGACGCGGACGTGGATCTTGCCCATTATCCCGACGATGCCTTCGATTATGTCATTCTGTCCCAGACCCTCCAGGCCACGCGGCGGCCGCGCTGGGTGCTGGAGCAGATGTTGCGCATCGGCCGGCGAGCCATCGTCTCCTTCCCCAATTTCGGCCATTGGCGGTCGCGGCTTGACCTGCTGGTCAACGGCCGCATGCCGGTGACGGACAACATGCCGTTCGCCTGGTACGAGACGCCCAACATCCACTTCTGCACCATCCGCGACTTCGTGGCCCTGGCGGAGGAACTGGACGCGAAGATGGAGAAGGCGGTGGCGCTCAATTCCGCCGGCCACCGGGTGCGCGTCGACATGCCGTGGTGGGTGTGGAACCTGATGGGCGAGCAGGCGGTGTTCCGCCTCACCCGCAAGGCGTAGCCCGGCGGCGGAGCGAGGGTCAGACCGCCGGCATCCGCCCCAATGCCGGCCCCAGCGCCGGTTCCAGCACCGGCGCGAGGCGGGTGCGGCGCACCGTCACCGGGCGATAGAGCTGCTTGGTCGCCTCCACCACCAGCACCCCGGAGAACGGCAGCGACAGCCGCGCGCCGATGCGCTCGAACGCGACCGCGGTGCGCTGGAACCAGGGGCTCGGCGGGGCGTAGAGGGCCTCGCTCCAGCCCACCGGGGTGAACAGCGCCTCCCGCAGCAGGCCCACCACCTGCCCGCGCGAGAACGGACGACCGTTGCCGAACGGCGTGGTGTCGAGCCGCGCCCATACGCCGCGCCGGTTCGGCACCACTGCCAGCAGCCGGCCGCCGGGCGCCAGCACCCGCCACACCTCGCGCAGCATTTCGGCGGGATTGGATGTCATCTCGAGGGCGTGCACCGCCAGCACCCGGTCCATGCTGGCGGTGGGCAGGGGCAGCGAGGTCTCATCGGCAAGGGTGGCGAGGGTCGGTCCGGTGGAGGGCCAGCGCACCACGCCCTGGGCAGCCGGCATTACGGCGATGCAGCGCTCGGCCTCCTCGCGGAACACGCCGAGATAGGGCGTGGCGTAGCCCAGGCCGAGCACCGCGAGGCCGGTGAGGTCGTCGAAGCGGACACGGATGGCGCGCCCCAGGAGCCGCCGCGTCATGACGCCGAGGGGCTGGGCGTAGAAATTGCGGAGGTCCACCACGTCGACATTCATGCCGCCGCTGATGATCCCCTGACTGCCGAGATCCCACATGCTGTCGATTCCAGGTCCCCGCGGCACGCGATTTCCGCCGGAGTGCGCCCGCGCCGGGTGAGTGGAGCACGATCGCACCTTTCTCGCCGCGCATGAATAGACCATCGGCACCGCAGGGTCGCCTGGGATCTGGTGCTGCGGCATGAAAGCGGGGAGGCGGGGGCGCGCGGGCTCTGCTATGGTGGCGTTCCCATCGCACCGAAGGAGCCGTCCGTGCCGGCCGAGATCCGTCTCGTTCCCTGCCTGTCCGACAATTATGCCGTGCTCGTGCATGACCCCGCCACCGATGCCACCGCCGTGGTGGATGCTCCGGATGCCGCGGCCATCATCGCCGCGGCGGACGCGGCGGGCTGGACCCTCACCCAGGTGCTGGTCACCCATCACCACGCCGACCATGTGCAGGGGATTCCCGCCTTGAAGGCCCGCTACGGCGTCACCGTGGTGGGACCGCGCAAGGAAGCCGACGCCATCCCCGGCCTCGACGCGGTGGTGGAGGACGGCGATCCGGTCGCGGTCGGGGGGCTGGTGGGGCGGGTGCTGGAGACGCCGGGCCACACCCTGGGCCATGTGGTCTATCTGTTCGAGGACGAGCGGCTGCTGTTCTCGGGCGACACCTTGTTCTCGCTCGGCTGCGGCCGCGCCTTCGAGTGCGAGCCGGCGGTGTTGTGGCATTCCCTGCTGCGCCTGCGGGCCCTGCCGGCGGACCTCTCGATCTATTGCGGGCATGAATACACCGCCGCCAACGCCCGTTTCGCCGTGTCGGTGGACCCGGACAATCGGGACCTGCGCGCGTTTGCGGCGCGGGTGGAGGAAGCGCGCGCGGCGGGCCAGCCCACCGTGCCCTCGCTGCTCGCCGACGAGATGGCGGCCAATCCCTTCCTGCGGGCGGATGATCCGGAGCTCGCCGCCCGGCTCGGCCTCGCCGGCGCGGAGCCGGCGGCCGTGTTCACGGAGCTGCGGGCGCGCAAGAACGATTTCCGGGGGTGAAGGGTGGATCCTCAAAGTGCGCCCGACCCCGTCTCCGCCCTCGATCCGCGCCTGTCCGCGGCCGAGGTGATCGCCGTGCTCGGCCTCCAGCCGCACCCGGAGGGTGGGCATTTCCGCGAGACGTTCCGCGATGTGGCGCCGGACGGCGGGCGCGGCGCCTCCACCGCCATCTACTTCCTGCTCGCGGCCGGCGAGCGGTCCCACTGGCACCGGGTGGATGCGGTGGAGATCTGGCATTGGCACGCGGGGGCGCCGCTCCTCCTGTCGGTGGCCCATGGCGCCACCCGCAGCGCGCTGGTGCTGGGACCGAAGCTGCATCTGGGGGAGCGGCCACAGGGGGTGGTGCCCGCCTTCGCGTGGCAGGCGGCGGAAAGCCGTGGCGCCTGGACCCTGGTGGGCTGCACCGTGGCGCCCGCCTTCGAGTTCGCCGGTTTCGAGCTGGCGCCGCCCGGCTGGGCGCCCGATTGACGATCGGCGCCGCGGCGGCCTCAACGTCCCCGCGTCTTTCGTTCCTGTGCCTTCACGCGCCCTGTGTCCTTGGCCTTCGGTGCGCGAGCGCGGCGTGCCGGCCGGCGCGGCTCAGCCGTCGCCGCGGCCGCTGTCGTTGCGCCCGCCATGGGCGGTCGAGAGGGCGATGGCGTCCGCCTCCACCACATCGGCGGTCGCCTCGGCGCCCATCAGGACCAGGAGCTTGGTGCGGGCGCGGTTGACCCGGCTCTTGATGGTGCCCAGCGCGCAGCCGCACACCTCGGCGGCTTCCTCGTAGGAGAGGCCGGCGGCGCCCACCAGCACCAGCGCCTCGCGCTGGTCGTCGGGCAGATGGGTCAGGGCTTCCTGGAGGGATTTCAGGGTCATGGACCATTCCTGGCTCGGACCCACGTTGCTGTCCTGGTGCGCCAGCACCGACAGGCCCTCGGTCTCGCGCCGACGCTTGCGCATGTCGGTGTAGTAGGTGTTGCGTAGGATGGTGAACAGCCAGGCCCGGAGGTTGGTGCCGGGATCGAAGCGATCGACATTGGCGAGCGCCTTCAGCAGCGTCTCCTGCACCAGATCGTCGGCTTCGGTGCGGTTGCGGGTGAGCGAGCGCGCGAATGCGCGCAGCGCCGGCAGGAACTCAAGCACCTGCGTGCGCAGGGGCGGCTCGCTGTCCGGGCCGGTCGCGGGCGGGCGGGGCATCACATCCATGGCGAACCCTCGCGTGCGACGACATCGGCCGCGCCGGTGCCCCACGCCGGGCGGATCATGGGCACGTCGCACCCGCGTCCGACCGCGCCACGACGGAGGAGACGGCTGGCGGGCCACCGCGCGTCGCGCCGGTCGCCCCGGATCGGGGCGCGCGTCCGTCTCAGTACAGGACAGCGCCGACCACGCGGGAAAGCAAGCCCCATCCGCCCGCTCGCTCTCATGTTCCGGCGATGTCCGCCGCCTCCGGGCACGCAGATCCGCACAGAACCCGTTCCCGGCTCAGGCCCCACGGCCGCCGGAGCCCTGCCCACTGCTTTTCTGTCCGCCCTTCTGCCCGGCCTGGGAGGCGAGGGTCCGGTTGCGGGAGAAGCTGCGCTGGTCGTCGGACACGCTTTGTCCGCCCTTGCGGCCGGCGGCGGCGGCCAATGCCCGGTTCTGGGAGAAGCTGCGCTTCTCGGCTGGCACGCTTTCGCCGCCCTTGCGGGCGATGGCGCGCTGCTTTTCCGTGTCCATGGCCGCAAAGCCGCGGTGGGAACGGCTCTTCGGTTGAACCTTTTCCATGACTGCTGCTCCTGGTCCCTAGCATTCCATACCAACGGTCCCGGTGCTCACCGGTCCGGATCGGACGTCGCTCAGGCGCCATCTGGCGCAAGGAAAGCCGCCACCGCCGCGCGGCTTTGCTGCCACGACCGCGCCCGGCCATCCGGCTCCAGAAGCATGAACGTTGCAGAACGGCGGAGGTTCCCTGCAAGTTGCACGGGATCGTTCAGGGGCGGCAGGGAAAGTCGCCGGAGACCACCGTGCGCCCGCTGTCCGCGCCGTGGCTGAGGGTGCCGCCGAGCTGCCCGGCGAAGCCCTGGGCGAGATCGCCGGCCCCGGATCGGGCCGGTTGCAGCCCGGCGGCGCCGACGCGGAGAAACAGGCGCCCCTCGGTAACGACCCCCGCAAGGGTGAGCGCCGTCGCCCGCCCCATCGGCGCCTCGTCTTGACCGCCCGCGGCGAGATCGAGCACGATTTCCACCACCATCAGCGCCAGCGGCACCGCCATGTCCATGGGCAGGGGGGCATCCTCGGCCTCCACGGAGATCCGCACCGGGCGCTCGCAGGCGCACTCCAGCAACCCGGCCAGCTCGCTCAGAAGCTCACTCAGCCGCACCTGGGAACCCTCCGCCGCCTCGTAGAGGATGCGATGCACCAGCGCGAGGGTGTTGACGCGGGTGCGCAACTGGTCGAACCGCCGCCGGTCCTCGCCCCGCACCCCCGAGCCGTAAAGGCTGATGAGGCTGACCACGATCTGCAGGCTGTTCTTGATGCGGTGGTGGATCTCCCGCACCAGGGCCGACTTCTCCGCCAGTCCCTGCCGCAGCTTGGCGTCGCGCTCGCGCACCGCGAGCGCCATGTTTTCCACCGCATGCCCGAGGGCGCGGAACTCGCTGGGGGCGGCATCGATGCGGGTCGGCCGGAAGCCGTAATGGCCCTGCGCATAGACCGCCGTGACCCGCCGCAGATAGAGCAGCCATTGCAGCACGATGCGGTCCACCGCCAGCCACAGCCCCACCAGCGAGACCACCACGATCAGCGTCGGCAGGGCGAAGCTCGCCGCCACCGTGAGGACGGTCCAGCGGAACAGGCGGTCGGTGGGCAGCGCGAAGGCCGCCACCAGATCGTCGCGGCCGAGGGGGGCGGTGGCGAAGGTGAAGCCGCGACCGACCGCGTCCTGCGCCTCCCGCAGCGCAGGCGGCCGCCCGGCCTGCGGCGGCGCCATGGTCTGGCCGGCGAACAGCACGGCGGACAGGGGCCGTGCATTGGACAGCAATTCCTCGCCCGAGGCCGAGAACAAGCTGACCACGCCCTGGTTGGCCGGCGTTTCGCGCCGCAGCAGCCCCTCCAGCCAGGCGACGTCAATGGACAGGGTCACGGCTCCAGTGAAGCGCCCGTCCGGCTCCCGAAGCGGCAGCACCCCCACCAGCACCTCGGTCCGCGCCGCCCGGCTGAAGACGCGGTTCGACAGCACAAAGCTGTTCCCGCGCCGGGTCTGCTGCCACCAGCTCTCGCCCGCGACATTGCGTGCGCTCAGGGGCAGGGCGGAGCAGACCAGGGTGCCGTTCGCATTCAGCACGGAAATGTTGCTGGCGAAGGGCAGGCTCAGCACCGCGCCGTGCAGGATCGCCGGGCAGGAGGGGCCGCCCTCCCGCACGTCGGCCACGTTCTGCAGCGCCCGCAGCACGTTTTCCGCCGAGGCGAACGCCTTTTCGAGGGTGGAGGCATCGGCCTGCGCATGCTGCAGGAGCCGCTGGCGCGCCTCCTGCTGCGCCGCCGCAAGCTGCAGGGCGCCCTGGATGAAGTTGAGCCCGGCGATGGGAGCGAGGGCGAACAGGACCATCACGATCAGCCGCCGGCGGACACTGTCCAGGAGGCCGCGCGGATGGCCGGCGGCCGCCGCGAAGATGGCGCTGCGCTCCTTGTGGCGCGCACGCGCCGCTTCCGCCTTCACCCAATCCATCGACAGCTCCGACAAGACCCGCCATCGTCGCGGCGACGACGCCGGTGAAGGCCAGCTTCATGCCCTTTATAATGCAAGGCGTTGCCGGGCGGTTCCGGGCGGCCTGGAACTTTCCGGCCAAGGTGGCGTTTGGAACCTGTTCCCTTTTTCGCCGGGTTCCGGGTGCAGGGTCGCGACCGGAACCCGCATTCGGGGACACCCGATCGCCAACAAGGGGTCGCGCATGGCGCACGCTTCGATCGTCAAGCAGCTTCCAGCGCTCCGGCGCTATGCGCGCGCGCTCCTGGGCTCCCAGCCGGCGGGCGATGGTGCGGTGCGGGAGACCCTTCAGGCGCTCATCGACGGCAAGGTGGCGCTCGACGGCGGCATCTCCTCCCGGGTCGCTCTCTATCGCGCCTTCCATCGGGTGTGGAACCGCAAGGTTCCCGGCGGCCCGCCGGACCTCAACGCAGACCTGCGCCTCCAGGCCATGGACCTGTCGTCGCGGGTAGCGTTCCTGCTCACCGCCATGGAGGGCTTTTCCTATACCGAGGCGGCGAGCATCCTCGCCGTGCGCATCGACGAGGTGGAAGCCCAGGTGATCGCGGCCCAGCGCGACATCGACCGGCAGACCGCCACCCGGGTTCTCATCATCGAGGACGAATGGGTGATCGCCCTTGATCTCCGCAGCCTGGTGAACGAGCTGGGGCACGAGGTGGTGGGCGTGGCGCCGACCCATTCCAAGGCGGTGGAGCTGGCGGAGGCCGGCGATTTCGGCTTGGTGCTGGCCGACATCCAGCTCGCCGACGGCTCGTCCGGGGTGGAGGCGGTGCACGACATCCTCGGCACCTACAATGTGCCGGTGATCTTCATCACCGCCTTTCCCGACCGGCTGCTCACCGGCGAGCGGCCGGAGCCCACCTATCTCATCACCAAACCATTCCTGTCGGAGACGGTGAAGGCCACCATCGCCCAGGCCCTGTTCTTCCATGAAGCGAAGCGCGCGCCGTCCGCGGTCCGCATCGCCTGAGAGAGACCATTCCCATCCCGATGCGGGTCCGGCGGTCGCTTCGCGCCCTTGCGGCGGCGGACCGTTCCGGCGCATCCTTCCCATCGCCCCGCACCCACAGGAGCCGTAGCATGGTCGAGAAGTCCACCGCCGCGAAGGTCGAAGAGGCCGCCGAACCCAACCTCGCCGACGTGCGGCAGGATCTGGAGCGGCTGCGGGCCGAGATCGCCCGCCTGCTTGATGCCGCCGGCCAGGGCGCCAAGGATCTGGCCGACGAGGCCGTCACCGCCGCCGAGGTCAAGGTCGAGAGCGCCGGCGTGTGGGCCGAGGGGCGGTGTGAAACCGTCCGCGAGACCATCCGCGCTCGGCCGCTCGCGGCCTGCGCCCTGGCCGCCGGCCTGGGTCTGGTCCTGGGTCAGGTGCTGCTGCGCCGCTGAGCGCTCTCCGCTTGCGCGCCGCCCATGGATGGCGGTGCCTTGGCGGTGTCCTGGCGGTGTCCTGGGGTGACCTGGCCGGAACGTCAAAGACAGGCCAGGCGGGCCGCTCGTGGTCCGGTGTGACGCAGCGCCGGACTCACTCTTCCGGCAGGTCGATGCCGAAGCGTTGAAAGGTCGTGCGCAGGGTGCTCCCGTCATAGGGCTTGCGGATGACCGCCACGCCGTCGACGCGGGCAAACTCCGCCTCGATCTCCTCGGTGGCGTAGCCGGTGGCGATGACGATGGGCAGCGCCGGAAGAAGCCGGCGCAGGGCGCGCACCACATCGCCGCCGTCCATGTCCGGCAGGCCCATGTCGACCAGGGCCAGCACCAGGGCGTCGGGGGCCGCCGCAAGGGACCCTTCCAGCGGAGCACTGCCCGCCCATGTCGCGCCCGGCCGGCTTCTCTCCACCTGCTCCAGGGCCGCCCGGCCGTGGGTGGCCACGACCACCGCGAAGCCGTGGTCTTCCAGCACCTGCTGGACCAGGAGGGCCACGAAGGGTTCGTCCTCCACCAGGAGGATGGTGCCGCGGCCGGCTGGCTGATCGCGCACTGGATGCCCTCCTGTTCCGCGGGGGCCTGTGCGGCCCGGCGCGGTTCGGATCGATTCCCCTCCCCATCATGGCACATTGCCGAGCGGGCCGCAGGCGCGCGGGCGGGTTGCCGACCTTGCGCCGGGGCGTGCATCATGGCACCTGCGCGGGCGGCGCCCCGTGCGCCCTGGGTGCTTGCGCTCCGGCGCCGGGCGCCCATCTGTCGTTCATGTTCCGCCCACCGGTGGCATCGGCGCTTTTGACGCCGGAGCCGCTTCGAGCCGCAGGATGCCTTCGTATGTTTCGCAGCCTCTCCGATTTCATCATGGACATCGCCGGTGGCCAGCGGGAGGCGACCGCGTTCGGTGCCGATGACTACCGTCTCGCTGCCGCCGCACTCCTCGTGCATGTCATCACCATCGACGGCGTGGTGACGCAATCGGAACGCTCCATGCTGAAGCATGTCCTGGAGCAGCGGTTTTCCCTGGCCGGGGCGGAAAGTGATAAGCTGGTCGAATTGGCCATTGCCAAGGATGCCGAAGCCGTTGATCTTTATGCTTTCACCAGCGTGCTGAACCGGGCTCTGGACGACGCGGGTCGCCGGCGCATCGTGGAGATGATGTTCCAGGTGGCCTTCGCTGACGGCACCCTCACCGAGTTCGAGGACAATCTCGTCTGGCGCGCGGCGGAGCTGCTCAATGTGGATACGCGCGATCGGGTGGAGATCCGTCGCGAGATCCGTGAGGAGGCGGAAACTGGCGGTGAGCGACAAGACTAGCGCGCTTTGGGTCGAAGGCGAAACACCTGCAAGCGCCGGGTGCGGGCGGGATGCGCCTGCCGGGGACGGGCATGGGCGCGCGCCCGATGCCCCTGATGGGGGTGCCGTCCGGGCGGGTGACGCCGGTGGTGGCGCGCGGACGCCGCAGGGCGAGCCCGACGAAGCGGGATTCGCGGCGGAAGGAGCCGCGGAATGGCCGGTGGCGCCGCTTCTGAATGAAGAGGCCCTCCAATCCGGCGCCGTGTCCGCTCCGTGCGTCCTGTCTCAGGTGCCGGGCCGGGACACGGCGGACAGCACCGACATTCTGATCGTGGTGCATCAGGCGCACTCGACGCCAGGGCGCATCGGCGAGCGCCTGGAGCGGCGGGGCTACCGGCTCGACGTGCGCCGGCCGGCGCTGGGGGATCCCTTGCCCGACGCCCTCTCGTCTTATGCGGGGGCGGTGGTGTTCGGCGGGCCCATGAGCGTCAATGACGACCTGCCGTTCATCCGTGCCGAGATCGATTTCATCGATCGGGCCCTGAAGGCGCAGACGCCGCTGCTTGGCATCTGCCTGGGCGGGCAGATGATGGCCAAGGCGCTCGGCGCGCGGGTGTCGCCCCATCGGGAGGGGACGTGCGAGATCGGCTATTATCCGCTCGCGGCCACCGATACCGGCGCCGCGCTGCTGCCTTGGCCAAGCCATGTGTACCATTGGCATTCCGAGGGCTTCGAGCTGCCCCGCGGCGCGGACCTGCTGGCCACGGGGGAGGTGTTTCCCAACCAGGCCTTTCGTTATGGCGCGTCCGCTTATGCCCTCCAGTTTCACCCGGAGGTGACGCGGGAGATGATGTGCCTGTGGACGGTCCGCGGCGCCCATAACCTCACCAAGCGCGGCGCCCAGCCCGGTGAGGCCCACCTGCAAGGGTGGGGACGCTACGACGCCGCCGTGTGCCGCTGGCTCGATGGCTTCCTCGACATGTGGCTCGCCGCCGAGCGCGGACCCGGTCGGCAAGACGGCTGAGACCGGCGCCGCCCCGCGACTTGGGGCGGCGATTTTCACGAGCAAGCGGGAACCGGCACAGCGCGCCCGCGCGGCCGTCAGGCTGCCTTGCATTTTGCAATATGCGGATGGAGATATTGCAAAACGAGAAATTTGATCGCATTCTGCAATTCCGGTTCAGTCTGTAGATCCATATTTAGTGGCCAATCCCATATGTATCGCTAAATCTGGGCCTTCGGCAGCTGGCCGGAGTCTTGCTAAGGAAGTGTTGGATCGATCGTCAGGTGTCAGCGTCATCGATCCGGATAAAGGGCGTTCGTCGACCCCCGGCGAACGCCCTCATTCTTTTTCGGCGCCCAAGCACGTTCAGAGCTCAAGCGCCTTCGGAGCCCAAGCGCGCCGCGACCGTGGCAATCCCCACCGGCACTCCCTCCCTTGCTTCCATCTCTTGCCCTTCATCTCGCCGCGTTCGTGCGCTCCTGTCCCGTGAAAGGCTCCCTTTGCGCGCCGGTGTCGCGGGCATCGGGAACCTTCGGAAAGCACGTGGAACAGGAGGCAGCATTGGACGCACAGGCAGTACGGCCGGCCATCCGGGGCATCGGCTATTCCATTCGCGCCACGTCACCTGATTTCGATGACCTCGGCCCGAAGCTGGACGAGGCGGAGCGGCTGGGGGTCGATTATGTGGAGCTGCCGATCTTCGCGTGGACCCTCATCATCGATGGCAAGGTTTTGCCCGAGCGCCTGGAGCGCCTGGTGGAGGCCACCGCCAACCGGCCGTTCGGCTATACGGTGCACGGGCCCTTGGCCGTGAACCTGATGGATCATCCGGCCCGCCAGCGCCATCACCTCGCCTATCTCGAGGCGGCCATCGATGTCGCCGGGGCCCTGGGGGCGGTGACGCTGGTGGTCCATGCCGGCTGCGTGCGCGAGGAGGCGGACGTGGACGCCGCCTATGTCCGCCAGCGCGCCGCCTTGGAAAAAGCCGGCGACCGCGCGGCGCGTCATGGCCTGACCCTGTGCGTGGAGAACATCTTCCGCTTCGAGCCCATGCGCGAGACCGCGCTGCCCTCGCGCCTCGCCGCTGAGATCGCCACCCTCGACCATCCCCATGTGCGTGCGACGCTGGATTTCAGCCACGCCTTCCTGCGCACCACCGACGCCGGCGTGGATTATTTCTCCGAGATCGCGGCGCTCGCCCCCTATGCCCGCCATCTGCATGTCCATGACAGCTTCGGCCGTCCGGCCACGAGCTGGGCCATCGATGACGGCGAGCGGGCGGGCCTGGGCGAGGGCGACCTGCATCTGCCCCTCGGCTGGGGCGGCATCGATTGGGAGCAGGTGGCGGCCCGCTGCCGGTTCGATGCCGGCGCAGTGGTGAATCTGGAGCTGAACCGGCGCTATTGGAGCGAGCTGCCCCGGCAGATCCCCGTCCTGCGCGCCCTCGCGGATCGCTTCGCGGCCGCGGCCACCGTTTGAGCCCCGCGCCGGGCTGGATGGCCGGGGGCGCGGCGAGCGGTGCAAGAGGCGCCCCTTTTTCATGGTGGCCCCTTTTTCATGAAGATGCTGTAGCTTGGCGTCAATCCAAACGGGAGGCCGCCACTCATGACGGGCAACACCACCGCGCGCTTCGGGCTGACGCCGGGCGCCAAGCGGCTGCTCAGCCGCTACAGCGTCTTCATCGCCGTCTGCCTCGGGGCGCTGATCTGCGTGATCTTGTCGTTCACGAGCCATCAGGCGTGGCTGATCGGCTTCTGCGTGCTGTTCCCGCTGGTGCTGCTCGGCGTGTTCGACATCATCCAGCCGAACCATTCGTTGCTGCGCAACTATCCCGTCATCGGCTCCATGCGCTGGCTGTTCGAGGCGATCCGCCCCTACCTGCGCCAATATCTGATGGAGGATGATCTTTCCGAGAAGCCCTACAACCGCGACGACCGCTCGCTGGTCTACGCCCGCTCCAAGAACGAGGAAGATCGCCAGCCCTTCGGTACTGAGCTCGACACCTACGCGGCCGAATACGAGTGGATGACCCACTCCCTCGCCCCCACCCCGGTGAGCCGCGAGCCGTTCCGGGTGACGGTGGGCGGGCCGGCCTGCACGCGGCCCTATTCGGCCTCGGTGCTCAACGTGTCGGCCATGAGCTTCGGTTCGCTCGGCGGCAATGCCATCGAAGCGCTCAATCTCGGCGCCAAGCGGGGCGGCTTCTATCACGATACGGGGGAGGGGAGCCTTTCCAAATACCATCGCATCCATGGTGGCGACGTGGTGTGGGAGATCGCGTCCGGCTATTTCGGCTGCCGCAACCCGGATGGCACCTTCTCGGCGGAGCGGTTCCGCGAGCGGGCGGCCGACGACCAGGTGAAGATGATCGAGGTCAAGCTGTCCCAGGGCGCTAAGCCGGGCCATGGCGGCATGCTGCCCGGCGCCAAGGTGACGCCCGAGATCGCCGAGGCGCGCGGCATCCCGGTGGGCCGGGACTGCATCTCGCCGGCCCGCCATTCGGCCTTCTCCACGCCGGTCGAGATGATGGAGTTCGTAGGTCGCCTGCGCGAATTGTCCGGCGGCAAGCCGGTGGGGCTCAAGCTGTGCGTCGGCCATCCCACCGAGGTGTTCGCCATGGCCAAGGCCATGCTGAAGACCGGCATCCGGCCCGACTTCATCGTCGTGGACGGGTCGGAAGGGGGCACCGGCGCCGCGCCCCACGAGCTGGCCGACCATGTGGGGATGCCCCTGCGCGAGGGGCTCATCATCGTGCGCAACGCGCTGGTGGGCACCGGCCTCAGGCCCGAGGTGAGGCTCGCCGCGTCGGGCAAGGTCACCTCCGGCTTCTCCATGGCGGCCAACATGGCGATCGGCGCCGACTGGTGCAACGCCGCGCGCGCCTTCATGTTCTCGCTCGGCTGCGTGATGAGCATGCGCTGCCATACCGGCCAGTGCCCCACCGGCGTCACCACCTCCGATCCCCACCTCCAGCGGGGCCTGGTGGTGGCCGAGAAGGCGGAGCGGGTGCAGAATTTCCAGCACCATACGGTCGCGGCCCTGGCGGAATTGGTGGCGGCGGCGGGGCTTACTCATCCCAGCGAGCTGCTGCCGCACCACATCTGGCATCGGGTGAGCCCGATCGAGGTGAAGGCCCTCGATCGCATCTATCCTTTCCTGCCCGCCGAAATCCTGCTGGCGGCGCCGGACGAGACCCATTACGCGGCCGATTGGGCGGCGGCGGATCCCGACAGCTTCAGCCCCCGCCATGTGGTGGGGCCGCGCCGGGCCGCCTGATCCCCCGCGCGCAATGTGTCCGCGTGCCGCGGCGACGGGCCGGCTGGGTCCCCATGTCGGAGGCGCGCCGCCCGGTCTTGCGGGCGGGTCCCGCCCTTCCCATATGCGAAAACGTCGGGATGCCGCTGAGGGTCCCGGTGGGCGCGGCCGGATAGGTGCGCGTCCGGCACAAGCCAGATCGCTTGACCAAGTCGCTTGATGAGGACTTGAGGCATGTCGCGAGTATCTTCGTTGTCGAGCCCGTTTCTCCTGGGGTTCGACGAGGTCGAGCGGGTGCTCGATCGGGTGACCAAGGGGGCCGACGGATATCCTCCCTACAATGTGGAGAGGATTGAAGCGGCGGCGGGTGAACCGCTCTGCCTGCGCATCACGCTGGCGGTGGCGGGTTTCTCCGCGGACCAGCTCGAGATCACCCTCGACGAGAAGGAGCTGACCATCCGTGGCCGGCAGGTGGATGACGGGCAGAGCCGGGTCTTCCTGCATCGGGGCATCGCGGCCCGGCAGTTCCAGCGCACCTTTGTCCTTGCGGAAGGCATGAACGTGCTCGGCGCCGAGCTGCGCAACGGCCTGCTTTCCGTGGATCTCGTTCGCCCGGAGCCGGTGCGGCAGGTCAAGCGGATCGATATCGTCCCGCGGCCTTGAGGGCGTGGGCGGTGGCGCGCCAGAGTGAGGGAGTAATGAAGATGACTGAGAATTTGGCACACGAGATCACACCTGAAGCCCTGGCGGGCCTGGGCGGCGGCGAGATCGCTTATGTCCGGACCATCCGCTCTGAGGATGTGAAGGCCATGTTTCCGCAGGCGCCGCAGATCGCGCCGGGGATGACCCTGTTCACCCTGCATGCCGCGGACGGCACGCCCATCATGTTGACCGATAGCCGTGAAGCCGCGCTGGCCAATGCGATGGAACATGAGCTGGTGACGGTGAGCGTGCACTGAGGCGCCGGCGGGCTGAGCCCTCGCCCATCGGGAAGGCCGCGCCCCTTTTGGCGCGGCGGCCCCGCGGGGTTTTTGGAAAACGTGCTCGCGCGCCTTTTGCGGTGCCGGGTCATGCAAGGCATGGCGATGCCCCCTCGCATTGTCCCGCCGCGTCAGGCGGCAGCTTGAGCACAGGTGAGACGGCTGGCGATATCTTCCGGCGCTTTCGTCGGCGGCAGGAAGGCCCGGGCCTGATCGCGGAGCCGTGCGCGCTTGCGGGCAACAGCTGACGCGCGCGCCCTGGCGCTCGCGACGTGGCCCGCCGCCAGATGGCGCGCCACTATGATGGCATGCGCCTATGCGGCGTTGGACGCCGATGTCGCCGTCAGAAGATTATACATGAGCGTCGCATCACGGGTGGCGCGCAGCTTTTCCACCACATCGGGGTCGCGCAGCATGCGGGCGACCCGCGCCAGCGCCTTCAGATGGTCGGCGCCCGCGGCTTCTGGGGCCAGCAGCAGGAACACGAGGTCCACCGGCTCGCCGTCCAGTGATTCGAAATCAATGGGCTTTTCCAGCCGCGCGAACAGGCCGCACAGCTTGGCGAGGTTGGGCAGCTTGCCGTGGGGAATGGCGATGCCGTTGCCGACGCCGGTCGAGCCGAGACGCTCCCGTTGCAGGAGCGTCTCGAAGATTTCCCGCTGGTCGCGGTCCACCAATTGGGCGGCGTGCTGAGCCAGCTCCTGGAGAACCTGCTTCTTGCTGCTCGCCCGCAACATCGGCAAGACCGCGTTCGGTGCGAGGAGGTCGGCAAGGGGCATAGATCGGTTCCCTGCAGCGTAAGGCCCGGTAATTCGAGAAGGCGCGGACGCCTAGCTTATACCGGGGCGAGGGTCAATGGACTTCGTCGGCGGACGGATCGATCCACCCGACGTGACCGTCCGATCGACGATATACCACGCTGACGCGTCCATGGCCTCCGTGCCGGAAAACGACCACCGGCGCGCCGGTGATGTCGAGTTCCACAACCGCGTCGGCCACCGACATGGTGCGCAGGCGCGTGACCTGTTCGGCCACCACGGTCGGGCTCCAGGCGTCGAGCTCCTCTTCGGTTTCCGATTCTGGAACGCCGCTGAGAATGTAGCTCTGCGCCGCGGAGCTCTGGTCCGCCACCTCCGCCGCCGACAGGCGATCCTTCAGTCGCGCCTTGCGCTGCTTATAGCGGCGCAGGCGCTTCTCGATCTTTTCCACAGCGGAATCGGCGCAGGCGTTGGCATCCTGTGCGTTGGCCTGGGTCTGGAGGTTCACGCCCGAATCAAGATGCAGCAAGCATTCCGATCGATAGCCGGACCCCTCGCGGGACACGGTGACGTGTCCCGACCATCCTCCGTCGAAATATTTAGCGAGAACTTCGGAGACCCGCTCCGTGAGCCGAGCCCGGAGGGCTTCCCCAACGTCGATGTTCTTTCCCGACACGCGTAGGGCCATGCGATTTGATCCTCTTTGAGCGGGCCTTCTCGAGACGGGCCCGCTCTGTTTTACAAACCGGCCGGCATCACAGGAGTAGGAGTGGTTTGCCGGCGTGTCAACGGAGGGGAAGGCGCCGGTGCCCGGCTGGGGGCTTCCGCGCGTGTCCGCAGTCGGCTCAAGGTTGAGCGCAGCGCCCGGCCGGTGCGCGTGCGGCGCCCTTGCGCGCCGTCGGGATCGTCGCCATTTCTGAAACGGAAACAAGAGCGTGGCCGGGGGCTGGATGGCCGTTGGCGCAGACGGGACGCGCGGGGTGTGCATCGTGTTGGCAGCGGATCATTTTGGTGTGGGCGCGGGCGGGAAGGTCGCCGTCGCCCGTGCCATCGCCGAGTTGCGCGCCGGCCGCCCGGTTCGCCTGTTTGCCACGGCCGAGGCGGATCGCGCGGTGCTGGTCATCGGCGCGGAGGCGTTCGACGGCCGTCTGGCGGAGGCGTTTGCAGCTGTGGGCCGGGGCCTGCGCCTGGTGTTGCCGGGGCCGCGCCTCGACAAGCTCGGACGCCCCTCGGTGGAGCCGGGATGCATCGCCCTGGCGGCGCCCGCCGCGCCGCAGGCCGCCCTGCTGGCGCTTGATGTGGAGGCGGCCTTGCCGCCCACGGTGCCGGTGACGCCGGCCACGGGGCGCGAGCGGGCCGCGCTCGACCTGCTCGGCCTCGCCTTGGTGCTGCCGGCGGCGGTGGTGGCGGATGTGGCGGCGGACGCCGCGCCGGGCCTGCTGACGGCGACGACGGCGGACATCGCCGCCTATCGTAAGGCGCGGGTGGAGACGCTGCATGTGGTGGGCCGCGCGCGGGTGCCGCTGGAGGGTGCGCCGCAGACCGAGTTCGTGGTGTTCCGCGGCGGCGAGGGGCTCCGCGACCAAGTGGCGATCATCGTTGGGCGGCCGGACCTTTCGGGGCCGGTGCCGGTGCGGCTGCATTCCGCCTGTCTCACGGGGGATCTGTTCGGCTCACTGAAATGTGATTGCGGCGATCAATTGCGAGACACGGCCCGCCTCATGGCCGAGGGCGCTGGCGGTATCCTGCTCTATCTGGATCAGGAGGGGCGGGGCAATGGCATCGCCAACAAGATGCGCGCCTATCACCTCCAGTCCGAGGGCTATGACACGTTCGACGCCGACGCCGCGCTCGGATTCGGTCTGGATCAGCGCCGCTTTGATTTCGCCGCCGAGATGCTGCGTCGGCTCGGGGTGCGCACGGTGCGGCTGCTGACCAACAATCCACAGAAGATCGCCGCGCTGGCCGCAGCCGGGCTGGAGGTGGCGGGGGACGAGCGGGTGCTCGGCCGTCCGACGGCGGAAAATGCGGGCTATCTCGCCGCCAAGCGCGACCGGGCGGGACATCTCATCGATCTTGCGGCGCTTGCCGCGCGCGCCGACGACTGAGGCTGTGGCGCTGTCCGGGGTGGGGGGCCGGCGCCGCGCCGAAGCGACGGTCCGGCGATGATGCCGCCGCCCTGGCCACGCACCGGGGGTGAGGCGCGTTTCGGCCCTTGAGCCGGGCGCCGGCTTGTGCCGTTGTGTAAGGGCACGACGCAATACCATCACCGCCCCGGAAAGAATGGGCGGGATCGAGACGGGAGGATCGTCCGATGAGTCCCACGGCCAACAGGAAGGTGGCCATCGTCACCGGTGCCGGCTCCGGCATCGGGCGCGCGGTGGCGGTGGCGCTGGCCGCCGACGGCTATGGCGTCGCCATCGCCGGCCGCCGCGCCGAAGCGCTGGCGGAAACCGCCGATGCCATGGGCTCGCCCCATACCATGGCGGTGCCGACGGATGTGACGGATCCGGCCTCGGTCGCGGCGCTGTTCGCGGCGGTGAAGGACAAGTTCGGCCGGCTCGACCTCCTGTTCAACAATGCCGGCACCGGCGCTCCCGCGGTGCCGCTCGAGGATCTCACCTTCGGCCAGTGGCGGGCGGTGGTGGACACCAATCTCACCGGCCCGTTCCTGTGCACCCAGGCCGCGTTCCGCCTGATGAAGGCGCAGAACCCGCGCGGCGGGCGCATCATCAACAACGGGTCCATTTCGTCGGAAGTGCCGCGCCCGTTCTCCGCGCCCTACACCGCCACCAAGCACGCCATCACCGGCCTCACCCGCTCCACCTCCCTGGATGGTCGGGCCTATGACATCGCCTGCGGCCAGATCGACATCGGCAACGCCGACACCGCCATGGCCGAGCGCATGAAGGCCGGCATCCTCCAGGCCGACGGCGCCATCAAGGTCGAGCCGGTGATGGATGTGGCCCATGTGGCGAGCGCGGTGCTCTACATGGCGCACCTGCCGCTGGACGCCAATGTGCAGTTCATGACGGTGATGGCGACCAAGATGCCCTTCATCGGCCGGGGGTGAGAACCGGACCCGCTCAGCCCCACATGCCGCGCAGGCGCCCGCGCACGTCCACCATGGCCGGGCCGAGGGGGGCGGCGGTTTCCGCTTCCCCCGGCGGCGGCCAGGACCGCGCCTCGAACAGGTTCAGCATTTTTGCGGGGATGAAGCGGGTGCGGCTCGCATAGACGTGGCGGTCGCCGCGGGCGTGCTGGCCGTGCACGAAGAAGCGCTGCGGCACCACAAGGTCGAGATCGTCCTTTGCCCGCGTCATGGCCACATAGAGCAGCCGGCGTTCCTCCTCGATCTCGGCGCTCGATCCGGCGCCGAGATCGGACGGCAGGCAGCCGTCCACCACGTTCAGCACGAACACGGATTTCCATTCCTGCCCCTTGGCGGAATGGATGGTGGACAAAATGAGATAGTCCTCATCCTTCAGCGGCGCGCCGGCCTCCGCCGAGGTGGCGTCGGGCGGGTCCAGGGTCAGTTCGGTGAGAAAGCGGGCGCGGCCGGGATAGGCGGCGGCGATGGCCTCCATTTGCAAGAGGTCCGCCTTGCGCATGTCCGCATCCTCGTGGATGCGCTCCAGGTGCGGTTCGTACCAGCGGCGCACCCGGCTCATCTCCGCCGGCCAGTGGGGATCGGCCGTCCCGAGGCTGTCCATGAGGATCGCGAACGCGGCGAAGTCCGCCCCGGCGCGCGGCGGCGGCGCCATCTCTCCGAGCGCCTTCAGCGGCGCCGGGCTCTCCCCCATGGCGTCGAGCACCTTCTGCGCCGATGCGGAGCCCACCCCCGGCAACAGGTTCAGCAGGCGGAAGCCGGCTACCCTGTCGCGCGGGTTCTGGGCAAAGCGCAGCACCGCCAGCAGGTCCTTCACATGGGCGCTGTCGAGGAATTTCAGCCCGCCGAACTTCACGAACGGGATGTTGCGGCGGGTCAGCTCCACCTCCAGCGGGCCGGAGTGGTGGGCGGCGCGGAACAGGACGGCTTGCTGCTTCAGGAGCGTGCCGGCCTCGCGGTGGGCGAGAACTTCGTCGGCGATGAAGCGGGCCTGTTCCGTCTCGTCCCGCACGCTGACGAGGCGTGGTCGGCGGCCGGACGCGCGTTCCGACCATAAATTCTTGGTGAAGCGCTCCTGCGCCTCGCCGATCACCGCATTGGCGGCGGCGAGGATGGGCTGGGTGGAGCGATAGTTGCGCTCCAAAGTCACCACCTCCGCCGGCGGCGAGAAGGCGCGCGGGAAGTCCAGGATGTTGCGCACGGTGGCGGCACGGAAGGAATAGATGGACTGGGCGTCGTCCCCCACCACGGTCAGGCCCCGCCCGTCCGGCCGCAGGGCGAGCAGGATGGCGGCCTGGAGGCGGTTCGTGTCCTGGTATTCATCAACCATTATATGGTCGAAGCGCGCACCCATGTGGGCGGCGAGGGCCGGCTCGCGCACGGCTTCGGCCCAATAGAGCAGCAGGTCGTCGTAATCGAGCACGTTCTGGCGCTGCTTGGCCTCCACATAGGCGCCGAACAGGGTCTTCAGCTCGGCTGTCCAGGCGGCGCACCAGGGGAAGGCGGTGCGCAGCACCTCGGCGAGGTCGGCCTGCGCATTGAGGGTGCGGGAATAGATGGCAAGGCAGGTGCCCTTGGCGGGAAAGCGGGTCTGCGTCTTGGACAATCCGAGCTCGTGCCGGACCAGGTTCATGAGATCGGCGGAATCTTCCCGGTCGTGGATGGTGAAATCGGGGGTGATGCCCAGTTCGCCCGCATATTCGCGCAAGAGCCGCGCGCCGATGGCGTGGAAGGTGCCGGAGAAGTTCAGCGCCGCGCCCACCGGCCCGGCCTTGGCGCCCAGTACTTGCGTGCAGATGCGCTCCACCCGCCGCGTCAGCTCCTCGGCGGCGCGGCGGGAAAAGGTCATGAGCAGGATGCGGGCGGGGTCGGCGCCGTTCACGATCAGGTGGGCGACCCGGTGGGCGAGGGTGTTGGTCTTGCCCGATCCGGCTCCGGCGATGATGAGCAGCGGGCCGCCACGGTCCCCCTGGAGCATCTCGGCGACGCCGTGGGTGGCGGCACGGCGCTGGTTGTCGTTCAGCGTGTCGAGATGCACTCGGCTGGCTCCCCTCGTCCCGCGCGAATCGGATGATGGGAACAAATATCGAACAGGATGGCGGCGCCGGCAACCGTGCGCCGGCACCGTCCCGGCGGGTCAGTCGGCGTCGCGTTCGTGAATATGGTACCAGGCGAGGGCGAGCACCACCGCGCCCAGCACCAGCGCCACCAGCGCCAGCACCAGCGCCGACCGGTCGAGCCAGGCGACCGCCGGCACGCTGAGCCCCATCACCACGCCGTTGAGGGCCATGCGCCAGGAGGGGGCGTGGACACCGGCGACGAAGGTGCCCAGCGCCAGCAGCAGCAGGACCACGAGATTGGTGGAATCCACATCCGCGATCGCCTGCACCGAGGGCAGGAACACCAGCCGCATGGCGATGAGGAAGGCCGCCCAGTGCAGGGCCTGGGTCCAGATGAGATGCCAGCGTTGCTGCCTGGTGGTGGCCCGCGGCCAGCCCCCGGAGATGGAGACGAGGGCGATCACCACCGCCACCACGTCCCAATAATATTCGAGCGGCCGGCGCATGAGGCTGATGTAGGCGACGCCGCCGATGGTGAGCGCGAGAATGACGAGATGGGGAATTTCGCCGATCCAGAACTCTTTCCAATAGCTGTCCGCCGGGGCGGAGAAGGGATCGCGATCATTCACCGGCGCCATGGGAGGTATCCTTAAAGCTCGCGGGAGCACGGCGTTCGATGCCGCCGCTTTGGCCGCAGTTGTGTCGCGCGCGGGGGCTTCCGGCAAGGGGCTGGCGTCAGTTTCCCGCGCGGCGGGCCTCCAGGGATTGGCCGATGCGCGTGAAGGCCAAGGCCAGTTCGTCGGGGGTCAGGGCGCCGAAGCCGACGAGGAGGGTGCGCGCGAGGGTCGCGCCGGCGCTGCGCACCCCGCATTCGGCCGCCGGATGCAGCCCCACACCCACCGCGCGGGCGGCTGCCGCGACGCTGGAGGCATCCGGGCCGTCATCGGGCAAAACGCAGCAGAGATGGAGCCCGCCATCGGTTGCGGGCACCGCGAGGCGGTCGCCGAAGATGTGGCGCAGTCCAGCCAGGGCGGCGTCGCGGCGGGCGCGATAGGCGGTCCGCAGGCGATTGAGATGGCGCTGATAATGGCCCCCTTCCAGGAAGGCGGCGAGGATCTGCTGGTCAAGCCACGACTGGCCATAGCTCATAAGGCTCTTGGTGGCCTCGGCGGCGGCGGCGAAACGGAGCGGCACCACCATGTAGCCGAGCCGCAGGCCGCTGCCGAGGGTCTTGGAGAAGGAGCCCACGAACAGGGTCCGCTCGCGCCCCTCCCCGGTGGCGAGGGCGGCCGGCGGGGGGCGATCGAACACGATTTCGCCGTCGTAATCGTCCTCCACGATCAGGCTGCCGCAGGCGGCGCAGGCGGCGAGGAGGGCGGTCCGGCGGGCCGGGCTCATGCGGGCGCCGGTGGGAAACTGGCGGGCCGGTGTGACATAGACGAGGCGCGGCCCGAGGCGCTCGACACCGGCCGCATCCAGCCCCTCGGCGTCCACCGGGACCGGGTGGAGCCGGGCGCCGTGGGCCTCGAACACCTGGGCGGCCGCCGCATAGCCGGGGTCCTCCACCACCACCCGGTCGCCGGGAGTGAGGAACAGGCGGGAAATGAGGTTGAGCGCGTCCTGCGCGCCGCTTGTCACCACCACCTGCTCCGGCTGCACGGCGATCCCGCGGTGCACCGCGATGTGCGTGGCGATGGCCCGGCGCAGGCGCGGGTCGCCCCCCACCGGGCCGTAGGCGCTGAGCCCCACGGCGCAGGCGCCCAGCGCCGCGTTGCCGAGCCGGCGCCATTGCGCGGCCGGAAACAGGCGCGGGTCGGGGCGGGCATACCACAGGTCGAATACCGGGCGCGTCGCGTCGCGGGTGATGAGATGGGGGCCGTTCACCGCCGGCGGCGGATCATCCTCAAATTGCAGTGGAGCCGGCAGGGTCGTCGGTGGGGGCCGAGGATCGAGGAGCAGGCGCGCGACGAAGGCGCCGGCGTGGGCGCGCACCTCCACATAGCCTTCGCTCGCCAGCCGCTCGTAAGCCAGGATCACCGTGTTGCGCGACACGCCGAGGGCGCGGGCCGCCTCCCGCGTCGCCGCAAGCCGCGTCCCGGCGGGCAGCGCGCCGGCGACGATGCGGGACTTCAGCGCCTGGTAGATCTGCTCCTGCAGCGTGACCGCGCCGGCCCGGTCGAGCGGCAGCGGCAAGATCGGGAGCGGCAAGGCGGGGAGGGACAAGACGGGGAGCAGAGGCATGGGACGCTTCGGGCGGTGGACATCGGCGATGGGCGCGGGACCCGGCGGCGCGGCCGGTCCTCTGCCGTGGCACCATTCGCGCGCGCGACGGCGGACCTATGCGCGCCGGCACCGGCGGCCGATGGTGCGCCATTCCTGTTCCGAAGGCGAGTTCCTTTCCATGTCCGATGTCCCCGAGTCTGATGCTCCTGAGTCTGATGCGCGCGAATCCGGCGCCCCGAGCGAACGTACCCGCGTCAAGCGCTATCACCGGCTGGCGCACTACGACAGCGCGACCATCCATGCCGTTCTCGACGCCATGCCCGTATGCAATGTGGCCTATGTGCACGAGGGCCGCCCCATCGTCACCCCGACCCTGCAATGGCGCGACGGCGACCGCATCTATTGGCACGGCTCGGCGGCGAGCCGCATGATTCGCGCGGTGGCGGGCCAGGAGGTGTGCGTCACCGTTTCGCTCATCGACGGGCTGGTGCTGGCCCGCTCGGCTTACAATTACAACATCAACCACCGCTCGGTGATGATCTTCGGCAAGGCCGAGGTGGTCACCGACCCGGACCAGAAGAAGGCCCAGCTTCAGCGCTTCGTGGACGGCTTGATCCCCGGCCAGTGGGACCGTCTGCGCCCGGTGAAGGCGCAGGAACTGAAGGCCACGACCGTGCTGTCGCTGCCCATCACCGAAGCCTCTGCCAAGGTGCGCACCGGCCAGCCGGAAGACGAGGCGGAGGATTACGCTTTCCCGGCCTGGGCGGGCGTGGTGCCGGTGCGCCTGGTGGTGGACCCGCCGGTGGCCGACCCCAGGAACCTGCCGGGGGTGGAGATGCCGCCCGAGGTGCGCGCGTTCAAGATCGGCTGAGGGGCGGCGCGTGGGCGGTACTTGCATGTCGCGCCACGCTGGTCCTCTATATCGCTGGATATGACGGTGCGCGGCATGGTGGGGGCGTTCGAGCAGGTGCAGGCTCAATTCCAGAGCCGGAGCGGCAATTGGAGCACGGTGATGTGGGTTGAAAATCTGCCGCAGAACATCACCACCGCGATGCGCACGGTGGCGCGGGTCAATCCCGGCTGCCGGGCGCGGGCGGTGGACGGCCTTTGCCGGGTGTTGGACCTTCTGTAGCCGGGGCGAGAGCGCACGGGAGGCGCGGGTGGAGCATCAGGAGCTTCTGTCCGGGCTCATCCGGCTGCACATCCTGCATCATGCGGTGGAGGGCGAGGTCTACGGTCAGTGGATGATCGAGGAACTCGCCCGGCACGGCTACCGGCTGAGCCCCGGCACCCTTTATCCCATGCTGCACGCCATGGAGCGCAAGGGCTACCTGACCGCGCGGGAGGAGCGCCAGGGGCGTTCCGCCCGCCGGCTCTACAGCGCCACGCCGCTGGGCCGCGAGGCCCTCGCCGTCGCCCGCCGTAAGGTGCGCGAGCTGTTCCGCGAGATGCTGCCGGAAGATTGAGGGACGCGGCGCCCGCGCGTCATCGGCCTCCGCTTCCACCGGCGGCGGGACGGGATTACTCCGCGAACGCGCGCTCGGTGACGAAGGCGCCCGGCGCGGCGTTCGCGCCCTCGGTGAAGCCGGCGGCGAGGAGCAGCCCGCGCGTGTCCTTCAGCATGGCGAGCGAACCGCAGATCATGCCCCGGTCCACGGCCGGGTCGAGCGGCGGCACGCCGAGGTCGGCGCACAGCCTGCCGCTCCCCATGAGATCGGTGATGCGGCCCCGCCGCGCATAATCCTCGCGGGTGACGCTGGCATAGTGGCGCAGCTTGCCCCGCGCGACTTCGCCCACCAGGGGATCGGCCAGGGCCTCCGCGACGATGTCGAAGCCGTATTGCAGCTCGGCCACCGCACGGCAGGTGTGGGTGAGGATGACGTCGTCGAACTTCTCATAGGTTTCCGGGTCGCGGATGAGGCTCGCGAACGGGGCGATGCCGGTGCCGGTGGAGAACATGTAAAGCCGTCGGCCGGGGGTGAGGGCGTCGAGCACCAGCGTGCCGGTGGCCTTCTTGCGCATGAGCAGGCCGTCGCCGGGGCGGATCATCTGCAGGCGGGAGGTGAGCGGGCCATCCGGCACCTTGATGGAGAAGAACTCCAGTTCCTCCGCCCAGGCCGGGCTGGCGATGGAATAGGCGCGGTAGAGCGGCTTGCCGTCCGCCAAGAGGCCGATCATGGCGAATTCGCCGGAGCGGAAGCGGAAGCTCGCGGGCCGCGTGGCGCGGAAGCGGAACAGGCGGTCGGTGTAATGGGTCACGCTGGTGACGGTCTCGATGAAGAGGCCGTCGGGCGCTTGCCGGGCCAGGGCTTCGGCGGATAGGGGCAGGGTCATGGCGGTGTCCTTCGGATCGCGGGCGGTCAGCGGGCCTCGGCGGCCTTGTCGCTGAGCAGGGGCATCTTGTCCGGGCGGCCGTTCCAGTCCTCGGCGTCGCCGAGGGGGTCGATGCGCTCGGCGATCGCCGGCCACACGGCGGCATATTTGCGGTTGATCTCCAGCCAGGGCCGCGCGCCCTCGGCGCTGTCGGCGACGATGGCGTCGGCCGGGCATTCCGGCTCGCACACCCCGCAGTCGATGCACGTCTCAGGATTGATGACGAGCATGTTCTCGCCCTCGTGGAAGCAGTCCACCGGACAGACTTCGACGCAATCGGTGTATTTGCAGCGGATGCAGTTCTCGGTGACGACGAAGGCCATGATCGCGTCCTGACGTGGTGAGGATGGCCCTTCGCTTAGCGCCCAGGGAGGCACGGGGTCTGTCAAGTTGTTGCTATCGGCAGCCCTCGCGCGTGGTGATCTTCTCCCACCCGATGCGGAGAATTGCCCCATGACCCATGTGAACCCCGCCCCTCCGGTGGAGATCCGCTTGTCCGCGGACAAGAGCCGGCTGACCCTGGTGTGGCAGGAGGGCGCCGAGGACGTTCTGCCGGCGTGCGATCTGCGCGCCCGCTCGCCCGCGGCCGGCGAGAAGCGCCTGCGCCTTGCCGGGCTCGACGCGCCCGTGCGCTCCGACCTGACCCTGACCGGTGTCCGCCTGCTCGGCGGCTATGGCCTCAACCTGTCCTTCTCCGACGGCCACGACCGGGGCATCTACCCCTGGGGGCTTTTGAAGGAGATCGGGCAAAGCCTTCAGACCGCAGGAAAAACACCGATCGCGTTCCGCAATGCAATTCCTTGACCGACGCCGGAGCCTGGAACGGTTCAACTGTGCGCCAACTTGGACTTGAAGGAGGCTCGCGTGGACGAGATCACGGCCGGACTTTCGGAAATCGACTGCGATGTGCTGGTCATCGGCGGCGGCACCGCCGGCCCGATGGCCGCCTACAAGGCCAAGATGAAAAATCCAGACGCTAAGGTGGTGCTGCTGGAAAAGGCCAATGTGAAGCGGTCCGGCGCCATTTCCATGGGCATGGACGGGCTGAACAACGCCGTCATTCCCGGCCACTCGACGCCCGAGCAGTATACCAAGGAGATCACCATCGCCAATGACGGCATCGTCGATCAGGCGGCGGTGCTGAAATACGCGGAAAACTGCTTCGAGATGATCCAGGAGCTGGACCGCTTCGGCATCCGCTTCCAGAAGGACGAGAACGGCGACTACGACGTTAAGAAAGTGCACCACATGGGCACGTATGTGCTGCCCATGCCCAATGGCGAGACGGTGAAGAAGGCGCTTTATCGCCAGCTCCGCCGCGCCCGCATCCTCATTTCCAACCGCTACATGGCCACCCGCCTCCTCACCGGTAAGTCGGGGCGCATCGCCGGGGCCATCGCGGTCAACACCCGCACCGCCGAGTTCCTGGTGGTGCGCGCCAAGACCGTCATCATGAGCATGGGGGCCGCCGGGCGCCTCGGCCTGCCCACCTCCGGCTATCTGTTCGGCACCTATGAGAATGCCGCCAATTCCGGCGAAGGCTATGCCATGGCCTATCATGCCGGGGCGAAGCTGGCGAACCTCGAATGCTTTCAGATCAACCCGCTCATCAAGGATTACAATGGCCCGGCCTGCGCCTATGTGGCCGGTCCGTTCGGCGGGTACACGGCCAATGCAAAGGGTGAGCGCTTCATCGAGTGCGATTACTGGTCGGGCCAGATGATGCAGGAGTTCTACAAGGAGCTCCAGTCCGGCAACGGCCCGGTGTTCCTACGCCTCAACCACCTGCGCCAGGAGACGGCCGACCATATCGAGCACATTCTGCACACGGTGGAACGCCCCTCCCGCGGGCGCTTCCATGAGGCGCGCGGCACCCGTTATGCGCAGACCATGATCGAGATGCATATCTCGGAAATCGGCTTCTGCTCGGGCCATTCGGCTTCCGGCGTGTTCGTGGATGAATGCGCCCGGACCACCGTGCCCGGCCTCTATGCCGCCGGCGACATGGCGAGCGTGCCGCACAATTACATGCTGGGCGCCTTCACCAATGGCGCCATCGCCGGCGAGGATGCCATCGACTTCGCGGCGGAGGTGGATTTCGACGCCTACGATCGCGCCGACGTGCTGGCGGAGCAGGAGCGGGTTCTGGCCCCCACCCGGCGCGAAGATGGCATTCCGCCGAACCAGATCGAGTATAAGGTGCGCCGCCTCGTTAATGATTACTTGCAGCCGCCGAAGGTGAGCAAGAAATACGAGCTGGCGCAGCAGCGCTTTGCGGAAGCCCGCGAGGATATGGAACAGGTCATGGTGGCCCGCGACGCCCACGAACTGATGCGCGCCCTGGAGGTGTCGTCCATCCTCGACTGCGCCGACATGGCGGCCTGCGCCTCGCTCTACCGCGCCGAAAGCCGCTGGGGCCTCTACCATTGGCGCACCGACTATCCCGAGCGCAACGACGACGAATGGAAGTGTCATGTGCTCCTGGGCAAGCAGGACGATGGCACGATGGGGTGCGAGAAGCGCGCGGTCCAGCCCTATATCGTCCCGATCTCCGACGACGAGAAGGACGCCTATTACAAGCAGCGCATCACGGCCGAGGCGTGATTGGACGCAAAACTGAAGTCATCGAAGGAACTGCCCCATGCCTTTGGCCAATACGTCCACCTCCGTTCCGGTCGTCGTTGATGAAGACAAGTGCATTGCCGACAAGGGCTGCACCGTATGCGTCGATGTGTGCCCGCTCGACGTGCTGCGCATCTCCGAACTGACCGGGAAAGCCTATATGAAGTTCGACGAGTGCTGGTACTGCATGCCGTGCGAGGCGGATTGCCCGACCGGCGCCGTCACCGTCAACATCCCCTATCTGTTGAAGTGAGGCCTGCCATGACCTTCGAGCCGTTCGAGGCGTTCTGCGACCTCGATGACCTTGCCGAAAAGCTGCGTGACGCCGATCCGGGCGTGCGTCGGGTGGCGGTGATGGATCTGGCCGACACCGCCGAGCCGGGGGCGGTGGCGCTCATCGGCTCCGCGCTCCACGACGGTGTGCCCGAAGTGCGCCTTCAGGCGGCGATCGCGCTCGGGGAGTTCGACGGGCGCGACTGCGCGCAGATGCTGGTGGTGGGCCTCGTGGATGCCGACCATCGGGTCGCTCGCGCCGCCGCCGACAGCCTCGCCGAGCTGAAGGACCCGGCGGCGGCCGATCCCATCTTTCCGCTCATCGCCCATGCCGCGCCGGCGGTGCGGGCCGGCGCCCTGCGCGGCATCAAGGAATTGCGGCGGCCGGATGCGCTGCCGCTGGCGCTGCGTGCGCTCGATGATGCCGATCCACAGGTGCGGGTGGAGGCGCTGGGCGTCGTCGGCTACCTGAAGGTGGAGGAGACGCTGCCGGCGCTCATCGCCGCCTCCCGCGATGCCCATGCCGAGGTGCGGCGCACGGCGGTGGGCGCGCTCGGCTTCTCGCGTTCCGCCCACGCCGCTGAAGCGCTGATCCGCGCGCTTTCGGACAGCGACTGGTCGGTGCGCGCGGCGGCGGCTGAGATTCTGGGCAAGGGCCGCTTCGCCCGCGCCGTCGCCCCGCTCATGGCCGCGTTCGAGGATCCCGAATGGCAGGTGCAGGTGAAGATCATGCGGAGCCTCGGCCAGCTCAAGGCGGCGGAGGCGGTGCCTCTCATCGGCCGGTCGCTGGAGGCTGAGATCTCCAATCTGCGCAAGGAGGCCGCCGCCGCCTTGGGCGAGATCGCGGTGCCGGCATGCCGCCCGTATCTGGAAGGCTTTGTCGATGATCCCGATCCCGACGTGCGAAAGAACGTGCGTTGGGCCCTCGGTCGGATAGAATAGCCAAACGCCCGAGGTCCGGCGCCTTCGCCATGATATGGCGGGAACGGCTTCTGCGTCTGCGGCGCGCCCGCGCCCCGCCGGATGGAGGCGCGCGCGGTGCCGCAAGGCGGCCGGCTTGGCGCCGCGTGTGACGGCCCCACGGGGCGAGGATCGGGAGACCCGCCATACCGCCCTCCGGACCGAAAATGCCCCCATCTGAACCGGTCTCGGAACGCCGCGGCGCGGCCGCGCAGACCTGCGCGGAAGAGCGTAAGGGCTTCGGGGTCCGCGGGCGGGCCGATGCGGCCAAGGCGCCGCGGGTGCCCAAGTATCTTGAGTTGAAGGAGTGGCTGCTGCGCGGCGTGTTGGAGGGGCGGTTTTGCGCCGGCAGCGCCTTGCCCAGCGAGAACGAGCTCGCCCAGACCTTCCAGGTGAGCCGCATCACCGTGCGTCAGGCGCTGGACCTCCTGCGCGCGACCGGGCTTGTCACCTCCCATCAGGGCAAGGGCTATTTCGTTCGCGGCATCAGCGCGTTGCAGGATCTCGGCCGGCTCCAGGGCTTCGGCGAGATGATGGAGCCGCTGGGCATCGCCACCCGCTCCGAGGTGTTGAGCGCGGCCATGGTGGAGGCCCCCGCCCAGGTGGCGCGCGCGCTCAATGTCAAGCGCGGCGAAGAGGTGGTGAAGATCGAACGCCTCAGGATCGCCGCCGGCGTCACCATGTCGGTCGATCTCAGTTATTTTCCCCTTGATGTGGGCCGCCCGCTGCTCGCGCTCGACCTCCAGCGGGTGGACGTGTTCAAGCTGATCGAGACCGATCTCAAGATCGAAATCGGCTTCGCCGACATCACCATGAGCGTGGTAGAGGCGGATGTGGAGCTGTGCGCGGACCTGCCGCTGAAGCCCGGCGCCCCGGTGATCCATATCGAGCGGCTGACCCACGCCATGGATGGGCGGCCGATCGATTTCGAGAACCTCTACGCCCCCGCCGGAAGCCATCGCTTCAAGGCCCGCATCCCGCGCTGGTGAGCAAGGCTCGGTTGCGTGTGCGCGCCTATAATACACTAAATTTATAGATATAATTGACAATTGGCCAGCGGCAGGACATGGTCGGGCGACGGTTGCGGGCGACCTCCCGCGCAGCGCTCGGCGCGTGACCCGGTGCCGGCCTTGCCTTTGGCCCGCAAACGCGTCTGCGACTGGCGCGCGGACCGCGGCGAAAACGCCGCCGCGGACCTGGAGCGATCCTGGGCGAGCGGCGGAGGGACCCAGGGAACTTGTATTATCGGGGCGGGGATCGCTCTGCCCACGCGGACACCAACTGCGCCATGCTTGAGCAACGGGCAGCGATGAATTCGCGGACAAAGCCGCGCCGTCACCGGGGCGCATATCTCCATTTTCCGTTGTTTTCTGGACGTTTTCCAACTCCAGCATCGGCATGCAAGGGGGCTCTGGCACGGCAGTTGCGGCCCTCAACGGGCGTTTTAGGACAAGTGGCAGCTTTCGAGGGATCAGACATGCGACATCATTCGATGCCCTTTCATACGATGCTCCTGGGCGTCGCCCTTTCGGCGCTCATGGGCGCCCCCGGCCGCGCCGAGACGATCGAGATCGGCATCGGCCACCAGAGCACCGTGACCAATACCGTTCCCGGCGGCATCATCCTGGAGAAGCTGGGCCTTCTGGAAAAGCACCTGCCCCACGACGGCAAGTACAAGGATGCCGACTACAAGGTGGTGTTTCAGGACTACACGTCCGGCCCGCCCATCACCAACCAGATGCTGGCCGGCAAGCTCGCCTTCGGCGTCATGGGCGATTACCCGCTGATCGTGAATGGCGCCAAGTTCCAGGCCGGCGGCAATGCGGAAACCCGCTTCATCGCCGTCACCGGCTACAATCTGAAGGGCACCGGCAACGGCATCGTGGTGCCGGTGAAGTCGGATGTCTTCTCCCTGGAGCAGCTCAAGGGCAAGATCATCTCGACGCCGGTGGGCAGCGCGGCATGGGGCATGACCCTGAAGGCGCTGCGCGACGCCAAGATGTTCGACGAGGTGAAGATCCAGAACCAGTCGCCGCCGGTGGGCGTCGCCGCCATCGCCCAGGACAAGATCGACGCCCACGCCGATTTCTGCCCCTGGTCGGAGGTGATGGAGTTCCGCGGCACCGGCCGCAAGATCTTCGACGGCAGCGAGGCCGACATTCCCACCTTCCACGGCACGGTGGTGCTCAAGGACTTCGCCGAAAAGTATCCGGAACTGGTCCAGGCCTATATCGAAGCGACCATGGAAGCTCAGGACTGGATCGCCAAGAATCCGGTGGAGGCCGCCATCAAGGTTTCCGAATGGACCGGCATCGAAAAGGAGGTGCTTTACCTCTATTTCAGTCCCGGCGGCATTTCCACCTTCGAGGCCTCGATCAAGCCCGAGTGGGTGAAGGCGCTGAAATATGATCACGCCTTGCTCGCCAAGGAGACCAATCTTTCACCGCTGGACTTCGACCGCTGGGTGGACCCCGCCTTCGTGAAGGCGGCGTTCAAGGCCCGTGGCAAAGATTATGACGCTGCGGTGCGGCAGGTGGTCGTCTCCAAGCCGGGCGCGCCAGGCCTCAAGCCCGCCGAGATCTGGATCGATGGCGCCGGCATCACGGCGTTCGACAGCATCAAGGCGATGACAGACGCGGCCAAGGCCGCGAAGGGGGCCGGCAAGCCGGTTCTCGCCACCTATGTCTACGACCATGCGAGCGGGCTCAAGCTGTTCGGCAACGTGGCCTTCTTCGTGGAGGCCAGGGACGGCGCGCTCACCGCCTTCATGAAGAAGGGCGAGGCCGAGGCGTTCGCCAAGAGCTCCGGCGGCAAGGTGGTGGGCTGGGACGCCATCGCCTCGTGACGGACGGCGTGGCGCGGGTTTGCTGCGCCGCGCTCCCGGCTGGCCCGCGCGGCCCGCACCTCCCATTTCAGGATCTCGTTTCAGGACTCATCGTTCCATGCAAGACGCATTGAAACACAAGGTGGCTTACGCCGGCCCGGCGTCGGTTTCCGTCGAGCCCGCTTCCGCCGCCACTCCGCCCGCCGCTCCGTCGCCCCCGCGCGCACACCCTGGGGCACGCGAAGAGACGCGCGAAACCCGCGCGGGCGGGCGGCCTCCCGGTATCGGCGCCGCGCGCACCGGGCTGAATGCTGTCACCGCCTGGTTCCAGGCGAAGGCGTACGGCCTTGTGGTGGGCACCATCGGCCTCGCCCTCGGCCTCGGCCTGTGGCAGGTGCTGAGCGTCAACAAGGTGAACGCCTTCATCAATTTCTCGAACGTGCCACGGCCCGGCCTGGTGTTCGAGGCGTTCGTAAAGCAGGCGTTCAACCCGGTCTTCTATGTGCATATCGAGGTGTCGGTGCTGCGCATCGCCGCCGGCTTTCTCACCGCGGCGGTGATTGGCATCGCGCTGGGCACGCTGATGGGGCGCTCGAAGTTCGGCGCGGCGCTGTTCGCGCCTTACATCGAGATCATGCGGCCGATCCCGGCGGTGGCCTGGATTCCCCTCGCCATTCTCATGTGGCCCACCGATGAAGCCTCGATCGCCTTCATCACCTTTCTCGGCGCCTTGTTCCCCATTGTCATCAACACCATGCAGGGGGTGGAGCAGACCCCGGCGGTGCTGGTGCGGGCGGCGAAGTCGCTGGGCGCCTCGCCGTTGCAGATCTTCTGGAACGTGATCCTGCCGGCGGCGCTGCCGAGCATCGTCACCGGCCTTGCGGTGGGCATGGGGGTGAGCTGGTTCTCGCTGCTCGCGGGCGAGATCATCTCCGGCCAGTACGGCATCGGTTACTTCACCTGGAACGCCTATTCGCTGGTCGATTACCCGGACATCATCGTCGGCATGCTGGTGACCGGAGCGCTGGGCACCCTTTCTACGGCTCTGGTGCGCCTTGCCGCGCATCCGTTCCTGAAGTGGCAGCGCCGCGCGCGCTAGAGCAATTTCAGCAAAAGTGTGCAGCGGTTTCGCGTCTGAAATTGCGATAAAATAAGTAGATAGAGCTTTCAAGCGAAGTGGAGTCCAGTTCGCGTGAAGAACATGCGTCAATGCAATACATGAGAGCGGATGACGTGAGCCCGTGCCAACGGAACACGCTCTGATCGAACCGAGCCAGAAGCAACAGCATTCGGAGCCAGGACCATGGAACACGTCGTGTCCCTCACCGATCGGCTCGCCAGCATCGGCGGCCGACGCTCCAGCGCGGGGCGTGGGCATATCCGCGTGGACGGCGTGGCCATCACCTTCGGCAGCGGGCGCAAGGCGCACCATGCGGTGATGGAGACCAGCCTTGATATCAAGCCCGGCGAATTTGTATGTATCCTCGGCCCATCGGGCTGCGGCAAGTCCACCTTGCTGTCCTCCATCGCCGGCTATGTGCGCCCCTCCAGCGGCGAGGTGATCGTGGACAATGTGCCGGTGCGCGGGCCAGGACCCGAGCGCGGCATGGTCTTTCAGCAGTATTCGCTGTTTCCCTGGAAGACCATCCGCGAGAACATCGTGTTCGGCCCCAAGGTGGCCGGGCGGCCCAAGGCGGAGCTGGAGGCCATCGGCGCGACCTTCCTGGAGATGGTGGGTCTCGCCAAGTTCGCGCAGTCCTACCCGGCCGAATTGTCGGGCGGCATGCAGCAGCGGGTGGGTATCGCGCGGGCGCTCGCCAATTCGCCCAGCGTGCTCCTGATGGACGAGCCGTTCGGCGCCCTCGACGCCCAGACCCGGCTGATGATGCAGGAAAGCCTGCTGGAGATCTGGAGCGCCTTCGGCATCACCGTGGTGTTCGTGACCCACGACGTGGACGAGGCCATCTTCCTCGCCGACCGCATTGTCATCATGAGCGCGAGCCCAGGCTCCGTGATCGCCGACCTCAAGGTGACGCTGCCCCGGCCCCGCAGCCAGGACATGGCCACCACCGATGCCTTCATGGAGCTGAAGCGCGCCTGCCATGAGCGGATCCGCGCCGAGAGCCTGAAGGCTTTCGCCCAGCAGAGCCAGTGAGGGCGTGGTGAGCGATATGGACCGCCGCATCGGCGCCCTCCGGCGGCACGCGGCGACCGGCTCCGCGGTGTTCCTGAGCGAGGAGCCCACGGACCTCAATGCCGGGGCGGATTTCCTCCAGCGCCTCAGGCCGGAGGAGATCGCCGAGCTGCGCGCGGCCGGCGCGCCGCGCGCCATCGCCGCCGGCGCGAGCCTGTTCCGCCAGGGCGACACCCACGCCGGCATCTGGCTCATCGAGCGCGGCACCGTGCGCACCTTCTATGTGAGCCCGACCGGACGCGAGATCACCCTCGCCTTGTGGACGCCGGGGCATTTCGTGGGCGGGCCGGAAGTGTTCGGCGGCGGCAGCCATGTGTGGTCCGCCGACGTGCACGACGATGCCGAGGTGCTCTATCTCACCGGCGCCAGGATCCGGATGCTGGCGGAAACCATGCCGCGCTTCGCCATCTGCCTGATCGAGGGGCTGGTGGCCAAGGGCAAGTGCTACTCCGCCCTGGTGCAGATGCTCGGCACCCGCTCGGTGACGGAGCGGCTGGCGCAATTGCTCATCATCTTCGCCGACACCTCGGGCCGGCGCGAGGGCAACCGCCTCGTCATCGAGCGCAAGCTCACCCACGACCAGCTCGCCGCCATCGTCGGCGCCACCCGCCAATGGGTGACCATGACCCTCGACAAGTTCCAGAAGCGGGGCCTCATCTCGGTGAGCCGGCAATGCCTCGTGGTGGAAAATTACGACCTCTTGTCCGCTGAAGTGCGGGTTTGACGCCACACCGCCGGCGAACGTTTCGCCCGGTGGTCGCGGGTCTTGAGGTGGTGGCGCGCCGATGTCATCATCTTTCTGCGCGAATGGGGTGGTATCGGGGGCGGACATGCCGGGGCGGGGAACGGGTGTGAAGGGCGGGGGCAATGCGTGTATCGGGTGGTATCAAAAAACCATCCGACGCCGGCGTTCCGGCGCGGTGGGGGGCGTCCGTGTCCTTGCGATCGGGGTGCGCGCCGGGGCGCTGCCCGCCGTTCTGGCGCTGACGCTCGCGCCGCTCGGCGCGCTGGCGCAGGAGAGCGCGACCATTCCGCTGCATCTCAATGGCGACGGCAGCGGCTTCAGCAACATGGTGGTGGTGTCGGTCGCCGGCGGCAAGAACAGCTCGGTGTTGCTGGATACGGGCTCGACCGGCCTCTACATTCGCGAGAAGGATGTGGGCGCGAGCGCGGTGCCGCTCACGGACGACGACGGCAAGAAGATCAAGTTCAAATACGGCTATTCGAGCGGCAACGAGGTGCGCGGCTACTATGCCACCGCTACCGTGGCGTTTCCCGAGGCGAGCACCGTCCTGTCCACCGACGACATCGTGGTGGGCGTGGTGACCAAGCTCACCTGCAAGTCGTCGAAGCCTGATTGCCCCGGCTGGCAGACCGGCCAGAAAGGCGTGATGGGGGTCGCCTATTCGGCCGAGCCCTACGGTATTTTCAATCCGCTGGCGCAGTTGTCGGGCAATTACGGCAACGGATTCATGGTGCTCTCCAACGATCTCGCGGATTCGAGCCTGTCACCGCACCTCGTGGTGGGGCTCACGGCAAAGAACACGGCGGGCTTCGTCTGGGCCTCCTTCACGGCCGACGACAAGGGCACCCAGCCGGCCGGTCTCAAGGCCTGGAACACCAAGAGCATCTATACCTGCTTCACCGTCAACAAGGGCTCGCCGGGCTGCTACAAGACCATATTCGATACCGGCGCCTCGGCCGGATCGTTCGAGACGGGGGATTCCGGCGACAAGAAGGGCCGGGTGGATACGGGCTCCCAGGTCACCACCACCGTGCCGGGATTGATCGAATTCTCCACCAGCGCCGGCAAGGACGAAAACGAGAACCTTTATTACTACGATCCGGCTCACGGCTCGGTGGCCGGCTATAATTCCGGCGCCGGGGTCTTCCGCTATTATGTGGTGGCCTATGATGCGGTGAGCGGGAAGATCGGCTTCGCCCCGCTGCAGAATGTGCTGCTCGGCACCATCCATGCCTCGTCCGACGCCGACCTCGGGGTGGACGACGGCTCGGTGCTGCTGATGGGCAAGCTGGTGATCGAGGATGCCTTGTCCTCGGACCGCGCCATCGCCCTGGGTACCGGGGCCAAGCTGCATGTGAAGGCGGACGCGACCTTGTCCGGCACCCTGTCCGGCAGCGTCGACACCACCGTGAAGATCGCCACGGGAAAGAGCCTCACCCTGTCCGGCGTCAGCACCTATGATGGGGCCATGACCGTTTCGGGCCGCGGCACGCTCATCGTGGATGGCAGCCTGGCGGCAAGCCTCCTGCTCGATCGCTCCACCCTGGCCGGCAGCGGTATCGTCGGCGACGTGGCGGTGGCGCAGGGCGCCACCATCGCGCCCGGCCATTCCGTCGGCACCCTGACCGTGAACGGCGGCGCGGTGTTCGGCGCGGGCTCGACCTACAAGGTGGAACTCGGTTCCGGCGACAAGAGCGATCTCATGTCCGTGCTCGGCAGCGCCATGCTGGCCGGCGGCGAGGTGGTGGTGAGCCTCACCGACGGCGCCACCCCGGTCCTCGGCCTGAGCTACACCATCCTGACCGCCGGCTCCGGCGTCACCGGGGCCTTTTCGTCGGTCTCGGCGAAGGACTTCGGGGTGCTCGACGCGGCCTTTCCGTTCCTGGCGCCGGAACTGGTCACGGGATCGGACGCGGTGACCCTCCAGATGGTGCGTTCCGACGTGCGCTTCACCGCCGCCGCCCGCACCGCCAACGAGGCCGCCGTCGCCCGTTCAGCGGACGCGATGGCGGTCGACACTGGGGTGCTCTCCGCCCTCGCCAGCCTGAACGCCGCCACCGCGCCGGCCGCCTTCGACGCCTTGTCCGGCGAGATCTACGCCTCGGCGCAGACGGTGATGCAGCAGCAGTCGATCTTTCTGCGCGATGCCGTGGGCGCGCGCTTGCGCCAGTCCGCGGGTGATGCGACGGCCGGCGCGGGGCCGCTGTTCGGTCCCTCCGCCGCACCGCTGTCGGATAAGCTGACGCCGGCGGTCTGGGCCCAGGGCTTCGGCGGCTGGGGGCGGTTGTCGGCGGACGGCAATGCCACTTCGGTCAATGATTCCATCGGCGGCATGCTGTTCGGCCTCGATGCTGAGATCGCCGGATGGCGCGTCGGCGCGGTGGGCGGCATCAGCCAGTCGTCATTCTCCGCCTCCGCGCGCGGTTCCTCCGGAACCATGGACAATTACGACATCGGCCTCTACGCGGGCACCCAGGCGGGGCCGCTCGGCTTCACCTTCGGTGCCGCCTATGGCTGGCACGATGTGAGCGCGGACCGCACCATCGCGTTTCCGGGATACTGGGGCACCGCCTCGGGCGACTACAGCGCCGGCACGGCCCAGGTCTTCGGCGAGGTGAGCGCGGCGCTCCCGGTGGCGGCGGTGCAGTTCGAGCCGTTCGCCGGCCTCGCCTATGTGCATGTGGAGGGGGTGTCGTTCGGCGAGACTGGAACGGCGGTGGCGCTGGCGGTCGACACGGGGGCGCAGGACGTGGGTTATTCCACCCTCGGTCTGCGTGGCGCGGTGCCGACCGTGCTGTTCGGCCAAGCGCTTACGGTCAGCGCCGCGCTGGGCTGGCAGCACGCGTTCGGCGACACCACCCCGTTCGCGGACGTGATTCTGGCCGGCAGCACGCTGCCGGCCTCGATCGCCGGCGTGCCGGTGGCGCGTGACACCGCCCTGGTCGGCGCGGGGCTGCGCTATGCGGTGGCGCCGGGGGCGGAGTTCGCCCTGAAATACGCCGGCCAGATCGCCACCGGCAACACCGAGAACGCCGTGACCGGGCAATTGCGCTGGCAGTTCTGACCGTGGCGGGAGGCGGTGGGGGTCAGTGCCCGCCGCTTCCCGAGCCGGGCTTCGGACGTCGCATCAGGGGGGTGGCGAGGATGAGGAGCGCAAACAGCACGGTCAGCAAGGCGAACACGTCGGCGAAGGCCATCACCAGCGCCTCCTGACGCACCATGAGCGCCAATTGCTTCAGCGCCGCGTCGGCGGCGTCCGAGCCGAGCCCCGCGAAGGTGGCCGTGAGCCCCTCGATGCGCTCGATGGCGGTCGCCGAGCCCCATTGCACGCTCTCATGCAGGCGCGCGAGGTGCAGGTCCCAGCGATTGTTCAGGACGGTGTTGATGAGCGCGAGCCCGACCGCGCCGCCGAGGTTGCGGGTGAGGTTGAACAGGCCGGAGGCATTCTTGAGCTGATCGGACGGGAGCGTGCCCAGCGAGATGTTGTTGATGGGGATCATGGCCATCATCAGCGCGGTGCCGCGCAGGATCTGCGGAATGACCAGCTCCCAGAAGTCCCAGTCCTTGGTGATGAAGGTGATCCACCAGGTGCCCAGGGCGAAGCCGGCGAAGGCGGCGCCCATCATGATCCGCGGATCGAGTCGCGTCATCAGCCGCCCGGCGATGGGGGCGGTGAGGAACATGGCGATACCGGTCACGAACATGGTCTCGCCGATCTGGAGCGCGGAATAGCCCCGCACCCGGCCGAGGAAGATGGGATAAAGATAGGTGAGCCCGTAAAGGCCGATGCCCAGCACGAAGCTGAAGGCCGAGCCGATGGCGAAGTTGCGGTTCACGAAGGCGCGGACGTCCACCACCGGATGGGAGGCCAGGAGAACGCGCGCGAAAAAGGCCACCGACGACGCGGCGCACACGATGGCGAAGGCGAGGATGGCGCCATCCTCGAACCAATCCTTGGTGGGCCCTTCCTCCAGCACATATTCGAGGCTGCCCAGGAAGCCGGCCATGAACAGGAGGCCCCACCAGTCGAACCGCTCCAGCAGGGCGAAGTCGGGCTCGTCGAAATCCACCAGCGTCACCGTGGCGACAATGACGAAGATGCCGGGCACCACATTCACCAGGAACAGCCAGTGCCAGGAGAACAGGTCGGTCAGATAGCCGCCCACGGTGGGGCCGATGGTGGGCGCAAGCGTCGCCACCAGGCCGATCATGGGGGCGACGATGGGCTGCTTCTCGCGCGGGAAGACCGAATAAGCCGCCGCGAACACGGTGGGGATCATGCCGCCGCCCAGGAAGCCCTGAAGCGCGCGATAGACGATCATCTGTTCGATGGAGGTGGCGGTGGCGCATAGAAAGCTCATCACCGTGAAGCCGGCGGCCGAGGCGGCGAACAGCCAGCGGGTGGACAGCGCCCGCGACAGGAAGCCCGACAGCGGGATCATCACCACCTCGGCGATGAGATAGCTCGTCTGCACCCACGAGATTTCATCGGAGGAGGCGGCAAGCCCGGCCTGGATCTCCGCCAGCGAGGCCGAGACGATCTGGATGTCCAGGATCGCCATGAACATGCCGAACACCATGGCGAGGAAGGCGAACATGCGCCTTGCCTCCAGGCCGGACCGGGCCCCCTGTGCGGGATGGGTGGTGGCGATGGACATCCGCTTTGCTTTCTGGCCTGGGGCAGGATCCGACGGTGGGGGATCGGCCTTTGGTCGCGACCGCGCGCGTCACGCCGCCAGCGGTCGCTCCGCATTCCCGTGTCAGTGCGTTTTTTCCCGAGCGCCGGCATCCGCGTCCCGCGCCGCGACCTTGGTGTCGCCGCCGCGCGTGTCCACCACCGCGGTCACCGACATGCCGGGCCGCAACGCATGACCCTCGCGTGCATCCGCGTCGAGGCCGATGCGCACGGGGATGCGCTGCACGATCTTGGTGAAGTTGCCGGTGGCATTCTCCGGCGGCAGCAGGGAGAACACCGCGCCCGAGGCCGGGGAGACGCTCGCCACCTGCCCGGTGAAGTCGCGGTCAGGATAGGCGTCCACATGGACCTTGACCTTCTGGCCCGGATGGAGCCGATCGAACTGGGTTTCCTTGAAGTTGGCGTCCACATAGACCGCGCCGAGGGGCACGATGGCGGCGAGGCGCGTGCCCGGCTGCACCAATTGGCCCACCTGCACGGCGCGATTGCCCACGACCCCCTCGACCGGCGCGCGCACCACCGTGAAGTCGAGGTCGCGCTGGGCCTGGTCGCGGGCGGTGCGATATTCGGCGAGCACCCGCTCCGCCTCGGTGCGCTGTGCCTTCAGAACGGCGAGCGCGGCCTCGGCGGAGGCGACCGCCGCCGTGGCGGACAGGACGTTGGCCGCCGCCTTGTCGCGATCGGCACGGGCATTGTCGAGCGCCGATCGGCTGGCGAAGTTGGAACTCGCGAGCTTGTCCTGGCGCTCGAATTCAAGCGCGGTCCGCCTCTGGTCCGCGTCGGTGGCCGCAAGTTGGGCCCGGGCCTGGTCCACGGCCGCCGCCGCCGCCTTCGCCTGCTCGTCGAAACGGACAAGGGCTGCCTGCTGGGTGGCGATCTTGTCGGATGCCGCCTGCACGGCGAGGCGATAGTCGCCGTCGTCGATGCGGGCGATGACGTCGCCGGCCTTGACCCATTGGTTGGCCTCGACCTCCACGCTTTTCACATAGCCGCCGACCTTGGCCGCCAGTAGCGAGGTGTCGGCGCCCACATAGGCGTCGTCGGTGGACACCTCGAACCGGCCCACCTGCCACCAATGGAGGCCGTACCACCCGGCGCCCGCCGCCAGCAGGCCGACAACGGCGCCAAGCACCAGGCGCTTGCGCGACGCCTTGGGCGCGGGGGGGGCCTCGGTCTGAGCCGCCGGAGCGGCGGGCGAGAGGGGCTTCAGAAGGGCGATGCCGGCGGTGGGATCCGTGTCGCGTTCCGCGGTGTCGAGCCTCGTCGTGTGGGACACAGCGTCTCTCCGCCCTGGATGGCAACTAAACGGTTCAGTTCTGATCGTGGGTGGAGTATAATAAACTAAACTGTTCAGTCAATTGCTTTGACGACCTGCCGCAAGGTGCTTTAGCACAGACGCACTGGCGGGAAGGTGGACACACATGAGTGACGCGAGCACGGACTCAAGGAGCGCCGGGACCGGCGCCCCGGTCGGCGCCGAGCATGAAAGCGGCAAGCGCCGCACCATCATCGACGGCGCGCGGCGGGTCTTTTTCGACAAGGGCTTCGACGGTGCCAGCATGGACGAGATCGCCCGCACGAGCGGCGTCTCCAAGGCGACCATCTATTCTTATTTCGCCGGCAAGGTGGAACTGTTCCAGGCCCTGGTCGAGGTGGACCGGCGCAAATCGGCCGAGCGCCTGTTTGAATACGACCCCGCCGATGCCGATGTGGAAAGCCTGCTGAAGCGCATCGGCGAGAGCTTCATGGCCATGATGGTGTCGCCGGAGCATATCCGGCTCATCCGCATGGTGATTGGCGCCGCGGAGCAGTTTCCCGCTATCGGTCGCACCTTCTTCGAGGCCGGGCCCTGCCAGGGTGGGCGCCGCCTGGCCGATCTCCTGGCCCGGCAGACGGCGCTGGGTCATTTGAAGGTGGACGATTGCGAGCTGGCGGCCTTCCAGTTCTTCAACCTCTGCCAGGGCAATCTGGTGAAGGGCCTGCTGTTCGGCACCCAGCGCCCACCGACGCAGGATGAACTGCGTGCCACCGTCGCCGCGGCGGTGCGGGTGTTTCTCGCCGGCTACGGCGTCGGCCGCTGACCGAAGGTTCTGCCGCCCACGCCCGCGGGCCTATTGCGCCGCGATGCCGGTGCCGATCGGGCAGGCGACGCCGGTGCCGCCGAGCCCGCAATAGCCGTCCGGGTTCTTCGCCAGATATTGCTGGTGTCCATCCTCGGCGAAATAGAAGGTTTCAAGCGGCGCGATCTCGGTGGTGACGGGGCCGAAGCCACGCGACCGCAGGGCGCTCTCATAAGCCGCCTTGGCGGCCTTTGCCGGGGCGTCCTGATCGACGTCCGTCAGATAGATCCCGGATCGGTACTGGGTGCCCACGTCGTTGCCCTGGCGCATGCCCTGGGTGGGGTCATGGGATTCGAAGAACAGCTTGAGCAGCGCCTCGTAGCTGACGATCGCGGGATCGAACACCACCAGCACCGCCTCGGTGTGGCCGGTATAGCCGGAGCAGACCTCCTCATAGGTCGGGTTGGGCGTGAGGCCCGCCACATAGCCCACGGCGGTCACATGGACGCCCGGCTGCTGCCAGAACTTGCGTTCCGCCCCCCAGAAGCAGCCGAGGGCGAATACGGCGGTCCGCAGTCCCGGCGGATAGGGCCCCTTGAGCGGGTGGCCCGAGACGACATGACGGGCAGCGGTGGGGATGGCCGTGGGGCGGCCGGGCAGGGCCTCCGCCGCGGTGGGCAGGCCGAGGGGCTTCCGCGTGAAGAACATGGCAATGCTCCCATGCGCGGGGTGCCGCCGGATCGGCGGCCCGCGCGCTGTTGCTGTGTGTCCCCCATATGGGAGCGCCGCGCGCGCGGCGGGAGGGGGCTCGCCGGCGTGTGATTCGGCGGGCTTGGGCTCAGCTCACCTGAAAGCGGGACCGCTCGCGCACCCTGCCGAGCCCGAGCAGCGCGAGGCCGACCAGCACCAGCAGCAGTGAGGCCGGCAGCGACAGCAGCGGCACCATGATCCGCGGCCACAGCCACGCCGCGCCGGAGGCGGCGGCCTCCGTCCGCTCCAGAGCGTGCGGAGCGATGGCGTACCAGGCATCCCCCGCCGACGTGAACAGCATTCGCGACGCGGCGATGGAGCGCGTGCCGTCGACGATGAGGGCGACGAATCCGCCGGCCACCAGCCAGAAGCCGACGAAGCGAAGAAGGAACCGGAGCATCCGCACGGGATCGCCACACCTCAAAGCAGGACACACGGCGGAGGCACGCCCCTTGCCGCGCCGCCGGCAGGGCCGGCGCGGGGCGATGCTAGCCGCGACCGCGGGGCGGGGGAAGCCCGGCCCCGCTTGTCACCTGAAAATGTCGTGACCGTCTCTGGATGCGCAAGGCCCTTGAAGGATGGGGCAAGGTTTGCTTCCATTCACCCATGAGCACGCTCGAGATCGAAATCCGCAGAGCGAAGCCCGCCGATGCCCTGGACATTTCGGCGGTCCATGATGCGGCTTGGCGCTCCACCTACCGCGGGCTCATCCCCGGACTGGAGCTTGAGCGGATGGTGGAGCGGCGCGGCCCTGCCTGGTGGGACGCAGCCATCCGGCGCGGCAGCCGGCTCCATGTGCTGAAGGTGGGTGACGATCTCGCCGGCTATGTGAATTACGGCGGCAACCGCGCCAAGGCGCTGCCCTATGGCGGCGAAATCTACGAGATTTATCTGCATCCCCAGTTCCAGGGGCTGGGCTTCGGCCACCGCCTGTTCGCGGCGGCCCGTCACGATCTCGCGCTGGCGCGGCTCGGCGGGCTGGTGGTGTGGGCGCTGGCGGACAATGAAGGGGCCGTGGGCTTCTACCGGGCGTTGGGGGGGCAACCGGTCGCATCGTCCAACGAGCGGTTCGGCACGAAAACGCTGGACAAGATCGCCTTCGCTTGGCAGCGGTAGCCTCCGCGCGGGGTTGCCCTCGCGCGATCAGAAGCTGGAAGCGAGACTGATATGCGCATCGAAGCCATCCCAATTGGCAAGAAGGCCCCGGAGGAAGTCAACGTCATCATCGAAGTGCCGATCGGCGGCGAGCCGATCAAGTACGAGATGGACAAGGAGTCCGGCGCGCTCTTCGTGGACCGCTTCCTTTACACCTCCATGCGTTATCCGGGGAACTACGGCTTCATTCCCCACACCCTGTCCGGCGACGGCGACCCGGCCGATGTGCTCATCTGCAACAATCGGGCCCTGGTGCCGGGCTCGGTGATCGCGGTGCGCCCGGTGGGCGTGCTGGTGATGGAGGACGAGGGCGGCCAGGACGAGAAGATCGTCGCGGTGCCCGTCTCCAAGCTCACCAAGCGCTATGAGAAGGTGGAGGAATACACCGACCTGCCCGAGATCCTGCTCAAGCAGATCGAGCACTTCTTCGAGCATTACAAGGACCTGGAGCCCAATAAATGGGTCAAGGTGCTGCATTGGGGCAACAAGGCCGAGGCGCATAAGCTGATCGCGGAAGCCATCGAGCGCGCCAAGGGCAAGTGAGAGCCGGACAGTGCGAACTGGACGGTGAGAGCCGGACAATGATGCCCGGATGGTAAGGACCGGGTCCGGGGCGTGCGCCTGGCGCTGCCCTGGACCCCCTCCCGCCGGCACCCCGGCTTTTCTGTGCCTCTCCCGCGCCCCGAAGGTGCCCGGGGCCACGCTTCGGCATGGATGGCGTGCGCGTGGTGGTTACGCCCTTAGCCCGCTGCCCTTAGCCCATCGCTTCTTGCCCGATGTTCCGGGTGGCGCGGCAATCCCGCCTCTGGCGCGACCAGGGCGGTTTTTTGTTACCATTTTCCCCGTTGACAGGGATCCTCGAGCGGATCCATTCGCTTGCGACAAAAGTCGGAGGCAACAAGATGTCCGTGTCGGGGAGTGATGATCGTCCGGTGGTCGTGGTGACAGGAGGGGCCAGCGGCATCGGCGCGGCCTGCGTGCGGCGCTTTGCGCAAGAGGGGGCGCGGGTCGCCGTGCTGGACCTGTCGCTGGATGCGGCGGAGCAGCTGGCGGGCGAGGTCGGCGGGCGTGCCTTCGCTGCCGATGTCGGCGATGCGGACGGGCTTGCCGCCTGTGCCGCGGCGATCGAGGCGGACTTCGGCCCGGTGGCGGTGCTGGTGAACAGCGCCGGCGTGTTGCAGCCTCCCGAGCGGCCCCATGATTTGCCGCTATCCCGATGGGATGACGTGATTCGCATCGATCAGCGCGGGACTTATGTGGCTTCGCTCGCGTTCGCGCGCGCCATGCTGGAGCGGCGGCGCGGCGCCATCGTGAACATCGCATCCATCACCGGATTGCGCGCGGTGCCGTTGCATGCCTACGGACCCGCCAAGGCCGCCGTTATCGCCATGACCGAGTGCCTGGCCGCCGAATGGGGCCCGGCCGGTGTGCGCGTGAACGCGGTCTCGCCCGGCTATACGCTGACGCCGGCGCTGCGGCAGGCCGTCGCCCGTGGCGAGCGCGACGTGTCCGCGCTGGCGGCGAATGCGGCGCTGCAACGTCTCGTGGAGCCGGAGGAGGTGGCGCGGGCGGTGGCGTTTCTGGCCGGCGCTGGCGCTTCCGCCATCACCGGGGTGAACCTGCCGGTCGATTGCGGATGGCTGGTGGCAACCCCTTGGAACACCTACGGGGGCCTGAGAATGCCTTAGCGGAAGACCGCCGGTGACGTTCCGGCTCTGCGTTGTACGCAGCGGCATGCCCCGCAAAGTTCAATGGCGGCCACCCTTAGGTTGATGTTATATCAATCAAAACGCCGGTATCAGATAGCTATTACCTAAAGCTAATATCCACACGGGAAACGTATCGTGCCAGCGCTGCGGGGTTGGCGCGGACGCGAGGGGAGTGCGGTGTCATGTCGCTGAAGCCAGCCAAGGGGCGAAAGCCGCTCCCGCTCACCGTCTCGCGGCCGGCCCTCCTCATGGACGGAACCGACATTGCGTTTCGCGACCTGCTGCATGACATGCTGGCGTTCTCGGCGGTGATCGAGGAGGTGCGGCAGCGGCTTGGCGGGTTGATCGGCCTTTCCGGCACCCAGTACACGATCCTGACCTCCATCGCCCGGCTGAGCGCGGTCATCCCCGATCTCGGGGTGAACCAGGTGGCGGAACACCTGCACCTGTCGGGCGCCTTCATCACGCTGGAGGTGAACAAGCTGGTGGCGGCGGGGCTCGTAACCAAGGCGGTCAATCCGGAGGATCGCCGCCGCGTGGTGCTGACCGTGACGCCGGAGGCCGAGCGGCGCCTGACCGAGCTGGTGGTGGTGCAGGTGCCGGCCAACGATTCCCTGTTCGAGCCCTTGTCCGCTCAGGAGTTCAAGGCGCTGCGCGGCATCATCGCCAAGCTTGCCGGTCCCGGCGACCGGGCGGTGCAGCTCATCACCTATCTGGCTCCCACCGGCCGGCTCGACGAGGTGCCCCGCGACGTGCGCACGCCGGTGTGAGGGCGACGGGGGCTGCTGCTGCGGGGGCTCTTTCTGCGGGGGCTCTTGGCGCGCCGCCCTCGCGCGATCGTTCCGGCGGAAGCCTATGGCGCGGCGAAGGGATGCTGGGCATCATGCGCCTGCGCGATGGCATCGGCAGGTCGGGGGGTGCCGGTCACCGCGCGCCGGATGGCCTCGCGGGTGGCCTCGTAATTGAAACTCTGGATCTTGGCGTCGTCGGATGCATCCCAATGGATGAACACGCCCACGCAGATGAAGATGTCATCCGCCTCCGCGATCGGGATGGTGCCGTCGGCCACGCTGTCGGTGACGGCCGTGGCCACCGCATATTGTGCCGGGCCGAACATTTGCACCGCCTGGCGCGCGTCCTTGATGGTCACCTTGTTGAACAGCACCGTGTTGGGCTTGGCCAGCAGGTTCGGCTCCACCACGGCGAGCAGGGTGGTGAAGCCGTCCTTGTTGTTGGTGAGGGCGGTCACGAAGGCGTATTCGGCGGACGAGCCGCGCGGCCCCATGATGAGGTCGATATGGGCCACCTCGTTGCCGTCGCCCACCAGCGCCTCGCCCACCAGCAGCCTGTCGATCTTGGCCATCAAAGCTCTCCACAAAAATTCAAGAATGAAAAGGGCTTCAGAAAAGGATGCGCCGCGTGTCCGGGGGTGAGATCCTGAGGCTCGGGCGCCGCCGCGGCTCGGGGTTTTTGGTCTCAGGCCGTCGGCCCCGCCTTTGAGCGGCTTCGGCGCGGTGCCCAGGGGCCGCGCGGGCTGGGCCTGAGGGGCGGCATGTGGGCTCCCGGCTATCGCACATAGATCGGCAGGTTGCCGGTGGCCACCGCGCCGCGGCCGTCCCGCACGGTCACGAACACCCGGTAGGCGCCCGGCGGCAGGGGGCCGATGCGCGCGGCGTTGGCCTGGGTGTCGCGCACGGCGTCCGGGAAGCTCGGCGGCACCGGTTCCCGGTCGCCGCCGAAGCTCGGGGCGGTGCTTTCGGCCATCACTTGCCACTCCACCTTCAGCGGGTCGCCGTCGGGATCGGTGGCGGCCACCCGGGCGAGGGTCGTCCCCGTGCGGGTGAGCACGGAGGGGCCATCGAGGCGCAGCGAGAGGATGCGCGGGGCGTGGTTGTCGCCGCCGGGCGGACTGCCGTCCCATTGGTCGGCCATGACCTCTACGGTCTCGGTCCATTCGCCGGTGGGCAGCAGCAGCGAATACCATGTGGGCGTCACCTCCTGCTTCTGGCCCCATAGGAAGACGATGGTTCCGATACCGGAGTGGCTCGCGGTGGATAGGTAGCGCCGCATCAGGTCCGCCTTCTGGGACGAGGTGGGCTCGAAGCGGGCGCCCCAGGTGGTCCTGGGGGCCTCCCAATGCCCCTGTGCGCCCATCTCGGTGAGCACTACCGGGCCGGTCCAGCCCTGCATGCGGGCGCGGGTGACGGAGGTCAGAAGGCCGTCGCCATATCCGTTGATGCCGAGCACGTCGATGGAAGGCGCCAGCTCCTTCACATGCCGGGCCTTGTCGGTCCCCACCTCGGCCACCACGGCGAGGGTGGGGTGGCTGGGATCGAGGGTCTTCACGAGGCGCGCGGCCTCCTCGATGGCGGGCCAGACCACCGCCTGGGCCTCCGCCGGCGGCAGCTCCACCTCGACCTCGTTGCCGACCCCCCACATGAGCAGGGCCGGATGGTTGCGGTAGCGTTCCACCATGTGGCGCAGGCCGTCGAGCTGGGCCTCCACCGCCTGCCGATTGCGATAGTCGAAGCCGAGGCGGGGATGGCCCATCCAGAAGCCGACGATCACCTTCAGTCCGGCGCGCTGGGCGGCATCCAGGATCTCGCCGGGCTCCTGGCCATAGGTGCGCACCACATTGGCGCCGAGGGCCTTCAGCTCCGGCAGCCGGGTCTCGCCGCTGGCGCCGTTGGGGATGAAGGGGCGCCCGTCCACCAGAATGTCCGTGCCACGCACGGAAACCTGGGCGGCCTGCGCCCGCGCGGGCAAGGCGACGGGAATCGCAAGGGCGAGGGCGGCAAGGGGGAGGCAGCGGAAGGCACGCACGGACAGAATGGCTCCTGATCGGCGCTGGGGGAGCGCCCGAAGGGCAGGGGGAAGAGATACCGCGCCGCGCCGCATTGCACCAGAATTTCGCGCGGTGGAGCGGGTTCGCCAACGTCGCGGGCGCGGCGCGGGCGGCGGTCGCGGTTGCGCCGCACACGGGATGCTCTAAAGGAGGGGAGGCCTGCGGCGCGCGCCGGCGCGCGTGTGCCCTGATGGTGGAATTTGCGCGCGCTCTTCGTTGTGTCGCAATTCCGGACGGAAAGCCGGTGCACGCTTGCCGCGGGAATTGTCCAGGGGGTTTCCTCGCCGCCATGTTCACGCTCGCGCATTTGTCCGATCCGCATCTTGGTCCGATCCCGGAAGCTCAACTCTCCGAGCTCCTGGGCAAGCGATTCTTCGGCATGATGAATTGGATCGGCGCGCGGCGGCGCAACTTCGGCGCCTCCACCCTCGGGCCGCTGATGGACGATTTGCTGGTGCAGGCCCCGGACCACATCTGCGTCACCGGCGACCTCGTGAATGTGAGCCTGCCGGCGGAGTTCGACACCGGCGCCACCTTCCTGACCTCCCTCGGCGCGCCCGATCGGGTGAGCGTGGTGCCCGGCAATCACGACGCTTATGTGCGCTCCGCCATGCACTACCACCTGGAGCATTGGGCGCCGTTCCTGTCCGGCGACGACACCCATCCTCACACGCCGGTGGATGTGGATGCCTTCCCCTATGTGCGGCGCCGGGGGCCGGTGGCGGTGGTGGGCGTATCCACGGCGGTGCCGACGGCGGTGTTCCTGGCGAGCGGGGAGGCGGGCAAGGGCCAGCTTGGCCGGCTCCGGGCGGTGCTGGCGGAATTGAAGACCGAGGGGCTGTTTCGCGCGGTGATGATCCATCATCCGCCGGTGGGATCGCGACCGTTCCACCGCGATCTCAAGGATGCGGCGGCGGTCCGCGCGGTGCTGGCCGAGGCCGGGGCAGAGCTGGTGATGCATGGCCATGACCACCGCGCGGCTCTGGGCCAGATCGAGATCGCGGGCGGTGGCTCCATCCCGGTGGTGGGCGTGCCCTCCGCATCGGCGGGGCCGGACGACGACCGGGGCGCGGGCGCCTATGCGCTCTACCGGATTTCCGGCCATCCCGGCGCGTGGCGCTGCGAGATGGAGCGGCGCGGCTTTGCGCCTGGCCGACGCAGTGTCGACGCGGGCGAGGCGCAGCTGCTGTGGCCGCGCCCGGCCGCGGGCTGACGCCGATCGGGGTCTTCGACCGGCGCGGACGGGGCCTCTCTCGGGGCCGCGCGGTTTGGCTTGGGAACTGTGAGGCAGCTGGGGCAGGCACCTGGGTCAGGCACCTGGGTCAGGCACCGGCCGCCGGCTAAATTCCCCTGTGTCTCCAAGCGTCTCCGACAAAGGAATGATTACGGAACTTTAAGTTGAGGCGCAGGTGTCGCCGGGCCATTGTGCGGCCGTCCTTTAAGGAGGATCACGATGAAAAAAGCCGTTATTGCCGCCGCCACCGCCGCGCTCATTGCCGGATCGGCGATCGCCCATGCCGCCGGTCCTGCCGATGCCACCCCGCCCCAGAGCGCGCAGTCCGCAGCGCCGCAGGCGGCCCCTCAATCCGCGCCGGCCGCTACCGCTCCTGCTGCCCCGCAGGGCATGCCCGCCAAGCAGGCGGCCGCTTTCGAGGCCCACCTCGCCGAACTCAAGGGCGGGCTGAAGCTGACCCCCGACCAGGAGAAGCTCTGGCCGGCGTTCGAGACTGCGTTGCGCAACGTGGCCAACGATCGCACGGCCCGCATGGCGGAACTCCGCACCATGCGGCAGGAGGCCCGCCAGTCCGGCCAGCGCCCGGCGCGTCCGGACATGGTGACGCGCGTGCGCGAGGCTTCCGATCGCATGACCGCCATGGCCGGCGAACTGCGCCAGGTGGCGGATACCCTCGATCCGCTCTACCAGAGCTTTGACGCGGCCCAGAAGAAGTATTTCGAAACGACCGCGCGCAAGGGCTTGGGCGGCTTTTTCGGCATGTCCCGTCCGCCGCGGGGAGAGCGGCCGAACCGCGGTTGATCCGTACCCGAGGCGGCTCGCGTCCCGCGCGCCGCCTCCCCAGCCCCGCCGGCCGCGCTGGTGGGCGGTCGGCGCGATCTCCACGATGACACTGTATCGCCGCGACCATCCATGAAGCAATCTCATGGATGGCTTTTCTATTATTGATTTTTCAGAGCCCGGCGGCGGGCATTACCATGACCGTGAAGCGTGACCCCTCATCGGGGCGCGCAAAGAGAACGGCTCATGACTGCTTCACCCCCGCCCGCGTCCCCGGCTTCGGCTCCTGGGCGTCACCTTCCTGCGCTTCTCATTGTCGTCGCCGGCTGCGCCATCGCCATGCTCACCTTCGGGCCGCGTTCGGTGTTCGGGCTGTTCCTGGTGCCCATGTCGCGGGAGTTCGGCTGGGGCCGGGACGTGTTCGGCCTTGCGGTGGCCATCCAGAACCTCCTGTGGGGCCTCGGCTCGCCGTTCGCGGGGGCGATCGCCGACCGCTTCGGCACCGTGCGCGTGATGTGGGCGGGGGCGCTGATCTACGCCGCCGGACTGGTGCTGATGGCCTATTCCGGCACGCCGACCGCGCTGCAGCTGACCGCCGGCGTGCTGGTGGGGTTCGGGCTTTCGGCGGCCTCGTTCAACCTGGTGCTGGCGGCGTTCGGCAAGCTGTTGCCCGACCGGCTGAAGGCGCTGGGCTTCGGCGCGGCCACCGCGGCCGGCTCGTTCGGCCAGTTCCTGTTTCCGCCGCTGACCACCGGCCTGCTGCAGAGCGTGGGATGGCAGGATACGCTGATCGTCTTCGGCGCTTCGCTGCTGCTGGTGATGCCGTTCTCCCTGGCGCTGGCCACCCGTGGCGCCGCACCGGCGAGCGGCCCGGCGGCGCCGCAGCAGAGTGTGGGCGCGGCGCTGTCCGAGGCATTCCGGCATCCGAGCTATGTGATGCTGGTGCTGGGCTTCTTCACCTGCGGCTTCCAGCTCGCCTTCGTGACCGTGCACATGCCGGCCTTCCTGGTGGATCGCGGCATGAGCCTGTCGGTCGGGGCGGTGACCCTTGCCCTGATCGGCCTGTTCAACATGGCCGGCTCCATCGGCGCCGGCTACCTGACCGGGCGCGTGTCGCGCAAGTGGCTGCTGGCCTGGATCTACGCCGGGCGGGGGGTGGCCATCGCCGTGTTCATCCTGCTGCCGGTCACGCCCTTGAGCTGCTATGTGTTCGGGGCGGTGATCGGGCTTTTGTGGCTGTCCACGGTGCCACCCACCTCGAGCCTGGTGATGCTGATGTTCGGCACCCGCTACATGGCCATGCTCTACGGCTTCGCTTTCTTCTCGCACCAGGTGGGCGGCTTCATTGGCGTCTATCTGGGCGGCGAGATCTATGAGGCGGTCGGCTCCTACGATCTGGTGTGGTGGCTGGCTGTGGCCCTCTCCTTCGCCTCGGCCGCCATCAATCTGCCGATCCGGGAGGAGCCGGCGCGGTCGCCGGTGGCGGCCGTTGTGTGAACGCAAACTTAACGCCGGTGCGGTTCGGCGGGCACAGTGGGGCGGAAAAGGCGCGGTGGCCGCGTTTTCCGGGCCTTGGGGCGGAGCCGTCTCTTGACAGCGCGGGGGTGGGTCTGAGCAACTGGAAAGCCAATAGACAGGCATTTCGCGATCCAGCCATGCGCAGCACACTTTTCGCGGCTGTCGGCTTCGCCACCATCGTGACGGGGCCGGCACTGACGGCCGCAGCCCGGGCCGAGGAGCAGCTCAGCGCCGAGCAGGCGCGGGCCTTTGTGGTCGGGCGTGATTTCTCCTTCACCTGCTTCGAGGGCTCCAAGGGCTCCGGGCGCGTGTATGCCGACGGGTCGGTGGCGGGCATCATCTCGCTGCGCGAGGCGCCCGCCCGCTTTGTCCGCCTGCCGCCGAACACCCTGCGCGTGCAGGGCGGCGCCGTCTGCGGCGCGGTGAAGGGCATGAGCTTCGAGCCCTGCTTCGATGTGCTGAAGACCGGGCCGGCGAGCTTCCGCGGCACCCTCGCCGGGGTGCAGACCATGTGGTGCGATTTCCAGCGCACGGGCAAGGACCGTCCGCAGGTGGCGTCCCGCCGCAGCCGCTCCCGCCCCGCCGCGCAGGAGGCTTCGGCCGAATAGGCGGTGGCGCTCCGGTTGGTGGCGGTTCGGTCTCAGCCGGCGTGTCTTCTCTTGTTTTGCGCGCCCTCACACCGCCGTCGGCTCGTGCGCGGCAGGCGGCGTTTCGTCCACGCCCTCGATGCTGGCTTTCTGGCGGTGGAGTTCCCGCCCCACATGGTCCATGAACACGCGCACGCGCGCAGTGGTCTTGATGTCCGGATGGGTGACCAGCCACAGGCCGGAGGCCATTTCCGGTTCAGGCCCCAGGTAGCGCGCGAGGCCTGACGTGCGGGCGCCGATGAAGCAGGGCAGCACCGTGAGCCCGATGCCGGCGGCGGCGGCTTCCGCCAGCCCCAGCACCGAATTGACGCGATAGACGAGCCGTTCCTCGCCCACCCGCTCGCGCAGCCATTTTGCCGGCTTGATGCCGCTCAGGGCATCGGAAAAGCCGATCCAGTCATGCCGCCGCAGGTCGCCCGGTTCCAGCCGGCCGCCGGGCACGAGGTCCGGACGGGCGAAGACGCCCCAGCCGATGCTGGCGATGCGCCGCCCCACCAGGGCATCACCCGGCCGGTCGCTGGCGCGGATGGCGACGTCCGCATCGCGCTTCGACAGGCTGAGCGACGAGTTGGTGACCACCACTTCGAGCCGGATCTCGGGATAGGCCATGCGGAAGCTGGCCAGCACTGGGGTCAGCATGTGGATGAGCATGGAATCGTTGGTGGTCACCCGCAATTCGCCGGAGGGCCGCAGATCCTGCCCGGTGATGCGCCGCTCCACGGCGGCCACTTCCTCGCCCATGCGCTCGGCCAGTCGCACCATCTCCTCGCCGGTGGGGGTGGGCACATAGCCGGCGCGCGAGCGATCGAACAGCCGCGCGCCGATCTGCTCCTCGAGCGCCCCGAGGCGGCGGAAAATCGTCGAGTGATTCACCGCCAGACGCTCGGCGGCGCCTGAGAGCGACCCGGTTTCCGCAATGGCCCGCACCAGGCGGAAATCGTCCCAGGCGATCATCGGCGTTGCATCCTTGCGGACATGGTGGCTCCGCCGCCATTATTTCAGTGCATTGAAGAAAACGCGAGTGGGGCTCACGCGGTGTCCCCGTGTCCTCCATTGCGGGCGAGCAGCCTCTGGTAAAGCCAGCCCATGGCCACCAGCACGATGCCGAGGCCGATGAAGGACAGCGCGCGCAGCACCCCTTCCAGGTCCGCCATGTCGGAGACGAACACCTTCAGCACCGTGGCCATCATCACGGCCGCGGACGCCAGCCGCAGAGTTCGCGAGCCGCGCCACAGGGCGAGGCCCAGCAAGGCGATGCCAAAGGCAAGCCAGGTGGCTGAATAGGCATACCATTCGGTGGCGCCGATCCGTTCCGGGTCGAGCACCGGACCCTGGAACAGGCGGCTTACCTCGAACGTGGCGTAAGCGAGCGCCAGCACCAGCGCGAGCCCACCGGCCACCAGCCGCAACCGGACCCGCTCCGCCGGCAGTCCGGCCGCATAGAGCAAGGCGAGCCCGGCGGGCAGGCCATAGGCCAGAAGGAGATCGTTGAAGACCGGGCCGCCCACGTTTTCGCCGGTCACGAACGGATTTTCGGTGAGGAGCGCGGCCAGTGCGCACAGGGCGGCCAGCGTCGCCATAAGGTTGGAGAACAGGCGGTAGAAGGTGCGTCCCGTGACCCCCGCGAGCCGTTCGAGGCCGATGGCATAGGCGCCGTAGAGGGAGGCCAGCAGGCCGGTCTCGAACAGGCTCGTGACCGGGGTTTCCATATCGCCGCCATGGGCGAGGTGGCGCACCTCCAGAGCCGCCAGCAGCACGGCGAAGACGAGGGCGAGGCTCTCCAGCGTGCGGCGGCTCCAATCGTCGCCCGCCGGTGCCAGCAGGCGCGCCGCACCGGCAAACGCAAGCGTGGGCAGCCCATAGCCCCACAGCAGCCAGTTGAAGACCGGGGTGGTGCCCAGATCCGCCCCGGCGATGGTGGGCTCCCAGCCCACCCGCGCCAGCACCACCAGGCCGAGGCCGGCGGACAGGGGGCGCAGGCCGGGCAAGGGCCGCAGGGTCGATACCCAGGCCACGCCGAGCGTGGCGAGGGCCAGGCCCACGGTGAGCCATCCCTTTTCCAAGGCGAATGCGAGGGCGAGCGCCAGGCCCACCACGCCGCCGGCGGCGAGCGCCGCGGCCGGCGCCGGTCGGCGCAGGCGGCTTAGCCATTCCGCCGCCGCCGTGAACAGCGCGGCGAGCGCCAGGGCCAAGGCCGCAAAGGGCAGGCTTCGGTCGAGGGCGGTCAGGCGACCGTAGGCGGCAATCAGCAGCAGCAGCGGCCCGGTGGCCGCGGTTGCCGCCCAGCCGAGGCCGGCAAGGCCCCGCTGCGCCCGGCGCGCGCCGGCGAGGCCGACCGTGGCCAGTACCAGGGCCATGCCGAAGCCATAGAGGGCGAACGCACCCACCGACAGGCGCGCCGGCTCCGGCACGATGCCGGCCATCGGCCCGGCGGGGGCGAGGGCGCTGTCGGCGTCCGGCGGGAACACCCACGCGGTGAGGATGACCGGAGCGGCCACGGCGGCGGCCAGGGCAGCGAAGGTGGCGGCCTCCGCGCGCCAGGCGAGCAGCAGAGCGCCGAACACAACGACGAGAAATACCGCGAACGGCATCGGCGCGGCCTGTCCTTCGCTGGCGGCGAGGGCGGCCACGGCGAGCGCCAGGGCGGCACCATAGGTGGACATGGGGTCTGGCCGGTCCCCGCCCGGCGGTCCGAGCAGATGGCCGGGGGTCAGCAGCACGGCGGTGAGGGCCAGCAGCGCCAGCGCCAGCGCGCCGGCCGCTGGCACCGCCTGCGGAATGGTGAACACAAGCAGGATGAAGCCCCAGCCGGCCGTACCGGCCACCGCCAGCAGCGCGAACCAGCGCCACAGCCGAATGCGCGCCACCGCCAGCGCCGCCGCGCCCACCACCATGATGAGCAGGGCCACGCCCCAGGCGTCGGGGGTGTCGGTGCTGATGAGCCGCGGTGTCACCGCGGCGCCCGCGAAGCCGAGGGCGGCCAGCGCCGGGCCATGCAGCAGCGCCGCCAGCAGCGTGCCGATGGCGGTCAGCCCCAGCAGGGCGAAGGCGAGGGGCGGGGTGATGAGGTGATAGGTATCATAGGCGGCATAGAGGCTGCCAAACGCGGTCATGGTGCCCACCGCGGTCAGCAGGCCCGGCACCTGCGGCATCCCGGCCGGCGCATGCTCTGGCAGGCCCTGCCGCCGATCCAGCCGGCGCAGGGCCTCGCCCGCCGCCAGCAGGGCCGCCGCCAGGGCGAGGCCGAGGCCGATGCGCCCGGCGGGGCCGATCAGATTCTGCTCCACCGCGAACCGCACCAGGAACACGCCGCCCAGCGCCAGGGCCAGCCCGCCGACCCATACGGTCCAGCGCGCCCCGATCTTTTCTTCCAGGCCGCCGAGGTGCGCGCGGAGGCGGCCGAGCCTGCCCAGCACCGCCAGCGGCCGGCGCGGCGCGCGCCCGCGAGGATCGAGAGCGGGCCCAGAGATTGATCCTGGGTTTGGCTCCGGTTCCTCGATGTCCTCGGCGTCCTTGACATCCTTGATATCCGCGCGCGCGGACAAGGCGTGGGCGGCCGGAGGCGCCTCGGCGCCCGGCATGCGCGCGGCGGCCGGCGCTCCGGCGAGCGCGGCTTCCAGGGTCGCCATCCGGGCTTCGAGGGCGTGCAGGCGTGCACGTTGCCGGAGGGTGAGGACCAGGGCCACCACCGCCATCACCGGAAAGGCCAGTATCAGGACGACCAGCCAGGCCCATTCATCCATGTGGTCTCATCCTTGTCGAGCAGCCTTGCCGGAGAGATCCGGCGCCGTCGCGAGATCGTCGGCTGTGGAGGGTATCGCTCGCCCTGCCGGCGCGCCAGAAGGCGGGCGTGCAGCGGTGCGCGTCGATCGCGTTCGCAACCTTCGTCATCCGCCGGGCGGCGCTCCCCCAAGGGTGTCGGGTCCGGCGCGCAATGCCGACGAGCGTCTGAGCCGTGGCGCACGGAGCGCCGTCGGTGCCAGGGTTTGTCCTACGCCGGGTATGTGGGGCCGTGGCGCGGTGGTGCTCCCCGCTGGAATGCCGCAGGGGCGTGGGCTGGGCGTGCACATCGCGGGTCCGCCGGGTGCGGCGTCACGCACTGGGGCATCGTGCATGGGGGGCGGGCAAACGGGGATGGATTGGGGAAGCCGCGAGCCGGTACGAGAAGCCGGTGAACCACCCGCTCTCGACCGGTGGTACCGCCATCGCCCGTGGCGCCGCAGCCCATGAGCTGCGTACCCATGAGCCGCGTACCCAACGGCCGCGTACCCAACAACCGGGCGCGCGGCTCATGGGCGATTCGCCAGCCGGGAGCGGCTCACGCCAAAAGACCCGCGCCGCACCGCAGGTTCTCCGCCGGTGCGGTCTGGGTCACTTCGTCGCGGAAGACTACCGAGAAGGGGGCTCAGCCGCCCTTTTTGTCGTCTTCCGCCTTGCGCACGGGGGCGGGCTGGTCGACCGCGTCGAGGCCGTTGTCGATCTTTTTCACGATCTTGGCGAGGTCCTCGGGCGCGGGCTTCAGGTCGCGGGCATGCGCCCACTGGAAGCCCGCCTCCAGGCGCCGCCCCACCTTCCAATAGGCGTCGCCCAGGTGATCGTTGATGACCGGATCCTGGGGCATCAGCTCGACCGCGCGCTCCAGCTCGTTCACCGCCTCGTCGTAGCGGCCGAGCCGGTAATAGGCCCAGCCGAGGCTGTCCACGATGGGGCCGTCGTCGGGGCGCAAGGATACCGCCTTGCGGATCATATCCAGCCCCTGGTCCAGGTTGATGCCCTGGTCCACCCACGAATAGCCAAGATAGTTCAAAACCTGCGGTTGATCGGGGTTCAGCTCCAGCGCCTTCTTCAGGTCGGCCTCGGCGGCGGGCCAGTTCTTGCTGCGCTCGTTGCAGATGCCACGGAAGTAGAACAGCGCCCAATTGCCCTTGCCGGGCGTGGTGATCAGGTCGATCGCCTTGCCGTAAGTGGCGGCGCACTCCGCGAACATCTTGCGCGACTGCTGGATGCGGCCCAGCGCGACGATGGCCTCAAGATCCTTCGGATCGGCGGCGATGATGTCTTCCAGGTGCTTGCGCGCCTCATCGGGCTTGTCGATGGCGTCAAGATTGATGGCGAGCTGCACCTCGGCATTGCGGCGGAGCGGCGAGCCGGCCGGCACCGTCTCATAGAGCGCGATCGCCTTTTGCGGCTGCTTGAGCTGCTCGTAGAGGTCCGCCAGCGCCAGGCTGGCGAAGGGGTGCTCCGGATCGAGCCAGGTGGCGAGTTGCAGATAGACCAGGGCGAGGTCTTCCCCGCCCTGCCGGCCCAGGGTGGCGCCGAGACCGTAGAGCACCTCGGCCGAACCTTCCTGGGCGGTGGTCACCAGCGGCGGCAGGGCCTTGCCGGCCTTCAGCTCCTTCATCTCGGCGGCCACCAGGGGGTGGTTCGGCATCGCCTTCTCGAATTCGGACAGGGCGGCGATGGCGGCCGCGTCATTCTCGTTGCGCGAGAGCCAGCGGGCATAGGCATCCGCCGTGCGCAGGGAGCCGGGGTCGAGCTTCACCGCTTCGGCGAGGCGCTTGCCGGCCTCCTTCTTGTTGCCGGCGGCGTCCAGGATGAGGCCCGTATGCAGCGCCTTCAGCGGCGCGTACCAGTCCGGCCCCTGCAGGCGGTCGATCAGCTCCACCGCGCCCTTGGTGTTGCCGGAACCATAGAAGGTCCAGGCGGCGAGCAAGGTGGCGGTGAGATCGCCGATGGGGCCGCGCACCGACAGCGACAGGTTGGTGCGGGCGGTCTGGTACTGGCTTTTCTTGATGGCTTTGACCGCCAGCGCGAGGCGGGCGATGCGGTTGGTGCGATCCACCTTCACCAGACGGTCGGCCAGCTTCATGGCCTCGTCCATCTGCCCGTCCACCAGCGTGGCGAAGAAGGCGCGCTCGATCACCTCCGCATTGCGCGGATCAAGCCGCAGGAGGTTGCGCAGATACGTCACGGCCGCATCTGAATCGCGCTCGGCACTCGCAAACCGGGCGGCCAGATAGCTGCCCGAGATGGTGAGGTCCGTATCGGTGGGGGCCTCCGCGCGGGCCGTAACGGGCAGGGCAAGATGCAGCACCGCGGCAAGCCCGGCAGCCAGGGCCACGGAGGAGGAGAGGCGGGGAATCTTCACCGATCGAGAATCCTGAAGAGCCTGTGCGGCCGTTGCAACGCGCCATACAAGCGCGGCGAGATGGCGGGAGGATGGCCGCTTTCCCAGTGCGCCGCAAGTTTGCACGCGTCATCCTGTGTTGATGACGTCACGACATCGGCGGCGCCTTGCGGGCCTTCGGGCGGCGCGGCATAACGCGCGCCATGGAGCCGCTCGTCGCCAAGGCCCCGGCCAAGATCAACCTGACCCTGCGGGTGGTGGGCCGGCGGACCGATGGATATCATGATCTGGTGAGCCTCGTCGCCTTCGCCGGGGCCAGCGACGTGGTGTCGCTGCGTGCGGACGCCCCGCTCAGCCTGGCCGTGGCCGGGCCGATGGCGTCCGACGCGGGGCCGGACACCGACAATCTGGTGCTCAAGGCCGCCCGCGCCTTCGCGCGGGAACTGCCCGGCGCGCGACTTGGCGCCTTCCGCCTGGTGAAGCGCCTGCCGGTGGCGGCGGGGCTCGGCGGCGGGTCGGCCGATGCGGCGGCGGCATTGCGGCTGCTCGCGCGCCTCAATGGCCTTGCCGGCGACGATCCGCGTCTTCACGCGGCGGCGTGTGCCACTGGGGCCGACGTCCCGGTGTGTCTCGATCCCAGGGCGCGCGTCATGCGCGGGGTGGGGCACGAGCTGTCGGCGCCCATCGCCCTGCCGGTGCTGCCGGCGGTGCTGGTGAACTGCCGCGTGGCGGTGCCCACCGCCGACGTGTTCCGCACGCTCGGCCTGCGCGCCGGCGACCCGTTGCCGGGTCCCGACCACCCCTCCACCCTTCCGGTCGAGGCGTCGGCGCTGCGCGCCGTGCTCGCCGGCCTGCCCAACGACCTGGAGCCCCCCGCCCGGGTGGTGGCGCCGATCATTCAGGAGGTGATGGCGCGGCTCACCGGCGCGCCCGAGGCGCTTCTGGTGCGCATGTCGGGCTCCGGCGCCACGGTGTTCGCGCTCACCGACACCTGCCGCAACGCGGCTGCGCTGGCCCGGCGGGTGGCGGCGGCCCGGCCCGGCTGGTGGGTGCGGCCGACCGTTCTGCGCTGACACCCATGGCGTGCATCGCTGGCGTGCGTCGCGAAATGAGGTTGAGAGTCCGGGGGCGGTGCGCTTTCTTGAACGCATGGGACGCCGCGCCAAGCGGGTGCCGCAGGCCGAGAGAACCCGATGACGCTTCCCGCCTTTCTGTTTTCTGCCCTTGGCGAAATCGCAGGCTGCTTTGCCTTCTGGCATGTGCTGCGGCTCGGCGGCTCGCCCTGGTGGCTGCTGGCGGGGGTGGTGAGCCTTGGCGCGTTCGCCACGGCGCTCACGTTCGTTGATTCGGAAGCCGCTGGCCGCGCCTTCGCGGCCTATGGCGGCATCTATATCGTGTCGTCGCTGGCCTGGATGTGGCTGGTGGAAGGCGTGCGCCCTGACCGCTGGGATGCCGCCGGCGCCTTGTTGTGCCTAGCCGGCGCGGCGGTGATCGTGCTCGGCCCGCGCGGGGGGTGACGCGGGCCGGGCCCGCCGCGGGGCGCCCCGCGCGGCGGATACCCGTATCAGTGGGCGCGGGCGAGGCAGAAATCCACGGCCTGCGACAGGGCCGACTTGAGCGCGGACTTGGCGGGACTTGCCGGGAACAGGGCCAGGGCGTCCTTGGCCATGGCGCCGTAGTGGCGGGCGCGCTCCACCGTGTCGGCCAGCGCCCGGTGCTTCATGAGCAGGGCGATGGCCTGCTTGAGGTCGGCGTCGGTCACCTCGCCGTTTTCCAGGCACTTTTGCCAGAAGGCGCGCTCGCTCTCGTCGCCGCGGCGGAAGGCGAGCAGCACCGGCAGGGTGATCTTGCCCTCCCGGAAATCATCGCCGACGTTCTTGCCGAGCTTCGTCTGGTTGCCGCCGTAATCGAGGGCGTCATCCACGAGCTGGAAGGCGATGCCCAGATTCATGCCATAGGAGCGGCAGGCGGCCTGCTCCGCCTTCGGCCGCTGGCCGAGCACGGCCCCGACCTCGCAGGCGGCGGCGAACAATTCCGCCGTCTTGCCGCGGATGACGGCGAGATAATCGTCTTCCGAAGTCTGGGTGTTCTTGGCGGCGGCGAGCTGCATCACCTCGCCCTCGGCGATGACGCTGGCGGCATTCGAGAGGATGTCGAGGCACGTCAGCGAGCCGACCTCGACCATCATCTTGAACGCCTGGCCGAGCAGGAAGTCGCCCACCAGCACGCTGGCCTCGTTGCCCCACAATTTGCGGGCGGCGAGCTTGCCCCGGCGCATGTCGCTCTCGTCCACCACGTCGTCGTGGAGAAGGGTGGCGGTGTGCATGAATTCCACCGAGGCGGACAGCTTGATGTGGCCGTCGCCCTCGTACCCGCTCAGCGCCGCGCAGGCGAGCGTCAGCATGGGCCGCAAGCGCTTGCCGCCGGAGGAGATGAGGTGGTTGGCCACCTCGGGGATCATCGCCACGTCGGAGCCTGTGCGGGCCAGGATGGCGGCGTTCACGCGCTCCATGTCCGCCTTCACGAGGCGCACCAGCGCATCGATGGACGGTTCATTCGGCTCGAACGGAAGGACGACGGCCAAGAAACGCTCCCGCTTGTCAATCTTTCGGGCGCACCATAGGGATGCCCATGGGCATGGCGCAAGGGGTCTGGCGGCCCGCGCACGCGCTTTGGCGACGCGGGCAGGCCGAAGCGCCGGCCGGGCATCGGGAGCGGGCGAGGATGCGGGAGCTGCTGCGAACCAACGATCTGGTGCTGCTCGGCGCCGTCACGGCCCTGCTCGATGCCGCCGGCATCGGCCATTTGGTCGCGGATGCGCACATCAGCGCGCTTGAGGGCTCCATCGGCATTCTGCCCCGCCGCCTGCTGGTGGTGGACGATGAGGCGCCCCGCGCCTGGCGCCTGCTGGCGGAGGCGGGTTTTTCCGACGCCCTGCATGATCCGGCGTGAGCGGAGCTGCGCCGTGACCCCGCCCGCGCGCCCCGATGTCACCGCCGACGCCATCCTTGGCGGGCGCGTGACGCTGCGGCAGCAGGCGCGCGGCCATCGTGTGGGGCACGATGCGGTGCTGCTGGCGGCGCTCGCGCCGGCGGGGTGCCGGGCCATGGTGGATCTCGGCGCCGGCGTGGGGGCGGCGGGCCTTGCCTTCCTCGCGCGGGTGCCCGAGGCCACCGGGACGCTGGTGGAGATCGATCCCACGCTTGCCGCCCTGGCCACGGAAAACGTGGCGGACAATCACTTCGGCGGCCGCTGCCGGGTGGTGGTGGCCGATGTGCTGCGGCTCGCGCGTCCATCGGGTCCCCCGGCGCCGGCGGTGGGCATGGCCGACCTCGTGCTCGTGAATCCGCCCTTCAATGCCGCGGGCGCGCACCAGACCTCCCCCCACGCGGGACGCGCCCGCGCCCATATAGGCGGCGCCGAGCTGTTGCTGGCGTGGGTCACGACGGCCTATCGCTGCCTCGCGCCCGGTGGCGTGCTGTGCCTGATTCACCGGCCGGAAGAGATGGAGGCGATTTTCGCCGCGCTGGCGGGGCGCTTCGGCGCGGCGGAGCTGCTGCCGGTGCATCCGCGCCCCGAGGCGCCGGCGGTGCGCTTGCTGGTGCGCGCGGTGAAAGGCCGGCGCACGGCGCCGCGCCTGTTGCCCGGTCTTGTCCTGGCCGATGCCGAAGGCGTGCCCACCATCGCCGCGGAAGCGGTGGTGCGGGGCGCCGGCGCCTTGGGATGAGGGATCGGCGGGACGGTGCGGGGCGCGCCACCCGCGGTGGCGAGATCATCCGCCGCGCGGCTGTGCCTTGAGGCCGTCGCGCGGGGGGCTTACATCTCAACCATGGCCGATGCTCTCTCCTTCCTGCCGCGCCGTGTGCGCGCCCTTCTGCCCCAGCGCTGGCGCAAGGATGCGCCGGTGGTGCCCGTGGTGCGCCTGTCCGGCACCATCGGCATGAGCGCGCCGTTTTCGGCGTCCCTCACCCTCGCCGGCTGCGCCAAGGCGCTGGAGAAGGCGTTTTGTGTGAAGGATGCGCCGGCGGTGGCGCTGCTCATCAATTCGCCCGGCGGCTCGCCGGTGCAGTCCCACCTCATCTTCAAGCGCATCCGGGCGCTGGCGGAGGAGCGGGAAAAACACGTCTTCGCCTTCGTGGAGGATGTGGCGGCCTCCGGCGGCTACATGATCGCCTGCGCGGCCGACGAGATCTTCGCCGATCCGTGCTCGGTGGTGGGCTCGATCGGGGTGGTGAGCGCCGGCTTCGGCTTCGACAAGGCCATCGCCCGCTTCGGCATCGAGCGCCGCGTCTACACCGCCGGCGAGAAGAAGGTGTCGCTCGATCCCTTCCGGCCCGAGCGACCGGAGGACGTGGAGCGGCTCGATGTGCTGCTGAAGGAACTGCATGTGGTGTTCGCCGATCTGGTGCGCGCCCGGCGCGGCGTCACCCTCACGGCGGACGAGGCCACCTTGTTTTCCGGCGAGTTCTGGCTTGCCACCCAGGCCCTGGGCCTTGGCCTGCTCGACGGGCTCGGCGACGTGCGTTCCACCTTGCGCGCCCGGTATGGCGAAGGGGTGGAGCTGCCGCTGATGGAGGGGCCGAAGCCCTTCTTTCTGCGCCGCCCCGGCGGCTTTTCCGGGGCTCTGGCCCATGATGCGGCGGCCGGCGCGCTCGCCGCCGCCGAGGCGCGCGCCCTGTGGGCCCGCTACGGCCTGTGAGCGCTCGCCCATGTTTCTTCCTCCATCCCGCGACGCGGCCCGGTAGACCCCTCCCATGACCAGCCCCGCCAATACTCTTTTCATCGCCGTCGCCCAATTGAACCCGATCGTGGGCGACGTGTCCGGGAACCTGGAGCTGGCGCGCCGCACCCGCGACGCCGCGAAGCTCTCCGGGGCCGATCTCGTCGTGTTCTCCGAATTGTTCATCGCCGGCTATCCGCCCGAGGATCTGGTGTTGAAACCGTCGTTCCAGGCCGCCTGCCGCAACGCGGTCGAGGCGCTGGCGGCGGAGACGGCGGAGGGGCCGGCCCTGCTCATCGGGGCGCCCTGGGTGGAGGGCGGCAAGCTCTACAATTCGGTGCTGCTGCTGGAGAATGGCGGCATTTCCGCCGTGCGCCACAAGGTGGACCTGCCCAATTACGGCGTGTTCGACGAAAAGCGCGTGTTCGCGTCCGGGCCGTTGCCGGGGCCGATCCCGTTCAAGGGGGTGCGACTCGGCGTGCCCATCTGCGAAGACATCTGGGGGCCGGACGTGGTGGAGTGCCTCGCCGAGACCGGGGCCGAGATCCTGGTGGTGCCCAACGGCTCGCCCTATCGCCGCTCGGTCTATGAGGAGCGCGAGAATGTGGCGGTGGCGCGGGTGGTGGAAAGCCGCCTGCCGCTGCTCTATGTGAACCAGGTGGGCGGCCAGGACGAGCTGGTGTTCGACGGTGCCTCGTTCTGCCTCAATGCCGACCGCTTCCTCGCCCTCCAGTTCCCGAGCTTCGAGGAGCGGGTGCGGGTGACACGCTGGGAGCGGCTCGCCACCGGCTGGGCCATGACCGAGGGCGGTATCGTGGACCGCACCGAGGACGACGCGGCCGATTATGCGGCCTGCGTGCTGGGGCTGAAGGACTATGTGAACAAGAACCGCTTTCCCGGCGTGGTGCTCGGCCTCTCGGGCGGCGTCGACAGCGCCCTGTGCGCGGTGATGGCGGTGGACGCCCTGGGGCCGGAGCGGGTGCATTGCATCATGCTGCCCTATCGCTTCACCTCGGACGAGAGCCTGTCCGATGCGGCGGCGGTGGCTGACGCGCTGGGCCTGCGCTACGACATCCTGCCCATCGGCCCCGCCGTGGAGGGGCTGGAGGCGGCGCTGCGCCCCCTGTTCGCCGGCAAGGAGCGGGACGTGACGGAGGAGAACCTCCAGTCGCGGGCGCGCGGCACGCTGTTGATGTCGGTGTCCAACAAGTTCGGCGGCATGGTGGTGACCACCGGCAACAAGTCGGAGATGTCCACCGGCTACGCCACCCTCTATGGCGACATGAACGGTGGCTACAACCCCATCAAGGACCTCTACAAGACCGAGGTGTTCCGCCTTTCCCGCCTGCGCAACGTGTGGAAGCCGGCGTTTGCGGCGGGGCCGGGCGGCATCGTCATCGCCGACCGCCTCATCGACAAGCCGCCCACCGCCGAGCTGCGCGAGAATCAGAAGGACGAGGATTCGCTGCCGCCCTACGCCACCCTCGACGCGATCCTGTTCCGCCTGGTGGAGCTGGAAATGCCGGTGGGCGACGTGATCGCGGAAGGTTTCGACCCGGCGGTGGTGAAGCGGGTGGAACGCCTGCTGGCGATCGCCGAATACAAGCGCCGTCAGGCCGCGCCAGGGGTGAAGGTGACGCCCCGCAATTTTGGCCGCGACCGGCGCTATCCCATCACCAACCGTTTCCGGGACGAGGGCTGAGGCGCCTGCGCCCGCCCTTGTTGGGGGCCCACAAAAAATCAGCCTGACGACCTGCGGGGGGAGGTCGTCAGGCTGAACGCGGTTCCGGAGGTCTCTTCGTCCCGCGTGCTGCCTTCATCTCACGGCGGCGGCGCCCGCCACATCCCCCAAATGATGGATGCGAAGCCGACTTTGACGCGGAAGAGGCGTTTTTCCGTCGGTGTTTGCGCCCCTTTTCCCGTTCAGGTGGAGGCGTTTGACGCGGCCGGTTGCATGTCCGGCGCCAGCCTCCCGATCATCCGCCGGCGCCCGGACCCCTGCCGCCGATGGTCTTCAGGATTTCGGCGGGTGCGCCGCGGGCGGTGATCCGGCCATCGGCCATCACGATGATCTCGTCCATGGCGTCGAGCCGCGCGTGGCGGTGGGAGATGAGCAGAAGGGCGCGCCCCTCGGTCGCCTCCAGCACCGCGGCCATGACGTCACGCTCGGTCTGGGTATCGAGGCCTTCCGTGGGCTCGTCCAGGATGAGGATGGGGGCATCCTTCAACAGTGCGCGGGCGAGCCCGAGCCGCCGCGCCTCGCCGCCCGAGACCTTGGCCCCATGGGCGCCGACGAAGGTGTCGAGCCCCTTCGGCTGAGCTTCGATGAAGGCGAGGATGCCGGCCTTGGCGCAGGCCGCCTTCAGCGCGTCGTCGCTGGCATCGGGCGCCGCGAGGGTCAGGTTTTCGCGGATGGTGGCGGAAAACAGGTGGTCCCCCTGCGCCAGCACCGCGAGGCGCGCGCGCAGGCTGTCGGCGTCATAGGCGGCCACGCTCTTCCCGGCGAAGCGGACCGCGCCGGTGGTGGGCGCCCGGAACCGCAGGGCGAGGGAGACGAGGCTCGATTTGCCCGAGCCGCTCTGGCCGACCACGCCGACGCGCCGGCCCGGTTCAAGGGTGAAGCTCACATCGTCCACCGCCGGGGCGCCGGCGCCGGGATAGGTGAGGCCGGCATGGGCGAAGGCGAGCGCCCCTTGGGCCGGCACCGGCCGCGGCGCGGCGGGCTCGGCCACCGGCGGCGGCCGGTCCACCAGGGTGAAGATGCGCCGGGCGGACGCGAGCGTGCCGGGCAGGGTCTGGATGGCGAGGGGCAGCGGCGCCACCACCTCGAACAGGGCGAGGGCGAACAGCGCCAGCATCGGCAGGTCCGGTCCCGGCAGGCTGCCGCCGAGGACGCGCGGCGCGCCGATGAGGATCACGGCCAGCAGGCTCGCCTGCGCGGCAAGGCCGACGCCCGCGCCCGCGAAGCCGGCGATGCCCGCGAGCCGTCCCTCGGCGGCGATGAGGGTGTCGCTGGTGGCCTCCAGCGCGGCGCGGTGGCGCCGGCCGGGATCGTAGATGTCGAGCTCGGCGCGGCCTTCCAGATGATCGACCAGCGCGGCGTTCAGCTCCGCCCCGTGGGCGGTGACGGCGCGGGCGGCGGGCGCGGCGAGGCGCTGCACCAGGAGCGGCAGGCCGAGGCCGGACAGGACCGCCGCGAGCGCCACCACGAGCGCGATGGCGTGGTCGAAGGCGCTGATGAAGGTGAGCCCCACGGCCAGCACCACCACCGCCGCGGCCAAAGGCGAGATCACGCGCAGGAAGGCGAATTCCAGCCGGTCGATGTCGCCCTTCAGGCGTGCCAGCAGGTCGCCGCTGCGCTGGTCCTCCAGCGCCGCCGGGGCCAGCGGCGTGAGGCGGATGAAGAACCAGGGGCGCAGGCTCGCCACGAACTTCAATGTCGCCTGATGCCCGACGAGCCGCTCCACATAGCGGGAGACGGTGCGGGCAATGGCGAAGCCGCGGATATAGGCGGCCGGCGCGAACACGTCGATGGCGATGCCCGCGGCGCCGGCAAGGGCCATGGCGGTGATGAACCATCCCGAGGCGGCCATGAGCGCCATGTGGGCGAGGCTGGCGACCGCCGACAGCAGCACCGCGACGACCATCCAGAGCGCTTGCGGCCGCATGAGCGCGATCAGGCGCAGAAAATCCGTCATTGGGCCGCCTCCCAGAAATCCGCGTCGCCGCTGGTGGCGAGGCGGGCGTAAAGGCCATCCTGGGCGAGGAGGCTCGCGGCGTCCCCTTCCTCGACGATGCGACCGTGATTGACCACCACGATGCGGTGGGCCCCGGAGATGCTGGCCAGGCGATGGGCGGCGATGAGCCCGGTGCGGCCGGGCATGAGGCGGTGCAGCGCGGCTTCCACCTTGGCGGCGCTTTCGCCGTCGAGATGGGCGGTGGGCTCGTCGAGCACCACCATGGGCGCATCGCGGTAGAAGGCGCGCGCCACCGACAGGCGATGGGCTTCGCCGCCGGACAGGCCGCCGCCGGTTTCGCCCACCCGGCCCTCAAGGCCGCCGGGCACCGCCGCGACCACGTCGGACAAGCCGGCCTGGGCGACGGCGCGCTTGAGCCGTGCCGGGTCGGGCACCGCCTCGCCGGGGGCGATGTTGGCGGCCAGGGAGCCGGCGAACAGGCGCGGCCGCTGCGGCACATAGCCGATGTGGCGGCGCCATTGGGCCATGTCGAGCGCGCTGAGCGGCACGCCGTTCACCAGCACCCGGCCCGATGTGGGCGCCACGAAGCCGAGCAGCAGGTGGATGAGGGAGGACTTGCCGGCACCGGACGGTCCCACCAGGGCCACCGTCTCGCCGGGCGCCAGGGTGAAGCTGATGCCGTCAAGGGCGGTGCGCCCGTCGGCGAAGGTGAGATGCACATCCTCGAACCGCACTTCGATCCGCTCGGGGGAGGGCAGGGGGGTGGTGCCGCCGGGCTCGGCGAGGGCGGGCACGTCCTCCAGGGCCACCATGCGTTCGGCGGCGCCCAGCGCCTCCATGCGCGCGTGATAGGCGGTGCCCATGGCGCGCAGCGGCGCATAGAATTCCGGCGCCAGCAGCAGCACGAACAGGCCGGTGAAAAAGTCCATCTCGCCCCACAGCAGGCGGAAGCCGATGAACACAGCGACCATGGCGATGGACACGGTGGCGAAGAATTCCAGCACCAGCGACGAGAGGAAGGCGATGCGCAGCACCGCCATGGTGTCGCGCCGGTAGCCGTCGGCCACCGCGGCCACCTGGGCGGCCATGCGGCCGGCGGCGTTGAAGGCCTTCAGGGTGGCAAGGCCCTGCACCGCGTCGAGCAGATGGCCCGACATGCGCGCGAGCCGGCGCCATTGCTTCTGGTTGAGCCGTTCCGCCCCCTTGCCGATGAAGATCATGAACACCGGGATGAGCGGCGCGGTGAGCAGGAATACGAGGCCCGAGATCCAATCGAGCGGGAACACCACCACCAGGATGGCGACCGGCAGCGCCACCGCCAGCACCGAGGCCGGGATATAGCGCGCATAATAGGGCTCGACCGCCCGCACCCCCTCGGCGAGGGCCGCCACCAGATCGCCGGTGCGGGTCTCGGCAAGGCCCACCGGCCCGATGGCCTCCACCCGGTCGACGAGGGCGGCGCGCATGGCGCGCATCACCCGGGACGCGGCGGCGAAGCCGAAGCGCTCGGTGCCCCATTGGGTGGCGAAGCGCAGGGCCATGGCGGCCACGAGCCCGGTGATCTCCGGTGTGAAGGTCAGCGCCGGCCGCCCCTGGAACAGCACGCCGTTCAGGATGCGCGCCACCAGGAAGGCCTGGACGATGATGATGAGACCGGTGGCCACCGACAGCAGCAGGGTGGTGTTGAGGTCGCGCCGGGCGGACCCGCGGAAGCGGGACAGGAAGGCCGAGAGGCGCTTTTTGTCGGGCTTCTGGTCGAGATCGGACGGGGTGGAGATGGCGATGCCTCCGGTTGCTCTTGGGGGCATCGGTGAGGAAGGCGCATGTGGCTCCGGCCGGGCGCAGGCGCGCCCAAAGCCCGTCCTCGCCGCCGGGGATGCCTCGGATGCGGACGCATAGCATACAATCCGGCGCGCTTCACTGCGATGAAACGCCCGGTCTCGATACGGAAACAGCCGGTGTGGCGCAGGCGCGGTTCAAGTCACGGCCGCCGGGTTGCGTCATGATGTCAGTTGCAGCCTTTGCGCGCTTCCCACGCGCGCACCTCGTCCACATAGCGTTGCTGCTCGGCGGTCAGCTTGCCGAAGGGCGGGTAGCAGCGCGCGCCGAACGTGGCGATGGCGTCCGCGGTCTTGAAGCAATAGCCCTGCTCGGCATACACGGCGTTGCGCTGGTACCAGAGCGCACGGCACGACAATGTGCTCAGGTCCTGCGCCACCGCGGGGACCGGTGCAAGGCTGCCGCCGGCGGCGATGGCCGCGAGGGCCAAGGCGAGAGCAGGCTGGGCGAGGCGGGGCTGGAACCCACGCGCTGTCTTTGAAGGCATCGTCATCGGGCGGCTCCGCAGCGCTATCACCGTTCGCAGCTTGTCCCGCGACGGCGAAAGCCAGTCTAACCTAACGTCCGCGACACCTCAAAGAGAGGCGGGAGGTCGACGCCATGCCGAAATTCGACGCCAATTTGAGCCTGCTTTGGACCGAGCTGCCCTTTCCCGAGCGCTTCGCGCGGGCGCGGGCCGCCGGCTTCCGCGCGGTGGAATACCAGTTCCCCTATGATGACGAGAAGGAACGGCTCGCGGACCTTTTGGCCGCGCAGGGCCTCGCTTTGGTGATGCATAATCTGCCGGCCGGCGACTGGGCGGCGGGCGAGCGTGGCATCGCCTGCCTTCCGGGGCGGGAGGGAGAATTCCAGGACGGCGTCGGGCGCGCCATCGATTATGCGCGGGCGCAGGGCGCGCGCCGGCTCAACTGCCTTGCCGGGATCGCCCCGGCCTCGGTTCCGCCCGACGCGGTGCGCGCCACCCTGGTGCGAAACCTTAAGTTCGCCGCCGCCGAACTCAAGGCCGCCGGCCTCGATCTGCTGGTGGAGCCCATCAACACCCGCGACATGCCCGGCTTCGCCCTGAGCCGCTCGCGCCAGACCCTCGACCTGCTGGACGAGGTCGCGGCGGACAATGCCTTCCTACAATACGACGTTTACCACATGCAGGTGATGGAAGGAGACCTCACCGCCACCCTCACCGCGCACATGCCCCGCATCGGCCATATCCAGATCGCGGATGCGCCCGCGCGCGGCGAGCCGGGCACGGGGGAGGTCAATTTTCCCTTTCTGTTCAAGGCCATCGATGCGGCCGGTTACACCGGTTGGATCGGTTGCGAATACCGCCCGACCGCCGGTACCGACGCCGGCCTGGGCTGGTTTGCGCCCTATCGGGGGTGAATGGAGGGGGTTTCGATCCCGAATGGGACAGTGGGGCTGCCGCTTATGCGACTTTATGCGGAGACGCGGTCGTCGCATGATGCCGCTAAGCGAGGATCTGCCGCGCGCCAATCCGAGGGCTCACCCCGGAACCGGAGGAAACCCGTCATGCCCCATAAGCGAGCGCTGCCCAAGCGCGACCGCGCCACCAAGATCGTGGCGACCGTCGGCCCCGCATCCCAATCGGAGGAGAAGCTGGAGGCGCTGTTCCGGGCTGGAGTGGATGTCTTTCGCCTCAATTTCAGCCACGGCACCCAGGCCGACCATGGCGTGGTGCTGGACCGCATCCGCCGACTGGAGAAGGCGGTCGGGCGTCCGATCGGCGTCATCGCCGACGTGCAGGGGCCGAAATTGCGCATCGGCCGCTTCAAGGACGGCGGCATCGCCATCACCCCCGGCGACATCCTGCATTTCGATGCTGACACCGACCGGCTCGGCGAGGGTCGGCGGGTGCCCATTCCCCATCCCGACATCCTGGAGGCGTTGCCGGTGGGGGCGAGCGTGCTCTGCGACGACGGCAAGGTGCGCCTGAAGGTGGTGGAGAAGGGTCCCGGCTATCTGGAGGCCAAGGTGGTGGCGGGCACTCGCCTGTCCAACACCAAGGGCTTCAACATTCCCGATGTGGTGCTGCCGCTCTCCCCGCTGACCGAGAAGGACCGGGCGGACCTGGAGTTCGCCTGCGCCGCCGGAGTGGAATGGATCGCCTTGTCGTTCGTGCAGAAGCCGGCGGACATCCACGAGGCGCGCGCGCTCATCAAGGGGCGCGCGGCGGTGATGCTGAAGATGGAAAAGCCCTCGGCGGTGGAGCATCTCACCGAGCTGGTGGAATTGTCCGACGCCATCATGGTCGCGCGCGGTGATCTCGGGGTGGAAATCTCGCTGGCCGAGGTGCCGGCCCTGCAACGGCGGATGATCGCCGAGGCGCGCAAATACGGCCGTCCGGTCATCGTCGCCACCCAGATGCTGGAATCCATGATCCTGGCGCCGGTGCCCACCCGCGCCGAGGTCTCGGACGTGGCGACCGCCGTTTATGAGGGCACCGATGCCGTGATGCTCTCCGCCGAAACCGCCGCCGGCCAGTATCCGCTGGAGGCGGTGCAGGTCATGGACGAAGTCATCCGCCATGTGGAGCACGATCCCGGCTACCGCAAGGTGCTCGGCGCCTCCGAGGCGGATTGGGGCAACACCATCGGCGATGCCGTCATCAAGGCCGCCTATCAGGCGGCGGTGGCGGTGGACGCCGCCGCCCTCGTGGCCTTCACCATGTCCGGGACCACCGGCCTCAGGGCCGCGCGGGAGCGGCCTGAAATCCCCATTCTCGGCCTCACGCCCGAGCTGGGCACGGCCCGGCGCCTCGCGCTCTCCTATGGCGTGCACGCGGTGCAGATGAAGGAGGACATCCACTCCTTCGGCGACATGGTGGACACGGCGGTGCGCACTACGGTGCAGCACGGGCTCGGCGCGCCGGGGGACCGCCTCGCCATCTGCGCCGGCGTGCCTTTCGCCCATCCAGGTACCACCAACATCATGCGCATCACCATTATCGGCGCCGATGACCCGCCCTCCCGCTATGACGTGGACGCGGCCGCCGCTCGCACCCACGGCCGGAAAGCGCACGCCTGAGAGGCTGTATTCCCTTGGGAATATCAAGTGGCTCCTCTGCCTTGTTCTCGCGGAGGGGCCGCCCGTGTCCGGCAGGAAAGGTATTTCCTGCCGGCATCTCCTCATGTGCGCGGTATCGTCGCATGCTATATCTGCATAACGCCCGGAAAGGCTTCACGGAAACCTGATCTTGACGAGACGTTCGCCGGCTTGTTTCTCAGGTGGGGCTGGACTCGGAGGTGCATTTGCACCGATGATGCGGGCCTCTCAACTGAACTCCCCGTGTCATCATGGCCGTCGAAGTCGAGCGAAAGTTCCTGGTCGCGTCAGAGGCTTGGCGGGAGGGTGCCGTGGCGTGCCCGATCCGCCAGGGCTATCTGTGCCTCGGCGACGAAACAACGGTGCGCATCCGCATCGCCGGCGCCGCCGCCTTCATCACCGTGAAGAGCAAGACCGAGGGCATCTCGCGGGCCGAATATGAATATGAGATCCCGCTTGCCGATGGGGAAGCCATGCTGCGGGATTTGTGTGCCCGGCCGCTGATCGAGAAGACCCGCTATTCGCTGACGCACGCCGGAAAGCTCTGGACCGTGGACGTGTTCGGCGCCGACAACGCCGGCCTCGTGGTGGCGGAAGTGGAGCTCGATCATCCCGATGAGGTGGTGGAGCTGCCGTCCTGGGCCGGGGAGGAGGTCACCGCCGATCCGCGCTACCGCAATTCATCGCTGGTCAGCGCCCCCCTCGGCGACGCCTCTTGCGAGATCTGAGCCCTCAGGGCTTGCCCGCGTCCGCCTTGGCCAGCAGCGCTTCGATGGCCAGCAGGTCGCGCCACGCGAGGCGCTTGCCGATGGGCGTGCGCAGCAGATAGGCCGGGTGGAAGGTCGCCACCGCGCGGATGGTGCGCGTTCCCGTTTCGTAATCCTGGACGCGGCCGCGCAGCTTGGTGATGCCTTCCGTGGTGGCAAGCAGGGCCTGCGCCGATTGCCCGCCCAGGCAGACCAAAAGGTCGGGATCGGCCAATTCGATCTGGCGCGAGATGAAGGGCAGGCAGATGGCCGTTTCCTGCGGTGTCGGGGCGCGGTTGCCCGGCGGCCGCCAGGGAATGATGTTGGCGATGTAGGCGCGGGACCGGTCGAGGCCGATGGACCCCAGCATCAGGTCGAGGAGCCGCCCGGCGCGGCCGACGAAGGGCAATCCCTGCTGGTCCTCGTCGCGGCCCGGCGCCTCGCCCACGAACATCACCCGCGCCTGCGGATTGCCGTCCGCGAACACGAGGCGGCTTGCGGTGCGCTTCAGGGCGCAGCCCTCGAACGCCTCCATGAGCGCGCGCAGCTCGTCGAGGCTGGCCGCGCCGCGGGCGGCCTCCCGTGCCGCCATCACCGCCGCGTCGGGGGAATGGGGGGCGACCGCCGGGTTGTGCGGCGCCGGCCGGGGGGGGGGCTCCAACCGGGCCGGGGCGCGCGGCGCCTCCGCCGGCCGGCCTTCGGCCTCCGGTTGCGGGCGGCCGGTCTTCTGTTCCGCCGCGGTCTCGGCAAAGCGGTCCACGGGCGCTTCGCCCAGCGCCACGTCCACCCCCGCCTCCAGGTGGAAGGCGATGAGGTCGGACCAGTCGAGCGGTGGAAGGTCGGTCATGGGGGTCCAGGACGGGCACGGCGGGGCGCAAGGGCGCCCTGCGGCATTCCGCACAGCGAACCTATGGCACGATCACGCCTGCCGGTGAAGCAGTGCATTGCGGTATGTGCTTTCACGGACATGGGGACAACCGGCCAATCGGTCAAGTCGTCGCACCCTGGGGCCATCTCGCGAATTGTCAGATGGCGCCAACCGTGGAAGAACTCCAACGAAAGCACGATGACGTAAGCGGGAGCTGAGGGGATGAACGCGGCCGAACTGCCTGAACGCGAAGGCATGGACTATGACGTGGTGGTGGTGGGCGCGGGGCCTGCCGGTCTCGCCACGGCCATTCGCTTGAAGCAGCAGGCGGCCGAGCGCGGCGCCGAGATTTCCGTGGTGGTGGTGGAAAAGGGCTCCGAGGTCGGGGCCCACATCCTGTCGGGCGCGGTGGTGGATCCGAGCGGCCTCGATGCCCTGCTGCCCGGCTGGCGCGAGGAGGAGGACCGTCCCCTCGTCACCGAGGTGGTGGAGGACCATTTCTACCTGCTCGGCCCGGCCGGCGGCGCGAAGCTGCCCAATTTCGCCATGCCGCCGCTGATGAACAACCACGGCAATTTCGTGGGTTCGCTCGGCAATGTCGCCCGCTACCTCGCCCGCAAGGCGGAAGAGCTGGAGGTGGAGATCTACCCCGGCTTCGCCGCCAACGAGGTGCTTTATGACGCCACCGGCGCGGTGCGCGGCGTCGCCACCGGTGACATGGGGATCGGCAAGGACGGCGAGCCGAAGGCGGAGTTCACCCGCGGCATGGAGCTGCGCGGCCGCTACACCGTGTTCGCCGAGGGCGCGCGCGGCCAGCTTTCCAAGCAGCTCATCGCCAAGTTCGGCCTGGGCGACGGCCGCGAGCCGCAGAAGTTCGGCATCGGCCTCAAGGAATTGTGGAAGGTCAAGCCGGAGAAGCACAAGCCCGGCCTGGTGCAGCACGCTTTTGGCTGGCCGCTGGATTCCAAGACCGGCGGCGGCGCCTTCGTCTACCATATGGAGGATGAGCAGGTGATGGTGGGCTTCGTGGTCCACCTGAACTACCAAAATCCCTGGCTCTCGCCGTTCGACGAGTTCCAGCGCTTCAAGACCCACCCCATGTTCCGCGACACGTTCGAGGGGGCCAAGCGCATCTGCTACGGCGCCCGCGCCATCACCGAGGGCGGCTTCCAGAGCGTGCCCAAGCTGTCCTTTCCCGGCGGCGTGCTGGTGGGCTGCGCGGCTGGCTTCGTGAACGTGCCGCGCATCAAGGGCAGCCACAACGCGGTGCTGTCCGGGATGCTGGCCGCCGACCATCTGGCGGAGGCGTTGGCCGCCGGCCGCGGCCATGACGAGCTGGCCAGCTACGAGGCGGCGTGGCGCGGCTCGGCGGTGGGCGACGACCTGAAGAAGGTGCGCAATGTGAAGCCCCTGTGGTCCAAGCTCGGCACCTATGTGGGCGTTCCCCTCGGCGCGCTCGACATGTGGACCAACACCTTCGGCTTCTCTTTGTTCGGCACCCTGAAGCACGGCAAGCCCGATTGCGCGACCTTGAAGCCGGCTGCCCAGTGCAAGAAGATCGCCTATCCCAAGCCGGACGGCGTGCTGACCTTCGACAAGCTCTCCTCGGTGTTCATTTCCAACACCAATCACGAGGAAGACCAGCCGGTGCACCTCAAAGTGAAGGATCTGGGCCTGCAGAAGTCATCGGAACTCGACGTGTTCGGGGGGCCTTCCAACCGCTATTGCCCGGCCGGCGTGTACGAATGGGTGGAGGAGGGCGGCGAAGGTCCGCGCTTCCAGATCAACGCGCAGAATTGCGTGCACTGCAAGACCTGCGACATCAAGGATCCGAACCAGAACATCACCTGGACCGCCCCCGAGGGCGGCGGCGGCCCGAACTATCCGAATATGTGAGCCTGCGGCATTCGCTCCTGGGCTTTGGACCGCGCAATAAAAAGGCCGGAGGGTGGATCCACCCTCCGGCCTTTTTCGTGAACCCTGTGGCCTCCCGCTCAGGCTGCCGTGGCGCGGCCCTGGGGGTGGCGGGCGATGATGTTGCAGAATTCCGTGGGCCGGGCGCCGAGCGGGGTCAGGGTGCCATCCCATTTCAGCCGGAAGAAATGATAGCCGAGACCGGCCAGCGTGTTCCACGGCGCGGCCGGGTCGCCGCCGCTGGAGAGCAAGGCCGGGCAGTTCATCTCGAAGATGATGAGCGGGTGATAAGCCGAAATGGTCTTCAGCCCGCCGGCCAGCACGCGCTGCTCGGCCCCTTCCACGTCGATCTTGATGCTGTCCACCCGTGGCAGACCAAGCTCCGCCACGAGGGCGTCAAGGGTGGTGATCTCCACGTCCTCGGCCTCGGTCGCCGCGCCATCGTTCACCAGCGAGAAGGCCTGCGGGTCGTCGCCGACCGGGTTGTGGAACAGCGCGGCCCGGCCGGGCGCATCAGCGAGGCCCTTGCGCACCAGCGTCACGTTCTGGAACCGGTTGAGGCCGACATTCTCCTGCAGCAGGTCCCCCGCCTCCTTGCCCGGCTCCACCGCCACGATCCGGGCGGCGCGCGGCGCCATCTTCAAGGAGAACAGGCCGATGTTGGCGCCCACATCCACGAAGATGTCGCCCTTGGCGACGAACTGGTCGAGATGCTTCAGCTCCGGCTCCACCTGATCGCGCAGCAGAAAGGCCGATACGGTGGTGTAGCGCAGGTCCGCCGGCACCTGCATGCGGGCGCCTCCGGAGACGAGTTCGAACTCCGGCTTGCGGCCGAGGCCCACCAGAACGGCAAGCCGTGCCACGCGGGCCAGCACCACCAGTGGCGCCTCCTGGAACGCGGGCTCGTTCAGAAGCTTCCTGATCCTCTTTAGCATCATCGCTCCTGCGCTCTTTTCCGGCTTGAACGTCGTGTTCGGGTGGGTGTGTCGGCGGGAGCGGCCTGCTGAGGCTCCTCCGACGCCGGGGTGGGGCGGGCGAGCGGCGCCAGATTGGCGCCGCGGTCGCTCCGCAGGAAGACAGGGGAAGAACCCAGCGATGTCAAGACCACGGAAAGCACGGACCCATCCGCGCGCGGACCTGAGAATGACATGTTGCCGACATGCGCGGTACACCCAAAACACAGGCCTGGACCGCCGCTGCATGTAGAGCCCGCCCACGGACGAAAATCAGGCCGGGCCTATCTCTTGCCCGAAGGGCGAGAAAAGCGCCGCCGGGGCTGGCGTTCTCGTCATGGAGGGGGACGGATCTCCCTGCCCCCCATTGACCATGCCGAATGGTGCGAACGGCGCGGCGCGGAAACGCCGAGGTCTGCGCACCCCTGAAAAATGGAGGCCGGACCTGAAGTTCTATTTCGGCTTCGTCACCAGGAACGGCCCGATGGCCACCCAATTGAGGCCCGAGTTCAGCAGGACATGCACGGCGTCCCGCGGGCGGTGCACCAGCGGCAGGCCGTGAAGATTGAGTGAAGTGTTGAGGAGGCCGCCGACCCCGGAGCGGGACGCGAAGCGCTGGATCAGATCCCAATAATCGGCGTTCGTCTCCTGCGTCACCACCTGTGGCCGGCAAGTGCGGTCGTAGGGGTGGGTGCCGGCCTTCAACTGCTCGGCGCCGGCACCGGTGGTGTCGAAGGACAAGATCATGTAGGGCGCGGACACCTGCTTGGGATTGCGCAGGTAAAGGTCGGCGTGCTCGGCCGCGATGGAGGCCGCGAACGGCATCCAGAAATCGCGGCTCTTCACCATCTCGTTGATCTCGCGGATGACGTCGGGATTGCGCGGATCGGCCAGAATGGCCCGGTTGCCCAGCGAGCGGGCACCGAACTCCTCGCGCCCGGCGAAGCGGCCCACCACATGGCCCTCGACCAGCAGATCGGCCACGGCATCGTTGATGGCGTCCGGCTGCGACAGGATGATGTCGCCACGCTCGATCCATTCGGCGAGATCGGCGCGGATCTCCTCGTCCGCCCACTCGGGGCCCAGATACATGGTGCTCAGGGCCGGCACGCTGCCGCCGCCCTGCCGCTCCGCACGGGCGAGATAGGCGGCGCCGATGGCGTTGGTCTCGTCGCCGCAGGAGGGGAAGACGAACAGGCTGTCCACCTCCTCCATCTCCATGATCCGCTTGTTGGCCTTCACGTTCATGAAGACGCCGCCGGACAGGCAGAGGCGGCGGATGCCGGTCTCGGCGATGGCGCGGCGCACGAACTCGCAGAGGATTTCCTCGGTGAACAGCTGGACGCCACCCATGATGGTGTCGAAGCGCTGCTCGTAGAACAGCTTTTCCAGCACCGGCTGAATGTGCAGGGTGTGCGGCACGCCGGGGGCGCGGGCCCACACGGGGGAGCGATCGTCCACCCATCGGAACAGGGTGTGCAGCCGGTCGGCGATGCGGCGGCTGCCGGACATGGCGGCATAGGGCGCCATGCCCATGATTTTGTATTCATGCTCCAGCGGCACCATGCCGAGCATGTAGGTGACCACGGCATAAAGGGTGCCGAAGGAATCGGGGTACGGCACCTCATGCAGCAGCTTCAGGGTGTTGTTCTGCCCGATGCTGACACTGGCGCACAGGCCGTCGCCGCCACCGTCCACGGTCAGGACCAATTGCGGCTCGGTGCGCTCCTTCTGGCCGAAATAGGCGGTTGCCGCGTGGCAGGCATGATGCCCGTAGACCTTGATGGCCTCGGGCCGGAAGCCCATGGCCACATAGGTGTCGAGGCGTTCCTGGGCGCGTTTGCGCTCCACCGCGAGGCGCAGCGGCGTCTGGCCCAGCGCCGTGCGCAGCCGGCCCTGCCATTTGGCGGACCGCCGGAACACGTCGATCCAACCGGGGCGGTCGAGCGGCACCGTGGGCATGCCCGCCAGCGCCAGGACGGAGACGTCCTGCGGCTCCACGCCGATCTCCCGGCGCAGCCAGTCCAGGCCCATGGTGGGAATGTCGTGGAAGTTCTTGATCCGCCGGAGCCGCTCCTCCTGGACCGCCGCCACTGTTCCATCCTGGCACAGTGCGGCCACCGCCGAATTGTGAGAATCGCTAACGCCGATGACGGTCACTTGCAGGCTCCGAGAGACAATTGCGCCAAGCCGAGAAGGCCTTGTCAATGGCTGGGGTGTAAAGGCGGGGGGAAGGGCGGGTGAGATGACGCTTAGGACATGGCTTTCGAGGTCACCTTAGTTTCGTGGGAGGTACCTTGCCATCATTTTCCGGCAGGTGCATCCGAGCACATAGTGGCTTGTCTATACGTGAATGGCCAAGGATCGAACGCCGTCGCGCCGGTGGCAGAAGGTCGCGTCCGCCACTCGCGCGCGCAATGGGGTTGCGCGCGCCGATCCGCTGCGCCCTTTCCCTGCCGCTGCGGTGGCGCCGCATCCTCCCGCCAAGCGCGCCTCAACGCGCGAGCCAGTGCCTGCGTGGGACGGTGCGCGCGACGGTCGGGACCGCTGGCGCCGCGCGTCCCACCGCCGACAGATAGACGGCGAGCGCCAGCACCACGCCGAGCTCGCCCGGCTGGAGCACCAGGGAATAAACCGCCGATGTCAGGATGAGGTAGAGCACATAGTCTGAAAGGGCGAGAATGAAGGGGTCGCGCGTGGCCATGCCGCGTCGGGCGGTGGTGACATAGGCCCAGACGTGCACCACCAGCACCAGGATGGCGCCGATGAGCCCGTATTCGAACACGACGCCGAGCCAGCCGAGATCGGAGACGAAGAACTGGCTGTAGCCGAAGATGTCGGCCAGCGTGACGGAGCCGAAACGGGTGGTGGCGCCCACCCCGAAGATCCAGCGCAAGGTGTCGTCGCCCAGGAAGCGCGCCGCCAGCGCGCTCGAATTCTGCCGCACCGAGAGCGAGCCGCCCAGGCTCTGTTCCAGGGTGTCCCAGCCCGCGCCGCCGAACAGGCCGAGCTTGGCGGCGACCAGCAGCAGCATGGGCACCATCATGCCGATGCCGAGGCCGATGGCGAGCCGGCGCAGCCGGCCGGGCAGCGACATCACGATGCCGTAGGCCGTCACCAGCACCGCCACGGCGATGGCCGTGCGCTGCTTGTAGGTGAGGACCTGGATCAGCAGGCATACCGGGATCAGAAGCAGGCGCAGGCGCTTGCCCTCAAGGATGGCGCTGCGCGCGAGGTAGAAGATGAAGATCATGCCGAAGATCATCGACATGTATACGCGCCGGCCGCGATCCGTATCATACTGCAAGAGCTTGCCGTTGATGGGATCGGTCACGAACCAGGACCGGGGAGCAAGGGTGTAGAGCAGCACCAGAAGCACGAAAGTGGCGATGCCGTAGCTGAGAAACACGGCCCGCACCCGTTCAGGCGGCAGCGCCAGGAGCGACAGCATCGCCGCCAGCGCGAAATAATAGGTGAAGGGCCACGCCTTCACCGTGGTGGCGAGGGCGTCCAGCAGGCCGTTGCCGAGCTGGATGATGGACACCAGCGGCGTGAAGCCCAGCAGGTAGGCGAGCAGCAGCAGGAACAGGTTGCGCCCCGGCAGCCGCATCCGGATGGCGCCGTAGAGGCTGAGCGGAAACATCAGGAACGGCCACGCCTTGGACAGCAGGTAGGGCGGCGGCAGCTCGTTCAGGTAATGGAACACCTGCGCGAAGAAGGGCATGGCGAAGGCGAGGGCAAAGGTCGCCGTCTTTGAAATGCGGGCTCCCCGGCGCGCGCGCGACCGCGAGTGTTGCCGCAGCGGCATCTCCACCTTGCGGCGGGGCGGCGGGGCCAACGCCGTCATGGGGCGGTTTTGTCCGGCGTCGCCATGCCGTAGGCCGCCGGGTTCAGCCGCGCCTTGGCGGCGGCGAGCAGCACCGGCAGGGAATCCACGAAGATCCGCTTCACCTGGATCTTCGGATCGGTGACGAGCCGGTGCAGCCATTCCACCCCGAGCCGCCGGTAGATGAGGGGCGCGCGGGTGGACAGGCCGGTGAGAAAGTTCAGCGAATTGCCGACGCACAGGCCCGTGCCCACCGCCGTGCCGCGCTGCCACACCAGGCGCGTGACATATTCCGAGCGCGGCGATCCGGTGACGAAGAAGAGGTAGCGGGCCGGATGGTCCAGCACGAACCGGACGCAGCGCTCCACTTCATCGGGCTTGTCGATGAAGCCCATGGGCGGCACCCACATGGCCACGTTGGTGAGGTGGTAGCGGGCCTTGAGGCGCTCCAGCATCTCGTCCGACCCGCCGATGATGGTGATGGCGTCGTCGGGCTTGATGTGGTGCTCGAACAAGGCCTCGGTGAGGTCGGAACCGGGCGTGCGGGGGATGTCGAGGCCGAACAATTGCCGCGCCAGGGCCCGCGGCACGGCGCCGTCCATGGTGTGCAGCCAGGCGTTCTCGTAGATCTCGATGAAGACCGGGTCCTTCAGCTCGTTGATCCGGGTGAGATTGGCCGCATTGGGGGTCACCACATAGGCGAAGGGCGCGCCGGGCGGACGGGCGGCGATGAGGGCCGCTGCACCCGCGACATCGAGGCATGCGAACGGCACGTTGAGGAACATGACCGTTTTCACGTCCGGCGGAAGGGCGATCTTTTGCGGCATGATGGCGTCCCGTGCTTCTGGTTCCGCGGATCAGGTTGCGGGGCCTCGCTCCGGCCTCCGCGCGCCGCGGATCTGGCCGGCGTGGAGAAAACGCGTCAACCCGGACCGTGGAGCGGCCGCCCGCGCCTGTGCGCCGGCGGCGGCTCCCGGCGTGTCCCCGGTCAGGGCACGACGGAGGTCGTGCCGCCGTTCTGAGTGTAGTTGCCGATGGTATAGCTGAAGGAGCGCTGGAACGGCACCACGCGGTTGATGAACTGGTCGATCCAGAGATTCACCTCGGCGATGGAGCTGCGCGGGACGAAGACGATGTCACCGCTTACAAGCGGGACGTCGCCATCGGAGAAGCCGGTTTCGATCATCTCGCGCACGTCGATCAGGCGCAGCATGGGCATGTTGTCTGGGCCGCGGCGGATCAGCGCCACCTGCCCGGTGCGGGCCTCCTCGGTGAAGCCGCCAGCCACCACGACCGCTTGCAGGACGCTGGTGCCGGAGCTTTCGAGCTTGATCATGCCCGGCTGCTTGACCATGCCGCCCACATAGACCCGCGGGCCGGCGGCGGCGTCGAGCGCGACAACCACCTTCTGGTCCACCAGCTCCTTGCGCGAGGCCTTGCGGATATAGTCCTCGATGCCGCCCAAGGTGGAGCCCTCGACCTTGATCTGGCCGATGGCGCGGGGGGCGATGGTGCCGTCGGGGCTGACGATGAGATCCTCGTCCATGTCCCGGGTGATGAAATACTTGACCTTCAGCCGGTCGCCCGGCGCCACCCGGTAGGCCGGCGCCATGTCGCTCCAGGGGCTGAAGCGATCCGCGTTCACCTCGGTGAATCGCAGCTCCTGCCCGGTGGTGAAGGGCGGGGTGCCGGTATTCTGCGAGGTGGCGATGGCGGCACAACCGCCCAGCGCCAGGGCGCCGACCACCAGCGTCGTCGCGACCGGGGCCACGGACCGAAGCCTGCTGAAGCCGTCCCGCACCATTTGGCGCGCGGATGCGATCCAACCGCACCGGGGCAAGACCATCGACAACTCCCGAAATGTCTCGATCAAACCGCGCTCGCCTGAATCCATGGCCGGCGCGCCGGGCCGAGGACCTCAGGTAAACCCGCAATTCTTGGTTAACACACGCTAAAGCCCCATGGTTAAGAAAGTCCTTAACGCCACGCCACAGCCTGGATCCGCGCGTGCTAAGTCCCGGAATCTGCTGATGGCGGGGTCAGAACGCTGGGGAAAAGTCAATTTTACGCTTCGGTATGTTGCAACCGCCTCCGCGCGCGGCGGGCGTGCTGGCCTATCCCCGCGGTCCGGCGGCGAATCAGAGGGCGGTGAGGGTGCCACAAAAAGATCAGGGCGCGCCCTGGTGGGGCGCGCCCTGATCTTTCGCGGTTCAGCCGAGGCGGTGCGCCGGTCAGGCGCGCCGATAGAGCCAGTTGGGCAGGTAATAGCGCCGGCCGAAGAAGATGAAGCCCAGGAGCGCGCCGCCGACTTCGTCCACCGTCTCGCGCAGATGGATGGCGGCGGGCTTGCGGGTGATTTCCGCGTGGACGGCAAGGATATTGCCGTCCACGAGCTGGGTCAGCCGCTGGGTGACCAGCGACGAGCCGGGAAGGCTGGAGCAGATGACGATGCAGTCGAAGGCCGCCTTCAACGCCTTGATCATCTCTTCGCCTTCCACCACCGGCAGGCGCACGCTGAGCAGGGGGGAAGTGGCCACCTCCGCCGCCGACCACAGCAGCGGCACCGGCGTGGTGGTGACGGAGAGGCCGCCGATTATGTCGGTGTGCCCGGTATGAAGCGGATAGGGGGTGTTGGAGCTGAGGTCCACCAGCAGGGTGCGCATGCGGCGCTGGGTGGAGAATTCCTCCGCGAGGCGCCGGCAGAACCAGGGTAGGGTCTCGCCCCGCTCGGGGGCGAGGAAATGCATGGCGCGCAATGGCTGGTCGTCGACCCGTGTGTCGAGCAGCAAGGTGGCGCAACTGCCGATCGCCTGGTCCACCGCCATGCTGGCATGGTCCTCGGCGCCGTCATCGAAGGTGGCGAGGTTGGGCAGGCCCAGGAGCCGTTCCGGCTCGCTCGGCATGATGAACGTGGTGCGCAGCACCGAGGCGATGGCGCCCGCCGCCGCGCCGAACAGGATGCCGCCGAGAATGCCACCGGCGAGCATGGGCAGCACCAGGGAGCGCTTGGTGACCGCCGCGCCCGCCTCCTGCACCAGGCGCACGTTGGATTGGCGGGTGCGGGCGGCGGTTTCCTCGATGTTCGCAGCCACCGCCCGGCGCAGATATTCGCGATAGCCTTCGCTCAAGGTCTCGCGCTGGCGGGTCAGCTCGATGAGGCGGGTTTCGGCGCCGCGCAAGGTGTCGATGCGCTGTTGCGCCGCCGTGCGCTGTTCTTCCAGCTCGGCCCTCTGCTTGCCGAGGGAATCCTTCTCGACCTTCAGGTTGAGGACCAGATTGTCCACGTAATTGATGGACGGGTTCCTTGAGGCGCGGTCGGTATAATAGGGGTTCTGGCCGCGCTCGGCGATGCGCTTGCGCATCGTATCGATCTTCTTCTGCACTTCCTTCAGCAGCGGGCTGCCGGGGGCATACTGGGCGGCGAGGCGGTCGCGCTCCAACAGCAGTTGCGTCATCAGGTTCGAGCTGTCGTCGCCGGAGAGGGCGTCGGTCTTCTCGGAGAAGTCGAACACCGAATCCGGCAGCGCCTTGCGCTGGGCCTCCGCCTCCTGGAGCTGGGCAGCCAGCGTCGCCTCGCGCTCGTCCACCTGGCGGATGCGCTGAATCACGCTGTCCATCTGGTTGGAGGCGAGAATGGCATCCTGGTTGAAATCGATCACGCCCACCTTGGCCTTGAGCGCCTCGATGTCGTTGTCGGCGGTGGTGAGGTCGCGCTTGAAGCGATCCACCTCCAGCATCAGGATCTTCGCGGTCGGGTTTTCGAACACCTTGCGCCGGCTGGCGAGATAGTTCTGCACCAGCGCGTCGGTGGTCTTGACGGCGATCTCGCGATCCGGATTGGTAAATTCCACGTCGATGATGTTGGAATCGGACACCACGTTCGCGCGCAGGCTGCGCCGGAAGCGCTCGATCGCCTGGTCCATCTCGTCCTGATCGGCGCCGAGCAGGCGCGTCAGGGCGCTCAGGGGTCCGGGCGGGAACAGCCGGTCAAGGCCGATCTGCTCGATCGTGGTGCGGATCACGTCCGCGCTCTCGATGATCTGAACCTCGGATTCCACCTGCTTCAGGCCTTCCACCGACAGCACGGCGGGGCCGCTGTCGGTGACGTTGCTGGACGTGGAGACCTCGCGGTTGACGATCACCAGCATCAGGCTGGAGGCGGTATATTCGGTCTTGGCGAGCGCCGCGGCGGCAACGCCGATCACCAGCGGCACCAGGGCGGCCACAAGCACCACCCGGATGTGGAAGAAGGTGGCGATGAGGAAGTCGCGCAGCGTGAAGCTGGAGCCCTCCGGGGCGATGGCCGGTGCGAGTGCGGTTTCGTCCGCGGTGCCGGCCTGGTGCGCCATCGACATACTTCCCCCTGCAGCCATCGCCTCTGCCCGTCCTGCCCCTGTGGCCGGTCTCGCGGATACCGGCGCATCCGCCACGGGCGTGTCGGTTTTTCGCCCGCTTTACCGCCACAGATGTTTCACGTCCGCTGGCCAGGATGGGCCGGCGAATCATGACCGCACCCGATTACTTTGCGGTTAACCAGTGGTTTCCGCGTTACCCCCCTCAATAGGCGCGGGGCATCAGCTTGATCACGGCGAGGGTGGTGCCGACGCCGCCCTGGGCGATGAATAGCGCGGTCGCGATGGCGGCGCCGATCATGCCGTAGGGGGGGATGAGGGCGAAGCACAGCACGATGCAGCTCGCGAGCTGGCCGGCGTTGAGCCAGCGCAGCACGCGGCCATGCCCGGTCATGGCCAGCATCACGTCCTGCGTGGGCAGCAGGCAGTTGATGAGCTGGCCGACCGCCATGATGATGAGCGCGGGCGCCGCCATCTCGAACCCGGGGCCGATGAGGTGGAGCAGCCAGGTCGGTGCCAGCAGCATCACCGCGATCGCCGGAATGCCGCAGGCCGCGATGGCCAGGCGGGCGCGCCGGTTGAGGGCCCGCAGCTGGTCGAAGTCGCCCACCCGATGGGCCGCGGCGAACGAGGGAGCGGCGATGGTGGAGATGGCGATGATGACCACCCAGATCAGCACCGTGATGCGGCTTGCCACGCTGAAGGCGCCCACGGCCGCGGCCGACGCATAGGCCGCAAGCACCACGGTGGGAATGGAGTTCAACGCCGCCTGCACGTTTTCCACGATCGCCAGCGGCCAGGCCGTGCGCCACAGGGCCGGCATGTTCTCGGCGGGCGCGGTCTCCCGCCGCGGGCCGGGGCGCGGGCGGGCCTGCTGCGCGATGAGCTTTTGCCGCTCGTGCAACAGCAGGCCGAAGCCGAGCACGGCGCTGGCGAGATTGGCGAAAGCGAAGGCGTACAGGATGCCATGCAGCGAATGGATGCCCACCGCGAGCGCGCCAAAGGTGAGAATCGGCCAAAGCCCGTTCTGGACGAATTGTCCCGCCACCCCGCGATGGAAGCCGGTGAGCGCGTGCGCGGCGAAGATGCACAGGGTCTGCGGCAGGATCGCCGCCGCCGAAATCATCAAAGGCACCGTCAGTTCGTGTTCCTTGAACACATAGGTCGCGAGCGGCTCGGCCGCGGCCAGGGTGGCAAGGCTCGCGGCCAGCCCCCCGGCGAAAACCCAAAGCGTGCCTTCCAGCAGCACCTTGCGCGCCTGAGGGGCGCGGCCGACCGCCAGCTCGGCGGCAATATGGCGCATCACCGCCTTTTCGAAGCCCCCGCGGGCGACCGTCGCCGCCGCGCTGACCCAGGTGTTGCACAGGAAGAACAGGCCCGCCTCGAACACGCCGAGGATACGCGCCGTGAGCATGTAGAGGCCGAGCTTGCCGACCAGCTCGATGCCCCGCACCACCAGTGCGGCCCCAAACGCCCATTGCGCCAGCAGGGTGCGAAGAAGAGGTTTAAGGGTGAACGTCATGCGGCTCTTGGAAGGTTCGTGCGGCTGACATAGGCTCCCCGGCGCGCCGTGGCCGGATTGCGGCGGCTCGAGAGCGACGTCGGCCTCCGCGAGGATGAGGGCGGGCGCGGGGATTCGGTGACGCGCGGTGCGGTGCGCGGCGCCGGCAGCAGGAGGTATCGGGCTTCGATGGGGCGCACGCGGAAAGAACTCCGGGCCGTGGGCGAGGCGTGCCCATGAAGCACGACGCACCGCGGGCCGCAAGGGTCCGCGCGGTGGTGGCCACGCTTGCCGTGCTGGCGGGAGCGCCGCCGGTGCAGGCGCAACTCCAGATCCTCGATCTGAACGAGTTGCCCGAGCAGCGGAACCTGACGCCCATGAACCGGCTTTTGCCGACCGACCCCCATGTGGTCATCCGCGCCTATCTGGCCAAGCACCTGCCGAGCCTGTGGTGGGGCCGGGAAAGCCAGTTCAGCCCGGGGCGCACCACGGTCGAGATCCATCTTCCCGAGGGGTGGCAGGGCAATCCGACAGCGGCGATGATGGGGCTGTGCCCGCAGCCCAACGAAAATATCTGGCGCGTCTTCCATGAGATCGAAATGCGCCCGTTCTTCCAAAAGAAGTTCTGGCCGAGCTGGACCTGCCGAGGTTGATGCTTGGCCGGGGACCGCGTCCGGTATTTTGTGCGCGGTGCGCAGGCCGGGGCGCATGACAGCGCCCGCGCCCCGGGGCAGCGGTCATGAATCCTTCAGGATGCGCGGGCGGCTTTGGAGCGGGGGCCAACGGGCCAACTCGGCGACGACCCGCGCGGAGCGCGGCAGCCCGGCGAAAAACCCGAGGAGGTTTCAGGCGCCCGTCGTCTCTTTCCTCTCTGGAGACAGGCGCGTTCGGCCCGGCGGGCTCGCCGTCCGCCCGTCGCAGCGTGGCGGGGCCAGTGGGGCGGCCCCATCGTCCTGCGGCTTATGCGGTCGAACCGGAAGGCTTGGCTGAGGTCGCCGACATGGGTTTCATCCGCTGCCGTGCCCGGCAGGTTCACACCCCGCAGCGGCGCGCTCTGCCGCCCGTGATACGGCGCCGGCTTCGGGCAGGTTTCGTTCTGACGCAAGCGCGCTTTGCCCAATCCTGTGAGCGCCGCGGCTGAGGGATCCGCGGACGGCGCGCCACCGGGGCCGGCTCTGTCTGTCGCGGACCTGCCCGCAGCCGGAGGCCTCCGCCGACCGATCGGCCGTTGCTGTCGTTCTCAAGGCTCCGGGCGCCACACGGGCGGCGGCCAAGTGCGCTTTCGGTATGGATTGCGCCTGGCGGGGATGGGGTTTGCGTATGCCAGGAGTGGGCGGGCCTCGGCCCCGCTGACACCCGGCTTCCTATCGCATCCGCAGGCTGCGCGACCGGGCCACAAAAACAAAGCGCGCCCGTGGGGCGCGCTCTTCCTTGCAGAGATGAGATCGCTTCGATCAGGCGACGAATTGATCGTCCAGATTTCTGTGAGCCGGCTCCGCCTGCACCACTTGACCGTGATAGGCACGGTCAAAGCCGAACACCAACGCGGTGACCGCGAAGGCGAAAAAAATCAGCGTACTGGTGGTGCTGAAGGTGATGAGCAGCCCGGCAAACAGGGAGAAGCTATGCGCCGGATAGCTGGCCACGACAAACAGAACGATGGCCGCCAGAATGGCAAAGGTGGACAAACGGCGCAGCATCGCACTTCTCCGAGAACGGGGCGCGCCATCCGACCAAGCGAGCCATCCTCTTCTATACCATGGGGAAGTCTTGGTGAAAAGGGGCGTTTCTGCACGCCCAGATTTCAACCGGCTCCGACGCTGACGCACCGGCGCCCAGCACCGCATCCATCGGGCCCGGTGGGTGGGTCCGGCGCGGACCTTGTCCGCGCCGCCGGGTTCAGACGTGGCGTTCGACCATCATCTTCTTCACCTCAGCGATCGCCTTGGCCGGGTTGAGGCTCTTGGGGCACGCCTGGGCGCAGTTCATGATGGTGTGGCAGCGATATAGCCGGAAGGGATCTTCCAGATTGTCGAGCCGGCTGCCGGTGCGCTCGTCGCGGCTGTCCTTCAGCCACCGCGTGGCCTGGAGCAGGACCGCCGGGCCGAGATAGCGGTCGCCGTTCCACCAATAGCTCGGGCAGGAGGTGGAGCAGCAGGCGCACAGGATGCACTCGTAGAGGCCGTCGAGCTTCTCGCGGTCCTCCTTGGACTGGCGCCATTCCTTTTCGGGCGGGGCGCTGTCGGTCTGCAGCCAGGGCTCGATCGACGCATGCTGCGCATAGAAGTGCGTGAGATCGGGCACCAGATCCTTCACCACCGCCATGTGCGGCAGCGGGTAGACATTGACCACGCCCTTCACCAGCACCTCGTCCATGCCCTTGGTGCAGGCAAGGGTGTTGGTGCCGCCGATGTTCATGGCGCAGGAGCCGCACACACCTTCCCGGCAGGACCGGCGGAAGGTCAGCGTCGGGTCGATCTTGTTCTTGATGTAGATGAGGCCGTCGAGCACCATCGGACCGCAGTCCTCGCGATCGACATAATAGGTGTCGATACGCGGGTTGCGGCCATCGTCCGGGTTCCAACGGTAAATGCGGAACTCGGTGAGCTTCTTGGCGGCGGCGGGCTTCGGCCACACCTTGCCCGGCGTGATCTGGGAGTTTTTCGGGAGCGTGAACTCAGCCATGGGACGTCCTGGATCGCTGGAGCGGTGGTCGCTTGAGCCTTAAGGACCGCCCGCAGGAATTCTGGCCATGGCCGCGCGCGTCGTGTGGCGCGCGCGGTCGCGTGAATGGCGTCAGTACACCCGCTTCTTGGGCTCGATGTACTGGATATCGCTCGACAGCGTGTAGGTGTGCACCGGGCGGTCGTCGAGCCGCACCGCACCCGTCTTCGAGTCGAAATAGGCGAGGGTGTGCTTCATCCAGTTCACGTCGTCGCGGTCCGGATAGTCCTCGCGGGCGTGGGCGCCACGGCTTTCCTTGCGGTTGGCCGCGCTTTCCATGGTCACCACCGCCTGGCCGATCAGGTTCTGGAATTCGAGGGTCTCCATGAGATCCGAATTCCAGATCAGGCCGCGATCGGACACGCCCACGTCGCTCGCGTGGTCGAACACGTCGTGGATGAGCTTCTTGCCCTCTTCCAGAACCTCGCCGGTGCGGAACACCGCGCAATTGTCCTGCATGACCTTCTGCATGCTCAGGCGCAGCTCCGCGGTCGGGGTCGAACCCTTGGCGTAGCGGGCGGCGTCGAGCCGGGAGAGGGGGAGCTCGGCGCTGTCGGCGGGCAGCGGATTGTGCTTCTCGCCGGGCTTCACCAGCTCGGCGGCGCGCAGGCCGGCGGCGCGGCCGAACACCACGAGGTCGATGAGCGAGTTGGAGCCGAGGCGGTTGGCGCCATGCACGGAGACGCACGCCGCCTCGCCAATGGCCATCAGGCCCGGCACCACGGTGTCGGGGTCACCCTTGCGCTTGTCCAGCACTTCGCCGAAGTAGTTCGTCGGGATGCCGCCCATGTTGTAATGCACGGTGGGCAGGATCGGGATCGGCTCGCGGGTCAGGTCCACGCCGGCGAAGATCTTCGCGCTCTCAGAGATGCCGGGCAGGCGCTCATGGAGAATGGCGGGATCCAGATGGTCGAGGTGAAGGAAGGCGTGGTCCTTGTTCTTGCCGACCCCGCGGCCCTCGCGGATCTCCATGGTGATGGAGCGCGAGACCACGTCGCGGGAGGCGAGGTCCTTCGCGGACGGCGCATAGCGCTCCATGAAGCGCTCGCCCTCGGAATTCGTCAGGTAGCCGCCTTCGCCGCGGGCGCCTTCGGTGATGAGGCAGCCCGAGCCGTAGATGCCGGTGGGGTGGAACTGCACGAACTCCATGTCCTGGAGCGGCAGGCCGGCGCGCAGCACCATGCCGCCGCCGTCGCCGGTGCAGGTATGGGCCGAGGTGGCGGAGAAATAGGCGCGGCCATAGCCACCGGTGGCGAGCACGGTAAGATGCGCGCGGAACCGATGGAGGGTGCCGTCGTCGAGCTTCAGGGCGACCACGCCCCGGCAGCGACCTTCCTCATCCATGATGAGGTCGATGGCGAAATATTCGACGAAGAACTCGGCCTTGTGCTTCAGCGCCGCGCCGTAGAGCGTGTGCAGCATGGCATGGCCGGTGCGGTCGGCGGCGGCGCATGTGCGCTGGGCGGTACCCTTGCCGAAGTGCGTGGTCATGCCGCCGAACGGGCGCTGGTAGATCTTGCCGTCCTCGGTGCGGGAGAAGGGCACGCCCCAGTGCTCCAGCTCGTAGACGGCGGCTGGCGCATTGCGCACCAGGTACTCGATGGCGTCCTGGTCGCCCAGCCAGTCCGACCCCTTCACGGTGTCGTACATGTGCCACTGCCAGGTGTCCTCGCCCATGTTGCCGAGCGAGGCGGCGACGCCGCCCTGGGCGGCGACGGTGTGGGAGCGGGTGGGGAAGACCTTGGTGATGCAGGCGGTGCGCAGGCCGGCCTCGGAGCAGCCCACGACGGCGCGCAGGCCCGCGCCACCGGCACCCACCACGAGCACGTCGTAGGTGTGGTCCTCAATGGGATAGGCGGCGCCCAGCTTCGACGGAGCGGCGGCACCAGTGGTTGCGGTATCGGCCATGTGTCAGCCTCCCAGGCTGATCTTGAGCACGGCGAAGGCGCCGGCGAGAGCGATCGCGATGGTGAAGAAGGTGTTGGCGATGATGAGCGCCACCTTCACGCCTTCGGTGTGCACGTAGTCCTCGATCACCACCTGCATGCCAAGGCGCATGTGCGCGGTCACCGAAAGAAGGGTGAGCAGAATGATCACCGCCACCAGGGGTTGGCTCAGCACCGCGCGGGTTTCCGCGTAGCTGGCGCCCGCCAGGCGGATGACGATGACGATGAAGGCGATCATCAGCAGCAGGTTCGCAAGGCCGGTGACCCGCTGCAGAAAGAAGTGCTCGGTGCCCGAATGGGCGGAGCCCAGGCCGCGGACCCGGCCGAGGGGCGTGCGCATGGGGGTGTGGGTGGGGTTGCTCATGGCGCTGTCCTCAGCCCTTGACCGCGAGGGCGATGATCCACAGCACGACGGTGAGCGCGACCGAGCCCGCCAGCGACACCTGGGTGAGCAGCATGCGCTCCTGCGGCCCGAAGCCGTGGATGAAGTCCCAGATGAAGTGGCGGACGCCACCGAAGGCGTGGTGCAGCATGGCCCAGGTGAAGCCGAACAGCACCAGGAGGCCGATGAAGGAACCGGCCAGGGAACTGTAGGTCGCGAAGGCAGACGGCGTGGACGCCGCGGCCAGCAGCCACCACACGAACAGCACCATGCCGAAGTACAGGCCGATGCCGGTGATGCGGTGCACGATGGACATCACCATCGTGAACAGCGGGCGGTAGATTTGCAGGTGAGGCGAAAGGGGGCGCTCGACGCGCGAAGGACTATCGGCCATGGGCCTCCTCCAAAAATTGACCGATCAGGTATCTCAATCGTGGCCAGTTCGCAACGATTCCAAAGCGGAAAGGCTGCTGTTTAATGCTCGGAAGATGACGCTGGCGCAATTGGCCCTAGGTTGGATGGCGGGATCGGCATCGGTCGGATGCGGGGTCGCTGATGGTGCGCTGCGAGGTGCGCGCGTTCGGCGACGCATGCTTCTTACACCCAACTGCGCACCTTTGTATCCCGTAATGACTTCACTTTTTCCATCTTTCGCCGCTGGCGCGGCGAGTTGTGGGGCGCATGTGCGCCACGTCTTCAGCCGGGCGGATGGGCGCGGCGCGGGACGCGGGGGCGGTCCGCGGACCCGAGCTGCTTCTCTTAGACGCACCCCCCGCTTCGGGGGGGCGGTGCCGCAAAGGGCAAAGGCAGAGCCGCGATGCCAGCCCGCAAACGCAAGCGGCGCCGGGTTGCCCCGACGCCGCGTGGATCCAATGAAATCGAACCGGGATCAGAAGCGGTACGTGACGCCGCCGCCGATGAGCCAGGGGTTCAGGTTGGCGCTGCCGTTCAGGAGGCCGCCGGCGGGGGTGCGCAGCACGAAGTCGGGCTCGAGGTAGAGCTTCTTGACGTCGAAGTTGACGCCCCAGTGCTTGTCGAACATCCAGTCGAAGCCGGCCTGCAGGGCGAGGCCCCAGGTGTCCTTCACGTCGATGGAGCTGAAGGCGCTGTTCTTGGTGTTCTGGCTGTAGAACACGGTGTAGTTCACGCCGGCGCCGATATAGGGCTTGAACGGCCCGAAATCGGTGAAGTGATACTGCAGCGTGAGGGTCGGGGGCAGGATCCACACCTTGGCGATGTCGCCCAGGCTCGCCAGCGAGCCGGCGCCGGAGATGGTGGAATTGGTGGTGCCGAGGATGAGTTCCGCGGCGATGTTCTTGGTGAAGAAGTAGGAGATGTCGAGCTCGGGGGTGACCGAGTCGGAGTAATCGAGGTCGGAGAAGCCGACGCCGGTCACGCTGCCGCCATTCTCGGGCTTCACGTACAGAGCACGCAGGCGGATCATCCAGGGGCTCTGCGCCTCTTCCACCACCGGCGCCTTGTAGACGGGCGTCGAGAGATCAGCGGCCGCAGCCTCACCAGCCACCAGCGCACCAAACGTGGCCGCGAGCGCAGCCCCCAAGCCGAACTTCATCATCCCCCAACTCCCGCAGATTTGAAAATTTCGTGAGATAGACATCACGCCTGTGCGGCAGAATAGGATTGATTCAGATCAAGTCCACTTCGCGTGCCGCCCCATCTGTGGCCGAAGAGCCACAGGCCCGCCGTGCGCGCGCCGCATTTCGAGGCGAAGGGAGGGGCGGCAAGCGCCTGCCATGTTCGGCGCCTATTCTCGGTATTCCAAGGATTTTCGCGCGTATGACAGTGGTTGTTATGGGCCTTTTGGGGCGGTTCCGCGCGGCCTCAGCGGGGCAGGCGGGCAAGCGGATTTCCTTTGGAGGGTGGTGCGCGAAAGCCACACTTGTTGCGGGTATCTTGGGGTGGGGGCTGGTATCTGGCGCCGGGGCGTCATCGAATCGTCAACATCTGAGCGTCGGCGGCGAGGATCGCGGCTACATGATCTCGAACCCGGCGGGGGTGAGCGGACCGGCGCCGGTGGTGATCGCGCTGCATGGGGCGATGCAGTCGCCGGAGAGTTTTCGGGCTTATTTCGGGCTCGATTCGGCCGCCGCGGCCAATCGTTTCGTCGCGGTGTATCCGGAAGGCGAGGGCAAGGTGTGGAACGATGGCCGGCCGGCGGCGATGCGGCTCAAGGCGGTCCTGCGGCCCGGTGATGACGCGGCCTTCCTGGTGGCACTGGCGCGCAAGCTGGTGGCGGACGGGGTGGCGGACCCGGCGCGCATCTACCTCACCGGCATTTCCAATGGTGGTTTCATGGTGGAGCGCATGGCCTGCGAGTTCGCCGACGTGTTCGCGGCCTATTCGGTCATCATGGCCACCACGCCGGCCAATGCACGGGAGGAATGCCACCCGGCGCGGCCCGTGCCGATCCTGTTCATCCACGGCACGGCCGACAGCGTCATCACCTACACCGGCTTCTGGACGCCGGTGGGCGCCACCCTGTCGGCGCCCGACAGCGCGGCCTTCTTCGCCCGCCTCAACGGCTGCAGCGCCTCGAGCCGGCGCGACCTGCCCGATCTCGACCCCTTCGATGGCACCACGGTGACCGAGCGCAGCTGGCTGGGCTGCCAGGAGGGCGCCGGGGTTACGCTCCTCACCATCGAGCGCGGCGGCCACCAATCGCCGGCGCGAGTGGAGACCAGGCCCGATCTCGCAACGCCGTTCCTGGGGCTGCGCAACCACGATATCGACGCGGGGGAAGAGGTCTGGCGCTTCATGTCCGCCTTCTCCCTCGCCCCGGCCGCGCCGCCGCCGGCGGAGCCCGGCGCGGCCGTCGCACCGGTGGCGGCCACGCGCAAGCCCAAGCGGACGGCGGCACAGCCGCAAGGCGGGAACGAGCCCGCTCAGCGCGGAATGAGCACCCAGTAGTCGAGATCGAGGATCACGCTCGGGTCGTAGTCTTCCCCGGCCTTGTTGGGGAAGTCGGCAGTGGGGCGGTCCTTGGTGGCCACGGTGCGCACCCGCAGCGCGCCCACATCCTCGCGGCCCGGCAGCGGTTGGGCATCGAGGATCTCGCTCCAGGCGTGCACGGTGAGCCCGGCGAACAGCGGCGCCACGTGGCGCCCGCCATTGATGGCCGCCACATGGAAGGCGTTCGCGAGCCCGTTGAACGACAGGGCGCGGGCGATGGAAATGACGTGCCCGCCATAGATGAGCCGGCGGCCAAAGCGGCCCTGGCCTTCGGTGAACTGATTGAAATGCACCTTCGCGGTGTTTTGGTAGAGGCGAGTGGCGAGCATGTGCTCGGCCTCCTCCACCGTCGTGCCGTCCACATGGTCGATGCGCTCGCCCACCTTGTAATCGGAGAAGCGCGCGGTGCTGCCGGAAAGGTCGTCGCGCCAGCCTTCGAGGGTCAGCACAGGCACCGCGCTGCCGAGGGCGTCGGCGGCAAGCGCCGCGGGCAGCTTGGGCACCACCGGCTCGGGCGCGGGGGAGGCGGGATTGGCCTTGCGCACCATCACCCAGCGCACATAGTCGAGCACCTCGACGCCGTCCTGGTTGAAGCCGGTCGAGCGCACATAGACGACACCGCTCTGGCCGTTGGAATTCTCCTTCAGGCCGATCACTTCGGACACGGCGGAAAGGGTGTCGCCCGGGAACACAGGGGCGAGGAAGCGCCCGCCCGCATAGCCGAGATTGGCCACCGCATTGAGCGAGATGTCCGGCACCGTCTTACCGAACACCACATGGAAGGTGAGCAGATCGTCCACCGGCGCGCGGGGATAGCCGATGCCTTGCGCGAAACTGTCTGCCGACTGCACGGCGAAGCGGGTGCCGTAAAGGGCGCTGTAGAGGCTCACGTCGCCGACCGTCACGGTGCGCGGCGTGGCATGGCGGATCACCTGTCCGACCTTGAAATCCTCGAAGAAATTGCCCTTGTTGGTCTTGCTCATCATGCGTCCTCGGGAATGGTGGCGCATGTTGGCAGACCGGGCGGGAGCCTGGCAACCACGCTCAGCGCCGCCCGGCTGCGTCTTTTCGCGAAGGGCGCGGCCGGTGCCGGCGCTTGACGGATGGCGGCGCCGCGGTGCTGATGTCGGATCGAACGGAGGGGCCGCGGTGTCGGGATCAGCCAGTCAGAAATTGTCGTTCCAGGCCATGATATTCACGGCCTGCCTGTTCCCATTCTACATTCTGGCGGCGACGCTCACCAATTCATCGGCCATTTTGTCCGACCTGCTCGCCACGTCATTCGACCTGACGGCGCTGACGGCGTGCTGGCTGGTGCTGCGCGTCGCCCACAGCGCGCACACCGGCAAATTCGCCTATGGGCTCGGCAAGCTCGAAAATCTCGCGGAGCTGATGATCGCCGTCCTGCAGAGCGTGCTCGTCATCATCGCCGCCACCCAGGCCGTGCAGCGCATCATTCATCCGGAAGGGGTCAGCGGGGCCGAGTTCGGCCTGTTCGTCACGGCGGCGGCCGTGATCGGCAATGTGGTGCTGAACCGCAAGGCGCTGCGGCTGGCGGCGGAGACCAAGTCGCCGGTGCTGGCCGCGCAGGCGCGGGTGCATCTGGTGTCGGCCATCTCCTCGGGGGCGGTGTTCATCGTCACCGTCATCACCTCGATCTTCAACGAGGTTTATTGGATCTTCTATCTCGACCCCATGGCGTCGTTCGTCGTGATCGGCTTCATGGTCTACAACATCCTGGCGATGCTCACCAATTCAGTGAGCTCGCTGCTCGATCAGGCGATCGGCGAGGCCGGGCAGCTGCGCATCCTCAAGGTGCTGACGGCGCATTTCGACGATTTTTCCGAGCTTGGCGACATCCGCACCCGCCAGTTCGGCGGCAAGATGTTCGTGGAACTGCACCTCGGTTTCGATGATGCCTGGACCATGGCCCAGGCGCGCGCCGTGGTGGCCGAGCTGGTGGCGGCGATCAAGGCGTCCTTCCGCGCGGCCGGGGACGAGGTGGAGGTGGCCATCGTGCTCCTGCCGGGCCGCGCCGACGGCTGAGGGAGATCCCCCGCGCGTGGTGGCGCCGACGGTTCCGGCCCTAGAGCATTTCCGGTGGAATCCGGTTCACCGAAAATGCTCTAGCTCTTTGTTTTATCGCAATTCCAGACGCAAAACCGCTGCACACTTTTGCTGAAATTGCTCCAGACCGGGACCCGCGGCGTCAATAGTCGGAGAGCTTGACGTCTTCGCTCCAATCGCCCGGCACTTCCTTGACGATGACCTGGCCGCAGATGACGCGGCCCTTCACTGCATCGAAGGTGAGGGTGGGCGCGCCATAGAGCTGCCACCCCTTGTTGAGCGCGGCGGTGACGCGATTGCAGAACGACGTGTCGTCCGGACCGGTGAGATAGCGATAGAGCTTCATGGCTGTGCTGCCGTTGGCGGTGAGGAGGGATCAGGCCGGCGGAATGAGGCCGAGCCGCGCGCCGGCGGCGCGGGCCGCCTCCTCGCGCCGGGCCTGGAAGGCGATCGTCCGTTCCCGGACCTCGGCCACCAGTCGCGGGTCGGCCGTGGCAGGAGGAAAGGGGGGCGCCGGATCGTACTCGATGGCGAGGGCGATGCGCCGGGCTTCGTCCTCCCCCATGATCTGTGCCGCCAGCACCAGACCGAAATCGATGCCGGAGGTGACGCCGGCGCCGGTGATTCGGTTGCGGTCGATGACCACGCGCTCCGCCACCGGTTCCGCCCCCAGAAATTCGAGCTGCGGCAGGGACAGCCAGTGACAGGTGGCGCGATAGCCCTTCAGCAATCCCGCCGCCCCGAGCAGCAGCGAGCCGGTGCACACGGAGGTCACATAGCGCGCGCTGCCGGCCATGCGGCGCAGGAAGTCGAGGGTCTCCACATCGGCCATCAGCTCAAGCTGGCCAGGGCCGCCGGGCACGAACAGGAGATCGCATTCCGACACCATGCCGAACGCCGTGGTGGGCATGATCTTGAGGCCGGAGGCGTCTTCCACCGGCTTGCGCCATTTCTTCCAGGCCAGCTCGATCTTGGCATCCTTCAGGCGGCTGAGCACCTCGAACGGACCGGTGAGATCAAGCTGCGTCATGCCGGGATAGGCGACCATGACCACGCGCAGTGGGTGAGGCGCGTCCATGCCCTCAGCCCCGCGCCGCGATGGCGTCGGCGACGGCGACCGTGCGTTTCGCCATCTCGGCGTGCAGCAGTTCCACCATGCGGCCATCCAGGGTGATGACGCCCTTGCCCGCATTCTCCGGCAGCGCGAACGCCGCGATGATGGCGCGGGCCCGCGCCACGTCGGCCTCGGGCGGGGAGAAGGCGCGGTTGCAGGGTTCGATCTGGCTGGGGTGGATGAGGGTCTTGCCGTCCATGCCGAAGGACACGCCCTGGGCGCATTCGGCATCGAAACCCGTGGTGTCCTGATAGGCGTTCCAGACGCCATCGAGCACCTCCACCCCATAGGAGCGGGCGGCCGCCACCACCAGGGTGAGCCAAGCCACCATGGGCGCGCGGCCCGGCACCAGCGCGGCGCGGGTGTCCTTGGCAAGGTCGTTGGTGCCGAGCACGAACACGGAAAGCCGGGTGACCGGGTCGTTGGCCGAGCCGGCGATGGCCTTGATGTCGAGGATGGCGAGCGGCGTCTCGATCATGGCCCAGACGCGGGTGGTGTCGGGCACGCCGAGGGCCTCGAGCCGCCGGCCCACGGTCACCAGCTGTTCGACGCTCTGCACCTTGGGCACCAGGATGGCGTCGGGCCGGGCGCTCGCGGCGGCGTCGAGGTCGTCGGAGCCCCACGGCGTGTCGAGGCCGTTGATACGGATCACCACCTCGCGCGGGCCGAAGCCGCCCGCCTTTACGGTCTCGACGATTCGGCCGCGCGCCTCCACCTTGGCGTCGGGCGCGACGGCATCCTCGAGGTCGAGAATCACGCCGTCGGCCGGCAGGGTGCGCGCCTTCTCCAGGGCGCGGGCGTTGGAGCCCGGCATATAGAGAAAGCTGCGGCGCGGGCGGATGGTCATGGATAAAGCTCCCCGTTTGAACCGGGCCCGAACTTAAGGCCTGAAGCGTGCGGCGGGAAGCGGGCGATGGGGCACTTGTTCACGCGTCGCGGCTGCCGCCCTCCAGATGGGGCTGGTCCGCGCGCCCGGCGCTATCTGGAGGCCGGTGGCGGCGCCGCGGCGGGCGGCGGCCAGGAGAAATCGTCCGCCCGGCCGCGGACCGGAGGCGGCAGAACCCCCTCGGCCAATGCACGCGTCGCCGTCTGGGCGGTGGAGACGGCCATCGGCGCCGGCGTCGGGCTCGCGGCGGCCTTGGGATCGGCCTTCGCCGCCGCGCCGGCAAGGCTCAGCGCCGGCGGGGCGTTGTCCAGCGACGCGCTGGGCTTGGCCGGATCCTCCAGCAGGCGGTTGAGATCCTTCTGAACGAAAAAGGCGAGCTTGCGCCCCCCGGCGCGGGTGAACCGCACGCCATCGTTGGCGCGCAGTCGCCGCCTTTGGCCGTCGACCGCGGGGCCGGTGGCGAGATATTTGCCTTCCTCGTCCACGAAACCGTCCCAGACGCTGACAAAGGGCAGGCCGGCGCGGGCGGCGCGCGCCCGGATGATTTCGTTCAGGCGCTCGTAGTCGGCGGACACGGTGGTGTTGGCCACGGGCGCCAGCCCCACCACGATCACGCGGCCGGCTTTCTCCCGCAACAGGGCGAGCACCTCGTCGACCCGGCGGCTGTAGGCTTCGACCCAGCGGTCGGTCAGCGGCTCAAGGACGAGGTCGCCCTCCTTGATCGGCTTGAGGTCCTCGGCGCCCAGGGCCACCACGGTCACGTTCGCGCGGGCGTTGGCGATGGCCCAGGGGGCTTTGGCCATCCAGTCCACGGGATTGGCCAGAAAGCCGCTGTCGTCCTGCGTGTATTCCACGATGGCGAGGCGCGCGCGGTCGGCCACGGTGGCATCGGCGAGGCCCTGGGCGAGCTGGCCGCCGGTGCGGTCGCCCAGCACAAGGGTGAATTGGGTGGGCGGCTGGCGCTTGCCTTGGATGGCGGCGTCGGCGCTGGGGTAGAGCGTGCCCTCGGGCTCGGGCGGCGGCTCGCGTTTCTTCGGCGGGAGGCGCGGCGCCTCCTCGGGCGGAAGCGCTTCCCGCTGCGGCGAACCGAACCCGGGCCACCAGCCGCCGCTGTTGCGATTGGTGCGTGGTGCCTGGGGCACCGGCGCCGGCGGCCTCAGGAAGAAGAAGAAATCAGGCTGGGCATGAGCTTCCGGTGGCCGAAGGAACACCAGGGCCGCCAGGGCGGTGAATGCCACGATCACGGCGCGCGCAAGCGGGCTTGCGTGCAGGAGGCCGCGCGGGTCCCGGCGCGCACGCGAGCGGCGCGGGAGGGGCTCGATCCGATCGGACGGCATTTTCCACATGGGTCAGGTGTGGCGCAGCCTGAGGGCGATTTCAAGGAGGTCGGTGTCGGCACGGGACGCAGGCGCGTGAATCGACCGCCCATCGGGCCTGAGTGGGGCGCACAGGGCGAGACCGCCCGCAGTCGGACCGGCTGAGAAAAAACGAAGCCGCCCGCGATGCGGACGGCTGACGTTGTGACGATGGACCGGCTGCGGCGCGGTCTTCCGCGACCGCCTTTGCGGTCAGTTCAGCTTGGACTTGACCTCGGACAGCCCCTTGGAGATGAGGCGCTCGGCCACCTCACCGGTGGTGGCCACCCGGAGCAGGCCCTCGGCGGCACGGCTCGCGGTGTCGGCGGCGACGGCCTTCACGTCGGCGATGGCCTGCTTTTCCGCCTGGGCGATCTTTTCCTCGGCCATCTTGGTGCGGCGCGTGACGAAGTCTTCCAGCTTTGTCTTGGCCTCGCTGGCCAGACGCTCGGCTTCCGCCTTGGCGGCGGTGACGATCGACTCAGCTTCCGCCTCGGCTTCGCGTTGCTTGCGCTTGAACTCGGCGACCAGCTTCTGGGCCTCTTCCTTCAAGCGGCGCGCTTCCTCGAGCTCGGCGGCGATGCGCGCGCCGCGCTTGTCGAGGGTCGAGGCGATGGCCTTGTGGGCGCCCGCATAGAGCAGGATCCCCACGAACACCAGGAATGCGATGGCGACCCAGAGTTCCGCCAGTTCCATCTCGTGCATGTCACGGTCCTCAAGATCGATCGGAGCCCTCGGGTCGCCCATGCGACGGAGGTGCCGGAAATCCAATATGGCGCACATCCGAGGGGCAAAGCGGGTGGCCCGACGCGAGTGTGCTCCTCAATTCATGCTCGAGAGGCCAAAGCGCTTTCGAGCGGCGCGCCCGCGCGTCCAAGGAGGGACGCCACGGGCGGCTTGGTGATCAGGCCGGCTCGTTCGCGGCCAGCGCCACGTCGACCGCCTTTTCGATGTCGGCCTTCGGCGCAGTGGTGCCGATGAGGGTCGAGACGATCGTGGCGGTGGTGTCCACCGCGATGCCCCGCACATGGCTCATGGCGTCGGTCTTGGTGGCGGCGATGCGCTGTTCGGCCGCGGCCAGCTTGCCATTGAGGTCGGCTTCGAGCGCCTTGCGATTGGCCTCCGAGTCCGCCGAGAGGCGGTCGCGGGTCTCTCCGGCGATGGCGTTCGCCTTGGCGCGGGCCTCGGTCAGGGCCTTTTCATAGGCGACCTGGGCGGCCTGGCTTTCGGCCTTGTGCTTGTTGGCCTCCTCGAGATCATCAGCGATGCGATCGTGACGCTCTTCCAGAATGCGGCCGATGCGCGGCAGGGTCACCCGGCTCATCAGCAGATAGAGCAGACCGAAGGTGATGGCCAGCCACAGAAGCTGGGAGGGAAAGGTGGTGGCGTCGAACGGGGGAAAGTGCACAGCGTGTGCGTCCACCGTGTTTCCTTCGGCGGCGCCGTGATCTTGGGCGTTGGCCTGTCCACCGCTGGCGGCATGGCCGGACGCGGCAGGCGCGGCGGCTTCGGCCACCCGAACGACCGTGTCGGCATAAGCGGCCTGCGGTGCCAGGACGAGAGGCGCGCCCAGAAGGCCGGCACCGGTCATCACCACCGCGACAGTCAATTTCCACGTCTTCATCATGGCTCGCCTGCCTGACTTGAACTTGAGCCAAAAGCCCCGCGCGAGATCGCGCGAGGCTCCTTTAAGCCGGTCTCGATCAGGCCACGAAGAGCAGAACGAGGGCGACGACCAGCGAGAAAATGCCGAGACCTTCGGCAAGGGCCGCGCCGATGAACGCGCGGGCGAACTGGCCATCAGCCGCCGACGGGTTGCGCAGCGCACCCGAGAGGAAGTTGCCGAAGATGTTACCGACGCCGACGCCGGCGAGACCCATGCCGAGGCAGGCGAGGCCGGCACCGACGAATTTTCCAGCTTCCGCTTCCATTGGACTGCTCCTTGAGAACCTGTTGGATTGACGAAACGGGTGGGGAACTTGCTCGCGAACGCGCGATCCAGCCGGTCAGTGACCGGGGTGGATGGCGTCGTTGAGGTAGATGGAGGTGAGCACCGCGAACACGTAGGCCTGCAGCACAGCCACCAGCAGCTCGAGCGCGGTGAGCGCCACGATCATGAAGAAGGGCAGCGTGGCGCCGAACCAGCCCACGACACCCGCCGAAGCAAGGCCCACCACGAAGAAGGCGAAGACCTTGAGCGCGATGTGGCCCGCCAGCATGTTCGCGAACAGACGAAGCGAGAGGCTGATGGGCCGCGACAGGAAGGACACCACCTCGATCACCACCAGGAACGGCAGCAGGAAGCCGGGCACGCCCGACGGCACGAACAGGTGCAGGAAGTGGGTGCCGTGCTTGAAGAAGCCGTAGACGATGACGGTGCCGATCACCAGCAGCGCCAGAGCGGCGGTGACGACGAGGTGGGCGGTGACGGTGAAGGTGTAGGGAATGAGCCCCACCACGTTCGCCACCAGAACGAAGGTGAAGAGCGTGAACACGAAGGGGAAGAAGACCATCCCCTGGCTGCCAGCCGAATCACGCACCATCTTGGCGATGAATTCGTAGCTCATCTCCGCCACCGACTGCGCCCGGCCCGGCACCAGGGTGCGCCCGCGGGTGGCATAGGTGAGGAAGAGGAAGACGATGGCCACGATGCCGAACATGAAAACGGCGGCATTGGTGAACGAGAATTGCACGCCGCTGACGTTCAGCAGGTCCACAAAGCGCTTGATCTCGAACTGATGGATCGGATCGACGGTCATCCGAACGCGCCCCCTGCCATGGCGGCGCATGCGCCGCGTGAAATGCCATGCGGCGCATGCGCCGCGTTTCCTGTCTGCGACGCAGAGCGCCGCAATCTCAAGTTCTGCGGTGCAAGACCGCGTGACAAATACCGCGACGGCTCCGCCGCCGATAAGACCGGGCGGCCGACGCCGCTTGAAAAACCGCGCGGCGAATGCCGCTTGAAAACCACCGCGGCAAGGCGCGGTCTTGTGTTCCTCTTACCAGACCTCGCCGCGCGGCCGCCAAGGCGGCGCGTCAGGACTTGGGCCGGTTGCGGGAGGGGCCTTCGCCCGCCGCCCGCATCATGTTGATCACCCCGGCGGCAAAGCCGATCAGGGTGAAGACGATCAGGCCCCAGGGCGAGATCGCCAGAAACCTGTCGATCCCATAGCCGATGGCCGCGCCCACCAACACGCCCGACACGAACTCCGCCCCGAGCCGGAACGCCAGGGCGACGCCCGACCGGGAGGACGTGTCCGTCGCGCCCGTGGCCTCGGGAACCGGCGCTTTCGCACGGACGTCGCTCAACGAACTGTTGAGCCGCTCAAGCCGCGCGTTGAGCTCGGTGTCGTCGGATCCGGGCTTGCGCCCCTGATCCGCGGCCCGGTTGCGCTCTCCAGATGGAGAATGTTCAGGCTCGGACATGGCACAAACCCCGGCTCCCAGGCGGAGCGAATGCTTAGCCCCTTGAAGCCGGGGCGCACCATAGTTGTGTCAAAATTGCGTGTCAAGGCGGTGGAGAAGTTACTTAAATATATGAAAACGTGTGATAAAAATGTGGCTGCGACAACGTGGAAGGTGGCTTTTCGCGCCCCTGCGACGTCACGGCAACAGGGCGGGCTTCCGTGGCCGTCGGCTTCGGGGCCGTCGGCGCGCTCGGGGGATGGTGCAGGGGTGTGGGGCGGGCCGCGGCCAAGGGGGGTGGAACGGCCCGCGTGGGGCGCCGGTGCGTCAGGCGTGGGGCGGCGCGAAACGTCGCGCGGTGGCCTTGCGGCTTACCTTGCCGTTGGGCGTGCGCTCCAGCTGCGCGACCAGCACCACCTTGCGCGGGCATTTGTAGGTGGCGAGATGGGCGCCGCAATAGGCGAGGACCGCCTGTTCGCCGGGCGCGGCGCCGGGCTGTGGCACCACGAAGGCGGTGATGATGCTGACATCCTCCCGCACCCGCGTTTCCGCCACCGCCGCCTCGGCCACGCCTGGGCAGTGGGCGAGCACCTTCTCCACCTCCATGGGGGAGACCCGATAGCCGAGGGCGTTCATGAGGTCGTCGTTGCGGCCGTGGAACCACAGCCAGCCGTCGGCGTCGAATGCGGCGAGGTCGCCGCCCACGAACCACTCGCCCCGGAACACGGCGGCCTCTTCCTCGGGCCGGTTCCAATAGCCGAGCATCAGGCCGGGGTCGGAGCGGTGCACGGCGAGCAGGCCGATCTCTCCCGCCGGCAGCGGATCGATGCCGCCGTCGATGGGCAGCACCGCGACCCGTCGCCCGGTCTGCGGGCGGCCGGGTGATCCAGGGCGGATGGGTTCCCCCGGCCGGCTGGAAATGAAGGTGGAGATCTCGCTCATGCCGAGGGATTCGTAGATCCAGGTGCCGGCGGCGGCGTGCCAGTCGGCGAGCAGTTGCGGGGCCAGGGCCTCGCCGGCCGCCACCCCGTGGCGCAGGCTGGTGAGGTCGAACGCGGCGATGTCGCAGTTTTTCAGGATCTGCCGGAACACGGTGGGCACGGCGGCGAAGATGGTGGCCCGCCACCCTTCGATCAGGCGGGGCCACACCGCCGGATCGCGCGGCCCGTTGTAGATGATCGAGGTGGCGCCGCAGGCCCAGGGATCGAGCAGCCCGACGCCCAGCGTATAGGTCCAGTTCACCGCGCCGGCGTGCAGCAGCACGTCGCCTTCGCCGAGACCAAGCCAGTCCCTGTGCATGGGCCGGCGCCCCAGGATGGCGCGTTGGGCATGCACCACGCCCTTCGGGCGGCTGGTGGTGCCCGAGGTATGCACCAGATAGGCGGGGTCGTCCGGCGCGGTCGGGGCGTATGCGGCAAGCGGCGGATGGGTGGCGAGGCGCGCCATTTCGTCCGGATCGAGCACGACGCAATGGGGGAAGGCCGCGCGCTCGGTGAGATAGTCGCGGCCCAGGACCACGGCCGAAGCCTCCGAATCGAGGGAAAGGGCGACCACCTCCTCCGTGGTCAATTGGGCGGAGGTGGGCTGCGCCACATGGCCGGCGGCGATGACGGCGAGATAGGCCAGGACGAAACTGGAATCGTTGCCGGCGCGGATGAGGATTCGGGCCTGGGACGGCAGGCCGAGGGTCTTCAGCCCGGCCGCCAGGCGACGCACCGCCGTGTCGAGGGCGCCGTAGGTCCATATCTCGGTGGCGCCGCCCTCACCGATCAGCACCAGGGCGCGCCGGTCGGGGAACTGGCGCGCCTGCCGGGCAAGGCAGTGTTCCGCGAGGTTGAAATGCGCGTGTTCGGGCTGCCCCTCCACGCCGGGCGCGTCGGTCATGTCGTCATCCTCGAAATGGAACGGCCGCCGCGGGTGCGCGGCGGCCGAGAAAGTCCCGGCCCCTCACATGCCGAGCAGGCGCGGCACGAACATGGTCACCGCCGGGACATAGGTGATGAGGGCGAGGAAGGCGAGCATCGCCAGCAGCCAGGGCATCACCGCCACCGTCAGCTCGCTGATGCCGAGCCGGGTGATGCCGGAGGCCACATAGAGGTTGAGGCCCACCGGCGGATGGCACATGCCCACTTCCATGTTCACCACGATCATGATGCCGAAGTGGATGGGATTGATGCCGAGCCGCACCGCCACCGGGGTCAGGATCGGCGCCATGATGAGCACGATGGAGGTGGCTTCCATCACGTTGCCGGCCAGCAGCAGCAGGATGTTCACCATCAGCAGGAAGCCGATGGCGCCGAGGCCGAGGCCCACCATCCATTCGGTCATCGCCTGCGGGATGTTCTCATTGGTCATCAGGAAGGAGAACAGGGCGGCGTTGGCGATGATGTAGAGCAGCATCGCCGACATGTTGGCGCTGGAGAGCAGCACCTTCGGCACGTCGGCAAGGCGCATGTCCTTGTAGACGAACACCGCGATGATGAAGGCGTAGACCGCGCTCACCGCCGCCGCCTCGGTCGGCGTGAAGGCGCCGGTGTAGATGCCGCCGATGACGATGACGATGAGCGCCAACCCCCATGCACACTCGCGGAATGCGGTCCAGCGCGCGCGAAGGCTCACCTTCGGCAGGCGGGGGTAGTCGTGTTTCCACGCGCGATACCAGGTGGTGGCGCCCAGCAGCAGCGCCAGCAGCAGGCCTGGGACGATGCCGGCGATGAACAGGTCGCCGATGGAGGCGGAGGTGACACGCTCGCCGTTCGGGCCGGTCATCTGCAGCCCGGTGGTGGCGACCGCATACATCACCATCACGATGGAGGGCGGAATGAGGATGCCCAGCGCGCCCGAGGTGGTGACGACACCGGCGCCGAAGCGTTGCGGAAAGCCCTGCTTCTGCATCGCCGGCAGCAAAATGGAGCCGATCGCCACCACCGTCGCCGGCGAGGAGCCGGACACCGCCGCGAACAGGGCGCAGGCGACGACACCCGCGAGCCCCAGGCCCCCGTGCCAGTGGCCGACGAGGCTGGTGGCGAAATTGATGAGCCGCCGCGCCACGCCGCCATGGGTGAGGAAGTTGCCGGCGAGGATGAAGAACGGGATCGCCATGATCTCGAACTTCTCGATGCCGGTGAACAGCTTCTGAGCGACGATGTCGACCGGGATCGTCGTCAGCGTGTAGACGAAGGTGAGCACCGTCATGCCGAGCGCGATGGAGATCGGCATGCCGGTGAGCATGAGGGCCAGGAACAGGCCGAAGATGATGGCGGCGCTCATCGGCGGGCATCCTGCGGGAAGAGGTCGGATTTGTCGGCGCCGGGCAGGTCTTCAAGGCCGTCCACATGCCCGTGGTCATGGACCGGCAGCGTGCCGGTGCGCAGGAACGACCACGCCACCTGCAGGAAGCGGAAGCACATGAGATAGGAGCCGAGGGGAATGGCGAGGTAGATGATCCAGGACGGCAGCTCCATCTCCGGCGTCGTGTCGCCGAAGCCATAGCGGGCGATCACGAATTTGAGGCCGAACGAGCCCACCACCGCCGTGAACAGCGCGCCGCACAGCAGCCCGAACAGAATGAGGACGTAGCGCCGGGACGGGGACAGGGCGTTCACCAGCACGTCGACGCCCACATGGATGCCGGTGCGCACGCCATAGGCGGCGCCGATCTTCGCCATCCAGACGAACATGATGATGCACGCTTCCTGCGCCCAGCCCAGGTTGATGCCGCGCACATAGGGAAACAGCAGCGGCACGCCCGCCGCATAGCGCTGGGCCACGGCCACGAAGATGAGCAGCGTCGCCGCCGCCATCAGCACCGAGATCAGCGTTTCTTCCAGATAGTCGAGGGCGTGTCGCAGGGCCTTGCCGAGCCCCTCGCGGCGCACGCGATAGCCGAGGTAGGCCGCGAACGTGGCGGCGACGACGGCGAGCATCACATAGAGTTTGTGGAACGGGTCTTCCATGGGGCCTCCCAATCCCGATGCCGGCCATCATCCGGCCGCGGGGCGAAAAAGGGGCGCGCCCCGGAACACCGGAGCGCGCCGCACGCGGCCGGGAGGTTATTGGCCGGCGGACGAGGTGGCCTTGAGCACCTGGTCGATGGTGTCCTGGCCGATGCGCGAAGACATTTCCGAATAGACCGGGTCCATCGCCTTGCGGAATGCAAGGGTTGCTTCCGGCGTCGGCTTGGAGAGCTGGATCTTGCCGGACTTTTTCATCGCCTCCAGCGCCTCGTCATTTTCGCTCTGGGCGATGGAATTGGCATAGACGGTTGCTTCCGCCATCGCCTTTTCAAGCTGCGCGCGGGTATCGGCGGGCAGACCGTCCCAGAACGCCTTGTTCACGATGACCGCATAGCCGATGTAACCGTGGTTGGTCTCCAGGCCGTATTTCTGCACTTCGTAGTGCTTCTGGGTATAGATGTTCGAGGGCGTGTTCTCGGAGCCGTCCACGACGCCGGTCTGCATGGCCTGGTAGACCTCGGAGAAGGCCATCACCTGCGGCAGGGCGCCGATGGCGCGGAACTGCGCTTCCAGCACCTTGGAGGACTGGATGCGCATCTTGAGGCCCTGGAAGTCCTTCGGCATCGCGATCGGCGTGTTGGCCGTCATGATCTTGAACCCGTTGTCCCAATAGGCGAGGCCCTTGATGCCCTTGGGCTCCAGCTTGGCGAGCAGCGCCTTGCCCACCGGCCCGTCGGTGACGCGGCGCAGGGCGGCCTTGTCGGGGAACACATAGGGCAGGTCGAACACCTCGAAGGCGCGCACGCCGAGCGGGCCGAACTTGGCGAGGGAGGGAGCCAGCATCTGGACGGCGCCGAGCTGGAGCGCCTCCATCTCTTCCTTGTCCTTGTAGATCTGGGAGTTGGGGTAGATCTCGACCTTGACCTTGCCGTTGCTATACTTTTCGGCCAGCTCCTTGAACTTCTCCGCGCCCTTGCCCTTGGGCGTGTCGGGCGTCGTGACATGGCTGAACTTGATGACCGTCTGCTGTGCCATGGCGACCGGCGCGGCAAGCAGGGCGGCGCCGAGCACGGCTGCGCCGATGAGCTTGATGTTCATCACACTTTCCTCCCCAATATTTTTGCAAGGGCGGCCGATCTGAAGTCTGCGCCGTCACCTTCCCATTTCGCACTTCTTGAAGCCTCTGGTGCGTTCCGATGCTGCATTATCCAGAAGCGGGCCAAGCACGCCAATAGAGAATGGACCTAGCGGAGATAGAATCGGGTTATAGCTTCGCGTGCGGTGCAGCAATATTTGCAGTGCAGCAGAGCGCCCGCGCCGCGGGTCCTCGCCGGTGGGTTCTATCCATGCGCCTGCGCAACCATCGCCTCCGGTCCTCCGGGGGCCGCGGTCCAGAGCTTGAGGGCGCCGGGACCCGCCTCATCGGCATGGAGGAGAAGGGGGGCGGTGTCGAACACGGGCGACAGGCCCCGGAACGCGAAGCGGGCCGGTGGCCGGCCAAGGATCCGCGTGGCGAAGCGGTAGAGCAGCGTCGCCTGCAGCGGGCCATGGACGACAAGGCCGGGATAGCCCTCCTGCCGCGTCACATAGGGCTGGTCGTAATGGATGCGGTGGCCGTTGAAGGTCAGGGCCGAATAGCGGAACAGGAGCGCGGGCGAGGGATCAACCGCATCTTGGAACCGGCCCTGCGCCGCCGCCGGCGGGGTGGGGGCGCCGCCGCCCGGCGCGTCGAGGCCGCGATAGACGATGTCGTGCCGCTCGGTGAGGATGGCGCGCGCATCGGCGGTGATGGTGTGCAGCACGGTGACGAAGCAGAGGGTGCCGGTGCGCCCCTCCTTCACCGTGAGATTTTCCACCCGCGAGGTGCGGCGCATGGTGTCGCCCACCCTCAGTTCGTCCGTGAAGGTCAGCGCGCCACCCGCCCACATGCGGCGGGGCAGCGGCACCGGCGGCAGGAAGCCGCCCCGCGCCGGATGGCCATCGGGCCCGAGCGCCCGCGTCAAGGCCAGGGGCGGGGCGAGGCAGAGGTGGATGAAGCGCGGCGTCGCTTCGCCCTCAACCGGGGTGCCCGGCTCCTCGTCGAAGGTGGCGCGGAAGCGCTGTACCAGAGCCGCGGTGACGGCTTCCTCGGCGGTCTCCTCGCGGCCGATCCAGGTGCGCAGGTGGTCGATGTCGAGGGGGGTCATGGGCGCGCCTCTGCGGAACGACAGTGTCAAAACGATCTGGGCAGGCCGAGCACATGCTCGGCCACGAAGCTCAGGATGAGGTTGGTGGAGATGGGCGCCACCTGATAGAGGCGGGTTTCTCGAAACTTGCGCTCCACGTCGTACTCGCAGGCGAAGCCGAAGCCACCGTGGAACTGGATGCAGGCATTGGCCGCTTCCCAGGAAGCCTTTGCGGCGAGGTATTTGGCCATGTTGGCCTGGGTGCCGCAGGCTTCGTGCGCATCATAGAGCCGGCACGCCTCAAACCGCATGAGATTGGCCGCCTCCACCTCGATGAAGGCCTCCGCGATGGGGAATTGCACCCCCTGGTTCTGGCCGATGGGCCGGCCGAACACCACCCGCTCCCCCGCATAGGCGGTGACCTTGTCGATGAACCAATAGCCGTCGCCGATGCATTCCGCCGCGATCAGGGTCCGCTCGGCATTGAGCCCGGTCAGGATGTATTTGAAGCCCTGGCCTTCCTCGCCGATCAGATTTTCGGCCGGGATCTCCAGATTATCGAAAAACAGCTCGTTGGTCTCGTGGTTCACCATGTTGAGGATGGGGCGCACGCTCATGCCACTTTTGATGGCGTCCCGGATGTCCACGATGAAGATGGAAAGGCCTTCCGACTTTTTCTTCACCTGATCGAGGGGCGTGGTACGGGCCAGTAGAAACATGAGGTCCGAGTGTTGGACCCGGGAGATCCACACCTTCTGCCCGTTGATGACATAGCGGTCGCCGGTCTTCACCGCTGTGGTCTTGATCCTGGTGGTGTCGGTGCCGGTGGTGGGCTCGGTGACGCCCATGGACTGGAGGCGCAATTCGCCGGCGGCGATCTTCGGCAGGTATTTCCGCCGCTGTTCTTCCGAGCCGTGCCGCACCAGCGTGTTCATATTGTACATCTGGCCGTGGCAGGCACCGGAATTGCCGCCCGCGCGGTTGATCTCCTCCATGATGACGGAGGCTTCCGTGAGGCCGAGGCCCGATCCGCCATATTGTTCCGGGATCAGCGCCGCCATCCAGCCGGCCTTGGTGAGGGCGTCCACGAAGGCTTCCGGGTAGGCGCGGGCCTCGTCGATGGCGCGGTGGTATTCGGCCGGAAAGTCCGCGCACAGGGCGCGCACCGCATCCCGGATATCCTGGAACTGGTCGCTGCCGATGGTCTTCATGGGGCTTGATCCTCGGGTCTGCTTCGGTCGGCCCTGAGCGCTCAGGCGCGGGCGAGGATGCGCTCGGCGCGCAGGCGCACCGGGGCATCCACCATGGTTCCGTTCACGCTCACCACCGCGCCGCCGGCGGTGAGGGCTCCGACGATCTGCCGCGCCCAGGCGATTTCCTCGGGCGAGGGGGCGAACCCGGCCATCACCGGCGCGATCTGGCCGGGGTGGATCACGAGCTTGCCGGCAAAGCCCAGTTCCACCGCATGCGCCGCATCGTCTTGTGCAAGGGCCGGGTCGGTCAGCGCGGTGGTCACGCCGTCCATGGGCCCCTCGCGGCCGGCGAGGCGGGCGGCGAGCACCAGTTCCGCGCGGGCCGCGAGCAACGCCTGCCGGGTGTGGGCGCAGCCGAGGTCGGCCGCGAAATCGATGGAGCCGAAGGCGAGCCGCGCCACCTGCGGCAGCGCCGCGATGGCGCGCGCCTGGCCGAGGCCCCGCGCGCTTTCGATGAGGGGCACGAGGGACGTTTCGCCGAGCCGCGCGGCGACCCGCGCCACGTCTGCCGCGTGCTCGGCCTTGGCCAGCATCACGCCGGCGAGGGGCAGGCGGCGGGCGAGGTCGATGTCATCCGCGTGCCACGGCGTTTCCACCCCGTTGATGCGCAGCAGCAGGGGCACGCCTGTCGGCAGGGCGGCGGTGGCCACGGCGGAGCGAGCCGCGTCCTTTTCCGCCTGCGCCACGGCGTCCTCGAGGTCGATGATGACGGCGTCCGCGCCGGCGGCGGCGGCCTTCGCGAACCGTTCGGGCCGCGTCGCCGGGACGAACAGGGCGACGAGCCGTCCCCTCCGGAGCGGGGTGGGGTGAGGCGGAACGGTCATGGTCTGACACCCTCCGGTGAGGCGCTCGAAACGCTGGCGAACACGTGCGGGACCTGAACGCTTGCGGGATGGGAAAAATTGCAGCCCGTGAACAGATGCCGGAAATACAGCGCAGAGCGAAATAGGGATTTGCGCTGGCCTTTAGATGCCGCGCCTATAGCCGCCCAAACGGCGTTATCCGGGTGGGCCATAACATTGCGCTATGCCACCTAGGCTTCAGTTATATTTGTATTTCCCGCGGACCACGGCGACCTTGCGCGGGAATGGGGCCTTCGGTCCGGCCATTCCGGCCGGTGCGGCGCGTGAGCGTATCCACTTGGCTCCGGTCAAAGACCGGGGCCGATGGTGCAGGGCCTCGTCCCCCCGTCACACGGCAGCTCCTCGGTGTTTCGATGCTTCGTGATCTCGAAGGACTTCTTGTCGTCTCGGTCGAGCAGGCCGTGGCGGCGCCCTATGTTTCCGGTCGGCTGGCCGATGCCGGCGCCCGCGTCATCAAGGTGGAGCGCCCGGAGGGCGATTTCGCCCGCAATTACGATGCCTTGGTGCATGGCGAGAGCGCCTATTTCGTCTGGCTCAACCGGGGCAAGCAATCCATCTGCCTCGATCTGAAGGTGCCCGCCGATGCCGCGGTGCTCGCCGCCATGATCGCGCGGGCGGACGTGTTCATCCAGAACCTGGCGCCGGGCGTCATCGATCGCCTCGGCTTTCCGCCCGACGATCTGCGGGCGCGGAATCCGCGCCTCATCACCTGCTCCATTTCCGGTTATGGGGAGGAGGGCCCCTACCGCGACCTGAAGGCCTATGACCTCCTGGTGCAGGCGGAAAGCGGCCTGTCGTCCATCACCGGCAACGGGGCGGGCCTGTCGCGGGTGGGGGTGTCGGTGTGCGACATCGCGGCCGGCATGACCGCCTATCAGGCGGTGCTCCAGGCCCTCATCGGCCGGGCGCGGACGGGGGTGGGGCGGCACATCTCGGTGTCGCTCTATCATGCGCTGGCGGACTGGATGAACGTGCCGTTCCTGCAATACGCCTATGGCGGCAAGATTCCGGAGCGGGCCGGCCTCAGCCATCCCACCATCGCGCCCTATGGGGCCTATACCTGCGCCGATGGCAAGTCGGTGCTGTTCTCGGTCCAGAACGAGCGGGAATGGGTGAATTTCTGTGCCGGGGTGATGGGCGCGCCCGCGCTCGCCGCCGACGCGCGCTTCACCAGCAACAGCCTGCGGGTCGCGAACCGCCCGGCGCTGGAAGAGCGGGTGCGCGAGGCCTTCGCGGCCCACCCGCGCGAGGAGATGGTGGCGCGGCTGGAGGCGGCGCGCATCGCCTATGGCCGCGTGAGCACCATGGAAGACCTCACCGCCCACCCGCAAAACCGCTATGTGGAGGTGGACACCCCCACCGGGCCGGTGCGGTGCCTGGCGCCGGGGGCGGTGTTCGACCGCGCCGTGCCGCAGTTCGGGCCGGTGCCGGCCCTTGGGGCACAGAGCGAGGACCTGCGCCGGGAGTTTTCCCCGCAGGTGAACGGGTGACGGGAGGACCTTGATGCAGCAGGCAGGGCAGAAGGGCGCGGGCGCGCCACGGGTGGCGGGCAGCCCGCTGGCGGTGATCGAGGCCTGGCTGGCGCCGGTCGAGGGGCGCCGGCTGCTGGATGTGGGCTGCGGGCGTGGGGCCCTGGCGCGGCACCTGGTGGCGCGCGGCGCGCGGGTGTGCGGCGTGGATCCCTTGGGCGCGGCGGTGGCCGAGGCGCGCGCAGGGGTGCCGGAGGCGGAGTTTCTGGAGACCGGCGCCGAGGCGCTGCCGTTTGCCGCGGGCAGTTTCGATGGGGCGGTGCTGCTCAACAGCCTGCATCATGTGCCGCTGCCGCTCATGGCCGCCGCCCTCGACGCGGTGCTGCGGGTGAGCGCCGGGCCGGTGCTGGTCATCGAGCCGCTGGCGGAAGGCCCCTTCTTCGAGGCCATGCGGCCGGTGGAGGACGAGACGGACCTGCGCGCCGCCGCCCAGGCCGCCATCGCCCGCCATGTGTCCGAGGGGCGGGCCGCCATCGTGCGGGAGCACACGTTCGATGATGTCCGCCGGTTCCCGGACGTGGACGCCTTTCTGGCGAAGATCGTCGGCGTGGATCCCGGCCGCGCGGCGGCGGCGGCGCGCCTGCGCGGCGCGGTCGAAGCCCGCATGGCGCAATGGGGCACGCGCGACGGCGACGGCATCCGGCTGGACCAGCCCCACCGCGCCGTGCTGCTCTGCCGGCCCGCAGGATTATAATTTTTCGCCTCGTGCCGGTGCGCTCCTATAAGCTCCGCGTCTAACCAAAGACGGGGAAACGCCATGGACCTGCGCCAGCTGCGCTATTTCGTGACCATTGTGGAGGTGGGTTCGTTCTCGAAGGCGGCCCATCGCCTGTGCGTCGCGCAGCCGGCATTGAGCCAGCATGTGCGCAACATGGAACTGGACCTGGGGGTGGAATTGCTGTTCCGCAGCCCCCAGGGCGTGCGCCCCACCGAGGCGGGGGAAACCCTGGTGCGCCACGCGCGGCTCATCCTCACCCAGGTGGAGGTGGCGCAGGAGGCGGTGCGGCGCGGCCAGAGCGAGCCCGAGGGCGAGGTGCGCTTCGGCCTGCCCGGCACCGTCAGCGAGATGCTGTGCGTGCCGCTGCTGAGCGAGGCGCGCCGGCGCTACCCCAAGATCAAGCTGCGGGTCGCCGAGGCCATGAGCGGCTTCGTGCTCGACTGGCTACGCGAGGGCAAGATCGATCTCGGGGTGCTCTATCGCTCGGTGTCGGAGCGCACGCTCCAGGCCCGGCGGGTGCTGTCCGAGGAATTGTGCCTGCTGGGGCCGGCGGCCTCCTCGGATCTGCCGCCCCTGCCCGACGGCCCGGTGTCGTTCGCGGCGATGGGCGACCTGCCGCTGATCCTGCCCAGCACCGGCCACGGCCTGCGCGAACTGGTGGAGGAGCGGGCGCTGGCCGAGAGCGTTCATCTCAGCACGGTGATCGATATCGACACCTATGGCCAGATCAAGCTGCTGGTGGCGGGCGGGCTCGGCTATTCCGTGCTGCCGCGCACCGCGCTTCGGGCTGAGGTGGCCAACGGCGTGCTGCGCACCTGGCCGATGGGCCGCCCGGTGCTGTCCCGCAATCTTTATCTCGTGCGCCCGTCGGATCGGCCGCTTTCCAACGCGGTGCGGGCGATCGAGGAACTGGCCCACACCACGCTCGTGAAGCTGGTGCGCGAGGGCGCCTGGCCGGCGGTCCTGGCCGAGGACGAGCCCGACACCGCCGCCCTCATGGCGTGGGCGGCGCGCTGAGCGCGCCGCCATTCGGTCGCAACGCCGTTGCGGGTCGCGCCCGGCGATGCTGTAACGGAGAGCGCCGGCGTCTTCCGGCGGGGAGGGGCATGTGGGCGCGTCGTCGGACAGCATGACATCCCAACCGGGCGCCGAGGCGCCGTCGCCGGCGGCCGCCGATGCCATCAGATGCTCGCCCGGCCTGTCCGGGTGGCTGGAACGACACCGGGTCGCGCTCGCGCTGTCATCGTACCAAACCGGCCAAGTGTTCCTGGTCGGCCGTTTTCCCAATGGCCAGATCTCCTTTTACCAGCGCAATTTCGAGCGGGCCATGGGCCTGTGGCATGCGCCGGGGCAGCTCTATCTCGGCTCGGCGATCCAGGTTTGGCGCCTTGAGAACGTGCTGCGCCCCGGCGAACGGGCGAATGCGCATTTCGATGCGCTGTTCGTGCCGCGCGCCACCTTCGTCACCGGCGGCGTGGACTTGCACGAACTGGCGGTGGAGGCGAGCGGACGCATGGTGTTCGCCGCGACCCGGTTCTCGTGCCTCGCCACCTTGAGCACCACCCACAGCTTTCGTCCCATCTTCACGCCGGAGTTCATTTCCCGGCTGGCGGGCGACGATCGCTGCCACCTCAACGGTCTGGCCCTTGAGGGCGGCGTGGCGCGCTATGTGACGGTTTGCGGTCGCGCCGATACGCCGGATGGCTGGCGCGCCGGGCGCCGAGGTGGCGGCCTGCTCATCCGCATCGCGGACGGCGCGGTGGTCGCCGAGGGATTGTCCATGCCGCACTCGCCGCGCGTCGAGGGGGAGTGGGTCTACCTGCTTGATTCCGGGCGGGGCTATCTGGTGCGCCTCGACCCCCTCACCGGCGCCCGCGAGGACGTCGCCTTCTGCCCCGGCTTCCTGCGCGGACTGTCGCTGCACGGGGGATATGCGCTGGTCACCGTGTCCCTGCCCCGCAGCTTCAGCTTTGAGGGCCTGCCGTTGCAGCAGGAGCTCGACCGGCGCGGCGTGGACCCGCGCTGCGGCCTCGCCATCATCAACCTGGCCAGCGGCCGGATCGAGGAATGGATCTGGTTCGAGGATCGCATCCGCGAGATGTTCGACGTGGTGGTGTTGCCGGGATTGGCCTGCCCCATGGCGGCGCCCGCCAAGGGGCCGGACCTTGCCCAGTTGGTCACGATTGAAGAAAGCGACATGCAATATCCTCAAGTTGTGGCCATGGCGTGAAATCCTTAGGTCTTCATGTGTCTGAATACCTCCAGAATCGACCGGGACACAGCGGGTGTCGTTTGCCTGCAACGCCTGCGGTTGTTCCTCTCGCGGGCGGGGCAAAGCTTGGCAATTCCGGTTGCTGACCCTGGGGCTTGCCGCTAGCCTCGCAAGTCTGGATCACGCGGGGGTGTGAAGCTGGGCGGTCGTTGGGGTGGAGCAGGTCGCGTTCACGCGCGTTGGCCCCGCGCGGGCGCCGACGCTGGATGCCGATCTCCGCCGGTTCGCACGGCTTTTCTTCTCTCTCAGAATGTGGGCTGCTCCGGCTGCGGGGTCGTGAAACGGCCTGCCGGGCCTTGGGGTTGTGATGGCGTAATGCGCGCCCTGGATGCGAGGTCGCATGCGGTGCGACCCATCGGCGGGTCGGGGCGGGACAGAGTGTTGGGGGCGGCATGGCGGCGGTGCGGGCGGGCGCGGGTTTGGGGTCTCATCATTGTTCTTTGAAGCGGGCGCTGCTGGCGTCCGCCGCGACCTCTCTCATTCTGCTGTGGCATGTCCCAGCCTGGGCGCAGAGCCCCTGGGTGGGCGAACAGGGGATTTCGTTCCCGCAAGGCACCGGCGGCGATGGCGGGACCGGCGGACCCGGGCCGGGGGGTGGAGGAGAGGGCGGCGGTGGCGGCGGCGCCGGCACGGTCGGTGGCTTTGGCGGCGGTGCGAGCGTTTATGGCTATCGCTTTCCCCAGCCAGGTGGGGGAGGGCAAGGAGGAAGCGCCGCAGCCCTGGTCGGCCAGACCCTGACCGGAGGTGAGGGCGGAGAGGGTACCGAAGGCTCGAATGGCGGTTCCGGCGGCGGGGGTGGCGGCGGCGCCCACGGCTATGTCGGAAACAGCGCGCCGACCTCCGTGGCACTCGGTGGCGATGGGGGTGATGGGGCCAACGGGACCTACGGCTCTTACTATCTTGAAGACGGGTGGGTGTACTTTGCCGGCGGCGGTGGCTCTGGGGGCAATGGCGGCTATGGCGCGTCGCTTTCTCCCCAGGGCGGCACGATCGTCATCTCGCTGCCGGTCTCGGGCGGCGAGGGCGGGGCGGGCGGCAGCGGCTTTCGCGGCGCGCAAATCTCCGGCTGGGGGGCCGACGGCGGCCAGGGGGGCACCGGGCTCTACTTCGCCGGCGAAAAGTCCACGCTGCTCGTCAATGGCGATATCGAAGGCGGCATGGGTGGCACTGCCGGCACCGGCCAGGAGGATGGCGAGGCCGGCGATGGCGGGACCGGTCTTATCGTCACGGGTCTCGACAATACAATCATCATCACCGCGAACGGCACGGTGACAGGTGGTTTGAACGGCGACCTGACCGACCAGGCGCCCGCCATCGAGATCAATGGCGGTGGCATTACTCTGGTGCTGGAGACCGGCTACGCCATCAATGGCGATGTCAAAGCCGTTTCGGGCGCGGACAACACGCTTGCCTTGGGTGGCAGTGCGCCGGGGAGTTTTGACGTCAGCCAGATCGGCGACAGCTTCGACGGCTTCGACACCTATGCCGTCAGCGGCGGCACCTGGGCGCTCACCAACACCAACACCAGCGCCCTGAACTGGCTGGTCGAGCAAGGCACCATGTCCATCGGTCAGGCGGGGAGCCTGGGCGGGCAGGGGTCGGGCTTGACGCTCGGCTCGGCCGGCACGCTACAAACCACGGCGACCATGTCCATCGCCGTCCCCATCACTATCACCGGTTCATCTGTGGCGCCGGCCTCGATCAATGCGCTGACCGGCACCATCCTGACGTTGAGCGGGACGATCACGGGCCAGCCCCCCTCTTATGGCTCGGGTCCCAGCGGGCTCATTTTCGGCGGGGGCGGCACGGTGGTGCTGACCGGATCGAACAATTTCTATGGCGCGACGGTGGCCGTCGCGGATGGCACGCTGGAACTGGGCAATGCGTCGGCCCTCAACAATGTGGCGCAACTGGTGGTGGACGCCGGCGCCAGCGTCACCCTGGACACGGACGTGACCCTGCCGGCAATCTCCGGCGGCGGCACCATCGATGTGGGGAGCAACACGCTCACCATCCCGTCGAATGTTCAGGCGTCCGCCTTCGGTGGGACCGTGACCGGTGCGGGCACCCTGACATTGGACTCGCCCCTCGGCTTCACCTTCGCCGCCGGTGCGCTCGATGTGGGCCAGCTCGATGTCGAGGATGGCCTGGTCAAGATCAAGAAAGGGGTGTCCGTCTCCTCCGGCCTTCAAGTCACCCTCGCCGAACCCGCCGCCTTGACGCTGGGGCAGGACACGACCATCGCCGGCATCACCGGCCAGGGCACCGTCAATCTCGGGAAGAACCGGCTGACGGTATCAAACACCACGGCCGCCACTTTCTCCGGGGATCTCTCGGGCGACGGCGGCCTGACCAAGAGCGGTTCCGGCACCTTCACCCTCAACGGGGCCAACACCTACACCGGCCGGACCGAGGTGGACGCCGGCACGCTGGTGCTCGATGGCGGACAGGCGATTTCGGACAATGGGGCGGTGAAGGTGCTGGCGGCCGGCACGCTTCAGCTCGACGCGAGCGAAACCATCGGCTCCCTGGACGGGGCCGGCACGGTGGTGCTCGGCGGCAATGCTTTGATCCTGGGTGGCAACGGCAGGGATACCACCTTCTCCGGCACCATTTCCGGCGGCGCCCTTGCCATGAACGGCACCGGCCGGCTGACCCTGACCGGCACCGCCGATCTGTCCGGCGGCCTCACCATTGCCTCCGGCACGGTGCGGGTTGGCAACGGCACCACCAGCGGCACCCTTCAGGGCAATGTTCAGAACAACGGCACCCTCACCCTGAGGCCCGCCGGAGCGATGACGTTGCAAGGGGTCGTGTCCGGCACCGGCACGCTGATCGTCGACACGGGGACCGTCACCCTCACCGCCGACAATAGCTTCACCGGCACCACGCTCATCCGTTCCGGCAGTCTTCAGCTCGGCAATGGCGGGGCCACCGGCTCCATCGGCGGCAATGTGGAGATCGAGAGCGGATCGCTGGTTTTCAACGCCTCGGCCACGAGCACGTTCGCCGGTCTTCTTTCCGGTGCCGGCGCGGTGGCGTTCCAGGCCGGCGGCACCACCACCTTGACGGCGGCGAACACTTATTCCGGGGGCACCCTCATCACCGACGGGGCGAGCGTCGTGGTCAGCGCCGACTCCAATCTCGGCGCCGCCACCGGGGCTCTGACGTTTGAGGCGGGCACCCTTGCCACCTCTGCCAGCTTCACGAGCACGCGCGCGCTCGCCCTGGAGGGGGCGGCCGCGATCGCGACGGCGGCGGGCACCACCTTGACCCTCAATGGCGCCATCGGGGGCTCGGGCGCCGCGTCCACCCTGACCGCCAGCGGCACCGGCACCCTCGTGCTCGGCGGCACCAACAGCTACACGGGCGGCACCGTGGTGTCGGGTGGCACGTTGTCGGTGTCATCCGACACCAATCTGGGCGCGACCGTCGGCGGCTTGACCCTGTCCGGTGGCACGCTGGCCGCGACTAGCAGTTTCAGCTCCGCGCGCAGCGTCGTCATCGGCAGCAGCGGCGGCACCCTCGCCGTCGCGTCCGGCCAGAGCCTGACGCTGGCTGGCCCGATCTCGGGCAGCGGCAATCTGACCACCACCGGTCCCGGCACGGTCATCCTCACCGGCACCGGCAGCATCGGCGGCGCCACCACCGTGGCGTCGGGAACGCTCGCCCTCTATGGCGCCGCGCTTGAGACCGGCAGCCTCACCGTGTCGAGCGGCGGCACGCTGACCGGGTACGGAACGGTGAACGGGGCGGTCAGCGTCCTGGCCGGCGGCACCCTGGCCGGTGGCGTGGGCAGCACCGACAATCCCACCCGGACAGGCCTTGTGACGGGGGATCTGACCCTTGCCGCCGGGTCGAATGCGATCCTCACCCTTGGCGGGCACGCCAATTCCGGGGTGGCCGCGGCGCAGGGCGACTTGTCCGCCGCCGGAAGCCTTTCGGTGACCGGTGCGCCGGTGCACGGCGCCGGCTACTACCGCGCCTTCACCTACACCGGCACCCTGACCAACGCTCTGTCCATCGCCGCGGTGCCGGCCGGCTACACGGCCACCCTCGACACCTCGAACACGGGCCAGGTCAATGTGCTCCTGACCGATGCCAGCCGGCTCCAGATCTGGACCGCCGATGGCGGACAGAACCTCGGCGGCGCGGGGACCTGGTCTTCCACCAGCACCACCTGGTACGAGGCGGCGGAAGGGGTCACCATGCCCTGGGGCGGAAAGGTGGGCATCTTCACCGGCACCGCCGGCACGGTGCTCGTGTCCCACAAGCAGACGTTCGAGAAGCTGGAGTTCGTCAGCTCCGGATTCGTCCTCGCGGCCGACGCGAGCCATGCGGATTCCGGGCTCGCGTTCGAACATGGCGGTGTGCTCTGGGCGGAAGGTCACGACGTGACCGCCACCATCAGCGCAGGAATCAGCGGTTCCGGAGGCCTGGAGAAGATCGGCGCCGGCACTCTCGTGCTCACCGGCGTCAACAGCTACATGGGCGGAACCACCGTGTCCGGCGGCGTGCTGGAGGTCGGGGCCGACAGCGCCCTGGGGGCGGCGGACGGCGGGATCACGCTCTCGGAGGGCGCGTTGTCCGCCTTCGCGTCGTTCACGACCGCACGCGCGGTGACGCTGGCGACGCGGGGCACGCTCGCAGCCGATTCCGGCACCACCTTGACCGTGACCGGCACCATCTCCGGGTCGGGCACCCTGCGCAAGGAGGGCACGGGCACGGTCGTGCTCAGCGGCGCCAATACCTACAGCGGCGACACCGTGATCGCCGCCGGCACGCTCAGCGTGACCGGTGGCAGCGCCATCTCCGACGCCTCCGACGTAACCATCGACACCGCCGGCACCTTGGCGCTGGGCGCCAGCGAAACCATCGCCTCCCTGTCCGGGGCCGGCCGCGTGCAGCTCGGGGCCAATACCCTCACCGTGTCCGGGACGTCCGCGACCGTCTTCCGTGGGCGGATATCGGGAACCGGCGGCCTGGTGGTGTCCGGCGGCATCCTCGCCCTGGGCGGCGGGAACACCTATGCCGGCGGCACCACCATCACGGCCGGCACCCTGATCGTGGGCGAAGGCGGCACCCATGGCGCCATCGCCGGAAATGTGACGAACAACGGGAGCCTTATTTTCTATCGCTCCGATACCGTCACTTTCGGCGGCGCCATTTCCGGTAGTGGCGCGGTGGTACAGGCGGGCGGCGGCACGCTCGTTCTGACCGGCAGCAACACCTACGCCGGCGGAACCCTGGTGTCCGGCGGCACCCTTCAGGTCTCGTCCGACGCCAACCTGGGTGCCGCCAGCGGCGGCGTGGTGCTGGAGGCGGGGACCCTCGCGGCGACCGACAGCTTGACCTCCGCCCGCGTCATCTCGCTTGTGAACGGGGGAACGGTGTCCGTCGCCGGCTCCGCGCAGCTGACGCTCAGCGGGGCGGTCGGCGGCACCGGCGGCCTCACCAAGAGCGGCGGCGGCACCCTCGTCCTGGCCTCGAACACGAGCTATGCCGGGGGCACCGTGATCGCGGCCGGCACCCTCCAGGTGGGCACCGGAGGCACGTCCGGGGCGATCACCGGCGATGTGCAGAACAGCGGTGTCCTGGCGTTCGATCTGTCGTCCAACACGCTGTTCACGGGCGATATCACTGGCTCCGGCAGCCTGGTCCAGGCCGGTAGCGGTGGCCTGGTTCTCACCGGGGACAACCAGCTCGCGGGCGGCGTCGTCATCGAAAGCGGCACGCTTCAGATCGGCAATGGTGGCACCAGCGGCACGCTTGTCGGAGCGGTGCAGAATAACGGTGCCCTGATCTTCGCGCGCAGCGATGCGACGACGTTCGATGGCGCCATCTCCGGCAGCGGCGCCGTGTATCAGTCCGGCGGCACGCTCACCTTGACCGGGACCAGCAGCTATACCGGCGGAACCACCATCGGGGCCGGCGCCACGGTGAGCGTGTCCCAGGACGCGAACCTGGGCAGCGACATCGGCGCGCTCATCCTCGCCGGCGGCACTTTGGATGTCAGCGCCTCCTTCTCCAGCAGCCGCGTCGTCCGCCTCGCCGGCGGTGGCACCCTCAGCGTGGCCAGCGGCGAGAGCCTCTCCCTCTCAGGCGTCGTTCTGGGCAATGGCGGGCTCAACCTGGCCGGGCGCGGCACCGTGGTCCTCACGGCCAACAACGCCTACACCGGCAACACCGTCATCGGCGCCGACGGCACGCTTCAGCTCGGCAATGGAGGCACCACCGGCTCCATCGTCGGTAACGTGGTCAACGGCGGCCTGCTGCGCTTCGACCGCGCGAACACGGTCACCTTCGCCGGCGCGATCTCCGGCACCGGGCAGGTGGTTCAGGCCGGGACCGGCACCCTGGTCCTGGCCGGCACCAACACCTACACCGGCGGCACTCTCATCACCTCGGGCCGGGTGCAGGTCGGCGACGGGGGAACCTCCGGCTCCATCGCCGGCAATGTCTGGAACGATGGGACGCTGGTCTTCCGCCAGTCGGACGCCATCACCTTCGGTGGCGTCATTTCCGGGGCCGGCAAGGTCGTGCAACTCGGAGCCGGCAATTTGACGCTGACTGGCCACAACACCTACGCAGGGGGCACCCTGATCGGCGGCGGCGGCACCCTTTCGGTGGCCAAAGACGGCTATCTGGGCGGCCTCGCGTCGAATATCACCCTGATGGGCGGCACGCTGAGGGCGACGGCCGGTTTTTCCAGCGCCCGCGACGTCTCCCTGGCCGGCAACGGCACCATCCGCGTGGTGCGGGGGGCGACGCTCGATCTGTCGGGCACGGTGAGCGGCAAGGGAACGCTGGTGAAGACCGGCAGCGGAACGCTGCTTCTCACCGCGGCCAATACCTACACGAAGGGCACCGAGATCAATGGCGGCACCCTTGCGGTGGTCGCGGATTCCGGCCTGGGCGCCAAGGCCGGCACGATCTTCATCAATGGGGCGGCGCTGGCCGCGCAGGCGAGCTTCGCCACTTCTCGTTCAGTGATCCTGAACGGCGGTGGATTGTTCAATGTGAGCGAGAATGAGCGGCTCGCCCTGAAGGGCACGGTCTCGGGGACCGGCCCTCTGCGCAAGAACGGCGCGGGCACGCTGGTGCTGAGCGGGGTCAATTCCTACACCGGCGGCGTGGTGATCGGCGCGGGAACCGTGATCGGCAATGCGGCGAGCATCCTGGGCAATGTGCACAACAACGGCGTGCTGACCTTCAACCAGGTGGGCCTCGGCACCTATGCCGGGGGCGTGGACGGGACCGGGCAATTCGTGAAGACCGGCAAGGGCAAGCTGGTGCTGACCGGCGCCGTGCGCAACACCGGGGGCACCGTGATCCAGGAGGGCGTTCTCCAGGTGGGCGACGGCGGGACCTCCGGCGCCCTGTCCGGCCCCATCACCAATTGGGGGACCTTGATCTATGATCTCGCGAGCACATACGTTTTCCCCCAGCGCCTGACGGGATCCGGCGCGGTCATTCTCGAGGGCGGCGGCACTGCGCATTTTGTCAGCAGCACCTATGCCGGCACGGTCACCCTCGCCGGCAGCGACCTGATCTTCAGCCGCCGTGCCACCAGCGCCGCCAGCTTCGTCGTCGGGAACGACAGCGTGTTGAGCGGCATCGCCGCCATCGGGGGGCTGACCGTCGGCTGGGGAGGTACGGTCTCGCCGGGCTATTCGCCTGGAACCCTCAAGGTCAATGGGAATGCCACGTTTGAAAACGGCTCGACCTATCAGGCCGACGTGGTGCCGACGAGCGCGCACGACCTCATCGTGACCTCGGGCGAGATCGCGATCAAGAAAGGCAGCACGTTGGCGGTGGTCGCGGGGCGCGGGAAGTATCCGGGTTCGTCCAGCTTCACTATTCTTCGGGCCGGGGGCGGGATCACCGGCGCGTTTTCCACCGTCACCTCCAATTTCGCCTTCCTGGATCCGCTGCTGAGCTATGGGACCAACGCGGTGAAGATGACGTTGGTTCGCAAGGATGTGCCGTTCGTGTCCGAAGCGCGCACCGCCAACGAGCGCTCGGTCGCCCGCGCCACCGATGGACTTAGACCGGGCAACGAGGTCTACGACGCGGTCGTCTCCCAAAGGGAGAACGAGGCTCACCTCGCCTTCCGGGCGCTCTCGGGTGAAGCCTATGCTTCAGTCGAAACCGTGATGCAGCAGCAGTCGGCTTATGTGCGCGACGCGGTGACGGGGCGCCTGCTGCAGGCCTTCTCGGGTTCGCTCCCGGCGGGCCTCGCCGCTTCCGGCCCGGCCACCGCCGGGCTTGGGGCCGGCTGGGCACCGGTGCTCTGGGCCCAGGCCTTCGGCGGCTGGGGCAACACCTTCTCCGACGGTAACGGGGCGTCCGTCTCGTCCTCCATCGGCGGCGCGCTGGGGGGCTTCGACGTGGCGCTCGGCGACAATTGGCGGGCGGGCGCCTTTGGCGGCTTCAGCCAGTCCTCGTTCGACATGGAGGATGTCCATTCGTCCGGTTCCATGGACAATTACGATGTCGGCCTCTACGCGGGCGCGCAATATGGCGGGCTCGGCCTGCGGCTGGGGGCTGGCTATGCGTGGCACGATGTGTCCATGAGCCGGAGCGTGGCTTTCTCCGGCTATCACGGCAGCAATTCTTCGGATTACATGACGGGGGTCGCCCAGGTGTTCGGAGAGGCCGGCTATGCCGTCTACGGCAATGGCATGGCCCTGGAGCCGTTCGCGGGCCTTGCCTATCTGCACGTCGATGGCGGGTCGGGGACGGAGGGCGGGTCAACCTCCGCTCTCACCTTCTCCGTGGGCAACATGGATACCCTCTACAGCACCCTCGGCGTGCGGGTGGCGGCGCGCCTTCCGGTGGCGGAACAGACCTTGACGCCGCAGGTCGGCATCGGCTGGCGTCATGCCTTCGGCGACACCACGCCCGAGGCGGTGATGGCCTATGCGTCGGGTTCGACACCTTTCTCTGTCGCCGGCGTGCCGGTCGCCACGGATGCGGCGGTGATCGAGGCGGGGCTGAGTTACACCGTCCTGCCGGGCGCGAACCTGTCCCTGCGATACAACGGGCAGATCGCATCCTCCGCATCGGAGAATGCCTTCACCGGACGCTTCGAGGTGAAGTTTTAAGTCCCAAGGCAGATGAGTTTACCTCATGGGCCTTGGTTCAGCCTGCGCGGCGCTTGACCGCCCCCATATGCACCAGTCAGAGACTGGGGCCGATGACAGACGTCCGCCGCGCCGGCAGGGGCGTCCGCGCGTGACGGCCGCGCGCCTGTTCGCGGGCTGCGCCGGCGGGGCGAGCCGGCGCAGCCCGGTTGGCCTCTCGCGACTGGTGGCTTCAACCCCGTCTCCTGCGCGTCGCGGTGACCGGGTCTGGCGCGGCCGGCCGCAGGTGGTGATGTCCGGGCCGGGCTGTCCGGTCTTCTTAGCGCCGGCACCGCTCTTTCCGCGCAGACGCCGTGTTCCGGCCATGGCGAGGGCTCCACTCGCGGGGGCCGGAGCCTCGGAAGCCGACCATCGAGACTGCCGCGGATGCCGATTTCCGCCGGGATGCGGGGCCGTCGCCGCCTTTTTGTCACGCGCCATCGACCGCACAGGCGGGGCATTCGGTCGATGCCGCCTCGCATTCCAAGGCATTGATGTCCGGTCTTGGCCATGACCCGCGGGCGTCTATCTCCGCACGGCAGGCCCTGAGATGGGGTCAAAAAATAGCGTTGCGTTTAAGGTGTCCGCCTGATTTCGCTAAGTTGAAAATTTGAAAAATGAGTCATTGGCTAGTTTGTCGGCGAAATAATTTTCGGACACTAGCCGAAATCAGGGCGTGCGGCAATTATGGATCAGGGCGAAATTGAGGGGCGGCGCGCGTTGAAGGCGTCGCGGAGCGGATTTCTTGTGTCCGTCGCCATGGGTGCCCTGAGTGCTCCGGCTTTTGCCCAAACGGCATCTGTCGGGCCGGCCATTTATTACAACAATCAGCAGGTCGCCGCGTCCGGCCCGAGCGGCTCCAATGCCCATGACACGTGCATGGACAAGCCCAGCGATGGTCAGCCGGGACAGCCTGGCACCAGCATCAATGCCACGGTGTCCTACTCCGGCGTTTCGGGCAGCACCTATGATGGAACCCTGGTGGCCGCCAGCTCCACGGGCGGCGCCGGCGGCGAGGGCGGCTCGGGCGAGGACTGCGGCTATAGCGGTCGTGGCGGCGGCAGCGGCGCCGTCGGCGGTGCGGTCACGGTGGACACCAGCACCCTCGCCGGAACCTATGCCTTCAGCGCGACCGGCATCGTCGTCTATTCCAAGGGTGGCCAGGGCGGCCAGGGCGGCAGCACCAGCTCGACGGCCTATAGCGGCGGCGATGGCGGCGCGGGTGGAAATGGGGGCGCGGTCAACGTCACCACGAACATGCCCATCTCGGCGCTCGGCGCCAGCTCCTACGGAATATGGGCGCAGAGCGTCGGCGGCCAGGGCGGCAACGGCGGCAATGAGGACAGTTCCCTCAGCAGTGGCAACGGGGGCGACGCTGGCCCGGGCGGTGCCGGCGGTACCGTCTGGGTGACCGCGAACGCGGCGGTGTCCTCGCAGATGGTCAGCGCCGTCTTCGCCCAGAGCATCGGCGGCAACGGCGGCGGATCCGGTTCGTCGTCGGCCTGGTTCGGCGGCACCAGCGGCGGCGGCGGCTATGGCGGGGACGGCGGGGAGGTCGCGGTCACGACCTCGGGCGGTCTCGCCACCACCGGCCAGGGATCGTTCGGCATCTACGCCCAGTCGGTGGGCGGCGGCGGCGGCAATGCCGGCGTGTCGGCCGGCCTGGTGGCGCTCGGCGGCGCCGGCGGCCCGGCGGGCTATGCCGGGGAGGTCGGTGTTTACAACTCCGGCAGCGTGCAGGCGACCGGCGGCTCCTCGGGGGGCATCTACGCCCAGTCGGTGGGCGGCGCGGGGGGCTCCGGCGGCATGGCCTTCAGCTCGTCGGCGGCGCTTGCCGTATCCGTCGGCGGCACGGGGGGCGGCGGCGGCGACGGTAACTTCGTCCAGGTGGAGAACTCGGGAGACATCTGCACCGGCAGCTGCGATGGCTCGGCGGTGCCCACCTCCTCGGCCGGAGGCGCCTTCGGCATCTTCGCCCAGTCCCTCGGCGGCGGCGGCGGCTCGGGCGGCTTTGGCCTGTCGGGCTCGGCGTCGCTGGTGGCGGGGGCGTCGGTCGCCCTCGGCGGCTCGGGCGGCGATGGCGGCGATGGCGGCAGCGTGCTCGTGCTCAACACCGGTTCCATCTCCACGGTGGAGGCCAATTCCGCCGGCATCCTCGCCCAATCCGTGGGCGGCGGCGGCGGCAATGCCGGTGGCGCGCTCGCATTCGACCTCTCGGGCGGCCTCTCGACCAGTTTGAGCCATGGGGGCTCCGGCGGCTCGGGTGGCGCGGGCGGGATGGTGGCCACCAACTGCGTTCAAAAGACCGATGTCTACATGACGGGCGGCTTCGCCTGTTCCACGCTGGACCTGAGCGCCCGCTATCCGGATGCCAAGATTTCCACGCAAGGCGAGGGCTCGCCGGGCATCGTCGCTCAGTCCCTCGGCGGTGGTGGCGGCGCCGGCGGCTATGCGGTGGCGCTGTCGGGCTCGACCAGCGGCAGCTTCGCGCTGGCGTTCGGCGGCTCCGGCGGCTCCGGCGGCGCGGCGGGGACCGTCTTCGCGGGCACGAACGGCATGCAGATCACGACCGCCGGCGATGATTCGCCCGGCGTCATCGGCCAGTCCATCGGCGGCGGTGGCGGGGCGGGTGGCGCGGCGGTGTCGAGTGCCGTCTCGGCGGGCTTCACCCTCGGCCTGTCCGTGGGCGGTAGTGGCGGGTCCGGCGGCGCCGGAGACACGGTCGAAGGCCTCAATCCTGGCGGCGTCATCACCACCTATGGGGAGCGCTCGCATGGCATGTTGCTGCAGTCCGTCGGCGGCGGCGGCGGCGCGGGCGGCGCGACCATCTCCGTGACCGCGGGCGAGTTGCCGAACCTGTCCCTGTCGATCGGCGGCACGGGCGGCTCCGGCGGCGCGGCGAGTGCCGTCGCCGCGATCAACAGCGGCGACGCATCCAGCACCTCCGCCGGAACGCTGCTGGCCGAGAAGATCGCGATGATCGCCTCGGGCGAGATGGCCGAGATCGAGGAAGCGATCGAGAGTGCGCGCGTCGTAGACCCGCAGCCGATGGTCTACACCGAGCCGAGCCCGGCCGTGGAAACCTCCTCCTCCGCGCAGGAAAGCACCAGCGGCACCGCCACGGCCACCGCGGCCTCGGCGACCCAAACGGTCGCGTCCGGTTCCTCGGCCATCACCACCTATGGCTTCGGCTCGAGCGCCATCGTCGCCCAGTCGATCGGCGGCGGCGGCGGCGTCGGCGGCTTCTCGATCTCGGGCGATGCTCTGTCGCCGGTGAGCGTCAGCCAGAACATCGGTGGGGTCGGAGGCGCGGGCAACGCCAGCTCGCTCGTGTACGTCTTCAACACCGGGCAGCTCGCGACCTATGGCGGCGGTGCGCCGGTTCTGCTCGCCCAGTCGATCGGCGGCGGCGGCGGCTCCGGCGGATTTTCCGCCTCGGGCGACATCGGCGGCGAGGCCGGAGTCGCCGTCGCCGTCGGCGGCGGTGGCGGCGCCGGAGCCGCCTCCGGCAACGTGGTGGTCCTCAATTACGCCTCCATCGTTTCGGACTCCGCGACGACGGGCAACGCGCCGGGCCTGCTGGCCCAGGCGCTGGGTGGTTCGGGCGGCAACGGCGGCTTCGCGGCGGGGGCATCGCTGTCGAATGGCAGCGTCGCCATGTCGATCGGCGGCGGCGGGGGGGCCGGCGGCAGCGGGGGGCCCGTCGTCGTCTACAATGTCGGGACGATTCAAACCGTCGGCCCGATGTCGTCCGCCCTGGTGGCCCAAAGCCTCGGCGGCGAGGGCGGCACCGGCGGGTTCAGCGTCGCCGGCAGCGTCGGTGACGACGTCAGCGTGTCCGCGAGCGTCGGTGGCGGTGGCGGCAGCGGCGGCAAGTCCTATGGTGTCACCGTCTACACGACGTCCGTCACCACCTCGGGGGATCAGTCGGCCGGCGTGGTGGCCCAGGCCATCGGCGGCGCCGGCGGCGCGGGCGGCTGGGACGTGGCCGGCACGATCGGCAGCGACGCGGCGGCCGCGCTCAGCCTCGGCGGCGCCGGCGGGGCCGGCGGATCGGTCGAGACCGTCACGAGGGTCGAGGTCTCGGGCAACATCTCCACCGACGGCCTGCTCTCGCCCGGCATCGTTGCCCAGTCCATCGGCGGCAACGGCGGCAATGGCGGCATCAGCGCCAGCGGCGCCGGGAGCATGGATATTGCCACCACCGTGGCCATCGGCGGCGGCGGCGGCTCGGGCGGGGGTTCGAGCAGCGTCACCGTCGAGATGCCGGGCACCATCACCACGCAGCAGGCCCAGTCCATCGGCATTCTCGCCCAGTCCATCGGCGGCGGCGGCGGCTCGGGTGGCGCGGCCTACGCGGGCTCCTATGCGGTGGGCACGTCCAACGAGATGTCCATCGGCGATGCCTATGCGTTCGGCGGTTCCGGCGGTTCCGGGCAGACCGCCGGCGACGTGAGCATCACCGCGGCGAGCATCTCCACGCAGGGCCAGTTGTCCATCGGCATCCTGGCGCAATCCATCGGTGGCGCCGGCGGCAATGGCGGCACCAGTATCTCGGAGAGCCTGTCCGGGGTCCGCGTGGACCCCGAGGTGAAGCTCGAGGGCTATTCGATGTCCCTCGCCCTGGGCGGCTCCGGCGCCTCAGGCGGTGACGCGGGAACCGTGACCGTGACGCAGGCCGGCACGATCCAGACCGGCACGGCCCCATCCGGCTCAGCCACGGTCCTGACCGATCTGGCGCCCGGCATCGTCGCCCAGTCCATCGGCGGCTCGGGCGGCAATGGCGGCGCCGCGCAGTCCATGTCCACGGCCAGCGAGATTTCCCTTTCGGTGGCGGTGGGCGGGGGCGGCGCATCGGGCGGCAAGGCCGGCATCGTGACCGTCTCCTCGAACGTGGGCCGGACCAGCGGCGGCGTCGTCACCTATGGCACCCAGTCGCCGGTGATCCTCGTCCAGTCGGTGGGCGGCGGCGGCGGCAACGGCGGTGCCGCCCAGTCCTACAGCCAGTACAGCAGATACACCTCCAACTACACGGCGCAGCTTGCGATCGGCGGTTCCGGCGGCGGTGGCGGCGACGGCGGCGCGGTGAACGTGAACACCGGCGGCACGCTCTTGAGTTACGGGGATTATTCCACCGCCGTCTTCGCCCAGTCGGTGGGCGGGGGTGGTGGCAATGGCGGCACCAGCACCACCGGGTCGAACAGCCTGCTGACCGGTCCGGCGCTGGAAGCCATCTTGTCGGCGGCGGGTGCCGGCGCGACGGCGGCGGCGGCGACGGCGGACGTGTCGTATGTGGCGGCATCGTATCTCGACAGCATCGCGTCCTGGACCAATTCCAAGTCGAAGAATGCGACCGCTGCGTCGCTGTCCATCGGCGGGGCGGCGGGCGAGGGCGGCAACGGCGGCAATGTCGCCATCGCCTCCACCTCGGCCATCGGCACCTCGGGGGCGCAGTCCAGCGCCATCTTTGCCCAGTCAGTGGGCGGCGGCGGCGGCAATGGTGGCGACGGCGTGTCCACCAGCTCCACCGGCAAGACCTTCGGCCTGGCGATGAGCATCGGCGGCTCGGGCGGCTCGGGTGGCGATGGCGGCAGCGTCGCGGTCACCTCCACCGGCAACATCCAGACCCTCGGGACCCAGGCCATCGGCATCTTCGCGCAATCGGTGGGCGGGGGAGGCGGCAACGGTGGCTCGGTGGTCAGCACCGCCAAGGGCGCCTATTCCAACAGCACATCCATCGGCATGCGCGGCACCTTCGCCATGGGCCTCGGGGGCTCCGGCGGCGATGGCGGCACCGGCGGCGCGGTCTCGGTGATCGCCGGCGCCGCAGGGAAAGACTATTCCTACATCAACACCCTCGGGGCGTCCGCGTCCGGCATCTTCGCGCAATCGGTGGGCGGTGGCGGCGGCAGCGGAGGCCAGGCCCACGTTGCGACCAAGACCTCGATCAAGGTCAAGCTCAGCGCGAAGCAAACCACCGCCTACACCGCTCTGGGGATGAACTTCGTCGGCAACCTGACCGGGCTGAGCTCGGAAACCGGGGTCGCCGCGGACGGCAAGAAGGGCTCGACCTCCTTCACCGACCTGCTCGGTGTTGGTGTGGGTCTGTCCATCGGCGGCTCGGGCGGCGTCGCTGGCCCGGGCGACAGCGTCAACGTGACCAATTATGCGGTCATCGTCACCGGCCTGTCGCTCACCGACGGTTCCGTCGCCGAAGAGAGCCCAGACAATTCCCCCGCCATCTTCGCCCAGTCGGTGGGCGGGGGCGGCGGCAACGGCGGCTCGACCCATTACGGCACGTCGTTCAACCAAAGCAGCGTGTCGATGTCGATCGGCGGCAATGGCGGCAGCGGGGCCTATGGCGGCGACGTCACCGTGAACACCCAGGGCTCGCTGGTGACGCTGGGCGCCAATTCCGGCGCCGTGGTGGCGCAATCGGTGGGCGGCGGCGGCGGCAATGGCGGCAACAGCTCCACCACCTATGGCGGCCTCGCCACCGCCTCCCTCGCCCTGGGGCTCGGGGGATCGGGCAGCGGCGGCGGCAACGGCGGCTCCGTGATCGTGAATGTGACGAGCGGGGTGGATGCTTTCGGGGTGACGCCGGGCATCTGGACCTCTGGCGCCCAGTCCTATGGCATCCTGGCGCAGTCGGTGGGCGGCGGTGGCGGTTCGGCCGGATCGTTCACCGGCTCCAACACCGAAGTCTACCAGGACGTGACCGGCCAGGGCGGCTATTCGACCTCGGCCACCATCGGCTCGGCTGCCGTCACCGACAGCGGCGTGGCGGTGGCGGTGGCGCAGGGGTCGGCGGGGGCCGGGGGCTCCGGCGAGATGGTCACCGTGTCGTCCGACACGCCCATCACCACGGCGGGCGACCTGGCGGCGGGCATCGTCGCGCAGTCCCTGGGCGGCGGCGGCGGCGTGAGCGGCTCCGGCGCCACCAACACCGCGAGCTCATTCTATCTGGTCAGCCTCACCCTGGGGGCCTCGGCATCCACTTCCGGGGCCGGCGGCAATGTCGCCATTAACCAGGGCGGAGGCGCGGTCACCACGGCGGGCGATCTCGCCTATGGCGTTGTCGGCCAGTCCATCGGCGGCGGCGGCGGCATGACGGGAGACGTCAGCTCCACCACCTCCGCGACCGGCAACGTGCTGCTTGACATGACCCTCGGCAGCTCGGGCGGCAGCAACCTCGATGCCGGCGCCGTCACCGTGTCGGTGGAGGGCCGCATGGTGACCACCGGGACCGGCGCGAGCGCGGTGGTCGCCCAATCCATCGGCGGCGGTGGCGGCATCGGCGCCAGCTCCTATGAGAGCGGCTTCGACGCCGAGGTGAGCAAGGCCCTGGTGCTGGGCGCATCGGGCGGGGAGGGCGGCGATGGCGGGACGGTCAGCGCCACGGTCTCGCAAGGCGCCTCCACCGCCGGCGCCAACGCGCCCGCCGTCGTCCTGCAGTCGATCGGTGCGGGTGGGGGCTTGGCCACCTCCTCGACCTATGCCAGCGCGGCATCCAGTTATGGCGCGGCGGCGACCGTCGTGGCGCTCGGTGCGGCCACCTCGACGGCTGGCAATGGCGGCGCGGTGACGCTTTCCGTCACCAACTCCGGGACCAGCATCGCCACCACGGGCGCCAATTCCTTCGGCCTCGTGGCCCAGTCCATTGGTGGTGGCGGCGGCCTCGCTCTTTCCACCACCGCGGGGGCGACCGGCAACAATGAGGCTCAGAACCAGATCTCGCTCCAGGGCGCGGTCGGGAGTGCCGGGCTTGTGACCGCCACCTCGGCGGCGACCCTCTCCACGTCCGGTCTGGGCGCGACCGCCTATCTGGTCCAGTCCATCGCCGGCGGCGGCGGCGCCACCGGCACCTATGACGTGCTGAACTCCGGCACCAGCTATTCCGTGCCGTATTCCAGCACGATCACGTTCGGCAGCACCAGCGGCGAGGGGGGAAACAGCGCGGGCGCCACGGTCTCGAACACCGGCAACATCTCGACCACGGGCCTTGCCGCCCATGGCCTGGTGGTCCAGTCCATCGCCTATGGCGGCGGCCTGGCCACGTCCGGGGTGAGCCTCACCGGAACCGTCTCCGACTTCACCATCGCGACCCAATTGGGCGGGGCGGGCAATCTCTACGGGGCGGCGGGCGCTGTGAGCGTGTCGTCGTCGGGCAAGGTGACGACCGCCGCGCGGGCGGCGTTCGGCGTGGTGGCGCAGTCCATTTCCGGTGGCGGCGGCCTCAGCCTCGTGGCCATCAACGCGATGGGCTCCTCCAGCAGCGTCGACGGCACGGAGAGCCTGCGGCTGGGTGCCACCAGCGGCAGCAGCAGCGGCGCCGGGGCGGTCACGGCCACGGTGTCGGGGTCGGTGACCACCAGCGACAAGAAAGCGGCGGCGGTGATCGCCCAGTCCATCGGTGGCGGCGGCGGCATTGGCGGCTGGATCGTCTCCAACGCCAGCACCAGCGTGAGCGGCAGCCAGACCCTGGGCGGCGCCGCCGGCGGCAACGCCGGCTCGGTCACCGTCAATTCGTCGGCCGCCCTCTCCACCGCTGGGGATTATGCCATCGGCATCCTGGCGCAGAGCATTGGCGGCGGCGGCGGCTTCTCCATCTCGCGCGAGACCACCACGCTCGGTGGCACCGGCGGCGGCGTGGGCAATTCGGTGAACATCACCAGCTCGGGCGCCATCAAGACCACCGGCGACGCGGCCATCGGCATTGTGGCGCAATCCATCGGCGGCGGCGGCGGCCTGGCCTTGGCCAGCAACACGGCGACCCTCGGCGGCGGCGGCAATTCCGGCAATTCCGGCGCGGTGACGGTGAGCACGAGCGGGACCATCACCACCTCGGGCGAGAACGCGTTCGGCATCCTCGCCCAGTCCATCGGCGGCGGCGGCGGCGCCACCCTGGGCAATGGCAATACGGTGGCGGCCAAGACGCGGGCCAGCACCGGCAACGGCAACAATGTGAAAGTCACCGTGGGGGCAAAGATCACCACCACCGGCGCGGGCGCGTCCGGCGTGGTGGCGCAGTCCATCGGTGGCGGCGGCGGCCTCGTCATGACCGGGAACGCCGTGGTGATGGAGCCCGCCGCCGGGGGATGGGGCAGCTTCGGCACGGTGACGGTGAACGTGAACGCCACCATCTCGGCCACCGGTTCCGGAGCGAGCGGCGTCATCACCCAAAGCAAGGGGGACCCGGTGATCGTGGTCGTCTCCGGCGTGTCGGTGACGGGCGGCGCGGGCGGCACGGCCATCACCAGCGACGGGCCGGAAACCCACATCACCAACCATGGCACCCTGTCCACCACGGAAGGCGCCGATGGGCTCGCCATCAAGGTGAGCAGCGGCTACGCGGACATTGTCACCGGTGGCACCATCCTCGGCAATTTCGATCTGGAGGCCGGGGCGGCCAACCGGGTGCAGAACCTGGCGGGCGGCACGATCCTGGCCGGCAGCTCGCTTGATCTGGGCGGAACCGGCGTGCTCGTCAACGCCGGCACCCTGCGGTCGGGCGCCTCGAGCTTGGGCACCACGACCATCGACGGCAACCTGGTGCAGACCAAGACCGGCCTGCTCGTGTTGCGGGCCGATCCACTCTCGACCCGATCGGATGGGCTGACGATCACCGGCAGCGCCAGCTTGTCGGGCAAGGTTGAGGGCGTCGTCTCCGATCCGTCCGGCATCACTGCGGGGTCGTTCGACCACACGATCCTGACGGCACAGGGGGGACTGACGGTTTCAAACCTCCAGGCGACCGGTGACACCGCCATTCTTGATGTCTCCGTGGCGCAGTCCGGCAACAGCCTCACGCTCGGCACCAAGGTGGACTTCACGCCGTCCGGCCTCTCCCCAGGCGGCCAAGTGATCGGCGCCTTGATCGGTCAGGTTCAGGGGCGCGGATCGTCCGCTCTGTTTGAAGCCGTGGTGCCCGAGCTCCTGGGCGTCTCCAGCGTCGCCGCGCTCGATGCCGCCTATGACAAGGTGGGCGGCGGCGCGGTGTCCATGGTGCCGCAGACCATGATCAATGCCGCATCCGCGTCCATCGCCGGGGTCACAAACCAGCTCGACCGGTGGCGGATGGGCCTGCGGCCTGCCTCCACCACGGGCGGTGGCGCGCCGGCCGGGGCGCCGGAGGACGCCGAGGGCGCCGCCGCGGCCGCCCGCTATGTGTGGGCGGCGTCGGCCGGCAGCATCACCAGCGGTGGAGGCTTGTCCGGCGCCGCGTTCGGCGGCAGCGTCGGCATCGACGGGGTGGCGAGCGACCTGCCCCTGCTGCTGGGCGCCGCCGTGACGCTGTCCAGCAGCAGCCTGTCGGCGGACGACCAGAACGCCAGCGTCACGACCAATTATGGCGGCGCCAGCCTCTACGGCGTCGCGACGGCGGGCGCGGCCTACGTTTCGGCCATCGCCACCATCGGCTATGCGCACGCGGGCTTCGACCGCTCCTTGTTTAACCTCAGCTTTTCGGCCGACACCGGCTTCGACGGGACGATGTTCGGCGGCCGGGTCGAGGCCGGCTACCGGCTGGCGCTGGCGGGCATCGGTGCGAACCTGACGCCGTTCGCGGCCTTCCAGCCGATGGGGCTTTGGCTGGGTGGGGGGGCGGAGACGTTCGGCATCCTGGGACGTGGGCTGAGCTATGAAGCCTCGACCGTCACCGCGCTGCCGACCTTTCTCGGCCTCCAGCTCGACGGGGTGTGGACGGCGAGCGACGGGCGCCTCTACACGCCCTATCTGCGGGCGGCCTGGATGCATGACTTCAGCCCGGACCGGGACGTGTCGCGCGCCTTCGCGGAATTGCCGTGGGCAACCTTTTCGTCCACGACCATCCCCACGGTGCGCGACGCGGCGGACGTGCACGCGGGCATCCAGTTCCTGGTCGGCCCGAACATGACCCTTTCCGCCGGCCTGGATGGCCAGATCGCGCAGGGATATTCCACCGTCGGCGCCAGCGGCGCCTTGCGCATCCGCTGGTGATGCGCCGCGTGGGCTGACCCAAAGGCCCGTGAGGCAAGCTCATGGGCCTTTGGCATGATTCTAGACCGCGGCGAGGATCTGCTCATGCAGGGCGCCGGCCGCGGCGCTGCTTTCGCGGCGGGGACGGGGCAGATCGATCGGCAGATCGAGCGCGATCTCGCCTTCGCGCAGCACGATCACGCGATCGGCGAGCGCGACCGCTTCGGTCACGTCGTGGGTGATGAGGATCACGGTGAAGCCGCGCTCGCGCCAGATGCGCTCGGTGAGCGCGTGCATCTCGATGCGGGTGAGCGCGTCGAGGGCGCCGAACGGCTCGTCGAGCAGCAGCACGGCGGGATGGCTGACCAGGGCGCGGGCCAGGGCGACGCGCTGCTTTTGTCCTCCTGAAAGCACGAACGGCCATTCGTGCCCCCGGTCCGCGAGCCCCACGTCGTGCAGCGCGGTCCGCGCGGTCTCCTGCCAGCCCGGGCCGCGGGCGATGCCCACATTCTGGAGAATGCGCTGCCAGGGCACCAGCCGGGCGTCCTGGAACAGCAGGCGCACCTGCGGCACCAGGCCCGACACCTTTTCTCCGCCCACGCTCACGGTGCCGGCGGTGGCGGGTTCAAGCCCCGCGACAAGCCGCATGAGCGTGCTTTTGCCACCACCCGAGCGCCCCACCACGGCGAGGAACTGGCCGGCGGGGATGTCGAGATCAAGCCGCCGCAAGACGGGGCGCTCGCCGAAGGCCTTCACCACCCCGTCGAGGCGCACCGCCGCCCCGTGCCAGCCGCGGATCGCGGACGCCGGCTTGCGAGTCTCTCCCTGGACTGTCTCTTGGGCTGTCTCTTGGGCTGTCTCTTGGACTGTCTCTTGGGCCGGGAACGCAGCGGCATTCGGCGCAAACACCTCCATCATCGGGCGGCCTCGCGGTTGCTGGCATAGGCGGGGTGCCAGGCGAGCGTGCGCTGCTCGAGGGCGCGGGTCAGGCTGTCGGCGAGCTTGCCGAGCAAGGCGTAGGCGATGACGCCCAGCACCACCACGTCGGTTTGCAGGAACTCGCGGGCGTTCATGGTCATGTAGCCGATGCCGGAGGTCGAGGAGATGGTTTCCGCCACGATCAGCGTCAGCCACATGATGCCGAGCGCATAGCGCAGGCCGACCAGGATCGAGGGCAGGGCGCCCGGCAGGATGACGCGGAAGAACAGCGGGGCCGGCGACAGGCCATAGACCCGCGCCATTTCGATCAGCCCGCGATCCACCGTGCGGATGCCATGGAAGGTGTTGAGATAGATGGGGAAGGCAACGCCGATGGCGACCAGGAAGATCTTTGCTTCCTCATCGATGCCGAACCACAGGATGACCAATGGAATGATGGCGAGATGGGGCACGTTGCGCAGCATCTGCAAGGTGGAATCGAGCGCGGTTTCGGCCGGGCGCCACATGGCGTTGGCCACCCCGAGGGCGAAGCCGATGCCGCCGCCGATGGCGAGCCCGATCAAGGCGCGGCGCGTGCTGACCAGGATGTTCGAGACAAGGCTGCCGTCCTGCAAGGTGCGCCAGAAGGCGAGGCTCACGTCGCTGGGCGCCGGCAGCACCCGCGACGACAGGAGGCCAAGGCTCGCGGCCGTCTGCCACAGCACGATCACGGCCAGCGGCAGCGTCCAGGGCAGCAGCGCGGGGCCGAGACGGCCCAGCGCCGCGCGGAAGCCCCGAAGGAGGGGGCCAGGCTCCGGCTTCTCCCGCGGAACATCGCCGGAGAAGCCGGGTGGCTGGAAGGAAAGAGCGCCCTCGGAGGGCACGAAGGATTCGGCCATTGGGTCCTCCTCGGGAGGGGGTCAGGATCGGGTCAGGATTTCGGCGCCCGCACGGCGTCGGAAATCTTGATGGGGGCGGGAATGAGCCCGAGCTTGTGGAAGGCGTCGGCGACCTGTTGCTGCTGCGACGTGATCTCCGGGGTCAGCGGCTTCACGTCATATTGCTGACGGGACAGGGCAACCTCCAGGATCGGGGCGGGAATGCCGATGAGGGGCGAGAATTGCTCGGCCGCCGCCTTCGGGTTGGCCTTGGCCCAGGCGCCGATCTCGGCGACCGCGCCGAGCAGCACGTCCACCACCTGCGGCGCCTTTTCCACGAAGCTCCGGGTGGCGAAATAGAATTGGTAATTGGAGACGACGCCGGTGCCGTCGGCCAGGATCCGGGCGTCGACGGTCTTCTCGGCGGCGGCCTGATAGGGGTCCCAGATGGCCCAGGCGTCCACCGAGCCGCGCTCGAAGGCGGCGCGGGCGTCGGCGGGGGTGAGGTAGGCGGTCTTCACGTCCGCATAGGGCACGCCCGCCTTCTCCAGCGCCTTCACCAGCAGGTAATGCACGTTGGAGCCCTTGTTGAGGGCGATGGTCTTGCCCTTGAGGTCGGCCACGCTCTTGAGCGGGCTGTTCTTGGGTACGAGGATCGCCTCGCCGGTGGGGGCGGCGGGCTCATAGCCCACATAGATCAGGGGCGCGCCGGCGGCCTGGGCGAAGATGGGCGGGGCTTCGCCCGTATTGCCGAAGTCCACCGCGCCGGCGTTCAGGGCTTCCAGAAGCTGCGGCCCGGCCGGAAACTCGCTCCACTTCACCGTATAGCCCAAAGGCTTCAGCTTCTCCTCCAGAAGACCTTTGTTCTTCAGGAGGATGAGGGTGCCGTACTTCTGGTAGCCGATGCGCACCACCTTGTCGTCGGCCGCGGCCGGGGTCGTAAGGGTGGCGCCGAGGGCGAGGGTCAGCACGGCGCCGCCGGCGACGCGCGCGAGGGTCCGCCGGGAAAGGGAGAGGAGCATGGGTGTTCTCCGGAACGTGAGGGTGCGCGGATCAGGCGCCGAGGTTGTGATAAGCGCCGGCCCAATAGAGCAGCGGCTCGGCCGTTTCGGTGACGCGGCTCGCCAGCACGCGGCCGACGACGATGGCGTGGGAATGCCGCTCGATGATCTCCTCAAGCTCGCAATCGAAGGCGGCCAGGGCGTCGGCGAGTACCGGCGTGCCGGTTTCGAGACGGGTCCATTCGGCGCCCTGGTAGCGCTCGGGGCCCTTCAGCCCGCCCTTTCCGGCAAACTGGTCGGCGAGCGGCTGGTGGTGCGGGCGCAGCACGTTGATGGCGAAGCTGCGGTGCGCGGTGAGGGCCGCCATCGAGGACGAGGAGCGGTTGACGCAGATGAGAAGGGTCGGCGGTTCCACCGAAAGTGAAGACACGGAGGTGGCGGTGAGGCCGGTGCGGCTTTCGCCGGCGCCCACGGTCAGGACGCTGACCGCGCCCGCAAGCTTGCGCATGGCGCCCCGAAAGGCCAGCGCGGCGGCCGACGGTTCCGAGGGCGCGGCGGGGGTGACGCGGGCCGGAGAAGAATGAGCATTCATGCGGAAACCTCCTGGGGCGAGGGCGGAACGCAAGACGGGGGCGTTCGGACATCCCTCTAAAAACATCGATTAACTGTACTTAAAATCATAGACACCGGATTATATGTGGTCAATAAATTCCATGAATTTAGTTGTCTTGTGTGCGGCCGTCTTTGGCCCGTCGCGGCAGCGGGCCCGCGGCGCCCGTCCTGGAGGTGTTTCGATGGCCGATGCCGGCGCCCAGACCTCGCTCGCCCCCGCCAGTGCAGCCAATGTGCTGTGGTTTTTGCCCACCCATGGGGATGGCCGCTATCTCGGCACGTCCCAGGGGGCGCGGGAGGTGGATTTTGCTTACCTTAAGCAGATCGCCCAGGCCGCCGACCATCTGGGCTACTATGGCGTTCTGATTCCCACCGGCCGCTCGTGTGAGGATTCATGGATCGTCGCCTCGGCCCTTGCGGGTTTCACCGAGCGGCTGCGGTTCCTGGTGGCGGTGCGGCCCGGCCTGCTGGAGCCGGCTGTGGCGGCGCGCATGACGGCGACCCTCGACCGCATCTCGGGCGGGCGCGCCCTTATCAATGTGGTGACCGGCGGCGACCCGGTGGAAAACCGGGGCGACGGCTTTTTCGCCGATCATGCCGAGCGTTACGAGATCACGGCCGAGTTCCTGGATATCTACACCCGCCTGCTGCGGGGCGAGGAGGTCGATTTCCAGGGCAAGCATCTGAAGGCGGAGGGCGGGCGACTGCTGTTTCCGCCGGTGCAGCAGCCCCATCCGCCGCTGTTTTTCGGCGGTTCCTCGCCGGCGGCCCATGAGGTGGCGGTGCGGCAGGTGCAAAAGTATCTGACCTGGGGCGAGCCACCGGCGCAGGTGGCGCGCAAGATCGCCGATCTCAAGCCGCGCGCGGCGGCGCTGGGGCGCGATCTCAGTTTCGGCATCCGCCTGCACGTGATCGTGCGGGACACCACGGCGGACGCCTGGGCGGCGGCGGAAAAGCTCATTTCCCATATCGACGACGCCACCATCGCCGACGCCCAGAAGGTGTTCGCCCGCATGGATTCGGAAGGCCAGCGGCGGATGAGCGCCCTACATGGCGGGCGCCGCGACAAGCTGGAGGTCAGCCCCAATCTGTGGGCCGGCGTGGGCCTCGTGCGGGGTGGGGCCGGCACCGCTTTGGTGGGCGACCCGGACACGGTGGCCGCGCGGATGAAGGAATACATGGCGCTCGGCATCGATACCTTCGTGCTTTCCGGCTACCCGCACCTGGAGGAGGCCTACCGGTTCGCGGAGAGCGTCCTGCCATTGCTGCCGCTCGCCGACGAGACCGGCCGCCCGAAGGCGGTGACGCATCATCGCGGTCCGTTCGGCGAGATGATCGGCAATGCGTTCGCGCCCGAGGGGCGCCGCGCTTCCGCATCCTGATGAGGCGCGGACACGTTTTCGATCAAGGCGGCTGGCATCTGGGACGTCCGGCGCCGGCGACGGCCCGGCGTCGGACACATGGAGACGATGCATGCTGAATGCGTGGCGTGACGTCCGGACAGTTCTGGTGGTGGGGGGCGGTTTCAGCGGCGCCCTGTTCGCCCTTTCGGCGGCGGCCCGGCCCGGACTTCGGGTGGTCTTGATCGAGCGGGAGCCGATCGCCGGGCGCGGCCTCGCCTATGGCGCCTGCGACAGCCTGCATGTGCTCAATGTCCCGGTCTCCCGCATGGAACTGGGGCTGGAGCCGGGGTTCGGCCCCTGGCTCGCGGAGCGGCCGCAGGCGCTGGCCTCGGCGCTCGATGAGGCGGACGGCGATCTGTCGCGGTCCTTCGTCGCCCGCCGGCTGTTCGGGGTCTATGTGGCGGAGCGGCTGGAGGCGGTGCTGTCCCGTCCGCAGTCGCCGCTTACGCGGGTGCGCGGCGAGGCGGTGCGGGTGGAGGAGAAACCGCAGCCGGCGGTGGTTCTCGCCGACGGGCGGCGGTTCGAGGGGGACGTCGTGGTGCTCGCCACCGGCAATCTGCCGCCGAAGCCGCCGCGATGCCGGGACGCCTGGTTCTATGACACGCCGCTGTTCGTGCCCGATCCCTGGGCGCAGCGGGAGCTTGAGAGCGTGCCGAAGGCCGCGCCGGTGCTCTTCATCGGCTCCGGGCTCACCATGGTGGATGTGGCGCTGAAGCTCGCGGCGAACGGGCATCGCGGACCGCTGTTCGCGGTGTCACGGCATGGATTGTTGCCGCATACCCACTTGCCGCCCGCCGCCGGGCAGGATGCCGCGGGCGCGGTCGCCATAGACCTCGATCTGGCCGGGGCGAGGCCGGTCGAGGTTTTGCGCCGGCTGCGCGCTGCGGTGCGCCGCGCGCGCGCGGCCGGCGCGCCCTGGCAAAAGGTGATGGATGCGGCGCGTCCGCACCTGCCCAGCATCTGGAGCCAATGGACCCTTGTGGAAAAGGCGCGTTTCCTGCGCCACGGCCGGACCTTCTGGGACGTGCATCGCCACCGTATGGCCCCGCGCATCGCCGCCGGGCTCTCCGACCTGTTGGAGAGGGGCCAGCTTCAGGTGATCGCCGGGCGCATCACGGGGTTCCGCCGGGGGGAAGTGGAGGGGCGCGTCGGCGTCCATGTGCGTCCGCGCGGCGGTGGCGTCGACACCGTGCTGGAGACGTCCGCGGTCGTGAATTGCACCGGGCCGCGCTCCGATTTCGCCGAGATCGGCATTCCCGTGTTCGCGGATCTGCGCCGTTCCGGGCGTTTGGTGCCTGACGCCCTGGGTCTTGGTATCGAGACCCGCGATTGCGCGGTGGTGGACCGGTTCGGCAGCGCGAGCCCGTGGCTGTTCGCCGTCGGCCCGCTGACCCGTCCCGCATGGTGGGAGATCACGGCGGTGCCCGAGGTCGCGGTGCAGATTCACCGGCTGGTGGAGCACCTGGCGCAGCCGGTCGGGGTCGGCTTCAGGGGACGGGATGGCGTGCCTCGGGAGGGAACGCTGCTCGAAGACTTCATCCACCTGGGCGAGGGCATCTGAGAGCCGGCATCGGACGCCGCCGGCTCAGGTCCGGCGGCGTTCGGGCCTTGCCGGTCCGGGTGCTGTCAGCGCAGGCCGAAGCCCAGGGCGGTGAGCGCGGCGCGCATGCGATCGCGCCCGCTCAGGGACTGCGCGCCGCGCACGCGGTTGAGCGCGGTGCCCGCCCAGCCGACCACCGGCATGTTCTGGTCCTCCTGGAAGGCCTTGAGCGCCGATTCATAGGCGTCGAGGGCGTCCTGCGGCAGGCTTGCGTCGTAACGCTCGCGGTGAACCACGAGCCGCTGCGACAGGCGCGGCTTCACCTGAGCCGGGCGGTCGGGGTCCGGATAACCCACGCACAGGCCGAACACGGCGAGCACGTTCGGCGGCAGGCCGAGCAGTTGCGCGGCCTCCTCCGGCCGGTTGCGCAAGGCGCCGATAAAGACCCCGCCGAGGCCGAGGGATTCCAGCGCCACCAAGGCGTTCTGTGCCGCCAGCGCGGCATCGATGAGGCCCACGAACAGGGTTTCCAGGAAGGCGAGGGCGTCCGTGGGCGCGCCCGCGCGACGGCCGATCTCCTCAAGCCGGGCAAGGTCCGCGAGCCACACCAGCACCAGCGGGGCTTCCGCCACATGCTTCTGTCCGCCGGCGATCTCGGCGAGGCGGGCCTTGGTCTCCGGCTTTTCCACCGCCACCACGCTGAAGACCTGGAGGTTCGACGACGAGGGGGCGGACTGCGCCGCCGCCGCCAGGGTCTCGATCACCCCTTCCGGCAGCGGGCGGGCCGAGAAGGCGCGCACCGAGCGGTGGTTGAGGAGCCCCGCGATAGTCTCCGTGAGCAGCACGCCCGCCGGCGCCTCGTCGGCACCGTAGCGGGCGTCGAGCAGGGCCCGCGCGGTGTCTGTCGTGGTCCGGGACTGGGTCTGAGTGGGGGCCATGGGCGTTCTCCGGGATAGTTGGCGGCGTGGTCCCGCCTCAGGCTTTGATGGTACCACGCGCGGGCGCCGGCTTGCACTGCCGGAGGGGGCGGGCGCACGTCGCCCACAGCGGCAAAGCCGCGTTTTTGTCCTCGGGCAATGGCCGCGCGCGCCGCAACGGGGGCGCCTCCGGCCTCAGGCGATGGGTGGCTTGGCGGCGGGCTTAGCACGCCGTTTGCGGGTGGGTGCGGGCGTAGCCGGGCGTGGCGCGGTGAGATAGAGCCGCACCACATCCACCATCTCGCCCCGCCGCCCGGCGACCCAGTCGGGATCGGCCAGATCGAAGCCGAACAAAGCCGACAGGGTGGCGCGCTGCGCCACCGGCGTGATGGCGAGCGACAGGATGGTGATGTAGAGGTCCGCCGCGTCCGGCCGGATGGTGAAGACCCTGTCCGCGACACCCTGCGCCAGCAGCGCATCGATGGTGTCGAGCAGCGGGCGCACGGCGGCGTTCAATTGCGGCATCTGGCGGGCAAAGGCGGCGTCGGCCATGTTCTCGTTGCGGATGATGGCGACGAAATCCGGCGTGTCCTGCACATAGTCGAAGGTGAATTCCACGAGCCGGCGGATCCCCTCCGCCGGCGGCAGGGCGCTGAGGTCGAGCCCCTGCTCCAGCGCCCGCAGATGGGCGTAGGTGGCCTCCAGCACGGCGCGATAGAGGCCCTCCTTGTCACCGAAATAGCGATAGATCATCTGCACATTGGTGCCCGCCGCGCGGGCGATGGCATCGACGCGCGCGCCGGCAAAGCCTGCATGTGCGAATGCCGCGCGGGCGGCATCGAGGATGCGGGCGCGGGTGGCCGCCGCATCCCGCTTGCGGGGCCCGGCATGGGCGGCAGGAGGCGTTGGGGGATCGGGAGGCTGCAAGCTGGGGTCTCGACGGTCGCGTGGCACTCTCGACATATATGCAAAAATTTACTTACATGTCATCGGGACACCCGCGCCGTGTCGCGTCGGCGGTGTCCCGGTCGCCCGCTCGGGCGGCCGTCTTTCCATCGTTGTTCCGGGTTCCGCCATGTCCGCTTCCACCGCCACGCTCCATGCCGATGCTCTGCCTGCGGGGGAGGATCGGGTCGGCGCCTTTCTGCCGGGTCCTCGTGTGGAGGTCGCAGGGGCGACCGAAGGGCCGCTTGCGGGGCTCACCTTCGCGGTGAAGGACGTGCTCGATGTGGCGGGCGTGGTCACCGGCAACGGGCATCCGGCGTGGGCGCGCACCCACGCGCCGGCCGCCGCCCACGCGGCGGCGGTGCAGCGCGCGCTCGATGCCGGTGCGCGGCTCGTGGGCAAGACCATTTCCGATGAGCTCGCTTATTCGCTGACGGGGGAGAACGTGCATTACGGCACGCCCCTGAACAGCGCTGCGCCGGAGCGGGTGCCGGGGGGCTCGTCCAGCGGCTCGGCGGCGGCGGTGGCGGCGGGGCTGGTGGATTTCGCGCTCGGTTCCGATTGCGGCGGATCGGTGCGGGTGCCGGCCAGCTATTGCGGCCTGCTGGGCCTGCGCCCCACCCATGGCCGGGTGCCGGCCGCCGGCATCGCGCCGTTCGCGCCCAGCTTCGATTGCGTGGGCTGGTTTGCCCGTGATCCGGCCGTGTTCGCGGCGGTAGGCCGGGTGCTGCTGGGCGAGGACGGCCCGGTGGCGCTGCCGCGCCGCCTGCTGGTGGCCACCGATGCCTTCGCTTTGCTCAGCGACGATGTGCGTGCCGCCCTCGCCCCCGCTTTGGCGCGGGTGGAGCGCGCGGTGGCGCCGGCCGAAGGGGTGGTTCTGGCCCCCGAGGGGCTCGCCGCCTGGTCCGCCGCGTTCCGCGCGCTGCAGGCGGCGGAGATCTGGCAGAGCGTCGGCCCCTGGGTGGAGGCGGTGCGGCCGGAGTTCGGACCCGGCGTCGCCGAGCGCTTCGCCGCCGCCGCGCGCCTCGATCCCGCCGTAGTTGAAGCGGCGCGCCCGGTGCGCCGGGCCGTGGTGGCGCGCACCTCCTCCCTTCTCGCGGAAGGCACGGTGCTGGTCCTGCCCACCACGCCGCGCAGCGCCCCGCTCAAGGGCTCGGCGGCGGCGGATACGGAGGTGACCTATCGCCACCTTGCCATGAATCTGCTGTGCACCGCCGGCCTTGCCGGCTTGCCGCAGGTTTCCCTGCCGCTGGCGCAGGTGGAGGGGGCGCCCCTCGGCCTTTCGCTGGTGGGGCGGCACGGCAGCGACCTGGAGCTGGTCACCCTCGCCACCGCGATCTGCGCGGCCTGAGCCTCAGCCCGCCAGGGCCGCGTCGAGGGCGCGGGCGAGGCGCGGATCGTTGGGCGCCACGTCCGGGGAGAAGCGGGCGGCCACCCGGCCGTCACGGTCCACCAGGAACTTCTCGAAGTTCCACAGCACGTCGCTTTGGGAGGCGCGCATCACGCCGCGCTTGGCAAGCCGCTCGCGCATGCCATCGGCGCCCTCCGCCAGGGGCATAGCTTCGGTGAGCGCGTCGTAGAGCGGGTGCCGGGTGGGACCGAGCACCGAGATCTTCGTGAACATGGGAAAGGTGACGCCGTAGGAGAGGGAGCAGAAGGCGGAGATGTCCGCCTCGGTGCCGGGCTCCTGGGCGCCGAAATCGTTGGCGGGAAAGCCCAGGATCTCGAGCCCCTCGCCCTGGCGCGCGGCATAGAGGGCCTGGAGCGCCCCATATTGCGGGGTCAGGCCGCATTTGGAGGCGACATTGACGATCAACAGCACCTTGCCGCGAAACGCACCCAGGGTGGCGGGCGTGCCGTCGATGCGGGTCAACGGGATGTCGTAGAGCGCGTGCGGCATGGCAGGGATCCTTGGGTCGGGCTTTCGGGGCTGATTGAAGGTAGAGCATTTTCATGGCGGGCGGGAGGCGGTGTCGAAACAAGGCTGAACCGGGCCTGCGCCGGCTCGGGCCTCGTGCATGCACTGGTCGCCGGCCGGTGGAGCAGGGCCCGCGCTGAGCCCGCTTCTTACGCTTCGGCAGCCCCCGTTGCCGGCCCCTCCGGCAGCGGTTTCAATTGCGCATACGCCACCGACAAGAGCGCGTATCCGATGATGGCCTGAATCTGAGAGATCAGGGCAAGACCAAAGAAGATCAGAATGCTCAACGCAATGGTGAGCAGCGACGGCGCCAACCCGAACCCGGGCAGCCCCACCATCTGTACCATCGTGATGGGAAGTGTCATCGTGGGCAGGACTATGAGGGTCAGGGACGCGACCGACAGCAAGAGGGAGACGCCCACGATCAGCAGGTTGGCGGCGAGAAGACGCCATGTGTTGCCACGGCCCATGCGCCAGACATCGCGCCAGCGGACCGGCTGCCCGATGGCCCGTGAGGGCAGGCGCAACGACAGACGCAATGTCATGGCTATCGTCAGCAAGACGACGATGGGCATGGCGATGAAAAGCAGGACTCCGCCGAGGCCGGGCTTGCCCCCGAACGCAAGAGTGAAGATCGCCACGACGACGCCTAAGCCGAGAAGGAGGCCGAATAGCGCCATGAACGCGATGGCGAGGCTATCGAACGCATAGCCGAGGATACGCCCTGGTCCCCGGCCGAGGGTTTGCGCGTCAAGCCGGCAGGGGCCACGCCAGATCTCGTGTTGAGTCAGGATCGCGAGTGAAAAAAGTAGGAGGAGAGAAATAATAATATTCAAAACAAAAGTTGATACTGTTATTATATTTGTCGCGAGCGGTGACATAACGTTGTATTTTAGGTCAAGTTCAATAAAAAGTTTAGAAACATATAAAATAAAAAAGTGTCCCGCAATGAAAATTGCTGCATAGACAAGCAGGAGCCTCCAGTGCCTCAGGCAGATTGTCTTGCTCCATCGCAGTGTCAGTTTGACCGTCTCAAAAACCGGAAGCCGCCCTGCTTCGCTCATGACATCGCTCTGGTGGGGCCGCGGTCGAGGGGTGCGGCGGTGGCCCCTCAACCGTCGCGCGCAGCGCTTTAGCGCAACCTGCGGTGAACGTCGAGCGTGTGTCGCGGTATTCGCTGCCGTCAGGCGCGGCCGCCGCGCGGCGGAGCCTCCCGCTCCCAGGCGGCGAGGCGCAGATAGAGGGTGGAGCGGGCGATGCCCAGGCTCCTGGCGGCGCGGGAGAGATTGCCGCCGCAGGCCTCCACCGCCGCCAGGATGGCGGTGCGCTCCAGGGATTTCAGGTCGTTGCTTGTTTCATCCGAGGCGCCGCCGTAGAGGTCAACGGGCAGGTCGTCCAGGTCGATGGGGCTCACGCCGTCGGTCATGGCCACCAGCATGTCGGCCACATTGCGCAGCTCGCGCACGTTGCCGGGCCAGGCATGGGCCCGCAAGGCGTCGAGGGCGGCGGCGGTGAAGCGCGGCGCCGGCCGCCCGGCCTGACGGGCGGCGCGCCGGGCGTAATGGTCCATCAGCAGCAGGACATCATCGCCGCGCTCCCGAAGCGGCGGGATGGTGAGGCGCAGGGCGGCGATGCGGTAATAAAGATCGCGCCGGAAGCGCCCCGCCGCCACTTCGCGGGACAGGTCCCGATTGGTCATGGAGACGAGGCGCAGATTGACCCGCCGCGCGCCATGGCCGCCGACGCGATAGACCACGCCATCTTCCAGGACCCGGAGCAGATAGGACTGCAATTCCAAGGGCATCTCGCCGATCTCGTCGAGGCAGAGCAGGCCGCCGTCCGCCGCCTCCACCTTGCCGGGCCGGCCCCCGGTATCGGCGCCGGTGAAGGCGCCCCGTTCGTATCCGAACAGTTCGCTGGCGATGAGATCGCGCGGCAAGCCGCCGCAATTGAGCGGAACGAAGGCGCCCGGCGGCGTGCGGGCGCCGTGGATGGCGCGGGCGAACACCTCCTTGCCCACGCCGGTCTCCCCTTCAAGCAGCACCGGCATGCCGCTTTGCGCCATGCGCCGGGCCTTCTCTCGTGCCTCGCTCAGGGCCGGGCTCTCGCCGATGATGGCGTCGAAGCCGGGCGCCGGTTCGGGCGCGGCGAGGTGCGCCGGCTCGCGGCCGGAGGGGCGCGGCCGGCGGGGGGCGTGCAGCACCATCACGCCGCCGATCTCCTCCCCGTCCTCCCGCACGATTTCGAGACTGGCGCCTGGCAGCAGCTCGCCCATGCGCTGCGCCCACCCCTCCGGCGCGGTTTCGCGCACCGGCATCAGCCGGCCGTCGGCAAGCACGGCCTCGTTGCGCCGGGCGAGTTCCTTCAGCGCACGGTCGGTGGCGAAAATCAGCGCGCCGGTGCGGCTGAAGGCGATGATCTCCTCGGAGAGCCACAGCGCGCGCTTGTTCAGGAAATGCCGCAGCACGAGGTCGTGTTCCAGCGCGATGCGGCGGCCGAGCACCGCCTCGATCTGGTGGGCGAGAGCCACCGCATGGGCGAGGTTCTGCGGGTTGAAGGTGTCGGTGGAGCCGGAAATGTCCACGGTGCCCAGCACGGTATTTTCGCTGGGGTGGCGCACCGGCGCGGCGGCGCAGGTCCAGCGCTGCACGGCGGCGCAGAAATGCTCGTCGGCGTGAATCTGCACCGGCTTTCCCGCGGCGAGCGCGGTGCCGATGGCGTTGGTGCCGATCTCGGCTTCCTGCCACACGCCGCCACGCTGGAGCTTCACCGCATGGCCGGTATCCAGGGCGCGGGCATCGCCCTCGGTCTCCAGGATGGTGCCGGCGGCGTCGGTGAGGATCAGCATGGAGCGGGCGTCGGCCAACAGCGCGCGCGCCTCCTCGACGGCGGGCCGGGCGGCGTGTACCAGGCGCAGATTCTGCTGGCGGCGGCGATGCCATTCCGCTTCGCTCACCACCGGCGCCTCGGCGCAGCCGGCGGCGATGCGATGGGCGCGCGAGCGCTGCCAGGAGGCGATGACCTGGGGCCGCACGGCGGGCGAGGCGACACCATCCTGCTGAAAGATTTCCCAGGCGCGCCGGATCTCTCGTGGCGTCACCGCGCCGCCCGTCACCGAGCCGGCAAGTCCAAAACCGTCGTGTGTCGCGAAATCGCTGACTGTCACCGGCAATGCCCTCCCGGCCGGCGTCGCGCGGGTCCCGCGCGCGTCGCCTTCAAAGCCGTTGGCCATCCCGAAGGCAGGTTCCGAGCATCGGCTCCGCCCTTCTGAAGATGGCGGTTTTCTCCCTTCACCGTCGCATTCTGTCCGCCCGCCCAGCGGCGCGCGTCGATCGACTTTGGTCGTAGGATAGGCGCATGCCACAGGCAAAGACAAGTCCAGCGGGACGCATTCGCAAGTGCATCACGCGATTGAAACTGTCCGGCGCGCTGTGTTCGGACGACACATGTCCGAGTTTCGGACAGTCGCGACAGGGAAAGCATGCTGACCGGACGCGTTAAGCACCTGAAATTGCGCTTTGCGCTTGCCCCTCGCTGCGGCTGGCACGGCTTTCGCGACATCCTCTTGCGCGAACCGGCCCTCCAATGAGGCCGGCCTGAGTGATGGGAGGATCCTCGTGAACGTTCCAATCGGAAACCTGCGTAACGTCCAGGTGCTCGGTATCGATGCCGGCGGCACCATGACGGATACCTTCTTCGTGGATGCGAGCGGCGACTTCGTGGTCGGCAAGGCCCAGTCCACGCCCCAGAACGAGGCCATCGGCCTCATCAATTCTTCCGAAGACGGCCTCGCCAATTGGGGCATGTCGCTTCACGATGCCCTCGCCCAGCTCCAGACCGGGGTCTATTCCGGCACCGCCATGCTCAATCGCGTGGTGCAGCGCAAGGGCCTGAAATGCGGCCTCATCGTCAATCGCGGCATGGAGGATTTCCACCGCATGGGTCGCGCGGTGCAGAGCCACCTCGGCTATGCCTACGAGGACCGCATCCACCTCAACACCCATCGCTACGATCCCCCGCTGGTGCCGCGCCAGCTCACCCGCGGCGTGACCGAGCGCACCGACATGATGGGGGTGGAGGTGATCCCGCTGCGCGAGGACACCGCCCGCGCCGCCGCCCGCGAACTGATCGCATCGGATGTGGAAGGCATCGTCATCTCGCTGCTGCATTCCTACAAGAATCCGAAGAGTGAGCGCCGGGTGCGCGATATCGTGCTGGAGGAGGTGGCAGGAAGCGGGAAATCGATCCCGGTGTTTGCCTCGGCCGATTATTATCCGGTACGCAAGGAAACCCACCGCACCAACACCACCATCCTCGAAGGCTATGCCGCCGAGCCTTCGCGCCAGACGCTGAACAAGATTTCCAGCGCCTTCAAGGAGCGTGGCACCAAGTTCGACTTCCGCGTGATGGCGACCCACGGCGGCACCATCTCCTGGAAGGCGAAGGAGCTCGCGCGCACCATCGTGTCGGGCCCCATCGGCGGGGTGATCGGCGCCAAGTACCTGGGCGAAGTGCTGGGCTACAAGAACATCGCCTGCTCGGACATCGGCGGCACCTCGTTCGACGTGGCTCTCATCACCCAGGGCGAGATGACCATCAAGAACGATCCGGACATGGCCCGGCTCGTGCTCTCGCTGCCCCTGGTGGCCATGGATTCCGTGGGCGCGGGGGCCGGCTCCTTCATCCGTCTCGATCCCTATACCCGCGCCATCAAGCTCGGCCCGGATTCCGCTGGCTACCGGGTGGGCGTGTGCTGGAAGGACAGCGGCATCGAGACGGTGTCGGTGTCCGACTGCCATGTGGTGCTCGGCTATCTCAATCCCGACAACTTCCTTGGCGGGGCGATCAAGCTTGAGCGTCAGCGCGCGGTAGACGCTATCAAAGTGCAGCTTGCCGATCCGCTGGGCCTGTCGGTGGAGGATGCCGCCGCCGGCGTCATCGAGCTGCTCGACAGTGACCTGCGCGATTACTTGCGCTCCATGATCTCCGGAAAAGGCTATTCGCCGGCAAGCTTCGTCTGCTTCTCCTATGGCGGCGCGGGACCGGTGCACACCTATGGCTATACGGAGGGTCTCGGGTTCGAGGATGTGATCGTGCCGGCCTGGGCGGCGGGTTTTTCGGCCTTCGGCTGCGCGGCGGCGGACTTCGAATATCGCTATGACAAGTCCCTCGACATCAACATGCCCACGGACGCCCCCGAGGCCGACAAGGCGAAGGCGGCCGAGACCCTTCAGGCGGCGTGGGAGGAATTGACCCACAACGTGCTCGAAGAGTTCAAGCTGAACGGCTATTCGGCCGATCAGGTCACGCTTCAGCCCGGCTACCGCATGCAGTATCGCGGCCAGCTCAACGACCTGGAGATCGAGAGCCCGCTGCCCGAGGCCCACACCCCCGGCGACTGGGACGTGCTCACAGAGGCCTTCAACGCCACTTACGGCCGCGTCTATGCTGCCTCCGCCCGCTCGCCGGAACTCGGCTATTCGGTGACGGGCGCCATCATGCGCGGCACGGTGCCGATCCCCAAGCCGAAGATTCCGAAGGAACCGGAAGAGGGAGAGATGCCGCCGGAAGAAGCAAAGACCGGAACCCGAAAGTTCTATCGCAAGAAGAAGTGGGTGGATGCGCAGCTCTACAAGATGGAGGCGCTGCGCCCCGGCAATCGGGTGACGGGGCCCGCCATCATCGAATCCGACGCCACCACCTTTGTGGTGCCGGACGGCTTCGAGACCTGGCTGGACGGCCACCGCCTGTTCCATCTGCGCGAGGTGTGAGGCTGCGTCCTGCGAAGGCTTGGCGCATCGCGGCCCTTCCAGCCGTGATGCGCCCGAAAAATCCGTCAACGGAAACGAACCCAAGGACTGTCAATCATGAACGTCAGTGTGAACCAGAGCACCCTGCACGGTGCGACGCGGGGTGTCGTGCGCGGCGGCGAGACGCTCAAGGAGCATCGCGACCGTCTCATGGCCGCCACCAAGGCCACCGGCCGCTATGCCGGCCTCACCCGGCTGGACCTGCGCGAGAGCGAGCCCATCCTCTACAACAAGCTGTTCTCCCGTCTTCGGGCCGGCGTGGTGGATGCGCGCGAGACCGCCAAGAAGATCGCTGCTTCCCCCATCGTGGAGCAGGAAGGCGAATTGTGCTTCACCCTCTACAATGCGGCCGGTGACAGTATCCTCACCTCCACCGGCATCATCATCCATGTGGGCACCATGGGTGCCGCCATCAAATACATGATCGAGAACAATTGGGAGGCCAATCCAGGTGTCGCCGACAAGGATATTTTCTGCAACAATGACTGTCTGATCGGCAATGTGCACCCCTGCGACATCCACACCATCGTGCCCATCTTCTGGCAGGGCGAGCTGATCGGCTGGGTGGGCGGCGTCACCCATGTGATCGACACCGGCTCGGTGGGGCCGGGCTCCATGTCCACGGGCCAGGTGCAGCGCTTTGGCGACGGCTACCAGATCACCTGCCGCAAGGTGGGCGCCAATGACGAATTGTTCCGCGACTGGCTGCACGAGAGCCAGCGCATGGTGCGCACGACCCGCTACTGGATGCTGGACGAGCGCACCCGCGTTGCCGGCTGCCACATGATCCGCAAGCTGGTCGAAGAAGTGGTCGCCGAAGAAGGCATCGAGGCCTATTGGAAGTTCGCCTATGAGGCGGTGGAGCATGGCCGGCTCGGCCTTCAGGCCCGCATCAAGGCCATGACCATCCCCGGCACCTACCGGCAGGTGGGCTTCGTGGACGTGCCCTATGCCCATGAGGATGTGCGGGTGCCGTCCGATTTCGCCAAGCTGGACACCATCATGCACGCCCCCTGCGAGATGACCATCCGCAAGGATGGCACCTGGCGGCTTGATTTCGAGGGGGCGAGCCGCTGGGGCTGGCACACCTACAACGCCCATCAGGTCAGCTTTACGTCCGGCATCTGGGTGATGATGACCCAGACCCTCATCCCCTCCGAGATGATCAATGACGGCGCCGCCTATGGCACCGAATTCCGCCTGCCCAAGGGCACATGGATGAACCCGGACGACCGCCGGGTTGCTTTCTCCTATAGCTGGCACTTCCTGGTTTCGGCCTGGACGGCACTGTGGCGGGGGCTCTCGCGCTCCTATTTCGGGCGCGGATACCTGGAGGAGGTGAATGCCGGCAATGCGAATACGTCGAACTGGCTCCAGGGCGGCGGCTTCAACCAATATGACGAGATCCATGCGGTGAACTCGTTCGAGTGCGCCGCCAACGGCACCGGCGCCACCGCAGTGCAGGACGGCCTCAGCCACGCCGCCGCCATCTGGAACCCCGAAGGCGACATGGGCGATATGGAAATCTGGGAGCTGGCCGAGCCGCTCGTCTATCTCGGACGGCAGATCAAGGCCTCTTCCGGCGGTTCCGGCAAGTATCGCGGCGGCTGCGGCTTCGAAAGCCTGCGCATGGTCTGGAATGCCAAGGACTGGACCATGTTCTTCATGGGCAACGGCCACATCTCCTCCGATTGGGGGCTCATGGGCGGCTATCCCGCGGCCTCCGGCTATCGTTTCGCCGCCCACAAGACGGGCTTGAAGGAGCTGATCGCCTCGGGCGCCGAGATCCCGCTCGGCGGCGACACCGATCCGGAAAACCCCACCTGGGATGGAATGCTTCCGAACGCCCAGATCAAGCGCGACAAGCAGGCCATCACCACCGAGGAGATGTTTGCCGATTATGATCTTTACTTGAACTCCATGCGGGGCGGCCCCGGTTTCGGCGATCCGCTGGACCGTGCCCCGCAGGCGGTGGCCGACGACCTCAACGGCGGCTACATCCTGGAGCGGTTCGCCGGCGACGTGTACGGCGTGGTGGTCAGGAAGGGCGCGGACGGCCTCCATCAGGTGGATGTCCCCGCCACCGAGGCGGCCCGCGCCGCCATGCGCAAGGCGCGCATCGAAAAGTCGGTGCCGACGCGCGACTGGATGGAGGGCGAGCGCGCGAAGATCCTCGCCAAGGATGCGTCCACCCAGGTGCGGCAGATGTTCGCCGCTTCCTTCAAGCTGGGACCGAAGTTCGAGCAGCAATTCCGCAGCTTCTGGAACCTGCCCGAAAGCTGGAGCCTGCCGGAGGAGGAAATCGGCGTGCCCACCTACGGCTCGCGTTACTCCATGGACCTCTCCGAATTGCCGGACGTGCACACGGTTCAGCTCGTGGAGGAGTGACCATCCCTTGGGCGGCGGCCTGTCCCCGCCGCCCGCCTGTTCTCAAAGTTCAAGATCAATGGGAGGAACACGCGAATGGCCTATACCCGCACCAAGATCGAAGACCTCGTGGAAGGCAAGATCGATCCCGATACCCTGCATCAGATGCTGTCCACGCCCAAGGATCCGGAGCGTTTCGCAACTTATGTGGAGATCCTGCAGGAGCGCGTGCCGTGGGATGACAAGATCATCCTGCCGCTGGGTCCCAAGCTCTACATCGTGCAGCAGAAGGTGACGAAGACATGGGTCGTGCGCTGTGAGTGCGGCCATGACTTCTGCGGCTGGCAGGAGAATTGGAAGCTCCACGCCCGCATCCATGTGCGCGACACGCCGGCGAAGTTGGAGGAGATCTATCCTCGCCTGATGGCGCCGACGCCCACCTGGCAGGTGATCCGCGAATATGTCTGCGGCGAATGCGGCACGCTGCATGACGTGGAGGCGCCGACCCCCTGGTATCCGGTGATCCGCGATTTCGAGCCGGACATCGACGCCTTTTATTCCGAATGGCTCGGCCTGCCCGTGCCGGAGCGGGCGGAAGGATGAGAGGAGGCTCGGCGGCGGGG
>NZ_JABWGX010000040.1 GCF_021730435.1 Xanthobacter agilis
GCCGCGCCGCTCAGCCGCCTTGCGGCCATCGCGCCGCACCACGCGCACATTGGGGCAGGCCGCCGCCGCGCCCTCGGTGAAGGCGTCCGCGATCCAGGCGTTGGCGAACCAGCCGCATTCGACCAGCACCACCGGGCGTCCGCTCGTGCGCGCCGCCGCCTCGAGCGCCTGATACATGGCCAGCGGATGCGCCTTGGCGTGGAACGACAGGCGACCCATGAACAGCACCACCAGCGCCGCATCCGAGACACCGAAGGCCGCCCGTGCGGCGTCGCGCTCCAAGGCGCTGAAGGCGAAGGCGCCGGTGTCGATCCCCAGTGGAATGACCGGAAGCCTCGACACCACCGTTCGCGTGGTGCCGAGGCGCTGCCACAGACGCTCAGTTTCACCAGCCAGAAGGTGCTCCACATTGGCCTTCACCGCGCTGGAGGTGCAGATCAGCGCATCCCAGGGCTGGACGGGACCTGCCACCATGGCCGTGATGGCATCCATGGCGCCGGCGGAGGAAGTGGTGTGGGTGATGCCGCACAGGCTCCAGGCGGTCTCCTGGAAGAGGCTGCGCCGGCAGGCGTGGGACACGATGTCCGGCCCCGGATGGAACAGGGTGCCGACCCGCGCCAGCTGTCCGGTCCGGCCACGATCGAACACGCTCACCGGCTCGGCGCGGCCGGCGGCCGCCACGGCGGCACGGAACGCTTCGCCATGCGCCGGCTCATCGACCAGCGCTGAGAAGTCGGCGGCCCTGGAATGGGCGAGGAAGCCCTTGAGGAACGACTCGCCCGCCGCGTTCCGCCCCATCAGCTTGGGGCTTCGTGTGGAATAGCCTTCTGGATGGAAAAAGAGCGCCGCTCGCATGGGCGTGTCGTTCCGAAATGGGGCTGCAACCACTAGCTGTCGCGCCTGCCGATATCAAGAGGCGCACCGCACTGCGTCGAACGCCGCAGGGGCATGCTCTGGCACGGCCTGAACGAAGGCAAGTCCGGGCCGCCGAAAGTTGCGTCAAACACGCACATGTTGCTTCCGCGATCGCTTCCGCCGCGCGTCAAACGTCGTCGGCTGCGTGAATTTCAGGCGAAAATGTTCGGCTTTTCCAGCCGGCGCGCGCTTGTCACGGGCCGGGCAACCCGGCATTTTCCGGTTGCGCTGACGCTTGCGGGGGGAGACGGATGCCGAACATTCCCGACGACATTTTCACCGAGCCGGCGGATGTCTCTCCGGACACGCTCGGCAATCTTGGTCCGTTGCGGCGGCTGGCGGGCGTATGGGAGGCGGACCGCGGGGTGGATGTGAGTCCGAAGGCCCATGGTCCGGAGCGTCGGGAATACCGCGAGCGGATCCGCATGGACCCCATTGATCCGCAGGCCAACGGCCCCCAGCTGCTCTATGGCCTGCGCTACCACATCCACATCAATACGTCGGAAGAGGCCATCACCTTCCACGACCAGGTGGGCTATTGGCTGTGGGAGCCCGCCACCGGGCTCATCATGCAGACCATCGCCATCCCGCGGGGGCAGGTGGTTCTGGCGGGCGGCTTCGCAACCGCCGACGCGCGGACCTTGTCGGTGGAGGCGCGCCGCGGCGACACTCGCTTCGGCATCAGCTCCACCACCTTCCTGGAAGAGGCGTTCCGCACCGATTATTACCGCATCGACATCACCTTTAACGATGACGGAACCTGGACCTACCTGACCCGCACCGACCTTGTGATCCGCGGCAAGGGTGAGCCCTTCAACCACCATGACACCAACACCATGCGCCGCGTGGCCCCGCCGCAGCCCAACCCGTTGGCCGAGATTCAGGCCGAAACCGCGGGCTGATCCCAGATCCGCGGGCGCGTGGTGCGCCCGCGCTCCCGCTCGGATCCGATGCGGTTCAGATCGGACGATGCAGAAATGCCGGCATCGGCGCCCGCGCGGAACGTCGCGACAGGAAGCATCGCGCCGTGTCCAGCGCCTCGCGCACCGTCACGTCCATGTCGAGGTAACGATACGTCCCGAGCCGCCCCACGAAGGTGGTGGAGCGTTCCCGCAGCGCGCGCGCGACGTAGGTTGAAAGCTGTGTTTCCGCCTCGGCCCGGCGGAGCGGATAATAGGGAATGTCATCGGGGCCGCCGGCGCGGGAAAACTCCCGATAGCAGACGGAGCCGGCGTGCTCTTCCCAGGGGGCGAAGTGCTTGTGCTCCGTCACACGCGTATAGGGCACCTCCACGTCCCCGTAATTCATGACCGCGCAGCCCTGGTAATCTCCCTCATGGGTGAAGCGTTCAAAATCCAGCGTGCGATAGGCGAGCCGGCCATGTTCGTACTCGAAATAGGCGTCGAGCGGGCCGGAATAGAACGTATGGGCAAAGTGGTCGCCGGAGGCGCGCTGGAACCGCACGCCAAGGTGGAGCGTGATGTTGGCGTGATCCAGGATGCGGCCAATCATGTCGGTGTAGCCGTTTTCCGGCATGCCTTGATACTGGTGAAAAAAGTAATTGTCATCGTAATTGAAACGAACCGGAAGCCGTTTCAATATTGATGCTGGCAGCTCCGCGGGCGCGCAGCCCCATTGTTTTTGCGTGTAGCCCTTCAAAAAAGCCTCATACAGATCGCGCCCCACCAGGCGCAAGGCCTGCTCTTCAAAATTGCTTGGGGTTGGAATCGACCGATCGGCCTGATGCGCGATGAACGCGCGCGCTTCATCCGGCCTCAAAGCGGTTCGGAAGAATTGATTGATCGTATGCAGATTGAGGGGCAGGGAATAGACCTGCCCACCAATTGTCGTCTTGACGCGGTTCTTGTAGGGCAGAAAGGTCTGGAACCTGTTGACATAGTCCCAGACCTCCCGGTCGTCCGTGTGGAAGATGTGTGGTCCATAGACATGGACCATGACGCCGCTCTGTTCATCCCGCTCGGTGTGGCAATTGCCGGCGATATGGCCGCGCAGATCGAAGATCTCCACCCGGAGGCCTGCTTCGGCCAGTTCACGCCCGATCACCGCCCCGGAAAGACCGGCTCCCACCACGGCGATTGTGTCCGTGCGCGACATGGCTGCTCCGTAGGTTCAGGTCGCCGGGTGAGGCTCAGGCTTGGTCCGCAGCGGCCGACCAAAGCCGTCGATCGGGCGCGATCGGTGCGTCGTCGTGCAACTCCGCAAGCTTTTCGCGATACCGCCGCCGGTAGGTCGCCTCGTCATGGTATTCGATATTCTCCTGGACCAGTTCCGCGCCGATATCATAATAAATGTCAAGGTTCGTGAGGTCGGGGATCGGCGTGCGCCCCTCTTCGCCGGCGATCTGCATCTGCCAGAACACGTCCTCCAGACTGCGCGTAAGGGCGGGGATGTCGCGCAGCGCGCTCGCCTCACGCCGAGCCTGAAGCGTGTCCCGGATCTTTTTCAGGTGTTTCGGATTTTTGGCCAGATCGATGGCCTTGGCCACATAATCCTCAGGGTCGGCGCAGATCAGCTCTGGGACGCCCGCCGCCGCGACGATGCTGTGGCAGAAACGCGCGGCGAAGCTCTTGCCGGGGAAGGTGAGCACGGGCAATCCCACGGTGAGGGCGTCCGCCGCGGTCGAGTGTGCCCCATAAGGGAACGTGTCAAGAAACAGATCGGCCAGGGCGATGCGCGCCAAGTGCCTGGGATTCGGCGCCTTGGGTGCGAACACCAGGCGTTCCGGCGCCACGCCCGCCTTTGCGGCCGCATCGCGCAGGCGCTGATCCACCGCATCGTTCGCGGTGAGGATCCAGAGCAGGGTTCCCGGCGTCGCGGCCAGGATCTTCATCCATTGGGCAAAGGTGGCCGCGCCGATCTTCTGCGAGCCGTTGAAGCAGGCGAAGACAAACCCGCCTTCGGGTAGCCCCGCTTCCGCGCGCGAGGGTTTCTGCGCGATCTTGCGCTTGCGGTCGATGGGCTGGGTGCAGGGGATTCTCAGAACTTTTTCAGAATAATAAATCTCGCTTTCCGGCGGAATGATCTTTTCATCCGCGATCAGATATTGGTGGAACGGGCTCCCCATGGATCCGGGATATCCGCAAAAATTGACGATCACCGGGGCGGGTCGATACGCGAAAATCTTTGTGCGTGCATGTTTGGTGAAGCCGTTGACATCAATGGCGATGTCGATGTCGTCGTCATAGATCTGCCGTGCGGCCTCCATGTCGGAGAGCGCTCCGATGTCCCGCCAGCAATCGGCCACCGCCTTCATGCGGGTCTGGGTCTCGTCGTTCGCAACCGGCTCCCCGCAATAATAGGCGTAGATCTCGACGCGCGCCTTGTCGTGGAGCTCGAAGATTTCCCGCAGGGCGAAGCCGACCGCATGGTCGCGCAGATCGGAGGAGACATAACCGATACGCAGCGGCGCGCCGGTCTTCGATTTGAGCTTGGGGGGGCGGCGCGGAAATCCGCTGGTGTCGGGGCGGCCGACGAAGGATTTGATGTAACGGTAGGCCTTGGCCAGCTGGAACAGGGGATCATCGGAATAACAGGCGAGGGCCAGGGGTGACATGGAATCGATCAGCTGGCGCATCGAGGCATGTTCCGAGGCGACCAGGATCGGCCATTTGCATTGGCGCTGGCGCAGCGCGCTCCAGTGCTGGCCTGCTTCGGTCTTGTCGGGGCGCAATTCGATGGCCTGCCACAGCGCCATCTCCGATTCCTCAAGCAGGCCGGCGTTTTCCATGACCCGGCCGATGTGCTGAAGCGTCATCAGGCGGTGCTTGAGCTGGTCGGCGGTGCTTTCGGCGGTGAGTTCGGCGTAGGTGCGCCATTGCTGGATGGCCTGCGCGGCCAGCCCGCTGTCCTCGAACGCGCGCCCGAGGTTGATGTGGGCCGGTCCGAAGCGCGGGTCGAGCTTCAGGCAGGCGCGCAGGGCGTTGATCGACCCCGAAATGTCGCCCGACTGGCGCAATGTGACCGAATAATTGAAGTAAACCAGATGAAGGAAAGGATGGGCTTCGTTGAAGGCGATCCACGCCTTGTAGATCTCGATCGCCTCCGCTTTCCTGCCGGCCATGTTCCAGCTTTCGGCGGCCTGGAAGAGGTCGGTCAGCGACAGGCGCTGTGTGCGGGCGAGTTCCAGCTGCGCGGCGAGGGGGGAGGGGCGCTCAGAAGGGGCGGACGTGTTCATGACCATCGGTATCCCGAGAAAGTGCGGCCGATCGGCGATGGGGCGGCGGAAGCGCTTTGTGTTCGCATGGGCTCACGTCATCCCCTCTCTATTTTCGCGTTGACACATTATTCTTCATGCGCGGCAGAATCTGCTTCGTTTGAAACAGGCCCTAGCTTGGATCCGCCGGGTGTTTCAAGGTGCTGCGCGCGCGCCAGGCATCGGTGATCATCCGTTCGAGGGTGGAGCGGCGGGGCGCCCAGCCGAGGGCGGCTTCGGCGGCCGTGCTGTCCGACACGAGGCGGGCGGCATCGCCCGGGCGGCGCGCGCCGATGATGAGCGGAATGGGGCCGCCGACGATCGCCTCGGTTTCGCGCACGAGTTCGAGAATGGAGAAGCCGCGCCCGGAGCCGAGGCAGAAGACCTCGCTGCCGTTGCCCGCATCCAGCCATTCGAGCCCCAGGAGATGGGCGGCGACGACATCGACAACGTGCACATAATCCCGGATGCAGGTGCCATCGGGCGTCGGGTAATCATTGCCGAAGATCGTCAGTGTGTCGCGATGGCCGAGCGCGGTCTCCACGGCCAGGGGGATGAGGTGGGTCTCCGGCCTGTGAAATTCGCCGATCTCGGCGGCCGGGTCGGCGCCAGCGACGTTGAAATACCGGAAGATCACGAACTTGAGGGCGGTCGAGCGGGCGAAGGTCTTCAATATGTCTTCGATGGCGCGCTTTGAGGCCCCATAGGCATTGATCGGCTGCAGCGGGCTGTCTTCCCGCAGTGGGCCGTGGTCCTGCTCCCCATAGACGGCGCAGGTCGAGGAATGAATGATATTGAAGCAGCCGGCGGCAACCGCGGCTTCGATCAGGGTCAGCGATGACAGGATGTTGGCGCGCCAGTACTTGCCGGGATCGCGGGTGGATTCGCCGATCTCGCTGAGCGCCGCAAAGTGCATGATGGCCTGTGGACGCCATTTTGCGAAGACCGTGTCGAGCCGGCTCCGGTCGCGCAGATCGCCTTCCTCGAACGGACCGAATCTGACCGCATCCCGCCAGCCGGTCTCAAGGTTGTCGTAGGTGACCGGGATGTAGCCGGCCTCGCGGAGGGCCTTGCAGGCATGGGATCCAATATATCCGGCACCTCCAGTCACCAAAATATGCTTAACCATCTAGAGCCTCAGGAACAAAACGCCAACTGGCTGCTGTTCGCCAGTTGATCCCACGCCTATTCGCAATATGTCTTCGCTGGCCCTGTCTCGCATGAGCTATACGAGGATGACATGCAAATGCAAGCGTGGCGCCCTCGGGTGCCGATCCGCGGATGGGCACCCGAAGGCGCGCAAGTCTCAGTCGAGCCGCGGGCGTGGCGGATGCGGGCGAGGTGCGTTCGACGGCCGCGTCGGGGGGGCTGCCGAAAGGGCAGGTGGTACCAATGTCAGGTTCGCGCAAGCCACTTCGCATATAATGCAAATGTCCGGTGCGTCGGCAGATTTCGTTAGGCTGAGTGATCGGGGCTTTGATTAAAGATCAAGGTTGCTAAATGAGCTCGACCATATCTTCTCTGACCACGAGTCAGATCAAGTCCCTTTCGACTCAGGCTGTCGCGGCCTGGACGAGTGAAGATGTGGCGTTGCTTTCCACGGACCAGATCAAGGCACTGTCGGCAACTCAGGTCGCCGCCCTGGATGCGGAGGATCTCGGGGTTCTCAGCACCAGTCAGTTGCGGGCGATCTCGGTCACGGCCATCGGCAGCCTGACGCTCGACCAACTGATGATCCTGAACAGCCTGGCCATCGAGAATCTGACCACGGGCCAGGTGGCGGCGCTCACCACCACCCAGCTCGGCTCCCTGTCGACGGACCAGACGGAGGCCCTGACCTCGTCGCAGGTGCGCGTGCTGAGCGCGGCCCAGGTGGCCGCCTTGGGGGCCGAGGACATCGCCACATTTTCCACCGGAGACATCGCGGCGCTCAGCAGCGCGGCCATCTCGGGGCTGAGCACGGCGGCGCTTGCGGCATTGTCCACCGCTCAGGTGGCGGCGTTGAACACGCTTGCGGTTTCAAAGCTCACGACAGCGCAGATTTCGGCTCTGTCGACGAGCCAGGTGGCGGCGCTGACGACGGCCCAGATCGCCGCGCTCAAGTCCACGCAGTTCGCGGCATTCGAGACGGATGATGTCGCCGCTATGTCGACCGCGAGCATCGCGGCGATGAGCGGCAGCGCCGTGTCGGGGCTGACCACCGCGAGCATCGCGGCGCTCTCCACCAGTCAGGTGTCCGCGCTGAGCACGGGGGCGATCGCGGGTCTGACCACCGCGCAGGTGGGCGTGCTGAACACCAGTCAGGTTGCCACCTTGTCCGTCGCCCAGGTGGCGGCTCTGAAGGCGGCCCAGGTCGCGGCGCTCGGATCGGACGTCACGGTCCTGTCCACCTCCCAGGTGGCCGCCTTGAGCACGGCGGCGATCGCAAGCCTGACCACGGCCCAGATCGGGCTGTTGAGCACCAGCCAGATCTCCGCTTTGACGGCGGCGCAGGTGGTGAACCTCACGGCGTTGCAGGTGGCGACGCTGGGCGTGGACGATATCGCCGCCTTGAGCACAGGCCAGGTCACGGCCATCAATACCAAGGTGATCTCGGCGCTTTCCACCGCTCAGATCGCGGCGCTGTCCACGAGCCAGGCGGAGGCCCTGTCCACGGCGCAGGTGAAGATCCTCAGCGCCCAGCAGATCGCGGCGCTGGGATCGGACGATCTCGCCACCTTTTCCACCGCCGACATCGCCTCGATCACGAGCGCGGCGGTCGTAGGGTTGAGTACTAGCGTCATCGCCTCGCTCTCCGCCGACCAGATCACGGCCTTGAGCACACGGACGACGGCGGCGTTGACGACGGCGCAGGTCGATGCCCTCACCACCAGCCAGGTCGAGGCGCTGTCGCGGGCGCAGGTGGCGGTTCTCAGCTCGCTGCAGCTGGCGGTTCTGGACGCCGACGACCTTGCCACCTTCTCCACCACCGACATGGCGGCGATCACGAGCAGGGCCTTGTCGGGCCTGACGACAAGCGTCATCGCCTCGCTCTCCACCGACCAGATCGCGGCGATGAACACGCTCTCGGTGGCCAATCTGACGACGGCGCAGTTCGAGGCCTTGTCCAGCAGTCAGGTGGGCGCGCTCACCGCCGCGCAGGTCAAGGTTCTAAGCTCGGTCCATTTCGCGCTGCTGACGGCGAGCGAGGTCGCCGCCATGTCGACGGCGAGCGTCGCGGCGATCACCGCCAAGGGCGTGACCGGGCTGAGCACCGGCATCGTCGCCAAGCTGTCCACCGATCAGGTGTCGGCCCTGAGCACGGCTGCTGTCGCGGGGCTGAGCACCGCCCAGATCGATGCCTTGTCCACCGCCCAGATCGCGGCCCTGACGACGGCCCAGATCACCAGCCTTTCCACGGCCCAGGTCGCGGTGCTGGAAACGGCGGGCATCGCGGCCCTCTCGACGGATCAGATCGCAGCGCTCAACACGAAGGCCATCGCGGCCCTGTCGACGGACCAGGTCTCGACCTTGTCGACCGCGCAGGCGGCGGCACTGACGTCCGTGCAGGTGGCGGCGCTGACGTCGCTGCAGCTGGCGGTACTTGGGGCCGATGACCTTGCCAGCTTCTCCACCGCCGACATGGCTGCGATCAGCAGCAAGGCGGTGGCGGGCCTGGCGACGAGCGTTGTCGCCGCCCTCAGCACCGCGCAGCTTGCCGCCCTGACCACGAGCGCGACCGCCAGCCTCTCCTCGGCCCAGGTCGATGCGCTGACCACGGGCCAGGTGGCAAGCCTGTCCACGTCGCAGATCGCAGTGCTGGGCTCGGTTCAGGCCTCCGTGCTGGATGCCGCCGATCTCGCTACGTTCTCGACCGCCGACATCGCGGTGCTTTCGAGCAAGGCGGTGTCGGGTCTGACGACGAACGCCGTTGCCTCGCTCTCCACCGCCCAGATCGCGGCCTTGAGCACCAGCGCGGTCGCGAACCTGACGACGGACCAGGTCGCGGCTTTGTCGACCAGCCAGATGAGCGTGCTGTCGACGGCACAGATCAAGGTGTTGAGCGCGAAGCAGATCGCCGCCCTGGAGGCCGCAGACGTCTCGGCGCTCTCGACGGACCAGATCGCGGTGCTGGCGACGAAAACGATCGCGGGCCTCAGCGAAGATCAGGTCGCGGCTCTCTCCACCGCCCAGCTCGCGTCCCTGTCCACGGTCCAGGTGGCGGCGCTCACCTCGACGCAGCTGGCGGCGTTGGATGCCGGGGATCTTGCGGCCCTGTCGACGGCGAGCATGGCGGCGCTGGCCTCGTCCGCGGTTTCGGGTCTGACCTCGGATGTGGTCGAAACCCTTACCACCGACCAGGTGAGAGCCCTGAGCACGAGCGCTGTCAGCGGACTGACGGCGGAGCAGATCGAGGCCTTGTCCACGGCCCAGGTGGACGCGTTGAAGACCTCCCAGCTTGCCGCCTTCACGACGACGCAGCTCGCGGCGCTCGGCTCCGACGATCTCGCCACCTTCTCCACGTCCGACATCGTGGCCCTCAGCACGAAGGCCATCTCGGGATTGACCACGGGCGTCATCGCGGCGCTGACCACCACCCAGATCACCGCGCTCACCACCGCTGAGATCGCGGGCCTCACCACGCTCCAGATCAACGCCCTGACCACGGGGCAGATCGCGGCCCTCTCCACCGGCCAGCTGGCGGCGCTGAGTTCGACGCAGGCGGCATCCCTGAATGCGGACAGCATTGCGCTCCTGTCGACCAGCCAGCTTGCGGTGCTCAGCACCAGTGCGATCGCAAGCCTGAGCGCCGACCAGATCGAGGCCTTCAGCAGCGCACAGATCGCGGCGTTGACGACCGCGCAGATCGCGATCCTGAATTCGACCCAGGTCGCCGCGTTGGGCACCAACGATATCGCGGCGCTTTCCACCAGCCAGATCGTGGCCCTGAGCACGGCCGGCATCGCCGGCCTGTCGACGCGCCAGATGGCCGCTCTCAGCACCAGCCAGGCCGAGGCCCTGTCCACGACCCAGGTGGCGGTTTTGAGCGCGACGCAGCTTGAAGCCCTCGACAGCGCCGACATCGCGACCTTCTCCACGCGGGATATCGCGGCCCTGTCCTCCAGCGCGATCTCCGGCCTGTCGACGGCGGTTGTGGCGGCCTTGTCCACGGCGCAGGTTTCGGCCCTGAGCACCGCGGGCGTCTCGGGGCTGACCTCCAAGCAGGTTTCGGCGCTCACCACCGCCCAGATCGCGGCTCTGACCACCCGCCAGGTCGCAGCCCTGACCTCCGATCAGGTGACCGCCCTCACCACCGCCGACATCGCCGCGCTCGCCACCAGCCAGGTCGCCGCTTTCAGCACGGCCGGCGTCGCCGGCTTGACCACCAAGCAGATTGCCGTCCTCAGCTCGGCGCAGGCCGAGGCTCTGACCACAATCCAGGTCGCCGCCTTGAGCTCGGCACAGATCGCGGTGCTGGGAACGGCGAACCTTTCGACATTCTCCACCGCCGACGTGGCGGCGATCAATACGACTGCGATTTCGGCACTGACCACGGCGATGATCGCCGCGCTGACGACCGCGCAGATCGCCGCGCTGGGCACTGCGAATATCGCGGGCCTGTCCACCAAGCAGATCGCCGCCCTCAGCACCGGGCAGGTCGCCGCCTTGTCCACCAAGCAGGTCAGTGCCCTGACCTCGCAACAGGTGGCGGCGCTGGGGACCGACGATCTGGCGGCGCTGTCGACGACCGCCATCGCCGCCCTGAGCTCCGGCGGGGTGTCGGGCTTGTCCACCGCGGCCCTCGCGTCGCTGGGCACGGACCAGATCGCGGCGCTGAGCACGGCCGGCATTGCCGGCCTGTCGACCGGGCAGATCGCCGCGCTCAGCACGGCGCAGGTCGCCGCGCTGTCGACCAAGCAGGCCAGCGCGCTGAGCTCGAAGCAAGTGGCGGCGCTGACCACGAGCGACATCGCCGCGCTTTCCACCAGCCAGATCGAAGCCCTCAGCACGGTTGGCGTGACCGGCCTGTCGACCACCCAGATCGCGGCCTTGGGCACCGCCCAGACGGCGGCCTTGACCGCGCTGCAGGTGGCGGTGCTGAGCTCGGGCCAACTGGCCGCGCTCGGCACCGACGACGTCTCGGTGTTCTCGACCGCCGACATCGCCGCCCTCAGCTCGAGCGCGATCACGGGGCTCTCGACCACCAATCTGGCTGCCTTGTCGTCCGAGCAGATCTCGGTGCTGAGCACAGCCACCATCGTCGGGCTCTCGACCGCCCAGATCGCGGCCTTGACCACGGCCCAGATCGATGCGCTTTCGACCAAGCAGATCGCGGCCCTGACGTCCAAGCAGGTGGCGGCCCTCAGCACGGCGGATCTTGCCGCGCTGTCCATCGATCAGGTCGCGGCCCTGAGCACGATCGGCATCACCGGCCTTTCGACCACCCAGATCGCGGCTCTCAGCACCGACCAGACCGAGGCATTGACCACGACGCAGGTGGCCTTGCTGAGCTCGGCCCAGGTGGCGGCCCTGGGGACCGACGATCTGGCGGTGTTTTCCACCAGGGAGATCGCGGCGCTGAGTTCGACCGCGGTGGCCGGATTGTCCACGGCGGCGCTGGCCGCGCTCACCAACGACCAGCTCGAGGCGCTGAGCACGGCCGGCATCGCGGGGCTTTCGACCGCCCAGATCGCGGCGCTCGGCAGTACCCAGATCGAGGCGCTGACCTCCAAGCAAATCGCGGCGCTGAGCTCCAAGCAGGTGGCGGCCCTGGGCACGGCGAGTGTCACGGGCCTCTCCACCAGCCAGATCGCGGCCTTGAGCACGGCCGGCATCTCGGGGCTTTCCACCAGCCAGATCGCGGCTTTGAGCACGATTCAGACCGAGGCGTTCACCACCACCCAGGTCGCGGCGTTGAGCTCGACCCAGGTGGCGGCCCTGGGCACTGACGATCTGGCGGTATTTTCCACCAAGGATATCGCGGCGTTGAGTTCCAGCGCGGTGTCGGGACTGTCCACCGCGGTGCTGGCAGCCCTTTCCGCCGAGCAGATCGAATCCTTGAGCACGGCCGGGGTCGCCGGTTTCTCGACCGCGCAGATCGCGGCCCTCAGCACGGCGCAGATCGGGGGCTTGTCGACGCTACAGCTGGGCGCGCTGAGCTCGAAGCAGGTGGCCGCCTTGAGCACGGGCGATATCGCCGTGCTCTCCACCGACCAGATCGCGGCCCTGAGCACATCAGGCGTCGCTGGCCTGTCCACAGCCCATATCGCGGTCTTGACCACCGCCCAGACCGAGGCGCTGACCACGACGCAGGTGGCGGCGCTGAACTCGACCCAGGTGGCGGCCCTCGGGACCGAAGACCTCGCGGTGTTCTCCACCGGCGACATCGGCGCCCTCAGCTCCGGCGGCGTGTCGGGACTGTCCACGGCGGTGCTGGCCTCGCTGTCGACCGAGCAGATCGCGGCGTTGAGCACGGCGGGCATCTCCGGCTTGTCCACCACCCAGATGGTTGCCCTGAGCACGGCCCAGGTGGAGGCCCTGACCAGCACCCAGGTGGGTGCCCTCAGCTCCAAGCAGCTGGCGGCGTTGGGAACCGACGACCTTGACACCTTCTCGACGGCGGACATCGCGGCCATCAGTTCGAGCGCCATCTCTGCCTTGCCCACCGAGACCCTGGCCGGCCTTTCGACCGCGCTGATCTCGATCCTGAGCACGTCCGGCATCGCAGGCCTGTCCACCGCGCAGATTGCCGCTCTGAGCGTTGATCAGGTCGGCGCGCTGTCTACCGCGCAGGTGGCCACCCTGAGCTCGAAGCAGGTGGCGGCCCTCACCACCACGGACATCGCGGCGCTCACCTCCGCCCAGACCGCCGCCTTGAGCGCCGAGAGCGTCGCCGGCCTGACCAGCAGCCAGATCAGCGCGATGAGCCTTGAGCAGCTCGACGCGTTGTCGTCGAGCCAGATCGCGGCGCTGAGTTCCAGCGCGGTTTCGGCGCTGACCGCGGAGGAGCTCGACACCTTCTCCGCCGACGAGATCGCGGCGATCACGTCGGACGCGGTGAAGGGATTGTCCACCGCGTTCATCGCCAACCTCTCCACGGATGCTGTCGCCGCCTTGGGCACCAGCTTCGTCGCCGGCCTGAGCAGCGATCAGATCGCCGCGCTGGCGAGTGAGCAGCTCGACGCGCTGTCGACCGATCAGATCGCCGCCTTGAGCGCGTCGGGCCTTGCCGGGCTGACCACCGAGGATATGGACACCTTCTCCACCGCCGATCTGGCGGCCATCAGTTCCGGCTCCATCAAGGGGCTGTCCACGGCCATCATCGCCGACCTGTCCACGGCCGAGATCGCGATTCTGAGCGCGAGCCAGGTCGGTTCGCTGAGCTACAATCAGGTGGCGGCGCTGAGCACCAGCCAGATCGCCACCCTGTCCACGGACCAGCTCAATGCCCTGAACGCGGTTCAGGCGGCCGCGCTCGGGACCGAGGACATCGCCCTGTTCGCCACATCGGCGATCGTCGCGCTGAGCACGAGCGCGGTCTCCGGTCTCACCGCGGCCGTCGTCACGGCCCTGACGACGGCGCAGGCAGAGGCGTTGACCCCAAGTCAGGTCAATGCTCTGACCTCTGCGCAAGTCACCGCGCTGACGGCGGACCAGCTCGCCACCTTCTCGACGACGGATATCGCGGCGCTGAGCTCGGATGGTATCGCGGGGCTGTCCACGGACGACATCACCGGCTTGTCGAGCGAGCAGGTGGACACGCTGATGGAAACCCAGATGGGGGCATTGAGCTCCACCCAGATCGCGGCGGTCATCTCGCGTTATCTGGCGGCCTGACGCGGTCGGCCCGACGGCGACATCTCTCAGGCCTTGCCCGCGGGACGCTCGCGGAGACCGACCGTGGGGTAGGGTGGTGCGGTCATGTGGCCCATCCGCGTCCTGCGGGTCGCGGGGGGCGGGACACAGCACAGCACAGCGTCCACGGCTTGAAAGGCCTGCCCGCCGGCGCCTCCCGCACGCGGCGCCCGCTCATCGTGCTGATCTGATATGAGATCAGCGATCAACCTCACTTCGAGTAACGCCTCATACCGTCGGCGCCAAAACCTACCCGGTTTAAATTAGGTGGCGGTTCGTATTTGTGATATTTTCGCCATATGGAAAATATTCAGAAATATAATGCGGCATCTTACGCAGATGCCGTTGCGGCAATTTCACGTTGGGAGAGTGAGGGCGGGGCCTTGAGGTCGCCGGAATTGCCCCTGCCGCAACGCCCTGCACTGACGAAAGCCGAACTGCACAGTCTCGAATGCTTGGGCGCCGCCGTCATCGCGGAATGGAGTGAGCTGCCGAAGGAGGTCCAGCGCGCGCTGACACGGCGCACAGCCTCCCTTGAGAACGGGCGTCGCGCGCCGTCGAAGGGTCTCATCGCGCATTTTCTCCGCCGCCATAAGGATGCTTCGGCGCCTTTTGAAGCGGAAGCATAATTTCGCGATGGGCCGGAAAAGCCCAACACCGGACGCGCCCGCCTCGTCCGGCGCTCGTCAGAATGCGTTGCGGCGGGGCCTCGTGAACAGAGGCGCGGGAGGACTGGGCCGCCTCCCCCGAGAGCCCGTTGACTGGTTCACTCGCCCCTTCATGCGCTTCCTGCGCATCGAGGCCTTGGCGGGGGCGACGCTTTTGTGCGCCACGATTTTCGCGCTGGCGCTCTCCAACTCCCCTTGGTCGGAAGCGTTTTTGTCGATCTGGCAGACGCCGCTTGGCCTGCGGATCGGCGACCTCGCCCTTTCCCGGACGCTTCAGCACTGGATCAACGATGGTCTGATGACGTTGTTCTTCTTCGTCGTCGCCTTGGAGCTGAAGCGCGAGATGGTATTGGGGGAATTGCGCAACGTCCGCCTGGCGGCGTTCTCGTTCGCGGCCGCGCTTGGGGGAATGGCGGTGCCCGCGGGCCTGTTTCTTCTGGTGCAGGGCGGCAGCGAGGCGGGACATGGCTGGGGCGTCGTCATGGCGACCGATACCGCCTTCGTGATTGGCGCGCTCGCGGTGCTGGGCCCGCGCATTCCCTTGAGCCTGCGGCTGTTCCTGCTGTCGCTTGCGATCTTCGACGATGTCGGCGCCATCCTGGTGCTGGCCATCGGCTATGGCGGAGCCCTGCACTGGCCTGCACTGGCCCTGGCGGCGGCGGGCTTTGCGGCGGTGGCGATCGTTGCGCGCCTGGGGATCCGCAGCATCCCGCTCTATTTCCTTATCGGAGGTGGAATCTGGCTGGCCCTGGACGTGTCCGGCATTCACCCGACGTTGGTCGGCGTGATCCTCGGCCTGATGACTCCCGCACGCAGCTGGGTCAGCGATATCCGCCTGCACGCGATCTTTGATCGGGTGGTGGCCTATCCACCTGGCGAGCATTGGAGCGGAGACACTGAGGGGCGGCAGGACTTGCAGCGGGCCGGCGTGGCCGCGCGCGAGGCGCTTTCGCCCATCGAGCGGCTGGAGATGCGGCTTCATCCGTGGGTGGCATTCGCCATCATGCCGCTGTTCGCGTTGGCGAATGCCGGTGTCAGCATCGTGCCCGCGGAATTTCACCGGGACCTTGCGCTTGCGGTCTTCGGCGGTTTCGTCTTGGGCAAGCCGCTGGGGGTGGTGGCGTTCGCGTCCTTCGCCGTCTTCCTGCGCCTCGCCGTGCGGCCCGCCGACCTCCCCTGGAACATGTTGGCGGCGGGAGCCATGCTGACTGGCATCGGCTTTACCATGGCCCTGTTCATCGCCGAAATGGCATTCGACGACGGGCTGCTCACCTCGGCCAAGCTCGGAATCCTGGCCGCCTCCGCGGTTTCGGCCGTCGTTGGTCTGCTGGCCTTGACGCTCTTGACCGCCCCTTGGGGCCGGCGGGCGTCAGCCACATGACGTGACGCGCACCTCCACCGTCATGCCGCTGAAAGCATTGGTGTCGCCCACGAAGCTGCCGGCCACCGGAATGGCCTGACGGATGTCGCGCACCACCGCGACCGGGATCAGGTTCGATCCGCCCATGCTGCGGTTGGTGGGATCGAACGGGATCCAGCCTGCACCGGGCACGAACACCTCGCCCCAGGCATGGGTCGATCCCGACCCGGCGGTGCCCCACAGGCGCTGGTCGGGATTGTGCAGATAGCCGGACACGATCCGGGCCCCGAAACCGAGGCTGCGGGCCGCTTCCACGAACAGCACCGCGAAATCGCGGCACGAGCCCCAGCCTCGCTGTAGAGTCTGCACGGGTGTTTGCGTGCCCTCCTCATCGCGGCTTTGATAATTGACAGCATGGGCGACGCCGGTGCTCAGGTCCTGCAGCAGCGATAGGGTGTCCGTGGGATTTGCCCGGACAAAGCCTTGCGCCCATGAGCGCAGGCGCCTGGATGGATCGGGGTATTGCGGGGTGCCCAGGGGACCGAGATCAGTCCATTCGTCATCGGAATAGCGGAACGGAAAGGCGATTGCCGAACCGGCGATGTCAAACACCGGCCAGGCGACCGCATCGAGCTGAATCTTCGTCACGCTATCGACCACAAGGAGGTTGCCGCCGGCCTGAAAGGTTGCGGTGGCCACCGCATTGTCGCTGACGTCGTGGGCCCAGTTGATGGTCGCGTCCGGTGTCAGCGTGACGGTATTGGACAGCACCCGCAAGTCCCGGCTTTCACGGGGGCGGAGCATGAGGCGGTGGGGGCCGAACGTGACGGGCCGATGAAAGCGGTAGGTAGTGGTATGCTGGATCTGGAGAAGGCTCAATGGGCGCTCCACTGTGGTTGGGCACACCTGGAGCATTTCCGCTTTTTCTCCGAGTCGCGGAAATTCTCTGCGCCCTTATTTTCTCGCATTTCCACCAAAAGCGCGATCTGCTTTTGGTGGAAATGCCTATGCGCGCAGGGGGGGGCGCCCTGGCGGGGGCGTGCACAGAGCCTGGGTGTGGGCGCGGCCATGAGTGATTATCGTGGTTTCGGCGCGGTTCATCACGCTGGCGGCACCATAAGCGTTGGGATCTAAAATAATATTGCTATTATCCGGCTTCGGGCGCATATTGTTTTTGTCGATGGAAAGCCAAATAATTTAGGTTTTCGCGGGCTCAATTCCTGCGCCACCAATGTTATTCGCCAGAAAATGCGATTTCGACGGCTGGGCAGCGCCCGGCGAGCTATACCTTAAAATTTGAAAGGGTTTCCCATGACTGAGGGAACCGTGAAGTGGTTCAATGCCCAGAAGGGCTTTGGATTTATTGCCCCCAACGCGGGTGGAAGCGATGCTTTCGTCCATATCAGCGCGGTGGAGCGGGCGGGCCTGAGTGATCTGCGCGAGGGCCAGAAGATTGGCTTCGAGCTCGTTACGGACGGCAAGAGCGGCAAGCTTTCGGCGGACAAGCTCCAGGATCTGAGCTGATCGTCTCGGCCGGCGGTTTCCGGGGTCTCTGGAAATGGCTGGCCCTGGCATCGCCCATATGGGGTTGACCGCGGATGTACCGGCAGCTTCGACGGGCGATGCAACAGATCTCCACCGGCAAGGCGTTCGGCGCCTTGCAGCCCCGCGCTCTCGAAGTTGCGGGGCTATTTGTTTCGTCGGCGGCACTGATCCGCGCGGCGCGAGAGGAGTAGAGGGTCATGGCCAAGGGACAGTTGCGCGGCAATCGCGAAGCCAAGAAGCCGAAGAAGGCAAAGGAACCCGTGGTGGCCCCCTCCCTGCTGAAGGGAAGCCCGGTGTCGATCGGACCTCCGAAGAAGAAAAATTGAGGTGATGATATGAATATCCGAACGCATCAGACAATGGTTACGTTCGCGCATCCGTTCTGGATGAGTTCCGCCGATGGAACGCTCCCGGCTGGAACCTATCGCGTGGCGATCGACGAGGAACAGCTTCTGGGTCTGTCTTTCGTCGCTTACCGGCGCGTGGCAACCATGCTGCAGACGCCGGCCGTCTCGGCGCCACCGGGGCGCAGCACCAGCCTTTCCATTGATCCCGTCGAACTGGATGCCGCCTTGTTGAGGGACCGCCAGGAGACGGCGGGCCATGCCGATGTCTCGTCGGCGATCTCGTTCGCCGAGCGGGGCGCATTCATCTGAGGGACGTCCGATGTCGCTCCATTTTCCGAATGTCAGCCGCAGCTATGACCCGGTTCGGCGCTGCGTCACGTTCTGGGGACATGACTCGACGTTCGAGATCGCGTTTCATCTGGACGAAGATGTCCTGCATCGCTTCAGCCCCGAGGCGCGGCAGGATGAAGCCGCCTCGCTGGAGGTCTTCGACATGAACCGCGCCCGGATCGAACGGGTCGCCTGTGGCGTCTACGCACGGCGGCGGCAGAGTTTCCATCATTTGTCCGCCGCTGATTTCTAGAGCATTTTCAAGTCAAGTGGATTTCAGTTCGCGTGAGGAAAATGTGTGCATGGAAAATACTAGGGAGGATGACGTGAGCTGCGGAGCACGGAAAGCGCTCTAAGACGAAGCTGAAAAATTTCATATTTTTACCGGTATTAATATTTTTATAATATTAATAAGTTAATTTCATTTATAATAATGATATGAAATAGTCCGTATTAAAAATTGTAATTGTGTAATGTGGGTGCCATTTCGCGCCAAAAAGGCGCGCGTGTCTGATATATATGTGCATACAGTGTTGACCCTCAATGTATCGGTTCTGTGCCAGCTTCGCTCTGCGGGATGAGGCCATACCGTCTTTGCCTCATTTGTTAGTCCAGATGCCGTGATCCCGCCGCTGATCCGTCACCGGCCGCCAGCGTGTGGTGCTCGTATGGATATCGAGATCACGACTTTTATGCGTATAATTGCGGGGGCATGATTATTTAATATGATATAATGCATGAATATTAATCGATGAATACAGTGATTCAGTGTGTTTTAAATTAGCATTGATTTATATATTGCTTGTGGCGAGGCGTGCGTGGACGTGACTGTTGCGCGTCTCGAGCGCTCCCGATGGTGGCGTCGGGCGTGCCGAAGGTGGTGGGGCGGCTTCCTGCGGCGCGCTGGATTCCCCCGATCATGCCCGCCTCAGGGTCGACAGGTGTTTTATTAAATAAAATCATTGAAATAATATTATAAATGTGAATATGACCTCTTCACCCTTGCGCTTCGAAGTCTGGGCGCCGGTTCATTGGCGCGAGCGGTTTGGCAGGATTTTCTGGAGCCGTTCAATGTATCGTGGTCGCACGTATCGCGATACGGCGCTTCGCGACCCTGAAGGGCGCGCGTGGGGTGGAACGTGGTCACCGGCTATCTGGACAGCGGCGCGAAGGGCATGGGGCAGAGGGGGCCAACCGATTCATGTCCTGGGTGGAAGACACCGATGTGGACGGCTTCAACCTGAACCGCCTGGTCTCGCCGGAAACCCTGGAAGTGTTCGTCGATCTGGTGGTGCCGGAGCTTCAGGCGCGCGGTGTCTACCGCACCTCGTATGGCGGGGGCACCCTGCGCGCGCAGCTGTTTCCCGGTCGCGGGGCGCGGCTTCCCGCCAGCCATCCGGCGGCGGCCTTCCGCCGGGGGGCGGGCGCGGTGGGCAACGACGCGCGGACCGAGGGCGCCGTCTCTCCGGCTTGAGTGCGCGGATTGCGTTGATCCGCCACGCGACCGAGGGCGCGGCGCACATCCTCAATTCATGCGGGCAGCGCCTTCGTGACGATGTTCGAGGCTTTCGAGGGCATCTGCCTGGGCGCCACGGCGATTGGCGCGCAGGATGCGGCGCACCAGGTCACGCCATTGCGCGAAGTCCTCTTCGCCCAGCCAGTGCATGGAAAGCCAGTCGCCGGGCTGTGGCCCCTCCAGGGTCGGATCCTGCGGCAGAGCCCCTTGCCCGCGGGAGGAAATCAGCCATGCCACCCGCCGCAGCGCGACATGGGGTGTCGTTGCGGACTGCCGGCGCATCTGCTCCAGCAGCGCGCCGTCGCCGGTGAGCGCCGCGATCAGCATCAGCCACGCCGCCTCCACCGGATCCAGGAGCGTGTAGCGCGGATCAGCCGCCTGATGCATGATCGAGCGGGCAGCGATCATCTTCTTGGCCTGGGGCATGTCGCCCATGAGCAGGCAGATCATGCCGGCGAGGAAAATCGGCTCGTTGGTATGGTTGACCCAGCTCATCACCTCATGGATGAGCTCGCCGGCCACCCCAAGGTTCTTCTTGGCGCCCGGCGGTTCGGCCCTTCCATCCAGAATGAGATCGCGTATCTGACGCAGGCGGGCGCTCAAGGGCGAATCCGTCAAATGAAGGCCGGCCACGCTGGGCGAGGCCGCGTCGCGGGGCGTGATCTCGAACGGCCCGAAGCGGCGGGTCTGTCGCACGGCCTCACCCAGCGCCATCTTCAGGCGGCACTCCAGCCAGTCGAGCATGAAGGTCCAGCGCGCACGCGTATAGGTGCCGTGCACCAATGCGTATCCGGCGCGACGAACTCGTTCGTAATGGGCGCGGTCGCGCGCGAGGTGGATGATCTTTCGGTAGATGTCCATCGGCTCGCCGAGGACACAATTTTCCATGTCCACGAAGCCATAGGGATGCAGGGCAGGGGAGTTCGGCGCGACGAGAACCGTTCCGCTTCCGGGAATTTCGAGATGCTTGCGTACGGCATAATCGAGCCGCGTCGTGTCCGCGACGGAAAACATGCTCTGGGAGATCAGCGCTGAATAGGCTTCGCCACGGACTTCAAAGACGTCTGTCCTTAAATTATTATACCCTGGATGTGGATAAAGAAGTGTCGGTATTATTTTCTGTATTTCTTCCGTGATCTGGGCGCGCCACGGGTAGAAAGATGGGACAAGATGCGCTGAAAATATGGAAACTGGAATTGTCTTGTCCAGGCCGCGATCCTTGAAGACGGTTTCGTCAATGAATTTCGGCAGGATGAAGACAGGATGGCGCTCCAGGCCGCGCAATTGCTGGATCGTTTCGTCGCCCATGGTGAAGATGGCCTCGATGCCATAGCGATGGAGCATCGAGAGGGTGGCCGGGCGGAACGGGTCGTGCGGGTCGCAATTGAAGTAAAGCACCCGGGGAATGTGCGCAAAACGGTCGAGGTTGGAAATCTCCAACAGCTGAGGCCGCCCCCAATGCGCGGTGTCGAAGATGACGATGTCCGGCCTAATCGCCTCGCACACCTTGGCGAAGTCGAAATCCTCGGCGATCTCCGTCACGTCGCAATGCAGGCGCAACGTGTCGACCCATTCGTTCACGACCGTGTTCAGAACGGCGGCGGCCTCGGGGTTGAGGCGCGGCCGCACGCACAGCGCATGTCGACGCGGCATTTGGGGGGCCATTGGGGGTACTCCCGCGTTTCCGCTTCAGCTCTGGCCGAGGAAGAAGGCGCGGACCGTGTCGATCACGCGCTCCTGTTGCGCCGTCGTCATGCCCGCGAACAGGGGCAGCGACAGGCCGTGGGCCGCATAGTCGTCGGCCACCGGAAAATCGCCGGCGCCGTCGGCAAAGGCGGCCAGACACGGCTGGCGGTGCAGCGGTACGGGATAATGAAGGCCGCAGCCGACGCCGTGCGCCTCCAGCCATGCCTTCAACGCGTCGCGTCGTTCCGTGCGGACCACATAGAGATGAAAGACGTGGTCGCCGTGCGCCACCTGCGGCAGCGCCAGCGGCAGATCGCCAAGGCCCTGCGCATACGCGGCCGCGACGGCGCGCCGCTGGTCGGTCCAGGCGTCAAGATGGGGCAGCTTATGGCCGAGGACGAGGCCCTGCAGCCCGTCCATGCGATAATTATAGCCCACGATGTCGTGCGTATAGCGCCGGCTCTGGCCGTGATCGCGCAGGGCCCGCAAGGTCGCGGCATGCGCATCGTCATTGGTGACGACGAGACCGCCTTCACCGGCCGCGCCCAGGTTCTTGCCGGGATAGAAGCTGAAGCACCCCATCGCCCCGAGAGATCCCACGCGCCTGCCGTCGTAGCGGGCGCCCACCGCCTGGGCCGTGTCCTCCACGACCACAAGGTGATGGCGCGCGGCGAACGCCTGCACGGCGGCCATATCGGCGGGCTGGCCGTAGAGATGGACGGGGATGATCGCCTTGACGCCGGGCCCCATGCGGCGCTCCGCGTCCTTCAGGTCGATGGTGGCGGTGTCGGGCTCGACATCGCAGAAGACGGGGATGGCGCCCTGGTAGATCAGGCCCCACACGGTGCCGATGAAGGTGTGCGCCGGCACCAGCACCTTGTCGCCGGGCCCGATGCCGGCGGCGATCATGGCCAGGTGCAGCGCCGAGGTGCCGCTGTTGACGCCAACGGCGTGCTTGACGTCCAGGTACGCGGCGATGCGCTGCTCGAAATCCGCCACCCAGGGGCCCAGGCAGAAGGCGTTCTTCGCGAACAGCCGCTCGATGTCGGGCATGACGTCGTCGTGGATCTGGCGCCACTGCACGGAGAGGTCCACGAACGGGACGGAATCAACCTGGCTCATGGGGAGTTGGCTCACGCTTGGTCCGGTGCCGCGGGGAGGGTGGAGCCGACCACGCGCGCGGGGACACCGGCGACGATGGCATGGTCCGGAACGGATTTCGTCACCACCGCGCCGGCGGCGACGAGCGCCCCTTCGCCGATGGTGAGCTCCGGCAGGATGGTGGCATTGCTGCCGATGGAGGCCCCGCGCCGGACCAGGGTGGGAAGGCAGGTCCAGTCGTCGGCGCCCTGCAGGGTGCCGTCGGCCCGCGTGGCGGCGGGAAAGCGGTCATTGGTGAACATCACGCCGTGACCGACGAAAACCCCATCCTCGATTACCACGCCCGAGCAGATGAAGCTGTGCGACTGGATCTTGCAATTGGCGCCGATCCGGGCGTCCGACTGGATCTCGACAAAGGTGCCGATGCGCGTGCCGCTCCCGATGTGGCAGCCGTAGAGATTGACGAGGTCGGGGTGGAAGATGACCACGCCCTCTTCGAGAATCACGTCATCCTTGATCGGCATCAGGCGCGTCCTTGTGCGGCCAGCGCATGGGCGAGGGCGTCGGCCACGGTGACCTGCTCGGCCTCGGTCATGCCGTTGAACAGGGGCAGGATCAGATGCGTCCGGCTGGCACGCTCGGACTGCTCCAGCCCTCCATGACGGGCTTGCGCCCAGGCGTTCTCGAGGTGGCACGACATCACCGCGCGTCGGGTCGCCACGCCGCGGTCGAGCATCGCCTGCATGACGCCGTCACGATCGGCGGTCTCGGGCAGGCCGACGCAATAGCTCTGCCAGTTCGAGCGCGCCCATTCCGGCTCGCGCGGCACGCTCACGCCCGTGATCGCGCCCATTAGCACCGCGTAGCGGGCGGCGAGCGCCCGCCGCTCGGCCACGATGGCGGGCAGGGCCTTCAACTGCTGGCGGCCCACGGCGGCCTGCATGTCGGTCATGCGGAAGTTGAAGCCGGGCTCGTCATAGGTTTCGATGGCGACGCGGGACGCGGTGTGGCGCGCGAGGTCGGACAGGCTCATGCCGTGCTGGCGCAGCAGGCGACAGCGCCGGTCGATCTCGGGATCGGCGGTGGTGATCATCCCGCCCTCGCCGGTGGTGAGCACCTTGCGCGGATGGAACGAAAAGCACGCGACATCGGCGATCGGATGGCCGATGGGCGTCCACGCGCCGTCGAGGTGGATCTGCGAGCCGGCGGCGCAGGCCGCATCCTCTACCACCTTGAGGCCATGGGCCCGCGCGATGGCGACGATGGCAGGAAGATCGCAGGGCATGCCGATCTGATCGACGCAGAGGATGGCGCGGGTGCGGGCTGTCACCAGCGGTTCGATCTTGCGCGGGTCGATATTGTAGCCGTCCGCGCCGATATCGGCGAACACCGGCTCGGCGCCGCACATGTGGACCGCGTTGGCAGTGGCGATGAAGCTGTGGCTGACGGTGACGACCTCATCACCGGCGCCGACGCCCACCGCCAGCAGCGCCAGATGCAGCGCGCTGGTGCAATTGGACACGGCGCAGGCAAACGGCGCGCCCGTCATGGCGCCGAACTCCTGCTCGAACGCGGCCACCTGCGGGCCCTGGGTGAGCCAGCCCGAGCGGATGACGGCGGCCACCGCCTCCACTTCCGCCTCGCCCACGAACGGGCGCATCAGGGGAATCACGACGCGGCCTCGACCGGCGCGCTGCGTTCCAGGCGCCACCATTCGACAAGGTCGCGCAGTCCGTCCTCAAGGGAGATGGTGGCGGTGAAGCCCAGCTCGTCACGGGCGCGGGACACGTCGGCCAGGCGCCGCGCCACCGGGTTCACCGTGCGCGCGGGCTGGAACTCCAGGCCGAGGTCCGGGCACCCCATGACCTTGACCAGGGCATCGGCGAGCTGCTTCAGCGACACCTCGGTGCCGGAGGCGATGTTGTAGACGCGGTCCTCCATCGGCGCGAGGGCGGCGGCGATGTTGGCGCGGGCGATGTCGCGCACGTCGATGAAGTCCATGGTCTGCTCGCCGTCGCCGAAGATGACCGGCGGCTGGCCCGCCGCGATGCGATCCATCCAGCGGATGAGCACTTCGGTGTAGCGGCCGTGGATGTCCATGCGCGGCCCAAACACGTTGAAATATCGCAGCAGCGTGGACTTCAGGCCATACATGTCGTTGAAGGCGCGGAACAGGCTTTCGTTGAAGAGCTTCAGGCCGCCGTAGAGGGTGCGGTTGTCGTAAGGGGCGGCGGCCTCGGTGGTCGGAAACTCCGGCGCGAGGCCGTAGATGGAGGCGGACGAGGCCGCCACCACCCGCTCGACCTTATGGGCGACGCACGCCTCGATCAGGTTGAAGGTTGCCTCTCCCATCACCTCGAACGCGGCGCGCGGCTCGGCCGCGCAATGGGTGATGCGCAGGGCGGCCTGATGGAAGACCACGTCCACGTTCGCCACCAGATCGTCCATGAGCGCCCGGTCGCGGATGTCGCCCACCACCAGGCGCAGGCGCGGCTGGTCGATCACCTGCGAGAGGTTGGCGCGCCGGCCGCGGATCATGTTGTCGATGACGGTGACTTGCGCCACATCACGCGCGAGCAGGAGATCCACAATATGCGAGCCGACGAAACCGGCGCCGCCGGTCACAAGGACGCGCCGGCCGCTCAAGGCGTCGCCGCCGGACACCTGTGCCAATGTCGTCATCGAAGACTTACTCCCCTGCGATGGCCTTCAGCGACGGTGCGCGCGTGACGGCGCGCGCCCGGCGCAGATTGAGATCCAGGGCGGACTGTGCCCGCTCCATGGTGCGCACGATGCGCAGGCCGAACGCGCCATCGGATACGCACGATTGCTCGCCCCGGATGACGGCGCCGAAATGCTCCACCATGTCCACCAGCGGCTCGCTGCCGGCGAGGCGCGGCGAATGCACCGAGCCGATGCGGTAGCTGGGCAGGATCATGTCGCGCTCGGTCTTGGCGCGGAAGCTGATGCCGCTGTCATAGATCTTCAGCGGCTCCTCCCGGTTCATGTCGTCCCAGACCACCATCTGCTCGCTGCCGCCGACTGCGATGCGGCGCACCTTGATGGGCGACATCCAACTGAGGTTGAGATGTGCCACCATGGAGCTTGGATAGTGCAGCGTCACATAGGCGATGTCCGGGAAGCCCTCGTTGACGTGGCAATAGCCGGTGGCTTCCACATGGACCGGCTCGCTGCCGACCAGCAGGTCGAGGATCGACAGGTCATGGGGTGCCAGATCCCACAGCACGTTCACGTCGGGCTGGAACAGGCCGAGGTTGATGCGCTGGGAATCGTAATAGGAAATGTGGCCGAGGGCGCCGGATTTCACCAGCTCGTCCAGCTTCCGCACGGCGGGGTGAAACAGGAAGGTGTGGTCCACCATCAGCGTGCGGCCGCGCAGCGCGGCGCGGGCCACGAGATCGTCTGCCTCCGCGCTGGAGGCGGTCATCGGCTTCTCCACCAGGACATGGAGGCCAGCCTCGATCGCCTGGCGGGCGATCTCGTAATGGAAGGAGACGGGCGTTGCGATGGCGACCGCGTCGACGCTGGAATGCTTCAGTAGCTCCGAGACATCGTCATAGAGCTGCAAATGGGGGTGCTGGCTGGCCAGCCGCTCCCGCACCTCGGGATTGGCATCGACGACGGCGACGAGATCGAAGGCGCGACTGTTTGAAAACACGCGGAACAGGTTGCGGCCCCAATACCCCATTCCGCACAACGCGACCCTGATCATGATCCCATGCCCTTACACGGAAGCCTTGCGTCTGTTTCGTCCATCGACCTTGCCTGAAGCTGCCGCCGGCGGGGGGTGGGGATCGCGTTTCCGGCCCCGGCGTGGGCGGCATTCGGCTTTCCGGACGGTTCAGGACCCGAGCTTCGCCAGGGCCTCCTCGATGGCCGCCACCCGCTGCTCCAGCTTTTTCAGGGATTTCGGACCGCTGACGCGTTCCCCGGGCGCCACGTCGCGATCCACGAAGGTGAGCGGCGAAATGATCGCGCCATCGCCGATCGTCACGCCGGGGCCGATGACGGAAGGGCCCATGACGCAACAATTGGCGCCGATTGTCGTGGGTTTGTAGATGATGCGGTCCCGTGACACGCCGGTTTCCCCGGCGATGGCCTGCAAATGGCTCGTGTGGCTCCAGATCAGGACGCCGAGCCCGATCTGGCTGTTGTCGCCGATGGTCAGCCCGCCTTGCGCATCGAGAATGGCGCCTTCGCCGATCCAGATGTTCTTGCCGCATGTCAATCGGGATGGCGCCAGGATCTTGGCACGCTCGCGGATCCGGCATCCTTCGGGCAGCCCCAGGAATTGCGCGCGCTCGCGGTCTGTCATCAGGTCCGAGGCATGATACTGGAGGATCTGGGACCGCAACGCGTCATCGCCGGCGTGGAAGACGGGCTTGCGGGCCTCGGGGGATGCCAGAAAGCGGCAGAGGTCCGCGGCGACCGTTTGCGCCTGGTCCTGGGCGAGCTGCGGCACCGCTTCTTCAAGCGCGCTCCGATCGACGTTCAGCAGCCGCGCCAATTCGTCCAGCATTGGGTGAGACACTGCCGTTGCCCTTCCGTTGCGTCCGGTCTCCGGCGTCCCCTCTTCGGGCTGGGCCGGAGTGCGTCGCCAAGATCCGCTTCGGCTGAGTTACGCTGCTTCGGCCCGGCGGTCGAGCCTGCCGGGCCGGCCGCTGGCCAAAGGAGGGGTGCCGGCCTCGGATTGGGCCGGGTTCCATGGCATCGGCGGGCGTGCGCTCCTGCGTCGCAAAGCCGTTGGGCTTGCCGTAGAGCCCGATATGGCTGTCGCCCCACATTTTCAGGGCGAGCAGGATCGGCTCCATGGTGTGGCCAAGGGGCGAGAGGCTGTATTCGACCTTCGGCGGCACCTGCGCATAGATCCGGCGCGTGATGAGACCGTCTTCCTCCAGCTCGCGCAATTGGTTGGTGAGCATGCGCGGGGTGATGTTGACGATGTGCCGGCGGATCTCGCTGAACCGCAAGGTGCCGGACAAGAGATGGAAGAGAATGACCGATTTCCATTTCCCGTCGATCAGGCCGATGGCGGCTTCCACCGCGCAACCCGGGCTGCAATCGAAGCGCTGGTGGCGGACCTTGGCCATAATAGTGCCTCTTCGATACTAAGTTCCCTTTGGATATGTATTATGCCTTGGGGGATCTTGGGCGACCTTGGGGACCGCACCGTCGCCGTGCCGTGGGTGGGCTGGCCGGCGGCGGACCTTGCCGCGTCGGGCGGGGTCTTCTGGAGGGCAGGTCCTGTCGGCACACCGGTGTTGCCGGTGATGGGGCCATGGTTCGGCCGCCGCCGGGAGGCCGGACCTACCCGGGGGAGCGTCATCCACAGGCTGTGTGCCATGGACCGCCAATTTGCGCGGAGGGGGCATTGCATTTGGCATCGCGTGCTGGCATACGAACGCACCTGCCGCGACGCACTGAGGCGCGGCGAGATGGATGCGGGTGTAGCTCAGGGGTAGAGCACAACCTTGCCAAGGTTGGGGTCGTGGGTTCGAATCCCATCGCCCGCTCCAAATTTTCTAGTGACATCAGTGTGTTACGTCAGGCCGCCGCAAGGCGGCCTCGTCGGTTCATTTCCGGGTCGCCACGCGGATGAGACGGCGTTGGGGCTGATGCGCTGGACCTGTCGTTCCGTCGCCCTGCCGATATAGGGATAGAGAGATAGAGCGCTGAGGGTAGTTCGCTTTCCACAGCCCGCTCTCGCGCTCCCCAAATAGCGCCGTAGAGAGCGGGCTGTGGGAAGGGAACGGGGGCTGGGCACTTCACTTTTCACGAATTTTGGCGCTTCGATCTTCGAAGCCTCACATGCTCCACCCGATGGCAGGTTGGGCAGAGCAGCGCAAAATCGGCTGTCGTTGTGTATCGAACCCCCTCGTCCAGCGGGTTCTTATGGTGCACGTCCAAGAGGCTTCGTGGCCTCACTCCAAGTTGCTCGGCGACCTTGCGCGGGTCAAAAGCGCAATCGTCGCAAATGATCGTCCCGGCCCTTTGCCTCTCCCGAATGAACCTGTCCGCGATCCAAGCTGCGCGTCGCTTCACCTTCGCTAACCGCTCGGCTTCCATGCCTTCAAGCGCCGCAAGGTCCCGGCCGATGGCGCGTTCCACATCGGGATTGATCTCGCTGGCCTCGGCCAGCCTGAACTCGTCCTCAATGCCGATCCATGAATTCGCCGTTGCGACCTGGCGCAATTCGAGGTCGGCGATCAGCCGCCTTTCGTCATCGGTGAGCGTGCGAAGCGTGGCGGATGATCGCTGATACAACCGCCTATATGCAGCTTCCCCCAAGACGTCCTTCGCCTTAGGTGTTTGGTCCCGGTATTTGATGGTGCGGGTTTAGAGTCTGTCCGGGAACATCACGCAGGATTGCATAACCTTCGCAGCATGAGGCGGATGGAGGCGAGACGGAGGAAGGCGAGGCCCTTGCGGTTGAAGCA
>NZ_JABWGX010000041.1 GCF_021730435.1 Xanthobacter agilis
GGGCCAAGGCGGGTTAGCTGGCGATGGCTCCGATCTGCCAGACATAGATCGGCTCGGTGCCGTTCACCGCATGGTCACCCAGGATGCGTTCCTTGTAGATCAGCGGGTTATGACTTGCCGCCGTGCGGACATTCCGCCAATGGCGGTCGAACGCGAGCTTCTCGTCGGTTGCCGATGCACTCAGCGCATTGAAGACATCGGTGGTGGCGCGCAAAGCGAGCTCCGCGCCGCTGATCTGCGCGGCGGCCGAGGCCAGCTCGGCGTCGATGTTCGCCTGGTCGTCCGCCGCCTTGTCCCCGGCCTGGGAGGTTTCATAAGCGCGTTGCGCCACCCGCGCCGCTTCCAGCGTCGCGGCCCGCGCGGCGAATGCGAAGGCGCGGGCCCGGCCCACCACTTGCAGCACCTGCGGATCATGGCGCGGCAAGGTTCCGGCCCCATGGGAAAAGCCGCGCGTGCGCTTCGCCACCAGCTCCGAGACGTCGCGTACCGCGGCCAGCGCCGCCCCCGCGAGAACGGAATTCACCACCAGTTGGTAGAAGGCGGTCTGATAACGGAAGCGGGTCTCGAACGGCACGAGGCCTTCCGGCTCGACCGTGGCGGCGGTGTAGATGGTGGTGCCGGTGCCGGTCAGCTTCTGGCCGAAGCCGCTCCAGTCGTCGCGCCGCTCGACGCCGGGCTGGGCCGTCCGCACGATGGCGATCACGCTGGCGCCGGTGTCGGCGCGGGTGGCATAGGTGTCGATCCAATCGGCGAAAATGGAGCCGGTGGAATAGTATTTCTCACCTTCGACCCGGAAGCCTTCCCCTTCGGGAAAGACCTTGGTGATGGTGTCGCCGATCTTGACGGAACCGATCTCGGTCCAGCCGTTGCCGGCGATCTCGCCGGCGCCGAAGCGCTTCAGCCACACTTCCCCTTCGGCGCGCGGCGCCACCAGCCGGTCTTCCACCAGGGCGAAATGACCGCGCAAGGCCTGGGCGATGTTGGTGTCGGCTTCGGCAAGGTCGATCAGCAGATCGAACAATTGGGTGAGGGAGACGCCGAGGCCGCCATATTCCACCGGCACGCGCAGGGCGGTGAATCCGGCCTGCTTCAGCCACTCGATCTCCTCGAACGGGAGGGTGCGTTCGCGCTCGCGCCGGATCGCGCCCTCGGCGATGCGGTCGAAAAGCGGACGGAAGCGCGCCTTCAGATCCCCGGTGTCGGGGAACGTGCCCCGGTACTCATGCACGGTCACGGCGAAGCTCCTCTCTGCGCCCAGCCGGTCGCCGGGCGGTGATGGACTTAAGGTTCCTGGGACGGTTTCGGCCGTTTTGGATCAGGTGAAGCCGGTGGTCGAAAGTGTAATCAGAAGGCCGGGACAGAAGCGAGAGTTGGGTCTTTCATATTGAGTGCGCGCGGGAGCACGCGGTTATCGCGGGAGCTGGGAAGATGAGAAGGATCTTTTCCGCAGGCGCGGCCGCGGGCGGCGACCGGCACGCCGGCCGAGCCGCATCATCATGTCTCACAATGTCGTCGTTCGCGGAACCGTGGCTGTAGAATAATGATATTGTTCGGTATCAAATAATAAGAAGATATTGCCACTTGCGTTGAAAGTTGATTGTCGCAAGGTTGAGGTGCACCGCGCCGCAGGGTGAGCGCATAAGGCGCGCGGCGGAAGAGATGTGCGGTGCGCGGCGCGAACCACTGTTCAACGCGCGCCGGAAATCCGGCCAGAAAAGGACCAGTCATGGGTTCCCTTACCGACGCTCAAATCGATCACACGCAGCATCCTCGGGTGAACTCCTCGGATCCGGTGCCGCCGCGTCCGCGCCCGGCCACCCCGCCGCATTTGCTGACCGGGGATGAGGACGCGATCGCGGTCGCGACCGGGTTGGCGGCGGAACTGGCCAAGGGGGCGGTGCTGCGCGACCGCGAGGGGTTGCTGCCGCTCACCGAACTCGATCTGTATTCGCAGAGTGGGATTTGGTCGATCTTGATTCCGAAGCGGTTCGGCGGGCCCGGCCTGTCCCACGCGACCTTGGCGAAAGTGATCGCGATCGTCGCCTCGGGCGACCCGGCGGTGGCGCAGATCGCGCAGAATCACATCGCGATCGCCGCGCTCGTGGATCTCGACGCGACCGAGGAGGAAAAGGCGCGGGTGTTCGGCTGGTCCTTGTCCGGCTTGCGGTTCGGCAACGCTTTTTCCGAGTTCGGCGGCAAGGACGTCACCGATTTCAAGACCCGGGTGCGTTTCGAGGGCGGCGAAGCGGTCGTCGACGGTGAGAAATTTTACACCACGGGCGCGCTTTTGTCCCACATCGTGCCGATCGTCGCGGTCGGCGATGACGGCGTCTATCTGGTGTTCGCCGACCGCGAGACCCCCGGCCTGAGCGTGACCAACAATTGGTCGAGCTTCGGCCAGCGCACCACGGCGTCGGGCTCGGTGCGGATCGACAATGTCCGGGTGCCGCGCGAGCGGGCGGTGAAGCTGAAGGACACGGCGGAACATCCCTCGGTTCAGGGCCCGGTCTCGCAGATCATCCAGGCCGCCATCGACGGCGGGATCGCGCGCGCCGCGATTGAGGACACCATCCAGTTCGTGAAGACCCAAAGCCGCCCCTGGATCGACAGCGGAAAGCCGACGGCCGGAGAGGATCCCTACACCATCGCCGCCATCGGCGACCTGAAGCTCCGTCTGCACGCGGCCGAGGCGCTGCTGGAGAGCGCGGGCCGGGCCATCGACAAGGGCTATCTCGATCCCTCCCTCGACAACGTCACGCAAGCGACCATCCGGACGGCGGAAGCCAAGGTGCTGACCACGCAGATCGCCATCGACGCCACCAACACGCTGTTCGAGCTGGCGGGCACGCGGGCGACGCTCGCGCAATTCGGCCTCGACCGGCATTGGCGCAATGCGCGGGTGCACACACTGCACGATCCGGTGCGCTGGAAATTCTTCCATGTCGGCAATTGGTATCTCAATGGCGTGCATCCGCCGCGCCATCCCTGGAACTGAGGATGCAACAGCGGCGGAGAATATTGTTCTCCGTCGCCCCTATCCGACGGAAAATCCCTTCCCCGCGTTGGGATTTCTTTGGAATGGCCCCGGCGGCATCAATCGGCCTATCAACGAGGCTGAGGCGGGGCGCCTGTGTCGCGGAGTGTTGCGGCTCGTCCCCCAAAAAAAGCGGCGCGTCCGCATGACAGGAACAATGGCGATGGCAACCGGTCCTTCTCCCGAAATCTTCTGGTTTCTTCCCACCTCGGGCGACACCCGTTATCTCGGCCAGTCCGATTTCGGGCGGGAGCCGACCAACGCCTATCTGCGCGAGATCGCGGTGACGGCGGAGCGGCTCGGCTATGATGGTTTGCTGATCCCCACCGGCGCGAGCTGCCAGGACCCCTGGGTCACGGCGTCCAGCCTCATTCCCCTGACCAGCCGGATCAAGCTGCTGGTGGCGCTGCGCACCTCGATCATGGGTCCCACCGCCTGTGCCCGTCAGGCGGCGACGCTGGATCAGGCCCTGGGTGGGCGGCTGCTGCTCAACGTGGTGCCGGGCGGTGACGCCACCGAGTTGGCGGCGGACGGCGTGTTCCTCAACCACGATGAGCGCTACGACGCGGCGGACGAGTTCCTCACCGTGTGGCGGCGGATCCTGGAGACAGGGGAGCCCTTCAGCTTCTCGGGCCGGCATCTGAAGGTCGAGAGCGCCCGCAATTATTTTCCGCCGGTTCAGCGTCCCTATCCGCCGCTCTATTTCGGCGGCTCGTCGCCGGCGGCCCATGCCTTGGCCGCCAAGCATGTGGATGCCTATCTGACCTGGGGCGAGCCGCTTCCCGCGGTGGCGGAAAAGATCGCCGACGTGCGCGCGCGGGCGGCGCGGCATGGCCGCACCGTGCGCTTCGGCGTGCGTCTCCATGTCATCGCGCGCGAAACCGAGGCGGCGGCCTGGGCGGCGGCCGATCGGCTGATCTCGCACCTCACCGATGCGGACATCGCCGCCGCGCAGGCCAATTACGCGAAGATGGATTCCGAAGGCCAGGCGCGGATGGCCGCGCTGCACGGCGGCCGGCGGGACCGGCTGGTGATTGCGCCGAACCTTTGGGCGGGCGTCGGCCTCGTGCGGGGTGGAGCGGGCACGGCGCTGGTGGGCGCGCCCGAGCAGATCGCGGAACGGCTGCGGGAATACCAGGGCCTGGGGGTCGATACGTTCGTGCTGTCGGGCTATCCGCACCTCGAGGAATCCATCCGCTTTGCGGAGCTCGTCTTTCCGCTCTTGGGCAAGGGGGCGGTGACGCGGCAGGGTGCGCAGACCGGAGGCGCGTTCGACGTCCGTGCCGTGCGTCAGGTTTCAGCGAGCTGAGGCGGGCCATGCACATCATCGACATGCGGTGCCGCCCCGCCTATCTGCACGACTTTTTCGGCAAGACGCCGGGCACCGCGGAGTTCGAGGTGGCGCGCTGGCTCAATCGCCGCGTGGGTACCAAGGGGAGCGATACCCATTTTATCCGTTCCGCCACGCCCGAGGGCTTTCTGGCCGAGGTGCGTGAAGCCGGCTTGGCCAAGGCGGTGGTGGTCGGGCGCCATACGCCCACGCAGCACCTGCCGAACGACACGATCCATCAGATCGTGTCGGCCTCGCCGCTGCTGGAGGGGATTGGCGCGGTCGATCCGGTCTTTCAGGGCGAGAGGGCGGCGCTGGAGGAGGCCGAGCGCGCGATCAAGGTGCTGGGGCTCAAGGGCATCGATCTGGAGCCGGGCTTCGGCAGTCCCGCCCGCCACGCGGATGATGCGGTGTATTTCCCGCTTTATGAATTGCTGGTGGCGCTCGGCGTCCCCCTGTTCTTGATGAGCGGGCCGACCACACCCGATCCGCGGTTCAACGATCCCGCGGCGATCGGCAATGTCGCGCGGCAATTTCCGGCACTGAAGATCGCCGTTTACCACGGCTCGTGGCCGAATGTGCAGCAGATCGTTGGCGTAGCCTTCCGGCATGAGAATGTGTCCATCATCCCGGACATGTATTTGTTCCAGCCGGGTACGCAAAGCTATGTGGATGCCGTGAATGGATTCCTGGGCGATCAGTTTCTGTTCGGCTCGTCCTATCCCTTCCGCCCCATCGGGCAGACCATCGCGGATTTCCAGAAAGTGGGATTCCGCGAGGGGGTTCTTGAGAAACTGTTCTACAAGAATGCCGCGCGGTTACTGAATATATAGGCATTCATGTCGCGCGCAGTCGGGCGCCAGCTGAGCACCGCGCCTAGAGCAATTCCAGCAAAAGTGTGCAGCGGTTTTGCGCCTGGAATTGCGATAAAACAACGACCTAGAGCGTTTCCGGTGAACTCCCGTTCAGCGGAAACGCTCTAGGTGCGGTGCTTTCTAGGGCGGGGCGGAAGATGCCGTGCTCTGGCGCGGGGCGCGTCCAGTCATAAGGGTGAGGGGCAGACCCATGAATTCTTCCGAGCGGCTGACGGCGTCCATCGCGCGTGCTCAACCGGCGCCGACAGGGCGCGTGAGCGTCGCCATCATTGGCGGGGGTCTGTCCGGCGCCGCCGTCGCCTGGCATCTGGCGCGTGGCACCGGCGCGGAGGACCTCCGTATCATCGTGATCGAGCCGCGCGAGGAGCTTGGCCGCGGCCTGGCCTATTCGACGCCGGACCCGGACCATCGGCTGAATGTGCCCGAGCGGAAGATGACGCTCGACACCAGCGATCCGTTGCATTTTCAACGCTGGTTGCTGTCGCCGGAAGGGCCTGGCCTGCCGCCGGGTTCGCAAATCGCCAATGGCGACGCCTTCGTGCCCCGCGCCGTTTTCGGCCAATATGTGGCGGACCACCTTCGGCCCTGGCTGGCGTCGGGCCGGGTCGAGCATTTGCGCGCCGCCGCCATTGGCGTGCGGCGGGAGGGGCTGGGCTACGCGGTCTCGCTGGACAATGGCGAGGAGGTGGCGGCCGATCGGGTCGTGCTGGCGGTTGCGCATCCGGCCCCGGCGGTGCCCGGCGCGCTGGCCGGCTTGCAGGGCGATTCCCGCCTGGTGGTGGACGCCTACGGGCCGGACGCCCTGTCCGGCATCGCGGCCACCGACCGCGTCCTGATCGTCGGGTCGGGGCTGACGGGGGCCGATGTGGTCGCCACGCTGCACCGGCGGGGACATGCGGGCGCGGTCCATATGCTATCCCGCCATGGCCGCCGCTCGAAGCCCCACGGTCCGGAGCAGGCCGCGACCTCGGCCGATTTCACGCGTCCCCTGGAAGAGCGCGCGCTTGGTCTTCTGCGGCGCGTGCGGCGGGATCTGGCGCAGGATTCCCAGGCCGGCTTGACGTGGCACCCTCTGTTCGATCGCCTGCGGAGCCAGGGGCCGTGGGTCTGGGCGGCGTTGCCCTGGGCCGAACGGCGCCGGGTGGTGCGCCATCTGCGCGGGCTGTGGGACATCCATCGGTTTCGCATCGCACCCCAGACCCATGATGTGGTGCACGCCGAGATCGCGGCCGGTCGGCTGGAGCCGCTGTCCGGCCGGCTCGTGGGCGCGCGGCCCCAAGCGGGCACCATCGCGGTGGAGGTCAAGCTGCGGGGCGGAGCGCTCCGGCGCCTGGAGGTGGAGCGGATCGTGGTGGCCACCGGGCCGGCCCACGGATCGGTCATCGCGGCCAATCCGGTGCTGGCCGATCTCGCCCGGCAGGGGCTTCTCCAGGCCGACCCCCTGGGGCTCGGGATTTGGACATCGCCGCATGGGCTGGTCTTGGATCGCTACGGCGTCGAGCAGCCGCACCTTCTCGTAGCGGGGCCGCTCGCCCGTGGAGCCGTGGGGGAATTGATGGGCGTGCCCGAGGTCACCGCCTGGGCCGAGGCGGTCGCCCGCCATCTCGCGGCAGAGACGGCGGTGGCGCGGGCGTCCCGCACTGTCTGAAGCCCCCGCCGGGACGCGTCCCGTGCTCCGGTGTCCCGGCATCCCCCGTTTCGGTTGGGCGGCGCCGGGTCTGACCGTGTCGGTCCTAAGGGAAGAAAAAGAACGGCGCCGGGAGGCGGTCGCAAGGATCTTTCTTCTCCCAGATCTCCGGATTTTGGAATGGAAGCCGCAATCCAGCTCCTATAGTTTTAAATCCATGGAAATTATTTAATTACGGGCTGGTGATGTGTGACGTGGGTTCTGGACGTGTGTTCGGAGTTGCCGCGCGTGATCCTCTTCCCGTGGTGCTGCGCCGTGCGGTTCGTCGGGCAGCGGTGGCGCGCGCTTTCATTCCGACTCTTGGCGTTCGTCCCCGCCGCGCGGGGCTTGGCGCAATCTGGAGACCATCATGTCGACCACAGTGGTGCGTCTGGCGGCAGCCGGTGACGCGCCGGGATCCGGCGTCTTTTCGGTGGCCGCCGCCACGACGAGCGCTCCGGCCCTCGCCCTCGACGGGATCTGCTTGAGCTTTGGCGGCATACGCGCGTTGCGCGACATCTCCTTCGACGTGGCGCCGGGGGAAATCCGGGCGATCATTGGTCCGAACGGGGCGGGAAAGTCGTCGCTGGTGAATGTCATCAGCGGCCTTTACCGGGCCGACGCCGGCACCGTCCAGATCGCGGGTCAGGCCTTCGCGCGCATGCCGGCGTCGCGACTGGCGAAAATCGGCGTGGCGCGCACGTTCCAGAACCTTGCCCTCTTCCCCGGCCTGACGGCGGCGCAGAACATCGCTTCTGGCCTGGCGTTCCGCCGCCGCTCCGGCCTGCTGGCGCAGGTGCTGGGCCTATCTGCCGCGCGCAGCGAAAGCGCGCGGGAGGATGAAGAGGTGCGGGAAATCGCGGCCTTCCTGGGCATTGGCGGGGTGCTGGATCGCCTGGTCTCGACCTTGCCCTATGGCGTGCAGAAGCAGGTGGATCTCGCGCGCGCCCTGGTGGCCGAGCCGAACCTCCTGATGCTCGACGAGCCGATGGCCGGGCTGACCGTGACCGAGAAGGCGGAAATGGCGGCCCACATCCGCGCCGTGCGCGACCGGACGGGGCTCGCCATCATTCTCATCGAGCACGACATCGGCGTGGTCATGGAGCTTTCGGATCGCATCGCGGTGCTCGACCACGGCGTCAAGATCGCCGACGGCACGCCGGTGGAGATCCGCCGGGATCCCGAGGTCATCCGAGCCTATCTCGGCGCGGAGGCGGCATGATGGATTCGCCCGAGCTTCTGTTCGCGGTCGAGGTCGCGGTCGGCGGGCTTCTGTCCGGGGTGATGTATGCCCTGGTCGCGATCGGCTTCGTCCTCATCTACAAGACGTCCGGCGTGCTGAACTTCGCCCAAGGCGCGATGGTGCTGTTCGCGGCACTGACCTTCGTCAGCCTGGTTGAACGTCAGGTGCCGTTCTGGGCGGCGATCGCGGTGACGCTGGTCATCATGGCCGGGCTCGGCTTTGCTATCGAGCGCACGGTGTTGCGGCCCTTGAGCAACCGCTCGCCCATGACCTTGTTCATGGCAACCCTGGGGCTGAGTTATGTGATCGAGGGCGCGGCCCAGTTGATCTGGGGCACCCAGGTGCACCGGCTCGACCTTGGGGTTTCCAACGCGCCGTTCGAGGTGGGGGGCATCTTCATCTCCACCTTCGACCTGGTGGCGGCGGCGATCGCGGCGGCGATGGTGAGCGTCCTCACCCTGTTCTTCCGCTACACGCGCACCGGCCTGTCGTTCCGCGCGGTGGCCGACGACACCTTTGCCGCCATCGCCGTCGGGCTCCGGCTCGGCCGCATCCAGGGCACGGTGTGGACCGCCGCCGGCGTCGTTGCGCTGGTGGCGGGGCTGTTGTGGGGCGCGCGGCTGGGGGTGCAGTTCTCGCTCTCGCTGGTGGTGCTGAAGGCGCTGCCGGTGCTGGTGCTGGGCGGCTTTGATTCCATCGTCGGGGCGATCGTGGCGGGGCTTGTGATCGGCGCCACCGAAAAGCTCGCCGAGGTCTATCTCGGCCCCTTCGTCGGCGGCGGCATCGAAAGCTGGTTCGCCTATGCGGTGGCGCTGGTGGTGTTGCTGGTCCGGCCGTCCGGGCTGTTCGGCAAGAAGCTCGTGGAGAGGTATTGATCCATGTCCCTCAGCGCCGACGTCCCGGTTGCTCCCCCGCGCGTCAACCTGCGCGCGCTGGGCCTGCTTGCCCTTCTGGCGGTGGCGGTCCTGGTGGTGCCGGTGATCGCCTCGCCTTATGTGATCGAGGCCATTCTGCTGCCGTTCCTCGCCTTGTCCCTGGCCGGGCTCGGGCTCAACCTTTTGACCGGCTACGGCGGACAGGTCTCGCTCGGTTCCGCCGCCTTCATGGCGGTGGGGGCCTTCGCGGCCTACAATTTTCAGCTTCGGCTGGGGGTCTCCTTGCCTTTGGCGATCGTGCTGGCGGCGGCCACGGCGGCGGCCATCGGCGTCGTGTTCGGCCTGCCGAGCCTGCGCCTGCGCGGCTTCTATCTCGCGGTGTCGACGCTCGCCGCGCAATTCTTCGTGCAATGGGCGCTCACCAAGTTCAGCTGGTTCTCGAATGACAGCGCCTCCGGCGTGGTGGCCGCGCCGCGGCTCACCGTCGCCAGCCTGGATCTTGATGCCCCGCAGGGGCGCTATCTTTTCGCGCTGACCCTCGTGGTGGGGATCACGTTTCTGGTTCACCGCATCGTGGGGAGCCGCGCGGGGGTGAACCTGATCGCGGTGCGCGACGATGAGACGGCGGCCAAGGTGATCGGCGTGCCGGTGCTGCGCACGAAGCTCGTCGCCTTCGCGATCTCCTCCGCCATCATCGGCGTCGCCGGCGTGATCTGGGCCTATGCCTATCTGCGCACGGTCGAACCGGCGGGCTTCAATCTCGATCGGTCGTTCCAGGTGCTGTTCATCATCATCATCGGCGGCTTGGCGACCATCCGCGGGGCGTTCCTCGGCGCGGCGCTGATCGTGGTGTTTCCGCTGCTGCTGGCACGCACGTCGTCCTTCGCCTTCGAGGGGCTGGTCGATGCCGGCGTCCTCAAGCTGGTCGAACGCGTGGTGCTGGGGCTCGTCATCATCCTCTTCCTCATCGCGGAACCGAACGGCCTCTCTGCCATCCTCGGCCGCGCCACCGCACGGCTGCGGGCCGTGCTGCGGCGCGGCTGACGCTCATCACCGGAGATTGAAATGGCATTCTTCAAACGCATGGTCCCGGCCTTGCTGGCGGCCGCCCTTCTGGGCGGCGCCCCGGCCCTCGCCGATGAACAGTATTTCCCGCTGCAAAGCTTCCGGGTCGGCCCCTATGCGGCGCCGGGCTCGGGCTTTTTCGGCGGCTTCATCGACTATATGAACCTCATCAATGTCCGCGACGGCGGGGTGAACGGCGTGAAGCTCACCTGGTCCGAGGGGGAGACCGAGTACGAGGTCGAGAAGGGCGTCGAGGTCTATCAGCGCCTGAAGTCGAACCCCGGCGTGGCGGCCTGGAACCCGCTGTCGGTGGGCATCGCCTATGCGATGATCGACGGCATCACCAAGGACAAGACCTCCCTCGTTACCATCGACCACGGCCGTACCGACACCACCGACGGACGCGTTTTTCCCTATGTCTTTCCGTTATTGATGAACCCCTATTCGGAAAGCTCGGGCATCATCAACTATCTGGCCGCCAAGGAAGGCGGGCCGGACGGGCTGAAGGGCAAGAAGATCGTGGTGCTGTACCACGGCTCGCCCTATGGCAAGGAGACGATCCCGATCTATGACCTGCTGGCCCGGAAGTTCGGCTTCAAGGTGGTACAGATCGAGGTGCCGCACCCCGGCAACGAGCAGCAGGCGCAATGGCTGCAGATCCGCCGCGAACGGCCGGACTACGTGGTGTTGCGCGGCTGGGGCGTGATGAACCCGGTGGCGCTGACCACCGCCCAGCGCAACGGCTTCCCCGCGACCAAGATCATAGGCAACGTCTGGTCCAATTCCGAAGAGGATGTGCTGCCCGCCGGCGAAGCCGCTATCGGCTATACGGCTCTGACCACCCAGGCCTCTGGCCATGACTATCCGGTGCTGAAGGACATCACCGAGCAGCTCTACGACAAGGGCCTCGGCAATCTGTCGGATCGCGGCCGCATCGGCACGGTCTACCACAACCTGGGTATCGTCAACGGCATCCTGAACGTCGAGGCGGTGCGCATCGCGCAGGAAAAGTTCGGCCATCGCACTTTGTCCGGGGATGAAATCCGCTGGGGATTCGAGCACCTGCAATTGAGCCCGGAACGGGTGAAACAACTTGGTGCTGAAAACTTGTTCCACTCCATCAACGTCACTTGGGACAACCACGAAGGGCAGGGCTATGTGACCTTCCAGCAGTGGGACGGCAAGAAGTGGAAGGTGGTTTCGGACTGGATCGCGCCGGACTGGGCGCTGTTGCGGCCGATCATCGAAAAGTCCGCCGAGGCCTATGCCAGGGAGAAGGGCATCAAGATCCGCACCGAGGCCGACGTCGACACCGTCAGCGCGAAATGAGCGCGTGATCCGAAGGCCCGCGCGCGTGTCGCGGGCCTTCTTTCGCGTCCGCGCGGCGCCTACAACGTTTTCCCTTCGTAGTGGCTCACGTCATCCGCTCTAGATTATTGTATTTACGAATTTTCTTCACGCGAACCGGAAGCCACTTCGCTTGAAAATGCTGTGGGCCTGAGGTTCGCCTGCCCCACCGGGAGACAAGCATGAGTGCGCTTCTGGCATTCGAAAACGTCGCCGCCTCCTATAACGGTGCCATTGCGGCCTTGCACGGGGTGAGCCTTGAGGTCCGCGCCGGCGACTTCGCCGCGCTGCTGGGCGCGAACGGCGCCGGCAAGACCACCCTGCTCAAGGCGGTGTCGAACCTGCTGCCGGCCGCCGGCGGGCGCATCACCTCGGGCCGGATCCTGTTTGATGGGCGCGATGTCACCTCCCACAGCCCGGCCGAGCACATCCGCCGTGGGCTGGTGCCGGTTCTCGAGGGCCGTCGCTGCTTCAAGTCGCTGACAATCGAAGAAAACCTCGTTGCCGGGGCGGTCGGGCGCGGGTTTGGGCGGGGGCAGGTCACACGCGGGCTGGAGGTGGTGTACGCGTTGTTTCCGCGCCTCAAGGAGCGTCGGCGGGTTGCCGCTGGCCTCACCTCCGGCGGCGAGCAGCAGATGGCCGCCATCGGGCGGGGGCTGATGGCGGCGCCGCGGCTGTTTGTCCTGGATGAGCCCTCCATGGGGCTTGCCCCGCTGGTGGTGGCCGAGATCTTCGAGGCGCTCAGTCGCCTCAATCGCGAAATGGGGATGACCCTGCTGGTGGCGGAGCAGAATTCGTCCATCGCGCTGAAGCATGCCCATCACGCCACGGTCATCGAGAACGGCCGCAGCACGCTCAGTGGGGCCGCCGCCGATCTCGCCGCCCGCGACGACATCCGCGACCGGTATCTGGGGGGCAAGGTGGCGGCCCTCGCGTGAGGGTTTTGACTTTGGCTTGGCGCCGCTGTTGTTGCCGGCCTCCCGCTTGCGTGACCCGCGCCCCTCCGTCCGGTGACCGAGGGGCGCGGGTCGTTTGGAGCGTGTCAGAACACCTGAAGCAGGCGGAGCGTGCCGCGGAAATCTTCGGGGAAGCCGCCCGATGTATTGAAATCACGCTGCACCAGTCCCAGCACCTGGAAGGTGGGGGTGATGAACTTGGAAAGCTCGAACCGGAGCTGGTCGCGTTCGGTGGCATTGCCGGTGGCCACGCCGGAAAGATATTCAGTGCCGCCCCAGAATCCGGAATAGCCGACCGCGGCCGACCATGTCGGGGCGAAAGCGTAGGAGAGCCAGACCTGAAGCTGATAGGTGTTGTCCTGCGTCAGGGTCGCGTTGCCGCCGCCAGCGTCCGAATTGGAGCCATACCAGATGACGTCGCCGGCGATCTGCAAGGCGACGCCGTTGCCGAAGCCCTGGTACCACGCGGTTTGCAGGTCCAGCTTCCAGCGGTTCTCGCCGACGTTGAGCGCCTGGTTGGAATCGTATTGGCCGAGCGGCGCGTAAAGATAGGGCGCAACCGCGAAATAGCTTTCACTCTCCTTGTTGTTGATGAGCCAGAGCACGCCGGAAAAGATCGGGTCGCCGAACCCGGACGCCGAATCGAGATCGGTGCCGCCGAGGCGTCCATTGTACAAGGTGCCCACGGGCACCAGCGTCTGGGCCGCGACGCGGAAGCCAGCGACGTCGAAATAATGCACGTAACGCAGGATATCCACGTAGGAATCGAGCCCGGTATTCTGCGAGATGGTGGCCCCGGACGTGCTCACATATTCGCTGCGGGTCGCGTATTGGCTATAGAACAGCAGGAGATTTGCGCCGGCCGGCGCCGGCACGTAGTCGGCCGAATTGATGTCGATGGCGTGGGCGCCCAAGGTGCCAAGCGGCAGCATGAGCAGCCCGGCGAGAATTGCGGCCGCATGGCGGCGGTGCCGGATCGCGGCTTGTCCTTTTCGGCGGCGCCTGCGGGACAGGCGGGTGTCGGCGCCGCACGGGCGGTGGAGGTCTTGGTCGGTCACGGAGAGACTCCTTCACGCCCCCGGATCGGTTGCCGGGTGACGGTCGCGCTTGGTTTTTGAAGAGGGTCGGCGCGCGATGCGCCGGGAAGAACCCAGGGCGACAAATATAATCAGGCGGGGAGATGTCCGGCGAGAGTTTGGTATTTCAAAGTTTCGTCGTTTGAAGAAAAACTGTTCTATATATATTTAAAATTTAACAATATGGCCGATGAGGTTCGGTTCTGGCGGCCCTCATGGGCATGGTCCCGAGAGCTATGAGCGCCGGTCGGTCGTATGGTGCTCGGTGGGTAGGGCTTGTTTTCTTCACATATTTTCAGTGTAAAAAATAATATTCCATATTTGTGCTGAAAAAGAAAAACGCTGACGGTTGCCCGCCCGCTGACGTCAGCCGTAAAAGATATCATGGAGAATCCCTTCTCCGGCTTGGTGTGGCGGTCCTATCCTTGCATTGGTGCGGAAGCGCGCACGCCGCCGAGCCCTTTTACGCCTGACGAGCGGAGTCGCTGATGGCAAAGACAATTCGATTCAACGCTTTCGAGATGAATTGCGTGGGTCACCAGTCTCCGGGCCTGTGGCGGCATCCCCGTGATCGCTCGTGGGAATATTATAGTCTCGACTATTGGACGGACTTGGCACGGCTGTTGGAGGCCGGGTTTTTCGAGGCGATTTTCATCGCCGATGTGATCGGATATTATGATGTGTACAAGGGGGATCTGAAAAACGCGTTGCTGCAGGGCGTGCAGATTCCGGTCAACGATCCGCTTCAGCTTGCCAATCCCATCGCGCAGGCGACGAAGCACATTGGCATCGGCGTGACGGCCTCCACCAGCTTTGAGCACCCCTACACGTTTGCGCGCCGGCTTTCCACGGCCGATCACCACACCAAGGGGCGGGTCGGCTGGAACATCGTGACGTCGTATCTGGAAAGCGGCGCGAAGAATATCGGCCAGGGCGGCCTGCGCCGACACGACAATCGTTACGATATCGCCCTGGAATATGTGGAAGTGCTTTACAAGCTTCTGGAAGGAAGCTGGGAGGATGGGGCGGTGCTACGTGATCGCGTCCGTGGCATCTTTGCCGATCCCGACAAGATTCACGAGATCGGCCACCACGGCACGTATTTCGATGTGCCCGGCTATCATTTGTGCGAGCCGTCGCCGCAGCGCACGCCGGTGCTGTTTCAGGCCGGAGCTTCGGGCGCGGGCAAGCAGTTCGCCGCGAGCCACGCGGAGTGCGTGTTCATCTCGACCCCGCTCAAATCCGCGACCACGGCCTATGTGAGCGAGATCCGCACGCGCGCGGCGGCGGAAGGACGGGACCCGAGCAAGATCCTGATCTACGCGATGGCCACGATCATCGTGGACGAGACCGACGCCAAGGCGCGCGCGAAATACGAGGATTACGCGCGTTATGCCTCCTACGACGGGGCGCTGGTGCTGATGTCGGGATGGACCGGGATCGATTTCGGCCGTTACGCGCCCACCGACACGGTGAAGAAGGTCGAGACCAACGCCATCATCTCCACCGTCGAGCATCTCGCCGAGGGTGAAAAGGTGTGGACCATCGAGGAACTAGCGAAATGGGGCGGCATTGGCGGCATGGGGCCGCTGTTCGTGGGCTCGCCCTCGACCGTGGCCGACCTGCTGCAGGAGTGGGTGGAGCAGACGGATATCGACGGCTTCAACCTGGCTTATGCCCTCGCGCACGAAACCTTCGCGGACGTGATCGGCTATCTCGTGCCGGAATTGCAGCGGCGCGGTGTCTATCCCACCGCCTATCGCGAGGGCACCTTGCGTGAAAAGCTGTTCGGGGAGGGCCCGTATCTGCCGAAGAGCCATCCGGCGGCACGCTACCGGGACATCGAGCAGGTGAAGCGCGAGGAGGCGGCGCAGCGCGTGCCGCGGGTGGCAGGCGCCTGACGGCGTTCGGGCGGACTGCCGCGCGTCGCTCCTTGCGTCGAGGGGGCGGGTGCGGAGGTCGACGCTCCTGTACGTGGAGGATCGCCGGTGACGCCCTAAGTCACGGCGCATGGATACCTGCGCGTTGATCGCAGGCCGGGCCTGGCGAACTCCTGGCGGGTTTCAACCCTCAGCTTTCCTGTGTGGAAGGCGCGACACGCGAGGCCGGCAAGGTGCGGGAGCGCGACTTCGTTTTCCCGCCCGTTCGGGCTCCGCCAAGGCCAAGCCGGCCGCGCTGGCTGCCCGTGGGGCGGCCGCAGCCTCAAGGGCGCGGGGGATCGCTAAGGGAACCGTCTCCGCGGGCGTCTGGCGTCCGGGGGGCGACGCATCACCGCTCGCCCGGAGCGTATCCGCCGGGCGACATGTGGGATGTCGGCTGCTCCAGGACGCAGCCGACGGGTGCTCTGCCGGATGCCCTTCGTTTATGCCGCTGCGGCATCCGCGCGCGACGCGCGACAATCTCACGCCGCGAAGTAATCGATATCGCGAAGGGTGACAACGCGGTTGGTGGCACCAGCGGCCTTCGCGTCTGCGACGCGCTTCTCGCTCGTCTGCTGGGCGGCGGCGGCGACGGAGGCGATGCCGATCTCACGCCACTGCTGGCTTTGCGCCTGTTGCTTGAGGTCGGACTGAGGCGCCGGCTGCAGTGCGGACGACGACTGTTCGGTGGACATGGTCTTCTCCCTTGACGCAGACCCGCGCCGTGCGGGCTCACGCTACGTTCACACGCCTTAGAGATGAGCATCGACTGCGTCGAAACTGTGCACCGGATGCGACTTCTCTAAGGTCGTGGAATGAGGAGGCGCCCAAATGCTTGAAAATCTCCAAACGCAGCTGACGAAAGGGGAGGGTGTGCGGCATTTCTGCAACGCTCGGCGAGAACGCTACGGTGATGTGGCTTCAGGTCTTCAAGCATTCGCCGCATTCGGTTAATTCAGATCGCAGATTTCGAATCCTCCTTGCGAGGCATGAGGAAGAGGCCGATATGATGTGGCGGGCGGCAGGGGCGCTTCTGCTCGGGTTGGCGCTGGCGGGGTGTGTCTCGGAGTCGTATGCACCTGCTCCGACAGCGGCGCAGACGGCGCGGGACAAGCAGCTTCTCGCGAATGCGCCTTATCCGAAGGTGAAGCCTGAAGGACAGTATGCGCGGCACGAGGTCGAGTATCCGACCAATAAGAAGCCGGGCACGATCATTGTAGATACGCCCAACAAGTATCTTTACTTCGTTGAAGATAACGGCAAGGCGATTCGCTATGGCGTGACGGTGGGCGAAGAGAGCCTTGCGTTCCGCGGTAGCGCCAAGGTGGGCCGCAAGACCGAGTGGCCGAGCTGGACGCCCACCCCGGAAATTCATCAGCGCATCGCCGGTCTGCCGCCTTATGTGGCCCCCGGCCCGCATAATCCGATGGGCGCCCGCGCCATGTACCTCTACCAGGGCAATGCGGACACCCTGTTCCGCATCCACGGCACCAACCAGCCTGAGCTGCTGGGTCAGGCCATTTCCTCCGGCTGCATTCGCATGCTGAACGAGGATGTGATCGACCTGTACAGCCGGGTTCCGGTGGGGACCGAAGTGGTGGTGCTCTGATCGGCCAACGGGTTTGAATATGAAGACGGGCGCGGCTTGGGCTGCGCCCGTTTTTGTTTAGGCGATAGTACTCGGGTCTTCCTCATCCCCCGCCGCGGCAGAACTTGCGCCGTTGCCGCCCGGGCGCGTAGGCTCCGCGCAATTGCGTGGAACGACGGGGATATCGGCGGGCGTATCATTTCCACTTGAGGTGGCTTTTCTGTCGCTGGCGATGACCGCATGAAGCGCCGTCGGCGTGTCGCGGCGGTGGAGCGAATGGGAGCTTGCCGGTGATCGATGACATCGAGGCGCTGCTGTTCGACAAGGACGGCACCCTGGTGGATTTCGACCGGACCTGGGGGCCGGCCGCGGGTGCGGTGATGCAAACCCTGGCGGCGGGCGACGCGGCGCGGCTGGCGGAACTCCACCGCATCAGTGCCTATGTCCCGGAGCAGCGGCGCTTTTTGCCGTCCTCTCCGCTGCTGGCGGGGTCGTCGATCCATTACGGGCCGTCGTGGGCGCAGGCGCTGGGGGTGCCCGCGTCGGCGGACTTTCTGCGGCGCATCGACCGGCTGTTCGCGCGAGAAGGGTTGCGTCATCTCACCCCCATCGGAAATCCGGTGTGCGCGCTCGGGCGCCTCGCGGCGGCCGGTCTGAGCCTCGCCATGGTGACCAACGACGCGGAGGCGAATGCCCGGCAGCAGGTGGCGGCCCTTGGGCTTTCGCGGTGGCTTGTCGCCATCTACGGCTATGATTCGGGCCATGGCTCGAAGCCGGACCCGGGCATGGTGCGGGCCTGCGCGGCGCACGGGGGGCATGCGCCGTCGCGGGTCGCGGTGGTGGGAGATACCGCCCATGACCTGGATGCGGCGCGCGGCGCGGGGGCACGCTTCATCCTGGTGCGCAGCGGGCCGGCACCGGTGGCGCATCTGGCCGCCGCCGCGGATTTGGTTATCGACAGCGTGGACGATCTCCCGCAGGCTCTGCTGGGCCGGCGCGGCTGAGCCTCCCGGCCCCCGGCGGGCCGCTGGCGCCGAACGCGCCTCTCGCCACGCGGGCCTTTTGCCAATCGCGCCTCTTGCCAAGCGCCGCCACCTCCGTCATCTCAGGTGGGTGAGGTCGCATGGACCGGAAGACGGAACACGATGATCAGGCGCCGTCTGTACATTGAGGAGCGTGTTTCGCCGACCGCCCGGTGGAGTTTTCGCCTCGCCTTGTTCGCGGTTCCGGTGCTGGTGCTGTCGATTCTGACGTATCGGCTCGGGCTGCTGGATTTCAGCCTCGCCACGGTGGCGTTCGCGGCGGGTCTTGCGGTGGCGACCCTGGGGGGCCTGCTTGGTGCCATTGCCTTTTTCATCACCTGGGAGAGTGGCTGGGTGGGCATCGGGCGGGCCATGGCGGCGGTGGCCCTGGCCGGCGTGGTGCTGGCCGCGCCGGCGGTGGTGATCGCCCGTGGCATGATGCTGCCGGAGATCGCCGACATCTCCACCGATCTCGAGGACCCGCCACGTTTCCAGTCGCTGTTGCTGGCCCGGCCGCGGGAGGCGAACAGCCATCCGTTGCCCGGCGCGCTGACGGCGGGGGCGCAGCGGGCCGGCTATCCGGGCATCAAGCCGGCCGATCTCAGCGCGACGCCGGAAGAAGCGTTCAATGCGGTGCTGGCGCTGGTGCAGAAGCGCGGCTGGCATGTTCTGGATGCCGCCCCTCCGCGCGGCGCGCAGCGCGATGGGTTGATCGAGGCGGTGGCGGTGTCGCGCATCATGGGCTACCGCAACGATGTGGTGATCCGCATCCGCCCCACCGCCAAAGGGGCGCGGGTGGACATGCGCTCCGCCTCGCGCTACGGCGCGCGCGATCTCGGGTCCAACGCGGAGCGTATCGAAAGCCTGATGGACGATCTCACCGCCGAGCGCCGCAAGCGTTAGAGCATCTTCACGCGAAGTGGGTTCCGGTTCGCGTGAAGACATCGCGCGAAGGCAATAACCGAGAGCGTTTGCGCGCGGCGTGGATTGACTGTTGCGGAGATTTTTTAGTCGTTCGCGCGCCCGCACCTGCGGAGACGAGATCGCGCGACATTTGGGTTGGAATGGCTCTGCTCCCCGATGCCCGGATGGCGGCGGGGCGGAGGCTTGATCGGGCCAGGGCGCGCTCCGAGGGGCGCGCGCGGCCCCATGGGAGCGGGCGGAGCCCGCCGGGAGTTGGCCGGTGTTTCTCAGGTGGTCTGAACTTTCTTCGCCCGCCATCGCGGCCCTGGACAAGGCGCGCCTCGTGGCGGTGCTGCCGGTGGCGGCGGTGGAGCAGCACGGGCCCCATCTGCCCCTCGGCACGGATTTGTTCATCGCCGAAGGCTATCTCGCGCGCATCGCGCCTTTGGTGCCGGATACTCTCGACGTGGCGGTGCTGCCGGTGCAGGCGGTGGGCAAATCCGATGAGCACCAGACGTTCGCCGGCACCCTTACCCTGTCGCCGGCCACCGCCCTCAGCGCATGGGTGGAGCTGGGCGCCTGCCTGGCCCGCGCGGGGGTGCGGCGGCTGGTGCTCATGAACACCCATGGCGGCAATGTGCCGGTGATCGATCTTGTGGCCCGCACCCTGCGGCTGGAGCACGGGATGCTGGTGGCCATGTGCTCGATGCATCGGTTCGGCTATCCGCCCGGTCTGTTCGACGATCATGAGCGGGCCCATGGCATCCACGGCGGTGAGGTGGAAACCTCGCTCATGCTCGCCTTCCGTCCGGAGCTGGTGGACATGGGGCAGGCGGCGGATTTCGTGCCCTATTCGGTGGCCATGGAAGGCGCATTCAAGCGACTGCGGGCCAACCATCCGGTGGGGTTCGGGTGGCTCAGCGAGGATCTGAGCCCGGCGGGGGCCATGGGCGATGCCCGCGGCGCCACCGCCGGCAAGGGCGAGGCGGCCGCGGCGTTCGGCGCGCAAGCGTTCGTGGAACTGCTGGCGGATGTCGCGGCCTTCGATCTGGAGCGGCTGGGCGGCCAAGGTTGATTGGCCGGCTGACGGGCGCGCGCCGTCAACCGGCCAGAAGCTCGGACAGGCGGGGCCGGTTCAGCGCCAGCCACTGCAGGGCGATGATGAGGTAGCCGTTGGCGCAGCGGCCGGCCGCCAGCATGGCGAGGGCGTCGTCCACGCCGAGCGCCAGCGGCCGGATGACCTCGTCTTCCTCGGCCAAGCCCGCCCGTTCCGGCAGCCCGCCGGCATCCACCTGCGCGAGGAACAAGGTGGCCTGTTCGTCGGTGATGCCGGGGGTCGGCAGCAGCGTCATGAACGGCACCATGCGGCCGGGCACAAGGCCGATCTCCTCAAGGCATTCGCGGCGCGCGGCCTCTTCCTCCGCTTCGTCGGGCTCCACCCCGCCGGCGACGATCTCCATGAGCTCGCTCCGCGCGCGGCCGAGGGCGAGATAGGCCGGCAGCCGGAATTGGCGCACCAGCACCACCTGATCGCGTCCTGCGTCATAGGCGAGCACGCCCACCACCCGCCCGCCCCGCAGGATGTCCCGGCTCTGGCGGATCATCTGCCCGGCGCCATCGGCGAGGTGCACCGCATAGCGCTCATAGGGGCGATAGCCCGCGCCGATCAGGGTCGGGCCCTCCACCTCCACGTCGGCGGGGCCGTCGCCGGGGACGGGGGGAGCGGGCAGGGGGGCGTTTCCGGTCATTGCTTCACCACATCGGCGCCGGCGGTCTCCAACGCGAAGGCGGCGGCGAACAGGGCGCGGGTATAATCCTCGCGCGGGCGCTCGAACACGTCGCGCGCCGGGCCTTCCTCCACCATTTTTCCGTTGCGCATGACGAGGATGCGGCTGGCCAGCGCCGACACCACGCGCAGGTCATGGGAGATGAACATGAAGGTGATGTTGCGCTTCTTCTGGAGGGCGCGCAGCAGCTCCACGATCTGCGCCTGAACGATCATGTCGAGCGCGCTCGTGGGCTCGTCCAGCACCACGAAGGAGGGCTCCAGCGCCATGGCGCGGGCGATGGAGATGCGCTGGCGCTGTCCGCCGGAAAACTCGTGCGGGTAGCGGTGGCGCGTCTCGGGATCGAGCCCCACGTCGGCCAGGGCGGCGATGACGCGGGCCTCGCGCGCGGCGGCCGACAGCCGGCCCTGGTGTTCCAGCCGGCCTTCCTCCACGATCTCGCTCACCTCGGGATCGAGTTCCGCGTCCGCCCGGGCGGCGATGACACGCGCCCGCCGCGCGGTGGCCGACAGCCGGCGCTGGTGCACCAGCAGGCCTTCCTCCACGATCTCGCCCACCGACATGCGCGGGGAGAGTGAGCCGAACGGATCCTGGAACACGATCTGCATCTGCGATCGCAGGGGCCGCAGGGCCTTGAAGCCGAGCCCATCCACCCGCCGCCCCAGGAACGTCACCGGCCCGGCGGAGGAGATCAGGCGCAGCAGCGCGAGCCCGAGGGTGGTCTTGCCGGAGCCCGACTCCCCGACCACCCCGAGCGTCTCGCCCTGGCGGATGGACAGGGTGACGCCGTCCACCGCTTTCACATAGCCCACCGTCTTGCGGAACAGGCCGCGCTTGATGGGGAAATGGACCTTGAGGTCCGTGGTCTCCATCACCACCGGCGCGTCGTCCGCGGTTGGCGCGGGGTCGGGCTTCGGCTCGGCCTTCAAGAGGGCCTGGGTGTAGGGGTGGCGTGGGTGACGGAAGGTCTCCTCGGCGCCGCCCTGCTCCACGATCTCGCCCTTCTGCATCACGCACACGCGGTCGGCGATCTTGCGCACGATGTTGAGGTCGTGGGTGATGAACAGCATGGCCATGCCGAGCCGTCCCTGAAGCTCCTTCAAGAGCTTCAGGATCTGCGCCTGCACGGTCACGTCGAGCGCGGTGGTGGGCTCGTCCGCGATCAACAGGTCCGGCTCGTTGGCCAGCGCCATGGCGATCATCACCCGCTGGCGCTGCCCGCCCGAGAGCTGGTGCGGATAGGCGGACAGGCGCGCCGCGGGATCGGGGATGCCGACCTCGGTCAAAAGCTCCAGGGTGCGGGCGCGGGCGGCGGCCGCGCCGAGCCCCCGGTGCAGGATGAGCATCTCGCCCACCTGCCGCTCGATGGTGTGCAGCGGGTTCAAGGAGCTCATGGGCTCCTGGAACACCATGGTGATCTTGTTGCCGCGCACCCCGCGCAGCTCCCGCTCGGAGACCGCGAGCAGGTCGCGCCCCTGGAACAGGATCTCGCCGCTGGGGTGGCGCGCGGCCGGATAGTTGAGCAGCTTGAGGATCGACAAGGCTGTGACCGACTTGCCGGAGCCGGATTCGCCCACCAAGGCGAGCGTCTCGCCCTTGGTGATGTCGAACGAGACATGTTTCACCGCCAGCGCCTCGTCGCCGTCGCGGCGGAAGGCGACGGACAGGTCGCGGACGGACAGGAGCGGGGCTGTCATCTCTTTTCCCCTCTCACGCGAAGGTCTTGCGCGGGTCGAATGCGTCGCGCACCGCCTCGCCGACGAAGATGAGCAGGCTCAGCATCACCGCCACGGTGAAGAAGCCGGTGAGCCCCAGCCAGGGTGCCTGGATGTTGTTCTTGCCCTGGGACAGCAGTTCGCCGAGCGACGGCGAGCCGGGCGGCAGGCCGAAGCCCAGGAAGTCCAGCGCGGTCAGCGTCATCACCGAAGAGGAGAGGATGAAGGGCAGCATGGTCAGTGTCGCCACCATGGCATTGGGCAGGATGTGCCGTGCCATGAGGGTGAAATTACCTACGCCGAGGGCGCGGGCCGCCTGCACATATTCGAAATTGCGCGCGCGCAGGAATTCGGCGCGCACCAGACCCACCAGCGACACCCAGGAGAACAGCAGCAGGATGCCGAGCAGCACCCAGAAGCCGGGCACCAGCACCGAGGAGATGATGAGCAGCAGGTAGAGCGCGGGGATGGCGGTCCAGATTTCGATGAAGCGCTGGAACAAGAGGTCCACCCAGCCGCCGAAATAGCCCTGCACCGCCCCCGCCGCGACCCCCACCACGGAGGACACGATGGTCAGCGTGAGGCCGAACAGCACCGAGATGCGGAAGCCGTAGATGAGCCGGGCGAACACGTCGCGGCCCTGGTCGTCGGTGCCGAGCCAGTTCCATTCGAGCCCGGCGCAACCGGCAACGCCCTTCTTCTGCGCCACCGTCTTGCACTGGTCTTCGGTGAGCATCCAGGTGGGCGGGGAGGGGGCCGGCGTCGGCAGGTCGAGGTTGTGGGTGGAATAGGAGTAGCGGATGGGCGGCCACACGATCCAGCCGTCCTTTTCCGCGATCAGCTTTTGCAGGTAGGGGTCGCGATAGTCCGCGTCGGTCTCGAAATCACCGCCGAAGGTGGTTTCCGGATAGGCGCGGAAGACCGGCACGTAATAATGCCCGTCATAGGCGACCAGGATCGGCTTGTCGTTGGCGATGAACTCGGCGCCGAGCGACAGCACGAACAGCACCGAGAACAGGATGAACGACCAGTAGCCCCGCCCGTTGCCACGGAAATTGGCGAGGCGCCGCCGGTTCAGGGGCGACAGCGCGAAGCGCCCCTTCGGCCGGTTTTCTCCCGGAGGCTGGAGCTTGCCATGGGGCAGGTCGCGGGCGGCGGGCAGGTCGGTGGGCTCGCCCGGCTGGAGCAGGGGCACGCTCTCCATGCTCAGACCTCCCGCGTGTCGAAGTCGATGCGCGGATCGACCAGCATGTAGGTGAGGTCCGAGATGAGGCCGACGATGAGCCCCGCCAAAGAGAAGATGTAAAGCGTGGCGAACACCACCGGATAATCCCGGTTCAGCACGCTTTCGAACGACAGAAGACCGAGCCCGTCGAGCGAGAAGATGGTCTCGATCAGCAGCGATCCGGTGAAGAAGGCGGAGATGAAGGCGCCGGGAAAGCCGGCGATGACGATCAGCATGGCGTTGCGGAACACATGCCCATAGAGCACGCTCCGCTCAGAGAGGCCCTTCATGCGGGCGGTGGTGACATATTGCTTGCGGATCTCTTCCAGGAACGAGTTCTTGGTGAGCAGCGTCATGGTGGCGAACGCCCCGAGCACCATGGACGTGAGCGGCAGCACCAGATGCCACGCATAATCCGCGATGCGCTCGGGCCAGCTCATCTGCCAGAAATTCTCGGAGATGAGACCCCGCAGCGGAAACAGGTCCAGGAACGATCCGCCCGCGAACAGGATGATGAGCAATATGGCGAACAGGAACGAGGGGATGGCATAGCCGACGATGACGATTGCCGAGGTCCACATGTCGAAGCGCGAGCCGTCACGCATGGCCTTGGCGATGCCGAGCGGAATGGAGATGGCGTAAGTCAATAACGTCATCCACAGACCAAGAGAAATGGAGACCGGAAGCTTCTCGCCGATCAGCTCCAGCACGGTGACGTCACGGAAATAGGAGCGGCCGAAATTGAAGGTCGCGTAATCACCGATCATCTTGAAAAAGCGCTCATGGGGCGGCTTGTCGAAGCCGAACTGCTTCTCGAGCTGCGCGATGAAGGCCGGATCGAGCCCCTGGGCGCCGCGGTATTTGGCGGAGACGGCATCGGCGGCCCCCGCCGCCTGGGCTGCCGCGGCGGCGCCGGAGAAGTCACCCCCGCCGCCGGAGACGCGGGAGGTGGCCGAGACATCGTCGCCGGTGAGCTGGGCGATCACCCGCTCTACCGGTCCGCCCGGCGCGAATTGAATGACCACGAACGACACCAGCATGATGCCGAGCATGGTGGGCACCATGAGGGCAATGCGGCGGATGATGTAGGCGAGCATCGCGTCTCCCGTTCTGGACCTAGAGCTTCTTATTTTATCGCAATTTCAGACGCAAAACTGCGGCACACTTTTGCTGAAATTGCTCTCGCGGTGCAGACTAAAGGGTTTTTCGGCGGATTGGATACCGGTTCGCGGGAAGATGGCGGATCAGCCGGGCTTGGCGGCCCCAGGCGCCGTGCTCCACCAGGTGTCGAGCACCCCCAGCTCGTAGCGGGGCTTCACGTCCGGTCGGCCGAACACGTCCCAATACGCGATGCGGTTTTCGCCCGAATACCATTGGGGGATCCAATAATGCCCGGCCCTGAGCACGCGGTCGAGGGCGCGGCAGCAGGTGACGAGCGCGTCGGCATTTCCCGCCGCCAGGGCCTGGGCGATGAGCGCATCCACCACCGGATCGGCGATGCCCGCCACATTGTAGGAGCCCGGCGTGCGCGCCGCCTCGGTGGAGAAATAGGCCCGCAGCTCGTCGCCCGGATAGGGCGCGAAGCTGTAGCGCCGCACCACCACGTCGAAATCGAACGCCTGCAACCGCGCCTGGAACTGGGCTGGATCGACGATGCGGAAGGTGGCATCGATGCCCACCTTCTTCAGATGGCCGATGAAGCGGGCGTGGTGGCGCTCCATGGCGCCGTCGTCGTCCAGGAACTCCATGGTAAAGGGCTCGCCCTTGGCGTTGACGAGCTTGCCTTGCCGGATGAGGTAGCCGGCATCCTTCAGGAGCGCCACCGCCTTGAGACGCAAGGCCCGGTCTTCCCCCGAGCCGTCGGATGCCGGCGGCGCATAGGGTTCGCCGAACACCTCCTCGGGCAGTTGCGCCCGGAACGGGTCGAGCAGCTTCAACTCGGCGGGGGAGGGCAGGCCCTGGGCCATCATGTCCGAGTTCTGGAAGAAGGACACGGTGCGGTGGTAGGCGTCATACATGAGGTTCCGCCGCGTCCAGTCGAAGTCGAACAGGAGGCCGATGGCCTCGCGCACGCGGCGGTCGAAGAATTGCGGGCGCCGGGTGTTGAAAAACCACCCCTGCACGCCGGAAAAGCTCTCATCGGGGAGCGTCTCCAGCTTCACCCGGCCGTCGCGGACGGCGGGGAAGTCGTATTGGGTGGCCCATTCGCGGGCGGTGAACTCCTCGCGGAATAGATAGGCCTTGGCCTTGAAGCCCTCGAAGCCGGCGATGCGGTCGCGGAAATATTCGTAGCGCACGGTGTCGAAGTTGAAACGGCCGGTCAGGGCCGGCAGGCGCGCGCCCCAATAGTCCTTGACCCGGTCGTATTCGATGAACCGGCCCTGCTCGAAACGCCCCACCTTGTAGGGACCCGATCCCAAAGGCAGTTCCAGGGACGATTGGTTGAACGGGTGGTGTGCCAGATGGGCCTTGGAGAAAATGGGCATGCCGGCGGCGGTCAACGGCACGTCCCGCGCCCGCCCCGGCTTGAACCGCATCACCACGGCTTGGTCGCCATCCGGCTCCACCGCGATGAGGTCGCGCAGGGCCATGCGGATGGTCTCGTAGCCGTCCGCCTTGAGCGCCGCGAAGCTGGCCACCACGTCGGCGGCGGTCAGCGCCGTGCCGTCGTGGAAGCGGGCGGCGGGGTTCAGGGGAAAGCGATAGGTGAGCCCCTCGTCCGCGATCTCGACCGCGGTGGCGAGGCGCGGATACATGGCGCTCTTCTCGTCGCCGGCGGCGGTCATCAGCGTATCGTAGATGAGCTCGATGCCCTGGGCGCCGTTGCCGCGCTGGTTGTAGGGGTTCAGCGTGTCGAAGGTGCTCAGCGACTGATTGTAGAAGGTGGCGCGGCCCATCTGGGAAAACGGGCCGCCCTTCGGCGCCTCCGGGTTCACATAGTCGAAATGGGTGAAGTCGGCGGGGTATTTGAGGTCGCCGAAGAAGGAGAGGCCATGCCGCGCCTGGCTCGGCGCCGCTGGCGCGGGGCCTTCGGCCGCGGGGACTTCGGCAAGGGCGAGGCGCGGGCCGAGCGCACCGGCCCCGAGACCGACGCCGATGCGCAGCAGGGAACGGCGGGTGAGGTTCATGTCGTGGCGCCCGTCACTTGATGGAACCGATCTTGGCCGCCTTTTCCGCATCGAACCACCAGATGTCGGGGAAGGCGAAGGAATAGGCCGGCAGGTTCGCCGGATGGGAGAAGCGGTCCCAGCGGGCGGTGCGGGTGTAGTTCAAGGTCCAGGCCGGGATGACATATTCGTTCCACAGCAGCACCCGGTCGAGGGCATGGGTGGCGGCCACGAGGTCGGCGCGGTCGGTGGCGTAGATCACCTTGTCGATGAGCACATCCACCGCCGGATCGGTGATGCCGCCATAATTGCGCGAGCCTTCGCGGCTGGCGGCGTCGGAGCCGAAATAGTCGCGCTGCTCGTTGCCCGGCGACAGGGACTGGCCCCAGCCGGAGACGATCATGTCGAAGTCCCGCGCCCGCACCCGGTTGATGTATTGGGAGGAATCCACGAGGCGGATGCTGACGGAGATGCCGAGCCGCTCCAGCGCCGGCTTGTAGAACACGGCCACCCGCTCGAACGCGGGGCTCGCGATCAGGATTTCGATGGTGAAGGGCTCGCCCTTGGCGTCCACCAGCTTGCGGTTCTTCACCTCGTAGCCGGCGGCCTTGAGCAATTGCGTTGCGTCGCGCAGGTTGGCGCGCCGGGCGTTCTCGTCGCCGCTGACGGGGTTGGCGTAGGCGGCGGTGAACACCTCCTGCGGAACCTTGCCCTTCAGCGGGTTGAGGATCTCAAGCTCGCGCCCCTGCGGCAGGCCGGAGGAGGCGAGTTCGGTGCCGGAGAAATAGGACGAGATGCGCTTGTATTGATCGAAGAACAGGGCGTGGTTCATGCCTTCGAAGTCGAGGGCATAGTTGAGGGCGCGGCGCACCCGCCGGTCCTGGAACTTCGCCCGCCGCAGGTTGGGAATGAAGGCCTGCATGACCCCCGAGGCGCGGTTCTCGAACATTTCGAGGATCACTCGCCCATCCCGGCGGGCGGGGAAGTCATAGGCCGTGGCCCAGTTCTTGGCGGAGCTTTCGATGCGGAAATCGTACTGGTCGGCCTTGAAGGCCTCCAGCATCACCGTGTCGTCACGGAAATACTCGTAACGGATCTCGCTGAAATTGTCCTTGCCCACATTGACATTGAGGTCCTTGCCCCAATAGTCCGCCACCCGCTCGTAGACGATGGTGCGGCCGGGGGTGACGCTCTTGATGCGATAGGCGCCCGAGCCCAGCGGCGGTTCCAGCGTGCCCTGGGTGATGTCGCGCGGCTTGCCGTCGGCGCCGACGCCGGTCCACCAGTGCTTCGGCAGCACCATGAACTGCCCGACGATCTGCGGCAATTCGCGGTTGCCGGCCTGATCGAAGGTGAAAGTGACCTCGCGCGCGCCGGTCTGCTGCGCTTTCACCACGTGGGAATAATAGAACTTCTGGTTGGGATTGTTGGCCACCAGCGCCTCGAACGACCACACCACGTCGTCGGGCGTGATGGGCGTGCCGTCGTGCCACTTGGCGCCCGCGCGCAGGCGGTAGGTGACGGAGGAAAAATCGGCGGGGTAGCTCACGCCCTCGGCGATCAGGCCGTATTCGCTCGCCACCTCGTCAAAGGCAGGCACCATCAGCGTGTCGTAGATGAGGCTCAGCCCGCTGGCGAGGCTGCCGCGGGGGATGACGAAATTGAGCGAATCAAAGCCGCCGTCCTCGGCGAGCCGCAGCGGCCCGCCCTTGGGGGCTGCGGGGTTCACATAATCGAAATAGGCAAATCCCGCCGGGTATTTCGGCTGGCCCATCAGGGACAGTCCGTGATGGAAGGCGGGGCTGCCGGCCGCCGGCGCCGTGGCGGGCGGCCCGGCCGGCGCGGCCTCCTCGGCAAAGCCGCGGGTCGCAAGGGCGGGTGCGAGGGCGGCGGCGAGGGTGAAGGCGCGGCGGGTGAGCAGCAAGGGCATCGACGACTCCGGATGACAGGTCCGCTGTGCACCGGAATACCTGATTATCCGCCGTTCCGCGACGAGGGAAAGGCGAGGTCTCCGGAGCGCGGCGCCCGCC
>NZ_JABWGX010000042.1 GCF_021730435.1 Xanthobacter agilis
ATCCCGAAGAGCATCGCAATCCATCGCCGATCCTCCAAAATCAGCGTTGAATCTGATTTGCGACCACTTGGGAATCCCAAATCCTTAAATCGTCACTACGGCCTAGGTCTTTGTTTTGTCGCAATTCCAGGCGCAAAATCGCTGCACACTTTTGCTGGAATTGCTCTAGCCCCTGCGGACCGGTCACTTTTTGATGGGCACGCCCTTGGTGGTGAAAGGCTGCGTCCCGCCCGTGCGGCGCACGGGTCGTCGCGTGCCGGCAGCCTTGCCGGTGCCGGGTGGCTGGTGCGCCGGCACGAGCTGGTCGGGGCGCGCGCCGATCAGATCGGCGCGGCCCATCTGCTTCAGCGCCTCGCGCAGCAGCGGCCAGTTATCGGGATCATGGTAGCGCAAAAACGCCTTGTGCAGCCGGCGCTGACGCAGCCCCGTGACGGTCACCACCTTGTCGCTCGCCCCGTGCCGCACGCCGCGCAGCGGATTGACGCCGGTATGGTACATGGTCGTAGCCGTGGCCATGGGGGAGGGCAGGAACGTCTGCATCTGATCGGCGCGATAGCGGTTCCTCTTGAGCCAGAGCGCGAGGTTCATCATGTCCTCGTCGGTCGTGCCGGGATGGGCCGCAATGAAATACGGAATGAGGTAGTATTTCTTACCAGCCTGCTTCACCGCGGCGTCGAACATCTCCTTGAAGCGATCATAGGTGCCGATGCCCGGCTTCATCATCTTGTCGAGCGGGCCGCGCTCGGTATGTTCGGGCGCGATCTTCAGGTAGCCGCCGACGTGATGGGTCACCAGTTCCTTGATATATTCGGGGCTTTTCACCGCGAGATCGTAGCGCACGCCGGAGGCGACCATCACCTTCTTGACGCCCTCCACCTCGCGGACCTTGCGATAAAGCCGGATCAGGTCGTCGTGCGAGGTGTTCAGGTTCGGGCAGATGTCGGGAAAGACGCAGGACGGCCGCCGGCAAGCGGCCTCGATCTTTGTGTCCTTGCAGGCCATCCGGTACATGTTGGCGGTCGGCCCACCGATGTCGGAGATCACACCCGTGAACCCCGGCGTCTTGTCCCGGATCAACTCGATCTCGCGCAGGATCGAGCCTTCCGAGCGGTTCTGGATGATGCGGCCCTCGTGCTCGGTGATGGAGCAGAAGGTGCAGCCGCCGAAGCAGCCGCGCATGATGGTCACCGAGAACTTGATCATGTCCCAGGCCGGGATCGGTGCCGTGCCGTAGGAGGGATGCGGCGCGCGGGCGTAAGGCAGGTCGTAGACCGCGTCCATCTCGGCGGAGGTCAGCGGGATCGGCGGCGGGTTCAGCCACAGGTCGCGGTCGCCGTGGCGCTGCACGAGCGGGCGCGCATTGCCGGGGTTGCTCTCCCGGTGCAGCACGCGCGAGGCGCGGGCATAGGCCTCGCTGTCCTGCTCCACCTGCTCATAGGCCGGCAGCCGGATCACGGTATCGCCGGGGCGGCGGGCCGCGCCCTCGTCGGCGCTGTCGAGATCGTCGGCGTGGAGTTCCGTGTAATGGTCCGGCACGCGGCGGAACAGGGCGACGCCCCGGATGGAATCGAGATCGCGCGGCGCCTCGCCGGCGGCGAGGCGGTGCGCCACCTCGATGATGGCGCGCTCGGCATTGCCGTAGACGAGCAGATCCGCCTTGGCGTCCGCCAAAACCGAGCGGCGCACCTTGTCGGACCAATAGTCGTAATGGGCGATGCGGCGCAGCGAGGCCTCGATGCCGCCAAGCACGATCGGCACGTCCTTGAACGCCTCGCGGCAGCGTTGCGTATAGACGATGGTGCTGCGGTCCGGTCGCTGGCCCCCCTCGCCGCCCGGAGTATAGGCGTCATCGTGGCGCAGCCGGCGGTCCGCCGTGTAGCGGTTGACCATGGAATCCAGGTTGCCGCCGGTGACGCCGAAGAACAGGGCCGGCTTGCCGAGCGCCTTGAACGGCTCCGCCGACTGCCAGTCGGGCTGTGCGATGATGCCGACCCGGAAGCCTTGGGCTTCGAGCAGCCGGCCGATGATCGCCATGCCGAAGCTTGGATGATCCACATAGGCGTCGCCCGTCACCAGCACGATGTCGCAGGCGTCCCAGCCGAGGGCCGTCATTTCGGCGCGGCTCATGGGCAGGAACGGTGCCGCCGTGCCGGAAGGCGGCCGATGGCAGGACAGGGAAGTCAAGGGTTTTTCGGCGTCGGCATGGGTGTCCATGGCGTCCACGCATAAGGCTCCACCGCAGCGAATTCAACTCACCCTGTCTTGGCCTGGAGCAAAGCCCGCCTTCATGGCCGGACGGCGGGCTGACGCTGTCCTGACTTTTGTCCAGGCTTGAGTTTGCTCCGGCGGCTGGACGTTGCCTTGTTGGCCGCAGGTCCAAGGTCGCGGTGAAGGCGGCGGAGGGCGGGGGAAGACGATGGGAGCCGAAGGATTTCGGGGACGCGCGGGCGCCTGCGCTATCGGCCGGCGGCACGAGGGATGTTGGCTGAGCGGGGTCTCGGCGGTCGCGCTGTGCGCGGGTCTCCTCGCCATCCCGGCCCCGGCGCGAGCCGAAGACCTGACAGGCGCGGTGAGTACGCCGGTGGTCAGAGATCTCACTGGTGCCAAAGGCGCCGACGGTGGCTGGAATCACAAGCGCTCCCAGCCCACCGACGGCCGGCCAGGCGGCGCCGGACCCGCCATCATCATGCAGAATCTCGGTGATCTCGGCGGCGGAAAGAGTTTCACAAGCCCCCTGGTTGAGCTGATGTCGCGGGGGGGAGTGGGGGGTGCCTACTATAAGGCCCGAAGGAGCAATTCTTCCGGCGGTTCAGGCGGCAAGGGTGGCAACGTCACCTTCGTCCAGAACGGCACCATCAATGTCGCCCGCACGAACCAGGCCGCGTCAGGCGTTCCGCTGATCAGCCTGAGGTCCGTCGGCGGGCAACCGGACCGGTTGGGGGATGGCGGCGGCGACGGCGGTACCGTAACTTTCCAGGCGCTCAAGTCGATCGGCATTGAGGGCGACAATTTCGCGGTCATCCGTCTCGTCTCCCAGGGCAGGCCCGGCCGCACGAATCGCATTGGCACGACAGCCGGGATCAGCGGACAAGCCATTGTGGAGATCGGCTCCGGCGCGACACTTTCGACCAACGGCAAGTTGGCGCCGGCCATCATCGCCGAGGCGCGGGGTGGCGGCGGCGATCAGGATTCGGAAGGCAAAGCGGGCGGCAACGCCTGGACCGGGACCGGTGAGAATGCCAGCGTTCGCTTCACCAACAACGGAACGGTCATCACGCGTGGCGACCAGTCGATCGCGGTGTTGCTCGAGTCTGTCGGCGGAACGGGCGGCAATGCGACGGCCTGGGCTTCGAGGTGGGGAAAAGGGGGGACCGGCGGTTCGGGCGGCTCCATCCTCGGCACGCAGCGCGGCACGATCGCTACGGAAGGGGCTTTCTCGTTCGGCATTGCTGCGCAATCCGTTGGTGGAACGGGAGGCCGTGGGGCAAACGGTGCTCTCAGGGGTGGCGCGGGTGGAAATGCCGGGCGGGGCGGCACTGTAACGCTTGTCAATAGTGGCAAGGTGACGACGAAGGGCGAGAGCGCAACCGCCCTCATGGCGCAGAGCATTGGCGGCGGGCGCGCCATCGAGGCGTTCTCCGTCCAGACGACGAAGAAGACGGAAGCCCCGGGCGGCGGGCAAGGCGGGTCCGCGTGGTTCCCGTTCTTCGCCAAGGGCGGAGTGGGGGGCACCGGGGGCGACGGCGGCGAGGTGCGTGTGCGCAACGACGGGACCATCCGGACCCAGGGCGCGAGCGCCAAAGGCCTGTTCGCCCAGAGTATCGGCGGCAGCGGCGGCGCGGGCGGCGATGCGGCCGCCGCCGGTCTCTTCTTTTCCATGGCCTTGGGCGGCACCGGCGGCGGCGGCGGCGACGGCGGAGCCGTCTACGTCGAGAAGTCGACGAACACGACGTCCAGCATCACCACCTCCGGCGAGACTGCCGGCGCCATTTTTGCCCAGTCGGTGGGTGGCGGTGGCGGCGCCGGCGGCTCGGCCTGGAGCGGCGCGCTGGGGAACGCCGTGTCATTGTCCGTGGCGGTGGGCGGCAGTGGCGGCAAGGGCGGCAAGGGCGGCACGGTCGAGGTCGACAACCTTTCCAATCTCGTCACCCATGGCAAAGCCGCCGCGGGCGTGGAAGCGCAGAGCGTCGGCGGTGGCGGCGGCGCGGCCGGCAAGGCCAGCTCCTATGCTATCGCGGCGGCGGTGCCGGGCGCCGACGTCGCGTCCATCGCTCTAGCCTTGGCAGTGGGCGGCAAGGGCGGTGACGGCGGCGGCGGTGGTGCGGTCGCTGTCTACAACGCCGCGTCCATATCGACGGACGGACGCGATGCGGTCGGTATCGACGCACGCTCGATCGGCGGCGGCGGCGGCTCCGGTGGGGCGGCGGCCTCGCATGCGCTCGCGGCGCCGACCGGGCCAAACGTCGCTCTCTCCGTGTCATCCAGCGTCGGTGGCACGAGCGGCAAGGGTGGCGATGGCGGCACGGTCAACGTGGTCAACAAGGTGGGCGGCAAGGTCGTTACCTGGGGCACCGCCGCCGCCGGCGTGCGCGCGGTGAGCGCAGGCGGCGGCGGCGGTGTCGGTGGCGGTGCGGAGAGCATCTCCGACCTGCTCGGATACTACAAGACGATCGCGGGCTCGTTCTCCATCGGTGGCAAGGGGGGCGGGGGCGGGACCGGCGGCGCGGTCACGGTCGAGAATGAGGGTGGGATAGAGACCTGGGGACAGTTCTCGAACGGCATCACCGCGCTGAGCGTGGGCGGCGGTGGCGGCGAGGGCGGCACGGCAGATACCGCCGCCTCGGCGGGGCTGAGCACCGGCCACAAGTGGGACAAGGAGTTCGGAGAGGTCATCAAAACCCTGCCGCTTGCGGATGCGGTGACGTTCAATGCCACCATTGGCGGCGCGGGCGGTGACGGAGGATCTGGCGGAACGGTCATGGTCACCAATACCGGCCGTGTTCACACCGGCGGCACGAACGCGACGGCTATCCAGGCGGTGAGCGTGGGCGGCGGCGGCGGCACTGGCGGTGGCTTTCAGGGCGGTGGCGAGGGGGACCAAGCCGCCAATCTCAAGCTCGGCGGGAGCGGCGGCAAGGGGGGCAACGGCGGCGATGTCTCGGTTAAAAATACGCAGAAAGCCTCTGTCGAGACGGTTCTGTCGGGCTCCCACGGGATCGTCGCGGTGAGCGTGGGGGGCGGTGGCGGCATCGGCGGCGCCTTCACCGGAAAGCGGGAGAGCGCGGCGCCAAACTTCCCAACGTCCGGCAAGGCAGAAGATATTCGCAATTATATCGTGACGATCACCGGAGAGGTCCTCAAGTCGAACAAGGTCGGTAAAGAACTGGCTGGAAAAAATATACCGAATGTATTTGGTAAAGATTCAAGTGTTCAGAAAGTTTCAGGGTATGTAAAATCGGTTATGGCGACGGCAAAATCCATTAATCGCAACGATCCTGGAGAATTTTTAACATTCCGAAACGGGATAGGAGCCGTCGCTACCGCCGCGCAAATTGCATTGTCAACAAAACTAAAGGATTGGGCAAAGGAAAATCTGAAGAAGAATAATAAGGAGGCCTGGGATTTTCCGAGCGTCTCCTTGAACTACACCAATGGCGGCTCGGGCGGCGGTGGCGGTGGCGGTGGCGAGGTCGATGTCACGAACTCCGGCAGCATTCTCACCCATGGGGATCTGTCCTACGCCATCCTGGCGCAATCGGTGGGCGGTGGCGGCGGCGCCGGCGGCGGCGCCTATGCGAACGGCAACAATGTCTTCAACCTGAACATCACCAACGGCGGCACCGGCGGTGGCGGCGGCAATGGCGGACACGTCAAGGTAACCAATGACGGCACCATCGCCACCGCGGGTTCTGTTTCTTATGGCATCCTGGCGCAATCGGTGGGCGGCGGCGGCGGCATCGCCGGCGGTGCGGTGCAGCAGAACACCATTTCCCTGTCGGCAAACATCAACATGGGCGCCAGCGGCGGCAAGTCCGGCAATGGCGGCAGGGTCGAGATCGGCAACACGGGCAAGATCACCACAACCGGTGACGAGGCCCACGCCATCGTCGCCCAGTCCGTGGGCGGTGGCGGCGGCAGCTATTTCCTCGATCGGAGTGCCTCTTTGAAGTCCGCCGCCGTTCCGAAGGAACTGCAGGAGGCGCTCGCGGCGGTGAACGACTTCGTGGGCACCGTCACCGGCAAGTCGGAGGCTATCGCTTCCTTGGACTATGTCGTGGATGGCTCGAACGCCATCCTGCCCACGCCCTCGCTCAACGTGAAGTTCGGCGGCAAGGGCTCCTCCGGCGGCAACGGCGGGGATGTGGAAGTCAAGAACTCCGGCGCCATCGTCACATCGGGCCTCGGCGCCTTCGGCATCTTCGCCCAGAGCGTGGGCGGCAGCGGCGGCATGGGCAGCAGCGGCAAGGGCGATGCGCTGATCAGCGCCAATGTCCAGTTCGGCGGCTCCGGCGGGGTGGCCGGCCAGGGTGGGGGGGTGAAGGTCAAGCTCGGCAACGACTCATCGATCTCCACGTCCGGCGACGGGGCGCACGCGATCTTTGCCCAGAGCGTGGGCGGCGGCGGCGGCTACGGCGGCACCGGGCGCTTCTCCGCCTTCCAGCTCGTATTCAGCCCCTCCGGCAGCGGCGGCTCTTCCGGCGCGGGCGGACATGTCGAGATTGAGACGGAATCCAACACGGCTCGCACGAACATCACCACCAGCGGCGGACGGGCGCATGGTATCTTCGCCCAATCGCTGGGCGGAGGCGGCGGCTTCGTCAGCAATCTCAACGGCAAGGTCCTGCCTGAAAAGACCGGCACCGACGCGCGAAGCAACGTCAGGGGTGAGGGCGGGCCCATAGATATCCATGTCGCGGGCACCATCTCCGCTGTCGGCATGGATTCCTATGGCATCTTCGCCCAGAGCGGGCAGCAGAAGGCCGATGGCACCCTCGCCAATGTCCGAGAGGCGAGCGGTGTGGTTGATATCAGCTATTCAGGGACGCTCACCGGTGGCGCGGGCAGCGGCGCGGCAATCCGCTCCGACACCGCGAACGACACGACGATCACATTGAAGGACGCCGATACGGTCCTCTCCGCGCTGTCGGGGACCGCGATCACCGCTGCGTTCGGCACGACGAAGATCGTGAATGACGGCACGGTCATCGGTGACATCCGCGTCTACAACGGCGAGTTCATGAACCGCGCCGGCGCCCTCTACCAAAGCCGTCCGGACGGCGACATCCGGCTTCCAGGCAAGGGCTTCTTCAACGCCGGCAGCTTCGATATCGGCGGTGTCGGCACGATTTCCACCGCGACACTCACCGGCTCGTATCAGGGGCAACGGGGCAGCAAGCTGCTGGTGGATATCTCCCCGGCGGCCGGCACCAGCGGCCGGAACGCGGATCAGCTCGTCACGACTCAAGGGGCTCACTTCGAGAGCGGCACCTTCGTGCAGCCGAACGCCATCACCTGGCTGCTGCCGGGCACCTACACCTTCCTGAAGGCGACCGCGGGCGGCATCTCCGGGGATGCCCCGACCGTCACCGGTGTGAATGAGGTGGCGGTGCCGATCACCTGGAGCATCGAAACCAAGCGGACTTCGGACAGCGGGGGGGCCGAAATGTCCCTCACGCCGAAGGCGGATTTCGCCCACGCCAAGGGGGTGACGCTGACCGAAGATCAGCGCGCGATGGCCGACAATCTCCAGGGCGCCTGGAACGCGGCGTCTTCGGAGCAGGCGAAGATGTTCGCGCAGTTCCTCTCGATCAAGTCCGCGCAGGACTACGCCAACGCGTTGAACGGGCTTTCCGCCGACGACAATGCGGACCAGGCCTCCACATCCGTGGTGGAGACCCGTGCCGGCCTCAAGGCGGCCATGAGCTGCCCCTCCTTCGTGGATGACACGACGCTGATCCACGAGGGCGACTGCCTGTGGGCCCGCGTCATCGGCGGGCGGGCCACCATGTCCGCCTCGTCCATGGATGACGGCTTCACCCAGAACACCATGACCTATCGTATCGGCGGCCAGCACGAGTTCATGGAGAACTGGTTCCTGGGCTTCTCCGCCGGCGTTACCCAGGGCTGGATGACCGAGAGCGGCGGCGGTTCCTCGTCGAGCAGCAACACCTTCGGCGGCGCCGTCGCCCTGAAGTACCAGACCGGTCCCTGGCTGTTCGCCCTGTCGGCCGCGCTCGGCAATACATGGCAGGACAATTTCCGCAACGTCGTCATCGGCACATCGAGCGCCACCGCGCAATCCAACTCGCAGGTGCTCAATGCCGGCCTGAAGCTGCGCGGTGCCTACGAGTTCACCTTCACCAACTGGTACCTGCGCTCCTATCTTGACGTGGACACGCTCTACATTGACCAGCCGGCCTACGCGGAGAATGGGGCGCCGGGCGTTAATCTGGACGTGTCGTCGGCACAGAAGACCCTGTTCGCCTTCAACCCGAGCTTGGAGCTGGGTGGGCGCGTCGACCTGGAGCAGGGCTACTGGCTGCGCCCCTATGCGACCGTCGGCTACACGCTGCTGTCCTCCGACACCTTCGCGACCACGAGCCGTTTCCAGGATGCGCCCATCAGCCTGGGGACGTTCGAGACCGCGACGAGCCTGCCCAACAACCTCGTCGATCTGGGCCTCGGCCTGCAGATCGCGTCCGGCCAGGGGCTCGACCTGACGGCGGAATACCAGGCCCAGATCGCAAGCGACTATCTCGCCCAGTTCGGCAGCCTCAAGCTCGCCGTTCGTTTCTGAACGGTGTGCTTGTGTCCGCGCCTGACCCCCACGCACGGGTCCGTGGGGGTCAGGCGGACATTTCCAGCCTGTGCGAACGGGGACCCGGCACGCTGCGTTCTGGTTCGCCACCGTGCGCGGCGCGCCAGAGCGCCGCGAGTTCCGGGGCGCCGGCGAGTCCGCCCGGCTCATCCCGATAGGTCCGCCGACCGGGAGTGATGCCGCCTTGCCAGCGGCGCTCGAGCGCCGCCCGCTCCTCCGTGCCCTCGAACCAGGTCAGGAAGGCGTCGATCGCATCGAGAAGTCGGAAATTGGCGGGATCGCGCGCCACCGCGGCCGCATAGTACCAGGGCTCGCCGGCGATGTTGCCGGGAAGCACTTCGATGCGTCCGCGCCAGCGGCTGTCTTCTCCACTGGCCGCCCAATGCATGATGGGGTGATCCACCGCGAAAGCATCGACGACGCCCTTGGCCAAGGCCTCATGGATGCGCCCCTGATCGGTGAATGCGACCAGATTGCCTAAGGTGACGCGGCCACCGGGAAGCTGGCGGTTTCCGCTCCAGCGCAGGCCCGCCGCCTCCAGCGTCGCGAATGCGCTCGGGTCATTGACCACGCCGACGGTCAGCCCACCGAGGTCGCCGATGCCGCGGATGCGGTGATCTCCCGCCCGCCGCGCGAGCACGAAATCGAGATAGGTGTATGGCCGCGAGTAGGCGATCGGGCCAAGCCCGGTATTCGGCGGCAGCGCCGACCACACCACGTCGGCCTCCTCCTCCGGGCCGGCCACCTCCAGCCGCTCGGTACAGAGGTCCCACGGGGTTTCCAGGAAGGTGCATGTGACCCCGAGCCACCGGGCGAAGGCCTCCGCATAATCGACATCGAGCCCCGCCAGCCGATCCCCCGGCCGGCGGCGGAACGACAGGCCGACGAAGCTCGGCTCGATGGCCACCAGCAAACGGCCCCTGCGCAGAACATCCTCCAGGCGGTCGTAGCCGGGGGGCGGCACGCGGCAGCCGGCCTTTTGCATCAGACCGGGTAAGGTCGCGGGCCGCCCCTCCCGCAGGGCGGTCGCGGCGGTGCTGGCCAGCTCGACGGCCGCGGCCGTGCGCCCTTCGGCGCGGGCCACGCTGTCGGTCACCGCCCCCAGCGCCTCGCCGATGGCCTTGTTGTTAGCCGCGATGGTGGCGAGTTCGCCGCCAACCTGCGTAAACACGGTCCGGATGCGCTCCGACGTGTCCTGGGCACGATCCTGTAGCGTGGCGAGCATGGCGGAGACGGCGGCCCGCAATTGCTGCATCTCATGGCGCACATCGGAAAAGTCGATGCTCGCGTTGGCCCGCTCGGCGCTGCCGCGGGTCTGATCGGCCAGCTGGCGGACCTCGGACGCCACGACGGCAAAACCGAGGCCGTGCTCGCCGGCCCGCGCCGCCTCGATCGTCGCGTTCAGGGACAGCATGCGGATGACCGCGCCGAGCCGCGCGATCTCCTGCACGATCCGCCCGGCCTCGTCCGCCCGCGCGTCGATGTGGGCGGAGATGCGGGCGAGTTCGCCGCTCAGCGTGCCCATCGCGGTCTCGACCGCCACGGTGAATTCGGCGCCGAGCGCCGCCGCGGTGCGCTCCGCGGTGTCCTCGCCCACGCTTTCCCGCGTTGCGGCGAGCGCCTGCTCAACCCGTTCCGACTGATTCGCGATCTCGTGCGAGAATGCCCCGGCTTGGGCAACCGCGCGCCGCCCGTGCCGCGCCAGCGTCTCCAGGCGCTCCAGGCAGGCGGCCGCCATGCCTTCAGCGCCGGTGCCGTCTAGGATCTGCTCCATGCAACACCCTTCGGAACCGTCGTGTCCCGTTCAGTGTCGGCACGCCAACCGGCAGAGGCAAGATTATATAAATACCACCGTAGCCTAATTATTGTGCAGACCGCGCGCCTCCGAGGGACGGTCCGCGCATAGGGGGGCGTATCTGCCTGGAATGAAAGGCCTCATATGCCGAACGCTGAGAAGGGGGACGCCATGGCGCACCGGACGACGAACAGGTTCTTGGCTGACACGCGGGTGCGGGTGATGCGGCTGGTCGAGGATTACGCGCCTGGACGTCCCAAACGCGGGGCGGCGGTCCATCCGGAGAGCATCCGAAAGGCGGTGACATGAGCGTTCGCAAGGGTGCTCAGGCCGGAATGGCGGAGCCGGCGCCCAGGCGCAGGGGCTGAATCCGCCAGCCGTCGGTTTCGAAGCCGCCGCGCCCGACCACCGGCATGCGCGCGCCGAGCCAGCATCGGGTTGGCAGCAGGGGCGTGGTCGCGGCGGCGCGCAGGGCCGCAGCGTCGTCGGGCAGAAAAGCGAGCCGCTGGCGGATGTCCGCCTCCTGGTCCTGCGACAGATGCTGGGTGATGAACACGAGCCGGCCACGCATGTCGAAGCGGCCGCGGTCGAAGCGCCCCGTGTGTCCCGGCCAGCGCGGCAGCCGCACGACGGGATAGGCGACGCGCCCCACCGCCTGCACCACCACCGGTCCCTCCGCTCCCGCGACGTTCGTCAGTCCTTTCAGGCGCAGGATATGGTCGCCGTGGTCGTTCAGCAGGCCGCCCAGCGCCACGCAGAAGCCCCGCCACGGCACCGGCCGGTCGAAATGGAGGGTGAAGGTGGCCAGGCTGTCGTCGTGTCGCGCGGCCGGCGCCTCTTCCGTGCCGAGCCACGCGGCGAACCGAGATGTGCGCTCGGCTGCGGCATAGATGCCCGCGCCCGTTACCCAATCGGGTGCGAGCGTGCCATGCGACACCGTCATGCGCGGTGCCGAGGGATTGAGGGCGGCAAGCCGCGCCTCCAACGCCTCGCGGGCGGACCGATCGGCCAGATCCGGCTTTGAGATGACGATGCGGTCGGCCAGGGCCACCTGCCGGCGCGCCTCCTGGTGGGCGTCGAGCTGGGCGGCGCCGAGGCTGGCATCCACCACGCTCACCACGCCGTCGCAGCGGAAGCGGGTGGAGATGAAACGCTCCTCCATCAGCGTCCACACCACCGGGACCGGATCGGCAAGGCCCGTGGTTTCGATGACCACCCGCCGCACCGCGCTGATCTGACGCCGGGACAGCTTTTCGTGCAGGTCCTTCAGCGCGGCCACGAGATCGCCGCGCACGGCGCAGCAGATGCAGCCGGATTCGAGCAGCACCAGGGTCTCGCCCACATGCTGCACCAGATGGTGATCGATGCCGATGGCGCCGAACTCGTTGATGAGCACCGCTGTGCCGGCGAATTCCTGCTGTTGCACCAAATGGTTGAGAAGGGTGGTCTTGCCTGCGCCCAGAAAGCCGGTCAGCAGGGTCACGGGGATGCGTCCGTCGTCCGTCGCGGGCAGGTCCGTCGCGGGTAAGTCCGGAATGGGCACCGGCATGGGGACGGCCGGGGCTTCGGTGATGGTGTTGGCGTCCGTGTTGGCGTCCATCATGGCGTTCCTCCGGCTCGGGCGTTCGCCTCGGCTTTGTCGGCGGGCGCAGCAACCGCCGTGCCACGGTGCGCGCCGCCTCGCCGGCCCTGGGACCCGGCCTGTCCGTCATCGCGCACAGTTCCCCACCGGTGCCCGGTCATGCGTTCGATTTTCAGTCGCCTGCGTTTCAAAATCGAACGCCATCCGGTCGGCTGACGCTGCGTCCGCCGCCCCGGAGAGCCGCAAGGTCAGGCCCGCATCGCCGGTGCACGCTGGCACGATCGATGCTAAGTTTTGAATCCATACCCTGCGCGGACGCCCCAACGGCGACGTGACGGGCGGCGCGCCACACGAACCCGCGGCTTGGGAACGCACGATTGGACCCGTGCAGCCGCTGACGACACACGCCAAAGCCCGCCAGAGGAAGCCAGACGAGAGATCTGTCCCGGGCGGCACGCCCGCCCCGACCCGGTCGGCGCGGCGACAGGGGAGGAAAGGGAATGCCGCTTTCAAGGCGCGGACAGCGTTTCTCGGTGCCCGAGAACGACCAGAAGATCATGACCTCATGGGAGCGCTTCCTCGGCGGCGATCCGGAGAGTTCCGACGCGCTGCGGCGCCTCGTGGACGATTCCTGGCGACGATGCCTGTCCGGCAGCGTGGATCCCAGACGCGACCAGGCGCCGCCACCGATGCGGGAGGACAGCCTTTATTCCCTGCGCGACCGTTGCAGCGATCTCGTGGAGGCCAGCGCGCCGGTGATGGCCTCGGCCCGGGAGTTCCTTTCGGAAACCGGAACGGTGATGGTGCTCACCAACGACACCGGCGTGATCCTCAACCTTGAGGGCGACCAGCGTCTGCGCGGGGCGGCGGAGAATATTCATCTCCTGTCGGGCGCCACCTGGAGCGAGATGACCTGTGGCACCAATGCCATCGGCACCGCCATCGCGGTCGGTCAGCCGGTGCAGATCCATTCGGCCGAGCATTTCTGCTCCGGCATCAAGCGCTGGTCCTGTTCGGCGGATGTCATTCGCGACCCCTATGACGGGACCATCCTCGGCGTTGTTGACGTCTCCGGCCTGTCGGACACGTTCAATCGCCACAGCCTCGCCTTGGTGGTGGCCACTGCCGGGCGCATCGAGAACCGCCTCGCCCAGATCGAGATGGATGCCCGGTTCCGTCTGCTGGAGCGCTGCCTGCCGCGCCTGTCCAGCGGCACCGCGGACGGCCTGATCGTGTTCGACCGGCGCGGACGGGCGGTGAAGGCCAACGGTGCCGCGGGCGATGCACTGCTGGATCTGAAGCGGCGCCACGCCGACTTGCCCACCACCGACATTTCCGCCTTGCGCCTCGGCTGGCGCAAGGACGACGAGCTGCCCCGCGACCTGCCCGGCTGGATGCGCCGCGAGTGGCTGGAGCCGGTGGTGGTGGACGGGGAGCGGCTGGGCGTGATGCTTGCCATTCCAGGGCGCGCGCGATCGGTTCCCACCCCTCCCGCTCCGGCCCCGCCGGCAAGCGGCGTGCGCGCGGGCGGGGCGGGAGCGACGGGGGGGCCCTTCAACCGTCTGGTGGGGCAGGCACCGGCGCTGCGGCAGGCGGTCACCCGTGCCGAGCAGCTCGCCAAGAGCCGGGCACCGGTGCTGCTGCTGGGCGAGACCGGCGTGGGCAAGGACGTGTTCGCCCAATGCCTGCATGCGGCAAGCCCCGGACGCGACGGCCCGTTCGTGGCCCTGAACTGTGGTGGTCTCTCGCGCGAGCTGCTGTCCAGCGAATTGTTCGGCTATGCCGAAGGCGCCTTCACCGGCGCGCGGCGCGGCGGCATGATCGGAAAGATCGAGGCGGCGGACGGGGGCACCTTGTTCCTCGACGAGATCGGAGAGATGCCGAAGGATCTGCAGCCGCATCTTCTGCGGGTGCTCGAATCCGGCGAAGTCTATCGCATTGGCGAGACGCGCCCGCGCAAGGTTCATTTTCGCCTCATCGCCGCCACCAACCGGGATCTGCGGCAGGAAATCCAGGCCGGACGATTCCGCATGGACCTGTTTTATCGAGTGGCGGTGACCTCCATCACCATTCCGCCCCTCCGCGAGCGCGCTTCGGATATTCCCGTTCTTGCCGAGCAGCTGATGGATGAGCTCGCGCGCCGCCAGGGGGTGCCGCCGCGGCCGCTCGTGCCGGCGGTGCTGGACCTGTTCTTCGCCTATGGCTGGCCGGGCAATGTGCGCGAGCTGCGCAACGTCATCGAGAGCATGCTGCTGATCGGCGAGGGGCCGGAGCTGGGCGAGGCCGATGTGCCGGACGAAATCCGCACGCCGGCCGAAGCTCCGGTCGGGTTCGCGGACGCAGGACAGAGCCCCGTTTCGCCGGCGCTCGGCCTCAGCGGCATGGAGCACGCGGAACGCGCGGCGCTGATCCGCGCCATGCAGGCGCAACGCGGCAACGTGACGGCGGTGGCGCGCAGCCTCGGCATCGCCAAGAGCACGGTCTACGCCAAGTTGCGTCGTTATGATCTCGAAAATGCGGTGGATGAAGTGCGCCGTGCGCAGCTATAGGCCCGCGCGCCTGGGTCGTGGCATGCGCCTTGCTCAGTAGAAAGAGCTTTCGATTCCCTGAAAGACCTCCTCCACGCCGCCGATGCCCATCGGCGGCGTTTTTTTTGGCGCGGGCGCGCTCCTTTTGCGCTGCGGTCGTTCAATCTTCGCGTCGCACAACAGCGTTCGGATTTCGAACGCGTATTCGTAAAGACGTCATTTCAGATGTTCCAGATGTGTTGCCTGGAACTCAAAATGTAACGGGCTCAAGGGAAATATTTTGCGATCTCCGGATCGGCGCTCTTGGCACGCGCCTTGCGACCTCGATGGTGACCCGACCGGCCGCCGCGAGCACGGGGGCGCGGCCGCGCACCGGTACCCGAAAAGAAAAGGGAGGAGACACTTCGCATGGCCCTGCAGATCAATATCGACAACGGCGGCACACTGACCGACGTCTGCATCATGGCGGATGACGTGGTGAAGAAGACCAAGGTCCTCACCACTCCTTATGACCTCAGCAAATGCTTCTTCGAGGGGCTGACCAAGGCGTCCGGCGTGCTCTACGGGGCGCCGGACGTGAAGCGCCTGCTCGAAGAGGTGGACCTCATCCGTTATTCGACCACGCAGGGCACCAACGCCATTTGCGAGCGCAAGGGTCCCCGTCTCGGCTTGATCCTGGACGCGGCCGCCCGCGACCTGCCAAGCCGCCTTGCGGCCCACGATGCCGAGGTGTTCGAGGCGCTGGTGGGCGACCGCATCGTCTTTCTCGACGCCGATACGGTGAACGGCGCGGCCGCCGAGGTGGAGGTGGTCAAGGCCATCAATACCCTCACCGCCGCCGGCGCCAACCGCCTGGTGGTGAGCTTCGACGGATCCGATTTCCTCGCCCTCGAGGATCGCTTCCGCCTCATCGCCCTGCGCAAGTATCCGCGCCACCTGCTGGGGGCGGTGCCGATCCTCTACGGCTCCGACCTGACCAATGACGCGGACGGGGAGCGGCGCACCTGGACCGCGCTCATCAACTCCTTCCTCCATCCCTCCATGGAGGGGTTCCTGTTCAATGCGGAGAACCGGCTCCGGGCCTACCGCACCAAGAACCCGCTTTTGATCTTCCGGAATGACGGCGACGCCTCACGCGTGGCGAAGACCATCGCCATCAAGACTTATTCTTCTGGTCCGCGCGGCGGCATGGAGGGCATGAAGGCGTTCTCGCGGCGCTACGGCTTCACCGATGCGGTCTCCATCGACGTGGGCGGTACCACCACCGATATCGGCCAGTACAAGAACGGCACGGTGGCGGAGGTGCGGCGCGGCCATGTGGAAGGCATCTCGGTGTCCTTTCCCCTGTGCGAGATCCTGAGCGCGGGTGCCGGCGGCTCCTCCATCTTCAAGGTGGTGGAGGGGCGCATCGTCATCGGGCCGGAGAGCGTGGGCGCGGTGCCCGGCCCGGCCTGCTTCGGTCGCGGCGGGCGCGAGGCCACCATCACCGACGCGAGCCTGCTCGGCGGCTTGCTCGATCCCACCTCCTATTTCGGCGGCGGCATGGGGCTCGACGTGGATCGGGCGGCGGCGGCGGTCACCGCCAATATCGCGACGCCGCTCGGCGTGAGCCTGGATGACGCGCTGCTGCGCATGGAGTTCGCCTATGAGGAGAAGATCGCGGCGGAGCTGCACCGCTTCACCCACATCTCGCCGCAGACGGTGATGCTCGCCTTCGGCGGGGCCGGGCCGCTCAACGCCTGCGGCGTCGCCGACAAGGCCGGCATCCGGCGGGTGGCCATTCCGCAGATGGCGGCGGTGTTCTCCGCTTATGGCATCGGCGCCTGCGACATCTCCCAGCGCTATCAGGTGACCATCGAGGATCCCGCGTCGCTCGCCGAGACCCTGGCGGGACTGAAGGTGAAGGCCGCCCGCGACATGTTCGCGGAGGGGTGCGCCGCCGGCACCTACACCGTCGAGGCGCGTCTCGTCGCCGATTTCGGCGATGGCCGCACCGAGACCTTCGCGCTCGCCGAGCCGCCGGTGGTGCCGGCTACCTTCGCCGCGGCGCGCACGGTGGAGCTGGAGCTGAAGGCGATCAAGAGCCTGCGCTCGGCCTCCGAAAAGGCCGCCGCGTTCGCCCCCAAGGCGCCGGCGCCCGCCCACGGCAAGCGCAACGTGCTGATCCGCGAGCATGGCCGCATCGATGTGCCGGTCTACCGCCTCGCCGATCTCACCGAAGGCCATTTCGCCGCCGGACCCGCCGTCCTTGAGGAAGATTATTTCACCTGCCGTGTCCCCGAGGGCTGGCAGTTTGTCATCAGCGATGCGGGAGACATCCTGCTGAGCCGGGAGGATTGAAACAATGAAAGTCGCGATGACCGAGTATCTGCGCATCGACCTTAAGACGGAGAAATGGGAATGCCGGGTGTGCGATCACGAGATTGCTCCGGCGCGGGGAAGTTACAAGGAGGGTCTGCTCGTTTACGATCGTGACCCCACCGAGATCCACCCGCCCATCATCGATCCGGACAAGTATCGCTTCACCTTCAGCCCCGATCCGGAGTGGGTGCGCATCCTGGAGTTCTGCTGCCCCCATTGCGGCACGCAGGTGGAGACGGAATACGCCATTCCCGGCCACCCGCCGCTCCACGACATGGATGTGGACCTCGACGCGCTGAAGGCCCAGTGGGCCGCGCGCGGGGAGGCCGCCGCGCCCTATGCCGGCCCGGCGGTCGCCCGCGCGGATGGCCACGGGCATTGAGCCGCCCGCCTTCCTCCCGCCTTGGGGGGAAGGCGCAGCCCTTCGCGGCGAAGGCAAGAACTTCAGCGGCGCCCAGCGCCCACCATCATTCCTCAGGGAGGGGACATGAAACGCGTTTCCGTCGATATCGGTGGCACCTTCACCGACTGCTTCGTGGTCTGGGACAAGCAATATATCGAGGCCAAGGCCCTCACCACCCACCACAACCTCGCCATGGGCTTCAACGAGGCGCTCGGCAAGGCCTGCACCGTGCTGGGGCTTGAGCTTGAGGAGATCCTCGCGGCGGTGGACAGCGTGCGTTATGCCACCACCCTCGGCACCAATGCCCTGATCGAGCACAAGGGCCCCAAGATCGGCATGCTGGTGACCGCCGGCTATGAGGCGACGGTGCCGCTCAGCCGCGCCCGCGGCTATGGCGAGGGGCTCGATAATCTGGGCCAGCAGGACATGCCCAACGCCGCGCGGCCGGATCCGCTGGTGGAGGCCCACATGATCCGCGGCATCCGCGAGCGGGTGGATTTCCAGGGCAAGCTCGTCATGCCCCTCGACGAGGAGGATGTGCGCACCCAGATCCGCGAATTGGTCAATCGCGGCGCCGAGATCATCGTGGTGGCGCTGGTGAATGCGGTGGTGAACCCCGCCCATGAGCAGCGCATCGAGGAGATCCTTCTGGAGGAATATCCCTCCCACCTCCTGGGCGCCATTCCGGTCATCCTGTCCCACCAGGTGGCGGGGCGCAAAGGCGAATATGTGCGCGCCACCTCGGCCATCGTGGACGGCTATCTGCACGCCACCATGTACCACGCCCTGTCGGCGCTGGAGCAGAACCTGCGCGCCCACCGGTATGAGAAGCCCATGCTGGTGATCCACAATTCCGGCGGCATGGCGCAGCTCAATTCCACCGACGCGTTGCAGACCATCCATTCCGGCCCGGTCTCCGGCATCGGCGCCTCGGAGCATCTGGCCATGCTCACCGGGCTCGGCAATGTGGTGGCCACCGACATGGGCGGCACCAGCTACGACATTGGCATCGTGGTGGAAGGGGGCGTGAAGCACTACGACTTCAACCCCGTCATCGACCGCTGGCTGGTCTCGGTGCCCATGGTGCATCTGGTCACGCTCGGCGCCGGCGGGGGCTCCATCGCCTCCTACGATCGCATGTACAAGACCGTGAAGTGCGGCCCGGAGAGCGCCGGTTCCGATCCCGGCCCCGCCTGCTACGACCGTGGCGGCATGCGGCCCACCGTCACCGATTCCGACCTGCTGCTCGGCTATCTCGATCCGGAGAATTACGCGGGCGGCTCCATTCCGCTGAACCCGCGCCGGGCCAAGGCGGCGATCGAGGATGCGCTGTGCGACGAGCTCGACTGCTCGGTGATCGAGGCGGCGCTGCTGATCCGCGAGAAGGTGGACGACAACATGGCCAACGGGCTGTTCACCGAGCTGCGCGCCCGGGGCTACGACCCCAAGGATTTCACCATGCTCGCCTATGGCGGCAATGGCCCGCTACACTGCTGCGGCATCGCCCAGAACCTCAACATCGACCGCATCCTGGCGCCGCCGCTCTCCTCCGTCTTCTCGGCGGTGGGCGCGGGCAACATGCACCAGCTCCACATCCACGAGCAGTCGCTCTACATGGTGCTCTACGACAGCAACACCCGCGCCCTGTTCGACGATTACGCGCGCTTCAACGCCATCGTCGCCGAGCTGAAGGCGCGCGGCACCCAGGATCTCCTGCGCCAGGGTGTGCCGCTGGCCGACATCCGCCACAACCTTGAGCTGGATATGCGCTACGGCAACCAGCTGGTGCAGACCACGGCGGTGATCGAGAAGCACGAGGTGCACGGGCCGGCGGATGTGCTCGCCATGATCTCCCAATTCTCCGCCGACTATGGCAAGCGCTTCGGCGAGGGCTCGCAGGCGCCGGAGGCGGGCATCCGCATCAACACCATCCGCATCGCCGCTTATGTGCACCACGAGACGGTCGAGTTCGAGGACATCAAGCCGGTGCCCCCGGCCGAGCGCAAGGCCCCGCCGCCGCCCGCCTCCACCCGGGTGTGCCACTTCGTGGGTCAGGATGGGCCGGTGGAAACGCCGGTGTGGAGCCGTGCCGCGATCGCGCCCGGTGTCGCCATCGAGGGGCCGGCCATCGTGGCGTCCGAGGTGACGACCTTCCTGGTCAACCCCGGCTGGACCTTCGTGGCGGCCAAGCAGGGGGCGTCCTGGTTCCTGCGCGCGCCGACGCCCGCGATCACGCACTGACGCCATCTTTCCTCCCCTCGCCGCCGCGAGGGGAGGGCCGCGCCCCAAGGCGCCACGCGCATTGAAGACATTCCGGGAGGAAACCCCATGAACGACATGAGCAATACCGGCCGCGGCAAGCTTCCCAGCGCCGAAGAGGCCGCCCTCATCAAGAAGTTCCTGAACGACACCACCTTGTTTCTCGGCCCCGATCCCGAGATCATGCAAAACCACGACATCATGCCGCGCACGGCGGATGAGGACGAGGCCATTTCCAAGGTCGACGATGCCCACATCATCGCCAAGATCCGCGATCGCATCCAGTCGGGCTGCGACGAGGGCTATGAGATGGTGGAGCAGATGGGCGCGGCGCCTGGCGCCAAGTGGGGCGACGTCATCACCGGCGTGTATTCGGCCTCCGGCGACCTTGCCATCGCGTCCGCCGGCGGCGTGCTGATCTTCTCGGCGCTGGTGCACCACCCCATCAAGTTCATCATCAAGAACTGGATCAACGATCCCACCGTGGGCGTGCGCGAGGGTGACGGCTTCATCCATAACGACAGCCGCTACGGCAATGTGCACAACACCGACCAGTCCATGATCCTGCCCATCTTCCACAAGGGCAAGCTGGTGTGCTGGGTGGCTTCCACCGTGCACGAGGGCGAGAACGGCGCCATTGAGCCGGGCGGCATGCCTTCCATGGCCGAAAGCCCCTCCGACGAGGGGCTGAAGATGTCGCCCTTCAAGGTGGTGGAAAACTACCAGATCAAACGCGACATCCTGACCTTCCTGCAGAATTCCGTGCGCGAGCCGAAGCTGCAATATGAAGACATGAAGGTGAAGCTGTTCGCCTGCCTGCGCATCAAGCAGCGCATCGAGGAGACGCTGAACACCGATGGGCCGGAAGCGTTGGTCTCCACCTTGCGCCTCACCATGGAGAATGTGCGCGCCGAGGTGAAGCGCCGCATTTCGCAATGGCCGGACATGACCGTGCGCACCTACATCATCCAGGACTCGACGCTGCGCGAAAACTGCGTGGTCAAGATCAACTGCAAGCTCACCAAAACCGGCGACCGGCTGATCTTCGATTTCCGCGGCTCGGCGCCCGAGTTCACCAACCGCGCCACCAACACCATCGTCGCCGGCCTCAAGGGCATGCTGGCCCAGGTGTTCCTATGCTATGTGTGGCCCGATCTGCCGCGCGGGCAGGCAGCGTTCGCGCCGATCGAGGTCATCACCGACCCCCATTCCATCGTCAACTGCTCCTATGACGCGCCAAACTCCCAGTCACTGATGTCCATCTTCACGGGCTTCACGGCGGGTCAGCACGCGGTGGCGAAGTTCCTCTATTCGTGCCCGGAGAAGTTCACCAAGGTGCACGCGCCCACCTTCAACATGATCAACACCTTCGTGTGGGGCGGTGTGTCCCAGCACGGCGAGACCCTCGGCAACCTCTGCGCCGACCTGAACGGCATGGGCGCCGGCGCCACCGTGGACCGCGACGGAGAGCATGCGCTCGCCCCCATCTTCGCCACCATGGCGGACATCGGCGAGCAGGAGCTGAACGAAGAGGAGGTGCCGTTCCTCCAGCTCGTGTCCAAGAAGATGACACGGGATGCGATCGCGCCGGGCAAGTATCGCGGCGGCCAGGGCTACACCATGATGGTGGCCACCAAGGACAGCGAGCAGTGGGGCTTCATGACCGTCTGCCAGGGCGCCAAGATCCCCCCGCTTCAGGGCCTGTTCGGCGGCTATGCCTGCGGCTGCTATCCGCTGTCGAAGGTGAAGGGCGTGGATGTCTATGACGTGCTCCTGAACACGCCGGAGAAATTCAAGCACTCCATTGAGGAGATCATGAACGAGCAGCCGTTCGAGGGCGCGAGCTACACCACCCACCACATGGGCATGGGCTTCGAGATCTCCAAGCGCGGCGAGCTTTTCATGATTTCCCAGGGGGCCGGCGCCGGCTACGGCGATCTCCTGGAGCGCGACCCCAAGGGCATCATCAAGGACATCGAGGAGGGCCTCATCTCGCCGCAGGTGGCGGCGCGCCTCTACAAGGTGGTGTTCGATCCCAACACCCTCGCCATCGACGAGGTCGCGACCGACGCGGCCCGCGCCGCCGAGCGCAAGGCCCGCATTGCCCGCTCGAAGCCCTATGCGGAGTTCGTGAAGGACTGGAACAAGCCCCAGCCGCCGTCCCACCTCCAGTATTTCGGAGCCTGGGGCGACGATGTCTCGGTGCTCTACATGGGCGCGCCGGACAAGGTCCGCGACGCAGCGACCCCGCGTCCCAACTACATGGCGCACCCCAAGGATGTGCGCATCGCGGAGCTGGAGGCGCGCCTCGCCGCCATGGGCGCGCTCGGGGGCGAGAAGCAATGAGCCCCCGCCTTCTCGATGACCTGCCCCGGCCGTCCGGGGCGCCGGGCCTGCGGGTGTGGCTGAAGACGTCGGGCTATGCCCGGCGCCTTCTCCTGGGCGAGGCGGGCGATCCGTGGGAAAGCGCGGCGAGCTACCTGGCCTTCTTCAATCAGGCGCAAGGTCTGCTGCGTCCCGACGTGGGGGTGGTGGAGGTCGGCGAGCTCTATCGCTCCTGGCTCGCGCGCCATCCCGCCCTCAAGGCGGAGATGGGATCGAAAAAGCGTGCTGCATTCCCCCTAAAGCGCATGTTGGAGGAGGAAGGGCCGCGCCAGCTCCTCGCGGAGGTGGTGGAAGCGGTGGCGGCGAGCCTGCGCGGGCAGACGCCGCTGGTGCTCGCCCTGCCGTCACCGCGGCGCTGGCTCGCGGAGGCGGCTGCGCTGGCGGGCCGCGACGGCATCGACATCGATGCCGACCTCATCGAAGACGCGACCATGTACATGGCGGATCTGGTTCGGGCGGTGTCGGGCCATCCTGTCGGCGGCCTGCTGCTGGAGGAAGGTTCCGATGGCGTGGCAGCCGATGTCGGGGCCTATCGCACCCTGGTGAACATCGGGCGGCACTACCGCTGGGGCGTTGCCTTGCGCGGCGCGCCGGATGGCACGGCACGGGATTTCGACACGATCATCTCGGCGGCGCCGGCCGGGGTGGGGGATCTTGCCCGCGGGCTGGATGTGAGCGATGCGCTCTGGAGCGGTCTGCCCCTGGCGGCCCTCGGTGCCGGCCAGTTCTACTTCGCTGAAATCCCCGAAAGCGCCCAGCCGGAAGCGGTCTTGCAGCATCTCGCCCGCCTGCGGGGGTGATCGACCTCTCACGCACGACCCGGTCCGGCGGAGTGGAGGCCCCCGCCTTCGCCGCCGGGCCACCTCGAAGCCGCGCGCCACGCGCGGGCCTTGGGCCGGGGACAGACGGCCAAAATCAATCGACACAATAAAAGACCGGAGGAAACATGAGCCGTATCTGCACGCTCGGGCGTCTTCGCGCGCTTCTGGGGGCGCTTCTTGCCGTTGCGCTGGTCCCTGGCGCGGCGCGCGCCATCGACATCAATTCGGCAGACTACCTGCCGGCGCCGGCCGGCACCAATCTGCTGCTGTTCTACAGCCAGTATGCTACCCGCAGCGAATATGTGAGCACGTCCGGGGTGAGCGTCGCGCAGGATACGAGCCTTGATTCCTATGTGAACATTCTGCGTTACGTGCATTATTTCGATATCGCGGGGGTGCGGATGGCGGCGCAGGCGCTGCTGCCGGCCGGCACGCTCTACAATGGGCGGCTCGGTGGGGCGGATCTCGATTCCGCCGCGGGCGCCGGCGATCCTATTTTCTCGGGGGTGGTTTGGCTGGTGAACAACAAGGCGAGCGAAAGCTATGTCGCGCTCGCGCCCTATTTGTTCGTGCCGCTCGGCCAATATGATGCGAGCCAAGCCCTCAACATGGGCGAGAACCGCTGGAAGCTGGATCTGCAGGGTGCCTGGTATCAAGGTCTGGGCAACGGCTTCGCGTTGCAGCTTTCGGGCGATGTCATCTGGTACGGCTCGAACACCGACGCCGGCGGCGGCAACCAGACGCTGACGCAGGACAATACCTATCAGTTCCAGGCCTGGCTGTCCTATGCCTTCGCTCCCACTTGGTCGGCGGCCGCCGGCTATTCCAGATTCTGGGGCGGCACCGAATATTTGTCGGGGGTCGCCACCGGCAATGCCACGGAGCGGGATCAGCTGCGCCTGGAACTGTCCAAATTCATCACGCCTACGTTCCAGGTGCTGGCACTGGCGCAGCGCGATTTTAATACGTCGGGCGGTTTCCCCGAGGACTTCCGCGGCACGCTGCGCCTGATGCAGGTGTTTTGAAGCCCGTTTTCCGCAGGAGACACCCTTACGATACGGATGGCCAACTTGAAAGGGATCGGGAGAGATGCGTAGGCTGCGGATGGATCCGGTTACAATGACCGGGTCAAGGCGCAGGCATGAGGCCCGGCAGAGGCCCCAGCGCGCGGGCGAATGAGTGCGCGAGCAACGGACCCTCTCGATCCGACGGTGCGCGTTCCCATTCGCCGGACAGGGATGGGAGCACCGCGTATGTGGGGATTTCTGGCCCGCAAGGCGCCGCATGTCGATATGGTTCCGTCACAGCCGCCCGGTGACAGCCTGCTGGGGGCGCCGCCGCCCCCCGCGGCGGCGGCCCGCGATGGCGGTCAGGGCGAAGTCGGTCAGGGCGAGGCCGAGCTGATCCGCCTGCTGGAAGCCGACATCCGTCGCGCGGAGGCCCGGCTGGCGGAAGCGGGGGCCACCATGCGCGCCGCCGCCACCGCCGGTGTGGGCGATGTGGAGCGCATCCGCCGTGACAGCGAGGAGATGACGGCCGAGACCTCATCAGCCAAGGAGAATGCGGCCGGCCTTGCCCGCGCCATCGGCGCCTTCGCCGCGACCACGGCCGAGATCGGCCGGCAGGCCCAGGTCTCCGGAGACCTTGCCAGCGAGGCGGAAAGAGACAGTCGCGACGTGATCGCCGCGACCCAGGAACTGCACGGCGCCATCACGCAGATTCAGGCCATCGTGGCGTTGATCGCCGACATCGCCCGGCAGACCAACCTCCTGGCGCTGAACGCGTCCATCGAGGCGGCGCGGGCCGGCGAAGCGGGCGCCGGCTTCGCGGTGGTGGCGAGCGAGGTGAAATCGCTGGCCAACCAGACCCAGAAGGCGACGCAAGACATCTCGCTCAAGATCGGTCGCCTGGACGCGGCCGCCAAGGCCAGCGATCAGGCGATCAGCCGGGTGAGTGAGACCATTGCCGAGATCAGCCCGGTGGCCGCCCGCGTCGCCGACGCCGTCGCCGGCCAGGTGGAGACCATGGACGAGATCCGTCGCAGCGCCGGGGATGTGGAGAACTTCGCCGAGACGGTGGCGACGCGCGCCCGCTCCATCCGCACCGCCACTGGAGCTGCGGCTGAAACCGGAGCCGAGATCGAGCGCAGCACCGCTTCCGTCGCCGACGGCGTGCGGGAGATGTCCCGCCACCTGCTCAGCGTGCTGCGCCAGACCGCCATGGGCGATCGGCGCCGCTTTGAACGCTGGCCGGTGGAGATCCTCGGCCATGTCCACGTCAATGGTGCCCGCCACGCCGCCAAGACGCTCGACCTGTCACAGGGCGGGGTGCTGCTCTGTGCGCTCGCGCCGCCTCCGCCGGTGGGGGCGCGGGTCCAGCTGGAGCTGTCCGGCCTTGGCACCCTGGCCGGGCGGGTGGCCGGGGTCAGCGACCTTGGGTGCCACATCGCGTTCGACGATTGCGAGAACGCCGCGGTGAAGGCCCGCATCGCGGCGGTGGCGGCCGAGGCCGCGGTGGCCATTGCCCGCGCGCGCGCCGGCGCGCAGAGGGTGAGTCTTGCCTACGAGGCCGCCCTGAAGGACGGCCTCATCAGCGCGGACCAATTGTTCGACACCCATTACCGGCCCCTGCCGGACACCGATCCCCAACAGGTGGAGACGACGTCTCTTCCCATTCTTGAACGCCTGCTGCCCGCGGTGCAGGAGCCCATGCTGGCGGAGGACCGCAGCCTCGCATTCTGTGCCGCGGTGGACATCAATGGCTATCTGCCGGTGCACAACGCGCAATATTCCAAGCCGCAGCGCCCCGGCGAGCCGGCCTGGAACAACGCCAACAGCCGCAACCGCCGCATCTTCGACGACCGCGCCGGCCTGCTGGCGGCGCGCAACACGAAGCCCTATCTGGTGCAGGTCTATGCCCGGCACATCGGCGGTGAAGTGGTGATGATGCGCGAGGTGGACGCGCCGATCATCGTCAACGGCCGCCACTGGGGCGCCTTCCGCACCAGCTACAAATTGTGATCGATGATGCCGGCCCCGCGTGCCGGCCCCTGCGCGTGGCCGTGCCGGGGCCGCCTTCGCGCTTGCCGCGGGGCCGTCGCACCGCAGCTTGCTGACAGGTCATTCGCAAACAAGGCGTCGGCCCGGTGTTCGACTGGCGCCGCGCGGGTGCGCTTGCATGTCGGATGGGCTGGCCCAAAGCCCCGCGAGTCATGCTTGCGGGGCTTTGGTATAAGTGCGCCATTACATCATTCTGATCCGACATATATGATATAACTATAAAATTATATTGCGGATCCCGTCGAAATTTTATGACCGCGTCGATAGTCTCCATTTGCTCGGTCCCGCGCTTGTGAGCCCTCGGGCGCCAGGGGCGCGGGAGCAGGGAACGACGTCAGGAGTAAAAACGATGTGGGGTCGGTTGGCGGAGGCATGTCACCTGGATCATGTGCGCCATGCGCGCGGCGGGGAGCCCATGGTGAACCGCAGGCGTCGGGCGACGGCGCGGATCCGGTACCCGGAGGAGGCTGCCATGATGGTCCGTCTCGCCAGCGTGGCCGCTGTGGTGTCGGCGGCAGTCGCGATCGCGGCCCTGGTCGCCCATTAGCGCCTCTTCAAGAAAGATGGATCCAGAGTCCTTAAAAGAAATGTATCTAAACCATGAAAGATGGCGCTCGAAATGACGCGCTCTGAGTTGGGTGCTGTTGAATGCGTGTTCGCGGATGAGTGTTATTTGTTGTCATGAGTTGCGCAGGTTTAATATGTGCGTGGATCTGATGCACTGGGGCTGAAATTCGGGATTATCAGGTGAGCCTGTGCCCGACCGTCAATAACAGGATTGAATCTGATGATTGAAGACTTGGAGGAAGCGCCGCCTTCTTCAGGGCGTGCACGCTTTTGCGTGGGGCAGGATGCCCATGGGTGCTGGGTGGTTTGCGATCGCGTTGGAACCACGGGGGGCATATTCGCGGATCAGGCGTCCGCGCTCCGGTTCGCCAGGCAGGAAAGCGGCAATATTCCAGGCGCCATCTGCTGCCTTCCCGATGGCGCGAGACTGGACATTTTCGCGATGCTGCAATCGGAAGATCAGCCCTTCGTCAAGACGGGGCGTCGGGCGGCTTAGGCAGGGTGCGCAGACATCGGGTTCCGCCCTGCGTCTGAAGGCGTCGGGGCGCTCGGGAAGACCAGATCACCCCATGGCCGGGCGCGATGCGCGCCAAAGTCCGGGGGGCAGGGCGATGGATTTTGGCTCCGGACCGGAAAGGCCCGCCGCATTCCTTGCGGTGGGCCTCTCGTATGGCCAGGGGCGGGATTGTCGCGCGGGGTGTCGCGGCGGGGCTTATGCCATCGGCCCCGGTCTTTGACCGGCGCCAGGTGGGCACGCTCGAACACCGCGCAGGCTGAAGCAAAGGCCCATGAGTCAAACTCATGGGCCTTTGGTTTTATTCTGCGGCGGTTTGGTTTTTGAGGATGTCGAGAGCGACGTCGAGGATCATGTCTTCCTGTCCTCCGACCATGCGTCGGCGTCCGAGTTCGACCAGGATCTGGCGGGT
>NZ_JABWGX010000043.1 GCF_021730435.1 Xanthobacter agilis
CTGTCCGCACGCGGACAGGCCCCCTTCTGCATTCCGTGCCTCGGATCGGCCGTCAATGCACGGGGTGCACCTCGCCCATCTCGTGGTCGAGATAGAGGAAGCCCGGATGCTCCCGGCGCGCCGAGGTGCGCACGAAGGAGACGTCGGGATGGCGCCGGATGATCTCGGCAGGGTCGGTGGCCGCGGGCACCACCGCGCGCGGTGCGAAGGGATCGAGCGAGTTGACGGTCCAGTTTAGGCGGTCGATGCGCCCCTCGAAATAATTGCCGGTCCGCGTCACGCCCTGCGGCAGCGCGTCGAAATGGGAGCGGACGCGCTTGCCGGTGTTCTGCACCAAGACGCTCACATTGTAGCCGTCGGTGGCCACATGGGCGTCCGAGCAGTCGAAGCCGGAGCGGATCAGGTTGATGAGCAGCAGGCCGGCGTTCCATAAGGTGACGTGGGCGAAGGTCATCTCATGCTTGAGCGGCGGCACCGTCAGCCCCACCCAGCCGCCCGGCTTCAGGTCCCGGCGGAGCTTCGCCAGGAATACGCCGGGGTTCTGCACATGCTCCAGCACATGGCTTGCCCAGATGAAATCGTAAGGGGTGGCCGGCTGGTAGTTCTCATAAAAGCCGGTGAAGACGAGCGGTGTGCCGGTGGCCCGCGCGTCGATGATGTCCACCTCAAGGCCGGGGATGGACTTGCGGAAGAAGCGGGCATGGATGCCGTGGGCGCCGCCGATGTCCAGCAGCCGGGGCGCCGCGTGCGCCTCGCGGCGTGCGATCTCCACCAGCTCCAGGCTCGCGAGGGCAGCGCGGAAGGCGCGCTTGCGGCCGTGGTTGGGTGTGCTGTCCTTGGGCGCGGGGGCGTCCGCGCCCTCCGGTCGCCGCCTGCCGAGCACGGTCCGGAACATCGCATCGAGTCTCATGAAGAAAGCCTGCCCTGTACAACCAAGCCGTGGTCCGACATGAGCTTCACCCATGGGCCTTGGTCAAGCCCGCGCGGCCCGTTCCGGCGCATAAGCGCCACATCTGCCGCCGGCCGTGTCGCGCCGACCGCTGCGAGGGTTCCCCGCGCGGCGGTGGCATGGGCGTGGATCCCCGTTATGCTGTGACGCGTGCCGGGAGCGGCGCCGCGACGCGCTGTGTGTCGTGGCGGCTTCTTGTGGAGACCGAAGGCCATGAGCGTCGTGCCCTGTCCCGATCCCGCGCCCGGCGATGCCGCCGGCTGCGCGGCGGTGGAAACCGTGCTCGTTCCGCGCCGCCGGGACATCGGCGGCATGGAGGTGGGGCGGGTGCTGCCCTCGGCCCAGGGGCAGATGATCGGCCCGTTCATTTTCTTCGACCGCATGGGGCCGGTGCGGTTCGGACCCCATCAGGCGGAAGACGTGCTGCCGCATCCGCACATCGGCCTTGCCACGGTCACCTACCTGCTCGACGGAACCATGACCCATCGGGACAGCCTCGGCACCGCGCAGGTCATCACCCCCGGCGCGGTCAACCTGATGACCGCTGGGCGCGGCATCGTGCATTCCGAGCGCCACGACGCGCGGGTGAAGAGCGCTGGCGGGACATTGTCCGGCGTGCAGATCTGGCTGGCGCTGCCGGAGGCGCGGGAGGACGGGCCACCCGATTTCGTCCATGCGGCGGCCGATGCGTTGCCGCGGGTCGAGGATGGCGGGCTTTCGGCGCGGGTGATCCTCGGCACGGCGTTCGGCGCGCGCTCGCCGGTGCCGGTGGCCTCGCCGGCGGTCTATGTGGACGCTTGCCTTGCGGCGGGCGCCACGCTGCCCCTCGATGCCGGGCACGAGGAGCGGGCGCTGTTCATCCTGGAAGGGGAGGTGGAGGTGGACGGCACCGCCTTTGCCGAAGGTCGAATGCTGATGATCCGCAACGGCCTTTCGACCCAGGCGCGGGCGCGCACGACGGCGCGGGTGCTGCTGCTCGGCGGCGCGGCGCTGGACGGCCCGCGCTACATCTGGTGGAATTTTGTCTCCTCGCGCCTGGAGCGCATCGCGCACGCGCGCGAGGCGTGGCGACAAGGCCGGTTCGATTTGATCCCCACCGACCGCGACACCTTCATTCCCGCACCTGATGATGGTCCCGGCCGCCCGCGCGCCCAGCGTCCGCGCGGCGTGTAGGGTGGTCGCCCACGCCTGCGGCCGGCGCCGGGTCCGGCGCGCCGGGAGGCAGTGAGGGGACATAGGCCTCGTCGCAGATTGGGGCCTCGTCGCAGATGGGGGCCGGTGGGTCGCGGAGGATGGAGGGCGGGTCGCTCGCGGGAAAGCTCTGGTCCAGCTCGGCATCGAGCTGGAGGCCGACGGATGCGGCGGTGCGGCACGCATCCGCCGGCGTGGCGCCGTGGGGGCTGCGGGTCTTGGTCATGGAGACCTCCTGGCGCCCGGGCCGCAGGTCGCGGCTCAGGGCCAAGGGGGAACGGCGGCGCCGCGGGCCGGTTCCGCTCTCGCAGCTCACGCCTTGAGGAGCACCGCCGCCGGGAAGCTGTGCAACGCCTCCGAAATGAGGATGCGGCCATGCCGACATTCCAGGTCGCGCCCGGTGAGGGCGTCGCGATAGCTGCCGTCGCCGAGGCCGGGCAGGGGCACGCAGGTGTCGCCCCAGCGGGATGGCGGCACCCTCGGCACGGCGGGTGGTGCCAAGGCGGAGGGGCCATCGAGCAGGTGGGCGGCCAGCCGCGTCACCACCGTGACGGCGGCCTGATCCCTGTGGCGGCGGGCGAAGGCCAGCACCTGGGGCGCGTGTCGGCCCTCCACGGTCAGGGGCAGATAGTCGCCATCGTGGAACAGGGCCGGCCATGCGGCGCGCAGGTGAAGCAGGCGGCCGAGCACCGCCTGCTTCACGCGGCCATCCTGGGGGCTCTCCAGCATCTGGTCGGGCGTGTCGCCGGTGGTGAGGCCGTGCGCGCGGGCGCGGTAATCCACCGCGCGCGCCTGATCGATCGCGCCCAGGCTCTGGTCCCAGAACTCGCAGCCCTGGAACAGCTCGGGGACGCCGGGGACGGTGCATTTCAGCACGGTCTGGGACAAAGCGTTGAGGGTACCGGCGGCGACCAGTCGTGGCACGTGATCGGCGATCATCCGGCGCGCCGGAAGGCCGTCCGGGCTCTCCAGCAGGGCGGCGAGAAAGGTCATGCACCCCGCTTCGTAATCGGCATCGCCGAAGTGCGGATCGGTGCGCCGGCGGGCGGCCCGCACCACATTCAGCCACCAGGCCCGGAGCCGGCTATGCAGATCGGCGAGCCCGAGCGCGTCGTCGGGCTCCAGAGCCGACGGCCAGACACCGACCAGGGCCTGCGCCAGCACGACCGTATCGGCGGGTTCGGGCGCAACCCCGTCCACAAGACGGGAGCGGAACGGCTGCGTGCTCTCCAGGAAGTGCCGCAGCACCGGCTCCCAGTCCCGCGGGGCCTCGCTGAGCACCGCGATCCGCATGCGGGTATCCTCGCCCAGGCGTTGGCCGGGGCCGCCGGTGGGGGTGAAGGCATGGGGGCTGCGGGCCGCGCGAGCTGTCATGCGGGCGTGGAAGGCGTCCGGCCTCAAACCCGCCTGCGACAGGTCCGCCCCGGCTTCGTTGCGGGAGATGAGACGGCCGTAGCGGGAGAACAGCATCTCGTCCGTGCTGACCTGCGCGAGCGCGGCGGTGAGCTGCTGGACCGCCGCGATCGCCTGCTCCCGCGCGCCGGCCTGCTCGAAGTCGCGTACGCTGCGCGGGGCCACGCCGCCGAGCCAGTCGCTCACATGGTCCGCCACCAGGGCGTCGGCGGGGGAGAGCTGGCGCCGCGCGCGCTTCAGGGCGGCGGCGAACAGGGCCGTGTCGGCCGGGGCGAAACCGTCGAGATCCCCATAGGTGCGGGGCACGGGGAGGGCGATCGCGACCTCGCTCACCACCCGCGCGAGCGCCGCGCGCGTGGCGTCGCGGGTGGCGAGATCGGCCTCGGCCACCTCGTGGAGCGCTTGCACCGCGCCGTCGAGCTGGGCGCCGAAGATGGTGCGCAGGGCCTGGCGCCTGGCTGCGGCCTGTTGTTCGTCCAGGCGCTGCCGCTCGCCGGTGGCGCCGATCCACAGGTCGGACAGGGCGCCGCCGCCGCCCGCATCATGCAACACCGCCGACAGGGCGTCCTGAACCTCGGCGCCGGCGGTGCCGGCGACATCCCAGCCCTCCGGGAGCGCATCGCCGATCGGCACCGTGTCGGCGATGAGGATCGCGGCGGGCCGGGCGGTGGCGCCGCGGTGGGCCTGGGTCTCCAGTTTCAGCCGCAGGCGGCGGGCATAGCCGGCGGGGTCTGCCAGCAGGTCCCATTGGCGGATGACGAAGCCGTCGAGCAGCCCTTCGCCATAAAGGCGCAGCAAGGTGCCGTGGGTGGCGTCGAAGACATCCGGGCGCTCCATCCTCAAGGCGGCAAGGGCGGTGGTGTCGGGAAGGCGCCGCCAGTTCAGGGCGTCGGCGGCGGTGCCCCACCAGGCAAGACGGTAGTTTTGCCGCTCCAACAGGTGGTGCAGGCGGGCGCGCCCGGGGTCGGTCCGGGGGTCGAAGGCACCGACCGCGGCGGCCACCAGGGCGCGCCCCTCCGGCCCGGCGGCCTTGGCGGACAGCTCGCGCCGCGCGGCCGCGACCTGTTCGGCGGACGGCCGCAGGCGCGACAGGCCGGCGAAGGGGGCCGCGAGCGCCGCGGCGTCGGCAAGGCCCGCGGCCTCCAGCACGGCGGCGTAGTCCAGAGGGCAAATGGGAAAGGCGTGCTCCCGGTGGCGCACCAGCAGGACGCCGCGCGCGCTGTCGAACGCGAGCTGAAGGGCGCCGTCTTGCAGGGCGGCGCCGTAAGGCCGGTCCAGGAACGGGAGCAGGAGACGGTTGCGCAGGCTCGCATCGGCGCTTCGCCAATCCACGTCGAGCCAATGGGCGTGCGCGCTGTCTCGCCCCCATTCCATGAGGTCGCGCCAAACGTCGTTGTCGTCCCCGCCGACGGCCATGGCGGCGGGCGTCACATCGACAATGAGGCCCATGTGGCGCCGGCGCAGCTCATGCACCAGCCGGTGCAGTCCCTCCTCGCCGCCGATGCGCGGGTCGACGGTGGCGTGGTCCACCACCCCGCCGAAGAGGCCGGGCCGGCTGGAGAGCAGCGGCGAAATCGCCATGTGGCTGAGGCCGAGGTCGGCGAAATAGTCCACCTGCGCCGCCGCCGCGTCGAGGGGAAAGCCGGAGTCGATCTGGAGCCGAACGGCGCCATGCGGCGGGGTCACAGGTTGCCTCGCGCCGTGTGGGGGATGGGACTGGTCGCGGTGTTTCCGTTTACGGCACCGGGTGCGCCGCCGCCGGTTCGCGGATGGGGGCGACGGGCGGTCCCGCGAACGGAGCCGGTGTCGCGCCAGCCACGGACGTGCGCGGTCACGGCTGGCGTGGCAACGCCGCAAAACCCTTGAACACTCACGCCTTCGCCCCCTTGCCCTGGCGGTCCTGGAGCCGCCGTGGCGCGGCGGGCACAGGGGCCGCCGGTCGTCCGCCGCCATCCCGATCCGGCCGGGAGTGTAGAGGCTTTTCCCCCGGCGTTGAATCGCGAAAGTCGCGCCGCCCCTGGCCATGTGAGCTTGATCTTATACCAAAGGCCCGTGAGCGTGACTCACGGGCCTTTGGTCAAGCCCGCGCGGCGCCTGAGCGAACCCACTCGGCACCGGTCAAAGACCGGGGCCGATGGTATTAACGCGCGACGGCCGCCGGGCGGGACCCGGCGGCCGTCAGTGTCGTGCCTGTGCCGCCGGCCGCTGGGGCCGGGGCGCTCTGTCAGTGGCCGAACGCCTTCACGATCTCCTCGGTGACCTTCTTGGCGTCGCCGAACAGCATCATGGTATTGTCGCGGAAGAACAGTTCGTTCTCCACGCCGGCATAGCCGGCCGCCATGCCGCGCTTGATGAAGAGCACGGTCTTGGCCTTCTCCACGTCCAGCACAGGCATGCCGAAGATGGGGGAGGCGGGGTCGGTCTTGGCGGCCGGGTTGGTCACGTCGTTGGCGCCGATGACGAAGGCGACATCCGCCTGAGCGAACTCGGAATTGATGTCCTCAAGCTCGAACACTTCGTCGTAGGGCACCTGGGCTTCGGCCAGGAGCACGTTCATGTGGCCCGGCATGCGACCCGCCACCGGGTGGATGGCGTACTTCACCTCGACGCCTTCCTCCTTGAGGAACTCGGCCATTTCGCGCAGGGCGTGCTGGGCCTGGGCCACCGCCATGCCGTAGCCGGGCACGATGATGACCTTCTCGGCGTTGCGCATGATGTAGGCGGCGTCGTCCGCCGAGCCCTGCTTGACCGGCCGGTCCTCGCCCTTGCCGCCCGCGCCGGCCGCCGCGGCATCGCCGCCGAAGCCGCCGAGGATGACGGAGATGAACGACCGGTTCATGCCCTTGCACATGATGTAGCTGAGGATGGCGCCCGAGGACCCCACCAGCGCGCCGGTGATGATGAGCGCGGTGTTGCCCAGGGTGAAGCCGATGCCGGCCGCCGCCCAGCCCGAGTAGGAGTTCAGCATCGAGACCACGACGGGCATGTCCGCGCCGCCGATGGGGATGATGAGCAGCCCGCCGAGCACCAGCGAGAGCACGGTGATGATCCAGAACAGCGCGATCGAGCCGGTGTTCACGAAAGCGATGATGAGGATGATCAGCAGCAGGGCGAGGCCGCCGTTGATGAAGTGCCGAGCCGGCAACATGATCGGCTTGCCGCTCATGTTGCCGTTGAGCTTGGCGAAGGCGATCAGCGAGCCGGTGAAGGTGATGGCGCCGATGGCCACACCCAGCGACATTTCCACGAGGCTCGCCCCGTGCAGGTGGCCGGGATCGCCGATGCCGAAGGCGCGCGGCGCATAGAGGGCGGCGGCCGCCACCAGCACCGCCGCGAGGCCCACCAGCGAATGGAAGGCGGCGACCAGTTGCGGCATGGCCGTCATGGCGATGCGCTTGGCCACCACGGCACCGATGCCGCCGCCGATGGCGAGGCCGGCGACCACCAGCACCCAGCCCACCGCGTCAGACGGCGGCTGCAGGGCCAAAGTGGTGAGCACGGCGATGGTCATGCCCACCATGCCGAACAGGTTGCCCCGCCGCGACGTGGTGGGATGGCTGAGGCCCCGCAGGGCCAGGATGAACAGGACGCCCGCAACGAGATAGAGCAGGGCCGCGATATCGACGGTCATCTCTCGGGCCTCACTTCTTCTTTGAGTACATGGCGAGCATGCGGCTGGTCACCATGAACCCGCCGAAGATGTTCACCGCCGCCAGGATGAGGGCGATGAAGCCGAAGATGCGCGCCCACCAGGCGTGGGAGGGATCGCCCACGGTGGTGACGCCCACGGCGAGCAGAGCGCCCACCACGATCACCGACGAGATGGCGTTGGTGACGCTCATCAACGGCGTGTGCAGGGCGGGGGTCACCGACCACACCACGTAATAACCGACGAACACCGCCAGCACGAAGATGGACAGGCGGAACACGAACGGGTCGATGGCGCCGCCGGTGGCGGAGCTTGCCGCCGCGCCGAGGGCGGCGGCCGCCTGGTCGGCATAGATCTGGGCGGCGTCGGCCGCCTGGCGGGCGACCTCGGCGAAGCCCCGCGCTTGGGCTGCGGCGTCCGCCGCGGTCTGGGCTGCAACGGGATTCATCACGCGGCTCCCTCAGAGGTTGGCGAGACGGTCTTGGGGGCGAAGCTCGGATGCACGACGGCGCCGTCGCGGGTGATGAGGGTGGCCTTCACCAGTTCGTCGTCCCACTTGACCGCCAGCGTCTTGGCCGACTTGTCCACCATGGTCTCAAAGAAGTTGTAGAGGTTCTTCGCGTAGAGCGGAGAGGCGGAGGCGGCGAGACGGCCCGGCATGTTGTGATGGCCGATGATCTTCACGCCGCCGATCTCCACCACCTCGCCGGCGACGGAGCCTTCCACATTGCCGCCGCGCTCCACCGCGAGGTCGACCACCACCGAGCCAGGGCGCATGGAGGCCACCATCTCGGCGCTCAGCAGGCGCGGCGCCGGCCGGCCGGGGATGAGGGCGGTGGTGACGACGATGTCCTGCTTCTTGATATGCTCGGCCACGAGCGCCGCCTGCTTGGCCTGGTATTCGGCCGACATGGGCTTGGCATAGCCGGTGGCGCTTTCCGCCTGCTTGAACTCCTCGTCTTCGACCGCGATGAACTTGGCGCCCAGCGAGGCCACCTGGTCCTTGGAAGCGGGGCGCACGTCGGTGGCGGTGACGATGGCGCCGAGGCGGCGCGCGGTGGCGATGGCCTGGAGGCCGGCGACGCCGGCACCCATCACGAACACCCGGCCCGCCGGCACGGTGCCGGCCGCGGTCATCATCTGCGGCAGGGCGCGGTTGAACTCGTAAGACGCATCGATGATGGCCCGGTAGCCGGCAAGGTTGGCCTGGGAGGACAGCACGTCCATCACCTGGGCGCGGGTGATGCGGGGCATCAGCTCCATGGCGAAGGCGCTGATGCCGGCCTTCGCCATGGCCTCTAGCGCCGCCTCATGGCCATGGGGGTCCATGATGGCGAGAACGATGGTTCCCGGTGTATACAACGAAAGTTCGGCTTCCTCCGGACGCCGAACTTTGAGTACCACTTGCGCACCGGAGAGGGCTTCGGCTGCGGAGGCGACGACGGCGGCGCCCGCTGCGATATATTCGGCATCAAGAATGCCGGCTTTGAGGCCCGCGCCGCTCTCGACGACGACAGTGCCGCCGAGGGCCACGAGACGCTTCACCGTATCCGGGGTCGCACCGACCCGCGGCTCGCCGAGGTGAACCTCGGCGACGACAGCGATTTTCATCTGAAATGTCTCCAGTGCTCCGGGCTTTCAAAGGGCTCAGAGGAGGAAGATCCACATTAGGACGAGCACGGCGGCGACCGTCAGGGTCCCCCATTTGGCAAGCGCCGTGAAGAGAGCGTATGTGCGCAGGTGCTCGGCATAATCATTGCCGCCGGCGGTGGCGTACTCAAGCGTCGCATGTTCCGCCATGTTCTTCTCCCTCGGCGCATAGCCTCTACGGCCTTTAACGGAGGCTCCGACATCTGGCAACCGCTGAACGCGGCGTACTTCAGCGTACATTAGAGTATCGCGCGCCGCCAACGGTCCATCAAGGGTCGGCGGCGTTCTTGCGATCATATGTTCTTGTTTTGTTCGCAGCGTGGTGTTAGCTTTCGATGCATGAGCCTCGATGCGCACATCCCCCCTGCTTCGCCGCCGGCGCTCCCCCTTCTGGAGGGCAAGCCGCACGCCTGTGATCCTGTCGCGCCGCGGGGCGCGGGTCGGCATGGGAGGGGCCCGTCGCACAAGAGCGCGCGCGCCGCGCCGCCCGAGGGTGTGGAGGCCGAGATGGGCGCTGCCGAGGCGAGCCTCACCGCGGGGCGTGCGCCCAAGCGGGCGCGGTCCAGCACGGTGCTGGGCCGACTGGAGGCGGATCGCGCGGCCATGGCGCGGGCGCAGGCCGACGCCGCGCGGGTGGCGGCGGGTGCGGACGCCGGCGACGGATCGCCTGCGCCGGCCACGGGTGCGCCTGGCATCGTCGCTCCGGCTGGAGCGTTGGTCGGGGCGCAGGTGGAGGCGCCGCGGCGGCGGGGGCGGGGTGCGGTCTCCAATGCGGCGGGTCGTTTCGAGCCGGCGGCGCGGGTGCGCTTCGACGATGGCTGGCAGAGCCTGGAGGATCTGCCGCCGTTCAAGACTGAGGTGACGGAGGAGCGGGCGCGCGCCGTCATCACCCGCAACCAGTCGCCGGATATCGGCTTCGATCGCTCCATCAACCCCTATCGCGGCTGCGAGCACGGCTGCGTCTACTGCTTCGCGCGGCCGACCCATGCCTATCACGGGCTCTCGGCCGGGCTCGATTTCGAGACCAAGCTGTTCGTGAAGCCGGACGCGCCGGAATTGCTGGCGCGGGAGCTGTCGCACCCCGGCTATCAGCCGCGGGTAATCGCCATGGGCACCAATACCGATCCCTACCAGCCGATCGAGCGGCAATATCAGGTCACGCGGCGCATCCTGGAGGTGCTGCGGGATTTCGGCCATCCGGTCGCCATTGTCACCAAATCGGCCCTGGTGGCGCGGGACATCGACATTCTTGCCCCCATGGCGGAAAAGGGGCTGGTGAAGGTGGCGGTGTCCATCACCACCCTCGATCCCCACCTCTCGCGCCTTATGGAGCCGCGCGCGGCAAGCCCGCAGCGGCGGCTCGGCACCCTCCAGCGCCTGAGCGAGGCCGGCATTCCGGCTGCGGTCATGACGGCGCCCCTCATTCCCGCCCTCAACGACATGGAGTTGGTGCGCATTCTCGACGCCGCGAAGGCCGCCGGCGCGCGGGAGGCGGGCTATGTGCTGCTGCGCCTGCCGCTGGAGGTGGCGGACCTGTTCCGGGAATGGCTGGTGACCCATTTCCCCGACAAGGCGCGGCATGTGCTGGCGCTGCTGCAGCAGATGCGCGGCGGCAAGGACTACGATTCCGCCTATGGCAGCCGCATGCGGGGGGAGGGGCCCTATGCCTGGACCCTCGGTCGCCGGTTCGAGATCGTCGCCCGCCGGCTGGGGCTGGACGGGCGCGGCGTGAAGCTTTCGACCGCCCATTTCCGCCATCCCAAGCCGATTGGTGAACAGCTCTCCCTGTTTGATTGAGGTGTCACATGTCGCCCGACGCGTCCTTTCACCTGAGCCTCGTGACCCTTGGCGTCGCCGATCTGGACCGCGCCCGCGCCTTCTACGTGGCCATGGGCCTCTTGCGAGGAGATCGGGACGCGCCCGGAATCGCCTTCTTCCGCGCCGGACCCGTGGTGCTCGCCCTTTATCCCCGCGACCGGCTGGCGGAGGATGCCGCCCTGGAGCCGGGTGGGGATCTTCCGGCGTTTCGGGGTCTCTCCCTGGCGTGCAATGTGCCGGAAGCCGACGCGGTCGCGGTCGTGATCGGGCGCGCGGTGGCCGCCGGCGGCACCTGCGTGAAGCCGGCCCAGGCGGTGTTCTGGGGCGGCACGAGCGGCTATTTCGCCGATCCCGACGGACATCTGTGGGAGGTCGCTCATAATCCCTTCTTCCCGCTGGATGTGGAGGGCCGGCTGACACTGCCCGACGCCGGCGCCTGAGCGGGGGGGGCTAAATTGGCGCAAAATTTGCTTTGATCTCCTGCGCCACGCGGTGCCATTCGCCCGCCGGTGTCCGGCGCGACGGTGCCGGGCGCAACGCCAATCCTTTCAGGGCGCCTGCCGGCGCCGGTACAGAGGCCGCGTCATGCCGCTTTATGGGTTCCATTGTCCGGATTGCGACACGAACAGCGAGTTGCTGGTCGGCATCTCCGATACCCCCGTGTGCCCCAAATGTGGCAGCCAGAAACTGGAGCGCCTGATGTCGCGCATCGCCCCCGACGCCAAGCTCAAGGCGGCGGCCAAGGTGTGGCGCAAGCAGGCGGAGCGGGAGGGGCACCTGAACAACTTCGGCAAGGGTGAGCGCGGCACCTGAACGCAGCGCGCCCGCCTGCGCGCGCGTGCGGCACGGGGATTCCCCGGCTTGCGCGCCGTGTCGGTTTCTCACGGGTGACGGGTCACCTCGGTTGACCTTGACCGAGCGGCGGAACGGGTCCGCGTTCCGACATCACCGCGTTCCCCACGCCTCCCGAGAGGCGTTTCCGCCGATGCCGCAGTCGTGCCATCGCCGATATGTCATCGCTTCCCCCCGCCGCCGCCTCGGTGGTGCCGCCCATGGACGATCGCTCCATCTCCTTCTAGAAGGCAGCAGTCCTGACCCGGCGGATGAGGTCGCATTGGCGCGCCGCTCTGGCGCGGGCGGAGATGACCGGCGGAGGAGCGAACGTGCCGCAGAACATGGCGCAAGGGGTGGCTCAAAACGCGGCGCAAGGCGCAAGGCCGGGCCCGAGCACGGACCCCGCGCGCGATGACCGCCCGCGAAGCCTTGGAACAGCCGCGCTGCACGGCTTGGGCTTCCTGATCCTGGTGGCCTTGATGACGGTGCTGATCGTCGTGCAGCAGCGGGCCTCGGGCGCCTATATGGCGGAGTTTTCGGCCAAGGGACCGGAGGAGGCGGGCCATGTGGTGACCGGCCTCATGATCGCCGATTATCTTGGCGCCGGCCTGCCCGCACCGCTCGCCTTCATTGCCGATTATGGCCTGCATTATCCGCGCGTGGTGCTCGGCCTGCAGCCGCCTTTCTATTATGTGTTGGAAGGCCTCTGGCTCCATCAGCTGGCGCCGTCGACGCCGGCGGTGCTGCTGCTGCCCGCGCTGCTGGCGGCGCTGCTCGTGGTCAGCGCCGGCTGGGCGACGGCACAGCGCATCGGCGTGTTGCCGGGGGTCGCGGTCGGGGCGGTGCTGATGGTGCTCCCCGCCCTGCGGGAGGCGACGCTGGTGGTCGGGCTCGACCTGCTGCTCGCCGTGTTGATGCTGCGCGCGGCCCTGGCCTATGCCGCCTTTCTCGATCATGAGCGGCTGCGCGATGGCCTGCTGTTCGGCCTTCTGGCGGCCGCCGCGATACTGACCAAGGTCACCGGCATCGCCCTGGTGTTGCTCCCGTTCCTCGCGGTGGTGGCGACCGGACGCCTCAGGCTGTTGCGGCGCCGCGCCTTCTGGCTGCCGCTGGTGCTGATCGCCGTGCTCGCCGGCCCCTGGACCCTCGGCACCCTGCCCATGGTGCGCGCCGCTTTGGCCGATGGGGTTCTGTCCCCGGTCGCGGTGGCGCCGCTCGCGATCGTGGGCGCGCTTGGCTTCGTCTTGACCGCCCTGGCGACCGCCGGCGCGTGTTTCGTCGCCCTGGACCTGCGCCGGGAAGCGGCGCCCCGCCTGCCCCTGGTCTTGCTGCTGCTGGCGGTGATTTTCGCCGGGACCCTCGCGCTGCTGCCCCAGGAGGGGGAAGCGCCGTGGCTGCCGCTGCTCGCACCCCTGGTCATGCTCGCGGCGGTCGGCGGGCTGCGTCTCATCGGGCTTGTCACCAGCGGTTGGCGCACGCTGGCCGGGCTGGCGGTGGCGCTGGTGATGCTGCTTGCCGCCTTTCCGGCGCTGCTGGTGCCGGTCACAAAGCCGGCGCTCGGCCTTGATGCGGTGGCTCAAACCTTCCTGGCCGATACCAGCCGCCCGCCGGCGCTCCTGGTGGTGGCGGACCGCGATGGCGAAGGCGCGCTGATCGCGGCGGTGGCCCAGCGTGACCGCGCGCGGCGCAGCTTCGTGGTGCCGGCGCGCGCTGCGCTCGCGGTGCCACAGCCCGGCCCGGCGCAAGGGGGCCTGCTGTATCCGACTCCCGAGGACCTGTTGGTCGGCCTCGACGGCATGGGTGTGGGCTATCTCGCCATCACCGGCGGCGCGCCGGGGGCGGATGGCTCGGTGCGCGGCGTGGTGGAAGCCGCGCTCGCGGTCCATCCGGAGCGCTTCCGGCTGCTCGGCCGTTTTTCGCGACCCGACGGGGGCGATGCGGCCCGGCTGTTTGCGATTCTCGAAGCGTCCGCCCCGGCGCAGCCGGAGACGGCGCCGGCCCCCTCGTCCGCCGCAACCCCGGCGCCATAGGAGGGCAGATGCGCGCTCTCGGCGACTATTCCCCGGCCGAATGGCTGACGGCGGTGCCGCTGACGCACCGCCTGCGGCGCCTGCGGAACCTCCTGGTGGACCGGATTTACCGGCGCCGGCGAGCGGCCGGGCAAGACGAACTGGTGGCCCACCTTTCCGGCCGCGAGGTTCTTGCCTTCACGGTTGCCTTCAACATGCCGGAGGCGGTGGCCCTGCTCGACGCCGCCATGGCCCGCCACCTGCCGGGCACGCCGCTGGTGGTGTGCGACAATTCCAGCCGGCCCGAGGCGCGGGCCGAGATCGCGGCCCTGTGCGCGGCGCGGGGCCTCGCGTATTGCCCACTACCGCCTTCGCCCTACCACGGCGCGCGCAATGGCTCGCGCTCGCACGCCGTGGCGCTCAACTGGATCCTCGCGAACCTGATCCGGCCCGCGGCGCCCCGCGTGTTCGCGCTCCTCGACCACGACCTGATCCCCCTGGCGCCCACGGATCTTTCGGCGCAGGTCGCGCGGCAGCCGTGCTATGGCATGGTGCGGACCGCAAGCACGGGCTCCGCCTGGTATCTGTGGCCCGGCTACAGCGTGTTCGATTATGCAGCCGTGAAGGATCTGCCCTTGGATTTCGGCACCGACACCCCGCTCACCCTCGATACCGGCGGGCAGAATTGGAGCGTGCTCTATCGCGGCCTCGATCGCGCGGCGCTGGCCTGGGCCGAGACGCGCACCGTGTACGTGACCGATCCGGAAACCGGAACCGACGAGCCGCATCTGCTGGCCGATAGCTGGCTGCACGCGGGTGGCGCCGGCCATGGCTGGCGGGATCGGGCCTTGGCCCATGTGCGGCAGGCGTTCGAGGCCGATCCCGACGGGCTCCTCGCGCGGCTGCGCGCCGGCGCTGGACATCGGCGCTCTGCCGCTGGAGTGCGGACATGAAGGGCCCCCAACTGCGGGCGTTGCGGCTCCGTCGCGCGAAATCCGTCGAGCCGCTGGTGTTCGCCGGGCGGCTGGCGCAGGTGCCGGGCCTGCCGTGGCTCAACCATGCGCGCTATGCCGTCCTCGACCGCCTTTATCGCAGCCGCGTCGCGGCGGGGCAGGATGCGGTGGTGCGCGCGTTGCGGGAGCTTGGCGCCGACACGCTGGCCCTCACCATCGCCTACAATGTGCCGGAAGCGGTGGCGCTGCTGGCCGATTCCATGGCCCGCTTCCTGCCGGATACGCCGCTTCTGGTGTGCGACAATTCCACCGAGCCCGAGGCCCGCGCGGCGCACGCGATCATCGCCGCCGAGAAGGGGCTGCCCTATCTGCCCCTGCCGCCGGCGCCGTTCGTGCGGGTGCGCTCGGCCCGTTCCCATGCGGCGGCGGCCAATTGGGTGTTTCACAATATCATCCGGCCGGTGGCGCCCAAGACCTTCGCCCTGCTCGACCATGATCTGGTGGCGCTGAAGCCCATGGATCTCGCGGCCACCGTGGCGCAGCAGCCGTGCTACGGGGTCAAGCGCTGGAGCTCGCGGGTCAAGGCCTGGTACCTGTGGCCGGGCTTCTCCGTGTTCGACGGCAGCTTGGCCGCCCTGGCGCTGGATTTCGGGCCAGACCGGCTGCTGGGCACGGATACCGGCGGGCGCAATTGGTATGCGCTCTATCGCGATCTCGATCCCAAGGCGCTCAAGTGGCCGAAGATGCGCACCGTGAGCGTGCCGGAGATCGACGGCGGCTGGAGCGAGCCGAAGATGCTGCTGGACGGCTGGCTGCATGTGGGGGGCGCCAGCTATCGCGGCGGGGTGAGCGCCCTCGATGCGGTGCGGCGCGCCTTCGATGCCGATCCCGAGGGGCTGTTCTCCCGCCTCGTGGACGTGGAGCCGCCCAAGGGTTGACGGCCGCGTCGAAAACGCCCGCGGCAAACAAAAACGCCGCCGGGCGAACCGGCGGCGTGGAATAAGGAGGTGGGGACACCAAGCGGCGTCCCCGATCCTTTGATCTTCCGCGTGACCTCACGCGGCGCGCATTGACGTGATGCGCGTTCACTCGGCGGCGGTGGGGGCCGGCGCCTTCTTCACCTTGCCGTCGGCGGTGCGGTCCTGGCGCTCGGCGATGCGGGCGGACTTGCCGCGACGGTCGCGCAGGTAATAGAGCTTGGCGCGACGCACCTTGCCGCGACGGACCACCTTGATGGAGTCGATCAGCGGCGAATAGACCGGGAACACGCGCTCCACGCCTTCGCCATAGGAAATCTTGCGGACCGTGAAGCTCTCGTTCAGGCCGCCGCCGGAGCGCGCGATGACCACGCCCTCATAGGCCTGCACGCGGGTGCGCTCGCCTTCGACGACCTTCACATTCACGATCACGGTATCACCCGGCTGGAATTCCGGGATTGCGCGCTTTTCGGCGAGTTTCGTCGCCTGCTCGGCTTCGAGCGTCTGGATAATGTTCATGTCACCAACCTCTAGCAGCGTCCTTTAAAAACGCGGATTCATCCGCGCCCGTCCCGGCGCCGCATCGTGTCGTTGTCAGTTCAGGGGACGCGGCTCCATAGCCGAGAATGAGGGCGGTGTCATTCTCTTTCCTGTCCCCGGTGGTCGCCGGGCGTTGGGGCGGTGCCCAGCAGGTCGGGACGGCGGGCGCGGGTGATGGCCTGTGCCTCGGCCTGGCGCCAGCGGGCGATGCGGGCATGGTCGCCGCTGGTGAGCACCTCGGGAATGGCGCGCCCCTCGAACTCCTGGGGGCGGGTATATTGCGGATATTCCAGGAGGTTCCTTGAAAAGCTCTCGTCCTCTCCGCTGGCGAGCTTGCCCATGACACCGGGGATCAGCCGCACGCAGGCGTCGAGCAGCAGGAGCGCCGCCGCTTCCCCGCCCGACAGCACCACGTCGCCGACGCAGATTTCCTCGAGCTGCCGTGTCGCGACGATGCGTTCGTCCACCCCCTCGAACCGGCCGCAGAGGATGACCGCGCCGGGGCCCGCCGCCAGCTCGCGTACCCGCGCCTGGGTGAGCGGGCGTCCGCGCGGCGTCATGAGCAGGCGCGGGCGGTCGTCGCCGGGCGGGGCGGCGGCATCGATGGCGCGGGCGAGCACATCGGCGCGCATCACCATGCCCGGCCCGCCGCCCGCTGGGGTGTCGTCCACCGAGCGGTGGCGGTCGAGCGCGAAATCGCGGATCTGCAGGGCGTCCAAGGTCCACAGTCCGCGCGCGAGGGCCTTGCCGGCGAGGGCATGGCCAAGGGGGCCGGGGAACATCTCCGGATAAAGGGTGAGGACGCTGGCCCGGAAAGTCATGGTGGAAACGGTCTCTTCTCCGGTCATTGGTGGGCCCGCGCGCCGGCTCCGCTCGCGGGGCGCGCTGCGGGCCGTATCCGCTCATGGGCGAGATGGGGGCCAAGGTCAAATGCCCAAGGTCAAATGCCCGCGGCCGGAGCCGGGCGGGGGGACCCAGGCGTCACAGAGCCGCGCATTGTCATCCCACGCGAACAGAGCTAGGTGTGGAGCATCCGCTATCATGCGGGATCAAGTGCTGCGGGGGCCTCCCTTGATCGAAGCTCCGTCCGGGTCACAGGGCGCAACCTGGTGCGAAAGTGATGGCGACATCTTGATCCGCATCCATTTCCTTTTCCACAAGCGCGCGCGCTGAAGGGCCGGACTCGTCGCCATGGCCACCAGCCTCACCCGTGACCGCACGCGTATCCTACCTTTCGCGGCGGAAGTTGGCGCCCTGGGCGTCGTCTTCGGCGATATCGGCACCAGTCCCCTTTATGCCTTGAAGCAGGGCGTGCTCGCCGTCGGCGGCACCAATTTCATGGGCGAGGACGTGCTGGGCCTGCTCTCGCTCATCACCTGGAGCATCATCCTCTCCGTCACGGTCAAATATGTGATGCTGGTGCTGCGGGCCGACAACGACGGCGAAGGCGGCATCCTCGCGCTGGTGACGCTGCTCGATCTGCATCGCAGCGCCCTGGGGCGGCGCTGGTATCTTCTGGCGGCCGGGCTCATCGGCTCGGCCATGCTCATCGGCGACGGCGTGCTGACGCCGGCCATGTCCGTGCTCTCGGCGATCGAGGGGCTGCAGGTGATTGCGCCGGAACTGGAGCACTGGGTGGTGATCCTCACCGTTCTGGTGCTGCTCGCCATCTTCCTGTCGCAGCGGCTCGGCACGGAGCGCATCGCCTCCTTCTTCGGCCCCATCATGCTGGTGTGGTTCGCCGCGCTGGCGGCCATGGGCGTCCACGGCATCGTGCAGGCGCCGCAGGTGCTGGCGGGGCTCGATCCGCGCCACGGCATCATGCTCATGGTCAATCATCCGGGGCTGGCGGGTGTCATCCTCGGCGCGTGCTTCCTGGCTGTCACCGGCGGCGAGGCGCTGTATGCGGACCTGGGCCATTTCGGCCGCAAGGTCATCGCCCGCGCCTGGCTGTTCGTGGCCATGCCGGCGCTGCTGCTCAATTATTTCGGGCAGGGGGCGATCTTGCTGGTGGACCCGAACGCGGTGCGCAATCCCTTCTACGATCTGTCGCCCGACCTGTTCGACGTGCCGCTCCTGTTCCTGGCCACGGCGGCGACGGTGATCGCCTCGCAATCCATCATCACCGGCGTGTTCTCGCTGGCCAAGCAGGCCATCGAGCTCGGCTACCTGCCGCCGATGCGCATCCGCTACACCTCCGAGCACAACGAGCAGCACATCTATGTGGGCCGCCTCAATTGGCTGCTCATGATCTCCTGTATCGCGGTGGTGATCGGCTTCGGCGCCTCGGAGAAGCTGGCCTCGGCCTACGGCATCGCGGTGGCGTTCGCCATGGTGACCACTTCGGTGCTGTTCATCGCCCAGGTGCATCGGGCCTGGGGCTGGCCGGCGCCGACGGTGTGGGTGATGGCGGTGTTCATGCTGACGGTGGACTTCGCCTTCGCCGCGGCCAATCTCACCAAGCTGCATGATGGCGGCTGGCTGCCGCTGACCATCGCCAGCGTCATCATCGTGGTCATGGTGAGCTGGCGCCGGGGGCTGGAGGCGGTGGTGGCGCAGCAGGTGCGCTTCACCGAGCCGCTCGATGCCTTCATGGGCCGCAAGGATCGGTCCGGCGACGTGGACAGCCCGCGCACGGCCATCTTCCTGTCGCGCGCGGGCGCCATGACGCCGGTGGCGCTGTCGCGCATGGCCGAATTGCTGAAGGTGCGGTTCGAGAAGGCGGTCATCGTCTCGGTCTGGATCGCGGCGCGGCCGCGCGTCTCGGTGGAAGACCGGGTGCGGATGACCACGCTCAACGAGAATTTCGTGCGGGTGGACCTGCGCTTCGGCTACATGCAGCAGATCGATGTGCCCTCCGTTCTCGGCCCGGCCCTGAGCGCGCGCGGCATCGATCCGGATGCGGCGGTCTATGTGATCGGCCACGAGCGCATTATCCCGCCCGACGAGGTGGTGCGGCTGCGGGACATCATCGCGCACGTCTTCGCCTTCCTGGCGCGCAATGCCGAGCGTTCCGTGGACCGCTTCGGCTTGCCACGGGCGCGCACGGTGGAGATCGGCTATCCCGTGAAAATGTGATGAAGCCGATGCGGGACCTGCCCGCAAGCTGACGCTTTTTAATGCTTTGTGCCGGCACGCGCGCCGAGAGGCCGGATCACCGGCCCTGCTCTCCGGAAGGGCTGGCGGAATATCAAGGGCGAGGACGCGGTTAGCTCGCCGAAGAAGCGGGCCATGGGCGCTTGAGTTGGTCCAGGGGCGGGGATGGTGGCGGTATGGGCGTGAGAGCAGGTCTTTCGAGGGTTTGGGTCTTCCTACGCGACAAGGTCGGTCTGCACGGTCTCGGGCTGGTGGCCAGCCTGGCGGTCATGGCGGTTGCCGCGGTGGCCTTGTACCATATGCTGCACAAGCTCGAGTTCGCGGCTGTGGTGAAGGCGCTGTCCCACAAGGACCCGCTGCACGTGGCCATCGCTTTCGTGCTGGTGGCCTGTGCCTATTTGACGCTGACCTTCTATGACTGGTTCGCCCTGAGAACCATCGGCAAGACCCAAGTGCCCTACCGGGTGGCGGCGCTGTCGGGCTTCTGTTCCTATTCCATCGGCCACAATGTGGGCTTCACCGTCTTCACCGGCGGCTCGGTGCGCTACCGCATCTATTCGGCCTGGGGCCTCGGCGCCATCGACGTGGCCAAGATCTGCTTCATCGCGGGCCTTACCTTCTGGCTCGGCAATCTGGCGGTGCTGGGGCTCGGCATCACCATCCATCCCGATGCCGCCACCGCCGTGGACCGCCTGCCGCCGGAGGTGAACCGGTTCATCGGCATCGGCGCCCTGACGTTGCTCGCGGTCTATGTGGCATGGGTGTCGGCGGCCCCGCGCAATATCGGCCGCTCATCGTGGTTCGTGACGCTGCCGGCGGGCCGCTCGACCTTGTTGCAGATGGGGATCGGGATCCTCGACCTCAGCCTGTGCGCGGCGGCCATGTACATGCTGATGCCGGCCCACCCCTATATTGATCCGGTGTCGCTGGCGGTCATCTTCGTCACCGCCACGCTGCTCGGCTTTGCCAGCCATGCGCCGGGTGGCCTCGGGGTGTTCGACGCGGCGCTGCTGCTGGCGTTGCCCCAGTTCGAGGCCAGCGAGATGGTGGGCGCGCTGCTGATCTTCCGGCTGTTCTATTACATCGTGCCGTTCTCCCTCGCGCTCACGCTGCTGGGCGTGCGGGAGATCCGCCTTGGCACCTTCAGTTTTGGCCGCCGCGCGGCCTGCGCAGCGCCCGCGGAAGCCGTCGATCCGCCAGTGCCGGGCGAGGCGTCCCAGGATACCCCCCGCGCGCCCGCCGATCTCGCCCGCCGGGCGGTTCGCTAGAGCATTTTCAAGCGAAGTGGCTTCCGGTTCGCATGAAGACCATGTGGGAAGGTAAAAACTGAGAGCGCACGACGTGAGCCGGTGCGAACGGAAAACGCTCTAAAGGTATTCCCTGCGGCAGGCCCTTGGCGTCGGACGTGACGGGACGCAAGGGGGAGCAATTTGGTGACGCGTTTGGCGGAGCCTGGCCGGGCGGACACAGGGCCAGCCATCCGCGCGGGATGACGGCGTGCTATCGCGGTGCGCTATTGCGGCTTGGCGGGCGTGCCGGGAAGGCCGAGGATGGAGCCGAACTTGCCTTGCGGCATCTTCACGACCTTTACCCCCGGCGGAAGCAGGAACCGCTTGGGGTCCTGGGGGCCGCGGGTGAGGCTCGCCACTTCGTAGAGCGTGCGCTTGGCCCCCTGGATCTCGGCTTCGGTGCGCAGGGCGATGCCGTCCGCCGTGATGCAGGCCGTGGTGGGGCCTAGCTTGCGGTCCACCGGCGGGTCCACCTGCCAGAGATCGCACGATTCGCCGGCGACCGCGGACCGACCGACCTTGCTGCCGGTGCCGGCCAGCGCGCCCACCACATATTCGGGCGGCAAGGCGATCTCCACCGCCACCTTTGGCATCTGCGGGCTCAGCATCAGCATGCGATGGGTGTTCAGGTCGATGATGCCGACCACGCTGCCGGGGACGTCCGGTTTCGTCATTTCCACGCGCATGCGGCCCTGGCTGTAGGCCATGTCCATCACCGCATTGCGCGGCAAATTCGCCTTCAGGTTGAAGTCCGCCGTGGGGAAGGGCAGCGGCTCTGCGATCGCGGTGCCGAGCCCGAGCCCCAACCCGAGCCCCAACCCCGCCCAGGTGGCGCGGCTGATGGCGGCTCGGCTGGACGCTCGAATGAATCGCATCACCAGCATGAGGCTCTCCCTGTTCGGACGGTGTCATAGCAGACCCATTCTTGTCGTCCGGTCACATCGGGTCGTGTTACGTTCACATTACGTCACCATTTGACACGGCGTCACCCTCGCCGACCGGCAAGGTGTCGCCGGTCGGCTCGCGTGGCGTTGGATTCTGTCTTAATGCCTTCGTATCCCGGCGCGATTCTCCCATCTTGATCCTGTGGGCGCGGCTGAGTCGACGGTATCCGCCCACGCGAAAAAATGGCGTCCGCTCAATGGGCTGCAACGGTCGCCGCATTGACCGCACCCGATCGGCCTGTTCCGCGCCGCGCACCGGGCCGCTCGGCGCGAGGGGGCGGTGTCGCGGGGCATCCTTGGGCGAGCCAGCGCGGCGGCAGGGGAGGGGCAGAGCGAAGAACGAAAGGGAAGGGCAGATGAGCGCGCAGGACAAGAGCGCGACCACACAGGTCGCCGGAGCGGTGCCGGTCTCGGCCGCAGGTCCGTTGGCGCCCTCCTTGGCGCATCCCGTGGCGCATCCTCTGGCCCGTCCCTTGGCGCATGTGCGCGGCGAGGGCTGGCGCTTGCTGCTGCTGGCCGCCGTCGTGGTCGCCGGGGCGGGAGGGGTTACGCTGGGCCTGCTTGATCCCCTGCTCGGCCTCGTCATGGGGGTCCTCCTGGGCGGCGCCATGGTCTGGCGGGTGCCGGGGCCGGCGCCCATCGTGGTGGCGCCTGCGGCTCCGGTCCCCGAGCGCGACGACGGGAAGGTGGCGGCGGTGGTCAGCGCCCTGCCCGAGCCGGCGCTGCTGCTGACGCCCGAAGGGGAGATCATGATCGCCAACGCCCGTGTAGGGCTTGCGATCGGGCCCGCGCGGGTGGGGGATCCACTGTCGTTCCTGGTGCGGGTGCCCGAGGTGCTCGACGCGGTGCGGGCGGCCGCAACCGATGGGCTGCCGCGCCGCGTGGAATTCGCCGAACGGGTGCCCCTGGACCGGTGGCTGGAGGCCCATGTGGTGCCTCTGCACCTGGACGCCGCAACCTGGAAGCAGCCGGGCGCCTCGCCTGACGCCGTGTTGCTGACGTTTCGCGACCTGACGCAACAGCGCCGCGTCGAGCAGATGCGGGCCGATTTCGTGGCCAATGCCAGCCATGAGCTGCGCACGCCCCTGGCCTCCCTGTCGGGCTTCATCGAGACGCTCCAGGGGCCAGCCCGCAATGATGTCGCCGCGCGGGAGCGCTTTTTGTCCATCATGGCCGCCCAGGCGCGGCGCATGTCCCGGCTGATCGACGATCTGCTCTCCTTGTCGCGCATCGAGCTGAACGCCCATGTGCAGCCGGAGACGGAGGTGGAGCTGTCGGCCATCGTGACCCATGTGTGCGACACCCTCACGCCCCTGGCGGCTGAGCGCAGCGTGGAACTGGAGCTGGATCGGGAGACGGCGGATCTACCGGTGCGCGGGGATCGGGACGAACTCATCCGGCTGTTTGAAAACCTGGTCGAAAATGCGCTGAAGTATGGCGCGGGCGGCAAGCAGGTCCGCGTCACCCTCAGCCGCGAGCCCGGCCCGCGCGGACCCGTGGGGGTGGTTTCCGTTCGCGATTTCGGCCCCGGCATTGCGCCGGAGCACCTGCCGCGCCTCACCGAACGCTTCTACCGCGTCGATGTGGCGGCGAGCCGGGACCAGGGCGGAACCGGCCTCGGCCTCGCCATCGTGAAGCACATCGTGGCGCGCCACCGGGGCCGCCTGGGCGTGGAAAGCACCCTCGGCGCCGGGGCGACTTTCTCCGTCCGCCTGGATCTTTCGTCGGGGAACTAAATTAGCGATGGTGTGACAGGCGCTTATTTCGTCATGCCTGTGTCACGTCGTGGTCATAGAACCTTGGCGCGCACGGATTAGAAGTTCGTCGCCCAGTGTTGCGTCACGGCCGGGGTCATGGGCGTGCCCTGCGAGTGCAAGAGGATGCATTCTGCGGGTGCGGATGGGGCCGCCGGGGTCGTCGGGCAGCAATGACATTGGCAAGGAGAGAAATCGTGAAGCTCACCACTGCTCTCGGCGCTTTCGCCGTGGCCGGCATGATGTTTGCCGGTAGCGCTCAGGCCGTCGACTTTACCGGCGCTGGCGCCTCCTTTCCCGCCCCCGTGTACCAGGCCTGGGGCGTGAAGTATAAAGAGAAGTCCGGCAATGCGCTGAACTACCAGTCCATTGGCTCGGGCGGTGGTCAGAACCAGATCATCAACCGCACCGTGGACTTCGGCGCTTCCGACGCCACTGTTCCCGCCGAGAAGCTGGCCGCCAACAAGCTGCTGCAGTTCCCGACCGTGATCGGCTCGGTGGTTGCGACCGTGAACCTGGACGGCGTCGTCACCAACCAGCTCAAGCTGACCGGTCCGGTGCTGGCCGACATCTATCTCGGCAAGATCACCAAGTGGGATGACAAGGCGATCGCCGACCTCAATCCCGGCGTGAAGCTGTCGTCGCAGGCGATCGTGCCCGTGTACCGTTCGGACGCTTCGGGCACCACGGCCATCTTCACCTCCTACCTCTCGGCCGTCAGCCCCGAGTGGAAGTCCAAGGTCGGCTCGGCCACCTCCGTGCAGTGGCCGGTCGGCTCGGGCGCCAAGGGCAACGAAGGCGTCACCGGCACTGTGAAGAACACCAAGGGTGGCGTCGGCTACGTGGAGTTCATCTACGCCGCCGCCAACAAGCTGGTGGTGACCCAGCTTCAGAACAAGGCCGGCAAGTTCGTGGAGCCCGACACCAAGGGCTTCGAGGCCGCCGCCGCCGCCGCCGACTGGGACAACGCTAAGGACTTCGCCGCGTCCATGATCGACGCCCCGGCCCCCGAGGCCTGGCCGATCGTCAGCCCCACCTATGTGCTGCTGCCCAAGGACCCCAAGAACGTCGAGGCCGCGCGCACGACCATGGAGTTCTTCAAGTGGGCCTACGGCAAGGAAGGCCGTGAGATCGCGGAGAAGCTCCACTATATCCCGCTGCCGGAATCGGTTGTGAAGCGGGTCGAGGAAGCCCTCAAGAAGGAAATCCTGACCCCCGAAGGCAAGCCGGTCCTCTGAGCCCGCGGGTTTGAACGGAAAGACCTCGTCCGCACCGGGTGCGGACGAGGTCACGGGAGCGGTTGCGGGTGATGTCGGCCCGTTACTGCCTTCCCGCGCCGGGGTGTTCCGGTGCGGCCTGCCCTCGGCGCCGTCCCTTCGGGGCGCGCGATGAC
>NZ_JABWGX010000044.1 GCF_021730435.1 Xanthobacter agilis
TGCAGTTCTTTGCTGTCCACATCGGTGACCATCCTCGAATCAGGCCACCTCTCTTGAATCACATCCGATTCAAACAATTCAAGATGTTCCCGGACAGACTCTAAGCGGCTGGCTGATCCCATCTGCTTTCGCAGCAACTTTCCATCCGCGGCCGACAAGGCCAGATCCAACCATAAGTACAAATTCAACGCAGGATTAAACTTGAGCGCGAAGTCACTGTCCAGGATGACCAAAAGGTCGAGGACGTCGCGCACCGTGTCACGGACACACTGCGCGACGTGCCCGGTCGGAAGATCCGCGCAGGAGGTCCGCTTCTTCCATTTGGCGACTGTTTTCTGGTTGATCCCGTAGCGCTTGGCCAGAGCCCTCAGGCTCTCCTGACTATGCTGTATCGCGCGACGGACTGCCTCTGTCGTCGTGGCGCATCCGTGGAGAACCTGGCCCATAGCGCATCCGTCCATTCCTGCGAAAAGACTGCACCATCAAAGCCCGGGATCATAAAGCTAGGAGCGCGGACGCTCCTTCTTGGGGTCGTAATGGGGGAAGGGCGTGACCTGCGCCGCGATCCGCTTCATGCGCCCGTCGAGCTTGCCCACCTCCAGCTCCGTGCCATCGGCGGCATAGGCGATATCGACCCGCGCCAGGGCAATCACCTGCCCGGTGCGCGGCGAGCGCATGGCGGAGCAAACCTCGCCCACCTGCGCGCGCCCCACATGCAGGCAATCGCCATGGCCGACGCTCTCCTGCCCATCGATCTTCAGGCCGACGAATTTGCGGGCGGGATGCTCCTTGCGCCGGACCAGCGCCTCGCGCCCGATGAAATCGGCGGCCTTCGACTTCAGCGGCACGGTAAAGCCGATGCCGGCCTCGAACGGATCGGTCTGATCGGAGAAATCGTAGCCCGCGAACACAAGGCCCGCCTCGATGCGCACCAGGTCGAGCCCGGCGAGCCCCATGGGCTTGAGGCCGAGAGGCGCGCCAGCCGCCCATACCGCCTTGAATACGGTGTCCGCATCCCTCGGGTGGCAGAAGATCTCATAGCCAAGTTCGCCGGTGTAGCCGGTGCGCGAGACCACCACCGGAACGCCCGCCGGCCCGCCGATGCGCCCCACCGTGAAGCGGAACCATCCAAGTTCCTCCAGGGCGCTGAAATGGGGCGCGGTCCACAGGATCTGCGCCATCAGCTCCCGTGATTTCGGTCCCTGCACCGCCAGATTGTGCATCTGGTCGGTAGAGGAGCGCACCAGCACATTCAGGCCCAGCTTCTCGGCCTGCTCGCGCATCCAGGCCCCGCCCTCGTCCGAACCGCCGATCCAGCGGAAGTTCTGCGGTCCGAGGCGGAACAGCGTGCCGTCGTCGATCATGCCGCCGTGGGGATAGCACATGGCCGAATAGACCACCTGCCCCACCCCCAGCTTCTCAACGTCGCGGGTGAGCACCCAGTTCAGCAGCGCCTCGGCGTCGGGGCCGGTCACTTCAAACTTGCGCAGGGCGGACAGGTCCATGACCACCACGCCGTCGCGGCAGGCCCAATAGCTCTCGGTGGCGTCCGTGCCGGGGAAGGCATTGGGCAGCCAGAAGCCGCGATATTCGACGAAATCACGGGTCAAAGCGGCGAAGTTCGCGTGGAAGGCGCTCTCGCGCGTCATGATCGGCTCCGCATCGGGAAAGGGACGCCACGCCACCGCGCGTTGGAAACGGGAGGCGGCGGCATAGGTGCGCACATGGATATCGCTGGGGTTCCAGCCGTTGGCCGGCGAGGTGTCGTCGGGGCAGGCCGAGGAGACGCACACCAGATCGGTGAGCGCCCGCAGCAGCACATAATCGCCCGGCCGCGACCAGGGCTCATCCGCATACATCACGCCATGGGCGTCGATGCCAGTGTTGAAGAAGAAATTGGCGGCCATCCAGCCCGCCCGCCCCGGAACGCCATGGGGCGCCAGCGCGGCATTGAAATTGTCGGAGCAGTTGACGTGCCCGGGATAACCGATGTCGTCATAATACTTGGCAGCGCATGCGAGCGCGAAGGCATCATGGCGCCCGCACGTGTCCTGCACCACCTCGATCAGGGCTGTCATGTCCTGGTCGAAATACTTTCCGTGCAGCCCCGGCATGGGATAGGCATGGCTCTGCAATGTTCGGGTGGTGGTGACATCCAGCGGGTGCGCCCGGCCGCGATCGAGCTTTCGGGCGTCGAAACACTGGAAGTCGGTGCATTGGCGCCCGTCGACATCCATGATTTGGAGGAACTCGCCCGCCTTCACCAGATAGGACTGCGCCGTCGCCGACTTGACCCGAAGATCAAGAACGGGATCGGCCAGTGGATCGGGCAGAGCGAATTGACCGGACTTGCGCGCCGTCGCGCGGGTCAGCACCACAGTGAGCGGCGTCGCCGTGTCCTGGGTTTGCGCGTCCATGGGGCCGCCGGGCGCCGCGATCACCACCCAGCCGCGCCCCTGCGCGGTGAAGGCGGCACGATCGCCAGCGGGACTTGTCGCCCCAAACAAGATCAGCGCATCAGCGGCGCCGATGGCGATGCCACGCCGCGCGAGCCCCTCCGCCAGCCGCCGCAGGCTCGGATCCGCGCCTGAGAGCAGCGCGCGCAAGCCCTCGGCCGGCGCGTCGGCCCGCGCATCGAGAAGGCCGCCGTCAAGCCGGCCATCGGGATGGGCGGCCAGCACCTCGCAGCGCTGCCCTCCTTCGGCATTGATGATCTCCAGGCGATCACCGGTCGCGATTTCCAGCAGGATCGCGCCCGCGCCCGGCACGGCATAGCGCTCCTGCGACGGCGCCAGGGTGAAAGCTGCCGCCCGTCGCGGGCGCGTGGGCTGGGGCGGACCGGGACGGAACAGGGGAGCGGGCGACGATTGGGGCATCGACGTGTCCTTGCTGTGAAAACCTGCGGCGGGGGCATAAGCCCCACGCCGCAGAGATGTCGCATCAGTTCTTCAGGTAGGCTTCCATGGAATCGTCCAGCGCGTCCTTCCACGGCGTGTGGTGGAGCGGCGCCATCGTTCCCGTGATGAGGGATTTATAGCAGTTGTTGCGGAAGCCCATGATGTCTTCCACCTTATGATTCTTCCACTCGAAGAAGGCCTCGCAGGCGCCATCCACATCGAAGCTGGGATAGTCGGTGGCGGCCACCAGCTCCTTCACATAATCGCCCTGATACTTGATGGCGTACTTGACCTCATCCGAAGCATCCTCGCGTGCCACGCGCTCGGCCACGTCCGCGAGCAGCACCTGCTTGTCGGCCGGCACCTCGATGCGCCCCAGGATGATGTCGCGCACATACCAGGCCTGGGCGTCAAACATGTTGAAGGTGAACCACTGGTCCTGCATTCCGAGGTAGAACAGCTTCGGATTATGCACAAACACCACGCCCTTGTAGAGGTCGTTTGTCGCCAGCCGATTGGCCGTCTTCAGGCGCAGCTCATCCGGCAGGAACGGGAAGTAATGCTTGTAGCCGGTGCACAGGATGATGGCGTCCACCACCTTGGAGGTGCCATCCTTGAAATAGGCGGTCTTGCCTTCAACCTTCACCAGGGATGGCTTCTCTTCCCAGTTCTCCGGCCACTTGAAGCCCATGGGCGCGGTGCGGAAGGCGGTGGTGACCGACTTGGCGCCGTACTTCCAACACTGCGAACCGATATCTTCCGCCGAATAGGACGAGCCCAAAAGAAGCACATCCTTGCCCTCGAACTCGCGCGCATCGCGGAAGTCATGGGCATGGACAATGCGACCGCTATAGTGCTCGAATCCAGGAAATTCAGGCGCGTTCGGGGTCGAGAAATGACCGGAAGCGCACACGACGTAGTCGAAGCGCTCCTTATAGACGTGATCCTTGACGAGATCGTGCACGGTCACCGTAAAGTCGCCGGCATCCGCGTCGTATTCCACCCAGCGCACCACAGTAGAGAAGCGGATCCAGTCGCGCACGCCGGCCTTGATGACGCGCCCTTCGATGTAATCGACCATCACGGCGCGCGGCGGATAAGATGCGATCTGCTTTCCGAAGTGCTCCTCGAAAGAATAATCGGCGAACTCAAGACCTTCCTTCGGGCCATTGGTCCACAGATAGCGATACATGGAACAGTGAACCGGCTCGCCGTTCTCGTCCACGCCCGTGCGCCATGTGTAATTCCACAGGCCGCCCCAATTCGACTGCTTCTCGAAGCAGACGACTTCCGGAATCTCGGCGCCCTTCTTGGCGGCGGATTGAAACGCCCGCAGCTGCGCCAACCCCGACGGACCCGCGCCGATGACGGCAACGCGCTTGTTCATTCCTGTCTCCTCTGTTCGGTCTGGACCAGTTTTGAAAACCGGTTCTTTCGGCATGAACCAGTGATGACATTAGCGCATTTGCCGCGCCTGTCGACGGGCAGTCCGCGATTCAATTGATGAAAATGCAGGCTCCGACAGTCCACTTTCTGGACATCGGCGACCTTAATCGAGGCAATGCGGTCTAAACTGGTCTATTCGCGCATTCGGGTAAGGTCAGCCCTGCTTCCGCATAGAAGACGTTTGCTGCGATGCGGTAGGCCGGCGCAGAGCCCAGCACGCTGCGATGTGGGCTATTCGACGCGCCGCACCACGGCATTTCGCTCAAAGTTCGGGGCATGGAGCAGCCTCTGAGGCATGGCGCCATCCTCCGGCCAAATGTCCACATGGACCATATATGGTGCCCAAGAAAACGGCAGAACCTCGACACCGACCGCCGCAGGCGGCAGGGATCTACCACCACATGCCGCAGCGGCAGAGCAGATGCGGCGCCATCGCTGTAGCAACGGCGCGCGGGAGGCAGTACATGGAACAGGCATGAGCCGACGGCACCGCGCTGACCTCGGCCTGGATTTCTCCCCCACATCCGCTCTAAGAAGCTCACCGACCTTCCGCTGGGACGACGCATAAGGATTTCATCGTGGCCACATCCCCCCGCCGGACCGCCGCGACCAGCCATCCAGAGCCCGTTGTCGGTGCAACCGTTCAATATGTCCTGGACACGCTGATGATGCGGATCACGTCCCAGGAATATGGAGTCGACGAACGCCTGCCCGCCGAGCGCCAGCTCGCACAGGATCTGGGCGTCGCCCGCAACACGGTGCGCGAAGCCCTCGATCAGTTGGAGGAGCGCGGATTGATCCGGCGGCGCGCGGGATCGGGCTCGTTCGTGACCTACGATCCCAACGGCGCCGCGGATTCGGTGTCGGCGGTTGCGGCGGAGACGGGGCCGCTACAGCTTCAGGTGGTGCGCAGCATTCTGGAACCGGAGATGGTGCGGTTGGCCATCATCACCATGGCGCCGCGCCAGATCGAGGCCTTAGGCGAGATCCTCTCGCAGATGGAGGCGGTGCAGACGGACGCCATCGCCTTCGTGCGCCTGGAGGAGGAGTTCCACCGGCAGATCGCGGCGGGAACCGGCAATCCGCTGCTGATCGCCTGCTACAATCTGGTGATCGACGCGCGCCACCAATCCTTCCGCGCCGCCATGTATCGCCGCCACCTCACCCCCAACCGCATCGCCGCCTACCAGCGCGGCTACAACGCCCTGTTCAACGCCATCGCCGCCCGCGACGTGGAGGAGGCGAGCGAGTTCATGAAGCTGGCGCTGATCGAGGATCAAAAGCTGCTCCTGCAGGAGGACTGAGCGCCGCGAGGGGCCGCGCCGCCAGTCGCTGCTGCCAGGATTGGCCGAGATCCTCCAGGTGGCGCAGCAGCAACGGGGTGTGGCGCTCCAGCCAGTCGAGCACCGAACCGAACTCCATGATCCGCGCCCGGCCCTGGCAAATGGACACCACCGGCCAGCGCCCCACCAGCACATTGTCGATGCCGTAGAGCTCGTTGCCCCACCATCGCGCCGGCCCGAAGGCGTGCGACATCTCGCGCCCGCGCTTCATGGCCGCCAGCACCGAGACCGGCTCGATGGTGTCCGCCCGTTCCACCGCATTGTGCCACAGGTCGAGCATGGAGGCATATTCCCAGCTCACGGCCCCCCAGGCGCCCGGAAAGCGCGCGTTATAGGCATCGAAGAACGCTTTTGGCCGATGAAAGAAGAAGGCCGTGTCGGTCAGCTCCGGATCGTCGAAATCGGGAAACTGGAAGGTGAAATTCTCCATGAAGGAGAGCGAGGTGCGCGCAATCATGCGCGGGTAGTCGTCACCGGTGCTCGACAGCATCTGCCCGGTGAACCCCTGGGCGTGGGCGGCCTCGGTCAGTGCCTGGGTCATGGGCGGGGTGGAGGAACACCAGCAGCAGATGTCCGGCTGCTCCGCCAGCATCGCCGCCACGATCTCCTCCGCCTGGGTGGTGTCGGGAGCGTAGCGGATCTCTTTCACCACCGGGTGGCCAACAACCTCGAACGCCGCCCGATAGACGGCGAGCGACGGCAGGCCAAGGCTGTCGGCCTGGCTGCACAAGGCGACGCGGCGCGCCGCCGGGGCACTGCGCGCCAGCCATTCGACCCCGGTGACGTTGAACAGCGGATGCACTTCCGCCGGGGCGATCAGATAGGGCGTATCGGGCGACAGGTCCGATGGCAGAAGGGTCGCCACCAGCACCCTCCGCGTCATGAGCTGCCGCAATACCGGCGCGAAGCTGTCGCCGCCCAAGGTGAGCATCAGCCGCACCCGCTGGCGCTCCACCATGTCGCGCGCGGCCGCCTGGGTCGCGTCGGCGCTGAGCGCGCTGTCGTGGGCGATGATCTCCACCCGGTGGCGCTTGCCCGCCACCATCATGCCGCCGTGCTCGTTGATCCAGTCGATCCAGATCCGGCAACCGTCCAACCCCGGCCGGCCCCAATATTCCTCCGGTCCCGACAGCGGCGTGAGCACGCCAATGCGAACCGGCGCCCGGTTCTGTGCGCTGAGCCGCGGAAGCGCCCCGGTGACGGCCAAGCGCTGTGCGAAGGATGAAACGGTCATGCTTCGTCTATAGCGTCCCGCTCCCGACTCCAGATGCCTCAAATGAAGGCATCCGATGTCCAGAACTGGCGCGCAGGGCCGCGTCACGCGATGAGGATCACGGCCAAGATCAGTGAGGCGCTTTACTGATCATGGGGCAACCGTGACCCCCCGGCGCGCCGCGTCCGCCAAGTTGCTCCCGCGAGCAACGCAGCGGATTGTGACCATCCTTAGGACAGCTTCCCACCATCCGGACCAGATCGATGGGTGACTGGACGCCCATCTTGTGCAGAAGGTTGATGCGGTGCCCCTCCACCGCCTTGACGCTCAGCTTCAACACATGGGCCGCGACCTTATTGGGCTGGCCGCGCAGCATGCATTGCAACACCGATTGCTCGCGCTCCGTGAGCGTCGCCAGCTTGGCGCGGATGTCGTCGCAAATGACCTCGCAGGAATAGTTCTGCGCATCCCAGCGAATCCAGTGCTGAACAAGTTGCAGCAGGACGGTGTCATTGATCGGCTTCTCAAGAAAGTCGCGCGCGCCCGCGTGCAGCGCCCGCACGGCCATCACCACGTCCGCGTGACCACTGATCATGAGCACCGGCATGGTCCAGCCGATTCGGCCCACCTGCTCCAGGACCTCGAGCCCGTTGATGCCTGGCAGGCGCACGTCCAGCAGAACGCAGGCCGGGCGGCTGATCTGGTTGAGCTCAAGAAACGTCTGGGGATGTTGAAACAGTTCCGTTTTCAAGCCAACCGAACGAAATAAAGCCGCCAGTGAGGCATTGAGGCCCGGGTCATCGTCCACAATGTAGACTGCAGGCTCACGCATCACGCACATCCCCTTCCCTACGGCAGGGCAGACGAATCGTGAAGCGGGTTCCCTTGCCCTCCTCGGCGCCCGCCTCAATGCTGCCACCCAGGCGCTGGGCGAGCGTGCGCGCGATGGACAAGCCGAGCCCGGAACCGTTCACCTTGGTGGTAATAAAGGGCTCGAAGATCCGCTCGCCGAGGTCTGGTGGCAAGCCGATGCCGGTGTCGCGCACATCGACCCGCACCATGGAGGCGCCCTCCCGTGCGGTCTGGATATTGAGGTGGCGCTGACCGAGAGCCTGTAGGCCCATGGCCTGGATGGCATTGGTGACGAGGTTGAGGATGATCTGCTGAAGAATGATCTGGTCGCCCTGCACCGATGGCAGGATGGGCGCGAGCTGGAGCCTGAAATCGATGGATTGCTCCCGCATGGCTGGCTCGGCGAAGCCGAGCACCACCTTCACCGCCGCGTTCACGCACGCATTGGTGGACGGTTGCGGCGTGCCGCGGAGGAAGGACCGCAGACTCTTGATGACATCGCCCGCCCGCGCCGCCTCGGCGCCGATGTTGAGCAGCACTTCTTCCAGCTCCCCGGCGCGAACGGTTCGCCCGGTGAGCGTCCTGCGGGCCGCGCCGGCGAAATTGACGATGGCGCCCAGCGGCTGGTTGATCTCGTGGGCCAGCGCCATGGCCATCTCGCCAAGAGCCGCCTGGCGGTCGGCGCGGAGCAGTTCCTCCACCAGCACCTCGGTGGAGCGCTGCGCTTCGCGCCATGCCGTCTCGTCGACGAAGGCGACGGCATGGATCGCCTCTCGCCCCTCCCCGATGATGGGAAAGCGGCGCACCCGCAGGTTCTGCGGCGGCCCCCCGGCAACGGGCCGCACCAGTTCCAGGTCGTCGCCGGGACCCGGCACAGGCGACAACAGCGTGGCGATATCCGACGGGCCGAACGCCAGCCGGTCGAGAACGTAATAGAGCGGCAGCCCCACCACCGAGCACGCCGACACGCCGAATAGGCGAATGAAGGCAAGATTGACAGACTGCACCATTCCGCAGCTGACACTCACCAACCCCTCTGGGAAGTTTGCCAGGATGGAGCCGACACACGTCCCGGAGCGCGAACGGGCATCCAACATACCGCCATCGGCCACTGAAAAATCGCCACAAGCGTGATCCAAAATAAGAGAATCCGCGCTGAAAAGATCAGATGCTTCCATTCCGCGCCTCCCGAGAGTCTGATGCCGACGATCCCTGACGGGTCAACGGTTCTTGTCCTCGCGTATCCCCTAACCGGAATGTCTCGCCTTCCCTGGAAAAGGCCGTGCGTGCGCGGCGGCGGCAAACAGCATAGATTTTCCACTAAATGGTGGAAGGCATCGGTACGACATAAGATCTTACATCCGCATAAAACAAGGGCCGCCACCGATGTACCTAATACGGTAATATAATACGCGGCCGCCGTCAATATTCGGACCCGCCGACCAGTCCCAACGCATGGCTCACCAACCGGAACCATCTTGGTGGTGTACAGTACGGGATGCGTCCGAATGCGCAAGCCAAAGTTGCTGTAGCCCCACCGTACGCCCAAGCCGAAGCAAGACCGAGCCCTTTCCCCGCTTCCATCGGGGGTCCCCCCGGATTGATCCGGGATTGCCCCATGCAGGCCCCGCTTCAAACCTCGCCTATGCTGGGTTTCGCCGGAGAAACGGTGGAATCACGTGCCTTTCGGTCCGGGAGCCCTTCGCTGCACAGTGTCCAAGCTCGAAAGCTCCATCGCCGCCCTGTCGAAGGCCGGTCCGCATTCGAGCACATCTTGCACTGGTTTTGAGGAGGTTCAAATGGCCGTAGAGAAGATCAACGCCTCGAGCAGCCTCGCCGAAGTCGTGGATCGTATCCTCGACAAGGGCGTGGTGGTCGATGCCTGGGTTCGCGTCTCGCTGGTCGGCATCGAACTGCTGGCCGTCGAAGCCCGTGTCGTGGTCGCCGGCGTCGACACCTACCTGAAGTATGCGGAAGCCGTGGGGCTCACGGCGGGCGCCCAGACCGCCTGATACGTCATCGATCGGGTCGCAGTGATCCGACCGGGCGGGCTCATTTCGGCTCGCGCTCTCGGGGTCGATCCTGCCGTAAAGACCTCCGGTCTTTGCGGAAAGGGCTCCGATGCCGGGTCCGATCAGCTTGCTCGGCAAGCTGATCGGTGGCCCGCGCAATCGGACCGCCAGGCCGGACGGCCAGTGCGCCTCTCGGCCGTTCGGCGGTGAATTCAGGCGTGAATTCCATCTTGAGCACGGAGGATCGGAGCATGTCTTTGGCCGGCCAGATTTCCCATACCATCACCACACTGTCCACGGCGCGGGCCGAGCGCCGCGAGGATCTGGTGCGCATCCGCGCCGGTGCCGCCCGCCATCTGAGCGAGGCCCGCGCATCCCAGCGCCGGATCGCGTCGGCGCAGCAGCACCGTCTGACCGAAGCGCTGCGCAGCATCAAGCTGGAAACCGCCATCCTGCTCGGCGACGCGGACGAGCGTATCGATGGCTACCGCAAGGCGCGCATCAAGCAGGCGGCCCGCATCGATCATGCGCTGGCGGTGGGGCTCAAGGCGTTGCGCGCCGACACCCGCAAATGGATCAGCACCCAGTCCGCCGTCCGCCGCAAGCAGACCGCCGAGGATTTGCGCCAGCGCCAGCGCGACCGCAAGGCCCTCAGCGTGAGCGTGCACGACCTGACGGTGCGCAATGTCGCCTTCCTCACCGGCCTGACCAAGGACCGGCAGGAGGCATCTGTCATTTGGCTCGGGCGCTCAACGGCGGCTCCGAAAGCCCACCATGCCAAGGGCGAAGCCGCGATCAAAGCCGAGCACATAAAGGCGGACCCCCTGAAGGCCGAGCCGGTGAAAGCGGAACCCATCAAGGCCGAGCCGCTGAAGAGCGAAGGGCATCATCCCGAGCCCGCGGCCAAGGTCGAGCTGAAGGTCGAGAGCAAGTCCGCCGCCGATATCAAGCCGGCCGCGCAAAAGCCGGCCGGGGAAAAGTCGGGACCCGGCAAGTCTTCGTGACACTCACAGGCCCCAAACGCCGGCGTCCCCCGCGCGCCGACGTTCCCGCGCGCCGGCGTTCATCGCGCCGGCGCGCGCCAAAACAGGGTGACTGTGAATTCGGCAACCGTTGAGGATTTTGGGCATGACCATCGAGATTGCATCCAGGATGCCTTTTGTGCCTGCCTCCGTACCCACTGCCGAAGCACCCGCCGCGCCGATCGCGGACGGGGCTCCCGTCGCAGGGTCCCTGCGCGCGGTGGCACCGACGTCACCGACCGCGCTGACACCGCGCCCCCGAGCGGGGTTCGTCGAGACCGAACAGGTCAAGGACCTTACCGCTCGCGGCCTCGGCTTCCTGAATGCGGGCTACCCGCTGCATTTCCGCGGGCCGGCCGGAACCGGCAAGACCACTCTTGCCCTGCATGTGGCCGCGCAGCTCGGCCGACCGGTGATCGTCATCACCGGCGACAACGAGCTCGGCACGGCGGACCTTGTGGGGTCGCAGCGTGGCTACCATTACAGGAAGGTTGTGGACCAGTTCATCCACAATGTGACCAAGCTGGAAGAGACCGCCAACCAGCATTGGACCGACCACCGCCTGACCACCGCCTGCCGCGAGGGCTTCACCCTCGTCTATGACGAGTTCACCCGCTCGCGCCCGGAAACGCACAATGTGCTGCTCGGCGTGTTCGAGGAGAAGATGCTGTTCCTGCCGGCCCAGGCGCGGGAGGAATGTTATATCCGGGTCCATCCGGAGTTCCGGGCGATTTTCACCAGCAACCCGCAGGAATATGCCGGCGTCCATGCCAGCCAGGACGCGCTGGCCGACCGGCTCGCCACCATCGACGTGGACTATCCCGACCGCGCCATGGAGTTGGCGGTGGCCGCCGCGCGCACCGGCCTCGCCGAGGCCTCCGCCGCCCGCATCATCGATCTGGTGCGCGCCTTCCGCGCCTCGGGCGACTACCAGCAGACCCCCACCCTGCGCGCCAGCCTGATGATCGCGCGGGTGGCGGCCCAGGGCGGCTTCGCCATCTCCATCGACGATCCGCGCTTCGTGCAATTGTGCATCGACGCCCTGGAATCGCGCACCTTCGCCGGCCAGCGGACCGATGCCGTGACCCGCGAGCAGCGGCGCGACGCCCTGCTTGCGCTCATCGCCGCCCACTGTCCCCCGCCGGCGCCGCCGCGTGGTCGGCGCAAGGCGGTCGCGCCGCCTCCTACCCGGGACGTGCAGTCATGAGCGGCGAACGCAAGACAGCGCGGATGCGCGGGCTGCGGGAGGTCTCCACGGTCCAGACCCAGATCGCCCGCTCGGCCCCCTCCAACCGGACCCAGGCGGTCAGCCGGTTCGCGCGGCTTGAGAACGAGCGCATGCGCATTCTGCGCGAGCTGGAGACCTGGAACACACGCAAGCGCGAGGCCGAGCGGATGCTGGCGAGCGTGGAGGAGGAGCTGGCCATCATGCAGGCCCTGCTGCTGGAAGCCCCGCCCGCCCGCCGAGCGGCGTCCCCGCTCCGGCGCCAGCGGCCATCGGAGCCGGCAGACGCCGCGCCGGTCGCGCTCCATGCGCACCCGCTGATCGAATACTAGAGCATTTTCGAGCGAAGTGGCTTCCGGTTCGCGTGAATAAAATGCGTAGTTTCAATAATCTAGAGCGGTTTCCGTGAGCTGCGGAAGCCGTTCTGGCCACCTCAGGCCCCAGAAGGGGAGTGGTTCCATGACCCGCAAGGACAAGGATCAGGACAACGCGCCGCACACGGCGGCTGGTGCCGGACCGGATGCGGCCCACAAGGCGGAGGCCATGGCCGATCTTGGAGCGGTATTCCGCGGCCTCGGCGGCTTCGTGGAGATGCTTGGCACGCTGGTGGAGAAGGCCGAGGACATTCAGCAGCAGGGCGAGTTCAAGGTGAAGGGTCTCGGCGACCAGGCCCGCGGCGTCTACGGCTTCAGCGTCCGCACCGGGATCGGCGGGATTCCCCAGGTCCGCCGGTTCGGCAATCTCAACACCGGCGCCAAGGGGCCGGTGGTGGACGATGTGCGCGAGCCGCTGGTGGACGTGTTCGACGAGGCCAAGGAGGTGATCGTCACCGCCGAGATCCCGGGGGTGGCCGAGAACGAGATCACGCTCTCCCTGGAAGGCCAGAATCTCTCCCTCGCCACCACCGGCCGCCACCGCTACGCCAAGACCATCGCCCTGCCCGGCAGCATCGATCCGGCCTCGCTGGAGCGCAGCCACCGCAACGGCATCCTCCAGGTCAAGCTGCGGAAGGTCTGAGGCCATGAGCGGCGCGGCGGAAGGAGTCAGCGCATTCACCGTCGGGGCGACCGAAGTGCGGATCGTCACCGATTGCGCGGACGACATCTCCGCCATCGTCCAGGCGGAGGAACGGGTGGTGCGCCGGCTGGTGGAGCTGGGCGTATGGCCGCACGAGACGGTGACCCTGTTCGTCCTCGACGATCTGGGGCCGCTGGTGGGCCAGCTTGCGCGGACCCACCGCATGGTCGCGGACGATCTGCTGCGCCTGCCGCAGCGGCCCATGGTCAACCTCTATGATCCGCGCCACGCCATGGAGTGCTTCGTCTTCGTCAACCGCCAGATCATGACGGCGGAAGGCTATTGGGGCGACAGCCTCGCCGCCGAGGGCCTGCTCGCCCACGAGCACGCCCATCCGCTGTCGGAGGCGCCGGCCACCGCCGCCGCCCGGACCTTCAAGGTGGAGGCGGAGGGACCCGCCGCCCTGGCGCCTCTCGCCGCCCAGCTCGGGCAAACTCTGTCCACCGGGGCGGTGACCGAGCTGCTCGCCAACGCCTTCTGCCTCTCCACCGGCTTCGACGAGGCGCTGAAGCACCTGGACCGCATCACCCTGCACCGCGCCGTGAGCAACCTGCCGCAGCGCGCCGAGCTGGAGCGCCGGGCCGACGCGGCGGTCGCCGCCGGCACCCTGCCCGCCGAAGAGCACCGTCCGTTGCTGCGGCTCGCCGATGCCCAAGTCAGCCTGCCGTTCGCGCTGGAGGTGATCCCCTTCGTCCAGGCCGGGCTTTCGACGGAGGCCTGCGAGCTGGAGGCGCTGCTGGTGGACGACCTCATGTCCCGCATGGCGCCAGAGGTGACGGACATCTACCGCGACCTCAGGGCCCGCTTCCTGCGGCTGCGGCCGGACTGGAGCAGCGAGGCGCTGGCGGCCTGGTGCACCGACATCCTGACCCGCCTGTCCGCCTTCCTCTCCGAAGGCGGCGCCCGCCTCACCCTGCGCCTCGCCTCCGTGCGCGCGGCGCCCAACGCACAGAGCCTGCCATGATCGCAACCGAAAGCGCCGCCGGGTGTGTCGCCGAGGCCGCCGCACCGGCCGAGGGCAAATATCTCTACGGCATTATCGATGCGCCGGCCCCCGCCACCTTCACGGTGCCGGGCATCGGCGGACGCGGAGACGAAGTGCACACCCTTGCGGTGGGGCGCCTCGCTGCGGTGGTGAGCAATTCGCCGCGCATCGAATACGACAACAGCCGCCGCAACATGATGGCCCACACCCGGGTGCTGGAGGAGGTAATGGCCCAGCACACCCTGTTGCCGGTCTGCTTCGGCACGGTGGCCGTGGATGATGACGTGATCGCCGAGAAGATCCTGCGCGAGCGCCGTGACGAACTCACCGGGCTTCTGGAGCAGATGCGCGGCCGGATGGAGCTGGGGCTGAAGGCGTCCTGGCGCGAGGATATCGTCTTCGAGGAAGTGCTGGCGGAAAACCCGGCGATCCGCAAGCTGCGGGACTCCCTGGTGGGGCGCCCGGCCGACAAGACCCATTATGAGCGGATCCGCCTTGGCGAGCTGATCGGCCAGGCGTTGGAGCGCAAGCGCCGGGAGGACGAGGAACGCATCCTCGACCGGGTCCGGCCCTTCGTTCACAAGACGAAGCTGAACAAGCCCATCGGTGACCGCATGGTGGTGAATGGCGCGTTCCTGGTGGATGCGGCCCATGAAGCCGAACTTGACCAGAGCATTCGCGCCATGGATGCCGAGTGGGGCGCGCGGCTCAGCTTCAAATATGTCGGACCCGTACCACCGTACAACTTCGTTGCAATCATCATCCACTGGTAGGGAGGCAGCTATGGGCATTCTGACAGATGTAGTCTTCGCACCGGCGGTCGGTCCCCTCAAGGGCGTGCTCTGGCTCGCCCGCATCATCGCCGAGCAGGCCGAGCGTACGCTCTATGACGAGACCCTCATCCGCGCCGCGTTGCTCGACCTGGAGCAGCAATTGGAGGCCGGCGCGATCGGCGAGGAAGAGTACGAAAAGCAGGAGGAAATCCTGCTGGACCGCCTGAAGATCGCCCGCGAGCGGATGCGCAGCAGCCCGCAGGGATGACACCGACACTCGATTTGGCCCCCGCGGCAACCCGCGCGGAACGAGGAGGCAGCTCCATGGCGACGACACTGGACTTGATCCGCAACGTGAAAACGCAGGTACAGGAGCTGACCGGCTTCTATGCCGACAGCGTTTCGGACTTCAACGAGATCGAAGGCGGCTGGGAGATGACGGTCAATCTCCTGGAGCTGAAGCGCATTCCGGCGTCGACCGACCTGCTGGCGGCCTACCGGATCGTCCTCGACAAGGATGGCAATGTGACCGGCTACCACCGCTCCCGGCGCTATCTGCGCGACCAGGTGATGGACGACGCCCCATGACCCAGGTTGCGGGAGCCGCGCGCATCGTCTGCCCGGTGGGCGTCTTCGCGGCGCGCGAACAGGAGATCCGCACCTTCACCGCCGGGCTCAATCACGCGGCGAGCCGGCCGGAGAAGGTGGCCTTCGCCGCGCGCCTGGAGGCGGCGGCGGAGGAGCTGCTGGCCTGCAAGGACCGCCGCGCCGACGACCTCAATTGCGGGCTGTGCCAGGACTTCTCGCGCCTGCGCGCCAATACCGCCGCGCTGATCCTGCGGGCGACGCGGCTGGCCTGCTGAACGCGCCCCGCGCGCCGCCACGGCGCGCGGGGCTGGACACCTCGAAGGCGATGGCCGCCGCGCCTGACGCGCGCTGGACCGGCGCCGGGCGGGTGAATGTTGGCCGACCTGGGAGTGGACCGAGATGAGCGAACAGCGGATGGAGCATTCCCTTCAGGCGGCGGGGCTGGCGGACATTCTGGAGCGGGTGCTGGACAAAGGCATCGTGATCGCCGGCGACATCACCATTTCCCTGGTGGAGGTGGAGTTGCTGAACATCCGCCTGCGCCTCGTGGTGGCATCGGTGGACCGCGCCATGTCCATGGGCATCAACTGGTGGCAGAGCGACCCCAACCTCAATTCCCAGGCCCGCGACCTGACGGAGGAAAACCGCCTGCTGCGCGAGCGGCTCGACCGGCTGGAAACGGCCCTGGCCCCGGAATCCGCGACGGCCCGCGCGCCCCTGACCGCGCAACAGGCCCACCAGGAGGCCCGCCATGACTGATGAGCGCCCGCCCGTCACCTTCCGGGTCTGCGAGGCGCCGACGCGCGACGTGGGACGCGGCCTGATCCGGCTCGATCCGGAGGACATGCAGCGGCTCGGCGTGGTGGTGGGCGATGTGGTGTCCATCGTCGGTCGCCGCGCCACGGTTGCGCGGGTGATGCCGGCCCATGCCGGGATGCGCCGGCAAAGCCTAGTGCAGATGGATGGTCTCGCCCGAGTCAACGCCGGCGCCAGCCTCGACGAACAGGTCACGGTCGGCCCCGCCACGGTGGCGCTGGCGCGCTCCATCACCCTCGCCCAGGTCGGCGCCCGCACCCGTGCGCCGGCGGAGCCGCGCACCCTGACCCGGCTCCTCGACGGCATTCCCATGGTCGCCGGCGACCGGGTGCGCACCACCCTGGTGGGGGCCCAGACTCGCGAATTCATGGTTGAGAGCACCGACCCGCCGGGCCCGGTCCTGATCGGGCCGGACACGCGGCTGCGCTTCCTCGACAGCGCCGTCGAAAGTAACGCCATCACCTATGAAGACGTGGGCGGGCTCACCAAGGAGGTGCGGCGCATCCGCGAAATGATCGAGCTGCCGCTGAAGCACCCGGAGGTGTTCCAGCATCTCGGCATCGAATCCCCCAAGGGCGTGCTGCTCTGTGGTCCGCCCGGCACCGGCAAGACGCTGATCGCCCGCGCGGTGGCGCGGGAAGCCAACGTACACTTCATCCATCTCAACGGCCCCGAGATCATCGACAAGATGTATGGGGCGAGCGAGGCGCAACTGCGCCGCATGTTCGACGAGGCGGAAAAGAACGCCCCGTCCATCATCTTCATCGACGAATTGGACGCCATCGCCCCCAAGCGCGAGGAGATGAGCGGCGACCGGCAGGTGGAGCGCCGGGTGGTGGCCCAGCTCCTGGGGTTGATGGACGGGCTGCAGTCGCGGGGACAGGTCATCGTCATCGCGGCCACCAACATCCCCAATGCCATCGATCCCGCATTGCGCCGGCCGGGCCGGTTCGACCGTGAGATCCAGGTGGGCGTGCCCGACGAGAACGGGCGCCGGGAGATCCTGGAGATCCATACCCGCGGCATGCCGCTGGCGCCCGACGTGGACCTCGCCCGCCTCGCCTTTCACACCCCCGGCTTCGTGGGGGCGGACCTCGCCGCCTTGTGCCGGGAGGCGGCCATGAGCGCCCTGCGCCGGCTGATCCCCGATCTCAATTTCGAGGACAGCCGGGTCTCGGAGGAAAAGCTTGCGGCCCTGGTGGTGACGGCCGAGGATTTTGCGTCCGCCCAGGCGGGCACCCAGCCGAGCGCGCTGCGCGAGATCGTCACCCAGGCCTCCCACAAGAGGTGGGCGGACGTGGGCGGGCTCGACGACATCAAGCGGCTGCTGGTGGAGGCGGTGGAATGGCCCACCCGCCATGCCGCGCTCTACGCCGCCGCGCGCATCCAGCCGCCCAAGGGCATCTTGTTCTACGGCGCGCCGGGCACCGGCAAGACATTGCTGGCCAAGGCGCTGGCCGGCGAGAGCGGCGCCAATTTCATCGCCGTGAAGGGGCCCCAACTGCTGTCCATGTGGGCCGGAGAATCCGAGCGGGGCGTGCGCGAGGTGTTCCGCAAGGCCCGCCAGACCGCGCCTTGCATCATCTTCTTCGACGAGATCGACACCCTCACCCCCAATCGCGGCGGCACCGGCGGCGCCCTCACCGACCGGGTGGTGGCCCAGCTCCTGACCGAGATCGACGGCATCGAGGATCTGCGCGGCGTCACCGTGGTGGCGGCCACCAACCGGCTCGACCAGATCGACGCCGCCTTGCTCCGACCCGGCCGGTTCGACTTCCTGGTGGAGTTCCAGGCCCCCGACCTCGAGGGACGGCGCGCCATCCTCGATGTCCATGCGGGCCGGATGCCGCTGGCGCCGGGTGTGGACCTCGCGGCCCTCGCCCGGAATACCGCCGGCATGGTGGGCGCCGACCTTGAGGCCCTGTGCCGGCACGCCGGCGTCGCCGCCATCCGCGAGCTGGTGGCGCGCGGTGGCGATGAAGCGGCCGCAGCGGCCACCCTGCGGGTCACCCAGCAGCATTTCGATGACGCCCTGATTGCCATGAAGAGGGAACGTGCCCCATGACCGAGCTTCTCGTCTTCGCCGTGGTGCCCGCCGGCAGCATCGATTGCGCCGCGCTCGCGGATACTGACGGACTACCCCCCGGCCTGCGCGCCATCACCGTCGGCGCCCTCGCCGCCGTGGTCGGCGCCGCCCCGGAAGGCGGCCTCAAGGGCCGGGAGCGCGGCGCGCTCTTGCCGTGGCTCCTGGCCAGTCAGAGGGTGATGGAACGCCTGCTCGCCAGGGCTCCGGTGCTGCCCGTGGCGCTCGGCACCGTGCTGGAGGACGAAGAGCGCGTGCACCACATGCTGAACCACGGCGCCGGCGTGCTCCAGGCGGCTTTCGACACCCTCGGCGGCCGGTTCGAGATGGATCTTTCCGTGCGCTGGACTCCCGAGGCCGCGCAGGCGCGGCGCCTGGCCGGCGGCGCCCCGCCGTCGCGCGCGGCGGCCGAAGGCGACGCCGCGCTACGCGATGATCCGCTGACGGCGGAGCGGCAAGAGGTGCGGCGCCGGGTGGTGGAGCGCCTGCGGACTGCCGCGCGGGATCTCGTCGTCACCGAGCCCACCGAAGCCGAAGGCATCGTCAGCCTCGCCCTGCTGGTGGACCGGGGGGCGGACGGGGTCGTGGTCGAGGCTCTGGAGGCGCTGGACGCGGAGTTCGGCGGCGAACTCATGTTCCGCCTCGTGGGGCCGATGCCGCCCTACAGCTTCGCCTCGGTCCAGGTCCATCTGACGGCGGCGGCGGCGGTCCGTGACGCCCGTGCCGAGCTGGGCGTGGCGCCGGACGCCGGCCCTGAGGCGGTGAAGACCGCCTATCGCCGGGCGCTGCGCCGCGTCCATCCCGACCTTGTGCATCAGGAGGCCACGGCCATCGAAGCCGCGGAAGGCGATGATGCGGACGGCTTCCTCGCCCTCTCTGCCGCCTACCGCATCCTTCAGGCGGAAGAGATGCCGGTCTCGCTCCGCCGCCAGCAGGAGCCGCAGTCGGCATGAGAGGGTCTCCCGCATCCGTGGGTGCGCGGGCTTGAGTGCGAAGTGAACAGAAATGCCGCCCTCCGGCGCGCCGGAGGGCGGAGGCGGGAGGTGTCCATGCTGTATGTCTACGCGATCACCGCGGATCATGGCCCCGAGGACATGGAGCCTCTGCCGGAGGGCATCCTGCCCGACACGCCGGTTTGGCGGATCGCCTCTGGCGGGCTCGCGGCGGTGGCAAGCCCGGTGCCGGACCACACCTTCGGCGCCGAGGCGCTGCCCGCCCACCTGGAAGACGTGCAATGGACGCGCGCGCGGGTGCTGGGTCATGAACGGGTGGTCTGCGCCCTCCTGCCCCGCGCCACCGTGCTGCCGCTGAAGTTTTGCACCTTGTTTTCGGGCGAGGAGGCGCTGCGTGCGGCCCTCTCCGCCCATAAGAAAACCCTGGAACAGACCGTCGACCACCTGCGCGGCGCCAGGGAATGGGGCGTGAAGCTGTTCGTGGAGGCGCGCGGCCCCGATCCCCGCGCGCCCGAGCCCGTCGGCGCCGGGGCGGGCGCGGCATTTTTCCGGCGCAAGAAGGAGGAACAGCAGGCGCGCGCGGCCGCCGAGGCCGCCCTTGATCGCTGCGTGGTGGCCAGCCATCAGCGGTTGGCGGCCCACGCCCGCGCGGCGGTCGCCAATCCCCTGCAGCCGCCGCAATTGCACGGGCAACGGGGCAAGATGGCGCTCAATGGGGCCTATCTGGTGGACTTGCAAGCGGAGCCCGCGTGGCGGGCCTGCCTGTCCGAACTGGAGCGGACCTACGCCGACGAAGGCGTACGCTACGCCCTCAGCGGTCCGTGGGGCGCCTATAATTTCGCGGGAGGCGGCCTTGTCAGAGCCTGAACCGGTCCCCTCGTGCACCACGGGCGAGATCGCCGTCGCTGATCTGCTGGATCGGGTGCTCCACAAGGGCCTCGTGCTCTGGGGCGAGGCCACCATCTCGGTGGCCGGGGTCGATCTCGTTTATCTGGGTCTCAAGGTCCTTCTGACCTCCACCGATACCGTGAACCGGATGCGCGAGGCCGCAGCGAGCCCGCCGGACGGACGGAACCATCACGCAGGCTAAGTCGACCCCATGCTCTATCTCTATGCCGTCCTGGAATCACCACCCCCGGCAACGCCAATGCCCTCCGGCATCGGGGGTGGAGCACCGGTGTTCGTGGACGCCTGCGGCCTCGTCTGTGCAGCGAGCGAGACCTTGGCCGCGACCATCCCACCGGACTCGGCGCACGTCTGGCGTCATCAGGAGGTGGTGGGTGCGCTCATGAAGGGCGGGCCCGTGCTGCCGCTGCGCTTTGGAACCCTGACCGAAGACGCCGCCGCCTGCCGGCGCCTGCTGACGCGCCATCACGATGTCCTCCGCGCCCAGCTCGACCGGGTGCGCCATTGCCTGGAATTCGCCCTACGGGTGGCCGGCTTGCCCGAGATGGCGGACCCGGCCACCGGCCCCATGCCGCGCCCGGCGGAGCTCGGGCCGGGCGCGGCCCATCTGCGCACCCTCGCGCGGCGGGAACGGGGCTGGCCGTCGTCCACGGCGGAGTTTCCCCATGATGGCCTCACCGCCCATGCGGCGGACCGACTGTTGTGGGCGCGCTCCCCTTCCCAACCGGATCTGCGGGCATCGTTCCTCGTGCCGCGCGCCTATGCGTCGTCTTTCCTTGCCGACGTTTCGGCCCTGCAGCACCTGCGCCCGGACCTCGGCATCACCGTCACCGGCCCCTGGCCGCCCTATTCTTTCTCCGACCCCGACCTTTCTGGAGGCGCTCCATGACCACAACATGCACGCCCGAGACTTTGGACGCGGCGCTCCGGGGCCGCATCGACATTGATCCCGAACGGGTGGAACAGGGCCTCGTCCGGCTGGTCCTGATGCTGGTGGAAACCGTGCGCCAGGTGGTGGAGCGCCAGGCCATCCGCCGGGTGGAGGGCGGCACGCTGAACGATGAGGAGATCGAGCGGCTTGGCCTCGCTCTGCTGCGCCTCGAAGAGAAAATGGACGAATTGCGCCTGCACTTCGGCCTCAGCGAGGATGACCTCGCCCTCAAGCTGCATATCCCACTCGACGGATTATGAGAACCGGACCGCAGCCGCCCGAACGTCTTCACCTGACGCGGGGAGCACGCAGGGTGTTACCGTTTCAAGGAAGGCGCCATTAAATGGAACCGCAATGACACGACGTTCCATGATGCTTAAAATCACATGTTGATGCGATCATTGTATAATTTTTACAATATTTATTTCTTAACAACGCTGAACTGGACATAACACAAACATGCTATAGCATGAAAATAATATATTTCATTTTCTATATATTGAATAAATATTTAATTTTATATATCATTCGAACGCACAACACACGTCGTCGCGTGCTTATGGAGGAGAGTGCCATGCAAATTGAGCAATCGGCATCGCGCAGCGTCCTTTGGCAGGAGCGCCGATGGGATGTGGTCCAGCGCGGCCTTGAACATCTTCTGGCGCTGGCGCAGCGTTACCATAATGAAGGTCAGCTGTGTCAGGCGGCCGACATCTATTGGATGCTGTCGGAAGATTATACCGGAACGTCGCAGGCGATCGAGGCGGAAGAGGGCTTGCTGCGACTGGCCGAGGCGTACGAACGCTGTGGCTGGCGCAAAATGGCGCAGGCCATCTTTGCCCGTCTGAGCGCTTTGGAGTAAGCACGTTCCCTTGAGCCGGCGCATCGTTTGAGGCTGCGTGCCGATCCTGGCGGCGGGGCCGCCGCCGGGCTTTCCCGCGCGTGCGCGACAGCCCGCGCACGGCGTTCTTAGAGGCTCCAGCCCACGGCGCGGCGGTCAGGTCGAGGCCCGCGCGCCAAAGCCGTGGGCCGGCGCCGCCGCGCGCCCATCCGGCCTCCGGATGGCGGCCCGATCGCGGCCCCGGCGCTGCCCCCGCATGTCACAGCGAACGGAGCGCCGCGCGTGCCGGCAACGGCGCTGTTCCAACACACCGGCTTGATGCGCTGCCGTGTCCTTCGCCGGGACCGGCCCGATGATGGGTGGCCCCAAGGCGTCCTGACGTGAGCGCGACCTGATGTGCGCGCCCCACCGCACGGCACCGCATGACGGAGCACGACCAGCGCGCCGC
>NZ_JABWGX010000045.1 GCF_021730435.1 Xanthobacter agilis
TGCCTCTGTCGTGCGGGCGCTCCCGTGCAGAATCTGTCCCATAGTGCATCCTTCCACCCTTGCATGGATGATGCACCATCAAATGCCGGGACCAAACACGCGGTCATAGCCATGCTGATATCTTCGATGACGGCGGGGCGGGATGACCGGCTGGCCGCCTTGATCAAGGATGAGATCGTGCAAGCTGTCGGCGTCATACGCGCGATCGGCCAGCACCTGATCTGCCGGCAATCCCCGGATGAGATCGCAAGCCGGCGCCATGTCGTTCTGTTGCCCTGGCCCCAGAGCAAAGCGCACCGGCAGCCCGAGCGCATCCTTCCATTCCTGCGAAAAGACTGCACCATCAAAGCCTGGGATCAAACAGGGCTCTCGGTCACCGCCTTCGGGGTCGGCCTCGCGGCGGGCAATCTCGCCATCGGCCGCCTCGCCGCCTGGGTCGGCCGTCCAGAAACCGTCCTCGTCTTCGCCATCGCTCTCATCTTCGTAACGCAGAGCGCCTTCCTGGCGACCGACCCGAGCCTCGGTTTGGCGATCGGGCTACTGGCTCTCTGGGGTTTTGCCTCAGGCCTCGCCGCACCCGCCAACACCGCCATTCAAGCGAGCCGAGCCGGCTCGGACGCCGGCTTCGTGCTGGCATCGTCGGAATCGATGAACAACGGCGCGCTGCTCGTGCTGGCGCCGATCGTCGCGAGTTGGATCGGAGGTGGGGACACCATCAACACAGCCATTCTGCTCGGCGTCGGCACGCTCGCGGCGCTAGGGGTCAATCTCGTCGACCGACAATCCCGATCCAAAGCCCTCACATGCGAGGTAAATTAGGGTTCTGCCACCTGAATGTCCCACGGCGCGGCTTCCTCGTCCGACGCCGCGGGGTCTGCCGCTTATACCATCGGCCCTTATTTTTGACCGATATGTGCCCATTGGCGAATCCCGATTGAGGTGATGAGCTTTGGAGTGTCGACGAGCCTGCGCCAGGCATCGCAGGCGGCGTTGACGATGTCCGCATAGGTCTCGGACGCGGTTGGAGAGCCAGTTCGAGCGCAGGTATTGCCAGATCTGCTCGACCGGGTTCAATTCTGGGGATCGTGACGGCAGGAAGATCAGCGTGACGTTCTTCGGGACGGCGAGATTGCCGGTCGTGTGCCAGCCGGCGCGGTCGAGCAACAGCACGGCGTGCGATCCTCGGGCGACCAGGGTGGAGATCTCATCGAGATGCATCTGCATCGCCTCGGTGCCGATATAGGGCAGCGCCAGGGCGGCCCCGACACCGCGCGCCGGGCAGATCGCGCCGAAGAGATAGGCGTTCTCGTAGCACTGGTCGGCGGGCTGGCGGGGTCTCGTCCCGCGCCGCGCCCATTGCCGGACGATCCCGTTCTTCTGCCCAATCCGAGCCTCGTCCTGGAACCAGATTTCGATCTGTTTGCGCTTCGGCAGGTGTCCGACGTGGGCGTTCAGGGTCCGGGCGAAGTTTTTTTGAACTCTTCTATGACCTTGGGATCCTGCCCCGGGTGGCGCGGCCGTGCACTGACGTGGGAGAAGCCGAGCGCCTTCAGGATCTTGCCGATGGTGCGCTCGTGATAGTCGACGCCGAAGCGCTCGAGAACGACCTGTTTCAGGTCAACCCGACGCCATCGGACGACGCCGTGGAGGGCGCGGTCGGGACCGGTCTCGACGATCGCGCTGAGTTCGGCCAACTGCGCCTTCGACAATCGAGGTGGATGCCCCTTCGAGCGGATGTCACGCAGGCCGTCGGGACCCAGTTCGTTGAAGCGGTGGACCCAGTCGCGCAGGGTCTGGCGATCCATCCCACCGATCAGAGCGGCCTGCTCGCGATCCATGCCGTCGAGCACCGCTGCCAGCGACAACAACCGCCGGCTCTGATTGGCGTGCTTCGAGGCAGCCGCGAGCCGCCGCAGGTCCGATGCCGAATAGTCCCTCCGAAGCTTCACCGCAGCAGCCATGGCGCCAATCCTCCCCGCGCCATGGAATCACCAATCCACACCCACGAATAGCCTCCAAGAGTTACAACCGGTGCCCGTTGGTATTATGCCCAAACATCTACCGCAGTTGCGACCTCAACCTTCGAGCCCAAGGCATTCAATGCGATCCGATGAACAGTTTCGGTTGGAGCGGTACAGAGATCGCCGACAATCCGCACCCGCAGGCCTTCGGCCGCGCGCGACAGCGCGGTGAAGACCACACAGTTCTGCGTCATCATTCCGGTGACCAAGAGCTCGCTGACGCCGGCCAGATGATCCGCAAGATCCGTTTCCTGGAAGACGTCGGCGTAATGTTTGGTGACGACGGGCGCATTGCCTGCCGCGTCGAGAATAGCCTTGCGGATATCGGCGCCAGTGCTTCCCGCCACGAACAGCCCGGCGGGTGCCAAGGAAATGTGGCGCACCAAGATGATCCGATCATCGCTTGCACGTGCCCGACCGATAGCAGAGACGATACGCGCCTCGGTCTCCTCCGGCTGCCATAGCGGCAAGGCTCCTCCGGCAAAATAGTCATTCTGGATATCGATCACGAGAAGGGCACGGGTCATTGGTCTCTCCCAAACGGCTGCGTCGAACCTACCGTCTTCATACCGCAGTCCCGCTACCGGATATCAGTGGCCCGATAGACAGTATTCATGTAAATCGGGCCAATGCGACTTGCTATTCTCGCCTACGATCAGATCAGCCCATTCATGTTGTCCACGCCGCTCGCGGTGTTCGGGGAGCCGTTCTTGGCGAGCGGTCACCGGGTGGACGTGTGCGCCAGCCAGTCCCGTCTTGCGGCCACTGGCGGGCTGATGATCGAAGCACCATTCCCACTGGAGGCTGCGCGCGAGGCCGATGTTCTGATCCTGCCCGGTTGGCGAAACGCGGATGAGCCTGTGCCGGCAGCAATCACATCCGAGCTGCGAGCAGCAGAGGGGCGCGGCGCGATCGCCGTCGGGCTCTGCCTCGGAGCGTTCGGCTTGGCCGAAGCAGGCCTGCTCGACGGCCGCCGCGCGACCACGCATTGGGCGCGTGTCGAGACCTTCGCGGCGCGATATCCCCAGGTCATCGTCGATACCGGTGCGCTCTTCGTCGACGAGGGGCGTGTCATCACATCCGCCGGCGTCGCGTCCGGACTGGATTGCTGCCTGCATCTGCTCGGCCGGATCTCCGGAGTGGCGGAGGCCAACCGGATCGCCCGCCATCTTGTCGTGGCTCCCCAGCGTGCCGGCGAACAACCGCAACTGATCGAGCGCCCCACGATCGGATCTTCGGTCGACCGCAGGATCACGGATGTGTTGGAGACGCTTCGGGCCAATCCGTTCCCTGCGCCTTCGCTCGATGTTTTGGCCGAACGCGCCGGCATGAGCCGACGCAGCCTGACCCGTCACATCCGGGCGCGAACCGGAGGCAATCTCGGAGAGTGGCTGAGGCGCAACAGGCTGGCACGCGCGCAAGACCTTCTCGCGGCCGGCGCCCGCGGGCTCGAGGACGTGGCGGCGCGGTGCGGCTTTCCGGATGCACAGGCCCTGCGAACGGCCTTCCGGAGCGAACTCGGAATGACACCGAGGCAATGGCTGGCCCGGCAAAGACTGGACTGATCGTCACCCTTCGCGGGGAGGTTCGACATCGCGCGATAGTTCCTTCAGGACCTGAGGTGGCTCCCCTTCCGCGGACAGACTGGCGGCATGGCGCCTCGCGCGGTTGTGGGAGGTGACCCAGCTGCCAAACCCGGCCCGAGCCTCGGAACCGGTTTTGCAGGCATTGAGGGAGATGCCGTCGTATTTCAGCGGTCGCCGGAGGCGCTCGATGAACACCTGGTCCACCCACCGGCCGCGGCCATCCATGGAGATCCGCACGCCGGCAAGCTTCGCCCTGAAATCCGCAGAATGGCGCTTCCCTTTCCCGGTCATCGGGCTCGTCCTTCCGTCAGGCCGAACCAAGCTTAACGCCCGGTCCGGGTTTCGGGGACCGCATCACGCCATCATGGGGCGGCGGTTGCGCCGGAGCGCGCGGGCGGCTAACGCTTGCGCCATGGATGCCCGACGCCGGGCGGCGCGGATCGTGGCACGCCACAGGGTAGAGAAACGGAGGCAGGCGCTCATGAAAGCCCGCACGGCCATTTACGGCGGCTCGTTCGATCCGCTCACCAACGGCCATCTGGATGTGGTGCGCGCGGCCTGCCGGCTGGTGGATCGGCTGGTGCTCGCGGTGGGCGTTCATCCGGGCAAGGCGCCGTTGTTTTCAGCTGAGGAGCGCCTCGCCATGCTGGTCGAGGTGTGCACCCCCGTGGCGGCCGCCGAGAATGCGGCCATTGAGGCCATCACGTTCGACGGCCTGATCGTCGCCGCCGCTCAGAACGCAGGGGCAAGTCTGCTGATCCGTGGGTTGCGGGATGGTACGGACCTTGACTATGAGATGCAGATGGCGGGCATGAACGCGGCCATGGCGCCGGCGATCCAGACCGTTTTCCTCCCCGCTTCCCCCTCGGTCCGCCCCATCACCGCCACGCTCGTGCGGCAGATCGCTGCCATGGGCGGGGATGTGTCGAGCTTTGTGCCGGCGGGGGTGCTGGCACGCCTGAAGACACGCTTCCCCCGCTGACATGCGCCCTGGCTTTTGCCGAAGCTTTCGCCTCCCCTGCGGGGCCTTTTCGAGGAGAACCTCATGCTGCGAGTCCTTGGCCGTGTGTGTGCCGGACTTTTGATCGCCCTTGCCTTCGCCTTGCCGGCGGCGGCGCAATCGAAGCCCGATCCGCAGAACACGCTCTATCTCGACACCCCCTATGGGCGGGTTGTGATCGCGCTGCGGCCCGATCTCGCGCCCAAGCATGTGGAGCGCCTGAAGCAGCTCACGCGGGAGGGCTTCTACAACAATGTGCCGTTCCACCGCGTTATCGACGGCTTCATGGCCCAGACCGGCGATGGCCAGCGCGGCGACGGCACCGGCGGTTCCAAGTATCCGAACCTGCCGGCCGAGTTCTCCAACGTGCCGTTCAAGCGCGGCGTGGTGGGCATGGCTCGCGCGTCCAATCCGAACAGCGCCAATTCGCAATTCTTCATCATGCTGGACGAAACCCCGAGCCTGAACGGCCAGTATACGGTCGTGGGCGACGTGGTGTCGGGCATGGAGTATATCGACAAGATCAAGAAGGGCTCCGCCGCCTCCAATGGCAGCGTCGCGAACCCCGACCGCATCGTGAAGATGCAGGTGGCAGCCGACGTGAAGTGAGGCCGGCTCGTGCCTGCCGTGCCGCACTCGGGGCGGGGGCGGCGGGCGCGGACGGAAGACACGTTTCGCCTTCTCCGAAGCGCTGCCGTGGCAGCGCGCAGTCCACGCGGCGCGCCTCGGCGCACCCCGTCACGCACCGAAAGGACGATGTCCGTGAGTGAAGAGATTCTGATCCTCGAGACCACCCAGGGCCCGGTGACCATCGCGCTTCGGCCCGATGCCGCCCCCGGCCATGTGGCCCGCATCAAGGAGCTGGTCTCCGAGGGCTTCTACAACGGCGTGCCGTTTCACCGTGTCATCGAGGGCTTCATGGCCCAGACCGGCGATCCCACCGGCACCGGCATGGGCGGTTCGGGCAAGAAGCTGAAGGCTGAGTTCAACGATCTGCCGCACAAGCGCGGCACGGTCTCCATGGCCCGTGCCCAGAACCCCGATTCGGGTGACAGCCAGTTCTTCATCTGCTTCGCCGATGCCCGCTTCCTCGACCGCCAGTATACGGTTTGGGGCGAGGTGATCTCGGGCATGGAGAATGTGGACAAGATCAAGCGCGGCGAGCCGGTGAAGGATCCCGACAAGATTCTTTCGGCCAAGCTCGAGCCTAAGGCCTGAGCGGGCTGGACAGAGTGGCCTCGAATTGCCGGGGCTGAAAGGAAAAGGGCACCCCGGGGTGCCCTTTTCTTCATGCGTCTTTTGCGTTCGAGGCACCTGGCGCCGCGCAGGCCGGAGCCAGTTGGTATCAAGCGTCGCGGCTTTTGAGCCTCATACCCTCAGCCCCGGTCTTTGACCGGTGCCAGGCGGGTTCGCTCCACCTGGGTTCGCTCGGGTGCCGCGTGGGCTTGACCAAAGCCCCGTGAGTCAAGCTCACAGGCCTTTGGTATCAAGCCTCCTCTGTCGGCTTGGCGGGCACGTAGGTGCGCACGTCCTTCAGGTAGGGCGGGCGCGGGATGGAGCTGTGGGCCGCCCTGAGCGCCGCCGACCAGCGCTCGCGCAGGTCGTGGAAATAGGGCTCGCCGGGCTCGATGCGATACTTCAGCTCGGCCTGAAGCTTGTCCGGGCACACCACCAGCACGTCGATGGGCAGGCCGACGCCGAGATTCGAGCGCATGGTGGAATCCATGGAGATGAGGCTCGTCTTGAGCGCGTCGGCGATCTCCATCTCATAGGTCACCGCGCGATCCAGCACCGGCTTGCCATATTTGTGCTCGCCGATCTGGAGGAAGGGGGTGTCCTGCGTGCATTCGATGAAGTTGCCTGCCGTATAGATCATGTAAAGGCGCATGGGGCCGCCGGAGATCTGCCCGCCCAGTAGGAACGACACCTCGAAATTGATGGAGCTCGACTGCTCCATCACCATGCCGTTCATGTGGTGCACCTGGCGGATGGCGCGCCCCACGAGCTGCGCCGCCTGGAACATGGTGCGCGCCTCGCGCAGTTGGTGGCGCTCGCCGGTTTCGGCATCGTCCACACCTTCGTTGAGCATGCTGACGACCGACTGGGTGACCGACAGGTTTCCCGCCGCGGCGAGGCCGATGACGTGCCGGCCCGGCTCCTCGAAAATATGGAGCTTGCGGAAGGTCGAGATGTTGTCGAGTCCGGCATTGGTCCTGGTATCTGCGATCAGCACCAGACCGTCGCGCACGAGCACTCCACAACAATACGTCATATCCACCCCCTCATTGCGGGAGCCGGGACTATAGCGATGGCCCATCTGGTCCCGCAACGTGGGGCGGAAGGAAATGTCATTCACCGCAGAGGTGTGGCGTTCCTGCCGTGGAGTGTGCCAACCCGCCGGCCGGTCCACGATCCCGGTCCGTGAGATTTGCGCAAGTGCCGCGCTGGTTTGGGTCTCAATCCTGCTCGATCTCGTCACCGCGCCGGAACGGGCCGAGGTCGGTCAGCACGGCGGCATCCTCGGCCACGACGGTGCGCTCGTGTTCCAGATATTGCGCCACCGCGGCCCGAAGGCCCGGATGCGCGATGTAATGGGCGGAATAGGTGGTGGTGGGCAGGTAGCCGCGTGCCAATTTATGCTCGCCCTGGGCGCCGGCCTCCACCACCTTGAGGCCGCGGGCGATGGCGAAGTCGATGGCCTGATGGTAGCAGACCTCGAAATGCAGGAAGGGATGCTCCTCGATGGCGCCCCAATAGCGCCCGTAAAGGGTGTCCGCGCCGATGAAATTGAGCGCTCCGGCGATGTAGTGCCCGGCGCGCTTCACCATCACCAGCAGGATCTGGTCGGCGAGCTGCTCGGCGGCGCGGGTGAAGAAGGCGCGGTTGAGATAGGGCGAGCCCCATTTGCGGGCGCCGGTGTCCATGTAGAAGGCGAAGAAGGCGTCCCAGGCGGCTTCGGTCAGGTCCCGGCCGGTCAGCCATTCGATGGTGAGACCAGAGGCGAGGGCCTCGCGCCGCTCCTTCTTCAGGGCCTTGCGCTTGCGCGAGGCCAGGGCGCCGAGGAAATCGTCATAGCTGCCATAACCGGCGTTGGTCCAATGGAACTGGCGGTCGGTACGTTGCAGGAAGCCTTGGGCGGCAAGGCTCTCCCACTCTCCTTCGGTGGCGAAGGTGACATGGGCGGAGGACGCCTCGCGCAGGCGCGCCAGCTCCTTAAGGCCGGCGGCCAGGGCCGGGCGGGCCATGGCATCGCCGGGATCGCGCAGCAGCAGGCGCCGGCCGGTCACCGGCGTGAACGGCACGGCGACCTGAATCTTGGGATAATACTGCCCTCCGGAGCGGTGAAAGGCATCGGCCCACCCCTGGTCGAAGACGTATTCGCCGCGCGAATGCCCCTTCAGATAGGCCGGTGCCACGGCGAGGGGTACGCCGTCGGGTCCATCCAGCACCAGATGCTGCGGCAGCCATCCGGTCTTGGCGCAGACGCAGCCGGTCTCCTCCAGGGCCGATAAAAAGGCATGGCTGACGAAGGGTTCCGCCCGCGCCGCGCCCCCGGCCGCGCAGGCGTCCCACTGGGCCGCGGGGATTTGCGACAAGGACGGGAGAATGCGGATACGGGCGTCGGGCATGGGGTGAGAATGTGCATCGCATGTCGACGCTGAAAGCGCGACGGACCGTCGCACCTACTTATGACCCTAGGGCAACTGAGGGCGCGGAACTTAAGGGCGGAAGCCTTCGAAGATGATCTGGTCGGCATAGCGCGCGGCGCGTTTGCGCTCGTCCGGCGTGCGGACGGTCCAGGTGAGCACCGGCAGGCCGCACCAGCGGGCGATGCGCGGCGCGAGGGCGTCAAGGTCGGCCACCCGGAAGGCCACGAACTGGAAGCGCGAGGCCGGCCAATGCAGCAGGTGGCCGAGCAGCATGCGCTGGAAGGGGTTGAGGCCGGGCCAGTCGTCGCCGCTGAAATCGAGCTCGGCGACGATGCCCCGTGGTACTTCGGGCGCGTGCGCGCGTACCGTGGGCAGCAGGCGGGGATCGAACGACATCAGCGCCGCGTGACCGCCATAGGCGGCGATGCGCGCAGCGGCGAGGGTGGCGAGGGTGGTGTTAGGCTCTCGCTCGCTCTTCAATTCGATGATGAGCGGCACCCGCCCGTTCACCCGCGCCAGAAGGTCGTCGAGCCGCATGATGCGGTCGGCAGTGGCCTTGAAGGGCAGGGCTTGCAGCTCGTCCGCCGTGCGCGCGCTCACGGGGCCGGTGCCGGTGGTGAGGCGGTCCAGGGTCGAATCGTGGAACACCATGGGCACGCCGTCAGCGGAGAGCTGAAGGTCGACCTCAATGGCGAAACCCGCCTGGAGCGCGGCGTCCACGGCGGATGGGGTGTTCTCCACGATGCCGGTTCCGGCATCGTGGAGGCCGCGATGGGCGACCGGCCGCGCGGTCAGCCAGGAGAGTGCGCTCACAGATCGCTCACCGGCTCGTTTCAGGCCACCTCGATGACCGCTTCCACCTCGACCGCCGCGTCGAACGGCAGCGCGGCGATGCCCACGGCGGAGCGGGCGTGGCGGCCCTTGTCGCCCAGCACGTCCACCAGGAGGTCGGAGCAGCCGTTGACCACCTTGGGCTGATCCACGAAATCCGGCGTGGAGTTCACGAACGCCACCAGCTTCACCACCCGCACCACCTTGTCGAGGTCGCCGATGGTGGCCTTGGTCTGGGCCAGCAGGTTGATGGCGCACAGCTTGGCCGCCGCCTGTCCGGTGGCGATGTCCACCCCGCCGCCGAGCTTGCCGGTGATGATCTTGCCGGCGGCGTCGATGGACACCTGGCCCGAGATGAACAGCAGATTGCCCGTGCGCACCACCGGCACATAATTGGCCAGCGGCGGATTCGGCGTGGGCAAGGTCAATCCGAGTTCGGCGAGTTTCTGTTCAACGGACGAGGTCATTGGGACTCCTTGCGGGTTCCTGCCACACGGTGTGCGCAATTGAGCCCTCCTCTTCGCCGATGGCGGGGCGGGACGCAAGCGCATCACGCGTGCGGCGCCGCAACGGCAGCAGGTGAGGAGAGGCGGGGATGAGGCTTCGATCGGGCGCGCTGGCGCTCCTGTGCGCGGCGGGGCAACTGGCGCTGTCCCTGGGCCTGTGCGAACCGGCCTCCGCTTTGGCCCTGCTGCCCCATCGCGCGAGTTATGCCCTCACGCTGGATGGCTCCCGACCCACCGGCCAGCTCGAGGACATGAGCGGAACCATAGACTACCAGATGACCGGGAGCGCCTGCGCCGGCTACAATACCCTGACCCGCCAGTTCAGCGAGAGCCGGGGCGGGGAAGATGGGGTGCTGCGTCAGACCGTCACGTCGAAGGCCTGGGAAGCCGGTGATGGCGAAGTTTACCGTTTCGAGAGCACCACCGAGACCGCCAGCGACACCGATAATGTGGCGGCGAGTGTGACCCGCGAGGGGGCGGACCGCTTGAAGGTGGTGGTGACCCGGCCCGACGACCAGGTGCTGACCGTCGACGGCGTCATCCTGTTGCCGACTCAACATGTGCTGAAGGTGCTGGCGGCCGCGGCGGCCGGCGCGGACACCCTTGCCGCCAAGGTCTATGATGGCGCTAGCGATCCGCAGAAAGTGTACGACACCCTGGCGGTGATCGGCCGGCTGCGCAGCGGTGGCGCGCGCCTTGCGCCGGCGGCCGAAGCGGCATTGGCCGGGCATCTCTCCTATCCGGTCGCGGTGAGCTATTACGAGCCGGGCGCCATCGACGAGGGGCCGGCCTATGTGATGAGCTTTACGCTCTACGACAATGGTGTGGTGGGCGACCTTCGGATCGACTACGGACGGTTCGCGCTGATTGGCAGCATGTCCGCGTTCGAGGCCCTGCCGCCCGGCGCCGAATGCAAGCCGTGAGCCCATGGCGGACGCCCCCGGATGCGCGAAGGGAGACATCATGCGTGTCGTGCATATGATCTTGCGGGGCCGGGTGCAGGGGGTGGGCTACCGGGCGTGGTGCGCCTATGAGGCGCAGACTCGGGGGCTCGTGGGCTGGGTGCGCAATCGCGCCAACGGCGCGGTGGAGGCGGTAATCGCCGGGGACGAGGCGCTGGTGGCCGCCATGGTCGACGCCTGCCGAGCCGGTCCACCCGGCGCACGGGTGGAAGACCTCCTGCTTCATGACGCGACGGATGCCGCCCTTGCCGCCGGCGGGCGTGAGCTCTTCGTCGTCCTTGAGACCCTGTGACCGGATTGACACGCTGTGACCCGTTTGCACCACTCGGCTGGCGTCGCATCGGCGGGCGCGGCTCCCAGGTGGCGTCGGCGGTCTATTGCTGGTTATAGAGTCGGGGCCGCAGGCTCCTGGAGTGCGTCAGTCCCGTGATCGAATTTCTAGCGCGCGCCCCGCATCAGATGCCCCGGAACGACGGTTCGGTCGGGATGGAGGGGGATCTGCCGTTCTGGGCTCGGCCCAAGGGCGTCCTCATCATCCTTGCCGTCTGGTGCCTGCTGCACGCCGCCATCGGCGCGTTCCTGGAATCGGCCATCAATGTCGATGACGCGGTGGAGAGCTATCTCGTCCAGTCGCTGGAGCTGAGCTACGTCCCGCGCAACCCGCCGTTCTTCGACTGGCTGCTCTATAGCTTGCAGCAGGTGTTCGGAACCGGGCGGTTGAGCTTCGCCATTCTGCGCTATGCCTTGCTGTTCGCGTGCGCCGGGCTGGTCTATCGCGTGGCGTGCCGGGTGATCTTCGATCCGCGGCTCCAGGCGGCGGCGGTGTATTCTTTGTCGGCGCTGTGGGTGGTGGGTTACCATAGCCACCGCATCCTGACCCATTCCAACGTCATGATCGTGGGCATCGCCGGGGCGATGCTGACGCTGATCGCCATCGTGCGGCGGCCGAGCGCGAAGCTCTATGTGGGCCTCGGCGCCTGGATCGCGGTGGGGCTTCTGGGCAAGTTCGGCTTTGTCGCGTTCCTGGGCGTGCTGGTGGTGTCCTGCCTTATCGAGCCCAGCTATCGTCGGGCGTTGTTCGATCGGCGGATCCTGCTCACGGTGCTGGTGGCGGCCGGGCCGCTGGCCGTCTATGGCCTGGCCTTGCATGTCCTGAAGCAGGATGTGGTCGCCGCCACCGCCCAGACCATCGGCGCCACCCATTTCGGGTGGGATGACGTGGTGCGGAGCTATGTGGTGGCGCTTGTGGGCTATGCGCTGCCGTTCGCGGCCCTGGCGGGTCTCATCTTCCTGCCCGGGAACCGGGGCGAGGGCGCGCGGGTCGAGGAGGACGGGCAGCGCGACGCCGCCCGGCGCGTGCTGCGCAATATCATCGTCATCGGCCTTGTCGTGACTCTGGTCTCCGTGGTCGCGGTGGGCACCACCAATCTGCGCGACCGCTATTTCCACGTCTTCCTGCTGCTGCTGCCGGTGTATGTGTTCGCGGAGCTGGAGCGTGTGGGTGGCTGGCGCGCGCGGGTGCCGGCCTATCTCGGCATTCTGCTCGCCATCGCGGTGGGGGTGCTGGCGGTGCGGGTGGCGATTCCCCTGTGGCCGGACCCGCGCCTGTGTGGCCGCTGCATCGCCGCCGAGCCGCTGCACCGGCTTGCGCCCACCGTGATGCAGGCGCTTGGTGCGGCGCCGACCCTGGTGGCGGACGACCGCACCTCCGCGGGCCGGCTGCGGGCGGCCATTCCCGAGGCGCGCGTGGTGATCGTGAACGAGCCGCAATATCGCCCGCCGTCGCGCCCGAGCACCGGCTGCGCGCGCATTACCGGTATCGCCAATGGCTTGCCGTTCCGCCTTCTCCCCCCTCCGGGACGAAACACCATCGAAATGTCGGTGAAATGGTCGTCGCCCTTGATGAATCCCCATCGCTGGAGCGACTGGCAATTTACGCCGTTACCGCCGGATGATCCCCTGTGCCAATAAGACTGCATCCCGACGGGCTCATCTTTCGCCTCGCCCGCGAGCAGGATTTGCCGGACCTCGTGGCCATGTTCGCCGCCGATGCGGTGGGTGGACATGGTGACACCACCGGGCCGGAGGCATTCGAGAGCTATCGGAGCGCGTTCCACGCCATCTGCGCCAATCCCGCAACGCGGCTGTATGTGGCCGAGTTTCAGGAGCAGGTGGTCGGCACGTTCGAGCTGATCTTCGCCCACAGCCTGCCGGGCCGGGGGGCGCTGCGGGCCATTCTGGAGGGGGTGCAGGTGGTGCCCGACCTGAGAAGCAAGGGGCTCGGCGCGCGCATGGTGGCTTATGCGATGGAGGAAGCCCGCGCGGCCGGCGCCGCAACCCTGGCGCTCACCTCCAACAAGCGGCGGGAGGCGGCCCATCGCTTTTACGAGAAGCTGGGTTTCACCCCGTCCCACCTGGGTTTCAAGATCGAGCTTTGACCGGTTTCGCGCCCGGCGCCGCGCACAACCCGCCGTACACAACCGCGCCGCCCTTGCCGATCCTCGACGCTATGGTTACCTCTTAACCATGCGTCGTCCGGCCTGCGAAGCGATCCGGAACCCATGGCGCACGCTTCGATTTGAAAGATCGAGACGGTAGGGGCGAGGAGGCAGCTTCGGCCTGTTCGCCATCGGCCCACGTCCGCCGGCCGCTTTAAATGGCCGGAATGACAAAGTTTCGGGGAGCGAATCGTGGCTCAGGTCCTCACTCAACCCATTCAACTCTATTACTGGCCGACGCCCAACGGCTGGAAGATCTCCATTATGCTGGAGGAATGCGGGCTTCCTTATGACGTGAAGCTCGTGAACATCGGCAAGGGCGACCAGTTCAAGCCGGACTTCCTGGCCATCTCGCCCAACAACAAGATGCCGGCCATCGTCGATCCCGCGGGGCCGGACGGGGCGCCCATTTCGGTGTTCGAATCGGGAGCTATCCTGCAATACCTCGGCCGCAAGACCGGCCTCTTCTATCCCGCCGACGAGCGGGGCCGGGTGGAGGTGGACCAGTGGCTGTTCTGGCAGATGGGCGGGCTCGGCCCCATGGCGGGGCAGGCGCATCATTTCCGTATCTACGCGCCGGAGAAGATCCCCTACGCGATCGAGCGCTACACCAATGAAGTGCACCGGCTGTATGGCGTGATGAATACCCGTCTCAAGGATCGGGACTTCCTGGCGGGCAGCTATTCCATCGCCGACATCGCCTGCGTGGGCTGGGCCAAGCTATGGGAGCGGCAGGGCCAGAACATCGAGGAGTTCCCGCACTTCAAGGCGTGGCTGGCGCGGGTGATGGAACGGCCGGCCGTGCAGCGCGGATTGGCGCTGAGCGCGGAAGAGCGCAGCGCCTTCGACCTTTCCAAGGACAAGGACGCCCAGGCGGTTCTTTTCGGCCAGCGTGCTCCAGGGTGATACCGCGCGGCAGCGGTGCGCGGCGAGACCGTGTGCGCGCGTGCGGATAGCGTTTCCATCCAACCATAAGGTGCTCTAAGACAGTCGCGGAAACCCGCACGCCAGGAGCCGCCTGCCCATGTCCATTGATGCACGCGCAGCCTTCAGCCGGGCGACTGAGCTGCATCGTCAGGGCAAGTTGGACGAGGCCATCGAGATCTACCGCCGATTGACCAAGGTCAAGCCGGTGTTCGAGGTGCAGCGCCTGCTGGTGTTCGCGCTGCTGCAGACGCGCCGCTTCAAGGACGCGCTTCTGGTGGCGCGCCGCACGCGCGAGGCCTTTCCCTCGCTCGCGGACGCCCATGTGCTGCTCGGCGCGGCCTACCAGGCGAGCCGCACCTGGGACAAGGCGCTGGCGGCCTATGAGGCGGCGGCCGTGCTCGACCCCGCCTTGGGCGAGGCCCATTATCTTGCCGGAAACGTACTGGTGGCATTGGGGCGCGATGGCGATGCTGTGGCGCGGTTCGATCGCGTGCTGGCCCTCGATCCGCGCGCGGCGGAGGCGCTCGCCAACCGGGCGACCGCCTTGTCGCGGATCGGCCGGTCGCAGGATGCGCTGCGCGATTGCGAGGCGCTCACCGCCATGCAGCCCTGGGAGCCGCGCCATTGGCTCTCCATGGCCGGCACGCTGCTGGAGCTCAGCCGGTTCGAGGAGGCGACGCGGGCCGCCGATGAGGCCTTGCATCTCGCGCCGCATCTCGCGGACGCTCATTTCCTGCGTGGGCAGAGCCGTCTCGGCCTGGGCGACGTCGCCGGCGCGCGGACGGCCTTTGCCGCGGCGCTCGCCGCCGCCCCAGAACAAGTGGGCTGGGCCGCCCATCTGGCGCGCGTGTTGCGTCTGGAGCATGAGGCCGGGGAGGCGCTCGCCGTCTGCGATGCGGCGCTGGCGCGCAATCCAGCCTGCGCGGCGGTGCTGCACGAGCGGGCGGAGGCGCGCCGCGCCGCCGGCGATCTTTCCGGAGCGCTTGCGGATGCGGAGGCGGCCCTCGCCCTGGAGCCGGGCTTCGCGCCGGCCCATGTCACGGCGGCGCTGCTGAAGCGCGATCTGGGGGATGCGGAAGGCGGCGCGCGCGCGTGCGCCGCTGCCTTGGCCGCCGACCCGGCCTTTCCCTTGGCCGCTTATGTGAGTGGCACCGAGCATCTGGCTCACGGACGCTGGGCGGAAGGCTGGGCGGGCTATGAAGCGCGCGCGCGCATGATGCCGCCGGCCTATCTGCCGCTTCCGTTCCAGCGCTGGGACGGGCAGGAGCCGGTCGAGGAACTGATCGTGCTCGGGGAGCAGGGCATCGGCGACCTGATCCAGTTCGGCCGGCTGCTGCGGGTGCTGGCCGACCGGGGAATGCGCGCCTGTCTGCTCACCCGCCCGCGGCATGTGCCGCTTCTGTCGCGAATCGATGCCCGGGTGCCGGTGATCGGCGATCTGGAGCAGGTGGATCGTTCGCGTGCGGGTCTGCGCTGGGTGCCCCTGGCAAGCCTGCCGGGGCTCCTGACGCCCGAGCCCACCGCCTGGCCGGGCGCGCCTTATCTGACGGCCGCGCCGGAGCGGGTCGCCCGCTGGCGCCCGTGGCGGCTCGCCGAGCCGGCGCCGGATCCCATGCTGCCCCCCGATCCCGAGCTGTCGCTCGCGGGCGAGGCGGACCCCGCGGCGCCCCTCGGTCTGCCCGGCGAACTGCAGCCGACCGAGGCACTCTCCGGGGTTTTGGAGGATGCGCCACCCGCGCCCATCGCCCCGCCTGTCGCCCCGCGGAAGCCGCCCTTGCTGCGCATTGGCATCAATTGGCAGGGCGATCCCTCGCCGTCGGTGGATGTGGGCCGCTCGGTCCCGCTGGCCGCGTTCGCGCCCCTGGCGGAGCTGGAGGATGTGGAGCTGGTGAGCCTGCAATGGGGCTATGGCGAAGAGCAGATCGATGACGTGCCGTTCAGCGCGCGCATCGTGCGGCTGGCAGCCGATCGCGACGCGGACGGGACCTTCGTCGATACCGCCGGCGTTCTGCAGCACCTGGATTTGGTGGTGACCGTGGACAGCTCGCTCGTTCACCTGGCGGGGGCGCGGGGCCGCACCGCCTTCCTGGCGTTGCGCGCGGTGCCCGACTGGCGCTGGGGCCGGGAAGGAGAGCGCACCGCGCTTTATCCGAGCGTGCGTCTGTTCCGCCAGCGCGAAGCCGGCGATTGGGACGAGGTGTTCCAGCGCATCACGCAGGCGGTTGCCGCGCAATTGCGGGCCAACAAGGACGCATCATGAGCGCTCCAGCGGGCCTGGGTGACGCTCCATCCGGCGTCACGCTGCTTGCGCCCATCTCCGTCGGCGAGCTGCTCGACAAGATTTCCATCCTGATGCTGAAAGCGGAACGCCTCACCGATGGCGGCCAGATCGCCAACGTGTCGCGCGAGCTGGAGGCCTTGCGGGCGTTGCGGGCCGCGTCGGGGCTTGCGGCAGGCTTTGAAGACCTGTTTGCCGCCCTCCTCGATGTGAACGGGCGCCTGTGGCACGTGGAGGACGAACTGCGCCGGCTCGAAGCCCTGCAATGCTTCGACGCGTCTTTCATCGCGCTGGCCCGGTCCGTGTATCGCCTGAACGACGCGCGCGCGGCGCTGAAGCGGCGGATCAACCTCCAGTCGGGATCTTGGCTGGTGGAGGAAAAAGGCTATTCGGAGCACCCGTGAGCGCGGCCCGGCCTCGCGCATCGGCACTGCTTTTGCGGTGCGCTCGGGGGCCGCAGTCAGGGTTCCTCTGGAAAACGCATCGGGTGCCTTGCAAAGCCGTCTCCGGTTCGGCATAGGAGAGCGAGCGGGAGACGTGGCCGAGAGGCTGAAGGCACTCGTTTGCTAAATGAGCAGACCCCCAAAAGGGTCTCGAGGGTTCGAATCCCTCCGTCTCCGCCATCTTCATCAAAACTTGGGTACCCAGCCGTTGATCCGAGCCACCGGCCGGGTCCGGCGCGGTCCGCGACAGCCGGCGTTCCACGCGTGATCGGGGTGCGGTGTTCGGCGCTGCGGATGCGGCCCGTGGCGAAGCCGTCCGATGTGGCGGTCGCGCCCGCCGATGCTCTTCCCGCTTTCGGCGCTCCGAACCGCACGGTCCGACTCCCCCTGACTCGGTGAATCGCCAGAATGTGACGGCCGGTTTGCCCCCGATCGGCCCGATGCCCCGCAAAGGGGGCTGGTCCATGCCCATGATCCTTAGGCGGCAAGAGACCGCGAATGGATGCGTTTGGAGGTGCCGCCGGGGTCTGTCATGAAGGGCAAAAAATCATTTATAAATAAATGGTTGGTGCCGAGCGAGAGGGGGTGTGATGCGGTATTATGGTGGCGCAAATGCGGCAGTGCCCTTCTTGCAACACTCCCCGGAAAACGGGCTGCCCGGGGTCCAGTTTTGAGCCGTTTTGATTGAACACGGTTCTGCCTTTTGTATGTTGGCTTTGCGACGAAGGGGGGCAGTCCCCGGTCGACCTGATTGCTGCTTGCGCGTTCGGATCTGGATGTGCGCGGCGTGATGGGAATCGGGGCAAGAACCTCTCAAACGTGCAATCGCACCGGCGAAGCGGCGCTCGCTCCCTCGGAACCAAACTTGGAGGTCACAATGAAGATGGTGAAGAGCCTTCTCCTCGGCAGCGCGGCGGGTCTCGTCGCGGTGGCTGGAGCCCAAGCCGCCGACCTGCCTGTCAAGGCGAAGGCGGTGGAGTACGTCAAGGTGTGCTCCGCTTACGGCGCCGGCTACTTCTACATCCCGGGCACGGATACCTGCCTGAAGATCGGCGGCTACGCCCGTTTCGACACCTACGTGAACGCCACTGGCACGTTCCGTCCTGACATCTCCTCCACCTCCGGCACCGCTTTCGCGGGTCCGAACTCTGGCACCCTGAAGTACCCCTTCCGGGATGACGCCGACGCCGACTACCTCACCCGCGTTCGCGGCGTGGTCGACTTCGACGCCCGCACCCAGACCGATTACGGCACCCTGCGCTCCTACGTGCGCTTTGGCGCCGAGTGGAACTCGCAGTCGGGCGCTGGTTCGGGAGCGAACAACGGCCTGTACTTCGAGCGCGCCTTCATCCAGTTCTCGGGCTTCACGTTTGGTTATACCCAGTCGTTCTTCGACCTGGGCACCAACTACATGATGACCACGCCGTACGCTGGTTCCAACACCTGGACCACGACGATGGCCTACACCGCCCAGTTCGGCAACGGCTTCTCCGCCAGCTTGGCGCTGGAAGATGCCGCCAACCGTACCACCGGCATCCAGGCCACCAACCCTGGCACCGTGAACGGTCTCGGCTGGGGTGCCTGGGGTCTCAATCCGTACCTCGGCGCCGCCGCTTCGGGTAGCCTCGGTTACTCCAGCTGGCAGGGTGGCCAGACGGTTCCCGATTTTGTCGCGAACCTGCGCCTCGATCAGGCTTGGGGCACCTTCATGGTCTCCGGCGCCCTGCATCAGGTCAATGCGCTCGAATACGTCGGTCCTGCTCTCTATGCCGGTGCTTCGTCCACCGACAATTGGGGCTGGGCGGTCGGCGTGTCGACCGAGATCAAGATGCCGTTCCTTGCGGCTGGCGACAGCCTGCTGTTGCAGTTCAACTATGCCGATGGCGCGATCAGCTACGCCGGCATGAGCGCCAACAGCCAGGGCACTGCCACCGGCTGGGGTAGCATCAAGGTCGGTTCCAACGGCTCGCTGTCCGGCGCTTATATCCCGCTGGCGGACGCTGTGCGCACCAACGCCTTCGGCGACTATGCGAACTCCACCGCTTGGGCGCTCCAGGGCCAGCTGCGTCACTTCTGGACCCCCGGTCTGCGTTCGATCGTGTACGGCGGCTACGTCGACTACAGCCCGGCCAACTCCACGGTCATCGCCTCCACCGGCGCGAAGCTGTGGCAGGTCGGTACCGACCTCGTGTGGTCGCCGGTCAAGAACCTCGACCTCGGTGCGGAACTGCTCTACACCAAGGTCGACTCCGGCACCGATCTGCAGGCCATCAGCACGACCGGTGTCGTGGGCGGTTCTGTGGACGTGGTGTCTGGCGGTATCCGCGCGCAGCGCAACTTCTGATCCTTGGATCAAAGCTGTTGAGGAGAACCCCAGTGGGCAACCACTGGGGTTTTTCTTTGTGTCCTGGGCCCGGTTGCTGCCGTCTCAGGTAGTTTGGAACCGTACTATAGTAGATCGACAGATATTCCCTTTTGGTGGATTTGGCCTCAATATCAAAAACTACGTAGTTCGCGCTCCGGTCCAGTGAGTCGCGGGGCGCATGCTCGGTTTCGGCAAGCGTGGCGCGGCGAAATTCAAGGGGCGATAGAGACACGTAGCGATGCTGCGACAATTGGTTCGCGGCGGGGCTGAGGCTTGCCTTGTCATTAAACGCGCCTTGTGGCATGTGGTTAATGATACAATATATCAATTGGGGGTCATGATGATTCTTGCACAGCGTCTACCGCGGTTGCGGGCTCTGGGCACTTCGGGTGCACTCGCGGCCGTGGTGAGCGGTGTCGGCTTGCTTTCCGGCGCGGGCGCCGTCAGCGCTGCGGATCTGCTGCAGACGAAGGCGCAGCCGGTCTATATGAAGCAGTGCCTGGCGCAGGGCGAGGGCTTCTTCTACATCCCCGGTACGGATACCTGTCTGCGTGTCGGCGGCTATCTGTGGGCTGAAGGTTATTACAATACCTATTCCAATTACCCCTCCGAGAACAACACGACCTACTCCATCGCGACCGCTGGCGTGATTTTGGACGCGCGGACGCAAACCGAGTATGGCACCTTGCGGTCTTACTTGGAGACGCGCTTCAAGTGGCGCACCTCCGATCCCTGGTCGGACGGCCCGAAGGGCAGCGAGCTTGAGGTCTGGAACGCCTACATCCAGTTCGCGGGTTTCACCTTCGGTCACGCGCAATCGGTCTTCGATTTCTACGCGAACGCCAACGTACTCGGCACCGACCCGGCGACCATCGGCGACGACGTGCGGCTGAACCTCGTGTCCTACACAGCGGAATTCGGGCAGGGCTTCAGCGCCACCGTGTCGGTGGAAGACGCCTCGGATCGCGCCTCGGGTGTGATGGCCGTCAACCCGCTGCCGGACGATGTGCTGGAGAATTATCAGGCCGGCATTCAGATCCCGGACTTCGTAGCCAACATCAATTATACCGGCGAATGGGGCCAGGCGCAGATTTCTGGTGCGGTGCACCAGGTGCGGGCGATGGACCTGCTGAACTGGATGTCGGGCACGCAGGACACCTGGGGTTATGCGCTGCAGGCCGGCCTCATGTTCAACCTGCCCATGCTGGGTGAGGGCGACACCCTGTATCTGCAGAGTGCCTATGCCGACGGCGCCACCAGCTATCTCGGCCTTCAGGATCCCTCGGGCCAGTATGCGGCGCCCGATGCGTTCCTGGGCCTCGATGGTGTGACCAAGGTCAGCGGCTGGAACGTGACCGCCTCGCTGCTGCACAATTGGAATGCCAAGTGGAGCACCGCCGTGTTCGGCGGTTATGCCGCCTACGACTTCAATAGCGAGGTTGCGGAAGCGCTTTATGGCACCAGCGGCGGCAAGAACGCGAACGTGGGTGGCTACATCGGGTTTGCCCCGGTGAAGAATCTGCTGCTCGCGGTTCAGTATGACTGGACCTACAACAGCGCCGACAACTACGTGTATACCGGCTACGGTCCGAGCAGCGGGTCGACCGACGCCAATCGCGTGTTGCTGTTCGCCCAGCGCGAGTTCTGAGGTCCCCATTCCGGGCGCTTGGCGTCCGGCTGGTTTTGGCAAAAGGCCGCCCGGAGACTCAGTCTCCGGG
>NZ_JABWGX010000046.1 GCF_021730435.1 Xanthobacter agilis
ACGAGCAGAGCTTCTCCGACGGCTCCCAGATCCTGGGCTCCGCCACCTTCGTGCGCAACGGCAAGACGCAGGCCGCCGCCGATGGGGACAGGGAGATGGCGCGGGCAGCATGACCGTGTGGGAGGATCGGGAGACAACCTTGTCCTCGTCGCAACCTATGGTTAATCGCGACCGAGATCCTTGGTTGGGGCGGCCGCAAGGCTTGCATAAGGGGGGGCAAGGGGATCTGGGTTCCCGCCCCACGGTGGGCGGGTATGAGCGGGATATTTCAATTGATGTCAGTTTCCGTCTCTTCTTTGAATTTATCCCCTCGCCAATGCTGGCACATACCTATGAAATGGTGATAATATAGTGTTATACTTTATCTCGGAAAGGCGATATGGGATATTTATTATGTACAATTATCCGTTATATATTAGTATAATTTCTATTTTACTTAGCATTTCTCAGATTGTGTTGATTTTAATTTTAGACAAAATTTCTATATTATATTTAATGTTGATATTAATAATTTTCGTCAATGGCGTATTTTTAACGCAAAACGCGCTTCATTCATATCGTTATAACAGGATTATATTTTCTTTAACCGTAATTTTTGTAATTGTGATCACTAAAATATTTACTGATTTTGACTATCAGGACATAGCTTTGAAGTCTGTTGTGAGGAATATAATTACTATAACAATAATAGCTGTGTTATATATTATAGCAATCAGGAATGCAAAATCTAGATCCTAGTGGATTGACAGCGACAGAAGAGTCCGAAAGAGGATTCCGTTTGGCGCCGGCCTGTGCTTTTCTGGCGCATGCGCAACGGGATCACGATCGCTCTCAATGAGGCCGACCGGCAACGGCTGCTCGCCCTGGTCGCGGATCGCAATACGGCCCAGAAGCCCGTCTGGCGCGCCCGGATCGTGCTCATGAGCGCCGACGGCGGCGGCACCCATGCGATCATGGTTGAGACCGGCACGGCGACGACCACCGTCTGGCGTTGGCAGGCCCGCTTCATGGCGGAAGGGGTCGAAGGGCTGCTGCGCGACAAGACGCGGCCGCCGGGGAAGGCTCCGGTGGCAGACGAGAAGGCTGCGGCCGCGTGGTCGCCATGACCTTGAAGCCGCCGGCCCATGAGGCCACCCACTGGACCACGCGGGCCATGGCCAAGGTCGCGGGGCTGGCGGTCTCCACGGTGCAGAAGATCTGGAAGGCCCATGGCCTGGCCCCCCATCGCTGGGGGCAGTTCAAGCTCTCCACCGATCCCGCCTTTGCCGAGAAGCTGCACGATGTTGTCGGGTTCTATGTCAGCCCGCCGGCGCATGCCCCGGTGCTGAGCCTCGACGAGAAGTCGCAGATCCAGGCGCTCGACCGCACCCAGCCCGGACTGCCGCTGAAGAAGGGCCGCGGCGCCACCCCGACCCACGACGACAAACGCCATGGCACCACCACCCTGTTCGCCGCGCTCGATGTGCTGACCGGCGCGGTGTTCGGACGCAACATGCAGCGCCATCGGCACCAGGAGTTCATCCGCTTCCTCAATGCGCTCGAACGCGACATCCCGGCCGGCAAACTCGTCCACGTCATCCTCGACAACTATGCCGCTCAGAGCCTGTTTGGAAAATGGGGGCGATGGGGATTCCCTGTGCGGTCGGGACGTGATTCACACTTTGGATGTGGACACGAGAGCAGCGCAGCCGGATGGCCAGGATCGCCCGTAAGACGAAGCGTTATCCCTCTGATCTGACGGACGAGGAATGGGAGCGGATTGCGCCACTGATGCCGGAACCCGGCCGCCGGGGCCGGCCCCGGGAAGTCGAGTTTCGCGAAGTCATCAACGCGGTACGCTATCTGGTGCGGTCGGGCTGTGGCTGGCGGATGCTGCCGGTGCATTTCGGCCATTGGCGGACCGTTTATGGCTGGTTCCGGGAACTGGCGCGTCGGTTCCTGTTCCAGACCATTCACGATGTCGAACTGATGCTGGACCGCGAGCAGGCCCGGCGCGAGGCGAGCCCTACGGCGGCCGTGATCGACAGCCAGTCGGTGAAGGCGCCCCATGCCGGAACAAGGGGTTACGATGCCGGCAAGAAGGTCGTCGGACGCAAGCGCCACATCGCCGTGGACACGGGCGGCCGGCTGCTCATGGTCAATCTGAGCACGGCTGACATTTCCGACAGCGCCGGAGCGCAGATGATCCTCGACGCCATCCGCAAACGCTGGCCGTGGGTGAAGCATCTGTTCGCAGATGGCGCCTATGACCGCCTCGGCCTCATGGACAAGGCGGCCTATCTCGACTTCGTGCTTCAGATCATCCGTCGCCGGGATGGGATGAAAGGCTTTGAGGTCCTCCCACGGCGCTGGGTCGTTGAGCGCACGTTCGGATGGATGATCCGCTGGCGCCGGCTGGTCCGCGATTACGAACGCCGCATCGACGTCTCAACCGCCATGATCCATGTCGCAATGGGCGGAATCCTCATCCGGCGAAACGCTCATCCATAATTTCCAAACAGGCTCTCACAAGCACGAGAAGGTGCGGGCCTGGCTTGACCGCGATCCGCGCTGGACCTTTCACTTCATGCCCACGTCCAGTTCCTGGCTGAACGCGGTCGAGGGCTTCTTCGCCATCCTGACCCGCAGGCGGCTTAAGCACGGGGTGTTCCGGTCCGTCGTCAATCTCCAGGCCGCCATCAACCGCTTCATCGGCGAGCACAACCAGACCCCCAAGCCCTTCATCTGGCGCGCCGATCCCAACGCCATCATGGCCGCCCGAAACCGAGGGTTCCAAGCGTTGGAGTCAATCCACTAGCCTCAATCTCGGCATCGAGATCGACCGTCACGCCCGCCGTCAGGGTAACGGCCCGTTCCAGCAGGGCTTCCGGGAAGGGTACGACAGATTTCTCAAGGTTCTTAGCCATGTCCTGAGCAAGAAATTCGAGAAAACAATCGATCACGGGATCGGCGGGTTCTTCGGACATGACGCGTGCCATCGCCTCGTTGACGACACGGCGCTTGTCGGACTGATGAGCGAGGATGCGCTGAAGGAAGGCATTGTCCCTCGTCTGCTCCGAAATGGACTCCGGCATCACTCCTCCTCCTTCAGGAAACCGGATCCGAGACCGCGGCGGCGGCGGGAAACGGAGGTTTTCGGGTTTTCGGTGCCGTCCTCATCCATTGCCAAGGGCTCATCCCCGCCTGCGTCATCTCCCGCAGGGCACGGATCCCAGGGCGCATCGGTGATGCCCTCGAAAGTGGTCCCTCGCTTGTCCGCAGGCCTGATGTCCAGGTGCTGGCATTCTTCCTGTTCGCGCTTCAGCAACATCTCCGGCGTCATGGTGGAGGGGCCGATACCGGCGGCCTGCGCCGAGACCCGAGCCACCTGCCGAATGTCTTGAAGGGCGGCCAGAACGACGGGCTCGCGCAGCTTCGCAAGATCCGTGCACCGCTGCCGGGTACGGGCCATGGTGGCGAGCCACTCGTCGGCGCTTACCCCCTCCATCCAGTCGAAGTCGCAATGGACGGTGAACCAGGTCGCGCCGTCCTCATTCGCACAAACAGAAATCGCGCCGAGATTGCGAAGATCGGCACGAATGCGGACCTTTTTCTGGCCGATCCGCTGACGCAGCTTCGCCAGCCGGTTGTCGTCGCTGCGGCGATAGAAGAGCCCCATGAACCGGATGCCACGGTTTTGGATCTGTCTGTCGTCATTGAAACCGAAGAGAGCACGCATCACGGTCGGAGACGGCGGCGGGCGCACCCCGTATTCCTCGGTGAGCCGCGCCCAGGCATCGTTCGGGGTCTCCCCACCGAGGCCGGCATGGGGCAGATTGTGGTACACATCGACCACCCAGCGAACCAGCGCCTTGCCCAGGATCTCCGCCGTGACGTTGGCCGCCGCGGCCGGATCGTAGTCCCCCTTTTCCGCGATCCCCGAGAAGGTGCGCCCCTGGAACAAGGGCATGAGCTGGCGATCGAGGGTTCCGTTGAACCGTTCGATGCAGGCCCTCACGTCGGGATGCCCCGCCGGACCGATCTCATTGTTCGCTCCGAGATCCGTCACCGCAGCCCGGAAACGAAAACCGATGAACTCGCTGCCCGAGTCGGTACGGATATCCTCGGGCGTCAACGCGTGGCCCCATGCGTCGGTGCAGCCGGCGGCCGCGGCCACATCGGTCTTGTCCCGGCACACCATCTCCAGCGTTTCCACCGCCGTCTGCTCATCGGAACTCAGCGACAGCCGCAGGCCGAGAATGACCTTGGTCGCCTCGCAGATGGCGACGCAGACGGTGAGCCGCAGCCTGAGGAGCGCGTCGACCTTCTCTTCATCCAGTCCCCTCCAGAACTCACCGGGCAGCTTCAGCGCCATGAGCTGCCCCAGCCAGTGGTCGATGGAGACACGTTCCCCTGCGGCCAGGGGACCCGCGCGACGACCTACAATATGGAACTGCGCCCGGGCGGCCTTGGCGCCGTGCCGCGCGCACACGACCTGATACTTGTCGATCTTGCGAATGGCCCGTTCGAAAGTGCTGAGCGAGGGAACCTGCAAAGGCGGCAGGCCATCTTCCGCCCGCTTCGCATTCACGCTCGCAAAGGTCTCAAGGCCCTGGTCGGGATAGGGGCGGAGATTCCCGTTCTCCCGTCCCGCATTGACATCCTCGATCCGCGTCGACCCGATCATCAGCTTGTACAGCATTGCGACGGTGGGCCGGCTCCGGTCGAGATAGGCCATCACCCACGGCTGCATGATCTGGTAGGACTTGGCAGTCGCGAGCCGAGCGGCGTGAACCCCACTGCGCCCCTTCCTCCGATCCCTGAGTTCGCGCATATCCCAATCGGTATCGACAAGCCGACGGATATAGGCCCGTACCGTGCTCGGGCTGGGAAGATCGAAGACCATCCGGGCCTTGCGAGCCCTGATCCTGCGTTCACCTGCGGCAGGCAGCGCCTTCTTGCCGCCCCGCCTGCGGCCGGTGTTCCCCTTCACCCTCTCCTCGGCTGCGGCCTGTCCCCCATAGGCCAGAGCCGAAGCCACCTGGATGATCGCAGGATAGAGAGCCTCGTCGGTTAGGCTGATCTTGCCGGCCACGTTCATGTCATGGATGCGCCGGCAGAGCCGCCAATGGAAATCCAGCACCTCCCGTTCCGTCACGGGAACATCAAGGCATCCCATCCCTTGATGTCGGGTGCGCGCTGCGCGCATGCTCGGCTTGTTGTCCTCGTAACGCGGGTCGATCTTGCCCGATGCGACAAGGTCGTCGAACTCCCGTCCGCTGACGATCTGCTCGAAATGCGGCGGCGCCAACGGGCGGATGGTCACCACATCGCGGATCCGGCTGACGAACTCGTAGAGCCGCTCTTCAGGTTCGGTGATCGCGAACACATGTCCGACGGGAAGGACGTAGTTGCCACGGATCGCATGCTCAGGCAGGACCTTGGTGATCATATGCACCTCCATCGTTCGGGAGCGGTTCAGTTGGGCCGGATGCGGACAAGGCAGCCCGACGAGATGCGGGCGCCGTCCTTGACGACCAGGACGCCGGAACCGATCAGCCGAACGACGGCATTGAAACCGGAGCCGCAGGGACCGACCGCGTGCGCGAGGTCGATTAGGCGACACCAGCCATGAAGGTTCGCGGCGAAGTCCGCCGCGATACGGTCCACCGCCGGATCAACAAGCCCTCGTGCGCGAAGAATGAGGCGTGCATCGCCGACGTCGTCGGGATGGAGATGTTGCTCGGTGCGAAGCACGTAGAGATCGGCGAACGCCGAGCCGACCTGGGCCCGAATGAGATCCAGCGTGTTCCCGATGCCGGAAGCAGTAACGCGCCCGCTCGGCTTGAGCGCCACCGCGATCCGCCGCCCATCGTGCAGGTGCAACAGCGCATCGAACGTGTGCTGCGTCCGCCGACCGGAGTGATCCATGTAGAAGACCGGGGGCGGCTGTTCATGGACGTCGGCAACATCGCGGGAGGCCAGCGCCACGTAGAGGAAGTCGCGCTCGAGTTGGCTCTCGTAATTGAATGCCCTGTTCCGCATGGGGTCGACAATGGTCCCGCGATAGGACGCAATGGATCGCAGTGCGATGGCTCGCGATGCGCGGCTGCGTTCGGGCAAGTGAATTTCCGCCTCATACGACGTATTCATGGCGCATGACTCCTCATTCGCAGCGGTGAGCTGCGACCTGTTGCTTTCCGAAGACCTGAAGGATTCGGGACGGGTAGCGTCGGCGCGCGGTCAGACCGCGGGACGTATGCCCGCTATGCAGGTGAGGAGACGGACGACGCTCCGAAGGAGGTCGGTGCTGGCAATGTCGAACATGGCAACCTCCTTCTTGGCGCGAAGCGCGTGTTGAACGGGAAGTGGCAGGCCCCATCAAGGTGGGCCTGTCGCCACCATGGTGGACTGGGCACGCCACCCCACTGGATCGTTTGGAAACGACGCTGCGGGAGTAGCTCCCTCAATGGGTTGGAAGGCCATCAGGCTCCAACCCCTCCGTGAAGCCGGAGGTTTCGGCGAGCTGTGCTGCGGCCGAAGGTGGGAAGCGGATCGCCGTCAGGCGGTGCGCACCGCCCGGACACCGAACCGACCACGGGCATTCCGCAGGTCGACTATCGATATGGTATCCAGGAGGGGCATGAAGGCTCCGATCGAAGGGACCGGCTTCATATCCGGAACGGATTCCGCACGCAAGATCCGCGCGCTCGATTACTTGATTTTTCTTACGGCATCGGTTTGCCGGACAACGAACGTGCGGAGGACTTCCTATCGCTCGAGACCGATAACGAGTTGCGGATCGAAGCACGGGTTCTCCGCGCGCTCGCCCGATGCATAGCCTCTGGGGTTACAGGTGACGCGCGTGCGTCCGATCCGGTAGTCGCAGTTGGAATGCACATGGCCATGGAGCCAAAGATCAGGCTGATGGCGTGCGATCAGATCGGTGAGGTCGGAAGCAAATGCCGGGTTCAGCGGGCTCCCGGTGAAACGTGGGGAGATGGAACGCGGTGTCGGAGCATGATGGGTCACGACCACGGTCGGCCCGTCGAAGCGCTCGGCCAGCATGCCCTCGAGCCAGGCCCGCGAGCGCCGGTGGAGGGCCAACGCATCATGAGGCGTGAAGCGGCGGCCGCCCTGACGGATCATCTGGTGGTCCATCAGGCCGAACTCGGCATAGCGCATCGCCAGTGTGAGATCGCCGTCGAGCCCATAGTCGGTCCACAGGGTGCAGCCCAGGAAACGGACCCCATCGAGGATCACGGCATCCTCGTCGAGCAGGTGAACCCCGGCCTCGCAAGCGAGCTGGGCGCCGAGCCGGCGTTCCGCATCCATGTCGACGCCGTAAAACTCGTGATTGCCGGAAACCATGATCACCGGAAGGGTGGCATTCCGCTTCGCCCAGGCCACGGCGGCGGAAACGGGAGTCGAGATGTCCCCTGCGAGGACCAGGACATCCGGCCGTGGGTCCGGCATGGCGAGGGAGAAGGGCTCGAACTCGATGTGGAGGTCGCTCATCATCCAGATGTTCATCTTTTCCTCCCTCACAGGCTTGCCGCAGCGCTGACGGCATCGGCAGTCGGGACGATAGGTCGGGCTGGGGATGCCCCTTCCCCCAGCAGGGCGATGAGGTCGGGACCTGAGAGATGGCAGCGGACCTGCAAAACGTCCGCGATCCGCAGCACGCCTTCGCATCGATCTTCGATCAGCCCACGCACCTCCGCGTAGAGATCACGCAAGGTGCGCTGGAGCACCCGCGCGATACGCGGTTGTCTCAGGAGGCCGACGGCATGCTGAGGATCGCCGAACCACGTCAAGTCTCCTTCGGCACCGAGACCGAAGCTGCACTCAAGGGAGGCGACGATAGCCGTGGCCTGGGCGAGATCGCTTGAGGATGCGCCGCCGCTACCGCTGGAGATACTCCCGAGGACCACGTCCTCGGCGGCACGCCCCGCGAGGGTATAGCGCGCCAGATCGAGGGCCGCCTCCCGTGTATCGAGCTGGATGGCCGATCGCTCAAAGAAGGTCGCGCCGAGCCCCGCCCCACGGGCACCGACGGTGACGGTGACGTTCTCCGACAGGCCCAGCACGAGGGCCGCTACGGCATGTCCAGCCTCATGGATGCAGGTTCGCTGCAGCACCGGCTCCGGCAGATGGGACACCGGCCCCCGGACCTAAGCCACGAGGTCTTCCAGCAGGACCGCCCTTCCCGCTCGGCGAGCCTGGCGTCGAGCCGTCCGCACCCACAGCTCGACATCGGCCCCGGTCGCGCCCACCGACACCGCCGCCAGCGGCTGAAGATCGACATCGGGGAGGTCGGAGCCAAGATGGAAGCGGTAGATCTGCTCCAAAGCGGCAGCGTCCGGTCGCGGAATATGGATTTCTCGATCGAACCGTCCCGGCCGCCGAAGCGCCGGGTCGACCTGCTGGGGCGAGTTGCAGGCGCCGACGACAACGACGCCTTCCCGGCCGTCGACCCCGTCCAGGCACTCCAACAGTGCATTGACGATCTGCGTGAAATAGTCCCTGTGCCGAGGATCCATCGTCGCACGGTCGCCAACGCCATCGATCTCATCGATGAACAAAATGGCGGGCTGGGATTGGGCGGCCTTTGCGAAATCGGCACGGATCTGCGTCAGGGTTTCGCCAAGATGGGGCGCTGCATACCAGCGCGCCACCGAAGTCGAGATCAGCGCCACGCCGCATGTGGTAGCCAGTGCCCTCGCATAGGTGGTCTTGCCGACACCCGGCGGCCCTCCAAGGAGCAGGCCGCGATCCACCTCCGACCATGGCAGCCGGCCGTCGCGATAGGCGGCCAAATCGTCCGCAAGCTGCTCTCCCCAAACTTTGGCGGCACCGAGCCCGTGCAGGTCGGCCAGGGACAATTTGGACTTCGAGTCGACCGGCGCCTTCTCCGCAAGGAACGCGGAGACCCGACGGGCGCATTCCGCAGCGGACAAGCCGAATACGAACGCTGCAATGATTTCATCCAGGGTCAGGCTTTTGGCATCCTGATCGGAGATGGGCAGAGAGCAAGGCTCACCCGAGATGAGACGTCCCAACCGTTGCAACAGCCGCGCATCGACCTCGGGAAGAACCAGAGCCGCGGTCCGGATCTTGCGGACCTCGGGCGGCAGGCTGCGGTCGTTCTGATGCCACAGTGCGACCAGCCTCGATCCGTCCACCATGGCGGCACGGGCAGCTAGCGCGAGCTCACGCCGATCGTGACGATCGCTCTTGGTGCGCTCGATCAGGACCGTGACATGCCGGACGTCGACGCTCCGCTCCCGGCCTCGTCTCGGCGTCTTGGGATAGGTTCCGCCGAAGACCCGATCGACAACAGGCTTCATGGCCTCCGCCATGGCTTCATCCCGCACCCTCAAGGTCGCGACGTACGCTGGGCGGGCGGTCTCTCCTGCCAACCAGGGCTGTTCATCCAAGAGTCGGGCGAAAAGCACGGCGAGAAGGACATCTGACGACGGGGGCCGCAAGTCGTCGGTGTTGCGTCGCCAGGGTAACGCGTCCTGGTCTCTCGGCGGTGCGGAACGCCACCCCCCGGCGGCGCGTTGGATGCGCCGCCAGATCCGACGCTCATTGCAACCCATGAACATGGCTCATCCTCCGATCACGAGCTTGCCGCCATGGCGACGGGTGGGCAGTGAAATGATGCTGTGGACCGAGAGTGGACGGGCGTAGTCGATCCGGAGCGCCCCGCGCGCGACAAGCGCAAGGACGGCGCCGACCTGGTCCTCGTCGCGATGGACAACGGCGGCGCAATCCGAAAGGCAGGCGCTTCCCCCCTCATCGAGAAGGTGCTGCTGGACGTGCAGGCGATCGGTGGGAGAAACGACGTAGCCGATGAAACCCGCCAGAGCCTCCAGGGTGTCGAGGCGGGGCTGGCGCATGAGCCATTGCTCTCGCACGACCAAAAGGTTTCGCGTGCCCCAATCTCCGGCCAAGTCCCGCCGAAACCCGGAGCGAACCTCCGCCTCCTCAGGGATTGCCACGACAACCAGAATCCGATCGACTACCCTCACCAACCGGATGACCGAGCCGTGAAGCGCCGCGGACGACTCGAGTTTCTCTCTCCCGCGAGGATCGGGCCGGAATCCCAGGACGCGCGGCGCCAATGAGAGGTGGGTATCCAAGGCGTCGGCCAGCCAATCCGCTGGACGCGGCGGTACGAACATGGCCCGAATCCTGGATGTGGATGCAATAGGTGCTGTCATGGCAAGGCTCCGCCGTCGTCGGAGTAAGGACTCCGAGCGCGCTTCAGAACGTGCGACCGCGCACTATGGCGCCGCCGGGGTGTCGCGATGTTTTGAGATCTGCCGGATTGGCCGGAGACGTCGGGACAGCCTTGCTTGGCCACCTCTGCGGCGTTCCGAACCGATCGCCTCGGGAAAGGGAAGCCTCATAAGCGGAAGCTCATTCCCAGTCCGCAGCCTCGATCTTCCATATTTGCCGATTTTCGGCAACTTTGAATCCTGATTATGGTTAACGGAGCTCAGATTCGCGCGGCTCGCGCCCTGCTGGGCTGGGACCAGCAAGAGCTGGCGCAGCGCGCCCAAGTGGCGGTACGCACCCTTTCCTCATTCGAGGACGGCTCTCGCTCTCCCCGTGAGCGCGTCAGAGCGGCCATCGTCGAAGCGCTTCAGAAGGAAGGTATCGAGTTCATCGAAAGCGATAGGCGGATCGGGGTGACATTAAATGCCGTGAATGATGATGGGTTCTGAACTCTTCTGTTGGTCCTGTTTTCTTCTGTCGGACACGCCAATACCTACAACCAAGAGGTCAACACCATCAGCATCTTGACCTAATGAGCTGAGTAATGATCTTCGCCCCGACCATCGATTTGGTCCGGCCATTGGCGGTGCCAGGCTGGGTCTTCGTGCTTTCTTTTCAGACCCGATCCATCGACCCTGCCATGCACTCAACCTCAAATAGGCGTTGATCGTCCGCCCGTAGGTTCATACAAATTATACGCGCAAAGGAGGCGTGCATGTCAGTCGATTCATTGACCGAGTCAGAGGGCAGGGACGTCTCCGTATTTCAGAGCCAGCTACCGATTGCCGACAAGCTCGATCGCGCTCGAATGGAGCTGCTGGATCTTTCAGCCCGCAACAGACTCCTCAACATGCCGCGCTCCTCCAAAAGCGCACGCTCCATCGAGATCATTGACGAGAAAAGCTCCGAGATCTTCCGACTGCTGGTCCGTGAAAACAAAGTCTTCACATTCGTGGCCGGAAAATCGGCTCGATCCGAAAGTGAGGATTCGGATACGCAGATCGACGAGATCACTGATCTCGCGCAACCCGAAGACGATGTCGCTGACGAACGCGGCGTCTTCAGCAGGCATGTGGACACCCGGCTTCAGACACGACTGACCCCGAAGGGGCTCCAGAAGCGGTTGCTGGAACTCTATTTCGATGCACGCACCCTGGAAGAGGAGCAGGGTGTCAATATACTGTATCTGACACTTGGAACACTGAAGTGGGTCGACCCTTCAAACGCCGAGAACATCCGGTTCGCACCACTGCTGCTCGTCCCTGCGTCTCTCGAACGCGGGAATGCGGGAGAAAAGTTCAAGCTATACGCTCGGCCTGAGGATTTTGCCTCCAACTTGTCGCTGGAGACCTATCTCGACCGGATCCACGGCATCCGCCTGCCCGAGTTCGACGCATCCGACACTTTCGACCCCATCGCCTACATGGAGGGCGTCGCGGAGGCGGTTGCGGCTAAAACCAACTGGAGCGTGCAGCACGACGAGATCGCGCTTGGTTTCTTCTCCTTCGCGAAATTCCTGATGTATCGCGATCTCGATCCGGAGACATGGCCCGCCCATGCCCGGATCAGCGATCGGCCTTTGATCCGAAGCTTGCTCGCGGACGGGTTCGACAGCGCCTACGGGATGATTCCCGAGGACGCCAACATCGACCCGTTCATTTCGCCGTCCGACATGGTGCACATCGTCGACAGCGACAGCAGCCAGGCCCTTGCGATCCACGAGGTTCGGCGTGGTCGCGACATGGTGATCCAGGGGCCGCCCGGCACTGGCAAGAGCCAGACCATCGCCAACGTGATCGCCGCCGCCGTTGCAGACGGCAAAACAGTGCTCTTCGTCGCCGAGAAGATGGCTGCCCTGGAGGTGGTGAAGCGGCGGCTCGACGCCACCGGCGTCGGCGCCGCCTGCTTGGAGTTGCACAGCAACAAGGCCAACAAGCGAGCCCTGCTTGACGAGATGCGCCGGACCTGGGAGCTCGGGGCTCCGAGAATCCAGGACGCAGGATCGCTCCATGCTCGCCTCACCGCAGCGCGCGACAAGCTGAACGCCCACGCCACGCGGATGCACGGCCCCCATCCCAAGGCAGACCTGACGCCCTATCAGGTGATCGGACAGCTCGTTCGTCTCAGACTCGCGGGAGAGACGCCCAACGACATCGTGCTGGAAAGTCCTGAGGACTGGACTCGTGACGATTTCAGCGAACGGCACGCGGTTTTATCCGAGCTGGTCGAGCGCGTCGAGGTCATCGGCACACCATCAGCTCATGTCTGGTATGGCTCCGGTCTCGTCTCGGTCTCTCCCATGGAAGTGGAGCGGCTGACGGCCCGCTGTGCCGCGCTCGGCGAACGGCTGGAGGCCTTCGATTCGGAGCTGGGCACCCTGTCCCTGCTGCTGGAACGGGAGAAGGCACCGACGTTCGATGCGATCCCCTCCTTGCTGGATCTGGCGCGGCGGATCGCTCATGCACCCGACCTGAGCGCACAGGCGCTTGCCTCCGCTACCTGGATCGCGGAACGCGAGGCAATCGCGTCCCTCCTCGCCAATGGCGAGCATCATGCACATCTGCGCGCCGAGCTTGGCACCGCATTCATCGACGCTGCCTGGACGACGGACATCCGAGCGGACAGGGACGCGTTGGCATGCCTGCCCACATCCTTTTCGTCCGCGTTATTCGCCCATTTGGCGGCTCTGGTTGACGGCCTGCCACGCCTGAAGGACGCAGCCGACACCCTGGCTGACGCCATGGCATGCCCTCTCCCGCTTACCCTGGCCGATATCCAACGCCTCGCAAAGGTGGGCGAGCGCGTCGCCGTCGCGCCGGATGTGTCGGCCGAAGCTTTCGCCGCCGAAGTCTGGAACGAGCACGTCGACCACATCGCCGATCTGGCCGAAGCCGTGCGCAACTTGGAACAAGCCCGCGCGGACGTGGGCACCGGCCTGTTGGAGACCGCATGGGCGACGGACCTTTCGGCCGCCCGAACCAGCCTCGCGGCCCATGGCGAAGGCTTCTTCAAGGTCTTCAGCGGCGCATGGCGCCAGTCCAACCGCCTTGTTCGTTCCATGCTGTCGACCCCCGACCAACCTCTGGCGGACACGCTGAGACAGCTTGACGCGCTAGCTCGCGGCCAAGTGGCCAAGCGGATGATCGAGGATGGAGATGACCTGGGACGAAAGGCCTTCGCCTCCGCATGGCGCGGTGATCGCTCGGCGTCGGCGCCGCTTCTGGCCCTCGTCGATTGGATGCGCTCGCTCAAAGGCCTGGGCAGCGAACCCCGCACCGTCGCCGCCTGCCGGCCCGATCGGGACCTCATCGCATCCCGAGTCCAGCGGACGGAAAGGCTCCTTGCTGAGTTGGATCCGCTCATCGAGCTGCTGTGGAGCGAGCTTCCGAGCCCGGAGCTTATGTTCGGGGGCGCCCTTTCGTCCGAAAGAGCAGAACTGTCCAGGCTGTTCGAGGCAGCCGCCCGTTTCCATGGCGCCGATCAAGCGACAGCGGCGATCGCCATCACGACGCCGACCTCCCTGAACGAACGCATCCTTTTGTTGGACAAGCTGATCGACGGACAAACCTGTGCCCGATCTCTGCAAGAAGAAGATGCGCTTGGCAGGTGCGCCTTCGACCAGGCGTGGCAGGGGCCAAACGGGGATTGGGATGCGCTGCAACGTGCCGCCCGATGGATCGACGCCAACGCGGACATCCGGCTGCTCGCGAGCCGGATCGCGGATCGCCCCGCTCTTGCGGACCGTGCTTCCGCGACGGAGAAATGTCGTTCGAACCTGATCGACGACATCGGGCAGATTCTGGCCGACCTGCGTTTCGATCTTTCGCAAGGCTTCGGATCCCGGGAATTGGGTGCCATCCCGATTGCGCGCCTGCGCGCACGCCTGAGCGATTGGGCAACGAATGGCGAGCAGTTGTCTAAATGGGTGGCCTATCGCGATCGCGCTGATCGCGGACGCCTGCTTGGCTGCGGGGACGTGGTGGACAGGCTCGAAGACGGCCGGCTGAAATCGGGCGAGGTGATACCGGCCTTCGAGATGGCCTATTACGAGGCCGTCCATTCCGATCAGGTGCGGCTTGAGCCGGAGCTCGGCCGTTTCGACGGGACACTGCATGGTCGCCTTGCCCGTGAATTCGCCGACCTCGATCGTCAGCGGATCGCTCTCGCGAGCGAGGAGGTCGTGCGGGCCCACCATGATCGCGTCCCAGCCCGCGACGGAGGCACCATCGGCCCGCTTGGGGTGCTGCGCTCCGAAATGCAGAAGAGACGCGGTCACATGCCAGTCCGTAAGCTCATGGAACGCGCCGGCCCCGCGGTTCAGGCGATCAAGCCGGTCTTCATGATGAGCCCGTTGTCGGTGGCTCAATTCCTCCCTCCGGGCGTATTCGACTTCGATCTGCTGGTCATGGACGAAGCGAGCCAGATTCAGCCCGTCGACGCGCTCGGCGCCATCGCGCGTGCGAAACAGGTGGTGGTTGTCGGCGATCCCAAGCAACTGCCCCCGACGGCCTTCTTTTCGAAGATGACGGGCAATTCCGAAGACGAGGATGAGGACGGCCAGGGCCGCGTCACTGACATCGAAAGCATTCTCGGCCTGTTCACCGCCCGTGGCCTGCCTACGCGGATGTTGCGCTGGCATTACCGAAGCCGGCATCAATCATTGATCGCCGTCAGCAATCGCCAGTTCTATGAAGGCAAGCTGTTCGTCGTTCCCAGCCCCTACACCGCCGAAGCGGGTATGGGGCTGCGCTTCCATCACATTCCGGACGGCTTGTTCGATGCAGGCGGCACGCGGACCAACCAGATCGAAGCCAGGATCGTGGCGCGCGCCATCATCGACCATGCACGCCATCATCCCGACTTATCCCTGGGGGTTGCCGCCTTCTCCGCCGCGCAGCGCCGTGCGATCCTCGATCAACTGGAGCTTTTGCGGCGAAGCCTGCCGCCCGAGACAGAGGCCTTCTTCCAGGAACATTCCGCCGAGCCCTTCTTCGTCAAAAACCTGGAGAATGTTCAGGGCGACGAGCGTGATGTGATCTTCATCTCCGTCGGCTACGGACCCACGACGCCGGGCGGACGTCCGCCCATGCGTTTTGGGCCGCTCGGCTCCGAGGGCGGGGAACGTCGCCTCAATGTGCTCATCTCCCGGGCCAAGCAGAGATGTGAGGTGTTCTCGTCGATGACCGACGAGGACATCGACCCCGATTTCGCCCAGACCCGCAAGGGAGTGTTCGCCTTCCGCCTGTTCCTTCGCTTCGCCCGGACCGGCAGCCTGACCATGGCGGAGAGCACGGGCCGGGACCATGACAGCGTGTTCGAAGAACAGGTCGCCAAGGCCCTGCAAGACCGGGGCTACCAGGTTCACCGGCAGGTCGGACTCGCCGGCTTCTTCATCGACCTTGCCGTCGCCGATGCCGAACGGCCGGGTTGCTACCTGCTGGGGATCGAGTGCGACGGCGCCTCCTATCACGATGCGCGGTCTGCCCGTGAACGCGACAGATTGCGGCAGTCGGTTCTCGAAAGTCATGGCTGGACCATCCACCGTGTCTGGAGCACGGACTGGTTCCAGCGTCCCGCGGAGCAACTTGCGACCATCATCGAGCGGATCGAGACCGCCAAGATGGAACACGACGCCGGAGCCGCCCACCGGGCAGCGCGGGCTGTGCCCGTTGAAATCGTCACGATCGAGCGCGAGGACGCGACTGAGATCGGTCTCGTCCCATCCGGCGAAGACGAGGCATCCACCGACCACCTGTATGTTGAGGCGGTCCTGAATCCTCCTTTGCACAGGACAGGCGAACTTCATGAAACACCAACCGGCGTTTTGACCGCTTTGGTCGAAGACACCGTACGGGTTGAAGGGCCGGTCCATCTCAGTGAGGTTGTCGATCGCATCCGCGAGGCCTGGGGCCTGAAACGCAGCGGTCCGCGCATTCGCCAGGCCGTGGAAGCGGCCATAGCCGTTGCCGTCGAAACGGGGCGGATTGAGCGATCCGCTGATTTCCTTTCGGTCCCCGGTGCGGTTGTTCGTGTCCGTGACCGAAGCTTGACCCGCTCCTCGTCCCTGCGTCGGGCCGAGATGCTGCCGCCCGGCGAGATCCGTGAAGCGATCCTCGAAGTCGTGCGCACCAACTTCGGCGCCACCCCGGATCAGATGGTCCAGGCCGTCTCTCGAATGTTCGGGATCAGATCGACGAGTGCAGCTGTTCGATCCGTGATCCAGGCACAGATCGACGAGATCGTTTCATCGGGCGAGTTGGTGACGCAGGCTGGAATCCTGCTTCAGGCTACGCCCCTTGAATGACACACGTTTGCGTCTGAAATGGTTCTGGAGCCAAGGCTACCCCGCCGACAAGACCAGACCCAACCGCCGGAACGAACTCACTGCTGGATAAAACTTGGGGGCAACGTCACCCGCGCTCACCTCGCTCAATCGAGCTCAAGCCGACAGCTTCTCGATCTCGATCCGTCTTGACCCGGCCTGCACCGTGATTCTCAGGTGCAACGTCTGGGAGATCCGGGTCAGTTTTCGTGGGCGATGGGCCACGACGTTGGTGCCCCCGGCGCTCCTGATGGCTTCCTCCAGTGGGAATAATGCAACCATCGCTGATCGCTCATGCACGCGCCTCAGTGACTAGAGCAAGCGTATCGAGCCGTTGGATCAGGCGTTTCGATCGCGTGTCGTCGAGAAACTCTTTCGCAGCCGACGGCCATTTATCGAGTGCATCGATAACGGCCGCACAGACTTCCTTCTCGATCCAGTCTGGATCAAGCCCGAGGAACTCGGCGACGCGCCGGAACCGTCTGAAGGTGACGTTTGCGAAATTGTGGGTGCCAGCGAATCGAAGCGCGAGCGTGTCGCCCGGAGCGTAGAGAACGGTCGGAACGATGTCATAGGCTGGCGAAAGCCGGATTTCGCCCGGCGCGGGGAAGATGAAAGACCAGTTTTTCAGATGGTTGTCGCCATTGCCGATCAGGACATCGGCGACGATGCGGCGAATGCCCTCCAGAACGTCGGCCCTCCAATCCGTACTGAACCTCCGAATCATGTTCAGGATCGTCTCGTAGGTCGCCATCGTGTATTTACGCTCGCCGACCGCGCCGACGATCTGGCCGGCATCCTCGATATGGATGCGCCCGCCGCCGGTCGGCCGGTCAAACCGATCGATCACGAGCGCCTGCTGTCCTTCATTCAGGAACTGGTCGGGGATGCCGTCAATGGCCTTCGTCGGAATCAGGCGACATGAGGCCGTATTTATTCCGATCATTCGGGAAAGCGTCATCGCCGCATGTTCAGCCTCCGGCAATCCCGGATGGCGGCTGGTCGGAACCTTCAGGATGCAGCGGCCTTCCCCGGCACGCGCTGGCGCCGTCAGCCGTTCTCCGGCAGGTGTAGCCGAGAATTTGAGCTGGACGCCCGCGAGCGAAAATTTTACCACGCCTTCCGGCTGCGGCAATTCGAGACCGTGAATCCGTTCGAGATGAAGCGGCCCGGCGGACGTAGCCGCGTCGGTTTCCGGCGCGATCAAGACCGCGCCGGGCAAATCGCCCCCGAGCCGCGTCAGAAGGTCGAACTGGTCATGATCGCCCGGTCCCATCTCGGCCATGACGAGATCGCGCAATGCGCCTTCGGGCAGCAGCCCAGCGAACCAGGGCGGCAGATGGCCGTGGAGACCGATCTTGTCGCCGCGTCCGGCAAGACGCGCTCGCGTGGCCTCCTCGTCGCCGGGCACTAGCCAACCAAGGCTCAGGATCGATCGATCTGGATCGCGCAGATAGGCTTCGTCTACAAGGAAAGCCGTCGCCTTGTCGTTGGCACGCGACAGGATGCCAATGTGCCGGGCATGCCCGTCCGCGCCGAGCAGGTGAACCCCGAGAACCGCCGCCGTTTTCGCCATCAGGCTTCCTCGTCGTCGGACAGATCGACGAACACGTCATCGAAAGCGGTCGAGGGCGCTTGTGGCGAAGGCGACCGCGCCGACGCGGATGCCAGGATTGTCCGCACCTCGCTTAACTTGGCGGTGGGCACGAGCATAGGCGTGATGTCGCACGCATCACAGATTTCGAGCAGAAGCGCGAGCCGGTCCCGGCCGAGCCGCTCGTTGAGCAGGTCACGTTCAAGCTCGGAGATGCGCGCGCGGTCTCGTCCCAACCGCGCTGCCAAGGCGGGTTGGGTGAGCTTGCGCCTTGCGCGGGCATCCTTGATCTGGAGTCCCAGATCGCGCAGAGCATCCTTCCTCATGCGGATTTTCGCTTTTTCTATATCAATGAGCGGTATTCCGCATATCATCAATGTATCCTTGCAAGCAAGCGGATTCCCGCTCCCATCTATATAAAGAGCGCAATTCCGCATGAGACGGAGACCGATGGGGAGCTTGCCAACCGCTTCGGCTTTGACGCTGCCTCTAGGCTCAGGACCTATTAATCTGCCTTGAGTTGTGATTCACAGTCTCCATTGAGGAGGCTGGCATGGGCGCACGCCTTGTCCTTGATGCCTTGCCGCCGGCCCGATCCCTGATCGCAGATCGGGGCTACGACAGCACCTGGTTCCGGGCGGCGCTGGCCGACAAGGGCATCCAGCCCTGCATTCCCTCATCGCGCAGCCGAAAGCGGCCTTATCCCTACGACAAGGGTCTCTACCGCCAGCGCTACAAGGTCGAGAACCTGTTCGCCAAGCTCAAGGACTGGCGCCGCATCGCCACACGCTACGACCGATGCGCTCACACCTTCTTCTCTGCCATCTGCATCGCCGCAACCGTCATCTTCTGGCTCTGATTAGTGAGTCCTGAGCCTAGCTTCGGCTCGTCGTCTCCTTCCTCGGGTGCCGGTGATCTTCCCCCGGAAAAGTGGACGGGGTTAGGCCGCTGTTCGCTCAGCCTCGGCTGGGCTGATGTAGCCCAGGGCTGAGTGTAGGCGGCGGGAATTGTAGAAGCCCTCGATGTAACCGAACAGGTCCCGCCGGGCCTCGGCCCGGGTGGCGTAGATCCGGTGGTGGACCCGCTCGGTCTTGAGGGTGTGGAAGAAGCTCTCCATCGGCGCGTTGTCCCAGCAGTCGCCCTTGCGGCTCATTGACGGCGTGACGCCCGAGCGGGCCAAGGCTGACCGGTAGGCCTCGGCGGCGTACTGGATGCCGCGGTCGGAGTGGTGGATCAGGCCGGGCGCTGGCCGCTGGCGCTCGATGGCCATGTTCAGCGCGTCGAGCGCGATCTCGGTGTGCAGGGTCTGGCGCATCGACCAGCCGACGATCTTGCGAGTGTGCATGTCGATGAGCGCCGCCAGATAGAGCCAGCCTTCGCCGGTGGGGATGTAGGTCAGGTCCGCCAGCCAGACCTGGTTCGGAGCCTGGGTGGTGAAGTTGCGGCCGAGCCTGTTGGGCGCGATCGGGTAGCCGTGGCGGCTGTCGGTCGTGCGGGTTCGCCTGGGCAGGGCCGCCAAGCCGCGGATACCGGCGCGGCGCATCAGACGCTCGATCCGCGTGCGGCCGACCCGCCGGCCATGGGCGCGCAGCATAGCGTGTACCCTGGGCGAGCCATAGGTCCCCGAGCTCTCGGCGTGGATCAGGCGGATGTCCTCGGTCAGCGCCCTGTTGGCCGCCGACCGTGCGCTCTCGGGCCGACAGCGCCAAGCGTAATAGCCGCTCGCCGACAGCCCGAGGGCCTGACACATCACCCGTACCGGCCACATCGCCCGATGCTCATCCACGAACCCGAACTTCATCGGGAGGCCGATCCGAAGATGAGCGCGGCTTTTTTAGGATGTCGCGCTCCATCCGCAGCCGCTCGTTCTCGCGCCGAAGCCGGGCGTTCTCCGCGGCCAGGTCAGACGGCGACGGGGCCGGCGCTTGCGTGTTGGGCCGCCTCGCCGTCCCCGTCGCCGGCGTCCCGAACTGCATCATCCATCGACGCAGCACCGTCTCGCGCAGACCCAGCTCTCGGGCGACGGCCCCGGCCGACAAGCCGCTGGAGGCGACCCGATCAACCGCTTCCCGTTTGAACGACTCTGGAAACACCCGGCGCGTACCGCTCATCAGACACTCCTCTCCAGCTCCGAAAAGCTAGGTGACGTGACCCCCTGAAACTCCTCCAGAAATAGCTAGAGTCCGCCCGATGAAAGGGACGGACGAATGAAACGATCAAGGTTCACGGAAGAACAGATTAT
>NZ_JABWGX010000047.1 GCF_021730435.1 Xanthobacter agilis
GATCTCGTCCGCAATGTGCGCGGACGAGATCCGGCCCTTTGTTCATCCTGCCCCCGGCTGCGGCAGGCCGCCTCAGCCGGGGATGGAAACAGTCCGGACCTTACTTGGTCACGGCGATGGCGACGGACTGGTTGAAGGTCACCTGCACCAGATCACCCACCTTCAGCCCCTTCACCTTTTCCTTGTGCTCCGGCTTCTTCGCCTGGACGAGGTAGAGGCGGCCTTCCGGACCCTTCAGGGTCACGGTGGCGTCATCGGGATCAAGACGCACGATCTCGGCGGTGAGGCGGATGGTGTCCACCACGGCACCGGCGGGCTTGGGGCTGTTGGGATCGGTGGCGACCGCCTGCGAGACCTGGATGCCCACGCCGACGCCGGCCTCGGGCTTGGCGATGTCGACGATCACCGCGTCGGTCTCGGTGATGGTCACCGTATCGCCGACCTTGATCTCGTCGAACTTCTTGATGGCGGGCCCGGCCTTCACCGTGAAGATGTTGCCTTCCGGCCCCTTGAGGACGACCTGACGGGTATCGGCGTCGACCGCGATCACCGACACCTTCACCTGGCTCACACCCACCTCGGCGTCGCCGACGATCGGCTGAGCAAAGGCCGACACGGCACTGAGGACAGCGGCACCGGCGATCATCGAAAGACGTGCTGCCATGTTCTTGAAAGCCATCGTCTCAATCTCCTTGTTGTCCGTTTCACCGTCCACGAACGTCGCGCCGACCGCGCATGGACATGCCACAATGCGCTGTCCCACGCCCGCGCCGCAACCCGCCCGTGCAATCATCCCCTATCGAGCGTCAGTCCTCGACCGGAGAGCGTGACCTTAACCGTTCAAGTGCGAACAACGAACGACATATCAAGGGCTTCCCATGACAAAAGAAGACCGCATCCCATTGCCCTGCCGCGCCACACCATCGCCGGCCCGGACGAATGCGAGATGGGTCGACCCGAGCCGAGAGGATCGCCGGCCGCTGACATCACGCGGCAGGTCGCGCGCGCCCTGCCGCGTGATGTCCGCACGCAACGGCTCCCGGCGAAGGCTCCAGGACTTTCGCTGAACGCATGGTCTTGACCCGAACGGGGGTCCATTTCGCTCGGAAAAGCACCGCAGCACCCACTGGCAAACACCCTGCGCCAAGCCCGATCCGTCCTCGGCCGCCGAGCGGAACCGAGCCTGACGAAGGCCGCCCGCACCGCGTGCGGCATGGTGCCCGGCCACATGCGTCCCATTGGATGCGCGGATCGAAAGCGCCTCGAAGGATGGGGTTGTTCTGGGAGATAACCGTGTGGGGGCGTTGTCCCGATCATGCCCGGAATGTGGACGACACCCCGTCCCGACCGAAAGGGCAGCCGCCCCCGAGGTGCGGCCGCATCCGCGCCGAGGCGGAAGCGACACACCCTTGGCGTGCCGGCCTCGGGCTCAGCGGGTGAAGGTCGTGGTCGGCATCACCTCGGACGCGCCCTGCAAGGTGTCGGATGCGGCTACGTTTGCCGGCCGGCCCGCCACCACCAGCGACGGCTTCGGCAACGGCGAGTTGGATGCCTGCGGCTTGCTGGCTGCCGCCTGGGGCTTGTCGCCGGCTACCGCCTGGGGCTTGGCCCCCGCCGCAGGAACCGCAGCCGCAGCCGTCGGCCTTGGCGCGAGCTGGGCCGGCGCGGCGGCGGGCACCGCCGCTTCCGCGCCCGGAGCCGGCGCGCCAAGACTGCTGAGCGCCACGCTCTCGTCCATCTTGGGCGGCCGCGTGGTCTCTGGAATGGTACCGGGCGCCTCGGGCGAGAACGCAAATTCGCTGGCGCCCTGCTTGCGCTTGATCTCGGCCAGGAACACCGGGTGCATGCCGCCATCGGCCCCGGTCTTCACCGGCGCCACCGGAGCGGTCTGGGACAGCGCCGCCACCTGCGCGTCGTCGGCACGGGACTTGGCCGCGACCGCGTCCGCCACCGCCGACGGCACCTGATAGGGCGGACAGGCCCCATCGGCGTCGAACCGCGCACCGGGCATGGGTTGGGCATCGAACACATATTGGCGCCCGCAGACATTCACCTTGGGCTCTTGGCGGGTGACCTCGAAATGGTCGTAGCCCTGCTTCAGGTTGCGCCAGAAGGCCATGTTCGGATTGGTGCGGTGGCGCGCGATGTTCTTCGGCGTCATGCGGAAGGGATAGGCCTGCACCTGGAACGCGCGCTGGCCGCCCGCGAAGCTCTCCCGCGCCAGCGAGAAGATCTCGGAAATCTGCTCGTCGGTCATGGCGTAGCAGCCCGCGGACGAGCAGTCGCCGTGCACCATGAGGAACTCGCCCGTGCGGCCGTAGGACTTGTCGAAGGCGTTCGGGAAGCCGAGGTTGAAGGAGAGGTAATAATTGGAATTGGGGTTCATCTGCCCCGGCGAGATCGTATAGAAGCCCTCTGGCGCCTGCCGGTCGCCCATCTTCACCTTGGGGCCAAGCTCGCCCGACCAGCGGCAGATGGGATAGGTCTTCAACAGCGCGTAATCGCCGGACGTGGTCTGCTTCCACACTTCCAGCTCGGCCTCTTCCTTGAAGATCCGCACCAGGAGCGGGGTCGCCGGCGTCATGTTCTTCTCGCCGATGAGCGAGACCATCTGCGGTGACAGGGGCTTGTTCGCCTTGCGCGCGACCTCGTCGGTCTGATTGCAGGCGGAAAGGGCGAGCGCAGCGGTGACGGCCAACGCCGCCATGCGGACGCGCGACGAGAATATCGTCTTCGGACGGCTCAACGCGGAACTCCTGATACCGGTCCGGGTACCGTAGCGGCCATCATCAGCCCCCGACCCTTGACGAAACCTTAAACCCAAGGATGACGCGCCCATCATCATCGTGCGGCAAGGCCCCTTCTCCCGTCCAGGAAAGGGGCCAAATGCGGCCAAGATGAGATTGCGCCCTGCCCCCGCCGCAGCTAAAGGCCGCGGCCGATGGCCAGGAACTTCTCCCGCCGTGCCCGGCGCAGGGATGGCCCGTCGAGGTCGGCAAGCGAGCCGAGGGCTTCGGCGATGGCGTCGCCCGCGGCGGCGATGGCCGCTTCCGGATCGCGATGGGCACCGCCCACCGGCTCCTTCACGATCGAATCGATGACCCCGAACTTCAGGAGATCCTGGGCGGTGATCTTCATGTTGGTGGCCGCCTCCTGGGCCTTGGCGGTGTCCCGCCACAGGATGGAGGCCGCCCCCTCGGGCGAGATCACGGAATAGATGGCGTGCTCCATCATCAGCACCCGGTTGGCGGTGGCGAGCGCGATGGCGCCGCCGGACCCCCCTTCGCCGATGATGAGCGAGACATTCGGCACGCTGAGCCCCAGGCAGGCGTCGGTGGAACGGGCGATGGCCTCGGCCTGCCCGCGCTCCTCGGCGCCGATGCCGGGATAGGCGCCGGCCGTATCCACCAGCGAGATCACCGGAATGCCAAAGCTGTTGGCCAGTTCCATCAGGCGCACGGCCTTGCGATAGCCCTCGGGGCGGGCCATGCCGAAATTATGCCGGATGCGGGTCTCGGTGGTCGAGCCCTTCTCATGGCCGAGAACGCAGACGCTCTCGCCCCGGAACCGGGCAAAGCCGCCGATGATGGCTTCGTCCTCGCCGAACTTGCGGTCGCCCGCGAGCGGCGTGAATTCCTCGAACAGACCCGCCGCGAAGGCGGCGAAATGCGGCCGCAGCGGATGGCGGGCCACAAGGGTTTTCTGCCAGGGGGAAAGATTGGCATAGAGGGCGACGAGAGCGTCGCGGGCCTTGCCCTCAAGGCGCTGCACCTCATCGCCGATCGCGACGCCGTCGGAGGCCGAAAGCGCCCGGAGCTCTTCCACCTTGGCCTCGAGTTCGGCAACCGGCTTCTCGAAGTCCAGATAGCTGCGCATGCTTGTCCGTGGGGTTGGAAAGGGCTGATCTTAGCCCCTCCGCTGTGCCGGGAAGCTGCCCGTGCATGACCGGCAAGTCAAGGGCGGGACATTGCGGGGGTTGCCGGAGCTTTAACGGGGCCGTGACATCCCGCACCGCGCAATGGCCTTGTTCGAGCCCCTGTCGAGAGGCTATTGCTTGCCACCGCACTGCCAAGGGGCCCACACCATCATGCGCGCGCTGCTCGACGTCATTCTGATCGTCCTGAACCTTTATGTGTGGCTGCTGATCGCCGCCGCCGTCCTGTCCTGGCTCGTCGCGTTCAACGTGGTGAACCCCTACAACAAGTTCGTCCACAATGTGGGTGAGTTCCTCTTCCGCATCACCGAGCCGCTGCTCGCCCCGATCCGCTCGGTCATCCCGAGCCTGGGCGGCATCGACCTCTCGCCGATGATCCTCATCCTCATCATCTTCTTCCTTCAGCGGGTGATCGGGCTCTACATCTACCCCAACGTGTTCTGAGCCCTTGAGCGTCTTTCGCCCGGTCGCGGGCGGCCTCGAGCTTCATGTGCGCGCCACGCCGAAGGGCGGGCGCGACGGGCTGGACGGCGTCGCGCTGCTGGCGGATGGGCGCAGCGTGCTGAAAGTGCGGGTCCGCGCGGCGCCGGAAGATGGCGCCGCCACCGCCGCCGTCACGCGGGTGATCGCCGCGACGCTCGGCGTATCCCCGTCGCGCGTTTCGTTGACGGCGGGGGCCACCGCGCGGCTGAAGACCTTCCGCGTCGAGGGGGATCCTGCCGCGCTCGCCGCCGCCCTCACCCAGGCCGTGCCGGAGGCGGCGACGCCGGATGCTGCGCCCACGCCCCCGGCGCAGGACGCCCCCGCCCGCCCCGGCAAGCGCCGCCGCTGACGCTCGGTGCTTTGCGGGGCGCGGCCGGAGTTGGAATGCGCGCCGGCAAGAGCATCGAAAATGCGGTGTATTTGACCGGCTTCGGCGCTGGCGGCGGCACGGCCCCAAGGCAAGCGCTCGAAACCCCGATCACGCAGCCAGCGCAGGCCGCCGGCGGGGGCGTGACGCCACGAACGCGGCGGCCTGTTTCGGCGCGGATTGGACCCGGAGCTTATTTGCCGCCGTCGTTGTTGGCCGTTCCGCAGGTGTAGCCGACGAAGCAATTGGGATTGTCCGGCATGGGCAGCCAGGCCGGCTTGGCCGACTGGCCTTCGGCGCAATAGGCGACATCGAGCACATAGCGCTGGGCGTTGCCGCCGCCAGTCGGCACCAGCACCGCGCCCTGCTGCTTCACCGCCGCCACGAGGCCGGAACAGGTGCTGGGCGGCACGGGAATGGCCATCATTTCCATAGGCGGCGGGTTGTTGTTGCCCTCAATGGCGGTGCCGTCCACCGGCACCGGCACGCCAGCGGCGTCGAGATCCGGCGGCGGCGCCAGCGGATCATTCTGCGCCATGGCGGGCCCCGCCAGAACACAAGCCATCCATGCCGCGCTCAGGCCCGCGATGACGCTGCGGCGTCCCCGGCTGGTCATCCCCTGCATTGCAGTTCTCCCTTCCGCCGCGACGGCCGCGACGGCCCCGCTCCCGCTCTAGAACATTTTCGCGACGCGATGAATGGGCAAGGCACACGCGAAGTTGAACCGGCTTGACCCGCGCCCCATCCGGCACCGGCGCACGCTGTTGCCCCAAAAGCTCCGGCGGCGATGCGGCAATGCACCAATTTCCGCGCGGCGGCGTTTGACTTGCGCCGGCCTTACCGCTATTTCGCGGCCATCGGGGAGTAGCCACCGCCGTTGGGGCGGGGTCGCGTCAACACACTCGCACAGGCGCACAAGGATGCGCTGAGCGTGGTGCGACCAGCCGAAAGCTCGGCCCGGCAAGACCGTCGTGAACCGCGCACCCTATCGGACGGGGTGCGTCGGCACGCGGTCAAAACCGTCCGGCGGACCTCGAGTCATGTCTCCTTTCGCCATTGCCGCGCTGGCTTTCAGCATGTCTGTGGATGCCTTCGTCGTCTCGGTCGGGCGCGGCGCCGCGCTCGGCCGCCCGCGCTATTCCGAAGCCCTGCGCACGGGCGCGGTGTTCGGCATCGTGGAAGCCGCCACCCCGATCATCGGCTGGACCGCCGGTATCGCCGCCAGCAGCCTCCTGGAGGCGGTGGACCATTGGATCGCGTTCGGCCTGCTCGGTGCCGTGGGGCTGCACATGCTGTGGGCCGCCCTGCACCGCAGCGCGGACGCGGAGCCGCCCAAGGCCTCCCTTCCCGTGCTCATCGCCACCGCCATCGGCACCAGCCTGGACGCCATGGCGGTCGGCGTCTCGCTGGCCTTCTTCGATGTGAACATCCTGGTCATCGCCCTCGCCATCGGGCTTGCGACCTTCATCATGTCCTCGGGCGGCATGTTGATGGGCCGGCTCATCAGCGAACGCTGGGGCCGCATCGCCGAGGTCCTGGCCGGCGTTACGCTGATCGGCATCGGCGTTTCGATCCTGGTTCATCACCTCCGGGGCTGAGACCGGAACCCCGACACGGGAACGCTGGCAGCCGGCTGTTGAGAGCCGGCCACGCCCCCCCCCCTGCGCCGTGGCCAACCGAAGCCATGCGCACCCGCCCGCTTTCACCTCGCCACAACAATCCATCTGTTTTTGATTAGACTAATTCTATTATTTGCCCACACTGGTCTATGTGGCACGCGCGAAGCTTTTTTCTGGCCCATATCAAAGTCTACCTTCTCATTTGGATGCAAACGTGGCAGTAAAGCCATGTGGCATTGCGGCGACGCGCCCCTGCCAGCGGACGATCGACGGAGTCGCGGGTCGATGGCGCATCTGATTTTGTTCAGCGCGAAGGGCAAGACCGTCGGCCTGCGCAGCCGGAACAGCGCAACGCGGACGGACAGACGCGGTGGTGGCCGGTCCCCCTCGCATGCCCACCGCCATTCGACCGCTGTAACCGCCCTCACGGGACGCATTTTGCCCAACCGCAGACGGCCCGGAATCGGGCGCACGCGGAACCCGATCCCAACGGCCAGATGGGCGACCAGGACCTGACACCCCCATGATTCCAGACCTTTCGCCGTTCCTGCATTTGCGCCGTTTCGTGTCCATTGCGCACCATGTGCCCGGCCGCATCCGGCTGAAGCTCGACCTCGCGGCGCTGATCCACCTGCCCACGGTGGACCCGGCGCCGTTCGTGGCGCTGGTGGGCCGCATCCAGGGCGTGAAAACGACCCGTCTCAACGCGGCGGCCCTGACCGTCGTTGTGGAATATGACCCGCAATTGATCCCCGCGGCCGTATGGCCGCGCTTGCTGGTGGCCGACGTTGACGAGGTGGAGCGCGTACTTGCGGCCCATGTCGTCTGACCTTTGCCCTCCCCCGCCTCCGCGGGCACACTTTGCGATCCCACCCACGTTTTCGGCGTTTTTGATCCGAGGAAGAACCGATGTCGAAGAAGAGCCCGCAATGGGGTGACTTTCAATCCGGCCCGACCCAGGGCGGCCCTCAGCCGACCGGCCAATGGTCCACCGGCGGTTGGTCCGGAGGTCAGGCGGGTTACGGCGCCCAGGGCGGCCCTGGCGGCGGGTATGGTCCGCAAGGGGGCTATGGTCCGCAAGGGAGCTACGGCCCGCAGGCCGGGTTCGGCGCACAGGCGGGTTACGGACCACAGGCCGGCCCCGGTCCCCAGCCGGGTGGCGCGCAGGGCACCGGTGGACCGCGCATCGATGCCCTCGACGTGCTGGAGGGCGTGCTGAAGGATGGCTTCAGCCTCTCCAATCTCACCCGCATCGCCCGAGCGAGCGGTTCCAACTTCTGGATTGGAACCGCGATCGGCGCCGGTGTGGTGGTGCTGCTGAATCGGCCCGACGTGCGCGCGGCCTTCTCCTCCGTCTTCAGCACGGCGGGCAGCGGCGAGCAGGCGCCCGCCTCCGAGACGCCGCCCAAGGCGTGAGCCGGCGCCGCGCCCCATTCCGCGAACCGCATTCAGGAGTTGCAATCATGTCGGACGACAATGGCGCCAGCCAGGGCGTGCACTATCACTATCATTTCTATGGCTACGGCCCCGCCGCCGGCGCAGGCGAAGCTGCGCCCCATGACGGCGCGCCGGGCGCAGCCCCCGGACCGCTGGGGATGGCCGCCGGCGCCCCCCAAGGCGACGGGCGAGGCGGAGACCGCGGGCAGCGGGGCCCGCACGGACAGGCCGGCGCCTTCCCGCCCGGCTACCCACCGCCCGGCTTCCCGTTCGCGCCCGGCGCGGCCCCCGGCGTGACCGGCGCTCCGGGTTCTCAGCCGCAAGGCGCCCAGCAGCAGGGCTCGGGATTCAACTGGCATCAGCACCCGGCGGCGGACTCCCTCATCAAGGGTCTCGTGGTCGGTGCCGGCGCGGCCTATCTGCTCACCAATGAGACCGCACAGCGCACCATCCTGCGCACCGCCGTGCAGGTCTGGGGCTTCCTCCAGGGCAGCGTCGAGGAATTGAAGGAGCGCCTGCACGACGCGGAGGCGGAAGTGGCCGCGGCGGCGACGCCGGAGCCGACCGCGCCCGCGGATGAGGAGGTCCCCACCACCCTGTCCAGCGGGAGCTGAGAGAGCCCGTGAGCGTCCGCATCGTTCACGAGGTTCCGCGCCGCCTGCGCCTCAAGCTGGGCGTCGACCCCCACCATCTGGCGCGCGCGGCCACCGCCGTGCGCGACCTGCGCGGCGTCTCCGCCGTACGCATGAATGCCGGCTGCCGCGCGCTGGTCGTCAGCTATGACGGCAGCGCGGACGTGCGGGCGCGCATCCTCGCCCGCGCCGCCAACCCGCCGGCCAGCGCCCCGCCCATGGTGCAGACCGAAGGCTCGGATGCCGCGCCGCTGGTGCTGTCGGCGGCGACGCTGGTGGCCGCGCGCATTTTGCCGCGCCCGGCGGCGGCGGCGCTCACCTATGCCAACATCGCCCCGACCATCGCGCGCGGCATCACCGCCGCCATTCAGCACGGGCTGAAGGTGGAGGTGCTGGACGCCATCGCCATGGGCCTGCCCACGGCGCGCGGCGAATACACCACCGCCAATTTCACCCGCCTGCTGGTGGAGCTCGCCGACTATATCGAATCCACCACCATCGAGCGGTCGGACGAGCTGCTGCGCTCCCTGCTCCATCGCGCGCCCGACGATGTGTGGATCGAGACCGACGACGGGCAGATGCTCCAGGTTCCTTTCGACGGCCTGAAGGGCGGCGAGCATGTGGTGGTGAGCCTGGGCGAGACCATTCCCGTGGACGGCACGGTGGTCCGTGGCGACGCTTATGTGGACCAATCCGCCGTCACCGGCGAGAGCCTGCCCATTCCCCGCGCGCCGGGCGGCACCGCCCTCGCCGGCGGCATCATCACCGACGGGCGGCTCGTCATCCGCGCCGAGCGGGTGGGCGCGGCCACCACCACCGGCCGCATCGCCCGCTACATCCAGGATGCGCTGGAACGGCCGGCGGAGATCGAGTGCGTCTCGGAAGCCCTGGCCGACAAGAGGGTGGGCATCACGCTCGGCTCGGCGGCGGGCGTGTTCGCCCTGACGCGGGATTGGCGACGCATGGAATCGGTCTTCATGGTGGATTATTCCTGCACCGTGAAGCTCGGCACCCCGATCGCGCTCAAGACCGCCATGTTCCAGGCGGCCAAGCAGGGCTGCCTGGTGAAGAGCGGCCAGGCCATCGAGCTTCTGGCCGATGTGGACACCATCATCTTCGACAAGACCGGGACCCTCACCCACAACACGCTCCAGGTCACGGACGTATGTCCCCTCAATCCCGGTGTGGACGAGGAGGAGGCGCTGGCGCTGGTGGCCTCCCTCGGCGAGCATACCAACCATCCCATCGCCCGCGCGGTGGTGAAGCTGGCGCGTCAGCGCCAGCTCGCCCATGTGCCCCACGAGGAAGTCAACTTCATCGTCGGCCATGGGGTGGAGGCGGAGGTGGATGGGGCCGTGATCCGCTTCGGCAGCCGCCACTACCTGGAGGATGACGAAAACATTTCCTTCGCCAGGCAGCGGGCGCAGGTGGCGCGCTTCCAGGCCGAGGGCAAGTCCCTGCTCTATGCGGCGCGCAACCAGAAGCCGCTCGCCATGTTCGCCCTGCGCGACCGGGTGCGGGAAGAAACCCCCGCCACCCTGGCCCGGCTGCGAGAGCTCGGCATCAAGCGCATCGTCATGATCACCGGCGACGACCGCGCCAAGGCCCTGGCCCTGGGCGAAGCGCTGGGGCTCGACGACGTGTTTTACGAGAAGCAGCCGGAGGACAAGGCCCGCATCGTCGCGGAGCTGAAGGCCGCCGGCGCCAAGGTGGCGTTCGTGGGCGACGGGGTGAACGACGGCCCGGCGCTGATGACCGCCCATGTGGGCATCGCCATGCCACGGGCGGCGGACATCGCCCGCGCCACGGCCGACATGGTGCTCACCGACGACCGGCTCGATTCGCTGGCGGCCATGGTGGACATTTCCCAATCGACCATGCGGCTCATCCGCTCCAACTTCAACGTGGCGGTGGGCGCGAACTCGGCCATCCTGGCGGCGGCGGTGCTGGGCTATCTCTCGCCCATCGCCACCGCGGCCCTGCATAACGGCACCACCATCGCCGTGCTCATCCGCTCCCTGCTCGCCGGCCACGGCAAACCCGGCCACGCCTGAGCCCGCCGGACACGGAAACAGAGACGGCCCCGAAGCATCCGCTCCGGGGCCGTCTGATCCCATCGGCTTTTGTATTCTTGCAAAAGTCCCCGCGCCGGAACGCCTCAGGCGGTGGCGCCTTCCTGCAGCAGCTTCCAGGTGATGGAATCCAGGAGCGCTTCGAACGAAGCATCGATGATGTTGGGGGACACGCCGACCGTGGTCCAGCGCTCGCCCTTTTCATCGGCGCTTTCCACCAGCACACGGGTCACCGCCTCGGTGCCGCCGTTCAGCACCCGCACCCGGTAATCGGTGAGGTGGAGGCCGGCGATCAGCGGCTGATACTTGCCGAGGTCCTTGCGCAAGGCGACGTCGAGCGCATTCACCGGGCCGTTGCCTTCGGCGGCGGAGATCAGCACCTCATCGCCCACATGCACCTTCACGATGGCTTCCGCGACCGTGCTCAGCTCGCCCTTGGCGTTGTAGCGGCGCTCCACATTCACGCTGAAGCGCTCCACCATGAAAAAGTCCGGCACCGACCCCAGCGCGCGGCGCGCCAGCAACGCAAAGGAGGCGTCCGCCGCCTCGTAGGAATAGCCGAGCGCCTCGCGGGTCTTCACCTCGTCGAGCAAGCGTGAGAGGCGCGGGTCGGCCTTGTCCACGGCGACCCCCAGCCGCTCCAGCTCGGCGATGACATTGGACTTGCCCGCCTGGTCGGAGACCAGCAGCTTGCGCCGGTTGCCCACCGCCTCCGGGGGCACATGCTCGTAGGTGGCCGGGTCCTTCAGGATGGCGGAGGCATGAATGCCGGCCTTGGTGGCGAACGCGCTCTCGCCCACATAAGGCGCGTGGCGATCGGGCGCGCGATTCAGCATCTCATCCAGCGCGCGGGAGACGTGGGCAATATCGGCCAGCCCCTCGCGCGACACGCCAATGTCGAAGCGCTCCGCATAGTCCGGCTTCAGCAGCAGCGTCGGAATGATGGAACAGAGGTTGGCATTGCCGCAGCGCTCACCCAGGCCGTTGAGCGTGCCCTGCACCTGGCGCACGCCGGCCCGCACCGCCGCCAGCGAATTGGCCACCGCCTGTTCGGTGTCGTTATGGGCGTGGATGCCGAGATGATCGCCCGGCACCACCTTCACCACCTGGGAGACGATGGCTTCCACCTCGTGCGGCAGGGTGCCTCCGTTGGTGTCGCACAGCACCACCCAGCGCGCGCCGGCCTCAAAGGCCACGCGGGCGCAGGCGAGGGCGAAGTCCGGGTCTTCCTTGTAGCCGTCGAAGAAGTGCTCGCAATCCACCAGCGCCTCGCGCCCGGCCTTCACCGCGGCCTGTACGCTGTCGCGGATGGAGGCGAGATTTTCCTCCCGGGTGGTCTCCAGCGCCACCCGCACCTGATAGGCGGAAGCCTTGGCCACGAAGCAGATGGCGTCCGCCTTCGCCTCCAACAGGGCGGCGATGCCGGGATCGTTGGAGACCGAGCGGCCAGGCCGCTTCGTCATGCCGAAGGCGGTGACGCGGGCGCGCGCCGGATGGGTCTGCGCAAAGAACTGGGTGTCGGTGGGATTGGCGCCGGGGTAGCCGGCCTCCACATAATCCACACCCAGGCGGTCCAGCAGGCCAAGCACCTTCAGCTTATCGGCGGCGGTGAAATCGACGCCGTTGGTCTGCGCGCCGTCGCGCAAGGTGGTGTCGAACAGATAGAGGCGTTCACGCGTCATTGCAGGCGGCCTCCTTCGCCGAGCACCTTGCGCAGGGTGGTATTGCTCAGCCACTCGCCGCCGAGCGACACGGTGTTGCGGCGCTCGGGCTGGTAGCCCCGGTGCAGGAAGAAGCCGAGGGCGGTGTCGCTTGCGTCCACCGTCACCGCCTTGGCGCCCCGGCCGTGGGCCAGGGCCTCGGCGGCGGCGCACAGGGTGGCGGCGACCCCGGTCTCCACCGCCTCCGGATGCACATAGAGCAGGTCGATATGGCTGTCGTCCTTCAGCGCCAGGAAACCCACCGGCGCGCCGGAACGCAGGGCCACCAGGGTCAGCAGCCCCGCAAGGCGGGCGCCGAACGCCTCCTCGTCATCGGCCGCGGCAGCCCACGCCTCCTGCTGGTCCGCGTCATAATCGTCGCCGGTCAGCTCCTCGATGGCGGCCCGGAACAGCGCCGCCAGGGCAGGCGCATCCGCCGGCAGGAACGGACGCAGGGAGACGCGCGCGCTGTCGTTCATCGCGCCACCTCCCAGCTGGTGGTGCCGTCCTTGTTGTCCATCAGCACGATGCCCTTCGCCGCCAGCTCCTCGCGAATCTGGTCGGCCCGCTTGAAGTCCTTGGCCTTGCGGGCGGCGAGACGCTCGGCGATGAGGCCGGCGATGACGCCCTCGTCGAGAGCGATGGCCGCCTTGGCCCGCGCGCGCCACCCGTCTTCGGTGTCGCCGAGCAGACCAAGCAGGTTGGCCGCCCCCTTGAAGCGCCGGCGCAAAGCGGAAGAGGTCTCCTCGTGCTCCGCGACCTCAGCCAGATGATGCAGATGGGCGATGGCGGAGGGCGTGTTGAGGTCGTCGGACAGGCGTTCGGCGATCTCGTGCTCGAAGGGATTGCCCTCGCCGCCCTCGGCCTCCACCTCGCCGACGACGCGGTACCATTTGTCGAGGGTCTTGGCGGCGAAGCCCAGGCCCTGGCGGGTCCAGTTGATGGGCTGGCGGTAGTGGGTGGACAGCATGGCGAGGCGCAGCACTTCGCCCGGCCACTCTTCCAGCAGCTCGCGGATGGTGACGAAATTGCCGAGCGATTTCGACATCTTCTCGCCTTCCAGCATCAGGAAGCCGTTGTGCAGCCACATCTGGGCCATCACCCCGGTATGGAAGGCGCAGCGCGACTGGGCGATCTCGTTCTCGTGGTGCGGAAACACGAGGTCGATGCCGCCGCCGTGGATGTCGAAGGTCTCACCCAGGTGGCGCCACGACATGGCCGAGCATTCGATATGCCAGCCCGGACGGCCCGGAGTCTTGATGCCGCAGGGCGATTCCCAGCCCGGCACGCCGACGTCGGAGGGCTTCCACAGCACGAAGTCCATGGGGTCGCGCTTGTAGGGTGCCACATCCACCCGCGCGCCGGCGATCATCTCGTCCAGCGGGCGGCGGGAGAGCTGCCCGTAATCGGGCATGGACGGCACGTTGAACAGCACGTGCTCCTGGGCCACATAAGCGTGACCTGCCGCCACCAGCTTCTCGATGAGCGCGCGCATCTCGGCGATGTGCTCGGTGGCGCGGGGCTCCACCGTCGGCGGCAGGCAGCCGATCGCGGCGGTGTCCTCGCGGAACCAGCGATAGGTCTCCTCCGTGAGGTCGCGGATGGAAATGCCGCGGTCGGCGGCGCGGGCGTTGATCTTGTCGTCCACGTCCGTGATGTTGCGCACATATTTCACATGGGCCTCGCCATAAAGGCGCCGCAGCAGGCGAAACAGCACGTCGAACACGATTACGGGGCGCGCATTGCCGATGTGGGCATGGTCATAGACCGTGGGCCCGCACACATACATGCGCACGTTCAGCGGATCGAGCGGACGAAAGCCGTCCTTCGACCGGGTCAGGGTGTTGTGAAGCCGCAGCTCCATGGATCGCTCCGCTTCCCTCATAGGCGCGATAGCCGCGCATGCCTCAAGATGCGCGCGGACGCGCGCATGCCGGTCCGCCGGCCGGGGCGTCCAGGTCCTTAAAGGGCTTTAAGGGTGCAGCAAGGGACGGCCGCGGCGAGCTTCTCGGGCTAACCGCAAATAATCGGCAGGCGAGTGCCGAAGATGGAAAAAGGGCCGTTCATGGCGGCGGACAATGGTTCGCCGCAGCGCTTGCGTCAAGGCCTTTCACACCTTGCGGAGATCCCGCCACCGGTCGCCGGCGCGCATGGCCATGTCCCGGTGCCGACCCCATGAGGCCGAAAACGGCCGCGACGGACGCCGCCTTGCCCTGCCGAAAACGGAATGCTGCGGTGCGGCATTCGCGGGTTGACCGGCCTCCGGTGACGCAGCTATGCCCTTCGCATGTTCACTTCGCCGCGTGGCGGCGCGCCGATCCCGGCGCCGCGTGTCCCCGGAAGAAAGACGGCCCGCGGCGCCACTCGCCGCTGCCGGCACGGCGTCAACAGGAAACGAAGCTTCTAGCCATGCGGACCATTCGAGCGCTGGTCGTCGCCGGCGCCGCACTTCTGTCCACCGTCGCCCTGGCGGACACGCGCGTCTTCATCATCGACAATTCGGACGGCTACGGCGTGGACGGGTGCCTGGCCTCTGGCGCCCCCTGCGGCGAGCAGGTGGCCTCCGCCTGGTGCCGCTCCCACGACTACGCCAGCGCCCTCGATTTCGGGCGGGTGGAGAACGAGCCGCTGGCGGCCAACGCATCCGGCATCCCGGCCGCCTGCTCCGCCCCCCTGTGCGCGAGCACGGTCGCCATCACCTGCTCGCGCTGAAGGGTCCCCGCGCCCTATTTCAGATAGTCGGCGCAGCGCGGCACCGCGCCGGTGCCGCCCCACGGCATGATGGGGACGGACGAGGTGGAGTTCTTCGGGCTGCCGTCGATCAGCTTGTCCGAATAGACGAGATAGACCAGCACATTGCGCTTGGTGTCGCAGCCCCGGACGATCTGCATCTTCTTGAAGAAGAAGGACCGCCCCTCGCGGAACACCACCGCCCCCTGATCGAACTTGCCCTTGAAGGTGATGGGCCCCACCTGACGGCACGCCAGCGAGATGTCGGACACCTCTTCCGCCACCCCCAACATGCCGGAAACGCCGCCCTTCTCGGGCGTGGTATAGTGGCAGGCGACCCCGTCCACCAGCGGATCGTCGATACCGTAGACGGCGAGCTTGTCGTCGGGGGTCAGGAATTTCCACACGGTGGACTTCCTGAAGATGAGGTCCGGTTCCTGTGCCGCCGCCACGCTGGACGACAGGGCAAGGCCCGCCAGGGCCAGCATCGCGGCACGCCGCAAGAAAGTCACCTTTGGCATCATAAAGCCCCCTCGGGAACGGATCGCCCTCATATGGGGCGCCGGTCCCGCCAGCGGAAGCGCCGCATTCCGATTGACGCCGGCCGCGGCCCATGACACCCCTGCGGTCCCACCATTACAGGAAACCCGCAGACCCGGCCGCATCACGAGCCGGATGGACCGTGCAGACGCCAAGATCCCGGACCAAAGCTGGGCCCCAGACCGAAGCTGGGCCCGAAGACGAGACCGAGGCGCACGGACCAAAGGAGATTGTTTATGGACATCAAGCGCCGCCGCTTCATGGGCGCCACCGCCGCCGTCGCCGCCAGCACCGCGGTGGCCGCGCCGGCCATCGCCCAGAGCGCTCCCGACATCAAGTGGCGCCTGACCTCGTCCTTCCCCCGTTCGCTCGACACCATCTACGGCACCGCCCAGATCCTGGCCCAGTATGTGGCCGAGGCCACCGACGGCAAGTTCCAGATCCAGACCTTCCCCGCCGGCGAGATCGTGCCCGGCCTCCAGGCTCTAGACGCCACCTCCACCGGCTCGGTGGACTGCGCCCATACGGCGACCTATTTCTACACCGGAAAGAACACCGCCCTGGCCTTCGGCACCGGCGTGCCGTTCGGCTTCAACTCGCGCCAGCAGCAGTCCTGGTGGCAGTTTGGCGGCGGTTCCGAGATCATCAACCGGGTGCTCGCCGATTACAATGTCACCGCCTTCTCGGCCGGCAACTCCGGTTGCCAGATGGGCGGCTTCTTCCGCAAGGAGCTGACCTCGGTCGAGGATCTGAAGGGGCTCAAGTTCCGCATCGGCGGGCTGGGCGGGCAGGTGCTGGCGAAGCTCGGCGTGGTGCCGCAGCAGATCGCCCCCGGCGACGTCTATCCGGCGCTGGAACGCGGTTCCATCGACGCCACCGAGTTCGTCGGCCCCTATGACGACGAAAAGCTCGGCCTCGTGAAGGTGGCGAAATACTATTATTATCCCGGCTGGTGGGAAGGGGGCGCGATGCTCCACCTCATCGTCAACAACGCGCGCTGGGCCGCCCTGCCGAAGCACTATCAATCCATCGTGAAGCTCGCCTGCGAGGCGGCCAACACCTGGATGCTCGCGAAATACGATTATGTGAACCCGCCGGCCCTGCGCCGCCTGGTGCAGCAGGGCGCGGAGCTGCGCCCGTTCCCGCCCGCCATCATGGAAGCGGGCCACAAGGCCGCGCTGGAGCTGTACAAGGAGCAGGCGGCGGCCAATCCCGCGTTCAAGGAAGCCCTCGATTCCATGAACGCCATGCGCACCGATCAGCTGGTGTGGTGGCAGATCGCGGAATATGCCTTCGACAGCTTCAACATCCGCAACCGCGGCAAGAGTTGAGGCATACGCCGCGGCCGGGGTGCGCGCCGGCCGCGGATTCCACACTTTGGTCACCATTTGAAAGTCCCGGCGGGCTATAGACGAGCGGACAGGCGGCTTGCGCCGGCGGCCACGACGGACCTTGAGAAGGCTGAGGATGGGATTTTCGCGACGCTTCGGCACCCTCGCCCGTGGGCTTCTTGTGGCGGTCGCGCTGCCGGCCGGCGCGGTCAGCGCCTTTGCCCAGCAAAACTCAACCTGCGCCCAGCTCGAAGCCTCCCTCACCTCGTTGGACCGGGGCGCAGATTCCTGGGCCTCGCGGCAGGGACAGGCGGCCAAGCTGCGCGGCGACCTCGACCGCTATTCCGCGCAGGCCAAAAACATGGGCTGCGACGCGCCCCGCGGCTTCCTCATCTTCCAGAATCCAGGTCGGCCGCCCCAATGCGACCAGATCGACGACCAGATCTCCCGCCTGCGCTCGTCCATCGCGGGACTGGAAAAAGGCGGCAGTTCCGATCAGGCGGGCCAGCGGCGCGCCCTCATCCTCGCCCTGGCGCAGAACAATTGCGGCGCCCAGTACACCGCCGCCGTGCGCACCACCGCGGCCCCCGCCCAGCCGCAGCGCCCGCGCAACTTCCTTGAGAGCATCTTCGGCGCGCCAGTGCAGAGCGACCCGGAAGAGACCACGACCGACGTGGACCTCAACGCCGTGGCGCCGGCCTCGAAATCAGGCGGCGGCGGCTCGCGCACCGTGTGCGTGCGCATGTGCGACGGCTATTTCTTCCCGTTGTCGCGCAGCTCCAATTCCAGCCGCTTCGCCACCGAGGACGCGCTGTGCAAGAAGCTGTGTCCCAATGCGGATACCCAGCTCTTTACCCTCTCCGGCGAAGATATTCGCAACGCCTCCAGCATTTCCGGCCAGTCCTACATGTCCACGCCCAACGCCCTGCGTTACCGCAAGGAGCTGGTGTCATCGTGCACCTGCCGGGCACCGGGACAATCCTGGGCGCAGGCGCTCGCGGGCGTCGAGGACGAGACCACCCTGCAGAAGGGCGACATCCTGGTGACCGAGGAGCAGGCCCGCGAGATGTCCCAGCCGAAGCCGGTGGACCCGGCCCCCGGCGCCAAGGGCAAGAGCGCCAGCAGCGCGCCGAACACCGCGACGGCCGGTAGCCCGGCGGCCAATGTGGCGGCGCCGATGGCTCCGGCCTCGGAGCAGCCCGGCCAGCGCCCGGTGCGCGTCATCCCCCTGCCCCGCTCCCAGAACGCCCCGCAGCAATAGGCCGGAGCCGCCCGGCGCCCTGCTCCGCCCATCGGCGGCGGAACGGGGTCCGCGATGGAACCGGGGTGGGCTGTCACACTCGCCCGCGGACCCTTCCGGACGGGCCGGCTGACCCAACGCTTGGGTCCCCCATCTTACATCTTGCGCACCCATGGCGTGGTGGACCACATCATTCAGCACCAGCGGCGACCAAAGACCAGGCAATGCCCATGGCGCGTGGTCAAGGCCGCAGCGCTTGAGCGGGCGGATTTGCGTCGGGCGACGATCGAAGCCAATGGCATGAGCCGGTGCCCGGACCGCATTCCGGCGTTGGCCGCGCGAAGGAAAGGGATGCCTGCACGCCCGCCGATCGCGGAATCGTCGATCGGACCGGAGTGGCGCGGTGCCCCCGTCGAAAGGCCGTGTCCGGCGCCGCCGGGCACGCCCCGGCCTGTCACCCCACTTCGCCCCTCAGGCGCGCCGCCACGCGGGCGCGGCCCATCAGCGGCAACAGGCTCGCCAGCTCCGGCCCGGTCTCGCGCCCCGTCAGCGCGCGGCGGATGGGGTGGAACAGCGCCTTGCCCGCGCGTCCGCTCTCAGCCTTCACCGCCTTGATCCAGGCGCCGTAGGTGGCGCCATCCCAGGGCTCGGGCGGGAGCAGCGCTGCGGCGGCGGCGAGGAAGCCGGCATCGTCCGCCGCCACATCACCGGCCTGCGCCATGGCGCAGGCCGCCCACCAGGACGACGCATCGGCAAAGACCGCAAGATTGCCGCGCACCGCCTGCCAGAACGCCGCGCCGCCACCGACGCCCGCGGCCGCAAGGCGCGGCGCCACCGTGTCATAGGGCAGGCCATGCAGGGTGCGGGCGGTGAGGCTGGTCACATCCTGCGGATCGAAGCGGGCCGGTGCCCGCGAGATGTGGGAAAGATCGACCAGGGCCGCCAGGGCGTCGAGGCTCTCCACCGGCTGCAACGGCTGGGAAGTGCCCACCAGAACCGCGGCCGCGGCCACCGCCAGGGGCTCCTCCCCCGCCTCCCGCAGCGCCCGCAGGGAGAGATGGCCGAGCCGCTTCGATAGCCCCTCCCCGCTCGGCAGCGTCAGCAGGTTGTGATGGGCGAAGCGGGGCGGCGTGCCGCCCAGCGCGTCCATGATCTCGATCTGCACCGCGGTGTTGGTCACATGGTCCTCGCCCCGCACCACCAGTGTCACGCCCATGGCGAGATCGTCCACCACCGACGGCAAAGTGTAGAGAAAGGACCCGTCCTCCCGCACCAGCACCGGATCCGACAGGCTCGCCGTCTCCACCTGCTGCGGGCCGCGCACGCCGTCGTCCCACGACACGGTGCGGTGGTCGAGCCGGAAGCGCCAATGCGGCCGGCGCCCCTGCGCCTCCAGCGCCGCACGCTGCGCCTCGGTGAGGGCGAGAGCCGCGCGATCATAGACCGGCGGCAGGCCGCGCGTGCGCTGCAGGCGCCGCTTCAGCTCCAGCTCGTCCTCGGTCTCGTAGGCGGGATAGAGGCGACCGGCCGCCTTCAGCCGCGCGGCGGCCTGCGCATATTGGGCAAGACGCTCGGACTGGCGGTAAATGGCATCGGGGGCGATGCCGAGCCACGCGAGATCCTCCGCGATGGCATCCGCATATTCGGCGCGCGAGCGGGCGGTGTCCGTATCGTCGAGGCGCAGGATGAAGGTGCCCCCGCCCCGGCGCGCGAGCAGGGCATTGAGCAGCGCCGTGCGCGCATTGCCCACATGGAGCAGCCCGGTGGGCGAGGGCGCAAAACGCAGCACGGGCGAAGGATCGGATGCGGGCATCACGCGGTCGGAAGGGGCGCGGTCGGACATGCTGACGGGAATAGACCGATGCGCGCGTCGCGTCGATGGCCGGGGTGTGTTTTCAGGCTGCGACCGCCTTTTTCCCCCGCCAGACGGAGGAGGAGCCGGGCGGACAAGGTCCGCCC
>NZ_JABWGX010000048.1 GCF_021730435.1 Xanthobacter agilis
GCATCGCCACACGATACGACAAGCTGGCGAGGAACTATCTCGCCTCCTTGTGCCTCGCCGCACTCGTCTCATGCTGGATACGTTGAGTCTCGACCCTAGGCCCTCGCCAGTCACAGACCCTCGAACCGTCGTGTTCCGAAAGTAGCCGTCTCGGTCCACAAATTCGAGGATTTCCCGGTTTCTCAGGTGCTGGCCAGAGATGGTCACGACGTTTGACGAGTTGATCCGCGTGCCGGGGAACAGTCGCTTGTACTTCTCCCCGTCGAAAATCCGCTGGAGCCTGAGGTTTGCCCTTACCCCAAGCCTCTCTGAAAAGGATGCGTAGATGCACCTCAAGTCAGGGTCATGCCCAACTAGCCAAGATATGAACTCTAGAACCTGGAACGACTTCCCGTGCTGCGGCGGCGCGGTGATGATGAGGATCGGACGCTTTCCACCGATCAAGTCCGCCTTGAATTGTTCGAGGTGCCCGGCGATCTCACGCTGCCACCATCCGATCTTGATCTTCGGCGTCAGGTATTGACGATATGCCCAAAACCGATCGCGCGCCTCATGGATCGCGAGCTGCTCAAGGAGGTCAATGTCTCTAGTCGAAAATGCGGGTGGGGAGGCCACGTTCCTTCAAGCGCTCCCGCAATTCGTCGGACGTCAGGGCGGCGACCTCGATCACGCCGCCACCGCGCCCGGTGTGCTCGACCCGCACCGCGTCATCGTCGAGGTTGTGCGCCTGCCGCTCCAAGGGGATGAGACGCGAGGTGACGCGGGATAGCTTCTCCAGTAAATCGCCGGGGCTTTCCTTGTCCCCCATGCAGGGGCCATCCGGCTTTTTGCCCTGAAGCACGGTCGCGAGCCTGTCCGCCAGGATGCGCTTGAGCGCGTGGAGCTGCTGGAGGTCGCGCCGGTGAGAGAGTTGCACCTCGACGCCGCGCAGAGAGACCGTCTCCACGATCTCCCTATCAGCCTTCGTGCGTTCCTGCTGCGTACCCGGCTGCGTACCGTCAATGCGTACCAGCTTGGCACGCACCTCATTGCGCACTTTGTCCGCGAGGTCGCGCTCCCAACCAGCCGCCTTCGCTTTCTTGCGGATAGCTCCTTCGGTGACCCCGAAGCGGGCCGCTATCTCACGGTTGGAAAGCTGCCCGGCGCGGAACTCGCGCTCGATGGCATCCCAGTCGGCTTTCGGCTTGTTGGTCATTTCAGCTTCGCAAGAGCGTCTTTCACCTTCGCCGCGATCTCGGCACCGGCGGCGCGCGCCTGTGAGGCGGCTGTCTCTATGCTGCCCTTGACGGCGGCCTTAATTGCAGCAGCGACAGCCCGGCGCGCCTTGAGGCAGCGCAGGCAGGTCACTGCCGCACCTCGGTAGCGGGCTCCGGCATGTCGTCCTCGTCGTCCTCGCCCATGTTGAAAAGCTGCGGCGCCAGGAGCATCGCTGTTTCCACCAGCATGGACGCGAACTCGTCAGGCTCGGCTCCGATGGTCTGTCGCAGGTGGTGGAGGGTGGATAGGAACACGGCCTTACGCTCCAGATCGTCCATGCGGGCCTCATATGTGGTGCCGCCGGCAGGCATCGAACCCGCGCGCGTCCGCTTACAAAGCGGCTGCTCTGCCATCTGAGCTACGACGGCGAATAGAAGCACGGCCTTAGGTTGCCGCCCGAGGCCGTGGAGCATGCCAGCATCTCTCGGGCTCCTGTGTGCCATCCCGAGAGCGAAGGCAAAGTCTAGCGAAAACTTGGCCCATCTAGAGGGTATTCGCGGCGCCATCCGGAGCCTTGCCACGTGCCTAGGATAACACATGACCGCGAGCGGAGACGGTCCAGGGCACGTACCGCGAAATGGTCCCGGATGCTCAGGCGCCGGGTCGCTCGCAAACTAATCTGAGGCCGGGCGCTGTCGGATCCCAGCCACCACCGGTGGCGGCCTCAGAACTCATCGACACGGCGGTCATCGGCTCTCACCATTACGTCCCTGGGATTGGCGCCCATGTCACGGCCGCGTCGAACTCGTGCGCCGAAGCGCGAATAAGGGCGCAAGTTTAACGACATTCGCGGGGTCGGTTTAGTGTTGTCTCACCCGGATTCCGAAGCCCATAATGCCAGCGGATTGGATACCGCATGATGGGGTCGTGTTACCCCCCGGCGGGGATCTATATGCGCCGAAGCGCGAATTTGTTGCCGGCCTCTCAGCCGGCGCGGGCCGGATGCTTGCCTTTAGCGCCGTGCTCGCCAAAGTCCAGCCTAGTGGGCCGAAGATTGGGTCTGCACCTCGTATCGCAGAAGCGCGAAACTCATGCCCGGCGCAAAGCGCCTAGCCTCAATTTCGGAAATTACAGACCTCAGTCGTCCCTGTCAACAGGTATCCCGAAAAAACTCACAAGAGAGTCGAGCCCAAGGATCAGCGCGTCAAGACTCAAGGTGTCTTCGTCATGGATGCACACATTCCTGACCTCAGAGGCAGCAGCTTTCCCTGCATCTGCCAACGCCGTCATGCACCTCATATACTGGTTAGCCACCCTCCGCACAATGTCCGCATCGGGTTCATTTCGCAGCGATAGCCCATGCACAGCGCCGATATCCATGGACCGAGGAAATGGGCTCGGGTACCCATGTGAAATCTGGTAGTCGTGCACGAGACGCGCATACTCTTTCGCCGCTTCGTGATGCCATCTCTTCAGGACACCGCGCAAAAACAGGCGGCCGGCTGAATACCCCGCCTCGCTCCGGCCGGCGTCGTCCTCACTCATGGTTCGGCGCCGATAGGCCAAGACCGTCGATTTGATTTGCGTCTCAGTCTCCCCGCGTGGGGAGCGGTATTCATTCTTGATCTTTCCACAGGGATAGCGCTGGGTGTTCGGTGTAGACGGACGGCCCTTCCGCTTTTTGTTCCGCATCGTAGCCCCTCGTGTTAAGCCGCTTCCGTGGTTTCCGCGTCACGGAAATACCCGATACGCTGCAATTCGCGCATCATGTTCCAGGCCTGTTTTTCAGCAGATTTGCGCTTCAACTCGACCTCGGCATGGTGGTCAATGGCCCCCATGTAAAGCCCCATCGCCTCGTCAATCGCGCTGCCATCCGAATATTCAAAATATCCTGTTTCGATGAGCCGTTGAAGCACGAAAAAGACGATTAGACCGATTTTCCCCACTTCCGCATCGGCTTTGATATACGGCTTCACCGCATCGCCCACGGCGCGCATTGTGGAGAGCGCGATCTTGCGCCATTCCTTCGGCCTCTTGCCATGCAGCGCCGCGATTTCAGCTTCCGCGATCCCCGCGCATTGCATAAATCGGATGTAATCCGGGTCGCTCCTCTGGTCTTCTGGCACACCGTCCTGGATAACGAAGGACATGGCGTAGATCGGCCAAAGAAGCTCGCGAGCGCGGCGGTCAGTGAGCATTACTTTTGGAGCCACTTGCAGCCATAGACGTGGACCACCCGCGTCCCGACCTGCTGAAGCACAACGCCGTCTTTCCCCTCTCGCGTGCGATAGCTGCCGATCACCTCGCCCTCAAATCCGTCGTGGGCGATCTGGTAGACAGCGCCGATGTCCGTCAGATCCGGCTGCTTCTCTTGTCGGGCCAGCACCTCCGCGTAAGCCACCCCGGCCTTAAATGCGTCACGCTCGCGCTCAACAGCGGCTTCACTACGCGGGTCGCGAGCCCTTTCCACCCGCGCGATCCAAGCCACTTGGCCTTCAAGCACGGAGGCTACTTCTTCGCGCTCCCGTATCATCTGCATGTAGGACGGGCCGCCCAGGTCGCTTGGGTGCAGTGTGAGCCGCTTCACGAGGTCCTTAACATCCCGGTTCATCAATCCCACTCCACCACGAGAGATTTTTGTGCGGCTTCAAGCCATGCCTTGGTCTGCGCATGGGCGTATTGTTCGAGCGCCCGCGCATCCCTTTCCTGGGCATAGAGCCGGAGCAGCCCGTCATATTCCGACCGCAGCCGCGCGTTTTCAGCCCTCAGCAGCCGCTCGCTTTCGGACAATGCTTCGATCACCTCTTCGGCGCTATCCATTTGCGGCGCCTTCCTCGATCAGGAGCACCGCCGCTGCCGTGTAGATGATAGCCCCAAGCAACTCCCTCACAGCCGCATCGCGCTCGCCACGCGATAGCATCCCAAGCGCTTCCTGGGATTTCTTCATCGCCTGCCCCGTCGCATATCCAGGCCCGACCATGCGGCCGATTTCCATAATTGGTTGCCGGTCAAACGGGCGTCCATTGGCGTGCCGCTCCCTACCCTTTCCGGCGCTGGCCTGCTCAAAGGCGGCGTCCAGGGTGGAGCGGAGTAGCGCATAATGCGCATCCCTGGGCTCATCGACGCTCATCGGCCACCCACCTTTCGGCCACCAACCCGTTACCGGCCTCGCACCTAGACTCATCGCCCACCAGCCTTGGCGCATTCTTGCGCCGTGATCTGCTGTTGAATGTCTTTTACAACCCATTCCAGAAGCGCGATGTTTTCGCGGATGTCGGATGCGATCGTCACATCTCCGGAGCGCTGGGCTTTGACCGCCGCATTGCGGAGCCCGGCGATGACGGACGTTGCGACGGCGTGGGTTTTCGCAGGGTCACGCATAGTGTTTCTCCATGATTGCAGTAACAAGAACCCTGGCTTCCTTAAACATCTGCCGGGAGGCCTCAAATTCTTCTGCCGGCATTGATGTCGTCCCGGCGCCGAAGAATACGGCCTTGATTCCAGCCTGGATCATGGTGCGGGCACATGATGCACACGGCATATGGGTGACAAAAACGGTGCACCCATCGGTGCGGATGCCCTCACGGGCCGCGAACGCGATCAGGTTCGCCTCCGCATGTGAGGCGAAGAGATACTTGGCCGGGCGCTCGAACCTTTCTGGCAGATCTTTCACGCCATGCGGAGGCCCGTTGAATGCGGTCAAGCGGACCTCATTCCCAGGCCCTACCAGGGCCGCGCCGACCTGCGTCGGGTCCTTCGATTTCGTCGCCGCGTGCTCAGCAAACCCCATGAGGTAAGGCATCCATTCCATCAACGCACCTCCGGGGCGAAAGGAATATCGTCGTCGAACCCACCACCTGAGAAACCGCCTGTGGAGCCTGTGGGCGGCCGATCTGCGACAGCGCCTTGCCGAGTAGCTTCAGACCCACGATTCCCCGCCTGCGCCTCTCCCTGAGCATCTGACGCGCCATCCTTGCCGTCGAGGAGGACAAGCTGACCCCGGAACGGGCGCAGTACCACCTCTGTGGTGTACATCTCCCGGCCATCCTTCTCGTATTTTCGAGTTTCCAACTGGCCTTCAAGATAGACTTTCGACCCCTTCTTCAAGAATCGCTCAGCTACATTCACGATGTTTTCGTTGTAGATCGTGACGGCGTGCCACTCCGTTCGGTCTTTCCGCTCGCCCGTCACCTTGTCTTTCCAGCTTTCCGACGTGGCAATACGTAGATTACACACTTTTCCGCCTGATTGGAAGGTTCGCACCTCTGGGTCTCGGCCCAAATTCCCGATAAGAACGACTTTATTAACACTTCCAGCCATATGATTTCTCCTATCGCTCATTTCCGCAGAGCCGCACCGGGATGAACTGTGCATTCCGGCGCCGGCCAGTCCAACCGCATTCGCGGCACCCGGCGCCGCGCGCTTCGTACGGGTCATCGCTAGAGCACCCACTGCACCGCGCCGACCACATCACCAGCTCGCAAACATCCCCGTCGATCACGGCATAGACCCGGCGTCGGTCCAGCCGCCGGCCCGCGATTTCGTCCCCACGCTCCCAGGTGCAGGGCCGATCATCGTGGGTGATGATCTGGTCATCGACGACGGTGCCGACGCGCTCGACGATGCTGCCGGCCATCACTCTCCCCTCAAGATCGGGTACGGCACGGAGTGATCCACCCCGGCCGGGTTGGGGATGTGCCGACGCCGGACACGCTCGCCCTCTTTTGGTGCGAGCGCGGCGACCAGTGCAGCCACGGAATCCAGCGATGCCCTGGGCTCGACTACCGGCGGCGCGACCGCCTTCGGACCGGCCAACTGCGCCGCCCTCACCTCTTTGGCCCGCCACTCGTAATAGCGCAGCCGCCCGGCCTCCCGGTCCAACCACTCCCGCACTTCCTGCACTGTCGGCGGGAATTTAGACTCGGCCGGTAGACCCACCATCGGGTCGATACACAGGCGGCATAGCATCCGTTGGAAGTTTTGGAATACGGTCGCCAACGATGCGGCGAATGTCTCAGCGTCCACGAAATCTCGCGCCCGGTATTGGCCCATCAGGCCCCGCGAAAACTCGACGGCTTGTGTTGGGGTCGCGTTCTGGTCACTGGTCACGATCCGCAGCGCCGCGATAGCCTGCTCCAGGCTCTCGGCCGAGTGGGTGCGCGCCGCCTCGTCATGCGCTCCACCGACCCTCAGGTCCGCCAGCGTCTTCCATGCGCTGCGCATGGTCCCGGAGCCGATCGAATGCCGTGAGCAGCTCGTGCTGGCTCCGCTCCTGTCCTCGTGGTGGTGCTGCAATGTTTGGTTCATCGTCCCATCGTCCCTGGTTCAGCCACGTTGCGGGGTTGCACCACTGTCGGTCGGGCGGCTTGCTGGCGATGTACGCATCTAGCCCGGACATGAGTTTGGCGAAGGTCACGCGGCGGGATTTGCGAATGCGGTCAAGCTTGGCGAGGGCATCTGATTTTCCAACGCGGTGTGGATAGGCCCGCCAAAACAGATCTTGGAAATCCCTCGGCCAATCATCATCCGGGGGATGCGTAGGCGCGCTCACGTCTGATGCGTCAGCATCAGATATCTCTGCTTCTGCTTCTGCTTCTGCTTCTGGTGCGTTACACTGTGTTTCGGCGCGTTTAACATCTTGTTTCTTGCGTTCCCTGTATTCCTTGACGCGTTGCGTACTGGTGTCCTCGCGTTTCGGCTGGCGCCGATCCCATCCTGAAAGCGCATGCCCATCGATCACGCGGCCCTGCATTGCATCGATGATCGCGCTGACGGCGTCGTCATCCATGTCCAGTGCTGCCGCAATGTCCTCAACGCGTGCGCCAGATATATCCCCACTGCGGCCTGCCTTGCCGCCCTCGACCATGAGGATCGTGAACACCGCAATGACGGACGGAACCGCTTGCCCGCTCTTGCGGGCAACCACACGCCACTTTGGGTCAGTGGGCATATCTTCCCAGAGGCGAACCCACCCGCTCATTCCGCAGCCCCCATCCGTCCGCGGGCCATGGGGCTCCACTGCTCTGCCATCGCCGCCGCGAAACCGGTGAAGGTGCGTGAGCGGAAGCGCCACCGATCAGGACTGGGTGGCGCGCGGTGGACGGCACTCCAGCGCTTATGATCCGCCGTCCCTGATTTCGGCGGCTCCATACAGCTTGTCGGCATCAGCGGCGGGAGCCCACGTAGATACAGGCCAGTTGCCTTGAACGCCTCGTGGCCAAACCACCACGGCTGCACGATCTGGGGCCGCGGTAAATCCCTTGGCATCCGTTCCCGCGCGTGGCGGTGCATGATGGGGTTTTCCACGCACACCGCAGGCACCGGGGCATTCCAGCAGGAGGAAAAGAACGCGACACCCTCCGCAAGGTCCCGCCACATCTCATCCCGCGTCCGACCCGGTGGCGGCGTCGAGAGCCAGCGCACGCCGCTATTGCAGAGCCTGGTGCATGGAGGATGCATCACAGCAAGCAGATCCCACCCCTCGTTGAGGTGGTCCCGTACATCTCCGATAATATGCCTATTGCTGCGATCCTCAGCCGGCAGCAGATCCACCGACCACACGTCGTGGCCTCGCGCGGCGAATGCTCTCCGCACCACTCCAGATGTCTCGCAGCCCACCAGGATGCGGTAGGCGCGGCCTGGGTCGACATGAGACAACATATCGAGATCACCCATGTTATTCCGCAGCCTCCGACACCTGGGCAGCACGCCGCTCAGCGTCTTTTTGCGCGACACGCGACAAGGTGGCCGCTGCATTCTTGAGCACGTCCAGGCGCATTTCCCTGCGTTTGATTTCCGCAGGGTCCAGGCCGCCCTTCCCGATGGGCTTGCACCTCAGGATTTCGAGATGGTCGCGCGCCTCCATGAAGCGGCACTCGACCTCATCGGCCTGCTGCTGGTAGGTGCTCATGCCGCATCCCCCGTCAACTGCATCCGCAACGCAACGACGGATTCAGCGAGTTCTGGGTTTAGTTTGATTAGCCGCTCGATCTTTCGCGCTGCATGGAGCACCGTCGTATGGTCCCTACCTCCGAAATAACCGCCGATTTCAGGCAGTGATTTCGGAGTTAATTCTCTGGCGAAATACATCGCGATCTGTCTCGGAATGATAAGCGGACGGGTGCGCCGCTGTGACAGCAGGTCATAGGCGCGTATTTCGTAATAGTCGGCAACAGTTGCGATAATATCTCGCACCAACACCCGGCGCGGCTGTCGAAATTCATCACCGCATTCCGGATCTTGGACCGATATTAGCTTGCCTGCCCCCCAGCCTGGGCATGTGGACGGCCACCCGGTCGCGCTCAAAAAATTGACGCGGAGCCATTTCCCATCGGTACGGTCGCGCCAAGTTGAGACATGTTCGGACTGGTCTGGGCCCATTACCACATGCGCGGTTTTATCCAGGCGCCTCCGCACAACGGCGTAATGGGCGCGCTGCGCATCCCGGCCCGCCGGCACAGCGATCTCCTCTGGATCAATCCTCAGGCTGCAAATGCTCATGGCGGGCTCCGGTTAAAATTGAGATCCGGTGACAGAGTATTTCGGCATCCCGGACATCCGCGCCGGCACGGACTTGTCGTAGAGCGAGCGCCTCACGCCCTCCCGATCTGGGTGGGCTTTACGCATGGCCTCGACAAAGGGGTCGGTAGTGGTCTTGTTCATCGGTTCCGGGTCATCGCAGTAGTCGACGCGCACTCCGATCCGGATAGCCCTCTTGACGCAGGCACTCGGAGACCTGCGATAGCCGGCCTTAGCCAGGGATTTGGACAGCACGCTCATGCTAAATCCAGCCTCAACCCCACTCTTGAGGATTTGATCTTCCATCGGGGACCAAGCCCCCTCTGGAGGTCGGGATATCGATAGCTTAAGCATTCGCGCGCGGTGCTTCACGCCGCTTGCCGTCCTGGCAGGCCCGGCCTGAGTGAGAGCATCTGCGATCCTCTCGCGTGACCACCCCGCCGCGCAGCCCTTCATGAGGATAGCGTCTTCTTCAGGCGTCCATAGATAGGACATCATGCTCTCCCATTCTGGGTGCGCGCACCCCATAGAGCGATCAACGCGGCTTCCGCGCGCCCGTGATCTGCCTTGCGGCGAAACCGATCGCGAAGATCAGGGAAGGTCTCGATAGCCAGCGCGCGGGATTTCTCTTTGTCCGCGCCGATGTTCATGGACCGCTTCCAGGATGCGGGGGACACCCACTTCACCGGTATCCGCAGCGCGTCGATTACGCCGATGATCTGCCCAGCGGCATAGCCAAACCGGAACATGCTGCTGACACCCTGGCCGGGCATCGCTCCAACCTGCTCGACTACAGCCAGATCAAATCTGGTGAGGCGCAGCGTGTCGGACCAGGCGCCGCTATCCAGCCGGCGCCGGGCTCCCTCTCCCATCGTTGGGAGGTCTGCGGCCTCAATCAGCGCCCCATCACCAAGGATCGCGAATGCGCCATTGAGGCCTGGATCAACGCCAAGAATAATCATGCCCAGTCCTCAGAGGATGGTGCCGAGGGCGCGGGCATACATCTCGACGATGGCGTCGAGTTCCTTGCGCTTTTCCTCGTCTTCCTTTCGGATCTTCAGGATTTCGCGCAGAGCTTTCTTGTCAAACCCATTCGCTTCGGCTTCCGAAAACACATCCTTGATGTCGTCAGTCAACGCCTTCTTTTCTTCCTCAAGGCGCTCGATCCTTTCCACGAATGCCTTGAGTTGTTCTTTCGCAAACCCGGCGGGAGCGTCGGAGACATCGGTGGCGGGAGAGGTCGAAGAGGTGTCGTCAAACATGGGTCTTCTCCATTTTTGGGCGCACGACAGCGCCCGGCGAAATGCCGGTGATCGGCGGGTTAATTTTGGAGCGGCTGGGCCGCAGTATTCAGATCAGCGAGACCAGTAGCGATCAATCGCAGTGGCGAGACGGCGCTTCGCGTTCTTCTCGTCGCGCTTCGCCTCCACCAGCACCTTGTATTGTGGCTTCGTGGCCTTCATCATCTTGTCCCACTGCGGGGTGTCGCGCTCAACTTGGTCGATCCCGCGCTTTGCCTTCCAGGCCTCATAGGCGCCATCCAAGGCGGCCTGCGCGGCCTTCCTGAATGTCTCAGCGAGGTTGGCATCAAGCGCCTTGTTCGAGATCGCAAGGCGCAATGTAAGGTCCTGCACGTCCATCAGGCGGCTCCCGTGGCACGGGCACACCGGAAGCGGCCCTCGATAAAGGGGTGCGTGAACATGTACGGTGTGACGGGGTTGCATTCTCCGGCGAAGCGCTCGAACGTCTGGGCGAGCATGGTGAAAGCGTGCGCGAAAGCCTCGGCAGTGGTCGGGATAGCCTGCGGCTGGGCAATTTTAGCTTCAAGCTCCTGCCAGCGGTCCACCACGCGTGCGGTGAACTCTGGGGACAGCTGCGCCACGACGATCAAGCTGGAACGCTTGTTGAGTTGGTAAACGGAGACCGTTTCTGCTCTACGCTCCCGCTGAACTTTGACATCCTCCAACGGAGGGAGTGAGAAAACACCTGCCTCTGCAAGGCGTTCTATGGTCCGCCTCACATTGTCATGGCGCGGATTATCGGGGCTGAGAAGCTCCGCGATCTCCAGTGACGACATGGTGAGTGGGTCTCGCCCGGCCTTCGCTTGGATATGGTCAGAAAGCTGCACAATTTCCGTCATTGATCCTGCTCCTGTTCATTTCTTGGGTTGATCCAATCCGAAAGCCGCGCGCGATACTCGGATGATGCCGAGTAGATCTCAGCCAGCCGCATCCTCACGGCCCACGGCAGGATCGGCGCGACGAGCCGCCAGAAACGCCCTGGTTTGAATGTTTCGCTCATGGACCGCCTCTTCTCGTGCGCGCTTGAGGGCATTGATTTCATCGGCAAGTATCGTCTTCGCCTCGCGATGCCAGATCCCCCGAATGCGGCGCTCGGAAATGCCCGACACTTCGGCGACAAACGCGAGAACGGATTTCACACGAACCCCAAGGGGCTGCGGGCCTGCGATCTCAATAATCATGTTTCTGGCTTCGACAGCCGAAGACATCACATCGCCTCCGGAATTGGCCGCGGGTGATTTACCCGCGCGCACGGGTGACTTTCCGTCCACTGGCTACCTCCGATGTGCGACTGTGCGGACATTGGATGTTTGCTTACGGAGACGGAACGATGTTGCAGATCGCGGAGACCTTTGGCGGGAATGCCGCGACGCTGCGTGATGAAAGAGGCCTGCCGGTTGGAGCCGGCGTGGCCAGTTGGTCCCAGGGAGACGGGGACGAAGACACATTCCGACCGCTGGGAGCCCTGGCAGGCGCCGTGGTCGAGAGACTGAGGAAAATACGAATGGAGACGCGAGCACTCACCGCCTATGTCGAAGGCCGGGCCTATGCAGACGCCTACCGTCAGCTCGTCATGCTCGTGCTGGCACGCGAGCCGGGGCTGAAGACCACAATCCAAGAGATCGAGGCGGAAGCGTTGGCCCGCGTCTCGACGCTCTCCGCAATGCCCATCGACGGAGCCGAGAAAATCACTGACATCATGGACAGGGTGCGCAGCAATGTCGCTGCGTCCTGGAGCGGCTCGGAGCGCACTGTTGCCCCTCGCGCATCCGAGCCCAGCGCCCTCGCCGGCCAATCTGTCGCGCCTCGCCGGCGGGGGCGCCCCTCTCTCCTGTCCGAATAGATGCACGGGGTCACCAGATTGACGGCGAAATGAACCGCAATAAGCGGCGGCGGGGGCCGATCTGATGTTGCTGTACCGATGCCCGTGCTCACCGGCAGGAAGTCCCCCGCCCGAAAGAGATGTAGAGGCCATCAAGTGGCCTCCCACACAACCGCGCCGGCCTCGTCCGTCACCCGCACGACGCTGTCACGCAGCGCGTCCGCGAGCTGGCGAGCATGCGCCCACCCCATGAGGAGGAGCATTTCGCGTGTTCCGTCGCAGTAAAGGAAGATGAAGGGAGAGCGGGTCATGCTGCATCCCCGTCATGGTCAGCATCGCAGTGATAGGTGTAGGTCTGCGTAGTGACGCGCTCGGTGCGGCGGAACTCCAGCGGGCCGACGACTGTGCTCGCAACGCGCCACCCGCAATACAGGCCAGCGGCGATGATTGCCTCTTTCATCACACCACCTCCTCTTGAGGGGTGGGTGCGGGGCCATAGATGTCCGGGCGCAAGTCGTGACGGGAGACGCCGGTGATGCGCTCGACATCGCGTACTCGCCCTGGGGGGATGTCCCGCCACGAATACAACGACTGGTGCTTGATCCCGAGCTGGCGGGCGAAGCTCTTCAAGCCACCCGCTTTATCGGCCAATTCTCGGATGCGCTCAATCATGCTCACATGTAGGCATAACCTACTTATGCAGTCAATGCCTACTGTAGGTGATTTTCGAGTAGGCGTTGGCTACGGGTAGCTGATGGAAACGCTAGGCAGCAGAATCCGGTACGCGCGAGATGCCTGTGGGCTGACTCAAGATGACATCGCCGCTCATTTCGGGATCAAGCGCGTCTCCGTTACACAGTGGGAAGGCGGCACCACCAAGCCTGCGGTGAGCCGCCTCTCAAAGCTGGCGGATCTTCTGCACACCTCTGCCGAATGGCTCCTTGATGGTCGCGGGGATGCGCCTGCCTGGACAGCGAGCGCCGATCAGCCATCAGCCAAAAAAATCAGCGGCTTCAAGCCCGAGATCATCCCCGGTTCGGAATTGGTGGGTGCAAAGGATTTCCCCATCTACGCGGCGGCGGCCGGCGGCGAAGGCCACCAGATCGTGACATTCGAGCCGATCGAGTGGGTCAAGCGGCCATCCATTCTCGAGGGCGTGCCGGGCTCATATGGCCTGCTGGTCTACGGCGACTCGATGGACCCGGCCTTTTGCCACGGCGACATGGCCCTGATTCATCCGGGCCTAGGGCCAGCAGCCGGCAGCGATGTGGTGCTTTATGACCACCCACCGAATGGCGATGCCGAGGCGATCATCAAGCGCCTGGTGAGCTGGTCTGAGCAAGAGTGGCGCCTGAAGCAATACAACCCGCCGCGCGAGTGGACCGCATTCCGCGCGGACTGGCCCACCTGTCACCGTGTGGTGGGGAAGTACAGCAGGCGGTGATGGCGAATAATCCGATAGCCAGCCCACGGACCCACAGAGCGCGCAGATCAAAGCGCTGTTATCATTGGGAGACGCAACATGAGTGACAACAACAATGACGATTTCCCAGATCCAAGAATCCCATCTGTTTATGCAGACGGAATTGTTAATGCGACAACATTAGGTCCAGTTGCAAAATTGATATTTGCAAGAGTTGATCCGTCTCTGTCTGCTACCAAAGAAACTAATGTTGTATTCAATCAACAGATTATTATTCCAATTGGCGCTCTAATAGAGGGTGTCGCCTTTTTAGAGGAATTCATCGAGAAGCTTGAAAATGATGGAAACGCGGACAAAGGCGCATTGAACGCCGCCCGCGAAAAGCGGGCCGCTGGGAGGGCCCGGTGAGTGGGATCTCTCGGCCTGCTTGGGTTGGCCGCGACAATCAACCAGTCACATCCTCGGCAAACTCCGTACCCACAGGCCTCAGCAATGTCGCTTCGAGTGGGTTATCCTATGAGAATGTGGTAAGCATCGCGAAATCCCTAAAGCCCGCGCCCGAGGAATCTAGGTCCTTGCAGATGGATCAGTCTCCAGGCAAAATCGAGACCATGGACCACGACCTTGTCGACGCAAAAATCGCGACTTCAGAAGCTCGGGCGGATGCGAAATTCGCTGAGCTACGGGGCGAGGTGCGCTCCGGGCTTGCCGAAGTCACGGGCGAAATAAGAACCATGCGCCAAGAGTTTATTGGCGAGATGAAAGCCATGAGGACCGAACTATCCGGGCGCATGGATCAAATCGAAAAATCAACGACAGGCCTGCGCTGGAATATCTGGGGATCTGTGCTTGTCATTGCGGGGCTGATCATTGCGATGTTCTCCTTCTCGGGGAGTCAAATTGGCCTAGGCTTGAACTTCGGGTCCCAGGTCGAAAGCGCGGTTAAATCTGAAGTGTCGAGGCAAATCCCACCACCACCTCCGGCCGTCGCCAAGCCTGACTGACCTAATCGCCCGGCCCCGCGCCGGGCTTTTGTTGCCCTACCACACCTCCACCACCCCTCCCGGCACCCGCCCATAGCCCGCCCTCACCGGCGGGCTTTTTCGTGCCTACCCCGCCTCGAAAGCCCCCTCCGGCACTCGTCCATAGCTCGCGATGAGAATCGGCGGTTCCGCATCATCCGATTCCGGGTCTACCTCTCGCGAAAACGCGATGGCGCCCGCACCCGTGGCAGACAAGCGTTGAGCGAGCCGCTCCGCGTCGGCCGCGCTCCGCGCCTCCCGTGCCTGTCCCGCTTTTAGTGCGCCCCGCTTCCCCAGAACATAGGGTTGCACCACATAGAACGTCTTCGTCGCCATCGACCCCCCCCCTGACTCCGCCTCCCCCTGAGGCTGCGACAGGCTGACTCATCAATAAGAACAAATCAAGAACATAACGGTTCCGGAATGAATGTAGGTTTTACCTACTTTTCCCGTTGACACGTAGGTAGGCATCACCTACTATCTCCCCATCGAACAGGGAGACACGACATGACCACCCAGCCCTCCAAGTCCACCCAGAAGCCGATCCCGCAGCAGACGCTCGACCACATCGCGAAGATCACCAAGGGCCAGGCCGACCATGCCGCCCGCCTGATTGAGATGGCGCAGAAGCTGGCGAACGAAGGCCTGCTCGACTGAGCAACGGGCGGGCCCAGGCTCGCCCCTCCTCCCCTTCACCACCAGAAAGAGGACCAAACATGACCGACGCGACCGAAAATCCTGTGCTCGTGACCACCGAATACCGCGGCGTGTTTTTCGGCTACGCCACCGACACCAGTGGCGACGTGATCGAGCTGAAGCGCGCCCGCAATTGCATCTACTGGCCGAGCGGCCAGGGCGGATTTATGGGCCTTGCGGCCGAAGGCCCGGCGAAGGGCGCGCGCATCGGCGCCCAGGCGGACATCACGCTCCGCAAGATCACCGCAGTGGCGCCCGTGACTGAGGCTGCCGTCGAGAAGTGGGAGGCCGCCGGTGTCTACCGCGGCTGATAGCTACGGCTCCGGCTCCGGCTACGGCGACGGCGACGGCTCCGGCGACGGCTACGGCTCCGGCTACGGCTCCGGCTACGGCTCCGGCTCCGGCTCAGGCTCCGGCTCCGGCTACGGCTCCGGCTACGGCTCCGGCTCCGGCTCCGGCTCCGGCTACGGCTCCGGCTCCGGCTCCGG
>NZ_JABWGX010000049.1 GCF_021730435.1 Xanthobacter agilis
CATCGGGGCGCCGCGCGATCCGGGCGTGGGGGTCAGGCGGTCACCTGATAGGTGCGGGCCGCCACCTGGGCGTTGTCGCCGGGGCGCTGGGCGATGATCGACCATGTGCCGGCCGTCTCCGCCTTGAAGGCGACGCGGGCGCTGCCTTTCGCCGGCACCGGCACGGTGTCGTGCCACCAGGGGCTCCAGCCGTCGTAATTGGCGTCGAGGAGCCGCACCGGATGGCCATCGATGCGCACGCTGAGCGGGGTGTCGAGGGGATTGTCGAGGGTCAGCACCACCACCCGCCCCACCTTGACGCTGCCAAGTGATACGCTGCCAAGCGAGGCCGGCGTGCTGCCCGGCTCGATCTTGAAGGCAAAGCGAGCTGCGTCGGCGAGCGGCAGCTCGGCCGGAAGGCCGTTGCTCGGCAGCGGCGCCGGCGGGCCGCTGGGGGCCGTGCCGCCCGGCCCGACCGGCACGATGATGGCGAGCTGAACCGGGCCCTGGCTGCTCTCGATGGACAGAGTGCTGGGGTTGGCGCCATCCATGGTCACCGCGAGATCGACGCGGCCGCCGGGGGCGATCTGCACGCGCGAATCCTTCGGCGCGAAGGGCTCGGCCGGCTGGCCGTCGACCGCGATCACATAGGTGGCCGGCGCATCGACGCTCACCCGCAGGAACAGGGGCGTGGCATTGATGAGGCGCAGCCGCGCCCGCCCGCTGGCCGGGCCCTGGAGAGTGGGCGAAATCGCGCCGTTGACCGGGAACAGCGGCAGGCCCGTCTCCGGCGGGAAGCTCTGGATGAACAGAACCTGATCCGATTCGTAGGCGGCCGGGCCGTCCTCGTCCACCACCAGCGCGCCGGCGAGGGCGCGGCGGGCCAAGGCCGGGTCGGCCGCATGATACCAGAAGGTGCCGGCGTCTCGCGGCGTGAAGGCGATGTTCGCCTGTCCGCCGGCGGCAACCTGGGGGGCCGAAGGGTCGGTGCCCGCGGTGGTGCGCACGCCCTGCCACACCAGCCCGAGATTCTGCCGGAGCCCGTTCTGAACGGACACCGCCAGAGGGCTCCCCTTCTTCACCCGAAGCAGTGGGCCCGGCAGGGCCTGATTGAACAATGCGATGGAACCCTGGCCCGCGATCTCGGGAAGGCTGCCCTCGGCGGCGCTCAAGGTGAGGGGGCCGCTCTGGCCCTGCGCCGCCGCCGGCGCCGTGACGCCGGGCAGGACCAAAGAGGAGCAGGAGAGGGCGGCCGCCCCCTTCAGTACGGTACGCCGGGAGAAGGTGTGCGTGCTCACGCGAGGCTCTCCAAAGGGGCTCTGCCGCGCACCCGGCCGCGCCTTCGGGCCGCATGCCGGATCGCAGTGCCGGACCTTCTTACGTCGCGCGGAAAAGGGCAAGCCGCATTCGGGCGCGCCGCCCGCCGTATTTTGGCGGAACCACGGTTCCTATCCGCCGCCCGCCGTCGCGCCCGAGGCGGCGCGGGGCTTTTGCGGCGGCGGGGAAGGGCACCATTTTCTTGCTGCGCCCCGCACAGAGCATGATATAAGCCGCGACCCGACCGGCGTTTCGCGCGCCGGGTCGAGCCTCCCATGGTGCGCGGCCTTGCGGGCGCGGCGATGGTACGCGGCGACGGCATGCGGCAGCAATGGGTATCTGCGGTTGTGTCCGATGGTCGCGGTCCTATGGGCCGCAGCCCTTGGGCGCGGCGCGCGGGCGTGGCGGAACTGGTAGACGCGCGGGATTTAGGTTCCCGTGACGCAAGTCGTGGGGGTTCGAAACCCTCCGCCCGCACCACGGCGCCGGCGTCTTCCGGTCGCCGTCGATGTGTCGCCGCCGATCTCGCTGTGACCCGCCCTGTCGCAGGTCGCAAGGGGCATGCGCGGCGGTTTGCGGTAGCGCCCGGAAAGGGGCGTCCTCGCGGATCGCTGTGGCTCCACCCCGGGAGCCCACCGGATTCTCAAGTTCCCGCCCCAATGCGGCGGCAAGGATGTGAAGGCAAGACGATGCAGGTGACCGAGACCAAAGCCGAAGGCCTCAAGCACGCGTTCCGCGTGGTGGTTCCCGCCGCGGACCTGGACGCCAAGGCCGACGCGCGCCTGAACGAGCTCAAGGGGCAGGTGAAGCTCAACGGCTTCCGCCCGGGCAAGGTGCCGGCCGCGCACCTGAAGCGCGTGTACGGTAAGCAGGTCATGAGCGAGGTGATCGAGCAGACCGTCAACGACACCAACGGCAAGATCGTGGAGGAGCGCGGCTTCCGTCTGGCGCTTCAGCCCAAGGTCAGCCTGCCGGCGGAGGATCCGCAGGGGCAGGGCTTGCTCGACGGCGGCAAGGACCTGGCCTACGACCTCGAGATCGAGATCCTGCCGAAGATCGAGCTGGGCGATTTCAAGTCCATCGCCATTGAGAAGCCGGTGCTTGAAGTGGCCGATGCCGAGGTCGAGGAGACCGTGCAGCGCATCGCCGAGGGCAACCGCCCGTTCGCCCCCAAGGAGGGTGCGGCGGCCGATGGCGATCGCGTCACCATCGATTTCGCCGGCTATGTGGACGGCGTGAAGTTCCCGGGCGGCGAGGGGCAGGACATTGACCTGCTGCTCGGCTCCAAGAGCTTCATTCCCGGCTTCGAGGAGCAGCTGGTCGGCATCGCCACCGGTGAGAGCCGCACCGTTTCCGTGACCTTCCCCGAGGATTACGCGGCGGCCGAGCTGGCCGGCAAGGCCGCCTCCTTCGAGGTGACCTGCAAGGCGGTTGCCGCGCCCGGCGAGGTGACTGTCGACGACGAGTTCGCCAAGACCCTGGGCATGGAAAGCCTGGAGAAGCTCAAGGGCATGGTGCGCGAGCGCATCGGCGCCGAGCACGCCGGCGCCGCCCGTCAGAAGGTGAAGCGCGCTCTGCTTGATGCCCTCGACACCCTGCACAAGTTCGAAGTGCCCGAAGGTCTCCTCAATCAGGAGTTCGAGGGCGTGTGGAACCAGGTGCAGCAGGATCTTGCGAGCCAGAAGCGCAGCTTCGCCGAGGAAGGCACCACCGAGGAGGCCGCCCGCGAGGACTATCGCAAGATCGCCGAGCGGCGTGTGCGCCTCGGTCTGGTCCTTGCGGAAATCGGAGAGCGCAACAATATCCAGGTCTCTGACGACGAGGTGACGCGCGCGGTCGTGGAGCGGGCGCGTCAGTTCCCCGGTCAGGAGCAGCAGGTTTGGGAGTTCTACCGCAGCAATCCGCAGGCGCTGGCTTCCGTGCGTGCCCCTCTGTTCGAGGAGAAGGTTGTCGATTTCCTGCTGGAGCTCGCCACCGTCACCGAAAAGCCGGTGACCAAGGAAGAGCTTTATAAGGTGGATGAAGAGGACGAGGCGGCCTGACGAATCGGGCCGCTCTCGTCCAGGATGAACCCGGGTGGCGCGCTTCGGCGTGCCACCACTTGCGCCGTAGAAACGACAGCGCGACGGGACAGTAGCCCTGGACCGCGAGCGCCCGAGGACGACATATGCGTGATCCTATCGATACTTATATGAATTATCTCATTCCCATGGTGGTCGAGCAGACCAACCGTGGGGAACGCTCCTACGACATTTTTTCGCGCCTTCTGAAGGAGCGCATCATCTTCCTCACCGGTCCGGTGGAAGATGGCATGTCCACCCTGGTGGTGGCGCAGCTGCTGTTCCTGGAAGCGGATAATCCGAAGAAGGAAATCTCGATGTACATCAACTCCCCGGGTGGAGTTGTGACATCGGGTCTCGCCATTTACGACACCATGCAGTTCATCAAGCCTGCGGTGTCGACGCTGTGTATCGGCCAGGCGGCCTCCATGGGCTCGCTGCTGCTCACCGCGGGTGAGAAGGACATGCGCTTCGCCCTGCCGAACGCGCGAATCATGGTCCATCAGCCCTCCGGTGGCTTCCAGGGCCAGGTGACGGACATCATGCTGCACGCGCAGGAGATCCTGAACCTGAAGAAGCGGCTGAATGAAATCTATGTGAAGCACACCGGTCAGTCGATCAACGCCATCGAGGACGCGCTGGAGCGCGACAACTTCATGACGGCCCAGGCCGCCAAGGAGTTCGGGCTGATCGATTCCGTGATCGAGAAGCGGCCGGTCGAGGAGGCCGCGAAGGGCGCCTGATCGGCCAGACGGGGCGCCGGGAGGGATCTCGCCAGCGCCCCTTGAGCCTGTATGGGGGACAATCACGGTTTGTCCCCCTTGCGTGCGGTGCGAGATCGCGCTTGCATGTCCATAAGCCGGCATCGGATGCCGCGAGCCGGCCCTCGCCTCTCACGGCGGGGGCCGCCGTGTTTCAAGGTCCTGCCGGGAAGGCCGGGGCCGGGGCGGACGAGACCGGGCGACGACGCGATCTTGGCGCGTGGCCGTGGTCTGCTTTAACCAGCGCCCATGATGCCGCGGGGAAACCTCCCGAACTGCCTTGATCGCGCCCTTGGAGGGTGATTGGCTGAAAGTCGGCCAAGAACGGAAATGGGGTTGGCGAGCTTTTTGCTTCGCCCAATCCCCCACTGGTGATCTGTACGACACAGGCGCGCTTTGTGTCCGTATCGATAGATCGTAGGAGACGTTAAGATGAGCAAGACCGGCGGCAGCGACAGCAAGAACACGCTTTATTGCTCGTTCTGCGGCAAGAGCCAGCATGAGGTCAGGAAGCTCATCGCCGGACCGACCGTGTTCATCTGCGACGAATGCGTCGAGCTGTGCATGGACATCATCCGGGAAGAGTCCAAGTCCTCTCTGGTGAAGTCGCGGGATGGGATCCCGACCCCGAAGGAAATCCGCAAGGTCCTTGATGACTATGTCATCGGCCAGGACCACGCGAAGAAGGTCCTGTCGGTGGCCGTGCACAACCATTACAAGCGGCTCAATCATGCCTCCAAGCACGGGGACGTGGAGCTCGCGAAGTCGAATATCCTGCTCATCGGCCCCACCGGCTCGGGCAAGACGCTGCTGGCGCAAACGCTGGCGCGCATTCTCGATGTGCCGTTCACCATGGCCGACGCCACGACCCTCACCGAGGCGGGCTATGTGGGCGAGGATGTGGAAAACATCATCCTGAAGCTGCTCCAGGCGGCCGACTACAATGTCGAGCGGGCGCAGCGGGGCATCGTCTACATCGACGAAATCGACAAGATCAGTCGCAAATCCGACAATCCCTCCATCACCCGCGACGTGTCGGGCGAGGGTGTGCAGCAGGCGCTGCTGAAGATCATGGAAGGTACGGTGGCGTCGGTTCCGCCCCAGGGCGGCCGCAAGCATCCGCAGCAGGAGTTCCTGCAGGTGGATACCACCAACATTCTGTTCATCTGCGGTGGCGCCTTCGCCGGGCTCGACAAGATCATTTCGTCGCGTTCCAAGGGTTCGACCTCCATCGGCTTCTCCGCGAAGGTGGCGCCGCCCGAGGATCGCCGCCCCGGTGAGCTGTTCCGCGAGGTGGAGCCCGAGGATCTGCTCAAGTACGGCCTCATCCCCGAGTTCATCGGCCGCCTGCCTGTGCTGGCGACGCTGGGCGATCTCGATGAGGAAGCGCTGAAGAAGATCCTGTCCGAGCCCAAGAATGCGCTGGTGAAGCAGTACCAGCGGCTGTTCGAGATGGAGAATGTGGATCTCACCATCCACGAGGAGGCCCTCGGCGCCATCGCCCGCAAGGCCATCGAGCGCAAGACTGGCGCGCGCGGACTGCGGTCGATCATGGAGGGCATCCTGCTCGACACCATGTTCGATCTGCCCGGCCTTGAAGGGGTGGAGGAAGTGGTGATCTCCCGCGAGGTGGTCGAGCAGAACGCGCGCCCCCTCTACATCTATGCGGATCGCGTCGGTGACGCGGGCGCCAGTGCCTGACGGTGCGATTCCGACACTTTCCCCCCGCGCCGCGGGTGCGGGGGGAACGAGGCTTTTTGACCGATTGGACGATTGTCGCTCACCCCGTGTCGTTCTTCTGGGGTGCTCGCAGCAGGCCTTGAAACGGGCTGCTGGCGTATCCATGTTCTTGAGGAAAGATCCGGTCTCCGTGCTCGGACCTCATGCCTCCTGCGGTGTTCACCGCTTCAGCATTGAAAAGCCGTTCCGGTAACCCGGCCGTGTGCACGCGCGGCAGCGCTTTCGCGTGTGCGCCATTTGAAAGGATTGGGTCATGACGAGCCAGAAGCCGCGCCCCCCGCTCGTTGCCGGTGTGTCGCAAACCTACCCTGTGCTCCCGCTTCGGGACATTGTGGTTTTCCCTCATATGATCGTTCCCCTGTTCGTGGGCCGCGAGAAGTCGATCCGCGCCCTCGAAGAGGTCATGCGCGGCGACACCTACATCCTGCTCGCCACCCAGGAGAACGCCTCGGACGACGATCCGGCGCCGGAGGCCATTTTTGGCGTCGGCACGCTGGCGACGGTCCTGCAATTGCTGAAGCTGCCCGACGGTACCGTGAAGGTGCTGGTGGAGGGCGTGTCGCGCGCTCATGTCTCGCGCTACACCGACCGCACCGACATCTATGAGGCGGAGGCGCTCGCGCTCGAGGACGATCCCGGCGATCTGGTCGAGGCGGAAGCCCTTGCCCGCTCGGTGGTCAACGAGTTCGAGAACTATGTGAAGCTCAACAAGAAGGTGTCGCCCGAGGTGGTGGGGGTTGTCGGCCAGATCGACGACCACTCCAAGCTCGCCGACACCATCGCCTCGCATCTCGCGGTGAAGATCCCCGAGAAGCAGGCGGTGCTGGAAACGGTGAAGATCTCCGACCGGCTCGAGAAGGTTCTCGGGCTGATGGAGAGCGAAATCTCCGTGTTGCAGGTGGAAAAGCGCATCCGCAGCCGCGTGAAGCGGCAGATGGAGAAGACCCAGCGCGAGTACTACCTCAACGAGCAGATGAAGGCGATCCAGAAGGAGCTGGGCGACGAGGATGGCAAGGACGACCTCCAGGAGCTGGAGGACCGCATCAAGCGGACCAAGCTCACCAAGGAGGCGCGCGAGAAGGCCACCCATGAGCTGAAGAAGCTGCGGCAGATGTCGCCCATGTCGGCGGAAGCCACCGTGGTGCGCAACTATCTCGACTGGCTGCTCTCCATTCCGTGGGGCGTGAAGAGCAAGATCAAGAAGGATCTGAACTACGCCCAGGAGATTCTGGACGCCGAGCACTATGGCCTCGACAAGGTCAAGGAACGCATCGTCGAGTATCTCGCCGTGCAGAGCCGTGCCAACAAGCTGACGGGTCCCATCCTGTGCCTTGTCGGCCCGCCCGGCGTCGGCAAGACCTCGCTCGGCAAGTCCCTCGCCAAGGCGACCGGCCGTGAGTTCGTGCGCGTGGCCTTGGGCGGCGTGCGCGACGAGGCGGAGATTCGCGGTCACCGGCGGACCTATATCGGGTCGATGCCGGGCAAGATCGTGCAGTCCATGCGCAAGGCGAAGAAGTCGAACCCGCTCTTCCTTCTGGACGAGATCGACAAGATGGGCGCCGACTTCCGCGGCGATCCGTCGTCGGCCCTGCTCGAAGTTCTTGACCCCGAGCAGAACAAGACGTTCGCGGACCACTATCTGGAGGTGGATTACGACCTCTCGAACGTGATGTTCGTGACCACGGCGAACACGCTGAACATCCCGCCGGCCCTTCTGGACCGCATGGAGGTGATCCGCATCGCCGGTTACACCGAGGACGAAAAGGCGGAGATTGCGCGCAAGCACCTGATCCCCAGCGCCCTGCAGAAGCACGGCCTCTCGACCAAGGAATGGTCCATCGACGACGCGGCGCTGCAGACCATCATCCGCCGCTACACCCGCGAGGCGGGTGTGCGTAATCTGGAACGCGAAATCTCCACCCTCGCCCGCAAGGCGGTGAAGGAGCTGATGCTTTCCAAGAAGAAGTCGGTGAAGGTGACGCTCAAGACTCTCGAGGATTTCCTCGGGGCGCCCCGTTACCGTTACGGCGAGATGGAGAGCGAGGATCAGGTGGGGGTCGTCACCGGCCTGGCGTGGACCGAGGTGGGCGGCGAGCTGCTCACCATCGAGGGCCTCATGATGCCCGGCAAGGGCAAGATGACGGTCACCGGCAACCTCAAGGACGTGATGAAGGAATCGATCTCGGCGGCGGCGTCCTACGTGCGCTCGCGGGCGGTGGATTTCGGCATCGAGCCGCCTTTGTTCGAGCGCCGGGACATCCATGTCCACGTTCCCGAGGGGGCAACCCCGAAGGACGGTCCTTCCGCCGGCGTGGCCATGGCCACCGCCATCGTCTCGGTGATGACCGGCATTCCGGTGCGCCGTGACGTGGCGATGACCGGAGAGATCACCCTGCGGGGCCGGGTGCTGCCCATTGGTGGCCTCAAGGAGAAGCTTCTGGCCGCCCTGCGTGGCGGCATCAAGAAGGTGCTGATCCCTGAGGAGAACGCCAAGGACCTGGCGGATCTTCCGGCCAACGTGAAGAACGCGCTGGAGATCGTGCCGGTGTCCCGGATGGATGAGGTGCTCAGCAACGCCTTGGTGCGCTCGCCTGAGCCGATCATTTGGGAAGAGAAGCCGGTGAATGCTCCGGTCGGCGGCGAAGATGCCTCGGGAGTCGTTGCGCACTGAGGGTTTGAGCCCGAAAGGGATACCCTTTCGGGCTTTTCCCCGGTCTCGTCCGCGTCGCGGGCGTGTTCGCGGAATCGGTTAGGGGCCGAGGCTTTGCGAAGTGCTGTGATTTCAAGGTGTTAAGGGAATGAAGCGGGCGGTTCGAAATTCGAGCCGCCCTTCTTTTTTTCGCGGTTGCAATGCTGGAAATCGTGCATTGGCGCGGGTTTGTAGCGGATCGTGCTTGCAAAAGCCGCATTTTCCGTGATGCTCGCGCCGATCGTCTGGGGCCCTGCCTCTCACGATTCGCGTTTCGACAACGGAAGGGAATGGTCAGATGACCACCAAGAACGAACTGATCGCCGCGGTGGCTGAGGAGGCCAAGCTGACGAAGACGGCTGCTGCAGCGGCCGTGGACGCTACCTTCGACATCATCGCCAAGGCGCTCAAGCAGGGCGAGGAAGTCAAGCTGATCGGTTTCGGCAGCTTCTCGGTGGTGACCCGCGCAGCGCGCGAAGGCCGCAACCCCCGCACGGGCAAGCCGGTGAAGATCAGCGCCTCTAAGGCGCCGAAGTTCACGCCCGGCAAGGGCCTGAAGGAAGCTGTGAACGAGTGATCCTACGTTTCGGACGCCGCCCGATGGCGCGGCGTCCGAGCCGGAAGTCAGAAGATGGCCCGCGCTGCCGGTAACCGCCTGTGCCCAACGGCCTGCGGTGGCCGGCAGAAGGCGTCCGGGGTCGCGGGGAGGGGGCTTTGCCCAAGCTCGTGCGCAATGACCGCTTTCGGACGCCGCATGATTGAATGCGGCGTCCCGCAATGCCGTCCAGTGAGCGTTCGCTCCGGGGTTCCGGGGCCGACGCAGCCGTTTGACGGACTGCGTTTTGGCCGATGGACCGGGCCAAGTGGATCAGGCCTGTCGGGTTGAAGGGCGGAGGTGCACAGGGGCCGAATGCCCCTCGCGTCATGCGCGTGGCGTTGGCGCGCGGCGCTCCCATATCCTGTCCGCATCCGGGCGTCGGCGCGTGGCCGGCACACGCAGGGGCCTTGCTGCTGCGCGCGGGGGATGATTTAAGTCCAGCGCGGTTGGGGCGGTTAGCTCAGTTGGTAGAGCATCTCGTTTACACCGAGAGGGTCGGCGGTTCGAGCCCGTCACCGCCCACCATTCAATATCCGAACACATTGCTGCGCGCGCGCCCGTTTCCCTGGGCCCTGGCGGGGTGCGTCTGTGGGTCCTTCTGCGCGAAGGGTGGCTTTTAGGGCCTGCCACACCTGCGCTCGCCTGCGGAAGGCGTTGTCGTGCGGCTCTGCTTACGCCCGTTTGGGTATCGGCTTGCGTGGCTCTGTCGTTGCCGCCGGATCGCGGCGATTCAGGGCGCAGAGATCCCCCGCTTCCGTTTTGCTGCGACCCAGGCGCCGCTTTGTCGACCGCGGCGAATCCGGTGGGGAAGCCGGCAGGTCGTGCGTGTAGCGGGGTGGTCGTTGTGAATCGCCGGCGGCGACCCCCTGCGACTCACCGCCATGGTGGTTGCTGTGGTCGAACGCCTTTTTTGCGGGATCGACCACATGCGGCCGGTCGCTGGATAAAGGGCGCGGCGACAGGGGTTTCGAGCGGATCGCCGAAAACTATCCACATCCCTGTCACAAAAAAACGCGGTCTCGCTTGACGGGACGGTCGCCCCTGCCCTATCAGGGCGTTCTCCAAGGCGCTACGGACTGCGTCGCGCCGGTTGGGGGTGTAGCTCAGTTGGTTAGAGCGCCGGCCTGTCACGCCGGAGGTCGCGGGTTCGAGCCCCGTCACTCCCGCCATTTTAGCGGGCCGCTCTGCGGATCAAAAAAGATCCTCCTCGTGCCGACGCGCTCCTTCATATCATGTCCGACAGTTTTTATTGCTTCCCTTTGGCGTTGCGTTTGCGCGCGAATGCTGGTTCGCCGGGCATGGCTGCTGTACCGATGGGGCTCGGTGGGGCTTCTGGCTGTGCTTGGCATTGTGCTGTTGGCTGCGTCCGCTTTGGCGTGCCCGCCGGAGGTGCGGCCTAATCCTGCACTGAGCTTGGCGCCGGCGGCGGCGGAGCGGGTGCGTTCGGGTGCGGCGTTGCGGATCCTGGCCATCGGCTCGTCGAGCACCGCCGGCGTCGGCGCCTCGCGGCCGGAGGCGAACTATCCCTCGCAGCTGGCCCGTCGGCTCGTCGAGGCGCTGGGGGAGGGCCGGGTCGAGGTCACCAACGCCGGCGTGTCTGGCGAAAGCGCTCCGGCGACGGTGAAGCGCCTGGAGGCCTTCCTGTCGGCGGCGGAGAAGCCGGACTTGGTGCTCTGGCAGGTGGGCACGAACGATGTGATCTTCGGTGGCACGCCGGAGCGTCTGGGGGCCTTGGTGGGGCGGGGGCTTGATGCCGCCGCCGGTGTGGCGGCGGTGGTCATTGATCAGCAGTATTTCCCCTTGATCCTCGATCTCGGGCGGTACGAGCAATTCGTGGCCGCGGTGGGCGAGGCGGCGGCTGAACGCCAGGTGCCGCTGCTGGGGCGCTACGCCATGATGAAGCAATGGGCCGCGGAGGATCCGGACGGGTTCCGGCACCTGTTCTCCTGGGATCGATTTCACATGAACGACAAAGGTTATGCGTGTCTGGCGCAGGAGCTGGCGGACGCGGTCGTGCAAGCGGTGGGGGCCGTGGCGCCGCCGCCGGGGGCTACGCCTGGGCGCGCGCCGTCCCCTGCGCCCAGGCGCTAGGAGCCGCGCTGGAGGGGCTGTGCTCCTCGCGTGAATGGATATCGCCGACTGAGCGGGGGCGCGGACCGGTCCCAGGGCTTTCCCGCAGGGTCGGCGTCGCCCCCGCCGCCGGGGCGGCGCCGACCCAATGTTCGCCCACGGACGCCGCCCGGCCGCGATGGCGCGGGCTGCGCCGCAAACTTCCGCTGAATTTGATCTCGTTCAAAGTCCTCCGGTGCGCTCTGGCGCAAGCTGGCGAGGTGCCGTTGGCGCGCTGAATCCGCCATTCGAGGGGCAAGGGATTTCGACTGCGCCTGAACTTCTCGCTTGACGCGTTGTATAAATAAAATATATTACGATAATCATCGCCTTGCGCAAAGTCATAAAACCTTCCGGAGTAGACCTATGACCGTTCATGCGACGATTACGGAGCCGACTGTTGCTCTTTCAGGGGCATCTGAAGCGGTGATGATTCATGTGCGCTTCTGGCCGAGCGCTGAGATCTTCACGATCGATGGCAAGCCCGACAATCTTTCGCCGCGTGAATGGTACAACAAACTTTATCTGGGCTATACGCAATATTATCAGACGCGCGCCAATGGCCGTGGCTTCTTTCGCCTTCCTCGTCCCGTCTTCAATGCGCTGATGAGCGATATCGCCGCCTGATCGGTGCGGTAGGGACGACTTCGGCGTTCCGCGACGTTTGAAGCCTCTCGCGGCGTGCCGGGGTGCAGAAACCGGGTCGGCCTATCGGGCTGGGCCTCGTGTCAGTCGGGTGGTGTTGGTCGTGGGCCCGGGGCGATCCTTGCTCTCCGGTCTCGGGTTTGCGGCCATATCAACCACGGCGCGGATCTTGGCTTGAACCTGACCTCGGATGTGCGGCGAGCGACGTCAGCGTTGCTCGCCGCACACGTTTTCATGGGTGAGCGAATCCTTTTGGAGGACGCGCGTCCGTCCCCGGTGGCCGAGGGGCTTAATCCACGGCCAGGATGACCTGGGACGTGTTGAAGAAGGCGCAGACATCGGCGCCGGGATGAAGCTCCATCTCGTCGGCGCCCGAGCGGGTGACGATGGAGGTGAGGGTCTTGCCGCTTCCAAGGTCCACCACGATCTCGCTGTTGACGCCCCCGTCGATGCGCTCCAGGACCTTGCCGCAGATGAGGTTGGCCGTGGACAGGCGCAGCCCGGGCACGGGGCGCGCGAGCATCACGAAGGAGGCCTTCACCAGCGCCATCACCTCCCGTCCTTCCACGATACCGAGATCGTTGGCGCTGTCGTTGGTGATGACGGCGACGATGGAATGGGTCTCCGAGACCTTGAGGACGACCTCCACATTGACCGGCGCACGGCGCACATCGGTCACGGTGCAATGAAATACGTTTCGGGCGCTGGTCTTCATGGCCACGCTCCAGAACAACAAATCGGTGGGGCCGTCCAGCCCCTCTTCGGCGATCAGCGTGGAGATGCGGGCAAGTTTTTCCTCAAGCCGGCGGAAGGCGGCGATGAGCCGATGTCCTTCTTCCGTCAGGGTGGCTCCGCCGCCGCGCTTGCCGCCGGCCTTGGTGATGAGCACCGGCCGCGGCATCAGGTTGTTGATGGCCGCCACTGCGTCCCAGGCCGTCTTGTAGCTGAAGCCCAGCGCCTTCGCCGCTTCGGTGATGCTGCCCTGCCGCGCCACCGCTTCGAGGATGGCGATGCGGTCGCGCCCCACCAGGAAGCGCCCTTCCGAGCGCAGCGCGAGCATGGCGTCGATCTTGGTGGCTGAACCCATCGTGTTCTCCGCGGTGCCGGCAATGTCCCTGGCTTGGCCTGAGCCTAGCATATCGCACCTCCTGCCGGCAGCATCGGCGCGGCGGGGGTGTCACCCTTCGTGATATAGTCGAGTTACATAGTTTGCGAGCCTGGGCTGTATAGGTCCGATCCAGCCCGGTAGTCCGCCTCTGTTTGCTTTGTGACAGGGGTGTGTGGTTTCGGACAGCACTGCGCCCTGCTGGCAGATGTGTCGGGCAGGGAGAGATCCTGCCGAAAAGGCCGCGGCGGATCTTGTCGATTGCCTGCGATACCCAAAATTACCCAAATGATATCAATGCTGAAGGCGCTGGGGTGTGGTGCTGCTGTTGGTGGTTGTCACTGTTTCATCGTTATATAAAAAGACATCATAGCGTCTGTCTATGACGCGGTGGTGCCGCCAATGATGGCGTAACTATATGGCAAAAAAGGAAAAATAATTCGTGACACATTCGCGCTCCGCGGCTTGGGCAAGAAGAGTGAGACTTGGCATTGCTCTTGCTCAAACACAGGACAGCATTTCGTCGTGTCATGCCCTTGTTCTGGCCAGCCTGGCCGGCAGCGGCGGGTGCTCTTAATCAGGAGACTAGCATGGGCCTGAGGCAGATCGCTTTCTACGGGAAGGGCGGCATCGGCAAGTCCACCACCTCCCAGAACACCCTCGCCGCCCTCGCGCAGATGGGTCACAGGATCCTCATCGTGGGTTGCGACCCGAAGGCCGACTCCACCCGTCTGATCCTGCATGCCAAGGCCCAGGACACCATCCTGTCGCTGGCCGCCAACGCCGGCTCGGTGGAAGACCTCGAGCTGGAAGACGTGATGAAGGTGGGCTTCGAGGACATCCGCTGCGTGGAGTCCGGCGGTCCGGAGCCGGGCGTGGGCTGCGCCGGCCGCGGCGTGATCACCTCCATCAACTTCCTGGAGGAAAACGGCGCGTATGAGGACATCGACTATGTG
>NZ_JABWGX010000004.1 GCF_021730435.1 Xanthobacter agilis
ATCCCGAAGAGCATCGCAATCCATCGCCGATCCTCCAAAATCAGCGTTGAATCTGATTTGCGACCACTTGGGAATCCCAAATCCTTAAATCGTCACTACAGCCTAGGCAGAGTCGCCAGCGGGGAGCGCCTGGATGACGGCTCCGGTTGAGGGTCCAGGTAAGCTGAATTGGCGCCCGTGAGCGCTTAGGCGCGGCGTCAACCCGCGACGGTGGATCCACGACAGTCGATCCCTGCTGGTCGGCACCCGCACCATGCGTGATCCGCCGTTTGCTCCGGAAGGCCCGCCAACGTGGACGTGCGCCGCACAAGGGCGTTGCGATGATCGCGATGCATGGCACAGCGATGCAGGTTCGGCGGATAGCCCGACATCATCCCCGCGTCGCCCGTCCTGCGGGCGACGCATCCGCGTCGGGGCGAAGAGCGCTTGGGGGTGCCTGCGGCGATCAGAGGTAGGCGAGGCGACGATCCCGGCGACGATCTTGCACGGGCTGATAGGCAATGCGTGCGTGATGGCTGCAATAGGGCATGCCCGGATTGCTCTTGGCGCCGCAGAAATAGAAGCTCTCGGTGCCCGGCTCGCCCATCGGCCAGCGGCAGGTGCTCTCGGTGAGGTTCATGATCGTGCAGCGCTGGGCCATGGGCAACACATTGCCGCTGGCCTGCGGCTGGGGCGCCGGGGCTTCCTCCGGCAGGTCGTCGAACTCGGCCGCAAGGGCGGTGTTGCCCTGGGTCATCGGCCGCTGCGGGCGGCTCTGCTCGCGCGGATTTTCGGGCCTGGTCGGCCGCTGCGGGCGAACCGCCGGGGCGGCGGTCTTGGCCCGGCCCGACAGGCCCAGCCGATGCACCTTGCCGATCACGGCATTCCGGGTGATGTCGCCTAGTTCATTCGCAATCTGGCTCGCGGAGAGGCCTTCGCTCCAGAGCTTCTTCAAGAGTTCGACGCGCTCGTCATTCCAGCTCATCGCTCTTCTCCATTTGCCGCATCTTTTCGGCGCCGGATCTGCACGACGCCACCGTTCCGCCGGGGCGGCAGCACCGCCATGCTGCCGGAGATAATCCGGACTCCGTCCCCGAGCCCGCCTGCGCACCGCAAGCGGAAGGTTAACAACCCATAGGTCCCAGGAAGCTTAGTCGCACGAGATCTCGTAGGCGATGTTGCGTAGACTACAATATGCGCCGCGCCGGCGACAGAGTCGGTTAACGCCTTCAGGCCGTTTTCCCCAGATCGTTGTCCCGCCCCCCTTCCGCTGGGGCGCACGCGGGCGCCGTCAGATGTGTTGACCTCGTGCGCGCGATCATTAGTATTCACGAGGTCGGGCCGCTCCCCCGCTGGGGCGGCCTTTTTTAATTCTTGCCACCGCGCCCCGCCCCGCGGGGTGTCCGATGGACCAGCGTTGCGCGCGGAGGGGTGCCTTCCGTTTGGAGTGCTGGCCCACAACCAGAAATGAAGATGTCGTCTTTGGCCGGTAATGTTGCCGGTTCCGGACCCGTTTTCAGGAGGATCACGTGATCGCCGCCGTTCTGCCGACCTATGCGCGCATCGACCTCGAATTCGAGCGGGGAGAGGGCTGCTGGCTCGTCACGACGGACGGGCGACGTTTCCTCGATTTCACCGCCGGCATCGCCGTGAACGTGCTGGGCCATGCCCATCCCTATCTGGTGGACGCGTTGACGCAGCAGGCTCGGAAGCTGTGGCACACCTCCAACCTGTTCCGCATCGTTGGTGGGGAGCGGCTGGCCGCGCGGCTTTCGGCTGTCACCTTCGCGGATACCATGTTCTTCACCAATTCCGGGGCGGAAGCGCTGGAATGCGCCATCAAGATGGCGCGAAAATATCAGTTCGCGAGCGGCAATCCCGAGAAGAACCGCATCATCACTTTCCAGGGCGCGTTCCATGGCCGCACGCTGGCGACCATTGCCGCCGGCGGCAACGCCAAGTATCTGGAGGGGTTCGAGCCGGCCCTGCCGGGCTTCGACCAGGTGCCGTTCGGCGACATCGACGCGGTGAAGGCGGCCATCACCCCCTATACTGGCGCCATCCTTCTGGAGCCGGTGCAGGGCGAAGGCGGCGTGCGGGTGCCACCGGACGGCTTTCTTGAGGCCCTGCGTGCCTTGTGCGACGAAAAGGGCCTGCTTCTGGTCCTCGACGAGGTGCAGTGCGGTGTCGGCCGCACTGGCAAGCTGTTCGCCCATGAATGGGCAGGCATCCGGCCGGACATCATGGCCGTGGCCAAGGGCATCGGCGGCGGCTTCCCCATGGGGGCCTGCCTTGCCACCGAGGCCGCCGCCAAGGGTATGACGCTTGGCACCCACGGTTCCACGTATGGCGGCAATCCTCTGGCCATGGCGGTGGGCAATGCGGTGCTCGACCTCGTTCTGGCCGATGGCTTTTTCGACCATGTGAATGCCATGTCGGCCCGGCTCAAGGACAAGCTGGGCGCGGTGGTGGCGCGCCATCCGCGGGTTTTGGCGGAGGTGCGCGGCAAGGGGCTGCTCCTGGGGCTCAAGGCCCAGGTGCCGGCCGGTGATCTCGTGACGGCGCTGCGCGCGGAAGGGCTGCTTGCCCCCGCCGCCGCCGACAATGTGGTGCGGCTCCTGCCGCCTCTCGTCGTTTCGGCGGACGAGGTGGATCTGGCAGCAGAAAAAATCGAAGCCGCATGTGTGCGGCTGGAAGAGGCTTCGAAGCCTCTCCCGGCCAAGGGGGCAGCGGAATGACGGAAAACGGTGTGCGCCACTTCCTCGACCTGTCGGAGATCCCGGCGGACGAGTTGCGCCGGGTACTGGATTTGTCCAAGGAACTGAAGGCCAAACGCAAGGCGGGGGAGATCGATCGCCCGCTCGCCGGCAAGACCTTGGCCATGGTGTTCGACAAGCCGTCCACCCGCACCCGCGTGTCGTTCGACGTGGCCATGCGCCAGCTCGGCGGCGAGACCATCATGCTCACGGGCCAGGAGATGCAGCTCGGGCGGGGCGAGACCATCGCCGACACGGCCCGCGTGCTGTCGCGCTTCGTCGACGCCATCATGATCCGCATCCTGGATCACGACGACCTGATGCAGCTCGCCGATTACGCCACGGTGCCGGTCATCAATGGCCTCACCCGCATCTCCCACCCCTGTCAGGTGATGGCGGACGTGCTGACCTTCGAGGAGCATCGCGGCTCGATCCAGGGGCGGCAGGTGGCCTGGACCGGCGACGCCAACAATGTGCTCGCCTCCTGGGTCCATGCCGCCGAGCGGTTCGACTTCTCCATGAAGGTGGCGACCCCGAAGGAGCTTGGGCCGCGCCAGGCGCTGAAGGATTTCGTGAAGCGCACCAAGGCCAAGGTCACCTTCATGCGGGATCCGGAAGAGGCGGTGGAGGGGGTGGATTGCGTCCTCACCGACACCTGGGTCTCCATGGGTGACAAGGAGGCCGAGCGCCGCCACAATCTGCTGAAGCCCTATCAGGTGAACAGCGCCCTGATGGCGCGCGCCCACAAGGATGCCATCTTCATGCACTGCCTGCCCGCCCACCGCGGCGAGGAAGTGACCAGCGCGGTGATGGACGGTCCGCAATCGGTGGTGTTCGATGAGGCCGAGAACCGCCTGCATGCCCAGAAGGGCATTCTGGCCTGGTGCTTCCACACGGCGGGCTGAGGCGGGCTGCGGCGCCGCAGCGGACCAAAGGATGCCGGGCGATCCCGGCATTCCGCCGACACAGGGATGAGGAGGGGCGCATGACTGCCGCGCGCTCGCGCAGCGCCAAGGACGAGGCGCAGGACGATATTGTCACCGCCTTCCAGGTGGACGCGCTGGACCTGCGCGGCCGCGTCGTCCGGCTCGGTTCGGCTCTCGACGCGGTGCTGGCGCACCATGATTATCCGGCCTCGGTGAAGCGGGTGCTGGGCGAGGCGGTGGCGCTGGCGGTGTTACTGGGCTCCTCCCTGAAGTTCGAGGGGCGCTTCATCCTCCAGACCCAGACCGACGGCCCGGTGGACATGGTGGTGGCGGATTTCGTGAGCCCGGACAAGATCCGCGCCTATGCCCGCTTCGACAAGGACGCGGTGGCGGCGGCGGAACAGCGCAACGACACGGCCCCGGCGGTGCTGCTCGGCCGTGGACACCTCGCCATGACCATCGACCAGGGCCTGTCCGCCAACCGGTATCAGGGGGTCGTGGCCCTCGACGGCGCGGGGCTTGAGGCGGCGGCGCACGAATATTTCCAGCAGTCCGAGCAGATCCCCACCCGCGTGCGCCTCGCCGTTGGCGAGGAGGTGCGGCCGGGCGGGAAGGCATCGTCCTGGCGCGCCGGCGGCCTGCTCGCCCAGTTCCTGCCGGATGATCCCTCCCGCGCCCGCATGGCGGACCTCGCGCCCGGCGACGCGCCCGAGGGAACGGCGCCCCATCGCCTTGACGAGGATGACGCCTGGGCGGAGGCGCGGTCCCTCACGGCGACGCTGGAGGATGTGGAACTGCTCGACAAGGACCTGTCCAGCGAGCGGCTGCTCTATCGCCTGTTCCACGAACGCGGGGTGCGGGTGTTTGACCCGCTCGCCATCGGCGCCCACTGCTCGTGCTCGCGCGAGCGGGTCGCCGGCGTGCTCGCTTCCTTCACGGTGGAGGAGCGTCGCGGCATGATCCAGGACGACGGCAAGGTCACGGTGACCTGCGAATTCTGCGGCCGCACCTATGGCTTCCCCGCCGAGGAGGTGCTGGGCCACGGGGACGCCTGACGCGGAGCAGCCTTGCGCGTGTGCGGCGACGGGAGCGTTGACGCATTTTCCTCACGCGCACCGGATCCACTTCGCTTGAAACCGCTTCAAGGTGCCGGTGGTTGAGTGGTGAGGATGTATCCTGTCCCCGGCCCCGGCGCGACGGGTTGGGGCCGCGACCTTCTGGGGGACCCAATTGCCCGAGATCATCTGCTATTTCAGCCCGCAATCGGGCTATGCCTATCTGGGCCATGCCCGCCTGCGTGAGATCGCGCGGGAGGCCGGAGCCCGCATCCTCTGGCAGCCGGTGGACATCTTGAAGGTGTTCGCCGCCGGCGGCTCCACGGCGCCGGCCAAGCAGTCGCCCCAGCGCAACGCCTATCGCAAGCTGGACATCGTGCGCTGGGCCAGGCGCGCGGGTGTTTCCATCAATACGGAGCCGGCCTATTGGCCGACCGACACGCTGCCCGCCTGCCGGCTCATCGTCGCCGCGCAGATGGAGGGCATCGACCCGGCCGATCTCATCGGCGCTTGCCTCGCCGCCGTCTGGGCGCGGGACATCCAGATCTCGGAGCGGGACAACCTCATCCGACTTGCCGACGGGCTCGGCCTCGATGGGGCGCGCCTCGCCACGCTTTCGGACACGGTGGAAGCGGCCGAGCGGGTGGAGCGCAACACCGCCGCGGCGATCGCGGCCGGCGTGTTTGGTTCGCCGTCTTATGTGGTGGGCGGAGAGCTGTATTTCGGACAGGACCGGCTGGACTTCGTGGCCGCCAAGCTGGCGGAGCTGAAGGCGGCCGGGGTGGTTTGAGCGCTGGCGGCCCGACGACCGGCGCGGGGCGCGCCGGTCGTCCCATGGCGGCCGTCACATGCCGGCGAAACGGCGGAAGTTCTTCACCACATCCTCATAGACGTGTCGCTTGAACGGAACGACAAGGTCGGCGATGGCGCCGATGTCTTCCCAGCGCCAGTCCATGAATTCCGGCTTGTGGACCCCGCCGCCCGGCGTGGTGATGTCGATCTCGCCATCGGCGCCGGTGAAGCGCAAGGCGAACCATTTCTGGGTCTGGCCGCGATACTTGCCTTTCCAGGCTTCTCCGGCGATGCGACCCGGCAGGTCATAGGACAGCCACTCCTCAACCTCTCCGAGCTTGACCACGGAGCGCATGGAGGTTTCCTCATAGAGCTCGCGCAGGGCGGCATCGAAGGGCTCTTCCCCTTTGTCGATGCCGCCTTGGGGCAATTGCCATGAGTGGGTGGCGTCCACATGCTCGGGCCCGCCGATGCGGCGTCCGACGAAGACCTTGCCGGCGCCGTTGAAGACGCATAGCCCCACGCAGCGGCGATAGGGAAGTTCGTGGTGATGCTTACTCATGGCGTCCCCTTGGATCGGTTCGCCGTGTGATGGCGCCTGCTGCGTCGCAGCGCAAGCTCTGCCGCAGGGGAAGGGGTGCGGCGGCGCGGCAGGCGGGTCGCGCTCCGGGCCGGGGGCCAGTCGCGTCCCCACGGTCGGGGGGCGGCTGGCGATCCCTACGCCGGTGATGCGGCACCCGGTCGAAGACCGGGCCGCCGGGTTCAATGGGCGGCGGCGCGCAGGTGGGGCAGCACGGTGGTGCCCCAGGCCCGCAGCGATGCCCAGGTGCGCCGGTCGAGCTGGAACCGATCCACCGGCACCGAGGCGCCCAGCGCCCGCACCTGGCACAGGCCGACCCCGCACCACTGGAAGCCGCACTTCTCCAGCACCCGGCGCGAGCCCGGATTGACCACCCGCGCGGCGCCCGCGACCAGCGCGATGTCGGTCTGCGAGAAGACATAGTCGATGACGGCGCGGGTGGCCTCGGTGGCGATGCCACGGCCCCAATAGGGCTCTCCGACCCAATAGCCGATCTCGGGATCGGTCTCGGTGGGGCGGCGGCCAAAGCCGCACATGCCTGCGAATTCAAGGTACCCTTCGCGCTTCAGCAACAGCGCGAAGGTGGCGGCATGGGGCGTGGCGCCGAGGGTTTCGACGAAGGCGTGGGCGTCGGAGGCGCGATAGGGGAAGGGCAGGTTCGCGGTCATCTCCGCGATCCGGCGGTTGTTGGCGAGCTCCGCGATGGCTCCCACGTCCTCGATGTGCGGCGCGCGGAGCACCAGCCGATCGGTTTCGAGGACGGGGATACTGGACTCCGCGAGCGGCCTTTCGGGCGGCACTTCGATGACGGTCATGGCGGGCTCCTGACGGCTGGACAAACGAAAACCGGGAAGACGTCTCGTCTCCCCGGTTCGTTCGGAGCCCAGTCCGTGAAGCCGCCCGATCTGCGATCCGCCTTCTTGCGATCCGCTGTGGCGCTTCGGGATCCTGGCTCAGGCTCCCCCCGGTTCGACGAGACCGGCGGGATCCTGCATTGAGCGGTCTCGCCGGCTTACTCAGCCGCCTCTGCGGCGGTGGGAACGACCGATACGAAAGTGCGGTCGTTGGCTCGGGTGCGGAACTCGACTTTCCCTTCCACCAGGGCGAACAAGGTGTGGTCCTTGCCCATGCCCACATTGGTGCCGGGATGCCATTGGGTGCCGCGCTGACGCACGATGATGTTGCCCGGAATGACCGCCTGGCCACCGAAGCGCTTCACGCCAAGGCGTTTGCTCTCGGAATCGCGACCGTTACGGGACGAGCCGCCTGCCTTTTTATGAGCCATTGTTGCTCTCCTCGTTCAGATCAGGCGTCGGCAGCGGCTTCAAGAGCCGGCGCGCCTTTGGTTTCGGCTTCGGCCTTGACGGTCTCGCCCAGGCCGGAAATCTCGGTGATGCGCACCACGGTCAGGTCGGCGCGGAAACCGCGCTTGCGACGGGAGTTCTGCCGGCGGCGCTTCTTGAAGGCGATGACCTTGTCACCGCGGGTCTGCTCCACCACTTCGCCGGTGACGACGGCGCCGTCCACGTGGGGCGTGCCCACGACGGTGCTCTGGCCGCTCAGCATCAGCACCGGGAAGGTGAAGATGGAACCCACCTCGGCGTCGAGGTAGTCGATGGTGATCTTGTCGGCGGCGGCGACGCGATACTGCTTGCCGTTTGCCTTGATGACCGCGAACATTCTGTCTCGCTTTCGTGTTCCGCCACGCCTCTTCGAGGGGCTTGCAAGGACACCTTGCAAGGCAGCCGGAGGGCGGGCTTCTTTCGGTCGGTTCGGGATCTGCGGGTGCAGGCACCCACGCGAAGACGGTTCGATACAGGAAGAAGGGACCCAAAGTCAATGCGCCGCAGCGCTTGCGCGGGGCGGCGCATTGGGGTCTGGCGCTGTCCGCGCGGCTATTTCACATCCACCGGCAGGAAGGTGAAGGGCTGCGCCAGCTCGAACGCGCGCGCCGCATTGCCGGAATAGAGCTTGCCGCCGGTCAGCGGCAGCTTCTTCACCGGCGCGCCCGGCTTCAGGTCGAGGTCGTCGAGCGGCACCCAGAAGGTGTTGGGGCTGGTGGCGGAATCGAAGAAATAGACGCGGTTCTTCTGGTCACTCACGGTGCGCCAGAGGGTGGAGGCGATGTTGGGGGAGCCGGGCTCGATGAAGCCGAGGGGCACGCTCACGGCGCGCATCACGCTGGCGACGCTGCCCACCGCCTGGTTGGCATAGCTGTGGTCCGGCACGGCGGTGATGATGGCGGGCTCGGCCTTGGTCGGCAGCGCCTTGATGAGGAAGCTCGCCCGCGCGAAGCGGTCGGCCGCGCGGAAGGTGCCGGGCAGGAACACCGTGCCGCCGATCTCTTCCCAGTAGGAATCGAGGGCGAGCTGCTGGTCGTAGGACGGCGAATTGGTCATCACCTGGTACTGGCGCCCGTGGTGGATCACCAGCTTGCCATCCAGATACTCGAAGATGGCGCTGTCGCCCGAGGGGTCGGAGATGGCGAGATGGAGCTGCGCGGCCCGGCCGTTGGGCAGCACCGATGTGACCACCACGAACGGTTCCTTGGCGAGCGCCTCCACCGCCTCGGTCACGGTGGCGAAATTATCGAGAACATACTGCGCCCACAGGCTGATGGAGAGGGCCGGCCGGCCGTTGGGCGTGGCGTATTGGGATTCGGCCAGATAGAGCAGGTTGGCGACGAGGCCCTTCTCGTTCATGCCGTCGGCGGTGCCCACATCGTAGCCGGAAGCGATGACGCTGCCGTATTTGGCGACCCACTTCGGCGTATTGGCCCCGGCGGCGCCGTTGCGCGTGATGCCGGCCGGGAAGGCCCACAGATTCGAGCGCATGTCCTCCGACCAGTCCATGGACCGGCCGGTGACCACCATGCCCTCCCCGCCGAGATAGACGGCGCGGGTGCAGGCATCGGCGGCGCCGACGCCGAGCAGGGTTCCGCTCAGTACGGATGCGGTCATGCCAAGGGCGAGGCCGGCACGGCCGATCATGCGGGAGAGGCGGGCCGCAGCCGTGCGCAGGGGAGCTGCGCGCTTCAGGATGGAGGTTTCAGGGATGTGTCGCATGACGGTTCTCTCCGACGAAACAATCCGCGATCCGGCGCGCCATCCCGGCGCTGTGCGGTACGCTGATATGCAAGAATCGAGCTTGAGAGAGAATAGCGAAAAGAGAAGATACCGGCTCCGCCCACACAGCCGGGCGGAGCCGGTTATCCATGCCCTGTCTGCCCCGAAAAGACATGGACAAGTGGAGATAAACACAGTCGCCGGATCGATTCTCTGAGGTGGATCAAATTTCGGTGTGCACCGGGTTATTTTTGTCTAATCGGAGCGTGGCCGGGTCGTGGGTCCGGCGACCTGGAGAGCGTTAGGATGCAGGATAAAGAGTCGAAGGTGCCTGATGGCATGCCGGTCATTCGCACCATTGCCATGCCGGCGGACACCAATCCGAGCGGGGACATCTTCGGCGGCTGGCTGATGTCGCAGATGGACCTTGCGGCCGGCAATCTGGCGGCCCGCCACTCCCGTGGCCGCGCGGCCACGGTGGCGGTGGAGGCCATGAGCTTTCTCTCGCCGGTGCTGGTCGGCGACGAGGTGAGCCTGTTCGCGCGCCTGGCGAAGGCGGGGCGCACCTCCATGCGCATCGAGGTGGAGGCTTGGCGCCGGGCCCGCGAAAGTGAGGAAACGACCAAGGTCACGGAAGCGGTGTTCACGTTCGTCGCCATCGACGCTTCCGGCCGTCCGCGCGCGCTGCTGCCGGCCGCGTAGGGCGGACCAACCCCCGCGCCGTCGCACGCGTTCAGGTGCCGCGCGCCCTTTCAGGTGCCGCGGGGCTTGGCGCGGGTGGTCGGGGGCGCTTCGGCCGGGTCCTCGGGCCAGGGGTGCCGGGGATAGCGTCCGCGCATCTCGGTCCGCACCTCGCGCCAGGAGCCGCGCCAGAACTGGGGCAGGTCCTTGGTCACCTGGATCGGCCGGTGGGCCGGCGACAGCAAGGCGAGGGTGAGCGGCACCCGCCCGCCGGCGATGGCGGGATGGGCCTTCAATCCGAACAGCTCCTGCACCCGCACCTCCACCTGAGGGCCGCCTTCCGCGTCATAATCGATGGCGAGGCGCGAGCCGGTGGGCGCGGTGAAATGGGTGGGCGCCTCCGCCTCCAGCCGCGCGCCCAGGCCGTAAGGCAACAGGGCGTGGAGCGCGTTCGACACCGTATCGGCGCCCACATCGGCGCGGCCGGTGCGGCCTTCCAGGAAGGGCGCGAGCCATGTGCCGGCGGTCGCGGCGAGGGTCGCATCGGACAGGTCGGGCCAATCCTCCCCCTCGGCGGCGCGCAGGAAGGCGATGCGGGCGCGCCATTGCTTCAGCGCGGGACTGAGGGGCAGGCGCGACAGGTCGGCGCCGGCCAGGCCATCGGCGAGGATGCGGGCTGTGGCGGCATCGGCCGGCACCGGCTGTGGCGCATCGGCGAGCACCAGGGCGCCGAGCCGACGCACCCGCCGGGCGCGGACCGTCCCGGACGCCGGGTCGAAGGCGACCTCGGTGCCCTCGGTGATGGCATCGGCGAATTGGGTTTCCACCTCGTCCCCGGTCAGCGCCGCGGCGAGGGTGATGCGGGCGGCCTCGGCGCGGCCGGTCACCTCCGCCACCGCCAGGAACGGCGCGCGGGCGAGGCTCGCGGCGGGGTCCATGACGGCGCCGCGGCCGTTGGCGAGGAGGAAGCGGGTGCCGTCGCCGCGCGCTTTCGCCACCCGGTCGGGATAGGCGAGGGCGAGTAGGGCGGCGGGCGAGGGCGCTTCTTCGGACACGGTTGCGCCGCCGGCCAACTCCGCCCAGCGCCCGGCGAGGCGCCGGGCATCCTCCGCCCGGCGGGAGCGGTCGTGGCGGACCGTGTCCAGGCGGTGCAGGAGATCCACCCCGTCGCCGCCGAGGCCGCGCTCGGAGACCAAGGCGGCGATGTCGGCGGCGCGGCGCCCGGCGCCCCGGTCGGCGCCGGTCACCACCATGTGGGCGAGCCGCGGCGGCAGCGGCAGGCGCGCCATGCGCTGGCCCAGCGGCGTCACCCCGCCGCCTGTGTCAAGGGCGCCGAGCAGGCGCAGCAGCGCCTTGGCCTCGCAGACGGCGGGGGCCGGAGGGGGATCGAGGAAGGGCAGGGTCGCCGGGTCGCGCACGCCGACGCGGGCGAGGTCCAGCACCAGGCCGGTGAGGTCGGCGGCGAGAATCTCCGGCGTGGCGAAGGCGGGCAAGGCGGCGGTTTCGCCCTCGCCCCACAGCCGGTAGCACACGCCGGGCGCGGTGCGGCCGGCGCGTCCGCGCCGCTGATCGGCGCTGGCGCGGGAGACGCGCAGGGTTTCGAGGCGCGTCAGCCCCACGTCGGGCTCGAAGCGGGGCACGCGGGCCAGGCCGCTGTCCACCACCACCCGTACCCCCTCGATGGTGAGGGAGGTTTCGGCGATGGAGGTGGCAAGCACCACCTTGCGGCGGCCCTTGGGCGCCGGCAGCACGGCGCGGTCCTGCGCGTCCGTATCCAGGGCGCCGAACAGGGGGGCGATATCGGTGTCGGGGTCGCGCACCGCCGCCCGCAGCAGATCCTCGGTGCGGCGGATCTCGGCGGCGCCGGGCAGGAAGGCCAGCACCGAGCCGCGCTCGCGCGACAAGGCCTTGAGAACGGCATCGGCCATCTGCCGGTCGATGGGCGTGCGGGGGTCGCGGCCGAGATAGTGCGTCTCCACCGGAAACGCCCGGCCCTCGCTCTCGACCACCGGGGCCGGGGTGGCGCCGTCGCCCATCAGGCTCGCCACGCGGGCGCCGTCGAGGGTGGCGGACATGGCGAGAAGGCGCAGGTCGGGACGCAGCGAACGTTGACTGTCGAGGGCCAGGGCCAGCCCCAGGTCGGCATCCAGGCTGCGTTCGTGGAACTCGTCGAACAGCACGGCGGCGACGCCGCTCAGCTCCGGATCGTCCAGCACCATGCGGGTGAACACGCCTTCGGTGACCACTTCGATGCGGGTGCGGCGGGAGACTTCCGCCTTGAGGCGGACCCGGTAGCCCACCGTTTCCCCGACCCGCTCGCCCAGGGTCTGCGCCATCCGATGGGCGGCGGCGCGGGCGGCTAGGCGGCGGGGCTCCAGCACCAGGATGCGTCCGCCCTTCACCCAGGGCTGCTCCAGCAGGGCCAGGGGCACGCGCGTGGTCTTGCCCGCTCCGGGCGGCGCCACCAGAACGGCGCATGCGGACGCGGCGAGGGTGGCGGCGAGGTCGCCGAGGACGGCGTCGATGGGCAGGGGCGAGGCGTACATCACGCCCGCGTCATAGGGCAGAGGGCCGGGCCAAGGCAAAGGGAGGATCTTTGCCGCAAAATCACATTAAATAAATGTTTAATCTATGAAATATCACATAAAATAGTGTTTTTAATTGAATCACCCGACATTGTTGTTTAAGGAGGCACCGAACGTCCATCGGAGCCCCTCATGCGTGCCCTTCTCGCCCTCGCCGCCGTTTTCGGCCTCGCGTCCACGGCCGCCCTCGCGGAGCCCGCGCCGCTGAAGATCGGCGTGCTCAACGACCAGTCGGGAATCTATGCGGACATGGCCGGCCCCGGCTCGGTCATCGCCGCGCAAATGGCGGTTGAGGATTTCGGCGGCAGCGTGCTCGGCCGCCCCATCGCGATCGTGGCGGGCGACCACCAGAACAAGCCGGACGTGGGCGCGGCGCTGGTCAATCGGTGGATCGACGAGGATGGGGTGGAGGTGATCGCCGACATTCCCACCTCATCGGTGCTGCTGGCGGTGCAGGAGATCGGCCGGCGCAAGAACAAGCTGGTGCTGGCCTCCACCGGCGGCTCGTCCGACTTCACGGGCAAGGCCTGCGCGCCCACCGGCATCCATTGGACCTATGACACCTACGCGCTGGCCGCCGGCACCGGGAAGTCGCTGGCCAAGGATGGGCCGTGGTTCTTCATTACCGCGGATTATGCCTTCGGCGCGGCGCTGGAGCGCGACACCGCCAAGGCGGTGGAGGAGAGTGGCGGCAAGATCGTGGGAGCGGTGAAGCATCCCCAGGGCACCACCGATTTTTCCTCCTATCTGCTCCAGGCCCAGGGCTCGGGCGCCAAGCTAATCGCCTTCGCCAATTCGGGCGCCGACCAGGTGAACGCCATCAAGCAGGCCAACGAATTCGGCATTCCCCAGTCGGGCGTGAAGCTGGCGGGGCTCTACCTGCACATCACCGACATCCACGCCATCGGCCTCGATGTGGCCCAGGGGCTCATCCTCACCCAGGGCTTTTACTGGGACCTGAACGAGGAGACCCGCGCCTGGTCGAAGCGCTTCTACGCGCGGCACAAGGCGATGCCGACCATGGGCCAGGCCGGCACCTATTCCGCCATCCTGCATTATCTGAAGGCGGTGAAGGCCGCCGGCACCACCGACACCGACAAGGTGGTGGCCCAGATGAAGGCCACCCCGGTGGATGACTTCTTCTCCCACGGCGGCCGGATCCGCGAGGACGGGCGCATGGTGCACGACCTCTATCTGCTCCAGGTGAAGGCGCCCTCCGAGCAGAAATACCCTTGGGACTATCTCAAGCTCATCCGCGTCATTCCGGGCGACGAGGCGTTCCGTCCCCTCAAGGACGGCGGCTGCCCGCTGGCGACGGCGGGCCACTGACCCGGCTGCCGAAGTCCGCTCGCGCCGCCGGTTCGCGCCACGGGCCGGACCGAGCGACGCGAACGGTCCTTGCGGTGACGGCCGCGGAACGCCTAAACGAGGGCATTCCGCGGCCGTCGCGTTTGGGGAGTTCCGCCGTCATGTCCTCCGCCCCGTCCAGCCTCTCCGACAAGGTGCTGCCGTTCTCCGTGGACGGCGCGATCATCGCCGCCGCCTTTCTCGGCGCGGTGCCTGCCCTCGTCACCGGCGGTGGCAAGATCGTGCTGGAGGGCGCGGCGCCGGTGACGGTGGAGGCCCATGGCGGCGCCATCCTGGCCGCCGCGGGCGACGGCACCCGCCTCGTGACCGGCGGCGACGACGGCCGGGTGATGGAGACCGTGGCCGATGGCACCTCGCGCATCCTGGCCGAGCACAAGGGGCGCTGGATCGACCGGGTGGCCGTGGGGCCCGACGGCGCGGTGGCCTATTCCGCCGGCAAGACCGCTTATGTGCTGAGTGGCAAGGGCGCGGCGACCGGGGGTGAGCCGAAGAGTTTCGAGGCACCCTCCACGGTGGGCGGCCTGGCGTTCGCGCCCAAGGGCTTGCGCCTCGCCGTCGCCCATTACGGCGGGGTGAGCCTGTGGTTTCCCAATGCGGCGGGGGCGAAGCCGGAGCTGCTGGGCTGGAAAGGCTCGCACCTTGGGGTTGCCTTCTCGCCCGATGGCCGGTTCGTGGTGACCACGATGCAGGAGCCGGCCCTGCACGGCTGGCGGGTGGTGGACGGCGCCCATATGCGCATGAGCGGCTATCCCTCGCGGGTGAAGTCCTTCGCCTTCACCGCCGATGGCAAGTGGCTCGCCAGCTCCGGTTCGGGGGAGGCCATCCTGTGGCCGTTCCAGTCGAAGGACGGCCCCATGGGCAAGCAGCCCACCATGCTGGCGCCATCGCCCACCTCGCGGGTGACGGTGGTGGCGCCCCACCCCAAGGATCCGGTGGTGGCCGTGGGCTACGAAGATGGCATGGTGATGATGGCGCGCATCTCCGACGGTGCCGAGATCCTGCTGCGGGCGCCCACCAACGCCGCCGGCGGCGACGGCGTGAGCGCCATCGCCTGGCATCCGGCGGGCGGCGCGGTGGTGTTCGGCACCGCCACCGGCAAGGCCGGGCGTCTCGTTTTCTGACGGAACAGGAACGATTTGGCCGTGTTGCGGAATCCGCGTCGCGGGGGTGTCACGGCGCGGCATTATTGGCTAACGTGTCCTGCCTCTCGCATCCGCGAGATCCGCGCAGCCGGAGATTTCCGCCGATGAAGATCGACGACGTCCGCCGCACCGCCTATTCGATGCCGCTTACCAGTCCCTCCTTTCCCAGGGGCCCCTATCGTTTCATCGACCGCGAATTCCTCACCATCACCTACCGCACCGATCCGGAGGCGCTGGCGAAGGTGGTGCCCGAGCCGCTCGAGATCGTTGAGCCGGTGGTCAAGTATGAGTTCATCCGCATGCCGGACTCCACCGGCTTCGGCGACTATACCGAGACCGGACAGGTCATTCCGGTGAAGTTCAACGGTGTCGAGGGCGGCTATGTGCACGCCATGTATCTCGACGATGAATCGCCCATCGCCGGTGGTCGCGAGCTGTGGGGCTTCCCCAAGAAGTTCGCCAACCCCAAGCTCAAGGTGGAGAAGGATACCCTGGTCGGCACCCTGCACTACGGCAGCGTGCTGTGCGCCCAGGGCACCATGGGCTACAAGCATGTGGCCGCCGACAAGGAGAAGGTGCTCGCCTCCCTCCTGGCACCCAATTACATGCTGAAGATCATCCCCCATGTGGACGGCACCGCCCGTGTGTGCGAGCTGGTGCGTTACTTCCTGGAAGAGGTGACGCTGAAGGAATGCTGGGTGGGGCCCGCCGCCCTCGGCCTTTATCCGCACGCCTTGTGCACCGTGGCGCAACTGCCGGTGCTGGAGGTGCTCTCCGCCGTGCACCTGAAGGCGGACCTCACCCTCGGCCTCGGCACGGTGATCTACGACTATCTCGACGAACCGGCGAAATGAGCCGCGGCCGGCGCCCTCCAGGCGCCGGCCCACCCGTTCGCGACGATGCCGCGCCGCGGCCGGTCCCTGGCCGCGTGCCGCTCCACCGTGAGGCCGGGGTCCGTTTCGGGGCTCGCTGCCAGACAGAACACGTTGTTAGGACAAAAGGCCATGACCGACAGCCCGCGCGCGAAGAAGGCCCTGCCGCCTGATCTGTGTGACATCGTCAAGCAATATGAGCGCACGGCCCTGGTGTTCCAGGGCGGCGGCGCGCTCGGGGCCTATCAGGCCGGCGTCTACGAGGCCCTGGCCGAGGTGGGCTGCGAGCCCAACTGGATCTCCGGCGTTTCCATCGGCGCCATCAATTCCGCCATCATCGCCGGCAACACCCCCGAAAACCGGGTGCCGCGCCTGCGCGAGTTCTGGGAAACCATCTCGGCCCGCAAGGCCGCGCCCTGGGCGCCGGAAGGCGATATTTACCGCCAGTTGCGCAACCAGGTGAGCGCCACCCTCACCATCTTGCAGGGACAGCCCGGCTTCTTCCGGCCGCGCGTGCCCAGCCCATGGCTGCTGCCGGCGGGCGCGACCGGCGCCACCTCTTTCTATGATACCTCGCCCCTGCGCGACACGCTGCTGAAGCTGGTGGACTTCGACCTCATCAATTCCGGCGAGAAGCGGTTCTCGGTGGGCGCGGTGAATGTGCGCACCGGCAACTTCATCTATTTCGACAACAAGGACACCGTCATCGCCCCCGAGCACATCATGGCCTCGGGCGCGCTGCCGCCGGGGTTCCCGGCGGTCAAGATCGACAGCGAATACTATTGGGACGGCGGCGTCGTCTCCAACACCCCCCTTCAGTTCCTGCTCGACCAGCCCGATCACCCGAGCGCGCTGGTGTTCCAGGTGGATCTGTTCAGCGCCCGCGGGCCGCTGCCGCGCGACATGTACGACGTCGCCGAGCGGCAGAAGGACATCACCTATTCCAGCCGCACCCGCTACACCACCGACGTGTTCCGCCGGGTGCAAGAGCTGCGGCAGAAGCTTTATGAATCGCTGCAGCGTATTCCCGAGCAGTTGCGCACCGAAGAGGACATGGCCCTCATCGACGATTATGCGTCCTCGGGGCCGGTCAACATCTGCCACCTGATCTACCAGGAAAAGCCCTACGAGCGGGAATCGAAGGACTACGAGTTTTCCTACACCACCATGCGCGAGCATTGGCAGACCGGCTACGAAGACACGGTGAAGACCTTGCAGCGGCGCGAATGGCTGAAGATGCCGGACGATATCGGCATCGTCGTGCACGACATCCACCGCATCTCCGAATAGGCGCGGCGACGATCGGGCATCGGGGGCGGTTCTGCGCGGCCCGACCCGATGCCGGCACCGTGGGCCGTGCCGGAGGCGGGCATGATACGCGGGCATGACACAAGGCGCGTGGGATCCGGGGATCCCACGCGCCTTTTTTGCGCCCCGCGCCGGGGGTGGGTCGCGTCGGTGCGGGCGGACGGATGGCAGACCCCCCGATCGGTCCGGGCTTCTTCCATTTCCGCGACGGCTACCCGTGCCGCCCACAGACAAGCGGGGGCAAGGGCTGATGGCACCCATGTGGCCACTGCCCACGACACCGCCCCCGCCGAGCAACGGAAAGGATGACCGATGGCCGATTTCGATTTCGTGATTCACCAGCGCACGGGCGTGAAGCGCCGGCTCATGCCGGGGGACACCATGCGCACGGGCGAGGTGATGTACATGCCCATGGAGGGGATGCACCAGTCTGCCACCCTCAAGCTGTCTGACACGACCGTGACCGCCTTCATTCGGAACGCGGCCGGCGGCGGCAAGCCCGACGACGTGCCCGCCGGCTTCTTCCGCGACGGCTACGGCCGGCTCCTGCCTACGGGCACCACCTGTGGCGATGACCGGGCGGACGGCAAGGCGCTCGGCTTCCGGCTGGCCTACGAGGCCGACCTGCGGGACGCGTACAAGGCCGGCGACGCCGAGCCTGCGGACAGGTCGGCGAACACCACACCCACCATCGCCCGGCACGGCGAGCAGGAAGGCCCCGAGGCAAAGAAGGCCCGCGAGAGGTACGAGAACGACATGCGCGACGCGTGGCGGCAGAGCAATCCTAGCGCTTGAGCGCGACAGCGGCGTTCGATATCATTGGTTGTATGGCTAGATGCACTGCACCAGTACAAGGTCATCGCTCAGCAAGCGCTGCTGCGGCCTGTCCCGCATGTCGTGGTAGCTATGGCCGCAGGTACAGCAGCTATAGCGACTACACGTCGTATCCTCTCCCTTCCTACTCCACTTCGGGGGGCAGCGGGGGCAGCCGGATCAGCGGTAGTGGGTCCGGCAGCAGCGTAAGGCCGAGATGGTCGCGAGCCGGTTCCTCCGTTGTGTACACGCCTGCCGAAGTGCGGACACTCACGCCCTACCGCGAGAGTGTCGAGAAGAGAGCGCCCCTGCCGGACCTTCGGGACGTTTTTCTCTGCCACGCATGGGACGACCGTGGAGGTGCCGCCAAGGAGCTGCATGATCTGCTAGAGTCGCGCGGTGTTTCGGTCTGGTTCAGCGAAAAGGATGTCCTCCTAGGGGCGCCCCTGCTCCGCGAAATCGACAAGGGGCTGGCAAAGTCGCGAGTCGGGATTGTGCTAGTAACACCGGCTCTGCTGCGCCGTGTCCAAGGCGAGGGCATCGCCGACAAAGAGCTTTCGGCACTCTTAGCGCGCGACCAGCTCGTGCCCATCGTGCACGACACGACGTATGAAGCTCTCCGCGAAGTCAGCCCCTTGCTCGGCTCGCGAAGCGGCCTGAGCACTGCAGAAAATACGATGGCAGACGTCGCGGCCAAGCTCGCCGAGTTGGTCGCCCCCTAGCTCTGGCCGGGGTAGTCGGTTGCTGAAAGGCTCTGCGCCGCTAGCATCGCCCGCCCTACAGGCGGGCGTTTTGCGTTGAGTTCACACTCCGGATGCCCCACCAGAAAACTGCAAGGCGCCCTTGCGTCACCTGAATAGCCTCCCCATTTTGATGGAGTTGACGAAATAGCCGCAGCGGTTTGGGGGTACTCAAAGCGGTTAACTTGAGAACCCCCACTGCTGGCCCATCCACGAAGGCGGCTACCGGAAGGGACCCTCGTGGTGATACAGGAGGTGCGAGTGATCGCATTCGTCTGTGTCGAAGCCAGCCAGTCGGGTGCGTCGAGCAGTTATCGTCTGGTTGTGGGGTGCAGCGTTCATCCCACGATGGTTTCGATGATTGTTTGGTTCGCTCGACTGTTTTGATGGAGGGGCGCCTCGGCGACGGGGCGCCCTTCTGTTTTAAGGCAGACTGATTGCTGGGGCCTTCTTTTGCCCACGCCATGGCGAGCCCTGCGACTTCGCGGAAGGCGCCCGCTGCGCCGAGATGCCCGCCACGGGGTGCCGCTGTGGGCATAGCATAGCCCCGCCGCGCCGTTGGTCCGGCGGCTCACCCCGTCGCCCTGGTACAGTGGCGAAATTGTGGCAAATAGGTGAGCGATGCTTACCCGAATCCAGCCCGCAACGCCTAAAACCAAACCGGGGGCTATTCGGGGGCTACCTAGGAAGCCGGGTCAAAAAACCCAATGTTTTCAAAGGTAAATGGTGCCCAGGAGAGGACTCGAACCTCCACGGCCGTTAAGCCACTGGCACCTGAAGCCAGCGCGTCTACCAATTCCGCCACCTGGGCCCCGCGACCGTTAGGTCGTTGGGAGCGCGACAATTAATGAGCGGGTTGCCGCTTGTCAACACGGCTCAGCTTTCCATCGCGAAGAATTTGAACTGTCCACAGGAGCCGGCGCGGGTGGCCGGCTCAAGCGCCAAGGGCGGGCTTCGTCGAAGCCCGCCCTTGGCGTATTTTCTGTTCGCTTGGGCTTAACGTGTTCCGCGCAAGAGCCTTGAGCCCGCAGGTTTTTGCCCGGCGGGCCGGAGGCGGCTTCGCGCAACCGCGCCGGCGTCAGCGGCGGAAGTTCGGCGGCCGCTTTTCCATGAAGGCACGCATGCCTTCCTTCTGATGCTCCAGCGCGAACATGGCCTGGAACACCCGGCGCTCGAAGCGGATGCCTTCGGCGAGGGTGGTCTCGTAGGAGCGGTTCACGCTTTCCTTGGTCTGCATGGCGACCGTCGGCGACATGTCGGCGATGGTTTTGGCCACCGCCAGGGCTTCGCTCACCAGATCGGCGGCGGGGACCACCCGCGAGACGAGGCCGGCGCGTTCCGCCTCGGCGGCGCCCATGAGGCGGCCGGAAAGGCACATCTCCATGGCCTTGGACTTGCCCACGAAGCGGGTCAGGCGCTGGGTGCCGCCGGCGCCGGGCATCACCCCGAGCTTGATCTCGGGCTGGCCGAACTTGGCGGTGTCGGCGGCGAGAATGAAGTCGCACATCATGGCGAGCTCGCAGCCGCCGCCGAGCGCGAAGCCGGCCACCGCCGCGATCACCGGCTTGCGCACCCGCGACAGGCGCTCCCAGGAGGTGATGAAATCGTTATCGTAGCTCTCGGGATAGGTCAGCGCGTGCATCTCGGTGATGTCGGCACCGGCGGCGAATGCCTTGTCCGATCCGGTGATGACGATGCAACCGATGTCCGCATCCGCCTCGAAGGCGTCGAGCACCACGTTGAGCTCGCCGATCAGGTCGGAATTGAGCGCGTTCAGAACCTTCGGCCGGTTCAGGCGGATCAGGCCGACGCGCTCGTGCCGCTCTACCAGAATTGTCTCGAATGCCATTCCTGTCTCTCCCCGTGGCCGCCCGCGAGCTGGACGGCCATGTTCCCTCTCAAGGCTGCACCTTGTGCTCTAGCCCGAGTTCGGGCTTTGGGGAATGGGGGAACGAAAAATAGCATGGCATTGCTGTATCGATCCGCTGATGCGCGGCGCCATGGGCATCAGCGCTGGCAGACGGGGCAGAAGAACGTGGAGCGTCCGCCCTGGACGATGCGCTGGATGGTGCCCTTGCAATGCAGGGTCGGGCAGCGCTCGCCCTCGCGATCATAGACCCGGAAGGCGTGCTGGAAATAGCCGAGCTGGCCGTCGACTTGGCGGTGGTCCTTGAGCGAGGAGCCGCCCGCCTGGATCGCTTCGCGCAGCACGTCGCGGATGGCGACGACCAGCCGTTCCGCCCGCCGCGTCGGGGCGCCCTCGCGGGTGGCGATGGTGTGGGCGCCGCGGCGCGGCGAAAGGCCGGCGCGGTGCAACGCCTCGCATACATAGATGTTGCCGAGCCCCGCCACCAGCTTCTGGTCCAGGAGCGCCGATTTGAGGCAGGTGTGCCGCCGCGCGCAGGCTTGGGCGAGATATGCGGCGTTGAAGGCGTTGCCGAGCGGCTCGGGCCCCAGGTTTTGCAGCAGCGGGTGGTTGTGCAGCCCGTCGTAGGGGACGATCAGGATGGCGCCGAAGCGGCGCGGATCGTTGAAGGTCACCGTGGCGCCACCGGCGAGGTGCAGCACGACATGGTCGTGGGGGCCGCTCTCCGACCGCGGGTGGTGGAACACGCCGGGCCGTCCCTTTATCGTGGTGCCGTCGATGCGGATCGAGCCGGACATGCCGAGGTGCATGATCATCACCTCGCCCCCGGACAAATCGGCCAGCAAATATTTGGCGCGGCGCCCCAGCGCTTCCACCCGCCGGCCGGCGAGGCGCGCGGCGAAGTTTTCGGGCAGGGGCCAGCGCAGGTCGGGGCGTCGCGCCTCTGCGCTTTCAATCACGGCGCCTTGCAGGACGGGGATGAGGCCCCGGCGGACGGTTTCCACCTCGGGCAGTTCAGGCATTTTGGTTCAGCTCGCCGGTGCAGCGGTAGGGCTCGGATTCGGTCATTAGCGATACAGAATCAGGCAGCTCGCGACTTTGCGCAAGATGTAATCACACGTTCTGCCCGCTTTCCGGGTGGAGCGGCGCTGTAAATTCCAATTGTTCCAGGCGCATGCCCCGCTTGGCGATCTTGTCGGCGGAAATCAGCACCTTGGCCACGTCGTCGCCTACCTGGCCGAAATGACGGGAAAGCTCGCCCACCCGCTCGCGCAGGCGCGCCACATCCTCCACCAGGGCGCCCACCTCGGTGCGGATGTGGTCCGCCTCGGCGCGCATGCGGGCGTCCTTGGCGATGGCCTGGACCAGTTGCACCGCCAGCATCAGCAGCGTGGGCGAGACCAGCACCACGCGGGCGCGGAACGCGGCCTGCACCACCGCGTCGAAATGCTCCTGGATCTCGCCATAGACCGATTCCGACGGCACGAAGATCAAGGCGATGTCCTGGGTTTCGCCGGGTAGCAGATAGCGCTCGGCCACATCGTTCACATGCTTCATGAGGTCGGCCTTGAGCCGCGCGGTCGCCACCTTGCGGGCCTCGGCCGTCGGCGCCTCGCGGAAGGCCGTCACCGATTCCAGGGGAAACTTGGCGTCGATCGCGAGCGGGCGGGCGTCCCCCGGAAGGAAGATGGCGCAGTCCGGCCGGCGGCCATTGGACAGGGTGTATTGGAAGGCGAACGAATCCTTCGGCAGCCCGTCGGAAATGAGCGCTTCCATCCGCGCCTGGCCGAACGCGCCGCGCGCCTGCTTGTTGGCGAGGGTGTCGCGCAGGGACACCACTTGCGCCGACAGGTCGGAGAGGCTGCGCTCGGCCTTCTCCACCATCACCAGGCGCTCGGCGATGCGGGTGAGGCTTTCGTGGGTGGCGCGCGCGGAGGCGCTCATGCTCTCGCCAATGCGGTAGGAGGTGGCGTCGAGCCGCTCCGCCACGGCGCGGGCCAACTCGCTCTGGCGCTGGGAAAGCACCTCGGCAAGGCTCTGCACCCGGCCCGCTGTTTCATGTTGGATGCGGGCCAGATCGCGCATCCGGCGATCGAACTCCTGCGCCCGCAGCGCCTCCTCGGCGGCCCGTGTCGCCCGCGCGGTCGCGCCCCGCCACAGGCCGGCGGCCAGCAGCGCCAGCCCCACCGCGAGGATGGCGGCGAGGGCTTCCCCCATCGGCACCGGATGACCGGCGAGGCTGAACAGCACATCGGACATGCGTTTCCATAGCCCGATTCGGATTTGGAACAAAGTATGAACATATTGACCGCGCGCGCGCTATCGCTTATTTCCCTCCGATGACTACGCGACCCATCCTCATCATTCCCGATAGCAAGCTGCGGACCATTTCGGAGCCCGTGGGCAAGATCGATTCCGAGATCAAAAAGCTGGTCGAGGACATGTTCGAGACCATGTATGAGGCGCCGGGCATCGGCCTTGCCGCCATCCAGGTGGGCGTGCAGAGGCGGGTCATCACCATCGATATCGCGCGCGAGGACGAGGGGAAGAAGCCGGTGGCGCTCATCAACCCCGAGATCATCGCCGCATCCGAGGAAACCTCGGTCTATAGCGAGGGGTGCCTGTCCATTCCCGAATATTATGAGGAAGTGGAGCGGCCGGCGCGGGTGGCGGTGCGCTTCCAGGACGTGGACGGCGCGGTGCGGGAGGTGGAGGCCGATGGGCTGTTCGCCACCTGCATCCAGCACGAGATCGATCACCTGAATGGCGTGTTGTTCATCGACCACATTTCCAAACTCAAGCGCGACCGGGTGATGAAGAAGTTCACCAAGGCGGCGCGGCGCGAGGCCGCGAGCTGACGGCGCGCGGCCCGGACGGACGTTGGAATTTCATGCGCATCGTTTTCATGGGCACGCCGGATTTCGCCGTGCCCACTCTCTCCGAGATCGTCGGGCACGGCCATGAAGTGGTGGCGGTCTATACCCGCGCGCCGGCTCCGGCCGGTCGGCGCGGGCTCGATCTTACCCCTTCGCCCGTGCACAAGGTGGCCGAGCGCTTCGGGCTGCCGGTGCTGACGCCGACATCCCTGCGCTCGAACGCGGCGACCGAGACCTTTCGCGGTCATGGAGCCGATGTGGCGGTGGTGGTGGCCTATGGCATGATCCTGCCGCCGGCCATCCTGGAGGTGCCGCGACTGGGCTGCCTCAACCTGCACGGGTCACTGTTGCCGCGCTGGCGCGGCGCCGCGCCGATCCAGCGGGCGATCATGGCGGGGGATGCCGAGACCGGTGTCGCCGTCATGAAGATGGAGGCGGGGCTCGACACCGGGCCGGTGGGGGTGGTGGAGCGCATCGCCATCGGGCCGGACATGACCGCCGGCGAGCTGCATGATCGCATGATGCTGGTGGGGGCCGACCTCATGGGTCGGGCGCTGGCCGCCCTGGAGCGGGGCGGGCTGGTGTTCACGCCGCAGCCTGAGGCGGGCGTCACCTATGCGGCGAAGATCGAGAAGGGCGAGACCCGGATCGACTGGACCCAGCCGGCCCAGGTGGTGCATGACCGCATCCGCGGTCTGTCGCCCTTCCCCGGATCGTGGTTCCCGATGGGCGAGCCCGAGGCGCGGGTGAAGGTGCTGCGCTCGACCCTGGTGGCGGGCGAAGGCGCACCCGGCGAGGTGCTCGACGATCAGCTCGCTATCGCCTGCGGCACCGGCGCCGTGCGCCTGCTGGAGCTGCAGAAGGCCGGCAAGCAGCCGGTGGCCGCCGCGTCTTTCCTCAACGGCAATGCGGTGCCTCCGGGCCGCCGGCTGGCCTGAGCCGGCAAGCGCCCGATGCCACGCTACAAACTTATCATCGAATATGATGGCACGCCTTTCGCCGGCTGGCAGGTGCAGGCCGGGCTGCCCACGGTACAGGGGGTTCTGGCGGAGGCGTTCCGGCGCTTTTGCGGCGAGGCGGTGCAGGTGTCCGGTGCCGGGCGGACCGATGCGGGGGTGCATGCCACCGGGCAGGTGGCCCATGTGGACCTCGCCCGCGAGTGGCGCACGGACACGGTGCGCGACGCGATGACCGCCCAGCTTCGGCCCCATCCGGTGGCGGTGCTCCAGGCGGAGCGGGTGCCGGACAGTTTCGACGCGCGCTTTTCGGCCACCAAGCGGCATTATCTCTATCGCATCGTCAATCGGCGGCCGGACCTCGCCCTTGATCGTGACCGGGCGTGGCGCATTCCGCAGAAGCTGGATGCGCAGGCCATGCACGGCGCGGCGCAGCGGCTGTTGGGCAAGCACGATTTCTCCACCTTCCGCGCGGCCGAATGCCAGGCGGCCTCCCCTGTGAAGACACTCGAGCAGCTCGACGTGGCGCAGGTGGGGGACGAGATCCGCGTGGTGACCTCGGCGCGCTCCTTCCTGCACCATCAGGTGCGCTCCATGGTGGGGTCGTTGATGCGGGTGGGGGAGGGGCGCTGGAGCGCGGACGACCTGGAAGCGGCGCTGAATGCTGCCGATCGCACCCGGTGCGGGCCCATGGCACCGGCGTCGGGCCTTTATCTTGCGGCGGTGAGCTACTGAGGAGCCGTGGCCGGGCGGCCACAGGGTTGAGGATGATGGTCGGCGCCGGGGTCTTCGCCACATTGCGGACCGAAAAAGCCGATACCGCAAACGTGAACGCCGCCGCATCCGCTCGCGGGTCGGCGCGGGGGTCCTGGGGGGCGGTCCTGGGGGGCGGTCCTGGGGCGTGGTCCTGGGGCGCGCGCGGGCGGCGCGCAAAACAGGTCCGGATTTCGGCACCCCTGCCGGGCCGGGCCGAGCGCACCGGGCGGGGCAAGGACGGGGACGGCCGCAGGGCATTCTTGTCCTGAGCCGGGATCCTGCTAAAAGGCGTCTTCAGGCGAATTGGGTATCCGTTCGTGTGAAGAAAACGCGGCAATGCAATGGCCTGGAGCATTTTGCCGGTTCATCGGCGCTCTGGAATGTTCTAGAAGATCGACGCCATCCGGCGCGGGACGGAACCTGATCGTGATGACTTTCATCGAGACGGCGCAGCGCGTGCGCGCGATCATCAAGGGCAGGGGCCGGGCCTTCAGCCTCGCCCTGGTGCTGGCCGGCGGCACCTTGCTTTCGGCCTGTGCCAGCGACAAGGACGACGTGATTCCGCCCGACGAGCCGGCGGAGAAGATCTACAATGAGGGCCTCACCCTGCTGCGCAAGCAGGAGCCCGAGAAGGCCGCCAAGCGCTTCGAGGACGTGGACCGCACCCACCCCTACTCGGAGTGGGCGCGCAAGTCCCTCATCATGACCACCTTCGCCTATTTCGAGGCCGGCAAGTACGACGAGGCCATCGCCTCCGGCCGGCGCTACGTCTCGCTGTATCCGGGCTCGCAGGATGCGGCCTATGCCCAGTATCTGGTGGCATCCGCCCTCTACGAGAACATTCCCGACATCACCCGCGACCAGCGCAAGACCCGCCAGGCGCTCGACGCCCTGGAAGAGGTGGTGCGCAAGTATCCTAATACGGAGTACGCTGCGACCGCCAAGAAGAAGATCGAGGTGGCGCGCGACCAGCTGGCCGGCAAGGAGATGCTGATCGGCCGCTATTATCTCGAGCAGCGCAACTATACCGGCGCCATCAACCGCTTTAAGATTGTGGTGACACAATACCAGACCACCCGGCAGGTGGAGGAAGCACTGTTCCGCCTCACCGAGGCTTATATGGCGCTCGGCGTGGTGAACGAGGCGCAGACGGCGGCCGCGGTTCTTGGCTATAACTTCCCGGACAGCCAATGGTATAAGGACGCCTACAAGCTCGTTCATGCCGGCGGCATGGAGCCGCAGGAAAACAAGGCGTCCTGGATTAGCCAGGCGTTCAAGAAGATGGGGCTCGGCTGATCCTCCATGCTGGCATCGCTCTCGATCCGGGACATCGTCCTCATCGAGAAGCTCGATCTCACCTTGTCGGACGGGCTCACCGTCCTCACCGGTGAGACGGGGGCGGGGAAGTCCATTCTGCTCGATTCGGTGTCCCTCGCCCTGGGTGGGCGGGGCGACGGCGCGCTGGTACGGCATGGCCAGCCGAAAGGGCAGGTCACGCTCGCCTTCGACCTTTCGAGCGACCATCCGGCCCATGCCATCCTCGCCGCCGCGGATCTGCCCGACGAGGACCATCTCGTCATCCGCCGCATCCAGATGGCCGACGGGCGCACCCGTGCCTTTGTGAACGAGGAGGCGGTGAGCGTGCAGGCTCTGCGGCTCATCGGCGCCAGCCTCGTTGAACTCCACGGCCAGCATGCCGACCGGGCGCTGGTGGATCCCGCGACCCACCGTGCTCTGCTGGATGCTTATGGCGGCCTCTCGGCCGATGTGGTGGCGCTGGGCGGCCTGTGGCGGCACTGGCGTGCGGCCCGCGAGACCGCGCGCGAGGAGCGCGTGCGCCTGGAGGCGGCGGAGAAGGAAGCCGATTACATCCGCCATGCCGTGGAAGAGCTGACCGCGCTTGGCGCCGAGGTCGGGGAGGAGGCGGCGCTGTCCGAGCGGCGCAGCGCCATGATGCGATCGGAGAAGATCGCAGCCGATCTGTCGGAGGCCCTCAATGCGGTGGCGGGCGGCGGCTCGCCGATTCCCTCGCTGTCGGCGGCGGTGCGGCGGCTGGAGCGGCGGGCGGGCGAGTCCCAGGATGTGATCCGGCCTGCGGTGGAGGCCATCGACCAGGCCCTCGACGCGCTGGAGCTGGCGCGCGGCCATCTGGAAGCCGCACTGGCCGATGCGGACTTTGAACCGCGCGAGCTGGAGCGGATCGAAGAGCGCCTGTTCGCCTTGCGCGGCGCGGCCCGCAAATATGCGGTGAGCCCGGATGTGCTGCCGGAAGTGGCGGCCCGCTTCGTGGCGCAACTGGAGCATCTCGACCAATCGGAAGCGCGCCTGGCGCGGCTAGATGCCGCAGCAATGGAGGCGGAGACGGCCTATCGCCACGCGGCTGAACGCCTCTCGGCGGCGCGCCGCGCCGCGGCGGACGCCCTCGATGGCGCGGTGGGCGCGGAGCTGCCGCCGCTCAAGCTGGAGCGGGCGGAGTTTCTCACCAAGGTCACCGCCGATCCCGCCGCCGCCGGGCCGGAGGGCTGCGACGGAGTGGAATTCTGGGTGCGTACCAATCCCGGAAGCCGGCCGGGGCCCATGATGAAGGTGGCGTCGGGTGGCGAGCTGGCGCGCTTCCTGCTCGCGCTCAAGGTGGTGCTGGCGGACCGCGGATCGGCGCCGACGCTGATCTTCGACGAGATCGACACGGGGGTGGGGGGCGCGGTGGCCGACGCCATCGGCCAGCGACTGGCGCGGCTGTCGCAGAAGGTCCAGGTGCTGTGCGTCACCCATGCGCCGCAGGTGGCGGCGCGGGCGCACCACCATCTGCTCATCGCGAAGGCCGCCCACCCGGCGTCGGCGGATGGGGCGGGCGCGGCCGATGGCGAAGTGCCGGTGACGACCCGCGTCGCCGCCCTCACTCCGGCCCTGCGCAAGGAGGAGATCGCCCGCATGCTGGCGGGCGCCTCCGTGACCGCCGAGGCGCGGGCGGCGGCCGAGCGGCTGCTGAAGGCGGCGCGCTGAGCGCCGCACGGCGTTGGCTTCAACCCGATCGGCTGCGGCTTTGAGCGATGTCCAGGGGGGATCGGTCGCACCGCCGCGCGGCACGCTTGGCGGCATGCTTGCGGGCGTCGGGTCTCAGTCCAGGTGCGGTCAGTCCAGGTGCGGCTTGTTCTGGCGCAGGGTCTTGATGTGGCCGCGCCGCTCCTTGGCGGCAAGGCGTCGTTCCTTGGAGCCGAGGGTGGGGCGCGTGGGGCGGCGCGGCGGGGCCACCACCGTGGCGCTGCGAATGAGCTCCACCAGCCGCTCGATGGCGTCGTCGCGGTTGCGCTCCTGGGTCCGGAAGCGCTGGGCCTGGATGACGATGACCCCATCCTGGGTCAGTCGGCGGCCGGCAAGGCGCGCGAGGCGCTCCTTCACCGGGCCGGGGAGATCGGGCGAGCGGGCCATGTGGAAGCGCAGCTGCACCGCGCTCGACACCTTGTTCACATTCTGCCCGCCCGGCCCCGAGGCGCGCACGAACGCATACTCGATGTCGTCCTCGGAAATGGCGATGCGGGGTGTGATCTCGATCATGGGCGGTTCAGATGGGTGACGGCGCACCCTAGAGCAATTTCAGCAAAAGTGTGCAGCGGTTTTGCGTCTGAAATTGCGATAAAATAAGGAGCTAGAGCATTTTCGCGGGCCGAGGATACTAGCGCGCGGCGCGTCAGCCATTTGTCGATTCATCGGACACGGGCGCACCCTCGGCACGGCCGCGGCGGATGGGCGCCGTCGCAGCCGTCAAGCGACATCCGGTGTCGCGGCGAGAAGCGGTAACCCCCGCGACACGGACGCGGGGCCGGTGGAAACGCCAGCTCCGCAGGCATCCCGGCGGTTCGCCCGTCGCGATGCCGGCCGGTGCCGGCGGGCGGATCAAATGGCGTGCCGGTTGGCGGTGGGGCCGAAATGCTCCACGTAGCGCGGGCTGATGACCGAGACCGGCAGGATGATGAGCACGTCGGTGGTGCCGAACTGGCGGTCCACCACCGCGCCGTCGCCCACGAAGCCGCCGAGCCGCAGGTAGCCCTTCACCAAGGGCGGCAGGCTCTGCACCGCCGCCTTGGGCGAGATGTCAGCCTTGGCCATGCGGTTCATCTCCACGCGGCGGCCGGGCAGTGCGTGGGCCCGCCATTCCTCGGGCGCGAGCGCGTTGTGGTGCAGGAAGGACAGAGGCAAGGCGAGCGCGTCCGGGTCGGTGCCTTCAAGGCTGGCGCAGCCGAACATCACGTCGATCTTGTTGCGCAGCACATAGGTCCAGATCCCGTGCCACAGCAGTTCCACCGTGCGCTTGTTGCGGTAGGACTTCAGCACGCAGGAGCGGCCGAGTTCCAGGAACCGCAGGTCGGGATGGGCGGCGATGATCGGCGCCACATCGAACTCGCCCTGGGTGTAGAACCCGCCGTGACGGGCCGCGACATCCTGGCGCAACACGCGATAGGTGCCCACCACCTTGGGCTTGCGGCGGCCGAGCACCACCTTGCCGGCGTCGTAGTCGAGGACCAGCAGGTGGTCGCAAATGGCGTCGAAACTGTCCATGTCGCGCCGGGCCAGACGCGTGGTGGCGTCGGGCAAGGCCGACATTTCCTCATAGAAGACCTTGTAGCGCAGGCGCTGGGCGCGGCGCACGTCGCGCGCGGTGCGGGCCAGGCGCACTTCCAGCGGCCCGAGGCGTCCCAGCACCAGGGCCTCGTCGCCCGGCACCGCTTCACGGTGGCGGATGCCGGAATAGGCCCGCAGATCGGCCACCAGCTTCTGCGGTGCCGGCAGCGGGGGCCGTCCGCCGGCCTCGACCTTGGCTTTCTCGAAGAAGGCGAAGGGGGTGTCGCGGCCGAACAGCGGCGCGCGCTTCTCCACGCCTTCGGCAGGCTTGAAGCCGGGCCAGCGGGCGAAGCTCTCCTTGGCCACTTCGCGCGCGGCGTCGAAACCGCGCCCCACCAAGGCCGGCAGGTTGAAGGCGTCTTCCGTGTCACCGATGCGCTTCATGCGTCGACCCTCCCCGAGCCGCCGCCGGCGACGAAACCGTCATCTCGCGGGCCGCCCACCCTTTTGGTGCCGTCGCGGGCCGCGCCGGTTCGTCCCGTGCAGCTATCGCGATCTTCAGCGCCTGTCGTGACATGCGTCTGAATGTGACCGTCACATTCACCATAGATTTCATACGCGCATGTGACAATGGTTTCGGTCGTGTTCGCACGGTCTTAAGGCTTCCGAGCGATTATCCGGGCACGGAGTTGTGACAGCGGTGCGGAATCTGGCTTTATCGGGCCGCGGCGCGGATGCCGGCGGGGCCGGACGCGCGATCATCGGGGGGTATCATGAAGACTTATCTCGTGGCGGCGGCTGTGTCCGCCCTGGTGGCGCTCGGCGCCGGCGGCGCCGTGGCCCAGCCGCAGCCGACCGCGACCGAAACCGTGGTCATCGCGGGCGTGGGGACGGTGCCGGTTCTGGTCTACCAGGCGCGGTTCGTCTCGGCCGATCCGGCCACTCGCCGCATGGTGCTGGAACTGCCCAACGGCAAGCGCTGGGCGATCGTCGCGCCGCCGATCCTGGGCGACCTCGAGGCCTACCGCAACAGCGAGCGGCTGCTCATCCGCGTGGTGCCGGGCATCGTCACCGGGCTCGGCAAGGCGCGCCAGGGCACGCCCGGCGAGGTGCTGAGCGAAGTCGCCATCAATGACGGCCTGCCGGGCTGGCCGGAGGGCTTCGGCATCCGCGCGGTGACGCTCACCACCATTTTCGTGGACGTGAACCGCCAGGCTGGCACCGTCACCTTCGAAGGCCCCGACGGCGGCGTGCGCACGCTGCGCGCGGTGGACCCCAAGGTGCTGGCCGACCTGCAGCAGGTCAATCCCGGCGACCTCGCCCAGATCAGCTATCTGGAAGGCATCGCCATCAACGCTGGTCGGTGAGGCTCGCGCCTGCGGGGCGGGCTCGGCCCGCTCCGCACGGTACGTGGATGGGAGCGAGGCGTGTTCCCGTTCCGCTAGGCAGTGTGGACGGTTTTCCGCCGGTTGAGGCGGAGGGGATTCCCTTTTTGTGCTTTCGGTGATTCATAGCGGGTCGGCTTTTGGCGAGGTCGACCATGCTGACGCGGATGACGGATGAGGATTGGGCAGTGGCTCTGGAGGTGTTCCGCGCCTGCCGGTCGCGACGCGGCGACAAGGGCCGCGACGATCGCAAGTTCCTTGAAGCCATGCACTATTTCACCGTGCACAACATCTCCTGGCGGGCCCTGCCCGCCGAGTTCGGACCCTGGAACAGCGTCTGGAAAAGGTTCTGGCGGCTGCGCCAGGCCGGCGTGTTCGAGCTGTTCTTTGAAACCCTGGCCTCCCTCAGCCGCACCGCGCATCTGGTGCAGATGTTCGATTCCACCGTGGTGCGCGCCCATGTTTCCGCCGCCGGCGCAAAAGGGGGCAGCAAGGCCAGGCCCTCGGCCGCTCGCGCGGCGGCTTCTCCACCAAGATCCACCTCAAGAGCGACTTCGATGGCCACCCGCTCGCCTTCCACCTGACCGGCGGCGAGGTCGGCGACAGCCCGCTGTTCAAGCTGCTGTTGGATCTGGGGCCGGACGTCACGCCACGCGCGGCGCTCGCCGACAAGGGCTATGACGCCAAGGCCAACCGGGCCATTGCCCGGGCTCGGGGCATCGCGCCGGCCATCCCCTTCAAATCCAACGCGAAGCACCGGCCAACCTTCTTCCCGAAGGCGCTCTACCAGGGCCGTGCCCGCATCGAACAGTGCTTCGGAAAACTGAAGCGATTCAAGCGCGTCGCCCTGCGCTGCGAGAAGACCGAATGCGGCTTCGCCGCCATCGTCGCCCTCGCCCTGAGCTTCATCCTCATCAAATCCGTCCACACTGCCTAGGCGGCGGCCCGAGGGCGGTCGGCGGCGGCGCGATAGGCGAGGGCTTCGGCCAGATGGCGCCGGCCGACGCCCTCCGACCCGTCGAGATCGGCCAGGGTGCGGGCCACCTTCAGTACGCGATGGTAGCCGCGGGCGGTGAGCCGCATGGCGTCGGCGGCGTCGCGCAGCAGGGTGGCGCCTCCGGCGTCGGGCTGGGCCACGGTTTCGAGCAGGGGGCCTGAGGCTTCCGCATTGGTGCGCACATCCGGCCGGCCGAGGGCGGCATAGCGCTCCATCTGCATGTTGCGTGCCTGCGCCACCCGCGCGGCCACCTCGCGCGAGCCTTCCGTTGGGGCCGGCAGCACGAGGTCCGCCGCGCGCACCGCCGGCACCTCCAGGTGAATGTCGATGCGGTCGAGGAAGGGACCGGACAGCCGGGCCTGATACTCGTCGGCGCAGCGCGGCCCCCGCTTGCAGGTATAGCCCGGCTCGCCCGCGCGTCCGCAGCGGCAGGGGTTCATGGCGGCGATGAGCTGGAACCGCGCCGGATAGGTGACGCGGTGGTTGGCGCGGGCGATCAGAACCTCCCCGCTCTCCAGCGGCTGGCGCAGGGAATCGAGCACCTGGGGCGAGAATTCCGGCAGCTCGTCGAGGAACAGAACGCCGTTGTGGGCGAGCGACACCTCGCCGGGGCGGGCCTTGGCGCCGCCGCCCACCATGGCCGCCATGCTCGCCGAATGGTGGGGCGCGCGGAACGGTCGCCGGCTGACCAGGGCCCCATCCTCGATGGCGCCGGCCACCGAGGCGATCATGGACACGTCCAGCATCTCGGCCGGGGCCAGCGGCGGCAGGATGGAGGGCAGGCGCTGCGCCAGCATGGACTTGCCGGCGCCGGGCGGTCCGATGAAGATGAGATTGTGTCCGCCCGCGGCGGCGACCTCCAGGGCGCGCTTGGCGGTTTCCTGCCCCTTCACGTCCCTGAGATCCAGCTCGGCCACGCTGCCGGCCTTCATGCGCGGTTCGGGGCGGCTCATCACCTGGCGTCCGGTCATGTGATTGGCAAGTTCGAGCAGGGAGGCGGGCGCAAGGATGTCCATCTCGGGGCTGGCCCAGGCGGCTTCCGCGCCGCAGGGCTCGGGGCAGATGAGCCCGTGGCCGCGGGCATTGGCGCCGATGGCGGCCGGCAGCACGCCCGCCACCGCCGCCACGGTGCCGTCGAGCGCCAGTTCGCCCACCACGGTAAAGCCGGCAAGGGCATCGCCCGGAATGGCGCCGATGGCGGCCATGAGCCCGAGGGCGATGGGCAGGTCGTAATGGGAGCCTTCCTTCGGCAGGTCGGCGGGGGCAAGATTGATGGTGATGCGCCGCGCCGGCAAGGCGAGCCCGGAGGCGATCAATGCCGCCCGCACCCGCTCCTTCGCCTCGGTGACGGCCTTGTCGGGCAGGCCGACGATGGTGAAGGCGGGCAGGCCTGCCGCCACATGCACCTGCACATCCACCGGGCGTGCCTCCACCCCTTCGAATGCGACCGTCGCCACCCGCTGGATCACCGCCGCGCCCCCCGTTCAGCCCCGTTGCTACTCACGGTAGCGGAAGGTTTCCTGAGCGGCAAGAACGAAACTGGAACAAGACTGAAGTCGGCATGCGCGCCGGTCAATCCGCCGGCATCAGCACCACCAGCCGGGCGCCGGCATCGGGCAGCGGCACCAGGGTCAGCTGATCGTAATGGTGCTCCGCGCCCGCCGGATCGGAAAAGGCGCGGCGGCCCCCTTCCCGGCCGAGCACCGCCTGGCTGTTCCACAGTCGGGCGAACAAGGGGGAGCCGGCGGCGAGTTCGGCGATGAGGGCGGCCAGGGCTGGATCGGCGAAGCGCCGCGAGTAATCGGCGCGCAGCTCGGCCAGCACGCGGCCGGCGCGGTCGTCGAAGTGCGGGATCAGGCGCGGTGCATGGGGGGAAAGGAAGATGAAGCGCAACAGGTTGCGGTCACCCGGCTGGTCCAGCCAGCCGCGGAACAGGGCGGCGGCGGAGACGTTCCAGGCGAGGGCGTTCCAGTGGCGATCCACGAGATAGGCCGGATGGGGCAGGTCGCGCACCAGCCGGGCCAGGGCCGGGGGTGGTGCGGCCTCTTCCGGCGGGGGCTCGGGATCGTGACGGCCGGCGAGATCGAACACATAGGCCCGCTCCGCCGGGGTCAGGCCCAGGGCGCCGGCGAGCCGGGCGAGGGCGGCGGCGGACAGGGACACCTCGCGCCCCTGCTCGATCCAACTGTACCAGGTGGCGCTGAGACCAGCGATCTGGGCGACTTCCTCGCGGCGCAGGCCGGGGGTGCGCCGCCGCCGCAGGTCGGTGATGCCGAAGGCCTTGGGGTCCATCTGCTCGCGATGCGCCCGGAGGAAGGCGCCGAGCGCGGCGCGGGTCTGGCCGGTGGTGTCGGGTGGGGTCATGTGGGGAGATGTTATACCAGGATAAAATCGGCTCTGGCACCGGTTTAAGACACCTCTATGTCTGGCCGTGCGGCAGCCTGCCGCCGACGTGCGCCATCGGGGCGCGACAGGAGGAGATGATGGGCGAAGTTCAGTCGGGCACCGCGGCCGAGAGCAGCCACGAAGGCCGGGTTTCGGCCCAGTTCGGGCCGCAGGCGGCGGCCTATGTGGCGAGCGCGGTGCATGCGCGCGGGCCGGATCTGGACGCGCTGGCGACCATTCTGCAGCGCGAGCGGCCGCATCGGCTGCTGGATCTGGGGTGCGGCGGCGGTCATGTGAGTTTCACCGCGGCGCCGTTCGTGGGTGAGGTGGTGGCCTATGACCTGTCCGAGGCGATGCTGGAGGCGGTGCGGGTCGAGGCGGCCCGGCGCGGCGTGTCCAACATCGCCACGCGGCAGGGCGTGGCCGAGGCGCTGCCGTTCCCGCACGCCGCGTTCGACGCGGTGGCCTCGCGCTACAGCGCCCACCATTGGCGGAACCTGAAGGTTGGCCTCGCCGAGGCGCGGCGGGTGCTGAAGGCCGGTGGGCGGGCGGTGTTCATGGATGTGGTGGCGCCGCAATGGCCGGTGGCGGATACCTTCCTCCAGGCCATCGAACTGCTGCGCGATCCCTCCCACGGTCGCAATTTCTCGCGTGGGGAATGGGATGCGCACCTCGCGCAGGCGGGGTTCGTGGTGGAAGCGGTGACCGCGCATCGGCTGCGGCTGGAGTTCGCCTCCTGGGTGGCGCGCATCCGCACGCCGGAGCTGCATGCGGCCGCGATCCGCAGCCTGCAGCAGGGGGCCAGCGCCGAGGTCGCCCGGCATTTCGAGATCGAGCCGGACGGCACCTTCACCCTCGATACGCTGACCCTGGTGGCGCGGGCGGTCTGACACCCGCGCCACCGCGCCCTCAATCGGGCTTGGAGGAGCGGATGGCGCCGGTCATGGGGTCGATCTCGGCCTCGGTGCGCGCGCCGGCGCGGTCGGTGAGGTCGACCTCGTAGCCGGCGGCCTCGGTCTCGATCTTGCGCACGGTGAAGCCTTGACCCTCCAGGTGGCGGGCCACCTGGGCGAGGGTGAGCCACTGCTCGTGCACCGGGCCGGCGCGGCCCTCATACTTGGTGGTCACCAGTTCGGCGGTGACGGGGTTCACCCGCGCCTCCACCCGGTTGCCCTGGCGGTCGATGAGGTCGGCCTCGAAGCCATCGCTCTCCCGATCGAGCTTCATCACGCGGAAGCCGTTTTCCGCCAGATGGGTGGCGATGTCGGCAACGGACAACCATGGGGCCGCCGGCGGGGTTTGCGCCCGCGCGGGCAGGGTGAGAAGCGCGAGCGCGGCCAAGGCGGGAACAAAGAGACGCGTCATGGCAATCTTCTCCGCGGTCAGAGGGGGCGCCGGGCGATCAGGCGCGGCGCTTGTCCTCGATCCTGTCCCAGATCTGGGCGGCGATGTCGGGGCCGCCCAGGCGCTTGATGGCTCTCAGGCCGGTGGGGGAGGTGACGTTGATCTCGGTCAGGTTGCCGTCGATCACGTCGATGCCCACGAAGAGGAGGCCCATGGCCTTCAGCGACGGGCCGATGCGGGCGCAGATCTCCAGTTCCCGGTCGGTGAGGTCGGTGGGCCGGGCGGCGCCGCCACGCACCATGTTGGACCGGAGGTCGCCCTCATTGGGCACCCGGTTCACGGCGCCGGCGGCCTCGCCATCCACCAGGATGATGCGCTTGTCGCCGTGCTTCACCGCCGGCAGGAAGCGCTGGATAACCCAGGGTTCGCGGAAGGTGGTGGCGAACAGGTCGTAGAGCGAGCCGAAATTGAGGTCGTCGGCGGTGAGGCGGAACACGGCGGCGCCGCCGTTGCCATAGAGCGGCTTCATCACCACATCGCCGTGCTCGGCGCGGAACGCCTTGATCTCGTCGAGGTCGCGGGTGATGAGGGTCGGCGGCATCAGCTCCGGGAAATGGGTGACGAAGATCTTCTCCGGCGCGTTGCGCACATGGGCCGGGTCGTTCACCACCAGGGTCTTCGGGTGGATGCGCTCCAGCAGGTGGGTGGTGGTCACATAGGCCATGTCGAACGGCGGGTCCTGCCGCAACAGCACCACGTCCATCTGAGAGAGGGCCACGCGGCGCTTCTCGCCGAGCACGAAATGGGCGCCCGCCTCGTCCTTCACGCTCAGGCTCTCAAGGGTGGCGAAGACGGTGCCGTCGCGCATCGCGAGGCGGTCGGGGGTGTAGTGAAACAGCGTGTGGCCGCGCCGCTGGGCTTCCAGCAGCAGGGCGAAGGTGGAATCGCCGGCGACGTTGATGGTGGCGATGTGGTCCATCTGGACCGCGACCTGAAGGGTCATGACAATCTCCGGCGCCCGTGGCGGGCTCTGACAAGGGAGCGGATGCGTTCGACCTGAGGCGTGACGATCTGAGGCGTATAGAGTGAGGCCCCGGTGTTCGACCGGCGCGGGACGGGACGGCGTGGGGGCCGCACGGGCTCCTGCCTTATCTATAGCGCGGGCGTGCCGCCCGCCAGTTCACGCGCGTCATGTCAGTCCTGCCGTTTGGCGCGCGGGGCGGAGCGATCACCCGGCCTCGAAGGCGCCCGGCAGGTGCTCGGCCGCCGTGCCGGCGATGAGGATGGCGTCAAACCGCATGTCCAGGGGCGAAAGCTCGGGCCGCTCCGCGAGCCAGGCTTCGGCGGCGGCGGCAATGCGCCGCTGCTGGCGCGTCAGGAGGGATTCGGCGGCGGCGGCGAGGCTGGCGCGCTGCTTGACCTCGCAGAACACCAGCAGATCGCCGCGCCGGGCGATCAGGTCGATCTCCCCGGCCTTGGTGCGGGCGCGGCGGGCGACGATGGCGAAGCCCTGTGCCTCCAGCAGTCGCGCGGCCCGTCCTTCCGCCGCCACGCCGCGGGCATGGGCGGCGCGCTGGGCGGGCGTGCGCGGTGCCGGTTCAGGCATCGTCTTGGGGCGGATCGCGGTCGGCGCAAGGTGGCTCCGCAGACGGGTGTCCGGTGGTCTGGCGTCCCTCCGCCAGGGCCAGGGCGCGGGCATAGACCTCGCGCTTGGGCCGGCCGGTCACGGCGGCGACGGCGGCCACGGCATCCTTCAGGGAGGCGTCGTTCAGGGCGCGGGCGAGGGCGGCGTCCACCGCCTCGTCCCCGGCCGCCGCCTCCAGGGGCGGGCCCACCACCAGCACGATTTCGCCCTTGGGCGTGTCGGCCGCGGCATAATGGGCGGCGAGGGACGGCAGGTCGCCGCGGCGCACCTCCTCGAACGTCTTGGTCAGCTCCCGGCAGACGGCGGCGCGGCGCGGGCCGAGCACGGCGGAAAGGTCGGCCAGGCTTTCGGCCAGACGCGGGCCGCTCTCGTAGAAGACGAGGGTGGCCGGCACCTGGGCCAGCGCGGTGAGGCGGTTCTTCCGCTGGCCGGCCTTGGGCGGCAGGAAGCCGTCGAACAGGAAGCAGTCGGTGGGCAGGCCCGCCGCCACCAGCGCCGCCAGCAGCGCCGAGGCGCCGGGCAGGGGGTGCACCGTGTGGCCTTCGCCCGCCGCCTCCACCACCAGCTTGAAGCCGGGATCGGACACCAGCGGCGTGCCGGCATCGGAAATGAGCGCGACCTTGTCCCCCGCCGCGAGGCGCGCCAGGAGCTTCGGCCGCGCGCTGGCGCCGTTGTGGTCGTGATAGGGCACGAGCGGCGTGTGGATGGCGTAGCGGTCCAGCAGCCGGCGCGAGACGCGGGTGTCCTCGCAGGCGATGACATCGGCCGCCGCCAGGGTTTCGAGCGCGCGCAGCGTGATGTCGCCGAGGTTGCCGATGGGGGTTGCCACCACATGCAGGCCGCCTGCCAGCCGTGGCGCGGTCACGGTGGTGCCGGCGATCTGGAAGGTGCGCGGGTGGTCGGCGCTGCCGGTGGCGGCAGGGTGGGAGGCGGTCGCGCCGGAATGCGGGCTCGAATGCGTATTCATGGACCGACCATAGCGCCGGACGGGCGCGAATGGGAGCACCCGCGCCCCTCATTGCACCGGGGCGAGCGGCGGGATTAGCATGGCCAGCCTTCGCGCCGCGCGACGGGCCGAAATGCCGCGCCTTGAACCTTAAGGATCACGCCATGCCCGCGGGGGAGGACATTCCGCTCGTGCCCCCGCTCCCGGCCTTCGGGCGGGAGGGGGACCTTGGCGCGGCCGAGGCGGACCAGGCCTGGATCGCCGTCATCCAGAAGATGGACGAGACCTATGCCGAGCTGGTGAGCCAGCAGGTGGAGCTGGAGGCCAAGAACGCGGCGCTGGAGGAGGCGCAAGGTTTCATCGCCGGCCTGCTCGGCGCCATGACCGACGTGCTGGTCGCCTGCGACCTCACCGGCCGGGTGGAGCAGGTGAACCGGGCCGCCGAGCGCGCCTTCGGCCAGCCGGCCGAGGCCCTCCTCGGGCGGCCGCTCGCCACGCTCATTGATCCGGCCTCGCCCACCAGCGCCGCCGATGTGCTGGCCACCATGGCCAGCCGCGCCCGCATCGTTGATCGCGAGTTCTCCCTCGCCACGCCGGACGGGCCGCAGCCGGTGGCGGTGAACGGAGCCCTGCGGTTCGATCCGCGCGGGCGCGCGGTGGGCATCGTGCTGGTGGGACGGCCCATCGGCGAGCTGAAGCAGGCTTATTCGGACCTCGCCAGCGCCCACGAGCATTTGAAGCGCACCCAGCAACAGCTTGTCCATGCTGAGAAGATGGCCTCCCTCGGCCGGCTGGTGGCGGGGGTGGCGCACGAATTGAACAATCCGATCTCCTTCGTCTATGGCAACGCCCATGCGCTCAAGCGCTATGTGGACCGGCTGATGGCCTATCTCGATGCCGTGCATGGCGGCGATGCGGCCGCCGCCGCCCAGGTGCGCGCCGAATTGCGGGTGGACCGGGTGCTGGCCGACATCCCCTCCGCCTTCGCCGGCATGCTGGAGGGGGCGGAGCGGGTGCGCGATATCGTGGCCGACCTGCGCCGCTTCTCCTCCGACCGGCGCGAGGCGCGCGAGCCGTTCGACCTCGCTGGCGTGGTGCGCTCAGCGGTGGACTGGGTGGCGAAATCGCAGATGCCCGATCTTCAGACCCGCGTGGAGCTGCCGGAGAATTTCACCACCGTCGACCATCCCGGCCATATCCACCAGGTGGTCATGAACCTCGTCCAGAACGCCATCGACGCCATGGAGGGGCGGCCCGCGCCGCGCCTCGACATCCACGGCAGCCGCGCCGCCGACGCCGTGGTGCTGGAGGTGCGCGACAGCGGGCCGGGACTTGCGCCAGAGGTGGAGGGGCGGGTGTTCGACCCCTTCTTCACCACTAAGCCGGTGGGCAAGGGCACCGGGCTCGGCCTGTCCATCTGCTACCGCATCGTGGAGGAGCACGAAGGCCGGCTCACCATCGATAACGCGCCGGGCGGCGGCGCGGTCGCCACCCTCACCCTCCCGGCGCTGTCGGGTCGGGGGGGGGCGGGCGGAGGGAGCCGGACATGAGTGCGCCCTTCCATATCCTGTGGCTGCAATCGGGCGGCTGCGGCGGCTGCACCATGTCGTTGCTGTGCGCCGAGGCGCCGGACCTTGCCACCACCCTGGCGGGCGCCGGCATCCGCATCCTGTGGCATCCCACCCTGTCGGAAGAGACGGGAGCGGAGGCGGTGGCCCTGTTCGCGCGCATCCTTGCCGGCGAGATCCCGCTTGACGCCCTGTGCGTGGAAGGCGCGCTGCTGCGCGGGCCGAACGGCACCGGGCGCTTCCACATCCTTGCCGGCACCGACCGGCCGATGCTGGAGTGGGTGCGGGAACTGGCCGCCGTGGCGCGGCATGTGGTGGCGGTGGGCACCTGCGCCGCCTATGGCGGCGTCACCGCCGCCGGGGTCAATCCGGCCGATGCCTGCGGCCTGCAATATGACGGGCGCCGGAGGGGCGGGGCGCTCGGCGTGGAGTTCCGGGCGCGCGGCGGCCTGCCGGTGGTCAATGTGGCCGGCTGCCCGACCCATCCCAACTGGGTCACGGAAACCTTGATGCTGCTGTCGGCGGGCCTGCTGGCCGAACCTGATCTCGACGTCTACGGTCGGCCGCGCTTCTATGCCGATTATCTGGTGCACCATGGCTGCCCGCGCAACGAATATTACGAATACAAGGCCAGCGCCGAGAAGATGAGCGATCTCGGCTGCATGATGGAGCATCTGGGCTGCCTCGGCACCCAGGCCCATGCCGATTGCAACACCCGGCTGTGGAACGGCGAGGGCTCCTGCACACGCGGCGGCTACGCGTGCATCAACTGCACCGCGCCGGAGTTCGAGGAGCCGGGCCACGCCTTTCTCGACACGCCGAAGATCGGCGGCATCCCGGTGGGTCTGCCCACCGACATGCCCAAGGCCTGGTTCATCGCCCTCTCGTCGCTGGCCAAGGCGGCGACACCCGAGCGCCTGCGCCGCAACGCCACTTCGGATCGCGTGCTGACGCCGCCCATGGTGCGGGACATCAAGAAGCGATGAGCGAGAACACGACGCGGCTGGTGGTGGGCCCCTTCAACCGGGTGGAGGGCGACCTGGAAGTGCGGCTCGACATCGCCGACGGGGCGGTGCGGGCGGCCTATGTGTCGTCGCCCTTGTTCCGCGGCTTCGAACGGATCCTGGAGGGGCGCGACCCGCGCGATGCCTTGGTGATCGCGCCGCGCATCTGCGGCATCTGCTCGGTCTCCCAGTCCCACGCGGCGGCCCTGGCGCTGGCGGAATTACAGGGCCTCGCGCCCACCCGCAACGGGCGCCGCGCCACCAATCTGATGGTGGCGACCGAGAACGTGGCCGATCACCTGACCCATTTCCATGTCTTCTTCATGCCGGATTTCGCCCGCGCCGCTTACGCGGGCCGTCCCTGGTTCGGCGCGGTCGAGCGCGGCTTCAAGGCGGCGCGGGGGCACAGCGTGACCCGCGCGCTCGCGACCCGCGCCAGCCTGCTGCATGTGATGGGACTGCTGGCCGGGCGCTGGCCGCACACTCTCGCCCTCCAGCCCGGCGGGGTGAGCCGCAGCGCCGACCCGCGCGACCAGATGCGCCTTCTCGCCACCCTCTCGGCGGCGCGGGCGGCGCTGGAGGAACACCTGTTCGCCGGGCCGCTGGAGGAGGTGGAGGCGCTGTCCAGCGTGGCGGAGCTGGAGGCGTGGGCGCATGGGCGCGGCGGCGATTTCGCCTTGTTCCTCGCCATCGCCGCCGATCTCGGCCTCGACCGGCTCGGTCGCGCCTATGACCGCTTCCTGTCCTACGGCGCCTATCCGGGGGACGAGGGCCGGCTCTACCGCGCCGGCACCTTTGCCGACGGTCGGCCGGGGCCGCTTCAGGTGGAGGCCATCACCGAGGATCACAGCTTCGCCCGCATGGAGGGGCGGGAGGCGCCCCACGCCCCGTTCGAGGGCTCGACCTTTCCCGATGCGGCGGACGAGACCGGCTACACCTGGTGCAAGGCGCCGCGCCTTGCCGGCCTGCCGTTCGAGACCGGGGCGCTGGCGCGGCAGGTGGTGGACGGCCACCCCCTCGCCCGCGATCTGGTGGCGCGGGAGGGGGCGAGCGTGCGCGCGCGGGTGGTGGGCCGCCTTCTGGAGACGGCCCGCACGCTGCGCGTCATGGCGGCCTGGGTGCGGGAGCTGGAGCCGGCCGCGCCCTGGTGCGCGCAGGGGGAACTGCCCGCCGCGGGCCGCGCCTTCGGCCTGACCGAGGCGGCGCGCGGGGCGCTGGGTCATTGGCTGGTGGTGGAGAAAGGGCGCATCGCCCGGTACCAGATCATCGCCCCCACCACCTGGAATTTCTCGCCCCGCGATGCGGCCGGCGTGCCCGGTCCGTTGGAAGCTGCGCTGGTGGGCGCGCCAGTGGCGCTGGGGGAGACGACGCCCGTGAGTGTGCAGCACATTGTGCGCGCGTTCGATCCCTGCATGGTGTGCACGGTGCATTGAGCCATGACCGACAACGGGGCGGACTCAGCGGAAATCGGGATCGAGATCACCCTCGGCGGCATCGTCCAGGGGGTGGGCTTCCGCCCCTTCGTCTATCGTTTGGCGCGGCGCCTGGGGCTGCGCGGCACGGTCTGCAATCGCGGCGACCGGGTGGTGATCCATGTGGCGGGGCCGGGCGCGCGCCTGGATGCGTTCGTGGCGGCCCTCACGGCCGAGGCGCCGCCTCTGGCGCGCGTCGATCAGGTCTCCCGGAGCGTGGCGCCGATGCCGGAGGGCGCCGATTTCCGCATCATCGAGAGCGGAGCCGGGACCGTCTCCGTGGGGGTGGTGCCGGACATCGCCACCTGCCCCGCGTGCCGGGCCGAGATGGCTGATCCCAAGGCCCGGCGCTTCCGCTACGCCTTCACCAATTGCACCGATTGCGGACCGCGCTTCTCCATCGTCACCGGCCTGCCCTATGACCGTTCGGCCACCACCATGGCGGGCTTTGCCATGTGCCCCGACTGCGCGGCCGAATATGGCGACCCCGCCGACCGCCGCTTCCATGCCCAGCCCATCGCCTGCCCCCGCTGCGGGCCGCGCCTGTGGCTGGAGGGGGTGGATGCGGGGCCGGGCGATCCCATCGCCAGGGCGGCGGAGGTGCTGCTGCGGGGCGGGATCGTGGCGGTCAAGGGCATCGGCGGCTTCCACCTTGCCTGTGATGCCACCCAGGCCGCGGCTGTGGACGAATTGCGCCGACGCAAGCGGCGGCCCACCAAGCCGCTGGCGGTGATGGCGGATGCCGCCACCCTCGCGCGCCTGTGCGCGGTGGGGGCGGCGGAAGGGGCGGCCCTCGCCGGACCCTCGGCGCCCATCGTGCTGCTGCCGGTGCAGCCGGACGCCCCGCTGGCGCCCGGCATCGCCCCCGGTCAGCGGCAGGTGGGGATGATGCTGCCCTACACGCCTTTGCATCACCTGCTGGTGGCGGCGGTGGGGCGGCCGCTGGTGATGACCTCGGGCAATGGCTCCGGCGCGCCCCAGGTGATCGACAATGAGGAGGCGCGTACCGTCCTCGCCGGTATCGCCGATGCCCTCTTGATGCACGACCGTCCGATCGCGCGGCGGCTCGACGACAGCGTGGTGCGCCTTGCCGCCGGCCGGATGCGGGTGTTGCGGCGCGGGCGCGGGCTTGCGCCCCTGCCGCTCGCCTTGCCCGAGGATTTCGCGGACGCGCCGCCGGTGCTGGCGCTGGGCGCGGAACTGAAAAGCGCCATCTGCCTCACCCATGGGGAGAAGGCGCTGCTCTCCCACCATCTCGGCGATCTCGACGAGCCCGGCACCGCCGACGCCTTCGAGGCGGCCATAGCCGATTACGGGGCCTTGTTCGCCCACGCGCCCGCCGTGGTGGCGGTGGACCTGCACCCCGGCTACCACGCCACCCGGCTCGGCACCGCGCGCGCGGCGGCGCTCGGCGTGCCGCTGGAGCCGGTCGGGCACCACCATGCCCACATGGCCGCGGCCATGGCCGAAGCGGGCTGGCGCCGCCGCGACGGGCCGGTGGTGGGGGTGATCCTCGACGGGCTGGGGTTCGGCGCCGACGGCAGCCTCTGGGGCGCCGAGATCCTGGTCGGGGATTATGCCGCGGTTCGGCGGGTGGGCCGGCTCTCGCCCATTCCGCTCCTGGGCGGCGATGCGGCAAGCCGCGAGCCGTGGCGGGTGCTGCTCGCCCATCTCGACCGGGCGCTCGGCCGCGCCGCCGTGGACGGCGAACCGAGCCTGCGGCCGGTGTTCGCGGGGCGGCCGGTCGCCACCCTGCGGGCCATGGCGGACAAGGGGCTCAACGCGCCCTTGTCCAGCTCCGCCGGACGCCTGTTCGACGCGATGGCGATGCTGCTCGGCTGCGCGCCGGGGCGCCTCAGCCACGAGGGGGAGGCGGCCATGGCCCTCGAAGCCTGCGCGCAGGCGGACGCGGCGCCTTATCCGTTCGTGCTTCGGGAAAACGACGGCCTGCTGGAGATCGACCCCGCGCCCCTGTGGCGGCATGTGCTGCGCGACCGCGCGGCGGGGGCTTCGTGCGGCGCCATGGCGGGGGGCTTCCACTCCGGGCTTGCGGCGGCGTTCGCCGATGCGGCGGCCGGGGTGGCGCGGCGGGCCGCCATCGGCGCCGTGGCTTTGTCCGGCGGCGTCTTTCAAAATGCGCTGCTGCTGCAGGACATGACGCGCCGCCTGGAAGGGCAGGGGGTGCGGGTGCTTGCGCCGGCCGAGGTTCCGGCCAACGATGGCGGCCTCGCGCTCGGACAGGCGGTGGTGGCCGCCGCCCGACACCTCGGCTGATGCCGCCCCGCTGCGCGGGCTTCGATTTCACCGGGCGGGTCCCTGATCTCCTCAAATCTGCGCGCGGACGGGGCGGGAAACCGAGCCGTCTCATTTCTTAGGTGACGAATGGTATTTTGAGGTGTAAAATGTCAGCATTGTTGTCGGGTCAAGAGGAGCTGACATTTATATGAGGGAATAGCGTGGTCCTCCGATGTCCGGAGAGGCGTGCGGATTGTATGCAGCACGCGCTTCATTGTCGGGATTCTGACAATTTTTGTCGTTTCCCGTCATGGGGACTATGGGCGTGGCGTGAACTTGTGGTTGTGTGTGGGGCGGAAGTATTTTTGCTCCATTGATCCCGCGCGGGGAGCTCCTTTCATGCGCGGGCCATGCAGGTATCCAGGCTGTTATTAGAAGAGATTAAATGTGTCGCGGAATCACTATGTTCCACGTTGAATGAAGTTTGGTTTCTGGTAAGTTTTCATCCCATTCCTCGATTTGTAATGGCGTCGGCGTTGGGTGATTTGTTTTGTGTTGGACTCCACTTTGTGGTCCGCCGGAAATAGCCTTGTGATCTGAGAGTATATGATTCGTTTTCCTGCCGTATTGTTGTGGTGGGGTGAGGGTTGCCATGTCATCTGACCTCAATATGCGTGAGCGGTTGAATTTTAATCTCATTGACGCTGAGGCCGTTCAATTACTAAGGTCTTCGAAGGAGTGTATTCTTCCGCTCCTCGATGGTGTTCTGGATAGATTCTACGAACATGTCGGGTCCATTGCGGAGACGCGGAGATTTTTCGGGGGGCCTGAGCAGATGGCGCGTGCCAAGCGCATGCAGCTCACGCACTGGGGTGTCATTCTGGATGCGCGCTTCGACGAGGAATACGAAGCCTCGGTGACCCGCATCGGCGAGATGCACAATAAGCTTGGGCTGGATCCCCATTGGTATATTGGCGGCTACAGCTTTCTCATCAGTCATCTGGTGCAGGCTCTCGGCGGCGATCTCGGCGCCACGTTGTTCGCGCGGAAAAAGGCCGAGCAGGCGCTGAAACTTCAGACCGCCGTCATTCGCGTGGCGATTCTCGACATGGACCTTGCGATCCACGTCTATCTCCAGGCCGGGCGGCGCGACCGCAGGGCTACCCTCGACCGGCTCGCGCAGTCGTTCGAGGCGTCGGTGGGCTCGGTGGTTTCCCTGGTCTCGTCCTCTGTCGTTGATCTTCATACGACGGCGAAGGGCATGACCGCCTTCGTGGAGGAAACCTCGGTGCAGTCGCGGGCGGTCGCCGCCGCGTCCGAGCAGGCCTCGGACAACGTGGCGACGGTGGCGGCCGCCACCGAGGAATTGTCGGCGTCGGTGCGCGAGATCAGCCGCCAGGTGGCGCAATCGGCCGATGTCACCTCCCGCGCCGTGCTCGACGTGGAGCAGGCGAGCACCAAGGTGAAGACCTTGGCGGAGGCGACCGATCGCATCGGCAGCATTATCGGGCTCATCCGCGAGATCGCGGGGCGCACCAATCTCCTGGCCCTCAACGCCACCATCGAGGCCGCCCATGCCGGCGTTGCCGGCAAAGGCTTCGCGGTGGTGGCCGACGAGGTCAAGCAGCTGGCCGAGCAGACCGGCAAGGCGACGGCGGAGATCCGCTCCCAGATCGAGACCATCCAGGCGGATACCGACGCCACCCTCGTCACCATCGAGAGCATCTCGGGCACCATCGGGACCATCAACACGGTGGCCGAATCCATCGCCGATTCGGTGCGGCAGCAGGAGAATGCCGCGCGGGAGATTGCCCGCAACATTCACGATGCCTCGCAGGGCACCATCGAGGTGTCCTCCAGCATCGGCCGCGTGACCGACGCGATGACCCAGTCCAACACGGCGGCCACACGGGTGTTTTCGGCGGCCTCCGGCCTCACGCAGCAGCTCGATGAGCTGAACGGCGAGGTGCGGCGGTTCCTCGCTGACATCAAGGTGGCCTGAGATCCGAGCGGCCGGGGCACGCCCCGGCGCGGGGCCGTCAGGGAACTGCCAGGGGGCTCAGCGTGCGTCGACGCCGTCGCGGATGGCGCGAAAGCGCGGGTAGAGCTCCGGGAAGGCGTCGACCTTTGAGATGCCCACCATGCGCATGTGGCCGGTCTGGCCGAACCGCAGCCACTGGATGATCTTCACCGGCTCGCCGGTCTTGGCGTCCACGGCCTGGGCCATCACCTCGAAACCGGGCACCTGGGAGATGCGCAGCGGCTCCGCCCGCTCCAGCCGCATGTCCTTCAGGCCGGACAAGGTGGAGAGCGCCCGCAAGGCGAATTGGCGCCGCTCGTCCTCGCGCGGGGCGCCGACCGCCACCGACACCACGAAATAGGGCTGTTCCGCCCCTTCGATCACATTCTTCGGGCCATCGGTGAGCATCACGGTGGACCCGCCGAAGGTCCGCACCACGCGGAAGCCGGCGAGGTCGGTCAGGGTGAAGGGCAGCGCCGCCACCTGCGATTCCGGCGAGCGGAAGGCGAGGCTCGCCAGCGCCGCGCGCACCTCGGCGTCGGGCAGGGTGGCGGCATCGGTCTCGGCCACCTGCACCGTGACGAGGGCGGTCACGAGGTCGGTTCCCGCCAGCAGCACCCACTTGCGCACGCGGAACGGCCCGGCGGTCTGGGTACCGGTAACAAGATAGCCCTTGGCCCCGGAAATGGCGAAGGGGCCGCGCGATTCCACGGTGATGCCCTTGGCCGCCAGGGCGGCATCGGAAAAGCCGCCCTCAAGCTGTCCATAGGCCTCCGGCGGCATGTCCACGATCAGGATGGAAGCGTTATGGGCGCGGTCCTCGAAGCCGGAAAAGGTGGTGCTCTCCACCATTCCGGGCGGCGGCGCGAGCCCCACCACCGCGCCGCGCGGAAACACGACCTCGCCGGCGAGGGCGGCGGTAGCCGTCACGATGATCGCGTACGACAGGCAAAGGGCGGCGAGCCCGGTCATTCCACGGCGCAGCAGGCCACGACGCATCGGGAAAGCTCCAATCGAGGGTGCCGGGGCGCGGACGAGGCCCGAATCGGCCCGGCAAAATCGTTGGAAGGGTGGCATGAATGGCGGGCCCGCGTCACCCGGTACAGCTCACCCGCCGCAATGTCAGGTTGAACCGGCCACCCTCCTGCAGCAGGCGGGAGGAGCCCCCGAGGATGCGGTCGACGCCGTGAAAGGCCAGGCGGCTCGGTCCCGACAACACGAACACGTCGCCGGAGGCCAGCCGGATCGCTTGCGTGGCGCCGCCGCGTTCCGGGCCGCCGAGCCGGAACAGCGCGGTATCGCCGAGGGAGAGGGACACCACCGGTGCCGTGAGGTCGGCCTCGTCGCGATCCTGGTGCAGGCTCATGCGCGCGTCGGGCGCATAATAATTGATGAGGCACGCCTCGGCCGGGGTGGCGGCGCCGAAGCGGGCATAGGCCGCCTGGAGACGGTCCGGCAGGGGCGGCCAGGGCTGGCGGGTATCGGGGTGGAAGCTCTGGTAGCGATAGCCGGAACCGTCGGAGACCCAGCCCAGCGGCCCGCAATTGCTCATGCGCACGGAGAAGCTCTTGCCGGTGCGCGGCATGGTGGGGGTGAACAGGGGTGCCTGGGCCAAGACGGCGCGGACATCGGCCAGCAGATCCGCCTGCGCTCGCGCATCGAAGGCGGCCGGATACCAGAAGGCGCCGGGGGCGAGCTCAAGACGATCGGTCACGGCGGCCTCCGGCGCGGGGCGGGATCTTGCCCTTGGGAAACCTTACCCGCGCGCGCGAAGAAGACAAATGGGATCGCGCCGATGGTCGGGACTTCCTGTAAACAGGGCCATCGCACGGAGGAGACAGTCATGGCCCTGCACGGGAAATTCTACTGGAACGAGCTGATGACCGACGATGTGGAGAAGGCCAAGGCCTTCTATGGGGCCACGCTCGGCTGGTCGTTCAGCGAGATGCCGTCCGAGGGGGGGCCCAGTTATTATGTCGCGCACCTCGGGGACGAGCCGGTGGCCGGCCTCATGGACAAGACCGACATCCTGCCGCCGGAAGTGCCGCCCCACTGGTTCCCTTATATCAATGTGGACGACCTGGAGGCGCGGCTGAAGCTGCTGGAGGCGAATGGCGGCCATGTGATCCGCCCGCCGTTCGAGGTGCCGGGGATCGGCCGGATCGCCATCGTGGTCGACGCCACCGGTGCCGCCATGGGCTGGATGACGGCGGCCGAGATGTGACCCCGCGCGGGGTCAGGCGCGGAGCGCATCAAGCCGCGTGCGCTTGACCCCGGCCGCGTTCATCTGCGCCCAGGCCTTGTCCAGCGAGCCGTTCACGTCGATGGCGCGGCAGGCATCCTCCACCACATAGGTGGTAAATCCATGGCGCGCCGCGTCCACCGCCGAGCAGGAGACGCAGAAATCGGTGGCGAGGCCGAGCAGATAGACGGTCTCGATCCCTCGGTCGCGCAGATAGCCGGTGAGGCCGGTGGGGGTGGTGCGGTCCGCCTCGTAGAAGGTGGAATAGCTGTCGATCGCCCGATGGTGTCCCTTGCGGATGATGAGCTGGGCATGGGGGATCTCAAGGCGCGAGGCGAGGCGCGCGCCGATGCTGTCCTCGACGCAGTGGACCGGCCACAGCACCTGCTCGCCATAGGGCAGGGCGATGGTGTCATAGGGCGCCTTGCCGGGATGGTTGGCGGCGAATGAGATATGGTCCGCCGGGTGCCAGTCCTGGGTCAGCACCACGTTGCGGAAGAACTGGGCCGCATGGTTGGCGAGCGGGAGGATCTCGTGTCCCCCGGCCACCGCCAATGCGCCGCCGGGCAGGAAGTCCACCTGCAGGTCCACGGCGATGAGCGCCGTGCGGTCGGCGGCACTGTGGCCGGGAAGTCCGGCAGGGGAAGAGGCGGGCACGGGCGACATCGGGGGCGTCATCCTCGCGGGGGCGTGAAAAAGGGCGCATCGGCCTGCTACCACGCCTTGCGGCGCCAAATCACCCCCCCTATATCCGCCTCGATCGTCGTATTCGCGACGAACCCCAATTTCAAGTGAAGGGGGCCGGCGGATCGGCTGCGGGAGGGGCTCGCGGCCTGTTCCAGGCGGGTGCCGCAAGGGCCCGGCCGGTCTGCCGACAAGGAGAAACTATATGGCCAAGATCATCGGTATCGACCTCGGCACCACCAATTCGTGCGTTGCGGTGATGGAGGGCGCGTCCCCGAAAGTCATCGAGAACGCCGAGGGCGCGCGCACCACGCCGTCCATCGTCGCCTTCTCGGAGGACGGCGAGCGTCTCGTCGGTCAGCCCGCCAAGCGGCAGGGCGTGACCAATCCGGAGCGCACCTTCTTCGCGGTGAAGCGCCTCATCGGCCGCCGCTTCGATGATCCCACCGTGGCCAAGGACAAGGGCCTCGTGCCTTACAACATCGTGCGCGCCGACAATGGCGACGCCTGGGTGGAGGCCGACGGCAAGAAGTATTCGCCCTCGCAGATCTCCGCCTTCATCCTGCAGAAGATGAAGGAGACGGCCGAATCGTACCTGGGCGAGACGGTGGAAAAGGCCGTCATCACTGTTCCCGCCTACTTCAACGACGCCCAGCGGCAAGCCACCAAGGACGCCGGCAAGATCGCCGGCCTGGAAGTGCTGCGCATCATCAACGAGCCGACCGCGGCCGCGCTCGCCTACGGCCTCGACAAGAAGTCGGCTGGCACCATCGCGGTCTATGACCTCGGCGGCGGCACCTTCGACGTGTCGGTGCTGGAGATCGGCGACGGCGTGTTCGAGGTGAAGTCCACCAATGGCGACACCTTCCTCGGCGGTGAAGACTTCGACATGCGGCTGGTGAACTACCTGGCCGACGAGTTCAAGAAGGAGCAGGGCATCGACCTGCGCAACGACAAGCTCGCCCTCCAGCGGCTGAAGGAAGCCGCCGAGAAGGCCAAGATCGAGCTGTCGAGCGCGACCCAGACCGAGATCAACCTGCCCTTCATCACCGCCGATGCCTCGGGTCCGAAGCATCTCACCATGAAGCTCACCCGCGCCAAGTTCGAGGCGCTGGTGGACGACCTGATCCAGCGCACCGTTGAGCCCTGCAAGAAAGCGCTCAAGGATGCCGGCCTCACCGCCGGCCAGATCGACGAAGTGGTGCTGGTGGGCGGCATGACCCGCATGCCCAAGGTTCAGGAAGTGGTGAAGCAGTTCTTCGGCAAGGAGCCTCACAAGGGCGTCAACCCGGATGAGGTGGTCGCCATCGGCGCCGCCATCCAGGCCGGCGTGCTTCAGGGCGACGTGAAGGATGTGCTGCTGCTCGACGTGACCCCGCTGTCGCTCGGCATCGAGACCCTGGGTGGCGTGTTCACCCGCCTGATCGACCGCAACACCACCATCCCGACCAAGAAGAGCCAGGTGTTCTCCACGGCCGAGGACGGACAGACCGCGGTGACCATCCGCGTGTTCCAGGGTGAGCGCGAAATGGCGGCGGACAACAAGATCCTCGGCCAATTCGACTTGGTGGGCATTCCCCCGGCGCCGCGCGGCGTGCCGCAGGTGGAGGTCACCTTCGACATCGACGCCAACGGCATCGTGCAGGTGTCCGCCAAGGACAAGGGCACCGGCAAGGAGCAGCAGATCCGCATCCAGGCCTCCGGTGGCCTGAATGACACCGACATCGAGAAGATGGTGAAGGACGCCGAGGCCCACGCGGCCGAGGACAAGAAGCGCAAGGCCCTGGCGGAAGCCAAGAACCATGGCGAGGCGCTGGTCCACTCCACCGAGAAGGCGCTCTCCGAGCACGGCTCCAAGGTCGGCGCGGCGGAGAAGACCGCCATCGAAACCGCGATCACGGACCTCAAGGGCGTGCTCGCAGGCGAGGATGTCGAGGCCATCGAGGCCAAGACCCAGGCCCTGGCGCAGGCCTCCCTCAAGCTCGGCGAGGCCATGTATGCGGCCCAGCAGGGCGGCGAGGAGGCGGGTGCCGCCAAGCCGCAGGACGATGTGGTGGACGCCGAGTTCACCGAAGTGGACGACGACAAGAAAAAGTCGGCCTGACGACGCGGCGGCGGGCGCTGACGCCCGCCGTTCTCCCTGCCCGGCAGGGAATGGATTTTCAACCGCTGCGGCATGATCCGTGGAGACCGGCCTTGTGCCGGGCACCGGATCTGCCCCGGCCTCCCGATGGAGCCGGGTCGCAGCGACAGATGAAACGGAACCGCCTGTCCCCGGCGCCCGGCCTTTGGCGCCTTCGCTCCGGTGCCTGCACCCTCGGTCCGCGCAAAGCGCGGTGCCTGCGGGTCAGGGGCGGAGCACGGACCGGGTGGCGGACCAGGGCCGGTTGCGGCGGGTGAAGAGCAAGCATGGCCAAGCGCGATTACTATGAAACCCTCGGCTGCGACCGCGGCGCCGACGAGACGGTGCTGAAGGCCTCCTATCGCAAGCTGGCCATGAAATGGCATCCGGACCGCAATCAGGGGGATGCGGACGCCGAGATCCGGTTCAAGGAAGTCAACGAGGCCTACGAGATCCTGAAGGATCCGCAGAAGCGCGCCGCTTATGACCGGTTCGGCCATGCCGCCTTCGAGAATGGCGGCGGCGGGGCGGGTCCCGGCTTCGGTTCCGATTTCGCGTCCTCCTTCGCGGACATTTTCGACGATCTGTTCGGCGGCACCATGGGGCGCGGCGGCGGTGGCGGTGGTGGCCGCTCGGGCCAGGCGCGCGGGCGCGGGGCGGATCTGCGCTACAATATGGAGATCACGCTGGAGGAAGCGTTCTCCGGCAAGACCGCTCAGATCAAGATCCCGACCTCGGTCGCCTGCGAGGCCTGCAACGGCACCGGCGCCAAGGCCGGCACTGCACCTAAGCCCTGCCGCACCTGCGGCGGCGCCGGCAAGATCCGCCACGCCCAGGGCTTTTTCACCCTGGAGCGCACCTGCCCGAGCTGCCAGGGGCGCGGCTCGGTTATCGAGGATCCGTGCGGCGCCTGCGGCGGCGCGGGCCGGGTGACGCGCGAGCGCACCCTTTCGGTGCAGATTCCGGCCGGAGTCGAGGACGGTACCCGCATCCGCCTCGGCGGCGAGGGCGAAGCCGGCGTGCGCGGCGGACCGCCCGGCGACCTTTACATCTTCCTGTCCCTGGAGCCCCACCCCTTCTTCCAGCGCGAGGGGGCGGACCTGTATTGCCGCGTCCCCATCGCCATGGTCACCGCGGCCCTCGGCGGCCAGGTGGAGGTGCCGACCATCGGCGGCGAGAAGACCAAGGTGAAGATTCCCGAGGGCACCCAGTCGCAGAAGCGCTTCCGCCTCACCGGCGAGGGTATGCCGGTGCTGCGCACGCGCAACTTCGGCGACATGTATGTGCAGGTGGTGGTGGAAACCCCGCAGAAGCTGACCAAGCGCCAGCGGGAGCTGCTGACCGAGTTCGACAAGGAATGCTCGGGCGAGACCCATCCTGAATCCACCGGCTTCTTCGCCAAGGTGAAGGAATTCTTCCAGGGCGCGGCCGGTGCTGGCGCCACGGGAACCACCGGCGACGGGGCGTGACGCCCCGCGCCTCTCTCACCCGCCTCATGACCGGCGCAGGGCGCGGCGGGCGGCATCGAGGGTGCGGGCGATCCCCTCGGCGTAGGAGGTCTTGGGGATGGGTCCGATGAGCCGGGCGAGGGCGTGGTCGTCGAAGATGACCGGGTCGCTCATCAGGTAGCGCATCTCCACCAGCTCCCGCATGACGGGATCGAACAGGCCGGCGAGGCGCAGCAGCAGCGCATTGGCCACGAACAGCTTCGGGTTTTGCCGCATCAGCATGAACGCCTGCTCGGCCACGTTGCGCACCGTGATGGTGCCGGCGCCGCCGAGGTTGAAGGTGTGGCCGAACGCGCCCGCGCTCGCCAGCAGCCGCAGCACCACCGGCCCCACGTCGGGCACGAAGACGAATTCGTGGGGCGTGTCGATGGGACCCATCACCTTCGCGCGGCGGCCGGCGGCAGCGGCGGCGAAGATGTCGGCGAGATAGCTGCGCTCCACATCGGGACCGTAGAAATCGGGCAGGCGCAGGATGGAGGTGGCGATCCGCCCCCGGGCGTGCGCCTCCAGCACCAGGTCTTCCTGTTCCTTGCGCATGCGGCCCTTGAAGGTATGGGGCGCGCGGGGATGGTTCTCGTCCACCCGCGCGGTGCGGGGCCGGCCGAACGGATAGGCGGTGCCGATGAGCAGCAGCCGGCGCACGCCCTCCGCCTCGGCCGCCTCCAGGGTGCGCCGCATGAGCGGGGGATGCAGATGAAAGGCGTCGTAGGGCACGCCCACCATGTAGACGAGCGTGTCGATGCCGCGCACGGCGGCGCGGATGCGCGCGGGGTCTTCAGGATCCCAGCCGCGGGCCTCGACCGCCGGGATCGCGGCAAAGCGGGTGGCGATGGACGAACTGTCGCGGCCGATGACCGCAAACGGCGTGCCGGTCGCGGCGAGGGCCGTGCCGATGCTGGCGCCGATGGGGCCGGTGCCGCCGACCAGGGCAATGCGAGGGACGAGCGGCGCTTGCGCGGAAGGGGCGTTGGACATAGAACAGCTCCTGAACAGCGTTCACTGAACGATGTTCATAAACTAAACGCCGTTCATGTCAACGGGTGAAAGAGTCCATGTCGGACAACGAGAGCCCGAGCCCCCGCCTCCGCCGGAAGGAGGATGCCCGCGCGCACATTCTTCAGGCCGCGCGGCGCATCGTTCTCGACGAAGGATTCGCGGCGCTCACCATGCGTCGCATTGCCGCCGAGGTGGGCTATTCGCCGGCCGCCCTGTACCTGCATTTCGAGAGTCGGGAGGCCATCGCCCGCGAACTCGGCGGGGCTGGCATGCGCTCTCTTCATGGGCGGCTGGCGCGGGCGGCCGAAACCGTCGATCCCCTGGCGCGGATTTCCGCCTTGGGCGCGGCCTATGTCGCGTTCGCTCGGGAGGAGCCGGAAACCTACCGCCTGATCTTCATGGAGCCGGGTTTTGCGGCGAGCGCCCTGGGGGGCGAGGACGAGGCCGGCGCCGCCGCCTTCGCCCTGCTGGCGGGGGCCTTTGCCGAGCTGGCGGCGGCCGGCCGCCTGCGCGCCGCGGCGGATCCGGCGGCGCTCGCGACCGGCCTGTGGGTGCTGCTGCATGGCATCGCCAGCCTTAAGATGACGTGTTCCGCCTTCCTTGCGACGCCGGAGGAACCACTCCTTGCGTCGATGCTCGACAGCCTCCTGAACGGGGTGCTGCGCCGGGTCGACCAACCTTGACCATCGTCCCGTTCCCGTCTAATCGCCTGACATTCTTTCGATGACCGGGCGCCAGAGGTGCCGCTGATGTTGCATTCCCGAGAGTCGCGCAAGTCCACCGCCAAATCCGCAGCCAAGCCCTCCCCCTTCAAGCCGGGCCTCAACGATGAGGTCCGCTTCCTCCAGTCGTGGTTCCGCAACCCGCTGAAGACGGGCGCGGTTTCCCCTTCCAGTCCCGGCCTCGCCAAGATGATGGCGAGCTATCTCGATCCCCGGCACGACGGCCCGGTGATCGAGCTCGGGCCAGGCACCGGCCCGGTGACCAAGGCGCTGCTGGCGCGGGGCTTCGCGCCCGAGCGTCTGTTCCTGATCGAGTACAATCCGGAATTCTGCGCCCTGCTGCGCCGGCGCTATCCGGGTGTCACGGTCATCCATGGCGACGCCTATGCCATGCGCAAGACCCTGGGCGACCAATTGCCCGGCAAGGCGGTGGGCACCATTTCGTCGCTGCCGTTGTTCACCATGCCCCAGCCCGAGCGCCATCGCATGGTCAACGAGGCGTTCGACATGTCGATCCCCGGCGCGCCGTTCGTGCAGTTCACCTATGCGGTGGTCTCCCCGGTGCCGCTACTGCCCGGCAAGATCGAGGGCAAGGTGTCGCCGCGGGTGTGGATGAACCTGCCGCCGGCGCGGGTGTGGGTCTATCACCGGCCCTGAGCGCGCGCGGACGGCGTTTTCGCACGGGTTTTCGTGGCGCGGGATGCAGGATTACCCGCGCCGGACATGGCCTGTGCCAGACATTTCCCGTGGCATGGCTTGCCTCCCGCCGCAGCGACGGCTACGCCTCGTCTCGCCAGGAGCGCGGGGCGGTGCCGCTGCGGCGCGCGAGGCGCGGCACAATCTTGGAGGGGGCATGAGCGCGGAGCTTTCGGGCGGAGATGACCAGGGCGCCGCGCCGCGCCTTGCGGCCGCGCGCGAGCGCCTCATCGTGGCGTTGGACTATGCCAATGTGGGCGCCGCCGAAGCGCTGGTGTGGCAGCTCGGCGACGATATCTCCTTCTACAAGATCGGCCTGGAGCTCACCATCGCCGGCGGGCTGGATCTCGCCGCCGACCTCATCGGCTCCGGCAAGCGGGTGTTCCTGGACCTGAAGCTGCACGACATCGGCAATACGGTGGAGCGCGCCACGGCCGCCGCCGCCGCCCGTGGCGTGAGCCTGCTCACCGTCCATGCCTATCCCCAGACCCTGGCCGCCGCCGCGCGCGGCGCCGCCGGCAGCCCGCTCAAGGTGCTGGGCGTGACCGTGCTCACCTCTTATGACGATGCCGACCTCGCCGCCGCCGGCTATGCCGCGGGCGTGACCGACACCGTGCGCCGCCGCGCCGGGGATGCTCGCGATGCCGGGGTCGCCGGCGTCATCTGCGCTCCGACCGATGCGCGCATGGTGCGCGAGGTGCTGGGACCTGGTGGCCTGGTGGTGACCCCCGGCGTGCGTCCGGCGGGTGCCGCCGTGGGCGACCAGAAGCGGGTCGCGAGCCCGGCCGATGCGGTCAGGGCGGGGGCGGACATGATCGTCGTGGGGCGGCCCATCATCGCCGCGCCGGACCCGCGGGAAGCCGCCCGCCAGATCCTTTCGGAACTCGCCGGCGCCTGAGGCACGAGAGGGGGGTAAGCATGGCCAAGGGGTATTGGTTCATCAATGTGGATGTGGTCGATCCTGTCGACTTCATCAGCTATGCGCATGCCAACGTCTCCTTCCTGGCGGAGCGCAAGGCGAAATTCCTGATCGCCGGGGGCGATTTCGAGCACATGGAGGGCATCAAGCGCCATCGCAACGCGCTGGTGGAATGGCCCTCCTATGAGGTGGCTCTCGACGCCTATCGCTCGCCCGAATACCAGCGCATCGCCGCGCAGCGGGGTGAGTGCGCCATCACCGACGTGGCCGTTGTCGAAGGCTATGACGGCGAGCAGCCGAGCGCGGCGGAACCGGCGGACAGCACCCCCCAGTTCCCGCGCGGCTATTGGATGGTCCGCATGGACGTGACCGATCCCGCCGGCTACGAGCACTATCGGGCCGAGAATGTGAAGGCGCTGGCCCAGTTCGGCGGCTGGTTCCTGGTGCGCAGCGGGCGCAGCACGGTGGTGGAGGGCAAGGGCCGCTCGCAATATATCGTGATCGCCTTCCCGGATCTCGCCAGCGCCCGCGCCTGCTATCACTCCTTCGACTATCAGCAGGCGTTCGCCCGTCGCAAGCTCGCCGCCCAGGGCGATCTCATCATCCTGTCCGGCCATGCGGGCCGCCAGCCCGCCCTCTGAGCCGGCCGGCCCGCTTCAAGGAGCATACGCGTGTCCGACCTGCGCATTGTCATTGCCGGAGCCGGCGGCCGCATGGGCCGCACCCTCATCAAGGCCATCTGCGACCATGAGGGACTGACCCTCGCCGGAGCGCTGGAGCACGCCGGCAGCACCCATCTGGGCGCCGATGCGGGCGTGGTGGCCGGTCTTCCGGCCGTGGGCGTGACGGTGGAGGCCGACGGTACCGCCAGCCTCGCCGGCGCCGACGTGGTGATCGACTTTTCGTCGCCGGCGGCGTCGGTGCATCTGGCGGAGCGGGCGGCGGCGCGCGGGGTGGCCATGGTCATCGGCACCACCGGCTTCTCGGCCCAGGACAATGCGGCCCTTGGCGCCGCGGCGGGGCGCACCGCCATCGTGAAGTCCGGCAACATGAGCCTCGGCGTCAACCTGCTCGCTGCCCTGACGCGCCGCGTGGCGGCGACCCTCGACGATACGTTCGACATCGAGATCCTCGAGATGCACCACAACAAGAAGGTGGATGCCCCCTCGGGTACCGCGTTGCTGCTGGGCGAGGCGGCGGCCAAGGGGCGCCAGCGCGATCTCGACGCGTGGTCCGAGCGGGGCCGCGACGGCCAGACCGGCGCCCGCAAGGCCGGGGCCATCGGCTTCGCCAGCCTGCGCGGCGGCTCGGTGGTGGGCGAGCATGCGGTGATCTTCGCCGGCCCGGCCGAACGCATCGAGCTGGTGCACAAGGCCGAGGACCGGATGATCTTCGCCCATGGGGCGCTGGTGGCGGCGCGTTGGGTGACCGGGCGGCAGCCGGGTCTCTATTCCATGGCCGACGTGCTCGGCCTCTCCGATTTCTGAACGCTGCTCGCGGAGCTTTCGATGTCCGACCGTATCCTCGTGCTCGTCCGTCACGGACAGAGCGAGTGGAACCTCAAGAACCTGTTCACCGGCTGGCGCGATCCGGCGCTGACCGAGCAGGGCGTGATGGAAGCCAAGCGCGCCGGCGTGCGGCTGAAGGCGGAGGGCCTGGTGTTCGACGCCGCCTTCACCTCGGCGTTGACCCGCGCCCAGAACACGTGCGCCCTCATTCTGAACGAGATGGGGCAGGGCGCCCTGGAGCCGGTGAAGAACCAGGCTTTGAACGAGCGCGACTATGGCGACCTCTCCGGCCTCAACAAGGACGATGCCCGCGGCAAATGGGGCGAGGCGCAGGTGCACCTCTGGCGCCGCTCCTATGACGTGCCCCCGCCTGGCGGCGAGAGCCTGCGCGACACGGTGGCCCGCACGCTGCCTTATTATGTGCAGGAGATCCTGCCGAGCGTGCTGCGCGGCAACCGCACGCTGGTGACCGCCCACGGCAATTCGCTGCGGGCTCTCATCATGGTGCTGGAGAAGCACACGCCGGAGAGTATCCTGAAGCGGGAGCTGGCCACCGGCTCGCCCATCATCTACCGCCTGAACGCCGATTCCACGGTGGAGCAGAAGCTCGACCTCGCGGCCTGAGCGGGCCTTGAGCGGACCCAATGGTTGCCCGGTCGAAGGCCGGGGCCGATGGTCTCATTCGAGTTCCGGCGGACTTTGGTGGGTCCAGATACCCGGCCGGGGCTGCGGCCCGTCCGGCGCGGCGGCGGTGGACGGGGTCGAGGGCTGCGGGTAGCGGGCGGCCAGCGCCTCGGCGCGCCGCATGTTGGCGGTGATGAGGCACAGCGCCCGCTCCTCGAAATTGCCGATGCCGCGCCGGCCCTCGAATGGCGCCACGCTTTGGCAGTCGAAATTACGAAAGAGCAGGAACCGCGATTGCGCCTCGTCCAGCAGCTCGGTCCAGCGATTGCGCTGCACCGGGGCGAGGTCGCTGCGCGCCGCGATGACGCGCATGGCGTTGGCGACCTCCGCTTCCAAGGCCTGCTCGCTGGTGCGGATGGCCTCGTAAAGGCAATGGCTGCGCGCGGTGGCGGCGATCTGGTCGGGCGGACAGAGGGCGGCTGATGTTGAGGCTTCCACGACCGGCGAGACGCTGTCCAAGGTGTGGTCCAAGGTGTGCTCCAAGGCGCGGAGCACGGGCGGGCTGCCGGCCTCGGCGCGGGCGGCGGGTGCGGCGCCGGGCGGCGTCAGCACCACGGGGCCGGGGAACAGCGAGGCGCCGGGCTCCGGCGCCACCGGTCGCGACACCAGCAGGGCCGCCGGGCTCACCGCCAGGGCGAGCGCGAGGAGGCCGAGCCCCCAACGCGGCCGAGCGCGCCTTGGGCGGTTGCGGTCGCTGGCGCCCCGGTGCTCCGTCATGGGGTCAATGGCGCCGGGCGGCCGGCGTGGGCCTCTGCGCGCTGCAGGATGTGGGGCGAGAGGACACGGGGCGAGCGGATTCGGGGCGAGCGGATTCGGATCGCGAGCGCAGCCACGCGGCGGATGCGCTCGCGATCCGTCGCGCCGGGCAGGTTCCGCCGGCCCGGCCGGACCCCTTCCGCGCTTGGGACATCGGTCGAAGCGGACGGGATGCGGCGCGCGGCGGCGTCCGTTTCCATCGGCGCGCCCGCGTGCCGCACGCCTCAGGCGACGGCCAGCGCCGCGCGGGCGTGGGTGCGGATGCGTTCCACCATGGACCTCAAGCCGTTGGAGCGCTGGGGGGTGAGGTGCCCTTCAAGGCCGATCTGCCGGAAGATGCCGAGAATGTCGGTTTCCAGGATGTCCTTGGGGCTGTGGCCGGACACCAGCGTCAGCAGCACGGCAACGAGCCCCTTGACGATATGCGCGTCCGAATCCCCCTGGAATTCCAGCACGGTGCCCTTGGGAGTCGTCTTCGCTTCGCCGATAAGCCACACTTGGCTGGCGCAGCCCTGCACCTTGTTGGTCTCGTTGCGCTCGGCCTCGGGAAACGGCGGCAGCGCCTTGCCGAGTTCGATCACGTGGCGGTAGCGGTCTTCCCAATTGTCCAGGAATTCGAAATCGGAGATCAGGTCGTCCTTGGTGGTCATGAAACCGGTCCCTTCGTCCAATGCGCCGGGCCTATGAGCGGTCTAGCAATGGGCGCCGCGGTGGCGGCGTGCGGTGCAATACACGCGCAGCATATCGCGAGACCCGCAGGGGGGCAAAGGGAAGAGCGATCGCGGAGCGCGCTCGCGCCCGGTGGGCTCAGCCTTGGCGCTTGGCAGGCGCGGGCACGGGCTGCGGCGCGCTCGCCGGCTGCACCTTTTCGCCGCTGCCCCAGGCCGGGGCCAGATCCTGCGGCGTGAGGTCTTGCGGCGTGAGGTTCTGCGGCGCGCCGGTGGCGGTGGCGCCGCTGGAGCCATGGCTCGACAAGGTGTCTGAAAGCCACTTGGCGCCGGCCTGGGCCTTCTCGGTGAGGTGGGTCACCATTTGCCCGCCCACCGCGCAGGCGTCCGGCTGGCGGGTGCAGAAGCCGCGGACATCGGCCACCACCGCCTGAGCGGCGCCGAAGGCGTCGAACACGCTCACATCCTGCCCGGTGGTGCCCTTGAGGCCGAGCGGCAGCAGCAGCAGCACCAGGGCGATCCAGAACGCCATTCGCAGCAGGAAGAACATCGCGCCCTCTTCAGATCATGCCGCGGAGCCCGTCTCCCTTGGAGCCTGGACGTTTGCCGTGGCGAAGGTCTTGCCGGCGTGCCGCAGGGGCGGTTGAGGTCCTCGGGCTCCCGTCTTCGCGCCTGATGCCGCAAGCCTGCCGAACATACCACTGACGCTCCGGATTGCGGTGGCGCGCGGCGCGGGCGCACAGGGGCTTTTCAAGACATCGTTAACGCTCGGCGCGTCGGCACCGGGCGGGCTTAGCGTTCGCTTAAAGCCTCAGTGCGAGAGTGGTGCCATTCCACGACACCGGGAACCGACTCACTCCCCATGCCGGCGCTTGAGAGGAACATGGTGCGGTCACGCGCTTTCAACGGGTTTGGCGACCTCGCCCCCGCGCCTGCCGGAACCTCCGAGGCGGAGGCGGCGGGCCTGCCGCGTCTCGCCCGGCTCGGCCGGGTGATGGCGGTGGTGCTGGGCGCCCTCGGGGCGCTGGCGCTGGCAAGCGCGGGCGCGGTGCTGGTCGCCCAGGCCTCCGGCCTGATCGTGGGCGAGCCGGCCGATGCCTTGTCGCTGCTGGCGGCGGGCCTGCTGTGCGCGGCGCTGGCTGGCATGGCGGCGGGGGTGGCGCGGGCGGCGAGCGGGGTATCCGATGCGGAGCTCCGGGCCGGGGCTGTGCTGGTGAGCGTGCATGACGCCCAGGGCGACGCGGTGGAGGTGGAGAGCCAGACCGGCGTTCTCGCCCGGACCCCGGCGGAGGCGTTGCGGGGGGCGGGCCTGTTCGGTCGGGTGCTGGTGGCGGATCGCCCCGCCTTCCTGTCGGCGGTGCGAACGGCGGCGGAGGGACGCGCCGCGGTGGCGTGCGACGTGCGCCTGAGCTGCGTCTCGGAGACCGCCGGCACCGCCTTCCTGCCGCTTGAGGTGCGCTGCCTGCCGGCGGCGGAGGGGCGGGCGCGATTGATCTGGCGGGAGGCGCGGGTGTCCCGGCAGGAGGTGGACGACGAGGTCCGCGCCCGCGCCGACGCCGAGGAGGCGAACGCCGCCAAGAGTCGTTTCCTCGCCGCCATGAGCCATGAGCTGCGCACGCCGCTCAACGCCATTCTCGGCTTTTCCGAATTGCTTTCCACCGACACCGGCGCGCCGCTCGACGATGCCCGCAAGGCGGAATACGCGCGCATCATCCACGAGAGCGGCCAGCATCTGCTGGGGCTCGTCAACGACATTCTCGACCTGTCGCGGGTGGAGGCCGGGGCCTATGCCCTGGAGCTGGAACCCATAAATGTGGCCGAGCTGGTGGGGGGCTGCCGCGAGATGGTGGCGCTGGACGCCGCGCGCAAGGGCGTGCGGGTGCGCACGCTCGCCGCCGCCACGCTGCCGCTTGTCGCGGCGGACCGGCGGGCGCTGCGGCAGATCGTGCTCAATCTGCTGTCCAATGCGGTGAAGTTCACTCCCGAGGGCGGGCGGGTGCAGCTCACCGCGCGGCGGCAGGGGGATCGCCTGGCGCTGCGGGTGCGCGACACCGGGCCCGGCATCCGCCCGGAAGATGTGGCGCGGCTTGGCGAACCCTTCTTCCAGACCGGCGAGGTGGCGCAGCGGGCGCGCGGCAGTGGGCTCGGCCTGGCCGTGGTGAAGGGGCTGGTGAAGCTCCATGACGGGACGTTCCGGGTGGACAGCGTGCCGGGCCGAGGTACGACCGTCACGGTGACCTTGCCTCAGGGGCCGGTCCGTGCCGGCGCCGACGGAACCGTGAAGGCCGATGGCCGCGGCGACGACGTGGTGGCCGCGTTTCCCGCTCACCGCACAGCAGAAGCCCGCGCAAGGAGGATGGCATGAGGCTCGACACCGCCCCCGCGCTTGCGGCGCCCGCCATCGAGGTGGCCGACGATCCCTTCGCGCCGCCCCCAGTGCATGGCGGCCGGCGCCTGAAGCTGCTGGATGTCCTGGTGGCGGCGGTGGTGGTGGCCGCCGGCGGCGCCGTGGCCTCCAATGCGCTCCTGATGCAGGTGCCGGCGCAGCATGCCGCCTTCGCCCCCGCCGTGCCCGATGCGGCGGCCGGCGGTGGCAAGGCGAAGCCGGCCCGCAGCCCCGCCAATTCCGTGTCCATTCCCCTGCCGCCCGTCAACCCCAACGGTCACGCCGTCGGCAGCGGCGGGGGCGAGACCAACGGCACGCTGGGCTACCTCGCCTCCAAGACCTCCGTCACCGGCATGTCCACGACGCTCAAACCGGTGAGCGCGGAGGAGGCGGCGGCCGGCGCCATCGCCGCGCCGCGTCCCGTGTCGAGCATCAAGCCGCCGCTCAAGGTGGGCCCCCTGGCCGCGACCGGGCCGATGAGCGTCTCGGCGGAGGTCGATCCGATCCGCCCGCCGGCGAATGTGCCCACTTCGCCACGCGTGGCGGCGGTGCAGCGCGCGCTCGCCAAGATCGGCTATGGTCCACTCAAGGCCAGCGGCGTGCTGACCCTGGAAACCCGCGAGGCCATCCGCCGCTTCGAGCGCGACCGCCGGCTACCGGTGGACGGCAACGTCTCCGATGGGCTGGTGCGCGAGCTGAGCGTGATCTCGGGCATCGCGATCAACTGAAGTGAAGGGGCGTCATGCGCCTGAAGAGCGGCATATTCGTTTCAGCCCTGCTGCGACGCGCCCAGGTGGAGGGCGCCTTCGGCGTCGTCGCGCGGCGCGGCTCGGAAGAGGCGGGCGCGGTGTTCGTGAAGGTGACGCCTCTGGATGGCACCGCCGCCCTCTATGGCCCAGCCCCGCAGAGCGCCTTCGATGAGGATGATCCAGGGGATCGCAAGTTCTGCATGCTGGTCCCCCCCGGCCGCCCCGAGGCGGAGGCCGATGCCCGCATGGCCAAGGAGATCCGGTTCGATCCGGATCTGTACCTGGTGGCGATCGAGGACCGCGCGGGCCGTCATTTCCTGGATCTCGTCACGCCGTGAGGCTGGGCGCCGGCCGGGGGCGCGCGCACCTGCCGCAGGGGGATCGTTAACGATCCGTTAAGCTTGGTGAAACCATAAGGGCGCAATCGACGTTGTGGTCATGGCTGTTGCACTGGAGGACCAGGGGCATGAGCACTGTCATTGCGTTTCCCCCGGCGCGGGACACGGCGGCGCAAGCCGTCGCGGACAGGCCGAGGGCAGAGTTGTCCGGACCGAGGGTCGTCATACTTCCGGTGGTGCGGATCGAGCGCCATGGAAATGAGGGCCGGGAGATGGACCGGGAAGCGGAGCGAGAGATGGAGCGGGATGCGGGCGCGCCGGTGCGCCTGGACGCTGCCCGCGCCCCGCGTGGGGTGGGACCATCTGGCCGGGCCCATTGATGATTCTGGGCCGTGACGTTCTGGGCCGTGAGGGCCGTGAGATCCTGGGCGGTGCGGTTCCGGGCGGTGAACTGTACCCCTGATGGTGCCTGCGCGCGCGTCGGCGACGGGGCAGACCCGCGCGGCGCCAGGACGCCGATGGACATGGGCCGATCTTCGGCCGATCTTGGGCCGAGCGTCGGCGTGTCCCCTCAGTTGGCGGAGGTGCAGGTAGCGGCTTCGAGCTGCCGGCGCACCACCTCGCGCATGCCGCGGTCGGGCACATGGGCGCGCACCAGCACGATGCCTTCCTCGGACGGAGATTCGATCACCAGCCGGTCGGCCGCCGTGATCTCCTCATCCTCGGGCAGGGCCGCCTTCTGATCGGCATTCATGAGATCGAGTTCGATCACTTTGCCGGCGGCCTGGTCGGACAAGGCATAGAAGGCCAGTCCCTCATCCGTGTAGAACGACACCGAGGTGTAATTCGCGGTGGCGGGCACCCGCACCTTCAGCGGCTTGTCGTTGAGGTCGTAGAGGCAGACCGCGGAGATGAAGGCCGGGTCCTGCATCGGCAGAACCGCGTCATTGGGGGTTGGGTCCGGCAGCAGCTTCATGTCGTTGCTCCCGACGATTTCCGAGAGGCGGGCAAAGGCGTTGTTCTCCGCCAGGGCCGGCATGGCGAGGATCGAGACGATGTGGGCGATGCCCGCCAGCACCAGCGCCATCGCCGCCGGCAGCAGCAGTCCCGCCGGCCACAGCCAGTTGACGCGCGCCATCTGACGCCCGAACCAGCCGCCGAGCCGCCGCTTGACCGCACGCGGTCGCGGGACGCGCACGGTGAAGGTGTCGAACAGGCTCACGGGCAGGCCTCCTGCACGATGTGCGGCAGCACGGTGGCGGCGTCGCCCGCGCCGGAGGCGAAGGAGAAGGGCGCATCATAAAGGCGCAGCGCCACCTTAAGGCGCCCGCGGGCGCCGGTGGGCAGCCAGTTGCCGGGCCGCGCGCGGGGGGCAAGGCGCACGTCCAGCTTGCCGTCCGCCTTGTACAGGGCCTCGGCGCTGGTGAGGCCGTAGCGCTCGGCGTCGTTGGGGATGAAACGGCCGTCCTCGTCCATCACCGTAAGGGTCCACAAGCGGGCCTGGGGCAGGACGCCGATGATCCGGGTTTCACAGCGCCCGTCGATGGGCTGGCCCGTGTCGTCGGTGGCGGCCAGGAACAGCAGGCCGTCCGCCAGCTCCAGCGGCAATTCGCCGGAGCGGGCCACGGCGGCGCGGGCATAAGGGTCCGCCTTCACGGTGCCGGAGCGCGGCCAGCCGCGCCAGGGGCCGGCTTCGACCACGTCGAGCCCGCGCGAATGGGTCACCATGAACAAAGTGGTGCCCAGCCCGAGCACGATGGCCACGAGAAGGGTCAAGGCGAGAGGCAAGAGACGCACGGCACCGTCCCGGCTACAGCTCCCGTCCGAGGGAGGCTCGACGCCCTTAAGTAGAGCACAATCGCGGCCGGGCAAAGGGACCATCCGCCCGCGCGCATCGGGTGGGGATCGCGGGCAGGGGATCGACGCCCGGCCCGGCCCCGGCCGGCGTCACATGTAGCGCGAGAGGAAGGCGCGGCTGTCCGGCGGCAGCTCGGCGGCGCGGCGCGAGACCGGATCGAAGAGCACCAGCACCGTGTCGGCGGTGGCGACGCAGGCGCCGTCCTGGAACAGCCCCTGCACGATGCCCACCGAGCTGCGGCCGAGGTTCGACACGCGGCTGCCGATCTCCACCGTGCCGGGCCAGGTGATCTCGGCCCGATAGTCCAACACGAGCCGCACGATGACGAAGGAGAAGCCGTCCGGTGCCGCGCGGTGGCCGGGGCCGATGAGCATCTGCGAGCGGCCGGTCTCCAGGTAACTGGAGAACACGGCGTTGTTCACATGGCCCTGCCGGTCGGTGTCGCCGAAGCGGATGGTGTCGAACGACTTCAGCGGGAAGTCGTCGAGGGTGGGCAGGGGGGCCTTTCCGGGCGGGGGCGCGGCGGTCATGTGGCGGGCCCGCTCAGGAGGCGGGGCGCAGGGCGCGCCAGCCGATGTCGGAGCGATAAAAGCCATCCGGCCAGTCGATCCGCGCGATGGCGGCATAGGCCTTCTCCCGCGCGTCCGCCAGGGTGGCCCCGGTGGCGGTGACGTTCAGCACCCGCCCGCCGTTGGAGACAATGTCCGCGCCCTTGCGCCGGGTGCCGGCCTGGAACACCTGCACCCCGTCCGCGTCCGCCTGGTCGAGGCCGCGGATGACGCTGCCGGTCTGGTGCGGGCCGGGATAGCCGCGGCTCGCATAGACCACGGTCATGGCGCTCAGGTCGTGCCAACGCGGCGTCACCTCGGCGAGGCGGCCGGTGGCGGTGGCGTGCAGCAGCTCCACGAGGTCGCTGGCGAGGCGCGGCATCAGCACCTGGCATTCGGGATCGCCGAAGCGGCAATTGTATTCCACCAGCTTTGGCCCGTCGGTGGTGAGCATCAGGCCGGCATAGAGCACGCCGCGATAGGGCGTGCCGGCCGCCACCATGGCGCGGGCGGTGGGGCGGATGATCTCCTCCATGGCGCGCCGTTCCAGCTCCGGGGTGAGCACCGGTGCGGGAGAATAGGCGCCCATGCCGCCGGTGTTGGGGCCGAGATCGCCGTCGAAGGCGCGCTTGTGGTCCTGGGCGCTGCCGAAGGGAACCACGGTTTCCCCGTCCACCAGGGCGAACAGGCTGGCCTCCTCCCCCTCCATGAACTCTTCGATCAGCACTTCGGTGCCGCCGCCGGCGAACACCTGCTCCACCGCGTCCACCGCGTCCTCCACCGCGAGGGCGACCACGACGCCCTTGCCGGCCATGAGGCCGTCGGCCTTGATGACGATGGGGGCGCCTTCCGCCTTCACATAGGCGGCGGCGGCGGCGGCATTGTCGAAGCGGGCGAAGGCGGCGGTGGGGATGCCGTTGGCCTTGCACAATTCCTTGGTGAAGAGCTTGGAGCCCTCCAGCCGCGCGGCGGCGGCGGTGGGGCCGAAGGCGGGAATGCCGGCGGCTTCCAGCCGGTCCACCAGGCCCGCCACCAGCGGCGCCTCGGGACCCACCACCACGAACTCGATGCCGTGGTCCTTGCACCAGGCGACGAGGGTGTCGTGGGCCGAAAGGGGAATGCCTTCGATCAGCTCCGCATGCTCGCCAATGCCCGGATTGCCCGGCAGGGCATAGAACTGGCCGATCTCGCGGCTCTGCGCCAGCTTCCAGGCGAGCGCATGCTCGCGGCCTCCCGAACCGAGCAGCAGGATGTTCATCGGCCCTCCACTCCTCGAGCGTTGTTGTTGGTCGTTACCGTTCTTTACGCGTCGGGGTCCTTGGCTATCGGCTCGCGCCCGCGCATACAAGACCCCTCGCTCTGCGCTCGCCGCATAGGGGTGCGGCGGGCTATGCTCCTTGCCCGGCTTCCTGGTCAGATTGATTCGATGGTCGATGCCCCCGAACCGCGCGGCAATGCGCCCGAATGGAGTGTGTCCGAGCTCTCCGCCGCCCTCAAGCGCACGGTGGAGGACGCCTATGGCCATGTCCGCGTGCGCGGCGAGATTTCCGGCTATCGCGGGCCGCATTCCTCCGGCCATGCCTATTTCAGCCTGAAGGACGCCGGCGCCCGGCTCGACGCGGTGATCTGGAAGGGCACTTTCCAGCGCCTCCGGGTGCGTCCGGAAGAGGGGCTGGAGGTGGTGGCCATCGGCCGGCTCACCACCTATCCCGGCAAATCCGGCTACCAGATCGTGATCGAGGCGCTGGAATTCGCCGGCGCCGGCGCCATCATGGCCATGCTGGAGGAGCGCAAGCGCCGGCTCGCCGCCGAGGGCCTGTTCGACCCCGCGCGCAAGCAGGAACTGCCCTATCTGCCGCGGGTCGTCGGCGTGGTCACCTCGCCCACCGGCGCCGTCATCCGCGACATCTTGCACCGCCTTGCCGACCGGTTTCCCCGCCGTGTGGTGGTGTGGCCGGTGCGGGTGCAGGGCGAGACCTGCGGCGCCGAGGTGGCGGCGGCGATTCGCGGCTTCAACGCTCTGCCGGAGGGCGGACCGATACCGCGGCCCGACGTGATCGTGGTGGCACGCGGCGGCGGCTCGCTGGAAGATCTGCTCGGCTTCTCCGAGGAAGCGGTGGTGCGGGCGGCGGCCGAGAGCTTCATTCCGCTGGTCTCCGCCGTGGGCCATGAAACCGACGTGACCCTCATCGATTTTGCCGCCGACGTGCGCGCGCCCACCCCGTCCGCCGCCGCCGAAATGGTGGTGCCGGTGCGCGCGGACCTCGTGGCGGCGGTGGAGGGGTTCGGCGCCCGGCTGCGGGCGGCGCCGCTGCGCGCGCTGGACCGGCGCCGCGCGGACCTGCGGGCGCTGGCGCGGCTGCTGCCGTCGCCGGAAGACCTGTTCGCCATTCCCCGCCAGCGCCTGGATTCGGTGGGCGAGCGCCTGCCGCGGGCGCTGAAGGCCAATGCGGCGGCCCACCGATTGCAACTGTTGAAGGCGGGCGCGCGCCTGTCGCCGCTGGCCCTGCGCGGGCGGTTCGAGCGGGCTGGCGAGCGGGTGGCGGACATCGCCGGGCGCCTCGGGCGTGCCACCCGGACCAATGTCCGGCAGGCGAGGGATCGGATGGACGCGGTGGGGGACCGGCTGCCGCGGGCGCTGAGCGCCAATGGCGCCACCCATCGCCTGCGGCTGCTGCGGGCCGGGGCCGGCCTATCGCCCCTCGGCCTGCGGGACCGGCTGGCGCGGGCGGGCGAACGGCTGCGGGCGGCCAGCCACGGCTTTTCCATGGCGCGCGGCGCGCAATTGCGGGCGCACAGCGAGCGCAATGCCCGTTCCGGAGAGTTGGTGGACGGCCTCATCCTGCGGGCCCGCCGGGCGGTGGCGAGCCGGCTGCGGGACGAAGGGCGCCGGCTGGACGGCCTCGCGCAGCTTCTCTCGGCCCTGTCCTATCATGGGGTTCTGGAGCGCGGCTTCGCCTTGGTGCGTGATGCCGAGGGCCAGGCCGTGCGCCGCGCCGGGGGGCTTGGTCCGGGCCGGCGCATCGAGCTGGAATTCGCCGACGGGCGCATCGGGGCGCAAACTCTTGGCGGTGCGGTGGGGGCGGAGGCGGTCATTCCCGAGCCCGCGCCGCCGCCGGCCGCCGCGCGCCCGCCGTCCCGCCGCGCGAAGAAGGCGGACCCCGGCCCGACCCTGTTCGACTGAGGGGTGCCATGACCCGGACCCGTGCGCTGACGCCGGCGATGCGCACCTCTTTCGCGCGCCGCGCGTTGGCATTATGCTTTGCGCCTCTCTTGAGGACGTTTCGTAACGTGATGAACCGATTTGAACGCTTCCCCGAGCCCCTCGGCGAGGCGGAGCTGCGCTATCTCGATGGGGAGTTCCGCATCGTGCGACCCGGCAGCTTCGTGCGCTGCGCGGTGACCGGACAGGCCATTCCGCTCGACGATCTGCGCTATTGGAGTGTGGATCTCCAGGAGGCCTATGCCACCCCCGAGGCGGTGCTGACCCGCATGCAGGAGCGCGGCCGCCCGATGCCCTGAACCGGCGCGGTTGCGCCGTGGTGGGATGCCAAGGCCACGGGAACAGAGTCCGTGTGCGGCGACCCTGGTGGTGTGCCGGACCGCTCGGTCTGTCCGGAATATGGGGATCGGATAGCGCCCGGCGCGGGGCGACCCCGCCGTTCCGCGGCATGTCTTTGGATCCTTGCCGCGCCCACGCCCCTCGCGAGGGGGAACGATATGCTGCGCCGTTCCGGTGCCCACGGTCGCTTCGGCGCCCCGTGACGCGCCTCATGTCGGCGGCCGGCGGCGGGACGTGTGATGGAGCTCAGGACTCTGCTGGCGCGGTCCCGGTTCGGCCGATGCGGCGTGTCCGCGATGGCGCAAGGTGAAGCACCCCGGAGCGTTTGACGGCGCCTGTTCACCCTTCAGGACTTCGCGCGCCGTGCGTGTCCCCCGGTCAGGGTATGCGCCTTCCCCGACGGGGCCGGGGCACATGGGCCTTGTACTAAGGGCCTGTGAGCTTGACTCACGGGGCTTTAGTCAAGCTCGCGCGGCGCCTGAGCGAACCCACTTGGCACCGGTCAAAGACCGGGGCCGATGGTATTGTGTGTCTGCGTCATCGGCGCTGGGGCTTTGCCCGTGCGCACGAATGCCAAGGGAACCGCGTTCCGTTTTCCTTGAAGGGCCTCGCGCTGGTTGCCGGAGAGCAATTTCAGCAAAAGTGTGAAGCCGTTTCGCGTTTGGAATTGCGAATGCGCTTTAGCAACCCGCCTGGCGCGCCTGAGCACGGGCCTCGGCGCGGCGCAGCAGGGCATCGAGGGCCGCTGGCTCCTGCGGCACCAGGGACACCGGGAGCACGGCGATCGCGGCCTGCACATCCTTCAATTCGGCGGTGCCGAGCCGGGCCATGTCCTTGGCGGTGGTCACCAGCGTGGCGCCGTCGCGCGCCGCGGTCCGCGCCAAGGCTTCGATGTCCCCGCGACGGAAGCGGTGATGGTCCGGGAAGGCGGTGCGGGCGATCAGGTCGAGCCCTTCCCGTTCCAGGGTGGCGAAGAATTTCTGCGGGCGTCCGATGCCCGCGAACGCGTGCAGTCGGCGACCGCGCAGGGCGGCGACTGCTTCCGGCGATGGCGCGAGCATAGCCCGCAGCACCGTGCGGCCGAGGCGCTCGGCGATGCGCGCGACCGCGTCTCCCGCCGCGCCTTCCCCCACCAGCAGCACCGCATCGGCGCGGCTGATCTGCGGGGCCAGCGGCGCCCGCAGGGGTCCGGCCGGCAGCACCGCGCCATTGCCGATACCCACCATGGCATCCACCACCAGCAGGCTGGCGTCCTTGGCCAGGCTCGGATTCTGGAAGCCGTCGTCCATCACCAGATGGGTCGCCCCGGCCGCCACGGCGAGCCGGGCGCCGCCGGCGCGGTCGCCGCCGGCCACCACCGTGGGGGCATGGCGCGCCAGCAGCAGGGCTTCGTCACCCACCGCATCGGCATCGTCGCGCGCGAGATCGACGCGCAGGGGCGCGGAGACCGCTCCGCCATGCCCGCGCAGCAGCGCGAACGGGCGGCCGCCGGTCGAGGTGAGCCGATCCAGGTACCACAACGCCGTCGGCGTCTTGCCCGCGCCGCCGACGGTGGGATTGCCGATGCACAGCACCGGGATCGGCACCTCTTCCCCTCGTTGCGTCATGCGGCGCAGGGTGAGCGCCCCGATCGCGGCGCCCACCGGGGCCAGGAGGGCCGCCGCCAGCCCCGGAGGTCGCCACCAGAAGCCGGGCGGGTGGAGGGTCATCGATACTGAAGGCGGATGTGGATGAGGTAGGGCTCAATGGCGCGCAGCGTGTGTTCGAGCGCGCCGCCGAGGGCTTCCATGGTCTTCAGCCCCTGCGCCACCGCCTGGGCCCGCAGGTCCGGGTCGCGCATGAGGGCGAAGGCGGTGCGCGCCAAGGTGGCCGCATCGCGCACCGGCAGGGCACCGTAATGGGTGTCGAGATGGGTGTAGATCTCGGCGAAATTCTCCACATGGGGACCGTGCAGCACCACGCTGCCGAGCTTCACCGCCTCGATGGGATTCTGCCCGCCGTGGGGCACCATCGAGCCGCCGATGAAGGTCACCGGCGCCAGCCGATAGAACAGGCCGAGCTCGCCCACCGTGTCGGCGACATAGAAATCGGCATCGGGGGCCGGCAGCTCGTCATGGCCGCGCTGGGCGGCGGCCCAGCCGCCGGCTTCCGCCTTCGCCACGATGGCGGAGCCGCGTTCGGGGTGGCGGGGCGCGATCACGGTCAGCAGATCGGGGATCTGCTCGGCGAGCAGCGCATGGGCCTCCATCACCATCTCGTCTTCGCCGGGATGGGTGGAGGCGGCGAGCAGCAGCGGCCGGTTGCCGATGGCCTCGGTGAATTCGGCGAAGTCGGCCGGATCGGCGGCGGGCGGTGGCACGTCGAACTTCAGGTTGCCGCACACCTCCACCCGCTCGGAGCCGAGGGCGCGGAAGCGCTGGCCATCCTCGTCGGTCTGGGCGAGGCACAGGTCAACGCGGGAGAGCAGGGCGCGCGCGCTCGCCGGCAGCTTGGCCCAGCGCTGGGCGGAGCGGGTCGAGAGCCGCCCGTTCACCAGCACCACCGGCGTTTCGCGCCGGCTGAGTTCGGTCAGCAGATTGGGCCACAATTCGGATTCGGCCAGCAGCACCAGGTCCGGCCGCCAATGATCGAGGAAGCGGCGCACGAAGGATGCGGCGTCGAGCGGGCAGAATTGGTGGATGACACCGTCCGCCGCCCGGTGCGCGGCCACCTTGCTGGACGTGAGGGTGCCGGAGGTGAGCAGCACCTCATAGCCGCGGCCGCGCAGGTTTTCGATCAGCGGCAGCACGCAACTGATCTCGCCGACGCTGGCGCCGTGCACCCAGATCAGCGGGCCTTCCGGCCGCTCGGCGCTGGCGCGGCCGCGCCGCTCGGCGAGGCGCTCGGGATCTTCCTTGCCCTTGCGGACGCGATAGCTGAGCCAGGCCGGCGTGAGCAAGGCTGCGGCCGAGCTGGCGCCCCGATACAGCCGCAGCGCGACGGGCAGCGCGCGCGATTTCTTCATGCGAGCCTCGATCGGGCGGGGGTCGCGCGGCCCCCGGCCAGCGCCTCGGCGCGCCGGGTGACCGCTTCGAGCCGCGCCTGCAATTCGTCGCGGGCGGCGGCGAGCGCGGCCTCGTCCGCCTCGCGCGGGACGTAAAGCGGCGCGCCGACCACGGCTGCCCCCCGGCCGAAGGGCAGGTTGAGGCTGGCGCGATCCCAGCTCTTCAAGGTGATGCGGTTTCGGGTGGCCATTGCGACCGGGATGATAGGCCGTCCCGAGTACCGTGCAATAGTAACGACGCCGAGCCCCGCCTTGCGGGCGATCTTGGGAACGTCGGCGGTCATGGCCACGGTAATTCCCGCTTCCAGGGTGGAGAGCAGCTCATAGGTGGCCGAGACGGCGCCCTTGCGGTGGAAGTCGCGGCGCGAGGTGGCGCCGGACCCGCGGATGGTGCCCACACCCAGCTTTTCCGCGGCGATGGCGTTGATCTCCGCATCGGCATGGCGGGAGATCAGGACCTTGGCCTGGTGGTGCGGCTTCTTCGCGAACGGGGTGAGGAAATGCTGCCCGTGCCAGAAGGTCAGGATGGCGGGCAATTGCGCGTCGATGGTGTCGAAGACGTCCGCCGGCTCGATGACGAACCGCGTGGTGCGCGCCACGAACTTGAAATAAGAAGCAAAGGTAGTCCCCGCCGCGAGTTGGAACGCGCGGTTGGTCCTCAGTCGCCGCCACATTGTTCTTTTTGCTCGCTGTCGTGAGAGGCACGCGACCATGGACGGCCGCGCACGGCGCCATCCATAGCCTCTCTCGGGCTCCCGTCAAAGGGCGGGAGCCGATCTGTCTCGTTCAGCGCGCATTTCGGGCCGGGCCGCGCGGCAGTGCCGCACCGTAATGTGACGCAAGGTCCGACGCATGTCTGGTCGCACGTGCGTCAAGCGGAGCGTGCGTCAAGCGGAGCGTGCGTCACGCATCCTGGGCGATGCCGGTTTCCGGGTCCAGCAGGCGGTGCAGGTGGACCACGAAATAGCGCATCATGGCATTGTCCACGTTCTGTTGGGACTTCGCCTTCCACGCCGCGACCGCGCTGGCATAGTCGGGGAAGATGCCGACGATGTCGAGCTTGGCGAGGTCCTTGAACTCGGAGCCGTTGAGGGAGGTGAGCTCGCCGCCGAAGACGAGGTGGGGCAGTTGCTTGTTGGAGCTGGTCATGGCGTGTCCGGATGCAGGGTCACGGTTGGGAGGGGTCCGCCCCGGAGCGGGCGGGGGAAGGGGAGGTTCCGCCGGCGGCGTCGAGCGCCAGCGGGTGCAGCGCCCGTCCGGCGCACAGCAGCGGTCCATGGCGTGGCACGGCGCGATTGTAGGTGAGCGGCGCGGCGTCGAACGTGGTCAGCCGCCCGCCGGCTTCCTGGACCAGCAGGTCGGCGGCCGCGAGATCCCAGTCATGGCTGTTGGCGCGTGACAGGGCGAGATCGATTTCGTCGCTGGCCACGCGCGCGATGCGCAGCGCCAGTGAGTGGCCGCGCGGCAGGCGGGTGATGGCGGCGACGCGGGCGATGGCGTCGAGTGCGTCCACGGGCCCGGCGGCGCGGGCGCCTTCCAGGGTGGCGCGGGTGCCGGCCGCCAGCCGCAGGCCATTGCGTTGCGCGCCGGCGCCGAGAATGGCGGTGAACATCTCGTCGAGTACCGGGGCGAACAAAGCGGCGAGGAGCGGCCGCCCGTCCTCCACCAGCGCCACGGACACCGCCCAGTCGGGCGCGCCGTTCATATAGCCGCGGGTGCCGTCGATGGGGTCAACCACCCACACCCGCCGCGCCGCGAGGCGGTCCGGGGTGTCGGCGGTCTCTTCTGAAAGCCAGCCGTAATCGGGACGCAGCGCCGTCAGGCGCTGGTGAAGGAAGCGATCGACCGCGAGGTCGGCCTCGGTGACCGGGGAATTGTTGTCCTTGGTCCAGGATTTGACGCCGGCGGCGAACAGCGTGCGCGCAAGCGCTCCGGCTCCCGCCACCACATCCGTCAGGTGGCGGGCCAGGATCTCGTCGTCCGGGTGCACGGCACGCGGCTCCCCGGCGGAGGCGTTGAGTGGCTCGACGCTCATGGCCCCGCCACATAGGAGCACGCGCTAGGGAACGCAATGCGTCTTCTGTCTCCTAACCGCCTGAAAAATGGGCGAACAGGGGGTGGGCAGCGTGAAAACACATTACAATTCATCGGTATACAAGAAGGACGGAATTTGCGTCGCGCCCGTCCTTGTCCTGCCTATTTTTTGGCGGCGCCTACGGAAAGATCAGTCGCAGGGCGCTCGGCACCAGCGTATCGAGGCTCAGGCCGGCAAACAGGATGAGGCCGGCGTCGCGATTGGAGCGAAAAAGCGCGAGGCAGCGGGCGGAATCGTCGATGTCGAGCCGCGACACCTGCCAGCGCAGATGTGCGGCAAATCCGATGAGACCCAGCAGCGAGAATAGCCCGGCCGGCACCAGCAGAAGGGCGCCGGCGAACAGCACCACCACCAAAGTGTAGCACAGGGCGACGGCGAGGCCGGTGTTGGCGCCGAACAGGAGCGCCGTGGAGCGCACGCCGACGATGGCGTCATCCTCCCGGTCCTGGTGGGCGTAGATGGTGTCGTAGGCGAACACCCATACCACCGCGCCGGCGAACAGCAGCAGGGCGGGATCGGAGATGGTGTCGAACACGCTGGCCCAGCCCATCAGCGCGCCCCAGGAGAAGGCGATGCCCAAGGTGAGCTGCGGCACAGAGGTGATGCGCTTCATCAGCGGATAGACCGCCACCACGCCCAGCGAGGCGATGCCGGTGACGATCGCGAAGCGCGGCAGGCACAGCAGCACGCCGAGGCCGATCAGGGCCTGGAACACCAGGAAGGCGAGGGCCGCCGGCACGCTCACGGCGCCGGAGGCGATGGGGCGCGCGCGGGTGCGCGCCACCGCCTGGTCGATCTTGCGATCGAGAATGTCGTTCCAGGTGCAGCCGGCGCCGCGCATGGCCACCGCGCCGATGGCGAACAGGATGAGCAGCGTCGGGTCGGGGTAGGGCGCGTCGGCCGCGATCGCGGCCAGCGCCGTGGACCACCAGCAGGGCAGCAGCAGCAGCCAGGAGCCGATCGGCCGGTCGAGCCGCGCCAGATGGAGGTAAGGCCGGATCGCGGCGGGCGCGGAGCGATCCACCCAATTGTCTGGCGGCGCGTCCGCGACTGTGGGGGCCACCGCGCCCTGCTGTGTGCTCAAGGGGCGCCTATTTCTGCAGGACGTTGCCGCTCAGCGTGTCGAACACGCCGCTCTTGCCGTCGCCGGCATTGCCCACCGAATAGCCGGTGGTGATGCCGAGCGCGCTCGACATGGAGCCCTGCGGCGGCGGCTTCACGGGGCCGCCCGCGCCTGGGGCGCCACCATTGGCCGCGACCTGGCAAACCTTGTCGCGCACCTCATTGGTCTTCTTGTGGCTGGCCGCGGCCTGCTTGATCGCCGTTTCCGGGATCTGGCACCAGTCCTTGTTCTCGGTCAGGAACTTCACCCAATTGGCTTCCGCCGTGGAGAAGGCGCGGAACAGGGGGCACAGGGTCTGCGGGTCGGCCTTCTTCTTGCCGGCCTCGTTCAGTGCCTTGCCCTTTTCCTCCAGCGCGCTGCGCGCGGCGACGACGTCGCTCTGGCAATCCGCCCATGCCGTCGCGATGGACAGGGCGCTCACCACGACCGCCGCCGCAATCTTGAGCGTCGTCTTCTGCATCGAGCACAGCCCTTTCATGTCCGCCCCTTCTGGGTCCTTGTTATATGGAGCACCGACATGGGGCAATATCACGGCGCGGCCCGCAGAAAAGCCGGCGGACGCAACGGCAGTGTGGCAGCGATATGCTAATGGCCCATTTCCATGGGGGCGCCGCGCCCATTGCCAATGGCCCATGGCCCAATGCCCTTGCCCTGCCGTCCGGCGTGTGGGAGAGGCAGGCGATCCGGTCGCGGCCGGGGCTGTCCTTTGCGACATGGACGATGGGGATGAGCGTGGCGGAACACCAGCCGGCCTCCGGGCCGAAGCCGACCGAACCGGCGGCACCAGCCCCCTTCGCCGATCTCGTGCCGGAGCTGCGCGCCCGCGCGCCCGGCCTGCGCGGCCGGCTGGAGGCCAATGTGCCGCTGGCCGATTTCACCTGGTTTCGGGTCGGCGGGCCGGCGCAGGTTCTGTTTCTGCCCGCCGATGCGGATGATCTTGCGCGTCTGCTCGCCGCCCTTCCCGCTCAGGTGCCGGTCACGGTGATCGGCCTCGGTTCCAACCTCATCGTGCGTGATGGCGGCGTGCCGGGGGTGGTGGTGCGCCTCGCCAGGGGGTTCACCGAGATCGTGGTGGAGGGGTGCCGCATCACGGCCGGCGCCGGCGCGCCCGATGTGAAGGTCGCGCGCGCGGCGGCCGAGGCGGGGCTCGATGGCTTTTCGTTCCTGCGCGGCATTCCCGGCGCCATCGGCGGCGCGCTGCGCATGAATGCCGGGGCCTATGGGGGCGAGGTGAAGGATGTGCTCGTCAGCGCCCAGGCGGTCACCCGCGCCGGCGCGGTGGTGACGCTCGCGGCGGCCGAGATGGGCTTCACCTATCGCCATTGCCATGCGCCGGACGACCTGATCTTTACCCGCGCCGTGTTCGAGGGGCGGCCCGGCGACCGGGCCGAGATCGCCGCCCAGATGGCCAAGATCACGGACAGCCGCGAGGCGACCCAGCCCATCAAGAGCCGCACCGGCGGCTCCACCTTCACGAATCCGCCTGGCGCCAGTGCCTGGAAGCTGGTGGATGGGGCGGGCCTGCGCGGCTTCACCCTGGGCCGGGCCCAGGTGTCGGAGCTGCACACCAATTTCCTGGTCAATCTGGGCGGGGCCACCGCCGCCGAGATCGAAGCCCTGGGCGAGGAGGTGCGGCGGCGGGTGTTGGCGACAAGCGGCGTTGCGCTGGAGTGGGAGATCAAGCGGATCGGCATCGCCGCGCCCGCGCCGTAAGGCGCGGAATAGGGGCTTGCGCGAAAGCGCACGCGGCGGGTGATGTCTCGCCGCGTGCGGTGCCGGCGCGGGTCGTCCGTCAGGAGAGACCGCGCCGGGGCACACTCCGGGCACGGGCCTCCCGGCGCCTCTCACGAGGCCGGACGAAGGGCGGTCCGCGGGTCATGGGGCGCGACCGTCAGGGCGGCGGGGCGCCCCTGGACGATGACGCCATACCAGCCGAGGCCGCGATAGGTCTCGTAGCCGGGCGTAAGGGCGAAGCCCACCATGGCCCCCTGGCTGTCCGTGTAGTGGCCGGTGTCACCGGTCGCCTTCAGGGGAAACACCTCGGTGAGGATGCCCTTGTTGTCGGAGGCCGCGATCACGCGGAAGCGGGAATCGAGCAGCATGTAGCGGGTGCGGGCCTGCTCATCGGCGCTGCGGCGGCCGCCGTTCACCACCGCGGCGGCCTGGGGGCGCCAGTCGAAGAAGATCCCGAGCACGCCCAGCGGCCGGCCGTTGGTTTCGCCGCCGGAACGCACGGCGGCGCTGTAGATGGCGGCCTGGGCGTGGTTGAGCGCGCCCACGGTCTCCACGTCCGCCACCGCGAAATCTTCCCCGGTCCGGGTTTCCATGGCGGAGCGGAACCACGCGGTATGCGAGACGTCGGTGCCGACCGCCGATGGATATTGCCCCGGTCGCCCATTGGCCACCACCCGCCCGTCGGCGTCGATGATCCAGAGGTCGAGATAGACGGTGTAGCTTTGCAGGATCACGCCGAGCCGCTGGCACGCGTGGCGGGCGTTGTCCGGGCTCGGCGTCTCCAGGCAGTCCACCACTGCTTTGTCGGTGGCCCACCAGCGCACGTCGCAGGACCGCTCATAAAGATTCCGGTCGATGATCTCGATCATGTTCAGCGCCTGATCGGCCAGGCGCTGGCCGCGCACCTGCTCGGCCATCTGGCGGCCGATGTCGGTGAGCTCGACGATGGAGCGCGACAGGTCGGTGGACAGGGCGCTGGAAATCTCCTGGATCCGCTTGGAAACCGCCTTCACCTCGTTGGCGACCACGGAGAAGCCGCGGCCGGCATCGCCGGCGCGGGCGGCCTCGATGAGGGCGTTCAGCGCGAGGGTGCGCGTCTCCCGCGTCACGCCATTGATCTGAGCTATCTTTTCGTGGGCGATCGTGCCGATCTGCTCTGAAAGCAGGACCACCCGTTCGGGTTCAGCGCTCATGTCACGGCCTCATGAAAAATGGTGCCTAATCTCGCTTCATGAGCAAAAAATGGGCCAATGAGTGGTGCGTGCGTAGGGCATCTCTCACGCCGCCATGCTATCGAATGACCATCTCAGTTTGGAGACGGTCAGGCTTAAGTCTTATGTCGTTACCGCCATTGTGGTCTCGGCCGCAGCGCCCGGTTCGTCGAAGTGTCATGTCCGGACAAGGCTCACGCTTGAAGACGGCCGCGACCGGTCGCAGTGCGGGAGGAAAATGCGCTTCGATTGCTGCGCTGCTACACCCGTCGGCCCGCAAATTGAGAGCTATGCCTGAATTTTAGGCGATACCTTTAGCAAATTGCACACGGCCTTTGGTTTCCACTGGGTCCTGTCGCGCGGTCCTGTCGCGCGCCCGCGCCGGAGATCCGGTTTTTTGCTACATCCCCGCTACCCCGGGGCGCGGGGGTTGAGGAGCAGTGAGCGATCATGGCGAAACATGTGGCGGTGCTGATGGGCGGCTGGTCGTCCGAGCGGGAGGTCTCGCTGAATTCGGGCGCCGCCTGCGCGGTGGCCCTGGAGGATGCGGGCTATCGGGTGACACGGGTGGACGTGGGGCGCGACGTGGCCGAGGTGCTGGCGCGGCTGAAGCCGGACGTGGCCCTCAACGTGCTGCATGGCCATCCGGGCGAGGACGGCACCATTCAGGGCGTTCTGGAGATCCTGCGCATTCCCTACAGCCATTCGGGCGTGCTGGCCTCGGCCCTGGCCATGGACAAGGCGCAGGCGCGGCTCATGCTGGCGGCGGCGGGGGTTCCGGTGGCCGCCGGGCGGCCGGTGAGTCGGGCCGAGGCGGCCACCGCCCATGTGATGGCGCCGCCTTATGTGCTGAAGCCGGTGGCCGAGGGGTCCAGCGTCGGCGTGTTCATCGTGCGCGAGGGGCAGGCCCATCCGCCCCAGGAACTCCACAGGGAAGATTGGGCCTTCGGAGAAATTCTGTTGGCGGAAGAGTTCATCCCCGGCCTGGAGCTGACCTGCGGCGTGATGGGCGACAAAGCCTTGGGCGTCATCGAGATCGAGGCGGCGCAACCCTTTTACGACTACGAAAGCAAGTATGCGCCCGGCGGCTCCCGCCACATTCTTCCGGCCCGGATTTTACCTGAAGTTTACGAGCGCGTGCAGATGTTAAGCCTAACGGCGCACCGAGCTCTCGGCTGCCGGGGGGTGTCTCGCGCGGATTTCCGCTTTGACGTTTCCAAGGGCGATGCCTCCGGGCTCGTCTGCCTGGAAGTGAACACCCAACCCGGCATGACCGAGACTTCGCTGGTGCCCGACATGGCAGCCCACGCGGGCATCTCATTCGGCGAGCTTGTGACATGGATGGTGGAGGACGCGTCGCTGGATCGGTAAGGGCTCCCAAGCCCGCGGCGCCTGCCGTCGCGCCGGTTCCGCCCGGACGCCACAAGCGCCTGCCGGTGGAACCGCGCCCGGCGAGCCGCACCGCCATCCTGCTGCGCCGCTTCACGGTGCGCCTGGGCGGCTCCCGGCTCGGCCGGCGTGGCGCCAGCCTGCTCACGGTGGCCGTCATCGGCGGATTTTCCGCCTACGGCATCGTGCTGGGCGGCCATGTGGAGGAGGCGCGGGAGGTCGGCATGGACCTCGCCGACGCCGCCGCCAACGTGGCCGGCTTCAAAATCCGCGAGGTCAACCTCTCGGGCCACAACCACGTGATGCCGCAGGAGATTCTCCAGGCGGCGGGGATCAAGGGCTCCACCTCGATCCTGTTCGTCAATGCCGACGACATGCGGACCAAGTTGGAGCAGATGCCCTGGATTCTGTCGGCCAGCGTCCGCAAGCAGTTCCCGGACCGGATCGACATCGCGGTGGTGGAGCGGGAGGCGTTCGCCCTCTGGCAGGTCAATGGCGAGATCAAGGTGATCTCCCGCGACGGCACGCCGATCGCCCCCTATTCGGACGACCCGCGTTATGTGGACCTGCCGATCGTTGTCGGCGAAGGCGCGCAGAAGCGGGTGGAAGAAATCGTCGATGCGCTCGCCCGCCTGCCGGACCTGAAGGGCCAGGTGCGCGCCGCCATCCTGGTGGCCGAGCGGCGCTGGACGCTGAAGATGCACAACGGCATCGACGTGCGCCTGCCCGAGGCCGGCATGGAGGCCGCCCTGATGCAGCTCGTCGCCCTCGATCGCGACAAGAAGCTTTTGACCCGTGACATCACCATCGTCGACCTGCGCCTGCCCGATCGCGTGGCGGTGCGCCTGTCGGATGCCGCCGCCGCCGCCCGCGACGAGATGCTGAAGGCGAAGGCCAAAGCCAAGAAGGGAGGCCCCGCATGAGGTCCCGGCTTGCCCAGGGGTTCGCGCCGAAGATGCGCCCCCTGCCGCCGCGCAAGGGCGGCATCGTCGGCGTGCTCGATATCGGCACCAGCAAGGTGGTGTGCGCCATCGCCAAGCTGCGGCCCCGTGGCGCGTCGGACGTGCTGAGCCGGCGCACCCATTCCATCGACGTGCTCGGCATCGGCCACACCCGCGCCTACGGCATCAAGGGCGGCGCCGTGGTGGACATGGCCAAGGCCGAGCTGGCCATCCGCCAGGCGGTGGACATGGCCGAGCGCGCCTCGGGGGTGCAGATCGCCTCGGTGGTGGTCGGGGTCTCCGGTGGCCGGCTCGCCTCCCAGCATTATGAAGCGGCGGTGCGCCTCACCGCGCCATCGGTGGAGGAGTTCGACATCCGCCGGGTGCTGGAGGCGGCTTCCACCTATGCGGTGGGCGATGGCCGGGCCGTCATGCATGCGCTGCCGGTCGGCTACGCGCTGGATGGGCGCTCCGGCATCGGCGAACCGTGCGGCATGCTCGGCCAGGAGCTGGGCGCCGACATGCACGTCATCACCGCCGATCTCACGGCGCTGAAGAATCTGGTGCTGTGCGTGGAGCGCTGCCACCTCTCCATCGAGGCCATGGTGGCGGCGCCCTATGCGGCGGCGCTGTCCTCGCTCACCGACGACGAGATGGAACTGGGTGTCACCCTCATCGACATGGGGGCCGGCACCACCACCTTCGCCATCGTCGCCGGGGGCCACTGCGTCTATGTGGACGGGGTCGCCTTGGGCGGCCACCACATCACCAACGATGTCGCCCGCGGCCTGCCGGCCCGGCTCGCCGATGCCGAGCGCCTCAAGGCCCTGCATGGGGCGGTGGTGGCGGTCTCTTCCGACGAGCACGACATGCTGACCGTGCCGCCGCTCTCCGGCGATTCGCGGGACCAGCCGCAGATGGTGCCGAAGTCGCGCCTCGTCACCATCGTGCGGCCCCGCGCGGAAGAAATCGTGGAATTGATTCGCGACCGGCTGAAGTCCTCGGGGCATGCCGGGGATGCCGGCCGGCGCATCGTGCTCACCGGCGGCGCGGCGCAGCTTCAGGGGCTTGCGGACCTGGTGGCGCGGGTGATCGGGCCGCAGGTGCGCATCGGCCGTCCGTTAGGGGTTTCGCGCCTGCCGGAAGCGGCGCGCGGGGCGGCGTTCGCGGTCACTGCGGGCCTGCTCGTCTACCCGCAAGCCGCTGGCCTGGAACATTTCGAGCCCCGCCGGCGGCAGGCCGTGGGGGCTGAATCCCAAGGATATTTCGGCCGCGTGGGACGCTGGCTGAAGGACAGCTTTTAGACATGGTTAACTAAATCCGCAGTAACACAGTGGGCAATCGGATTCATCGAGAGGCGGTCTGAGCCGAGCGGGTTCGACGGAGCGAAAACATGACGATCAACCTTCAGATGCCCGACATTCGTGAGCTCCGTCCGCGGATCACGGTGTTCGGTGTGGGCGGCGCCGGTGGCAACGCTGTCAACAACATGATCGCCTCGGGTCTGAGCGGTGTGGAGTTCGTGGTGGCGAACACCGACGCTCAGGCTCTCACCCTCACCAAGGCCGAGCGCGTGGTGCAGATGGGCGTGGCGGTGACCGAGGGTCTCGGCGCCGGCTCCCAGCCGGAGGTCGGCCGCGCCGCCGCCGAGGAAGTGATCGACGAGATTCGCGATCACCTGTCCGGCTCGCACATGGTGTTCATCACCGCCGGCATGGGCGGCGGCACCGGCACCGGCGCGGCGGCGGTGGTGGCGCGGGCCGCGCGCGAACTCGGCATCCTCACCGTGGGCGTGGTGACCAAGCCGTTCCACTTCGAGGGCCTGCGGCGCATGCGCGTCGCCGAGCACGGCATTATCGAGCTGCAGAAGAGCGTCGATACCCTCATCGTCATCCCGAACCAGAATCTGTTCCGGGTGGCCAATGAGAAGACCACCTTCGCCGATGCCTTCGCCATGGCCGACCAGGTGCTGTATTCGGGTGTCGCCTGCATCACCGACCTGATGGTGAAGGAAGGCCTCATCAACCTGGACTTCGCCGATGTGCGCGCCGTGATGCGCGACATGGGCAAGGCCATGATGGGCACCGGCGAGGCTTCCGGCGAGAAGCGCGCCCTGCAGGCCGCCGAGGCCGCCATCGCCAACCCGCTCTTGGACGAGACCTCCATGCAGGGGGCCCGCGGCCTCCTGATCTCCATCACCGGCGGCAAGGACATGACGCTGTTCGAGGTGGACGAGGCGGCGACCCGCATCCGCGAGGAAGTGGACCCCGACGCCAACATCATCCTCGGCGCCACCTTCGACGAGATGCTGGATGGCATCATCCGCGTGTCGGTGGTGGCCACCGGCATCGATCCCCTCTCCATGCCCGACCAGATCCAGCCGCCGGCCGACCTGGGCGGCCGCAAGATGTCCAACGCCGGTCGCGTGGCGGTGGAAGCCGCCCGCGAGGCACAGATCCACTCGGCGGTGGCCTCCATCTCCGAAGAGGATCTCCTGGGCATCGAGGATTTCGCGCCCATCCCCCAGCAGGCGCCCGTGCCCGAGCAGGCGGTGGCCATCGACGACGTGACCATCCGCGCCGCCCAGCCGCGTCCCTCTTTCCTCGCCGAGCCGGAGCCCGCCCCGGCGCCGGCCCAGATCCAGGAAGACGACGACTTCGCGCCCTATATCCCGCCGCCGAGCCAGCGCATGCGCACCACCCGCATGCCGCGCGTGGACGAGCTGCCGCTGCCGGCTCAGAACCAGATCCGCGCCCAGCGCGGTGAGCCGCCGGTGGAGCAGGCCCAGCCTGACAAGAAGCGCATGACCCTCCTGCAGCGCCTGGCCCATGTGGGCCGCCGCGAGGAGCCGGAACCCGAGCCGGTGCGCCGCGAGCAGCAGACCATGCGCGCTCCGGAGCGTCGCCCGGCCGAGCCGCGGTACCAGGATCAGCGTCCGGTGGCGGGCGGTCGTCCCGCCGAGGCGGTCTCTGAGTTCGCCAAGCGCCCGCAGACCCGGCCGGTGATGGAGGTTCCCTCCCGCCCCGCGCCGCAGCGCGGTGACGACGACGACCATCTGGACATCCCCGCCTTCCTGCGCCGTCAGGCCAACTGACCGCAAGGACCGGCGCGCCCGCCGCGCCGGTCCTCGGGCTCCCGCCGGGACCTCCGCTCGCGGTCGGGCCGAGCCGGGCCGGATGACCTGAGTCGCCGCGCCGCGTGTCCGCAGCCTGTAACAATGGCCTTGAGGCCGGCTGTCACGGTCGGCCTTAAGTTTTTGTTAAATAAAAGAAATCGCGCTTTTAGGCATGGTAACAGGCGGTAAGCAAGCGTGATTTGGCGCAGCGCAGCGCGGGGACTAGGGTGCCCCCCAATCCTGATCGGCCCACACGTCTCGCGTTGACAGTTTGTTCGGACAACCGCGGCGAAAGTGGGAAGGCAAGGTGGAGCTTTGGGGGAGGGCTGGCGGCCATTCGGTGGCCTGCGCTCCCGGCGCATGGGACGACACCGATTATGCAGACCACTCTGGCTCGCGAGATTGCCCTCAAAGGGGCCGGCGTTCACGCCGGGGTCGAGGCGACCCTCACTCTGAAGCCGGCTGCCGCGAATACCGGAATTGTCTTCGTCCGCTCCTTCGCCGACAGCGCGCCGCGCAAGGCGACAGTTTCCCATAAATCCGTGCAGGCCACCGATCTCGCCACCGTGCTGGGCGATCGCTCGGGCGCGCTGGTGTCCACAGTCGAGCATCTGCTCGCCACCTTCAATGGTGTCGGCGTCGACAATGCGGTGGTGGAGATCGACGGGCCGGAAGTGCCGATCCTCGACGGCAGCGCGGTGGAGTTCGTCGCGGCCATCGATGCCGCCGGCATCACCAGCGTGCGGGGCCGGCGCAAGTATCTCAAGGTTCTGAAGCCGGTGCGGGTGGAGAACGGCGCCGCCTTCGGCGAGCTTCTGCCCTATGACGCGGGCTTCCGCCTGGAAGTGGAAATCGATTTCGCCCACGAGGCCATCGGCCGCCAGCGCTTCGCCGCCACCCTGTCACCGGCGGTGTTCCGCCGCGAGTTGGCGCAGGCCCGCACGTTCGGCTTCTTGAAGGACGTGGAGCGCCTGCGCGCCGCCGGCTATGCCCGTGGCGCCGCGCTGGAAAACACCGTGTGCCTCGACGAGGCGGGCGTCATCAATCCCGACGGCCTGCGCTTCGCCGATGAGTTCGTGCGTCACAAGGCCCTCGACGCGGTGGGGGATCTCGCCCTCGCCGGCATGCCGCTGCTGGCCCGCTATCGCTCCTTCCGCGGCGGCCACAAGCTGAATTTCCAGATGGTGAACGCGCTGCTGGCCGACCGCTCCGCTTATGCGGTGGTGGAGGAGGCCCGCCCGGTGCGCGAGACCGTCGGCGCGGAGATCACCGGGACGAGCCCGGTGCCGGTGTTCGCGCCCGACCTGTGAGCGTGGCGGCGGTGGGCCGGGATGAACTCCTGGCCGGGCCGCCCTCTCCCGCCGCGTGGTTTTTCATGATCCGGCTTCAAGGGCCCGGTGGACGCCAGCGTCCCACCGGGCTTTTTGTTTGAGGCGCAGGGAGCTTTCGCCTTCGCGTGCCGGGGCGCTTCTGTCGGCTCAGATCGCGGCCTACGCTTTGGCCGCTCGCCAAACCACGCAACCCCAAGCCTCGCAGTCCAAGCAGCGTCGGGGCGGCGACGGCTGCGCGGTCCTCTCGTCGGGCGGCTCTCGGGTGGCGGCGCCGTTCCGGTGGCCAGACGTCGCGGCAATGGCGTCCGTCGCGCTCGTCCCCATGATGGGTCGGAACGGGCGCGGCGCCCGTCGCGGGCGGATGCGCATGTTCGGACGACCGGCTTGCGCGATCGCTCGGTGCGCTTGGCGCACCGCCTTCGGCGCACCCCTCTTGGGGAGGCATCTGCTCTTTGGGGGGCATCTGTTCTTGGCGCGCATCTTTGGGGCGCATCGACGGTGAGGCTGGTCATAGCGCGGGCCGTGGTCGTGGTCCCGGCCATGTTAGGCCGCCGCCGTGCCCGTTTGCGTTTCGCTCACGCGCCGGCGGCTGGGCCCATGTCCCCGTCCAGGCGCATCAATAGCCTGCGCCGCGATCCACGAGATTCAGCAGCGGCAGGCCGGCTTGATGGCGGCGGATGCCCTCGATGACGGTGGGCGCGGCGGTTTCCGGATAGGTGGGGGCGGAGGCGTGGGGCATCACGATGATGCGCGGATGGGACCAGAACGGATGCGCCGCCGGCAGCGGCTCCACCTGGAAGACATCGAGGGTGGCGCCGGCGATCTGCCCGCTTTCGAGCGCCGCCAGCAGGTCGCCATCCACCAGATGCCCGCCGCGCGCCACGTTGATGAGAAAGCCGCCGCGCGGCATGCGCGAGAAGGTTTCGGCGTTGAGGATGCCGCGATTGTCGGGCGTCAGCGGCAGCAGGCACACCAGGATCTCGGTTTCGGCGAGAAAGGCGCCCAGGCCCTCGGCGCCGTGAAAGCAGGTGAGGCCGGGAATGTCGTGGGCCGAACGGGCCCAGCCGCGCACGGCGAAGCCCATCTGGGCCAGCTTCTCCGCGCAGGTCCGCCCCAGCTCGCCCAGCCCCATGACGCCGACCGTGCGGTGGCGGGCGAGCGGCACGTCGCGTTCGCGCCATTCCCGGCGGGCCTGCTGGGTGGCGTAGGCGGGCATGTCGCGGTGGTAATAGAGCGTCTGCATGAGCACGAACTCGCTCATGCCGTCCTTCAGGCCAGGGTCCACCATGCGCACGAGGGGCAGGTGAGGGGGCACCACATCGGGGCTGATGATGCGATCGACGCCGGCGCCGAGGGAGAACACCGCCTGGAGGTTCGGCAGGCCGGCGAGGACACCGGGCGCCACCTTCCAGACGAAGGCATAGGTGATGTCCTCGGCCGCGCCGATCTGCGGCCACATCCGGATTTCGAGCTCCGGCATCGCCGCGGCGAAGGCGGCGCGCCAGGGTTCGGGTGGCGTGTCGAGGCAGGCCCACAGCAGGACGGGCGGACGGGCGGGGGCAGCGGCCATGATGGTTTCCTGGCATGAACGGGCGGCGCGCCCGCACGGCGGCGCCATCCTCCGGCTATAGTGCCTTTTTCGCGCGCCCGTCATCCCGTGGCGGCGGGGCCGATGATCCTGCACCTTGGGGCTGGTTCGCGCCGGCCTCGGCGGCAGCATCTCGCCGGTTCTCGGCTGATCATTCCGGCGGGCGCATCGGCCGCGTTGCATTCGCGCGAGCGGCGTGCCAGAGCTGTCCCGATTTGGCCGATAGGTGCAGGGTTCCTCATGAAAAAAGCGTCTCTCTTCGCTGCCGTCGCCACGCTCGCGCTCTGTGCGATGCCTCGCATGGGTCTTGCCCAAACCGCGAAGTTCGAATGCGCCTGGCTGCCGGCCGGGCAGAAGCCGGCGGCCGAGGTCGCGGCCCTGCTCGCCGCCGGCGATCCGCTGGACAAGCCGCAGGTGCTCAATGCGGCGGTGGACCAGCTGCGCGCCAGCGGCCTGCGTCCCGCCCTCATCATCGACGGGCTGGTCAGCGCCTATTGCCCCTCGGTGGCGGCCAACGCTTCCTACACGGACGCGCAGAAGGTGGCCCGCATGCAGGCCTTCGCGGCCCGCACCGTGCGCCTCGTCTATTCGCTCGAATCAGCCGACAAGATCTTCCTCGACGTGGCCTTGCCGTCGTCGGTGGTGGACGCGGTGAATGCCAAGGCGAGCGCCGGCGGCGTGAGCCAGCAGGACTGGCTGGCGGGCGTGGTCACCACGGCGGCCCAGGCCAAGTAAACGAGCCAATTGCGCGGACGCGGCCGGTGCCGACCGACTCCGTCCGCTGCAAGGCAATCAATCGTCGGCGGGCGGCGGTGTGCGTTGCCCGACTGATTGAACCCATCTGATTGAGCGCCAGCGGATGACCTGCCGTTGCGGGAGTCGGGTTGGCGGCCCTTGGGACTGAAGGCGCGCGTGCCCGCGTGGGGCGTGCAGTTGCCGGGCTCTGGGGCAAGGGCGCCGCGCGAGTCGGTGTGCAGGCCACCGCGGCTAAGGATTTTCGAGAACACTCTGCCTTCAGCGCGCGGCTTCAGGTGCCGGGTGGCAGACCGCGCGCCCGAACGAAGGGGGGCGCCGACGCACTGTGGCGGGATCACACCGTCATGTGTGCCGGTGTGATCCCGTGGATTGCAATCGCACCAGCCCCCAGCGCTTCAGCTGCCTCGCCCGAACCTTCCTGGCCTAACCTTCCTGGCCCGAGCGCGCCGGCTCGAACTCCGTGCGCGCGGCGCGGCGGTGGGGCGCCTTGCCGTTCGAACGGCTCAGGAAGCGGGGGCGAGGATGCCCTTTTCGGTGAGCAGGGCGGCAAGCTCACCCGCCTGGAACATTTCGCGCACGATGTCGCAACCGCCGACGAATTCGCCCTTGACGTAGAGCTGGGGAATCGTCGGCCAGTTGGAGAAGGCCTTGATGCCCTCGCGGATGAAGGGGTCTTCCAGCACGTTTACGGAGGCGTAGGGCGCGCCGACCTGGTTGAGCACCTGCACCACGGCGGAGGAGAAGCCGCATTGCGGCGCCTGCGGCACGCCCTTCATGAAGAGCACGATGTCGTTGCTGTCGATGATGTCCTTGATGCGTTCGGCGGTGTTGGCCATCGGGGTGGTCCTTAGCTGATCCGTGACGGAAGATGGGGGCGGGCGATCAGGCGCCCCCTATTTGGGAATGATGGTTTCAAGGGCGAGGGCGTGCAGCACGCCGCCCATCTGGCCCTGCAGCGCGGAATAGACCATCTGGTGCTGCTGCACGCGGCTTTTGCCCCGGAAGGTTTCCGACGTAACGCGGGCGGCGTAATGGTCGCCGTCGCCGGCAAGGTCCACGATCACCACATGGGCGTCGGGAAGGGCGGTCTTCACAAGCCGTTCGATTTCGGCTCCGTCCATGGCCATGGTCTGCGCTCCTCTTTGGGGCTCCTCATGCAAGGTCGGCACCAAGTGCCCTTGCCGCCCCGACAGCCGCGCCGTCGCCGCGCCGGTTTCCGCCAAATTCCAGGCACGTCGGGGGAAACCCGGCGATGCGCCGCCGGGCGCGTGCGGCGATGGCGCGTTTCGTCCGTCAGCCCGCTGTCGGCTTTGCGACAGGTCATCGACACCTTGGGATGTTGCCGAATCGCGTGCTATGTCGCCGGGAATAACGGCTGCGGTTCGGTCTGAAGTCCCGGCTGATCGTGCGGGCCGGGGGAAATGCGAGGCCCGCGCCGAAATCGGCCCGGCTCTTGCTTGCCGAACTCAACTTCCGTGATGAGAGACGGATCATGAGCGAAACACGACATGGGGACCGCCGCCGCTCACCGGCCTTCGCGGTGATCCTCGGGACAAACGAGATCGCCTCGGCGGTGGCGGTGCATCTGCACCGTTCCGGCTACGGCGTTGTTTTGTCTCATGACCCGGTGCCGCCGGTCATTCGCCGCAAGATGGCGTTTCACGACGCCCTCTTCGACGATCTGGTGGAGGTGGACGGGGTGTGCGCCACCCTGGTCGATTCCAGCATGGCGATCCGCCACGGCCTCAACCGCCGGGACGGGGTGCGGGACGGGGTGATGGTCACCAATCTCGGCCTTCTGGATCTCATCGTCATCGGCGCCATCGACCTCTTGGTGGATGCGCGCATGAACAAATACCAGGTGACGCCGGATCTGCGGCGCCTGGCGGCCCTCACCATCGGCCTCGGGCCGGGCTTCAGCGGCGGCGCCAATTGCGATGTCGCCATCGAGACGCGGCCGGGCAAGGAGGGGCAGATCATCCAATATGGCCCGACCGACGCGCCGGACGGCGTGGCGCGGCCGCTGGGCAACAGCCGGTCTGAGCGTTTCGTGCATGCGGAGATGCCGGGTCGCTGGTACACGGCGATCGAGATCGGCACCCGCGTCTACAAGGATTTCCTTATCGGCCATCTCGGCAACGTGCCGGTGCGGGCGCCGTTCGACGGCGTGGTGCGCGGCGTGGTCCGCGACGGCACCGAGGTGCCCGCCGGCGTGAAGCTGCTGGAGCTCGATCCGCGCGGCCGCAACGCCAATTGGACCGGGCTCGACGCCCGCGCCCTCATCATCGCCAAGGCGGTCAATCGCGCCCTGTCCTTCCGCAAAGCCAAGCCGGCGGCCAAGGATCCCTCACTCCCGGTTTTGCGGTGAGGGGCCTTCCTTTTCGGTGTCCGTCGGCCGCCATAGAGGCCGTCGTTCATGATCGAATTGTTCCCGAACACCGACGTCATCAATTTCGGTGACCTGCCCCCCGGCATCAACGCGCTGCTCCAGCAGGGCGTTATTGCCTACCGGAAAGACCGAGAACGGGCGGACCAATTGTTCCGGCAGGCGCTGGCGGCGGCTCCGCACGAGCTGCCCACCTATTTCTGCCTCTATAAGATCCATACCTATCAAGGCAATCTGGACGAGGCCCAGCGCGCCGCCGAGGGCGGCCTGAAGGAGGCCGCGCGCCAGGCCGGATGGAACACGGACTGGCGGCAGTGGGTGCCGGAAGATCCCTTTCCGGACGGCGCCGGCCGGTTCGCCCTCTATACTCTGAAGGCGCTCGCCTTCATTCACCTGCGACAGAACCTGCCGACCGACGCGGCGGAGAAGCTCGACGCCTTGAAGGTGCTCGATCCCAGCGGCGCCGTGGGCTGGCCGGTGGTGGCCGCCCTCGCCGAGGGCGTGGCTTGACCGCGTTCTCTGGCATCAGGTTTGCTAGTTGGAGGGGGAACGGCGCTTCAGGGCGTCGTGATTGGTCAAAAACCGCAATGCGTGCGCAATAACGTACGACATCGGCGTGTCATCGAGGCGGAACAACTCAGCAGACAGAGGTCTCGGGGTCGGGGCCGGGGGCGGCGTTGCTCCCGACTGCCGGCGTCGCGTCGGCGGGTCGGCTCCCGCCCGGCTGAAGGGGAGAACGGAACAGACGCGGCGGCACCCCTGTCGGGACGCTGCAGGAAAGCCTACATCATACCAAGATGCAGGACCGTGACTGGAGAGGTTGCTGGAGGCGACTGTCAGATGACGGAGAATATCGACGATTACGGCTTCGAGGCCCCCTGTGCTCCCGCGCTGTATGCGGAGGGGGAGGCGAAGTCCTACCTGGATTTCGAGCCGAAGGACGTGACCCGGCTGGAGAATATCGTGGGCGCGCTGCGCACGGTGAATGATCCGGAAATCCCGGTGAATATCTACGATCTTGGCCTCGTCTACCGCATCGATCTGAAGGCGGACGGCGTGGTGGAGATCGACATGACCCTGACCGCGCCGGGCTGCCCCGTGGCTGGCACCCTCACGGGCTGGGTGCAGCAGGCGGTGAGCGCGCTGGAAGGGGTTTCGGATGTGAAGATGAACCTTGTGTTCGATCCGCCGTGGGACAAATCGCGGATGTCGGAAGAGGTTCAATTGGAACTTGGCCTGTTGTGAACCGTTGCCGGTGTGCTTCAGGTGGCGTTGCCAAGGGACATGGGTCGCGGGCCGGTGTGCAGATGACGCGCACGTTCTGAACGGGGACGTTGCGGCCTCTCGCTTCCAGTTGTTGGGACGGGTGACCGGTGCGGGCCGCCGATTCCACACCGGGCGGGTTTTTCCGCGCCGCGGCGGTCGCGAAAAATCCGCGCGCGCCGCCGGTTGATCGGCGTGCGCCCGCGAGGGTTTGCCGTTCGCGCCGGGCTCACGCCAGCCGCTTTAAGTTTTTGCATGTGAGCAATTCCCACACGCGAAGCGGAAGCCCGTGCCCTGGAAAAGGGCTCTAACTCTGTCGCTTCACATTTTTGCAGAAATGACTCTAGCGGCGCAGGTCGTTGGGTCGCACACCCTCGATGTCCACGAACATCTCGCCGCCCAGGATCTGCGAGGGATATTCCACCAGGGTGCAGACGCCGCCGACGGTGCATGTGCCCGTCATGGCATCGAACGCCCAGTCGTGGGCGCGGCAGGTGATGGTCCGGCCATCGAAGCGGGCGTCGATCAGCAGCTCACCGGCGTGGGGGCACAGGCCCTGGAGCGCGCGCGGCGCGCCCCCCTGCGGCCACACCGCCAGCACCAGGGTGTAGCCGATGCCGACCGGCAGCATCGTTCCCTCCTTCAGGTCCGCAAGGTCGCACAGCTTGACCCGCATGAGAGCCCCCCGCATCGCGTTACAGGCTGAAGTGCGCCTTGAACATCTGTTGCTTCTCCGCCGTGTCGAGGCCGGAGGAAAGGGGCCAGCCCTGTTGTCGAAACAAGGTGTTGGCGTCCCGTGTCACGTCCTTGCCATGAAGGTACCACCGTACGACCCCATCGGGGGAGAGAAGGGCGGGACCGTCGTCGCGATGCACCGTCCCGTCGGTGAGCCAGAGCCGGGTGTCCACATAAAGAAAGATGCCGGCTTTGCGGGAGAGGTCGTCGCGGTTGGCTTCCTCCACCACCATGCACACATGTTCTGTCATCGGGATGCTCCTGGTCCTTGCGGAAAGCGTCAGTTGAGGATGCGGGCGGCGGTGCCGAGGGTGGCGGTGTTGTAGCCTTCCTCCCGCAGCACCTGCTGCACGGCGCGGCGTTCCAGCAGGCGCCGGTAGTGGGCGGCGACGTTGGGGGGCAGGGGAATCTGGGTCTTGTCCGCCCAGAACTCCACATAGAAAAGGAACGGATCGGCGGCCGAGAAGGTGTCGGCCACATAGTCCCGTCCCGCCAGCACCTTGTCGAGAATGGCGAAGCCCTGGGTGACGATGTCGCGACCGAGGGTTTTCACCTTGTCGAGGTCGCTGGCGGTGCCGGCGAAGCTCGGGGTGGCGAAGATGCGGGCAAAGCCCTGGCCGTGCACGGTGTTGACCACATAGGCCATGGTCTCGATGGCGCGGGTCTCGGCTTCCAGGTCCGTGGGCCAGAGGCCGGCGCGCGGCTGGCTCTTGCCGAGCCAGAAGCCGATGGCGATCATCTCGGTCAGCACGCTGCCGTCGCGCCGCACCAGGGTGGGAATGGTGGATTTCGGATTGAGCGCCACATAGTCCGGCTTGAAGTGGTCGCCGGCGGGCAGGTTCACGATGTGGGCCTCGAACACCTCCTCCAATTCTTCGAGCAGGATGTGGATCGCCGTGGAGCAGGATCCAGGTGTCATGTAAAATTTCATGTTCGCCATGTCGTGACCTGTATTGGGCTGCCGGATGTCGGGGGGAGCGACCGCGCGCGCCCCGACACCCGGTCGGGGCGGCATGGTTCATGCAATTATCGGGGCAATTGAGAATTCCTACAGGATGTCGGGATCAGAACCCGACATCCTGTGTCATTCACGACAAGCTCACACGACGGCACCGTGTTGTATTCGGCGCCGGACGCGTTTTTGTCGGGCGCGCAAGAAGAACAGCAGGACGGGCACCATGTCGGCTGAGGATATCGAGGTCTATGCCATCTGCGAGGTCGATGACATCGATCCGGGCGAGGCGAAAGCCTTCAACCTGTCCCGCGTCGGCGAGGATGGCGCGGCGCGGCCGTTCCGCATCCTCGTGGTGCGCACCGGCGCCCGCGAGGTGGTGGGCTATGTGAACGCGTGCCCCCACCAGGGCACCTGGCTGAATGTGGGCAGCGGCGAATTTTTCAATAAAGACGGGACCTTGCTGCGCTGTGGCCGGCACGGGGCGCTGTTCGACATCGAGAGCGGCGCCTGCACCGAGGGGCCGTGCAAGGACCAGAGCCTGGAGCCCATCGCGCTGGCGGTGGTGGGCGATGATGTGTGCCTGTGCGGCGTGACGCTGGTGGAGGAGGAAGACCGGCCCTTCCCCTATGACGAGCTGGACGACACCATGGAAATCATGATCTCGCCCGATTAAGGCCGGGTCGGGCAGCCCCTATGCTGCGCGCGTTTTCCGGTTCAACTGGAGATGCAGTTTTCATGACTTCATGTGACGCGACGGCGCCCGATGCGCCCCAAGATCCCGCCGGCGCGGAGGCATCTTGCCGCTACTTCATCACCTACACCGGCGTGAAAGTGCCGTTCAAGCTGGTGGAACCCATCGCGGCGGAGCATCTCACGCACCGCAATACCTTCATCAAGGCCTATTTCGATGCCGCGGGCGTGCTCACCGGCTTCGACAAGATGGTCTATGGGGAGGTGGAACTGGCGCACCGCTACGCGTACCACGCCAACGGGCGCCTGAGCCGGGCGGACGTGACCATGGACGAGGAAACGGTGATCCTCGCGTTCGACGAGAGCGGCGCGCCGGTGGCGGGCGCCTAGAGCAATTTCAGCAAAAGTGTGCCGCGGTTTTGCGTCTGAAATTGCGATAAAATAAGGGTTTAGAGCATTTTCGGTGAACCGGAATTCACCGAAAATGCTCTAGGCGTCGCGATCCGCGGGCGCTGGAAGAGGGAGCAGGCCATGACGGTGGCGCAACTCATGGAGGCCTTGGCCCGGATGCCGGCCGAAGCCGTGGTGCTCATGGAGGCGGACGGCGGGCTTTCGCTGGTGAGCGCCCTTGATCTGGTGGACGCCCAGGGGCCGGGCGCGCCGGCGGAAGTGATCCTGCTGCCGAACATGGACGAATAGGCCCGGCGCGACCACCTGCCGCCGTGACGCGCGGACGCTGGCGCCGGCCTTGCGTGATGGTCGCGCAACTGGTTTCGTCGGGAAGGCTCGTGCATATGGGCGGCCTTTGTGGGCAAGCTCTTGTTGCACGCGCGACATCCATGGCGCGCCGGTCACTGACCGGGCCGCTGGTCCGAGCCGGGGCGAGGCCCCGCTGAAAGGTCGAGGAAAGACATGTCCGACGGTGTCGAGACCCAGACGGTGTATGACCGGATCGGTGGGGCGGTCGCCATCGACCGCTTGGTGGAGGAGTTCTATGCGCGCATGGACCGCCTGCCGGAAGCGCAGGACATCCGCCGCCTCCATGCGCCCGACCTCGGCCCGCTCAAGGCCGATCTGAAGCGCTATCTCAGTGAATGGACCGGCGGACCCAAGCTCTATTCGCCGGAGAAGGGCCACCCGCGGATGCGCCAGCGGCACATGCACATCCCCATCGGCAATGCCGAGCGCGATGCCTGGCTCTTGTGCATGCGCGGCGCCCTCGACACGACCGTGGCCGATGCGGTGGCCCGTGACGAAGTGTTCGGCGCCATGGCGAAGCTGGCGGATTGGATGCGCAACATGGCCGGCAATCCCCACGACACGGCGGGACACGCCGCGCGCCCCTGACTGAATGCGGCATCGCGCCCCGCCGATGCGGTGGGGTGGGCCGCTCCCGGTTCGCGTGAAAGTGCCCCTTAGGGCCCCCACCTTTGTCGGCCGAAAAACGAGTCCGTGACGATCCTCCCGGCGCGCCGCGGGCGCCCTGCTCGTCCGACGCGTGCCGGGGCTACAGGGGGATGCCGAAAAAGTCCTCGTCCTCGCCGCCCCAGGCCTTGTGGAGGGCGAAGGCCTCCTGCCATTTCGCGGCTTCCGGCTCCGAGGCGCTGCGGTGGGTGATCTTGCCCTCCGGTTTGTCCGCCAGGAGAAAGCCGCGCCCGTTCTTGATGAAACGGTTGAGCGCCTTCATGTCATTGGGGCGGACGACGCAACGGGGGGCGTCGTCGATGAGAATTGTCGTTGGGAGCATCGATCACCTCGGGGCTTGGTGGTCTTGTTGCGTGCTCCGGCACCGGCCGGGGCACGCGGGGATGTCAACGCGGCCGGCGCATGCCGGGAAGGGCTTTCGCTATGAAGGCCTTTCCCATGCGTATCGCGGGATACAAGGGCTCCCGCGCGCAATGTCTTCGCGTGAACCCGAAGCCGCCGCGCCGGAAGTCGCTGGCTCTAGAAGCCGTCCTGTTTCGTGCCCCAGGGATGGGAGCCGGGAACCAGGCTGGCACGGATGCCGGCTTTCTCCACGTCGTTCACGCTCTTGTAGTAGGTGCCCTCGTGCACCAGCGTGCCGGTCTTGGTGGTGATGGCCACATAGCGGGCGACCATATCGGTCTCGCACAGATAACCGCCGCCGGGATCGAGCGTGCTCCGGACATTCCCGTCCCAATCCACAAAGAAGCCCTCCGGGTTCGACATGCACCTTCTCCAGTGAAACGCCCGCGTGCGCGGGCCGGATGCCGACCACCCAGCAAGGTTCTTGCCAATCTCGGCCACGAGCGGGAACCATCGCCGCCTTTTCCGTCTTGCCATGTCATCACTCTCAAAACTTGAAATTTGATCCAAATCAAATGTTATGTCTTGAGATAATGGGCTATTTGACGTATATTTAAGGAATTACTTTTTCCATTATTGGGAGTGCGTGATGGCTGAATTGACTCAGCGACGGGCGTCGCTCGCCGATGTGCAGGGCATCTGGGGCCTGCTGCGCCAGGTCTCGGCGGACGTACCGTTCGCACTCGACAGCGAGCTTGAGCAGGAAAGCATTCTGTCCGAGCTGGTGGCGTGCTGCACCTCCGGGCTGACCCCCATTGCCGTCGACAATGAGAAGGGCATCGTGGGTGCGCTTCTGGCGCGGCGGGACGATCTGGAATGGGGCCTGCGCAACAACCCGGCCATTCATGTGGCTTATGCCGCTATGGCGCCCGGCTTTCGCGACCCGGATCTCTTTGCTCAGCTTTTGGGGGCGGTAACGGGGCAGAAGGTATCCGTCTTCGCGAGTGTGAAAGCGGGCGAGCAGCAGGGTTTCGCCACCGCGCTCAGCGCCCAGGGCTTCACCCACGAGATCACGGCGGCCAACGGCTGGGGCGACCTTTACCAGTGGACGCCGCCGGCACAGTGACCGGTTTGCAGCCGTTGCTCCACACCGCAGGGCGCCGGTGCCGCCGGTCGAAGGCGGGGCGAAGGATCTGAACTGAAGGACTTGCGGCGCCGGAGCGTCGCCATGCCATGCCCGGACGCGTTCCGTCCGGGATGCGCGCACCTTGCGGCGCGGGCGTCAACGCGCTCCGCGCCGCCCTTTTTCAAGGGCGAGGTTCAGCGGTGACGCCGAACACGGCCACCGCGCGCACCAAGGCCGCCGGTGTGGAATCAGGTGTCTTTGTCCTCGGTGCCGTTGACGAGGGGATGCGCGGACTCAAGGATGGCCAGCGCGGCGCGCAGGCGTCTGTATTCGTCGGCGTCGATGGTCACGGTTTCGCCGCTGGGCGTTTCGCCGGGGGCGGGGCGGCTGGCGAGCACGGCCTCGAACACGACCTTTTCCAGCTGGAAGATGCGCTCGCTGGCCCGCTCCAGATAGGGCAGGGGATTGGCCTCCACATTGGCCTCGTGCAGGGCATCCAGGCTCAGAAGCTTGCGAAACCGCCGCGTGGTGCGGCGCTTGTCGGCACCGAAATCATGCGTGATCACACTCATGTCAGGCCTTCCTGAAGCGCGTCGAAACGGAAGCGCGGCGCCGTGTGCCGCCATGTCGGGAGCCGGGGCCACCCCAGACATTGTCTGTCGCGCGTCCGACACGGTAAAATTCAGCCCAGACGAAATCAAGCCGGCCAATGGCCGAAGTCGATGGCGCAGGTCAGGAGCCCTCGTCCGGGTGATGGCCGGTCGCGGGGACCGGCCATCACGCTGTTCTCAGGCGTCGGGTGGGCCGAGGTCATCGTCGGCCTTCTTCTTGGGCTTGCGCTCGGTCTTGGCCTGGGCATAGGCGCCCGCGTTCTTCAGTTGAACCGGCCCTTGTCCCACCACGTATTGGGAAATCCAGAACAAGGTGCGGTCCAGGGCGAGCGCCGCCGTCGCCGCGTCGTCGATGGCGCCGGGATAGAGATAGGCGGAGACATCGGGCCGTGCCGCGCGGAACCGAATGATGTCGTCTTCGGAAAACAGCGGATCATCTTCCGCGAAGTGGAGCAGGGTGGGCACCCGCCGTTTCTCCCGCGCCCCGTCCAGCACACCTTCCGCATAATAGCCGATGGCGCACGCCAGGCCCCGCACGCGGTTCGCGGCGTGATAGGCGAGATAGCCGCCCCAGGCGTGGCCGACCACGGCCACCTTGCCGGCGTCCTTGACCGAATCGACCGCCGCCTGGACCGCGGCCAGCGACCAGTCGGTGCCCACCTGGGCCGCGAGCGCGCGCCCCTCGCCCGCGTCGCTGGCGGCGAGGGTCACGTTGGCCTTCACCTTGTCGAACAGGGCGGGGGCGATCGCCACATAGCCGGCGGCCGCGAAGCCATCGGCGATCTTGCGGATCTCCGCATCGACGCCGAAGACATCCTGGACAACGACGACGGCACCCTTGGGGGCGCCTTCCGGATCGGCGCGGTAGGCGGAGACGGTTCCGTCATCGGTGGTGAGTTGGATCATGGCATCCTCGTTTCTCGAGCGGCTTCCGGGGAAGGGGGCAGGTCCGCTCGCTCTGCCACTCAGTACTGATGTGCTGATGCAGAGAAGATGCCAGAAAGAAAAGGCGCGCCTCATGTGGCACGCCTTTCATCGGTGGGGTCGTTATTTTTCCGCCCCCGCCGGATTTGAGGGGCGAAAATTTGAAAATGCGCTGAATTTATTGTTTTGCGGAGTCGTTCGCGCGGAGCAGGCGGGTGCGCGCCAGCTCGGAGATTTCGGGCACCGGGTCGTCCGCCAGCACGGCGAGGTCCGCGTCGCCGGCGCGCTCGGCCACCGCGAAACGCACCCGCATGTCGTCATCGTCCCGCAGGGGCGTGAGCGCGCCCTCGGGCAGGCGCTCGGCGACGATCACGCGGACCAGCGGATCGGGATCCTGCGCCATGCGGGCAAGGGTGCGCCCCTCCACCCGGCGGGCCACGTCGCGCCGCACCTCGGTTTCCGGGTCGTGCAGGCTGTAGATGAGGGCGTCGAGGGGCGCGCGCCGCACGGCGGCCCGGCGCACCCGGTAATCTTCATCCGACAGCAGCGGCACCAGCGCCGCGCCTTCGAGGCGATCAGCGACGGCGATGCGGACGTCCGGCTCGGGGTCGCTCTTCAGCGGGCCGATGCGGCTCGCCGGCAGGCGTCTGGCCACCATCGCGCGAACGTCCGGCTCGGGATCCGCGAGCAGCGCCGGCAACAGGAAGACGCTGGCATGCTTGGCGGCCAGCACGCGCACTTCGAAATAGGGGTGGTCGAGGTAGCGAGCGGCGAGTTCGGCATTGCGCCGAAAGAAATTGTCGATGCGCTTATGCCGCCGGTCGGCCACGCACACGGTGCCGAGGTCGCAGCGCCCTTCGGCATGCATGTCCTCGTGGGGGCAATCCTGGCATCGCAGGGGGCGCCCCTGCCAATCCAGGGCTTCAAGCTGAACTTCGCTGCTGGCGCGCATGTCCGAACCTCCTCATACCCCGTGCGGAGCCGCCTTCTGCGAGCGACCTCCGTCGCGGGTCTCCTTGCAGCTAAGCTAGGCATGCTTCCGGTTCTGCGCCAGAGCCGGCGACGGTGCTTCACGCGCGCGTGACAGCAACGCTCCGGAGCCCGTGCCCCGTGCCGGGAGAACGGCGCGGGGCACGGTGGCGGACTTGGTCGCGGATTTGGCTACGTAATTGTCCGTATTGTTCCGGCGAAGGGGGCGCCGTAATTACGGACAGCGCAGTCACGCGGCCTTTGAGTCGAAGGGGGACTTGAATTCCGCAAGCTGCGCCGCGTTGAGGCGGTAAACGCCGCGGCCGCCAGCCAGTGCTTGGTAGGTGGTGCCGGCGTGTTCGGCCAGATAGTTGAACCACTCTTGGGCGTCGAGAGACGCGGGGCGCTCGCTAATCTCCACGACCGTTCCGCTGGGGTTGAAGCGGGCGTGGATGAGAATCTTCTGGCTGTCCATGTGTCGTCTCCGTGATGCTGTGTCGTCGGTGGTGGTGTGTCGACTGCGGTAGACTTTTGTACAAAGGCCTCCCCTGTGGAGGGCCGTTTGTTCTGAAGGTGCCATAGCGTGTCCGGTTTCAGCGGCGCGCGATGGTGTCTTGCGGTGTCGTGCCCGAGGGCTTCATGCCTCCTCGGTCGAGCCGGTGGGCTGGCATGGTCGGCCGCCGGACGCGAGCGAACAGTCCGCGCGTGCGGCGCGGTTTTCCAACTCCAAAAAAAGAGCGAGCTTTGAAGGCTGGGCCGAAGCGGGCTCGCGGCCAAAGCTCTTGCCGGCGGGTCCGCGTCCGATCTGCGGCGCCTTGGGGCGGACCCCAGGGCGTAGCCGAAGGTTCAGCGGCTGCATCATTGTCCAAGCAAATTCGGGACCACGGGCAGAGGCGGGCGCGCCCAGCATCCGGGTGGGGTCGGTCTCGGGCCTGCGCCGCGCCGCGGATCGAGGCCGGTTCCGTGCCGATGGCGATGCGGGAGCGCGATGCAGGGCCGCGGGGCGTCTCATTTCCGGTGTTGGATATGTCAGCACCAGGCGCGGTGAGCGTGACGGCTTGGCGGTCGATGAGCGGCTATGCAGCCGAGAATCTGCACCCCGTCTTGCGGATGGATCAGCACCGGCGGTGACGGGTCCTGATGGGCGGCGCGGGTTCGTGGACGCTTGCCTGTGCGTCCGACGGGTCGTGTCAAAAGAATCCGTGCGGGGTTTTCTCGAAAAGCGCCTGCACATCACGCACGGAGCTTTTCGCGAATGCGGCGCGCGCTGGAACGCGACTCGGCGGCATCGATCGAAAGCTGCGGCAAGGGTATTCAAACGCCAATCGGCGCCGCGGTCCTGCGGGCGCCGATTGGCGGTCTCGCCTGAGGGCCGGTCTCAGAGGCCGGCGTAGTCGAAGCCGAGCAGCTCCACAGTGACGTTCTCGGTGCCGAGCACCGTGATCAGCGCGGCCATGCGCGACTTGGAGCCGACGCCGACAATGGTGTCGAGCTTCTCATTCTCTTCGCGGGAGGTCTTGGAGAGGCCCTTGCGACCTTCCAGGACGAAAACGTGAGAATAGCTGCCGTCCTTGTCTTCCTTCTGGCGATCGAGCAGGCGCGGCTCCACGGAGGTCAGGACCTCGAAGAGGTTCGCACCTTCAGCGGCCTCGACGGTCTTGCCGAGGGGGAGAACCTTAATGGACACGGTGGACATCAACTACTCCTGTCATTTCCAAATATTATTGGGGTGCGCGTTTTTTGGAGCCTAGTAGATGGCGGACCCCGCCCCTACGTTGATGGAGGCATCCTTCATCGTTGCGACGATGAACTCGATTTCGTCTTCGGTCAGGTGGGTGTGGAACGGCAGCGCGACAGCGCGGTCCGCCACCTTCTCGGTGACGAGATAGTCGCCGCGGCGATAGCCGAGGTCGAAATAGTGCCGCTGCAGGTGCAGTGGATTGGCATAGGCGGTGGATTCAACCTTCTCCACCTTCAAGTCGTCAACGATGGCATCCCGGCTCGACTTGGAAAAGCGCGTGCCCAGATGCACCACATACAGGAACCAGTGCACCTCGGTGACATCAGGACCGATGTAGGGATCCTTGATGCCCTCGAACGACTGGACATATTTGTAATAGAGGTGCTCGACATACCGCCGCCGCTCCAGAATTTCTTCCAGGCGGTTGAGCTGGGCGAGGCCGAGCGCGGCGGTGACGTCGCTCATGGGCGCCTGATAGGGCGCGGTCATGCTCACCACCACCGAGGAGCGCTCATCTAGCCGGTGCGAGCGGTAGCGGCGCAGGGCCACCGCCACGTCGATGTCGTTCGTCACCACCATGCCGCCTTCGCCGCAGGTCAGGGGCGAGGGCTGGGAAAAGTCGAATACCGCGGTATCGCCGAAGGTGCCGACCAGCGCGTCCTTGTAGCGCGAGCCGATGGCCTCGGTGGAATCCTCGATGAGAATGAGATTGTGCGCGGTGGCGAGCGCCCGCAGGCCGTCCCAGGCCGCGGGATGGCCATTGGTGTTGCCGGCGACGATGGCCTTGGTTTTCTCGGTGATGCGCAGGGCGGCCTTGTCGGGCACCAGCGTTCCGGCCCAATAGTCGATGTCGGCAAATACCGGCCGCGCGCCCACCAGGCTGATGGCGTGGGCGGTCTCGCGGAACGAATAGGGGGAGGCGATCACCTCGTCGCCCGGCCCGATGCCATAGGCGTGCAGGGTGATGAGCAGCCCCATGGTGCCGCTCGGCACCGCCACCGCATATTTGCGCCCGAGATAGGCCGCGAAGGCCTCCTCGAACGCGTCCACGGTCGGGCCAGCGGACAGGCGCGGCGCCTGCAGGGCAAGGCTCACGGCCTCAAGCTCGGCAACCGTGATGTCGGGGTCGGAGAGCGGAATCGATGTCGCTTCGGCCGCACCTTCGTCGGTGTCGTCCGTCAGGTCTGCGACAAGATCATCGTCCATCATCGCACAGCGCTCCCGTTTTCAGTTCTTCTTGGCCAGGATGACGCCCGTAGCCCGGGCGGGATCGCTCGTGATCTGGACGCAGTGGTCGGCGGTGTCGATGAGGTGGATGTCGAAGGCCGCAAAGCTCAGGAATGGCGGTTCGCAGACATCGGAGGCGTCACACTGGGTCCACGACAGCTTCGGCAGGCGCTGGCGCAGCTCCGCGAAGACCGGCCCGGCAAGATCCTCTGCCGTCAGCACCTTTTGGATTTCCGACAAGTCGGTGTCGCTCACTGCCATGGTCCTCAACTCCGCTTTGGCTGCGCAAGGCCGCCGGGTGGCCGATGAGGCGTGCGCGAAGGGGGCGCGGACCTCACTGCCAGAACTTGCGCTCGCTATCGTCGTTCAAAAGCTGAAGCAGTTCGACCAGCCGCGGGTGCGTGCTGTCGAGCTCCCAGCTCTTTGCCTCATGGTTCTTGCGAAAAAGATGCCAAGTGCCGGCCTCGGCATCGAAACGCAGCAGGGCGATATCCACGACGCCGCCATCCGGGTCCACATTGCGCGAGCAGCAGGCGCTCTCGATGCGGTATCCGTCGGGTGCGCCGAGAACGCGCGGTTCCACATAGCGGTAGCGCTTGCGGGCCTTGAGCGTCCGCTCGATCCTCTTGCGATCGAGATCATTGGGATGAGGGGGCAGTCTCATCGGCCTTACTCTCCCGTCGGAGCGTGCCGGCGGCGATCGGCCGCTTACACCGGCTCGATCTCCTCCTCCAGGCAGCCAATAACCAGACGTTCGTTGAACTCCACCAGATAGATGGGGGTGTTGGTTTCGGTGTGGCTGCCGACCTGAACGATTTCGCCGATGGTGCCGAGATCCACCAGCAGCGCATCCGGCAGGGCTTCCGGGTAGGAGCCGTCGTTGCGCAACTCGATGAGGGTCTTCACCTTCATGCCCCACTCGTATTTGGGCAGGCGCTGGTCGAACATCATGCGCTGGGTACTCCGGGGAGGGGAATATCTTCTTCATCCCGCGGCTTGGCGGGTTCGAGTTCCTTGCGCTTCATGCCGACGCGATTGCCGCTCTCGGTGAACTCCACGCCATAGATATAGAATTGCTGCAGGAAGGTGCCGATGGAGACCACATATCCGATCTCGCCCTTGCGGGCGAGAACTTCGCCGATCTCTTTTCCGGCATAGGTGCCGTCGTTGCGGATGACCCGCTTCGCCTTCACCTTTTCTCCAAAGGAGAAGTAAGGCGGCTCGGAAATCTCCACAACGTCGCTGTCGCGAACAATATTACTCATCGTGGCATCTCCTTCAAAAGGGGCTGCCCGCCAGCGCGGCCGCGGGCCACCTCTCGAACGAACTCGTCGGCGTCCTCCAGCAGCGGCGCGATATGGTCGAGGCCGATGCGGTTCGCCACCTCGTGACGCACCCGCCAGTCCGGATCGCGGATCAGGCCGGACAAAAGATCCGGTGGCAGGCGCTGGGCCACCTCCAGGCGCACGGTGGCGACCGGATCGGTCATCATGTTGGGCAGCCACTCGGGCGGCAGGCGCTGGGCCACCACCTTGCGCACCTCGGCCTCTTCATCGGTGATGAGGCGGGACAGCAAGGGCGGCGCCACCCGGCGGGCGACCACGAGGCGCACGTAATAATCCGGGTCGCCCAGCATGGGGATCAGTTCGGCATCGTCGAGCAAGGACACCATGCGGATGCGCACCTCGCGATGGGGGTCGGTGCGCAGCCGGAGAATGAGCCGCTTGGGCAGCCGCCGGGCCGCGTTCCAGCGCACGGTTTCTTCCGGGTCGTCGAGCAGCGACGTCAACACGAACACGTCCGCATGCTTGGCGGCGATGGCGCGCACCTCGAAATGCTCGTGGTGCACATAGCCGTTGGCGAGGTTGGGATTCCAGTTGAAGAAGCGGTCGATGCGCCGGGCATAGCGATCGTTGACGCAGGCATGTTTCAGCCGGCACTTTCCGGTCGCCAGCATGTCCACATGGGCGCAGCTCGCGCAGTCGATGTCGTCACCGAGCCAGTTCTTCGCCTCGTCGATGTCGTCAGTCATCGTCCTGCTCCGCTCGGGCGGTTTCCGCCCGTTCCAACACGTCGATCAGCAGCTTGGCCCCGATCTTGTCGGTGGGGTCGAGCTGCAGCAGCTTGTTCGCCGCGGCGCGGCCCTCTTCCAGTTCTCCCAGGCGCATGTTGAGGTATGCGTAGCCTTTCAGGGTGAACATGAAGAAGCGGGGCATCAGCCGGTCGTAGCGGGAAAATTCCGCGTCGTTCGGCTGCACGTCCCGCCAATCCGCCGGCAGGTTGGTCTCGCGCTGCGCCTTGGCGAGGCACTCGCGGGCCACCACGAGGCATTCCTTGAGCCGCCCCTTGTAGAAATAGAACCGATACAGGCCGATCAGCACCGCCGCATGGCCGGGCGCGATGTCCTGCGCCGCGCGGAGATGACGTTCCGCCACCTCCGACTGTTGGTAGGACAGCCCAGCCTGCTCCAGATGCTCCTGCGCATCGGCGGGCAGGCCGCCACCCATGACCGCGCTGGCGAGCAGCGCCTCGGGAGTGAGGGCGTCCGGATCGTCGTCCAAAGCGGCCGCCTTCATCCCCATCCTCGTGTTTGCCGTCCGCGCCAGCGCTCAATGCGCGTGCGAGGAGCAGGTGCCGGTGGCCTTGGGATCGTGGAACACCAGGCCCGTCTTGGCGGCGGTATCGGTGAAGTCCACCGTCACGCCGTCGAGCAGCAGGCGGCTCTCCGCCGGCAGGAAGAACTTGAGGCCTTCCTGTTCCACGATCGCGTCGCCCGGAGAGGGTTCGGGCAGAACCGCGATTTCGGCGCTGAGGCCGGAGCAGCCACCGGGAGACACCGCCATGCGGAAGCCCGCGCCGGGCCCTCCGTCGCTCAGGATCATGAGGCGAATGAAGCGCTTGGCGGCCGGCGTCAGAGAGAAGTTCATCGTCGCAGATCCTATGCGGGCGGCTGATAACGGGGATAGGAGGTGTCGATGATGCAGGTGTCGTCCACGGGGCACACGGCCGCGCACTGCGGCACGTCGTAGTGGCCGAGGCACTCGGTGCACTTCTTGGGATCGATCACGAACGTGCCGTTCTTTTCATAGATGGCGACGTTGGGGCATTCGGGCTCGCAGGCGGAGCAGCTTGTGCATTGGGAGGCGACGATCTTCAGCGCCATGGCTTGGTCCTCTGTTGGCTTTGCGCTGCATGCGGGAACCGGGGCATCGGGCTGCGATGGCCCCGGTCCGTTTTCAGCTCCGGGCTCAGGCGGCGCTGATGAGGGCGCCTTGGCGGATCTCGGCGTCACCACGCTGGGTGTGCTCGATCTCGCCGCTCTTCACCTTGGCCAGGTAGTCCTTGAACCAGGTGATGGCCGACTTCTCGATGAACTCGTGGGCGAAGCCATCCACCGGCTCGATGCCGGCCTTGATGAGGTCCGCCTTCGGGCAACCGCCGATCTTGGCCACGAACACCGCATGGCAGTCGTTGATGGCGCGGATGATGGTCTCCAGCGAGTCCTCCTCGCCATAGCCGCCTTGGCAGTAGAGGTCCACGCGACGGTGGCCGACGAACTTGGCCCCGGCGGTGGAGAGCTCCCACACCTGGAACTCCTTGGCGTGGCCAAAGTGCTCGTTGATGAGGCCCGAGCCCTTGGTGGCGACCGCCACCAGCAGCTTGATGTCGCTCTGCTCGCCGGCGAGGGAGGCAAGCTCCTCCTGCTTGGCGGCCACCTTGGCGACGCGCTCTTCTTCCACCAGCGCCTGATAGGCCTTGCGGCTCTCCAGGTCGTAATTGACGTCCATGGCCATGATCTTGTCGGTGGTGAATTCCGCCGAGCGGTCCTCACCGAGCAGCCCGACCGCGTCGGCGCGGCACTGGCGGCAGTGCCGCATCATGTTCATCTCGCCTTCGCAGCTGTCCTGGAGCGCCTTGAGCTCCTGGGCGGTCGGGCCGCGCTGGCCGTTGAGGCCGAACACGGTGCCGTGCTCGGGCGAAGAGATGAGGGGCATGATGTTGTGCAGGAAGGCGCCGCGCGACTTCACGGCCCGGTTCACTTCAACCAGGTGGTTGTCGTTGATGCCGGGGATCATCACCGAGTTGACCTTGCACAGGATGCCACGCTCGGTGAGCATCTCCAGGCCCTGGAGCTGACGGTCGGTGAGCAGCTTGGCGGCTTCATAGCCGGTGTAGCGCTTGTGCTTCCAGAACACCCAGGGATAGATCTTCGCGCCGACCTCGGGGTCCACCATGTTGATGGTGATGGTCACGTGGTCGACGTTGAAGCCGGCGATGGTGTCCACATGGTCGGGCAGGGCGAGGCCATTGGTGGACAGGCACAGCTTGATGTCCGGCGCGGTCCGGTTGATCAGCTCGAAGGTCTTGAAGGTCTTTTCCGGGTTGGCGAGCGGGTCGCCGGGGCCGGCGATGCCGAGCACGGTCATCTGCGGAATGGTGGAGGCCACCGCCAGCACCTTCTTCGCCGCCTGCTCGGGGGTCAGCTTTTCGGAAACGACGCCGGGACGGCTCTCGTTGGCGCAATCATACTTGCGATTGCAGTAATTGCACTGGATGTTGCACGCCGGTGCCACGGCGACGTGCATGCGGGCGTAATGGTGGTGGGCTTCCTCGGAATAACAGGGGTGGTTCTTCACCTTTTCCCAGATCTCGGTGGGCAGGTCGCCCTGGCCGGCGGACGAGCCGCAGCTCGCCTTGCCGGAACCGCCCGAGGTGCCGCAACCCTGGTGCTCGGCCTTCGCCTGCAAAATACCCGCGAGTGCGTCAGACGTGCCGACGGCATCGCCCTCATGCTGTGTTGTCGCGTCCATGGTTCTGCTCCTTGCTCTCAGCAGGATCCCAAAAACTTATCCTGGGATCTCCTGGAGCAACTGGCGTGCCAGCTTGCGGAGCGAAGAATCTGGAATATTTATCAATATGTTAGTGGGGTGTGTCGGTGTCGCGTTCCAAACATGTCCACACCGCGCGCATGACATGTTGGAAAAGTTACACGCGAACCGTGGGCAAACCAGCCCCATTGAAATGCAGCATCTACTCCGCGTCGAGCCGTCGGGCCATTCCGGAAAACTACGGAGACGCGGGCGGCGGCGACGGTCGCGGAAAACGAAAACGGGGCCCGCCACAAGGGCGGGCCCCGTTTTCAGACCATTCATGTCAGGCCTTGGCGTTCTCGACGATGATCTCGATGGCGCGCGGCAGGGGAATGGCGATCGGGGTGATCGCCTGTTCCAGAAGGAACTTGAGCTCGTTCTTGGTGAGCTCGTCGGGGTTCACCAGCGCGAAATGCGGCGTGCGCGAGCGCTTGGAGATCTGCCGCGCATAGTTGCGCAGCATCTGGTCGTGGAAGCGGCAGCCGAGGAACAGGAAGGCCCGTTCCGTGCGGCGGTGCTTGATGATGTCGGGGATCGGCGTCTGGATGTCGATCTCGGTGAGAACCTCCACATAGTCCGCATCGGAAATGAGGTAGTTCTTGGCCGGAGCCACGCTGCCGTGAGGCGTGTAGAGGACGGTGGTCCAGCCTTCGGCGGCGTCGCGCTTGGTTTCTCCGCCGGCGGCGTCATAGAAGCGATACCAGCGATCCTCGCCGATGCCGGCGCGGCTGATGCCCTGCACCTCGCCCCAGTCCGAGCGCTCGGCGAGCGCGCGGCGCATGGTCCCGTCATACCAGGCGTCCACGATCACCGGCAGCGGCAGCGACGCCAGCAGGCGATGAAGCGCCGTGGGTTCCACCACCGGCGTGAAGGCTTCCGTCATCAAGGCGATCACGGCGCCCCGCAGCTTGGTGCCTTCGATGTGCTGCGCGGCGGACCAGGGATTGCCCTTGGCCCGCTTCGGCAGCGCCACCTTGGTGGCGAAGAAGGCCGCGAGCGCATCCGGCGTCATGGGGACGGCCGGGTTGACCCCCGCGCTGATGGCGGGGCCGAGATAGGGGACGATGTTGCCCGAAGGCAGCGCGCGCGCCACGTCGGCGAGAACCGCTTCCGCATCGGCGAGCTTGAGGACATCCCCGGGGGGAACGGGCAGGTTCATGGCATTTACTCGTCTTCGCCGCGTTTGCGGGCGTTCACGGTGATGGGCAGGGTCGTGTCCGCAGCCATCTCGGGCAGCTCCAGCACCCAGCCATTGGCGATCTTGATCCAGCCACCCCACAGGGTTTCGTGCTCGTACTCCACGATCGGCTCCTCGAGGTCCTTCTTCGGGACATAGATCGACAGACCCATCTCCGGGGAACGGCGAATCATGATTTTCATACGTTGGGCTCCTGGATCGAGTTCAACTCGCCGCTGCGACCACGGCCGGGGCTCAAGGGGCCCGCCTGCCGGTCATTTCGGAAACCTGCGAGGGCACCTGACGCGGCACCGCGCATGTCAAAACTGTCGGGATCACGCATGGGGCGCCGCCGGTTCGCCCTGCCGGTTCTTCCACGCCGGGGACATGTCCCGCAGCTTGGTGACGATGTCGGGCAGCACCTCCAGCACCCGGTCCACGTCCGCCCCGGTGTTCTCCCGCGAGAGGGAGAAGCGGATGGCGCCGTGAAGCGCGGTCGCCGGCAGGTCCATGGCGCGCAGCACATGGGACGGCTCGGTGGAACCGGAGGTGCAGGCCGAGCCGGTGGAGGTGGCGACGCCGGCCCGGTTCAGGTGCATGAGTACCGCCTCGCCATCGAGATATTCAAAGGCGATGTTGGCGGTATTGGGCAGGCGGTTGGTCTCGTCCCCATTGCGCATGGTGTGGGGAACCTGCTGCAGCACGCCTTGTTCCAGGCGGTCGCGCAGGGCCTTGACCCGGCTGCCCTCGTCTTCCAGGTGCTGAAGGGCCAGGGTGGCCGCGGCGCCGAGGCCGACGATGGCGGGCACGTTCTCGGTGCCGCCGCGCCGGCCGCGTTCCTGGTGGCCACCGCGGATGAGCGGCTTGAACTTCACGCCCTTCTTGACATAGAGCGCGCCGATGCCCTTGGGGCCATGCAGCTTGTGTCCGGAGAGCGACAACATGTCGATCTCCATGGACTTCAGGTCCAGGGGCACCTTGCCCACTGCCTGCACGGCGTCGGTATGGAACAGGGCACCGGCCGCATGGGCCATGCGCGCCAGCTCGTTCACGGGAAACAGGGTGCCGGTCTCGTTGTTGGCCCACATCACCGAGGCGATGGCCGTGCGCGGACCGAGCGCCGCCGCATAGGCGTCCACGTCGAGCCGGCCCTGCCGGTCGACGCCGATCTGGTGCACCTTGATGCCGCGCGTCTTTTCCAGATGCGCCACCACGGCGAGGATGGCCTGGTGCTCCACCTTGGTGGTGATGATCTCGTCGCGCCCGGCGTCGAGGTCGGCCTGCGTCTCCAGGGCGGAGACGAGGGCGGCATTGTCGGATTCCGTGCCGCCCGAGGTGAAGATGATTTCATGGTCGAAGGCGGCGCCCAGCAGCGCTTGGAGCTGCTTGCGGGCCGCCTTGACCGCTTCGCCCACCTTTTCACCGAAGACGTGGGTGGAGGAGGCGTTGCCGAAATGCTCCGAAAAGAACGGCAGCATGGCTTCAACCACGGCCGGGTCGGTCCGGGTCGTCGCATTGTTGTCGAGATAGACGGGCGACACGGCAACTCCCCTCATGATCCGGCGGTGGATGGCCCGGCGCTCACTGCGCCGGGGTCGGAGCCTTCAGGTTGATGAGCGGCTTGTTGAGGCTGCCGGCCACCGGGATCAGGCGCACCAGCTCGCCGAGCCGTTCGACGATCTTGGACTGGATGCCCTCGATGGTCTCGCTGGCCAGCTTGCAGAAGACGCAGGCGCCGGTCATCTTCACCATGACCTTGTTGCCTTCGATCTCAACCAGCTCGCAATCGCCGCCGTCGCGCTTGAGGTTGGGTCGCACCTCCTCGATGACGGCGCGGATGATCGCCTCGCGCTCCGCCTGCCGGTCAGACGCGGGCTTGCGCTCTTCAGTCTTGAGCTCGTCGGTCTCGGCCAACATCGCACTGTCCTTTTCGTAAGGGGATCGGTCGTTCAGGCTCTGATGGGCCTCCCGGGAGACCCGGGCGGCGGACCCGGCGTCACGCCGGGCCGGACGGATCGGTCTCAGCCGAAGGATTTGCCGCAGGAACAGCTCGAGGTGGCATTGGGGTTTTCGAAGGTGAATCCAGAACCCTCGATGGCCACCACGAAATCGATGGTCGTGCCGGCCAGCAGGTCGTGGCTGTTCATGTCCACGAACACCTTCACGCCGTCCCGTTCGATCACCGTGTCGTCGGGCTCGCCGTCATTGACGAGACCCATCATGTACTTGTATCCGGCGCAACCACCCGCCTCGACCATGATACGCAGACCGCCCATGGGTTCTGGGGCGGTGCCGATGGCCTCGCGGACGGCATTCAGGGCGCTGTCGGTCAAATTGATCATCTGCTCGACCTTCGGTGCAGGGTACGCTTTGATGAAGTTCAAGCAAGCAGCGTGCCATTATCCAATGAACTGATTTATATCAATTTTTTGCGGCCGGGCTGTTGTCTTTCCGACGCGTGTTGGGTTTCGGACAGCTCCCGCCGCGGCATTTCGTCGGCGCTGCCGGGCGCGATGTCGCAGCCGCGCGGGGCCTCCGCGGCACCTCGAAAGCCATGGGAACACAAAGGCTTTGGCCGCGTTCGGCGGGGCCCTGGCGCGCGCTGGCCCCGGAGGCGGCGGGCGGCGATGCCCTTTTGCCTTTGCGACATTCGCTTTCGGCAAAACATTTGCATGAAGAGAGCGCTTGCGCCCGCGCAGGCCGTGCGCCGCGCCACCTGTGCCAAGAAGCGTCGTGCGTGACAACTCGGAGACCAGATATGACCGCGATCGACGATACCCCACTCGGCCGGCTGGACAAGGAGGGCCGTCTGCTCAACGCCGTGCTGAAGCAGCAGACGAAGCCGGGCCGGTTCGGCTTCCGCGGGGACATCGCCTTGAAGTTCCAGCCCCAGCTCGCCGACGAGAAGCGCCCGCCGGAATACACCATGGAGCAGGTGCTGACGTTCGGCGAGGAAGGCAAGAGCACCCTTCCGGTGCTGGCGGGCTACCTGCAGAACTTCGCCTTCCTGAAGGATGTTGCAGATGTTCTCGGTGACGCGCTCTCGCCCGATGGAAAGTACATCATCTTCGCCAACAACATCGACTTCCTGAAGAAATATCGGGTCAGCTACGGCGACAAGAAGTTCTACGTGCTGCCGTGCGATGAATCCACGGTGTGGAAGGAGATGACGGACCTCCTCAGCATCGACAAGAACGACATCAAGAAGCTCGACACCGGCGGCAAGACCGATGTGGTGCTGGAAGCCGCGCTCGCCTGGCACGAAGAGTTCGAGCCCATCACCTACGAGGAGGGCGTTGCCGCGATGGAGCCGGTGAAGAACCGTAACGAGAACCGTCCGGTCTGACGGGCGCGGGATATCGCCGTCTCCGATGCAGGTGTCGCGGGGGTGCGTCGCATCCCCGCCTTTTTGCGCGGTTGGCCCGCAGATCTGTCTCGATCCGGATGAGCGGTGCTCATCCGGATCCGGCCCTCAGGCCGTAGGGTTCAGACGCCGCCGCCCTCGTCCGAGCAGGAGGTGATTTCCTCCTCGTCATCGTCCACTTCCTCCGCGAGGGGGATGCCCACCACGCAGATGTCGTTGTCGAGGACCGCGAGCGGCACCGGGGTCAGCCCGTCGCCCTTGCACGGTCCGTCGAGGCAGGTGCCGGTGCCGATCTCGAACAGGGCGCCGTGCTTGCCGCACATGAGGCGGATGCCGTTGGGGTCCATGAACTGGTTGCGCTCCCAGTCCAAATTGACCTGCTGATGGGGGCAGATGTTTTCATAGCCGAACACCTGCTTGCCCCAGCGTACCACGACGATGTTGAACGGCTTCTCTTGGCCGTTCTCGTCGAGGCGTACCAGTTGGAACCCTCGCGCCCGCTGGCTCGGGATGTCGCTCATGCTGCAGATGGCGTAGGCGATCGGCTCGCCGGGGGCTTCTTTCTGTGCGACTTCGGTTTCCATTGCGTCCTCGTTCACGGCTCCAGTTCGGTGCGGCGGGCGGCCTCGGCCAATCGGCTCAAGAGGCCATTTCCGGCCGCGCCGCCAGTTCGGCCTTCGCCAGCAGGCGACGGTTGGCGGCAAGGGAGAAGTCGCGCCACGCGGCGGCGATATCCCTTAAGATTGTCTGCATGTAGTCCTTCGACAAGTGGTGCTCGTCCGGGAAGTTGGACAGCGCGCAGGAGGTGCGGTTGAAGGCCACCACGTCGTCGATCAGGGTCTGGATGAAATCGCGGAACGGCTGCTGCACCTCCGGCATCAGCGCCGAGCGGCCCTTCTCGACCGCCACGTCGCGCATGTCGAGGGGCAGGGCATCGAGCATGTCGAGGGCGCGATCATAGGTGTCCTCCACGGCGCCGAGGATGGCCCGTTGGGCGAGCTGGTCGCGCTGCTGGCTGGACAAGGCCCGGTTGAGGCGGGCGCGATAGGCGTCGAAGGCGGCATCGCTTTGTCCCGCCACCCAGGCGGAAAAGCGCGCGAGGCTCGTGGCATTGATGGAGCCGCCGATGGTCGGCAGGCCGTCATCGTCGGCTTCGGCGGCGTGCAGCCGGGCCAGGGCGCGGTCGATGCGGCGGGCCGCCTCCAGGGCGCCTTCCAGATAGCCCGCGCCCTGGGTCGCGGTCTCGGAGCCGCCGAGGTGCAGGCGCCCGTCCCACAGGGGCCGGCGCAGCAGGGGATTGGAGAAGGCCACATGCTCGCCGGCCGGCTCCGCCTTGTCGCGGGCGCTGCAGGTGAAGGGCTCGCGCGCCCAATCCTGGAAATGCAGCTCGCCGTCGCCGTCGAGGGCAGTGCCGAACACCTGCATCATCTGGCTCTTCATGAGCAAGGGCAGGCCGACCGCGAAGCTCTCCCTGAGCTCGGGCGGGAAGGAGAGGAAGCCGCCCAGGGCGGCCTTGGTGCCGGTGGCGTCGCAGGCGTCGAAGATCTCGCCGGTCACCGCCTGCTCGTGGGTCACGAAGGCATTGCCCGATTGCCCCGCCTCGCGCCAGTAGGGTTGCTTGTAGGCGATGACGACCTTGGCCTGGGCGGCCATCCAGGTCGGGGCGGCGCCCATGGCGTCGCGGGTGGCGGCGTCGAGAGCGGGCTCGAAGCGCACCGTTTCCGCCACGAGGCGCGGCGGCAAGGCGATCACCACATGCTTCGCCTTAACCTCCACCAGCACGTCGTTGACGCGGAAGGTGAGGGTGACGTGGTCGCCGGCGTCCGCCACCGCCACCAGCACATGGGAGAGGTGGATCTTTTCGTCGGGAACGCCATCGGCGAGGGTGGCCACCAGCCGCGTCACGCCGCCGGCGATGCGCCGGGCACCGCCGTGCACGCTCGGCGAGGCGAGCGGCTGAGCGCTCTTGTCGGCCTCGGCCAGGTGCAGCACCGTGCCCTCGTCGTGCTGGGCGAAGGTGGGCAGGCCGAGATCCGCCAGGAAGGCGGTGACGAGCGGCTGGGTGTCGGGCCAGAACCATGTGGGGCCGAGGTCGAGGGCCTCGCCGGTGGTGGCGGACACCGCGGTGAGAATGCGCCCGCCGAGGCGGGGGCGCGCCTCGTAGATGGCGAAATCACGGTCTTGCCGCTTCAGGTGCCGGGCCAGGGCGAGGCCGCAAAGTCCGCCGCCGATGATCGCTGTGTCGAGCATGGACTGTCCTTCGCATGACGTGCGTTTTTGGAAGCCTTGCAAGATTCGCGCTCATCTGTGGCCGATCGCGCCGCCGGTCCGCGCAAAGCCTTCGCCCGACAGGGTGGGGGGGCACCGTGGTTGATCGCAATGACCGATCGTGTCGGGTCACGACGCGGCGCGAGGGCGGCAAGCGGACACGGACAACGTCGTATTCTTACGGATTGCGGCGGCTTCCCGACATGGCACGCGCGAGGCTCCATCATCGACACGGTCTATCACCGGTGCCCTGAAGTCGTGCGCCCGCAATGGCTGGTGCCGGGTCCGCGATGGTTTCGATGCGCCGCCGCGGCGGCTGGCACGAAATTTGATGTTCTCAGGGCGAACCGTTTGCCTTTGGAGAGCTGAGATGAACGTTGCGTCTGAATTCGCCCAGAAGTCGCTGGACGAGATCAAGGAGCTGCTGGCGGGGGCCACCCTGACGGTCTATTCGGTGGCCCGTCCGACCTCGGCCGATCAGCCGGTGGACCGGAGCGGCAAGCTCGCCACCTTCACTTTCGCCACCCCGGCCTTCAACACGCCTTCGGAAGATGGTTCCGAGGTTCCGAGCTTCGTCGCCAACCCGGTGCCGGGGCTTGATGCCGGCACGCCCGGCTTTGCCCGCGCCGTCACCGCCGAGGGCACGGTGATCGCTGATTTCTCCGCCGGCCCTGGAGATCGCGAGATCAAGTTCGCGGAAGTGACGGTCTCCACCAACGCGCCGGTGAAGGTGGCGAAGTTCAAGTTCAATCCCGAAGGCGGCTGGCCGGAGCGTGAGGACTATTACGACAGCCATCCGCGTCCCGGCTTCGAGATGCCCAAGGTCCGCTGAATTCAAAAGGGCGCGCCGCTCCGGCTTGGGGGCGGCGCGACTGCGCAGTCGTGACATCCGCCGTGCGCGAAACGAGCCGCGCCGGCCCGCCGAGAAGGAGCCCGTGATCGCATGAGCACCACACTTCCCGGGGCCCTGGTCAGCACCGAATGGCTGACCGAGCATCTTTCGGACCCGGATCTCAAGATTCTCGACTGCACCTGGCATCACGAGAGCACAAACCTCGACGGCCGCACCCAGTATCGGGGCCGCCACTTGCCGGGCGCCGTCCATTTCGACATCGATCACGTCGCGGACAAGTCTACCGGACTGCCGCATATGCTGCCGTCGGCCGCCGACTTCGCCAAGAAAGTCGGCCTGCTGGGCATCGGTGACGGCGACCGGGTGGTGGTCTACGACCGCAATTGCGGCGGCTCGGCCGCGGCGCGCGTGTGGTGGATGTTCCATGTGTTCGGTTACGACAACGTGGCGATGCTCGACGGCGGCTACGGCAAGTGGGTCGCGGAGAAGCGCGCCACCGAGATGTCCCCGGTGCGGCCGGAGCCGAAGACCTTCACCGCCGCCTTCGCGCCCGAGCTGGTGCGCGGCATCGCGCAGATGCGCGCGAACCTGCTGTCGGGCGCCGAGCAGGTGCTCGACGCGCGCGGCCCCGCCAAATTCAACGGCAGCCAGGAAGATGTGTTTCCGGCGAGGAAGCTCGGGCACATTCCCAATGCCGTGAACCTGCCATGGGGCGATTTGATCGTGCCCGAGACCGGGGTTCTGGTGCCGCCGGAGGCCATTTCGGCGCGGTTTGCCGCGGCCGGCGTGGATCTGTCGAAGCCGATCGTGGTCACCTGCGCCTCGGGCACCATCTCGTGCGTGCTGGTGCTGGCGCTCGCGCTGATCGGCTGCAAGAATGTGGCGGTCTATGACGGCTCCTGGGCCGAATGGGGCCTTGCCGAAGATACTCCGGCGGTGGCCGCCTGAGGCGTGCCGCCGGAACCAAGCGATCCAAAGCCAGCGATGGGCGAGCCGGGAGCGCAAAGATGAGTGGCGAGCAGGATGTCGTCCTGGAGCAGATCTGCGAGGGGACGGAATATGCCCTTCAAGGCAGTGCCGATGGCGCGCATTATGTGCTCCGTTTCAAGGCGGAGCAGATGACCGCGACCATCGCGGGAGAGGATGCGGAACGTTTTCGTTCGGATTACGATGCCGTGAAGGCACAATTTCCGGACTGGACCTGTGACCAGCTGCTGGCGCAGCTTTGGGATCAGGGGGGCTATAGCTGGCTGGCCATTCAAGACGGGTGATCACGATGGCAACTACATTGATCAAGACCACGGCGGATGGACGCAAGCTCGAGGTTGTTGGCCTCGCCATCATGCTCGACGGAACGCTCGAAGCGTTCGACCTCATGGAGGTGAAGCTTCACCCCAACCGCCGCAAGATCTGGGAGGTCTCGCCGGACGCCGTGTATATGGCGGGGCGGGTGACCCTGACCCAGGAGGAGGCGGACAAGGTGAGCGAAGCCTTCAATGCGGCCGAGGCCGAAATTCTGGCAAGTCCGGCGGCCATCAACGAGCGGTTCCGCATCGCCATGATGTGGCGCGCACGCTCTGAAGGCATCGAATAAGCCAGCGGCGCCGGGATGCGCGTCAGGTTCGACGGAAAAGGGGCGATGGCGCGGCCATCGCCCCTTTCGGCGTTGGGTCGTGACGGTCGTTCCCCGCTCCCAGCCGCCGGTCGCAGTCTTCGGCCCCCCGATCTGCGCGGGCGCGCGAATGGGGTGGCGTCGGTGGAGCCGCGCAGCGGGGGGGGGGAGCGGTTGGCACGGCTCACATTGCACCTCTTGGCCTTTTACGCCATCGGCCGCAGTCGTCGCGCAGCGGCAGCGCAGACTCAAGCTAAGGCCATTCCTTTGGGCAAGATGAGAGACAGAATACCATCGGCCCCGGTTAAAGACCGGGGCCGATGGTATTCGTGCCCGGTCGTCGTCCGGTACCGGCGGGATTGACCGAAGGCCCACGGGCCTTCGGTAGAAGGCATCGGAGGCAGGTCCGTCAGCCGAACTTGAACAGCACGCCGTAGCCGCCGCGCGGATAGTTCCATTCGATGTCGCCCGAGGGCTCGCCGATGATGCGGCAGGTGCCACATTCCACGCAGCCGTCGGCGGTGATCTCCACCTGACCCTTGTCGTTCAGCTCATAGCAGCGCGCCGGGCAGGCGGTCAGCAGCGACTTGAGGGCCGGGGTCGGCTCGGTGTGGGCCCGAACCTTGATGTGGGCGCGGCCGGCGTCCACCAGATAGCGGTTCTGGAAGAGTTTATCCTCGACGCGAACCGCGGGTTCCGTGCTTGCCATATCCATCTCCCTTGATTGTCCGCGCCGGTGCTCTCTTCCCGACGCGGACGGGTGTACCGATCAGCGCTGTTTCAACGCCACGCCCGTGCGAGCTTGAAGGCATCGCCGAACAGGCCCGCCCAAGAGCGCGCCGAAGTGAACGACTTCATGGTGAGCTTCTGCTTCTCCTTCTTCGGCGTGCCATCGACGCGCACGAAGTTCTGCATCGCCTTGTTGACGAGCTGCGGATAGGTGAGGAAGAAGTTCTGAGACTGGACATGCAGAAGCTGCGGCATATCCTTGTATTTCTTGAGATCCTTCATCACGAAGGAGTCTTCCAGCATCTTCTTGTACAGCGAAAGGTTCGCCGCGGTCATGGGGTCCTTGCGGGACTTGACCTGGAAGATAGCCTCGGCGGCGATGCGGCCGGAGGTCATGGCGAGGTTCGAGCCCTCGCGGTGGATGGCATTGTTGAGCTGGGCCGCGTCACCCACCACCACCCAGCCGTCGCCGAACAGCTGCGGGATCGCCTTGTAGCCCCCTTCGGGGATGAGGTGGGCGGCGTATTCCTTCACCTCGGAGCCCTCGATGAGGGGCGCCACGGAGGGGTGCTTCTTGAACTTTTCCAGCAAGGTGTAGGGGCTTTCGCCGCCCTTTTGGAAGTCCGACACCAGGCAGCCGATGCCCAGCGAGATGCACTCGCGGTTGGTGTAGATGAAGCCCATGCCGGTCATCCCCTTGGAGATGGTGCCGGCGGCCTCGATAACCGCGCCTTCGTCGCCCTTGATGTTGAAGCGCTCCTCGATGACTTCCTGCGGCAGGAAGTGCATTTCCTTCACGGCGAGCGCCACATCGGTGGGCTTGGGGATCTTGCGCAGGCCGGCGCGGGTGCCCAGCAGGCCGCTGACACCCTCGGCGAGCACCACCACGTCGGCATGGATCTGGCCGCCGCCGCGATCGGTCTTCACGCCGATCACCTTGCCATAGGCGTCTTGCACCAGCTCGGTGACCGTGGTCTCGCACACCACCAGGGCGCCGGCCTCGCGGACCTTGGACGAGAACCACTTGTCGAACTGGGCGCGGATGATGGTGTAGCGGTTCGGCTTTTCTTCGTTGAAGTCTTCCGAACGATAGTGCAGGCCCACATGGGAGGTGTCGCCCATCATCCAGAAGCGCTGCTCGATGAGGTGACGCTCAAGGGGCGCGTCCTCACGGAAGTCGGGGATGATCTTCTCGAGCATGTCGGCGTACAGGATGGCGCCCTGCACGTTCTTGGAGCCCGAATACTCGCCCCGCTCCAGTTGCAGCACCTTCAGGCCGCGCTTGGCGAGAGTGTACGCGGCGGCATTGCCGGCCATACCGGCGCCAACCACGATCGCGTCGAATTTTTCGTCGATCATTGGAGTATCCTCAGCTGGCCAGCTTGTCGCGGGAGTGCGCGGACAGGCGCTTGCGGAAGGCTTCGGTCAACGCCGGCAGGAAGCGGATGGCGTCGGTGACGATGCCCACATGGGCGAAATCGAAGATGGGTGCATTCTTGTCGGTGTTGATGGCGACGATCAGGTCCGCGCCCTCCACACCCACACGATGCTGGATCGCGCCCGAAATGCCGGCGGCGATATAGAGCCGCGGGCGAATGGTCTTGCCGGTCTGGCCGATCTGGCGATCGGACGTCACCCAGCCCTTCTGCACCAGCGGACGCGAGCAGCCGTATTCGGCGCCGATGGCCTGGGCGAGCTGGCGCACCAGCTGGAAGTTCTCCGGCGAGCCGAGGCCCATGCCGCCGGCCACGACCACGTCCGCATAGGCGAGGTTCGACTTCGAGGACTCGCGGTCGGGGATGAAATTCAGCACCTTGGTGACGATGTCCGCCTCGGCAAGGCCCAGGGGCAGCTCGATCACCTTGCCGAGCGGCTTTTCCACTCGGTCAGGCATGGGCATCACGCGCGGGCGCACGGTGGCCATTTGCGGGCGATAGTTGAGGGTGTAGATGGTGCAGAGCAGCGAGCCACCGAAGGTGGGCCGGGTGGCGGCCAGCGAGCCGTCGGCATCCACGTCAAGCTCGGTGGAATCGGCGGTGAGGCCGGTGAGCAGGGTGGTGGCGACGGCGCCGGCGAGGTCGCGGCCCAGGGTGGTAGCGCCCAGAAGCAGGATTTCCGGCTTGTAGGTGTTGACGAGGTTCGTCATCGCCGCCGTGTAGGCCTCGTTACGGTAATCTGCGAGGGCCGGGTCGGCGCAGACATAAGCGAGGTCAGCGCCATAGCAGAAGGACTCGGCGACCGCGTTGCGCACCGTCTCGCCTTCCGCGCCCACCACCACTGCGGCGAGCTCGACGCCGAGTTTGTCGGCAAGAATGCGGCCCGCGCCCATCAGCTCCCACGACACGGGATGCACCTGACCGCGTTCCTGCTCCACGAACACCCAGACGTGCTTGTACGCCTTGAAGTGTTCCGGCAGCTCCTTCTTGGTGGATGCGCGTCCGCCGGCGGCGGCGGGGGCGGGGGTCTTTTTCGGCTCACTCATGGGTGTCGCTTTCTTCTTGATGCCTCTTGTGGTCGCGAACCTTCAGAACCCGCGAGCGAGTTCGGTGAGGTCGGCCTCGAGAGCGGGCTGGCGGGTGAAGATCTCCGCGATCAGCGCATCGGGCAGCGAGCCGCCTTCGGGGATCTCGATGAACTTGGCCTTTTCGGCGCGCGGGCTCGGCGCGAACACGCGCTTCACGATGGTGGGCGAGCCCTTGAGGCCGCACTTGCTGAGATCCTCGACGCCGGCCTCCTTGGCGTTCCACTTGATGATTTCTGCCCGGGCGCCGCGCAGGGCGTCGGCCATGGTGCCGCGACGGATCTCGTTGGTGCCTTCCAGCATGGCCACGAGGCAGGGCAGCTTGCTCTTGAGAACCTGGGTGCCACCTTCCGCGCGGCGCTCGATGGTCACGCTGCCCTCGGCGGCGTCATATTCGGTGACCTTGGCCGCATAGGTGATCTGCATCAGGCCGAGGCGCTTGGCGATGCCGGGGCCGACCTGGGCGGTGTCGCCATCGATGGTCTGCTTGCCGGTGAAGACAAGGTCGGGGGCGCCCCAGGTGTCGCTGATCTTCTTGATGGCGGTGGCGAGGGCGAACGAGGTGGCCAGCGTGTCGGAGCCGGCGAAGAAGCGGTCGGTGAGCAGCACCGCGCGGTTCGCGCCGAAGGTGAGCGCCTTGCGCAGGCTGTCCTCGGCCGAGGGCGGGCCCATGGTGAGCACGGTGACTTCGCCACCGAACTTGTCGCGCAGGCGCATGGCTTCTTCGAGGGCGAACAGGTCGTACGGATTGATGATGGTCGGCACGCCCTGCCGCATGATCGTATTCGTGACGGGATGGACGCGGATCTGCGCCGAATCCGGGACTTGTTTGATGCAGACGACGATATGCATGAGATTGCTCCGAGCCCTTCACCTTGGCTCCGGACCATGACTAGCAAGCACCGTACCAACGTCGCGAGGGTGACGATTCTGGAAATAAAACAATGAGCTGATAGGCGCGTCGTATGGCGCTGCAGCATGAGCGCTTCCCGTGGGTGGGGTCGCATGTCGGGAACGCGACAGATTCGCAGAAGTCCTGTCGCATCAAGGGGCGCGGCCGACAAAGGGCTCAGCGGCGGGTACGGGACGGCCGCCGATGGCCATGGGGCGCATGCCGGCCGAAGCCGGTTGGAGCGTCGTTGTGGGGAAATCGATGGACCTGCATCGGGCGCGGTACGGGCTGGGTTTCAGTCCCGCGATGCTGAGATGTCACGAAGACTTCACGACAGCCTGTGGCGTTCAGCCGGCATCGCCGGTGCGCGGCTTCCCGTTTTCGCGATCGGCGACGGCCGGCGACCCGAGGACAGGGAGGCGAGGATCTGTGTGGTGTCTTGAAAAAGGGTCCCCCGCCGTGCGGCGGGGGACCAAGCATGAATGGGGGGTGTTACGAAAAGTCGAAATAAGGGGGAAAAGAACTTCGAATGCTCCGGCCAACCGAAAAAGTCGGAATGGAAAAATCAGGGGCCGGTGGAAAAGGCGCACCAGGCGGATTTCAAATACGCTCCGCCTGGTGCGTTCTGGGCGTCAGCCTCAGGCGGTGAGCTCTGAGGCGGTCTTGCCGACCTGGCTCTCGTCCACGGCCTTCAGGATGCCGTGCTCCATGAGCATGTCTTCGAGCTCGTCCATGGTGATCGGGGTCGGGATGATGCCGTTGCCCTTGTTCGCATGCACCTTGGTGGCGAGGTTGCGGTAGTGCTGGGCCTGCTCGCTCTCGGGCGCATACTCGATCACGGTCATGCGGCGCAGCTCGGCATGCTGCACGATGTTGTCGCGCGGCACGAAGTAGATCAGCTCGGTGCCGAGCTTCTTGGCGAGGTTCTCCGCCAGCTCCAGCTCCTTGTCGGTCTGGCGCTCGTTGCACACCAGGCCGCCCAGGCGCACGCCGCCGGAATTGGCATACTTCAGAATGCCCTTGGAGATGTTGTTGGCCGCATACATGGCCATCATCTCGCCGGACATGACGATGTAGATTTCCTGCGCCTTGTTCTCGCGGATGGGCATGGCGAAGCCGCCGCACACCACGTCGCCGAGCACGTCGTAGGACACATAGTCAATGTCCTCATACGCGCCGTTTTCCTCCAGGAAGTTGATGGAGGTGATCACGCCGCGGCCGGCGCAGCCCACGCCCGGCTCCGGACCGCCCGACTCCACGCAACGGATGTCGCGGTAGCCGACCTTCATCACGTCCTCGAGCTCGAGGTCTTCCACCGAGCCGGCGTTGGCGGCCAGCGACAGGATGGTGTCCTGCGCCTTGGCGTGCAGGATCAGACGGGTCGAGTCGGCCTTCGGGTCGCAACCCACGATGAGGATCCTGTGACCCATCTGCGCAAGCGCAGCCAGGGTGTTCTGGGAGGTGGTCGACTTGCCGATACCACCCTTGCCGTAAAACGCGATCTGTCGCAGCGACATCTTGCTCTCCTTCGAACCTATTTGCAGAAGACCAGCGCGCGCGTGGCGCGAGGCCGTTTCTCTCGTCATCGATATTTCGTCGGAAACGCCCCGCGGGTTACGGGAAGGAGCGCATCGCTGGCAGGTCGCCTAGGCGTGCACTCAGCCCTCACTCGCCGTTGCGCCATGAGAGGAGCAACCAGCGTGCCAATTGCCCCGAGGGCTCAAAAAGCCTTGATGTACATCAAATTCGCCTCGGGAATGACGGATCGGCAACGCTGTGTCGAACCCGACAGCGACATGAGACGCTGTCGCAATCAAAACAACGTCGCGTCTGTCACGGGCGGTGCCGATTGCGCGGGGCGCCAGTCCGTGCCGCATGCCGCCGCGCGAGTCGCCGCTCTCTTCGTGCGCGGAATGAATATTGCTTGATGCGAACAGGCGGCTGGCCCGCGTGGCCGGGCGCTGTCAGCGGCGTTGAGGATTTGAGCGAGGAGCGACATGCAGATCGGCGTTGAAACTTCCAAGGCTGTCGACCAGCGGCGCGTCTTCGTCGTGGACGAGGACGAGATCATCCGGGCGGCGCTGCAGTTCATGCTGCATGACGAGATCGAGACCCACGAACTCGCCACCCCGGAAGAAGCCTATGAGAAGGGAACCGGCTGGCTGCTGCCCCATGTGGTGCTGCTGGGCGTGTCCTACATCAAGAGCCGGGGCAACGAGATCATCGCCGAGATGAAGGAGAAGTTCCCGAACGTGCGCATCCTCATCGTCTGCGACAAGGCGGACGAGGCGGTCGCGGTCGGCGCCATGAAGGCCGGCGCCGCCGGCGCGGTGGTGAAGCCGCTCACGCTCGAGGGTGTACGCAAGAAAGTGGACACGGTGCTGGGCCGCGGCGGCGCCGCGCCCTTGGTCCAGCTTTCCATCCTGAAATAAGGCGAACAACAGGGGTCACGCGTGGCGACAGTCGTCTTTTACGAGAAGCCCGGCTGCGGCACCAATGCCCGGCAGAAGCTGATGCTGGCCAATGCCGGCCACGCGCTGGAGGTGAAAAGCCTGCTGGCCGAGCCGTGGACCGTCGCGCGGCTGAAGTCGTTCTTCGGCCAGACGCCGGTCGCGAGCTGGTTCAACCCGGCCGCCCCGGCGGTGAAGTCCGGCGCCGTCGATCCGGCGGCCATGGAGGCCGAGGCCGCCCTCGCGCTGATGGTGGAACAGCCGATCCTGATCCGCCGCCCGCTGGTGGAGGTGGAGGGCGCGCGCTGCGCCGGCTTCGATCGCGAGCCGGTGCTCTCGCTGCTCGGCGCGGGCGTGGTGCCGCCGGAAGGCTGCTCGCGGCCCGCCGATGGCGCCTCCTGTCCCGATCCGACGGCCGCCACGCCGTCCGTGCAGCCGTGAACGTCGCGGCGGCCCCGGCCGCGACTCCGGCGGAGGTGGCGATCGCCTATCATGAGCGCACCAAGCACAGCCTGAAGCGCTATGCGGCGGGTCCCGAAACCCTGGACTGGGACGGGCAGCCCGACCCGTTCCGGCAGTTCGCGGGCGCCGCGCGCACCGAGCTGCCCTTGCTGGCGGACCAGCTCGACACCGTTTACGCGGACCTGTTCGTGCCGGGGGCGGTGGCGCCGGCCCCGCTCTCGCTGGCCGCCGTATCGACGCTCTTGGAATTGTCGGTGGGGCTCACCGCGTGGAAGGAGCTGGGGCCGGACCGGTGGGCGGTGCGCGCCAATCCGTCCAGCGGCAATCTGCATCCCACCGAAACCTATGTGATCGCGCAGAATGTGCCGGCGCTGCCAAGCGGCCTCCATCATTATGCGTGCCGCGATCATGTCCTGGAGCTGCGCTGCCCGAGCGCGGAGGCGGAGAGCGCCGCCGCCGGCCGGCTGTGGATCGGCCTCAGCTCCATTCATTGGCGCGAGGCGTGGAAATACGGCGAGCGCGCCTTCCGCTATTGCCAGCTCGACACCGGCCACGCCGTTGCGGCCTTCCGCTACGCGGCGGCGGCGTTGGGCTGGCGGGCGCAGCTCGTGCGCGGCCTGGACAGTGCCGCCCTCGCGGCGCTGCTGGGGCTCGACCGGGCGGAGGATTTTCCCGGCGCCGAGCGCGAGGAGCCGGAACTGCTGATCGCCATCGACGCGGACCCCGGCGCGGCGTTCGTGGCCGATGCGCTGCCGGCGCTGGACCGCGCGCACTGGACCGGCACCGCCAATGTGCTGGACCGCCATCCCATGTACCGTTGGCCAGTGATCGATGAGGTGGCCCGCGCCACCCGAGTGACGCAAGCCACGGCCGCGCCGCCGCCGCAGGCGGGGCCGGATTATCCGCCGCGCCTGCCGCCGGCCACCGCGCGGGCGGCGGGCGTCATCCTCGGCCGGCGCAGCGCGCAGCGGTTCGAGGCCAAGTACCACATGCCGCGCGAGACTTTCTGGTCCCTGCTCGACGCGCTCTTGCCGCGCGCGGTGGCGCCGTTTGACGTGTGGGAGCGGCCGGCGGCGCTGCACCCCATCGTGTTCGTGCACAAGGTGGAAGGGCTGGAGAGCGGTCTTTATGCGCTGCCCCGGCTACCGGCGGCGGGCGACGTCCTGCGGTCCCTGCTGCGGGATGATTTCGAATGGACCAGGCCCGAGGGCTGCCCCGCGCATCTGCCGCTCTACCGCCTCGTCCGCAATGACGCGCGGGGCGTCATTCGCACCTTGAGCTGTCACCAGGCCATCGCCGGCGACAGCTGCTTTTCGCTCGGCATGCTCGCCACCTTCGATGAGGCGATGGCGGGCGGGGCGGAGCATTACCGGTACTTGTTCTGGGAAGCGGGAATGATCGGGCAGGCGTTGTATCTGGAGGCGGAGGCGGCGGGCCTGCGCGGCACCGGCATCGGCTGCTATTTTGACGACGATTTCCATCACCTGCTCGGCCTCCAGGGGCGGCAGTTCCAATCCATGTATCACTTTACCGTCGGGCGACCCATGACGGATGCCCGCATCGTCTCATCCCCGGCCTATCCGGGCAGAAAGGCTTGAGGAGGCTGCCATGGCCGAACGCGTTCCGTTCCGCTGCATCGGCGTCAAGGAAGCCGACGCGCTGCTGAAGGATCCCCGCACTGTCACCCTCGACGTGCGCGATGCCGGCGCCTATGGCGCCAGCCATGTGGAAGGCGCCCGCAACATCACGTTTTCGGGCCTTTCCGAGCTGATCGTCGGTACCCCCAAGGCGGCGCCGGTGCTGATTTATTGCTACCATGGCCACGCCAGCCGCGAATTTGCGCAGACCTTGTCCGATTTCGGCTTCAAGGACGTGTACAGCCTCGATGGCGGCTATGAAGCCTGGCAGAGCTGGGAGCACGCCAATGCCCCCACCGGCACGCCCGACGCGACCCTCGCCGGCTGGCTCACCGGGCTCGGCTTTCCGGCCGAGGGCATCAATGCCACGGTGGACAACGGCATGACGCCGCTGATGAAGGCGGCACGGGAGGGGCTCGGCGAGATCGTGGACCGGCTGATCGCCCTCGGCGCGGCGCTCGACCAGCGCAATGCGGACGGCAACACCGCCCTCTGGCTCGCCTGCGTCGGCGATCACCTCGATATCATCACCGCTCTGGCGAAGGCGGGGATCGACATCGACAACTGCAACGACAACGGCGCCACCTCGCTCATGTATGCCTCGTCCGCCGGCAAGGCGGACGTGGTGGCGCGGCTGCTGGAGCTTGGCGCCGATCCCCTGCCGGAAACCCTCGACGGCTTTTCCGCCCTCGATCTTGCCGCCACCGAGGCCTGCCTTTTGCTGCTGCGGAAGGCCGCCAAAGCCGCCAAGGCGGGGCTCGCTCCGGCCTGATCCGCCGCCACGCGCGCAGCGCGCCTTTGTCCCGTCGACCGCCGGCGCCGGCGCCCCCATAGTCCGCCCAGCTGTATGCGCCGGCGCAGAGCTGCGCGTCGCCCGGCGCCGGGCGGTCGCGGCTCGGCGCGCGGCTGTTTTCCGGGAGCGCGAAATGATGAAGTGGTGGACCGAGGCCCTGCTCGACGAGCTGCTGGGCGAGGATACGCCCCATGGCGATCTCACCACGGAGGCCATCGGCATCTCCGGCGCGCCGGCGCGGCTCCACATGTCCATGCGGGCGGAGGCCACCTTATGCGGCGTCGAGGTGGCCGAAGCCCTGTTCCACAAGGTGGGGGTCGAGGCCGAGCGGCTGGAGTCTTCCGGCGCGCGGGTGCCGGCGGGTGGCGCCATTCTCACCGCGTGCGGTGCGGCGGGTGGCGTGTTCGCGGCCTGGAAGGTGGCGCAGACGCTGGTGGAATATCTCTCGGGCATCGCCACCCTGACCGCGGACATCATCGCCGCCGCGCGGGCGGTGTCGCCTGAGGTGGCGGTGGTGACCACGCGCAAGACCCTGCCCGGCGCCAAGGCGCAGATGATCGCCGCGATTCGCGCCGGCGGCGCCTTCCCCCACCGGTTGGGTTTGTCGGAAACCCTGCTGGTGTTTCCCGAACACCGCGCTTTCCTGGATGATACGGTGGCCCGTGTCGCCGCCTTGCGCCGGGCGATGCCGGAAAAGAAAGTGGTGGTGGAGGTCAAGACCCTGGACGAGGTGATCGCGGTGTTGCCCGCGCGACCCGACGTGTTCCAGTGCGAGAAGATGACGCCGGACGCCATCCGCGCCGTGGTGGAGCATGTGGAGGGCGCGGGTTCGCCGGCGCTGGTGGCGGCGGCCGGAGGGGTCAATCTGCAGAATGCGGCGGCCTATGCGGCGGCCGGAGCACGGATTTTGGTGACGTCCGCCCCCTATTGGGCGAAGCCCGCCGATGTGAAGGTGGCCATCGGTCCGGCGTGAGGAGCGTCCCGACCGGCGGGAGCCCCGCCGGTCGACCCACCAGGGAACTTCGGTCGGGCCTATTTGCCCACCAGGATGCTGGACGACGTGATGAGCGCGGTGACCGCGTCTCCCACCTTCAGCTCCAAGTCTTTTACCGATTGCTCGGTGATGTGCGCGAACAGCACATTGCCGCCGCCGATGTCGATGCTGACCGTGCCCGAGATCGGTCCTTCGTGGATCTCGACGATCTTGCCCTTCAACTGATTGCGCGCGCTGATCTTCATGTTCGGTCTCCCGAGCGGAGGCCGGGAAGGGTGCCGACGGACCATGATATCGCATGGGGCATAGAAAACCGGACCCGCGCAAACCCCTGTCGTGAACCCGCCGAAGTGGCGCTCATGGTCTTGCGCTGTCACCTTTACGACACCTGTCGGTTCGTGTTTTATATTTAAAATCAATACATTGATAAGTTGGTCCGGGCTTTGCATTGCTTGAGGCGAGCGGCCGGCTGCAAATCCGGTGGCTTCGATCCCGAAGGCGCCCGAAAGGGCGGTGAGGCAGGCGGACCGCAGGATGATCTCTCTTTCGGCCAGTGCGGTTGAAGTGGTGAAGGCGGCCATGTCGCGGGCCGATCGCGCCGCCGAGGGGCTGCGCCTGGTGGCGGGAGAGGGCGCGCGCGACGCGTTGCAGGTGGTGCTCCATCTCGATGTGGCGCGGGCGGACGACATGGTGATCGAGCAGGGCGGTTTGAAGCTGTTCGTGGACGATCGCTCCCGGCGGTTCGCGGACGGGTTACGCATCGATTTCGTGGCGTCTCGCGGCGCGGGAGATGGCGGGTTCGTGGTGGCTGCGGACGTGGTTCGCCCCGACCGGCTGGCGTGAGGCGGGCATGTTCGGATCGCTCTTATGTCTTCCTGATGCCGGGTGGCGGGCGACCGTCGCCCTGGATGTGCGGTTGAGTTTGCATTTGACGCTGTCCGTACCGACGCATCGTCGCCGGTGCTTTTCAACGCCACTCGCTTGGTAGATTGGAAGGGACCCATGCTCGCGAAGTCACCATCGGCCGTCTCGGGCCGCACGGCGCCGGAAGGATCGGGGCCTTCGTCCCGGGGAAAGCCGGCTCGGACCGTTTTCCTGAACGACACGACCTTGCGCGATGGCGAACAGGCGCCGGGCGTCGCTTTCACCCGCAGGGAGAAGATCGAGATCGCCGAGGCGCTGGCCGCCGCCGGCGTGCCCGAGATCGAGGCCGGCACCCCGGCCATGGGTGACGAGGAAATCGAGACCCTGCGCTCCATCGCCTCGCTCAAGCTGCCCATGCGGGTGGTGGCGTGGTGCCGGATGAGCGAGCAGGATCTGTTCGCCGCGGTGAGCGCAGGGGTGACGGCGGTCAACCTTTCCATCCCCACCTCCGATCGCCAGTTGCAGGGCAAGCTCGGCCGCGACCGGGCCTGGGCCCTCGAGGCCTTGCGCCATGTGGTGGGGCTCGCGCGCAAGATCGGCTTCACGGTCGCGGTGGGCTGTGAGGATGCCTCCCGCGCCGATCCGGAATTCCTCTGCCAGGTGGCCGAGGCCGCGCGCGACGTGGGCGCCTTCCGCCTGCGGCTCGCCGACACGCTGGGCGTGCTCGACCCGTTCTCGACCTATGCCCTGGTGCGGCGGGTGGCCAATGCCACCGATCTCGAGATCGAATATCACGCCCACGACGATCTGGGCCTTGCCACCGCCAACACCCTGGCGGCGGTGACGGGCGGTGCGCGCCACCTCTCGGTCACGGTGACCGGCCTTGGCGAACGCGCAGGCAATGCGCCGCTGGAAGAAGTGGCGATCGCGCTGCGCCAGACCGCGCGGGAGGAGACCGGCATCGATCCGCGGGCCCTGCGGCCCCTGGCGCAGCGGGTGATGGATGCCGCCGGCCGGCCCATGCCGCGCACCAAGGCGATCGTGGGCGAGGATGTCTTCACCCATGAGTCCGGCATCCATGTCTCCGGCCTGCTGAAGGATCGCGCCACCTACGAGGCGCTCAATCCGGACCTGCTGGGCCGCAAGCATACCCTGGTGCTGGGCAAGCATTCGGGCCTTTCGGCGGTGTCCCACGCCTTGTCCGAGCAGGGCTTGAGCGTGGACGACGCGCGCGGCCGGACGATCCTGGAGCGGGTGCGCGAATACGCCACCCGCACCAAGCAGAATGTCTCTCCGGAGGTGCTGCGGCGCTTCTATGAGGAGAGCTTCACCGAGGAGGCGTTGCGCCGCCGCCACCTGGCCGTGATGGGAGCCTGACCATGATCATGGGACACGCGAAGGGATCTGGCGCGGAAGCAGCCGCGGGGGTCGCCGGTCCGGTGGCTGCCACGGTTGCGGCGGAGGCGCCCGCCGTGGCGCCGGTTTCGGTCTGGCGGCTGATCCGCGAAGACGTCAATTGCGTGAAGTCTCGCGATCCGGCCGCCCGCAATACGCTGGAGATCGTGCTGACCTATCCGGGCGTGCACGCCATCATCTGGTACCGGCTTGCCAACCGGCTGTGGCTGCGGGGGGTGAAGTTTCCGGCCCGCTTCCTGTCGTGGCTCGGGCGCTTTTTCACCAATGTGGACATTCACCCCGGCGCCACCATCGGTCGTCGCTTCTTCATCGATCACGGGGCGGGCGTGGTGATCGGCGAAACGGCGGAAGTGGGCGATGACGTGACCCTCTATCACGGCGTGACCCTGGGCGGCACCTCGTGGACCGCCGGCAAGCGCCATCCCACTTTGCGCGACGGCGTGCTGGTGGGGGCCGGCGCGAAGATCCTGGGGCCGATCACGGTGGGGGCGGGCTGCCGCATCGGCGCCAATTCCGTGCTGATCGAGGATGTGCCGCCGGGCATGACGGTGGTGGGCATTCCGGGCCGGGTGGTGAAGCCGGTGGCCGACCGCCGGCGGCTCGGCGACGGTCGCATCGACCTTGAGCATCACCTGATGCCGGACCCGGTGGGCGAGGCCATCGTCTCCCTGCTCGATCGGATCGAATTTCTGGAGGCGCGGCTGGCCCATCTTCAGGGCGAGCTTCACCGCAGCCGCACCGGTGGCGGCTGTGCAACCGCCGATGAAGCCGCGTGACGTTTGAGTTTCCCGCTCCCTAAGCGGGGTCCCCGCAAGGGCAACAAAAGACTGGAGCTTGGAATGTCGGTTCTCGATACGCTGAAGTCGCTGTCCAGCGCCGAAGAGTTTTTCACCACCCTCAAGGTGGACTACCAGCCCGAGGTGCTGCAGGTGTTGCGCCTGCATATCCTGCGACGCATGGGCCAGTACCTCGTCTCTGCCGATTTTGAGGGCAAGAGTGAGGAGGAGGTCTTTTCCGCCGCGCAAGCCATGCTGGCGCAGGCCTATGAGGACTTCATCAAGTCGAATCCCATGGCGGAGCGGGTGTTCAAGGTGCTCAAGGAGCATGACCCGAGCCGCGCCGCCGCGAGCGGCCCCAAACCCGCGTTCGTGCCGCTGACCACGCTGACCACCGGCAGCTAGGACAGGGCCGACGCTTCCGTCGCGCCGCACTCGTGGCGCGACCGGTTACCCTCCCTCCGCATGCGTGGTGTTTGAACAGGCATTGCGAAGGTTCCCTTTTTTGATCGTGCGGATTGCTCGGCGCGCGCGGGGGGAGGGTAAACTCTGTGGCTGACGCCACACCAAGGCCGCGGCACCGAAGGGGGCCGCGGCCTTGGTGCATGTCGAGGGTCCCCTCGCGCCGGCCCCCGCTCCGTGCCCGCCCTCTTGATCGGCGCGCGCCGGAAGGATCACATCCCCGCGGCGGCCCGGCATGCCGCCTTGTGTTCGTGGATGCAGGAGCAGGGTATGGGTCATCGATCCGGAAATACCAGCGGCGACCGTGAGGCGGTGTCTCAGTCGGGTGAGGCCGGCCAGCCGGCGCGCGGGAAAACCCGTCCCCAAGTGATCTGCGGCGTCTGCGCCCAGACCTTCCCGCTGGACCAGACCGTGCCGCTGGCGGAGCTGCGCCCGGCGTTGGCCGCATTCGCCCGGGAGAGCCATCCCGATCTCGGAGCCGAGGGCCTTGTCTGCCTCAAGGATCTGGCGCGGCTGCGGGCGGCGTTCGTGGCGCGCCTGTTGGAGCGCGAGCGCGGCGAGCTGGGCGCGCTCGAGATAGAGGTGGTGGAAAGCCTCGCCGCCAACGAAACCCTGGCGGAAGATGTGGAGAAGAGTTTCGAGCGGGAGCGCACGTTCGGGGATCGGATGGCCGACGCTTTGGCCATGTTTGGCGGCAGTTGGGGCTTCATCGGCGTTTTCGCCGCGATCCTGGTGGTGTGGATCGTGTTCAATCTCATCACCGTGGGCCGGGCGCAGTTCGATCCCTATCCGTTCATCCTGCTGAACCTGGTGCTGTCCTGCCTCGCCGCCATTCAGGCACCGGTCATCATGATGAGCCAGAAGCGGGTCGAGGTGCGCGACCGGATGCGGGCCGAAAATGATTTCAAGGTCAATCTGAAGGCCGAACTGGAAATCCGCCACCTGCATGAAAAGCTCGACCACCTGCTCGGTCAGCAATGGGAGCGTCTGGCACAGATCCAGGAAATCCAGCTCGATGTGCTGGAGGCCATGAACGGACGGCGGAAATAGGCGCTGGCGGGGCGCTTGCGACCTCCGCCAGCGCCTCCGGCGATACGGATCACCACCGACGGTGTCGGTGTGCTGCATCGCACAAGAAGCAGTCAGCGGCGGCCATATCCCACTATTTGTGCAGGGCCGCCGGCTTGAACGCCTTGTCTAATGGGAGTAGTCAAGCGCCGCTCGGCTCCTGCTCGATACGACAGGCTCATTTCCGGGGAACAGGCATGGCCCGCAACAAGATCGCCCTCATCGGGGCCGGCCAGATCGGCGGAACGCTCGCCCTTCTGGCCGGGCTGAAGGATTTGGGCGACGTGGTGCTGTTCGATGTGGTGGAGGGCGTGCCCCAGGGCAAGGCGCTCGACCTCGCCGAGCTGGCTCCGGTCGCGGGCTTCGATGCCACCTTCGCCGGCACCAACACCTATGACGCCATCGGCGGCGCCGATGTGGTGATCGTTACCGCCGGCGTGCCCCGCAAGCCGGGCATGAGCCGCGACGACCTGCTCGCCATCAACCTCAAGGTGATGGAGCAGGTGGGCGCGGGTATACGAAAGTACGCGCCGGAAGCCTTCGTCATCTGCATCACCAATCCGCTGGATGCCATGGTGTGGGCGCTGCAGCGCACCAGCGGCCTGCCGGCGATGAAGGTGGTGGGTATGGCGGGCGTGCTCGATTCCGCGCGCTTCAGATACTTCCTGGCCGATGAATTTGGTGTGTCGGTGGAGGATGTGACCGCGTTCGTGCTGGGCGGCCACGGCGACACCATGGTGCCGCTTGTGCGCTATTCGACGGTCGGTGGCATTCCGGTGCCGGACCTGATCCGCATGGGCTGGACCAGCGCCGAGCGCATCGCCGCCATCGTCGAGCGCACCCGGAACGGCGGGGCGGAGATCGTCAACCTGCTCAAGAGCGGCTCGGCCTTCTACGCGCCGGCCGCGTCCGCCATCGCCATGGCGGAGAGCTACCTGAAGGACAAGAAGCGCCTTCTGCCGGCGGCCGTACGCCTCGATGGCGCCTATGGCCTCAGGGATATTTACGTGGGCGTGCCGGTCGTCATCGGGGCGCGGGGTGTGGAGCGTATCGTCGAGGTCGATCTCGACCCGGCGGAACGCGCCATGTTCGAAAAATCGGTCGCATCGGTCGAAGGACTGGTGGAGGCCTGTCTGAAGATCGCACCCGATCTCGGGAAGTGATCTCGGTCAACGGCGGCTCTCCCACGGGAGTGCCGTCATCGTGCCGGTCGTCAAGCCGGCGAGGTGAAGGAGACGAATGTTCCCCTCCTCGGGGCGCGCTCTCCCGCTTCGGCCTTCTGGTCCGGACGGAGGACGCGGGTCCCAGCATCGCGATGGAGGCGGTGCAATGGAGACGGTCGTCGTCCGCTCCAGCCACGGGTTCGGTTCGGGGCGGCCGGCGTCGGTTCAGGGGGGAAGGGGCACTTCGCAACCCTCAGGGGACGAAGACATGAATATTCACGAGTACCAAGCCAAGGCGCTGCTGAAGACGTTCGGCGCGCCGGTCTCGCGCGGCGTGCCCGTGCTCAAGGTGGAAGACGCCGAGGCGGCAGCCAAGGAACTCGGCGGCCCGCTCTGGGTCGTGAAGTCCCAGATCCATGCCGGTGGGCGTGGCAAGGGCAAGTTCAAGGAGGCCGCCGCCGGCGAGAAGGGCGGCGTGCGTCTCGCCAAGTCGATCGAGGACGTGAAGCAGTTTGCGCAGGAAATGCTGGGCAACACGCTCGTCACCGTGCAGACCGGCCCCGCCGGCAAGCAGGTGAACCGCCTCTACATCGAGGACGGCTCCGACATCGAGAAGGAGTTCTACCTGTCGCTGCTGGTGGACCGCGCGACCTCGCGCGTCGCGTTCGTGGTCTCCACGGAAGGCGGCATGGACATCGAGGACGTGGCCCACAAGTCGCCTGAGAAGATCGTGACCTTCTCGGTGGACCCGGCCACCGGCGCGCAGGCCTTCCACGGCCGCAAGGTGGCCGAGGCCCTGGGCCTGTCCGGCGACCTCGCCAAGCAGGCCGGCAAGCTCGTGAGCGCGCTCTACACCGCGTTCACCGAGACCGACATGGCCATGCTCGAGATCAACCCGCTGATCGTCACCAAGGACGGCCAGCTGCGGGTGCTCGACGCCAAGGTGTCGTTCGACTCGAATGCCCTGTTCCGCCATCCGGAGCTGACCGAGCTGCGCGACCTGACGGAAGAGGATGCGAAGGAAATCGAGGCGTCCAAGTACGACCTCGCCTACATCGCCCTCGACGGCACCATCGGCTGCATGGTGAACGGCGCCGGCCTTGCCATGGCGACCCTCGACATCATCCAGCTCTACGGCGAAAGCCCGGCCAACTTCCTCGACGTGGGCGGCGGCGCCAACGAAGAGAAGGTGACGGCGGCGTTCAAGATCATCACCGCGGATCCCAACGTGAAGGGCATCCTGGTGAACATCTTCGGCGGCATCATGAAGTGCGACGTGATCGCGCGCGGCGTGCTGGCGGCGGTGAAGGCGGTTGGCCTCCAGGTGCCGCTGGTGGTGCGCCTTGAGGGGACCAATGTGGAAGAGGGCAAGACGATCATCCGCGAGAGCGGCCTGAACGTGATTCCTGCCGACGACCTGGATGACGCCGCGCAGAAGATCGTGGCCGCTGTGAAGAAGGATGCCGCGTGATGTCCGTGCTGATCGACGCCAACACCCGGGTCATCACCCAGGGCTTCACCGGCAAGAACGGCACGTTCCACGCCGAGCAGGCCATCATGTACGGGACCAAGATGGTCGGCGGCACCAGCCCCGGCAAGGGCGGGTCCACCCACCTCGGCCTGCCGGTGTTCGACACCGTGATCGAGGCCAAGGAGAAGACCGGCGCCGATGCCTCGGTCATCTACGTGCCGCCGCCGGGGGCCGCCGACGCGATCCTGGAAGCCATCGACGCCGAGATCCCCCTCATCGTCTGCATCACCGAGGGTATCCCGGTGCTGGACATGGTGAAGGTGAAGCGGGCGCTGTCCGGCTCCAAGTCGCGCCTCATCGGCCCCAACTGCCCCGGCATCGTCACCGCCGGCCAGTCGAAGATCGGCATCATGCCGGCCAACATCTTCAAGCCGGGCTCGGTGGGCGTGGTCTCGCGCTCCGGTACGCTGACCTATGAGGCCGTGTTCCAGACCACCCAGGAAGGCCTCGGCCAGACCTCGGCGGTGGGCATCGGCGGCGACCCGGTGAAGGGCACCGAGTTCATCGACATCCTGGAGATGTTCCTGGCGGACCCCGCGACCCAGTCGATCATCATGATCGGCGAGATCGGCGGCTCGGCCGAGGAAGAAGCGGCCCAGTTCATCGCCGACGAGGCGAAGAAGGGCCGCAAGAAGCCGATGGTGGGTTTCATCGCCGGCCGCACCGCCCCTCCGGGGCGCCGCATGGGTCACGCCGGCGCCATCATCTCCGGCGGCAAGGGCGGAGCCGAGGACAAGATCGCGGCCATGGAAGCTGCGGGCATCCGGGTGTCCCCGTCTCCGGCGCGCCTCGGCAAGACCCTGGTGGACGTGCTCAAGGGTTGAGGATCGGCACCCCGCAAGGGGCCTGTCCGGATGCGGCCGCGGCCGCATCCGGGTTTTGGTTGGTCCGGCGGCGGTGATGCCGCCGCCGGACAGCCCGGCCGGCTTCGGCCGCCGGGGGCGCGGTGCGCCGGCGGGAGGTCAACACCCAGGGGGGTGGCCGCGGGCGCGCGCAAGCGCCGATGACGAAGAAGGGGCGCGGGGGGAAGCGCCGGCTCTGAATTTCGCCGTGTTTTCCGGCGAGGGGCGGAGCGGCTGAAAAACGATCATGCGGATGACGCACGTCAGGTCGGCTTTTGCCGTGCGCCTGGCGGGACTATGTAAGCTGACGAGCACCCCATCCCGTGGCTGCCACGAGCCGGGCGGGGGTGGAATAAGGCGATCCGGTTTCGGTCGGAGCGTCGTGTTTGTGGCAGATTTTTCGGTTTCGGGCTTGGTTTTCTGTGCGGAACGCGCACAAGGAGGGCGAGGCCCGAGGCCATCCGGGAAGACACCCATGTCGCGCGCGGAACAGAACGATATTTTCCTGAATACCTCCTTCCTCGATGGTGCCAATGCCGCCTGGATCGAGGACCTCTACGCCCGCTACGAGCAGGACCCGAGCTCGGTTGACGCCGAGTGGCAGAGCTTTTTCGCAGGTCTCAAGGACGATCCGGCCCAGGTGCTGGCGAACGCCCGCGGCGCGTCCTGGAAGCGGCCGAACTGGCCGCTGCACGCCAATGGCGAGCTGGTTTCGGCCATGGACGGCCAGTGGGCCGAGGTGGAGAAGCACGTCGGCGACAAGGTGAAGGCCAAGGCGCAGAAGGCGGGCGTGGAGCTTTCCGCCGCCGATGTGCAGCAGGCCACCCGTGACAGCGTGAAGGCGCTGATGATGATCCGCGCCTATCGCATGCGCGGCCATCTGCATGCCAATCTCGATCCGCTCGGCCTCACCCCGCCGCGCGAGGCACCGGAGCTGGACCCGGCGTCCTACGGCTTCTACGAGGCCGACCTCGACCGCAAGATCTTCATCGACCACGTCCTCGGCCTTGAATTCGCGACCGTGCGCGAGATGCTGGCGATCCTGCGCCGCACCTATTGCTCGGACATCGGCGTCGAGTTCATGCACATCTCCTCGCCCGAGGAGAAGGCCTGGATCCAGGAGCGCATCGAGGGGCCGGACAAGGAGGTCACCTTCACCCGCGAGGGCAAGCGCGCCATCCTCAACAAGCTGGTGGAGGCCGAGGGCTTCGAGAAATATCTCGACGTCAAGTATACCGGCACCAAGCGCTTCGGCCTCGACGGCGGCGAGAGCCTGATTCCGGCGCTGGAGCAGATCATCAAGCGCGGCGGCAATCTCGGCCTCAAGGAGATCGTGTTCGGCATGGCCCATCGCGGCCGCCTGAACGTGCTGACCCAGGTGATGGGCAAGCCCCACCGGGCGCTGTTCCACGAGTTCAAGGGCGGTTCCTGGGCCCCCGACGACGTGGAGGGCTCGGGCGATGTGAAGTACCATCTTGGTGCATCGTCCGACCGCGAGTTCGACAACAACAAGGTCCACCTGTCGCTGACCGCCAACCCGTCGCACCTGGAGATCGTCGATCCGGTGGTGCTCGGCAAGGCCCGCGCGAAGCAGGACCAGTGGGGCGACACCGAGCGGGTGAAGGTTCTGCCGCTCATCCTGCACGGCGACGCCGCCTTCGCGGGTCAGGGCGTGGTGGCCGAGTGCCTCGGCCTGTCGGGTCTGAAGGGGCACCGCACCGGCGGTTCGCTGCACTTCATCATCAACAATCAGATCGGCTTCACCACCAATCCGCGCTATTCGCGCTCCTCGCCCTATCCGTCCGACGTGGCGAAGATGATCGAGGCGCCGATCTTGCACTGCAACGGCGATGATCCGGAAGCGGTGGTGTTCTGCGCCAAGGTGGCCATCGAGTTCCGCCAGCGGTTCCACAAGCCGGTGGTCATCGACATGTTCTGCTACCGCCGCTTCGGCCACAACGAAGGCGACGAGCCGTCCTTCACCCAGCCGAAGATGTACAAGGTGATCCGCCAGCACCCGAGCGTGCTGGAACTGTACGGCAAGAAGCTGGAAGCCGAGGGCGTGGTCACCGCCGGCGAGCTCGACACCATGCGCGCCGCCTGGCGCGAGCGCCTGGAGGCCGAGTACGAAGCCGGCCAGGCCTACAAGCCCAACAAGGCCGATTGGCTCGACGGCCGCTGGGCCGGTTTCAAGGCGGCCCAGGAGAGCGATGATCCGCGCCGCGGCAACACCGGCGTCCCGGTGGATCTGCTGAAGAGCATCGGCGACAAGATCACCACCGTGCCGGAGGGCTTCAAGGTCCACCGCACCATCCAGCGCTTCCTCGACAACCGCAAGAAGGCGATCGAGGACGGCGTGGGCATCGACTGGGCGACTGGCGAGGCGCTGGCCTTCTCCAGCCTGCTGCTGGAAGGCCATCCGGTGCGCTTCAGCGGACAGGACGTGGAGCGCGGTACTTTCTCCCAGCGCCATTCGGTGCTGCTCGACCAGGAGACCGAGGCCCGCTACAAGCCGTTCAACCACCTCTCCGACACCCAGGCCAAATACGAGGTCATCAATTCGATGCTCTCGGAAGAGGCGGTGCTGGGCTTCGAGTACGGTTATACCCTCTCCGAGCCCAACACGCTGGTGCTGTGGGAGGCGCAGTTCGGCGACTTCGCCAATGGCGCCCAGGTGGTGTTCGACCAGTTCATTTCCTCGGGCGAGCGCAAGTGGCTGCGCATGAGCGGCCTCGTGTGCCTGTTGCCGCACGGCTATGAGGGCCAGGGGCCGGAGCACTCTTCCGCCCGCCTGGAGCGCTACCTCCAGCTCTGCGCCGAGGACAACATGCAGGTGGCGAACTGCACCACCCCGGCCAACTACTTCCACATTCTGCGCCGGCAGCTGAACCGCGAGTTCAGGAAGCCGCTCATCCTGATGACGCCCAAGTCCCTGCTGCGTCACAAGAAGGCGGTGTCGCGCCTGGACGATATGGTGGCCGGCACCTCGTTCCACCGCGTGTTGTGGGACGATGCCCAGTCGCATCCGGACGTGGCCGGCGTGACGCTGGTGCCGGATGAGAAGATCCGTCGGGTCGTGCTCACCACCGGCAAGGTCTATTACGACCTCCTCGAGGAGCGCGAGAAGCGCGGCGTCAACGACGTCTACCTGATGCGCGTGGAGCAGCTCTATCCGTTCCCGCTGAAGACGCTGGTTCAGGAGCTGTCCCGCTTCAAGAACGCGGAAGTGGTGTGGTGCCAGGAAGAGCCGAAGAACCAGGGGTCTTGGTTCTTCGTTCAGCCCTACCTGGAATGGGTGCTGGAGCAGGCGGGCGGGGTGGCCAAGCGGCCGCGCTATGCCGGCCGTCCGGCGTCCGCCGCCACCGCCACCGGCCTCATGTCCAAGCACATGGCGCAGCTCAAGGCCTTCCTCGAAGAAGCCCTGGGCTGAGGCGGATCCGTGCCGCACTTCCTGTTGCGCCTCACCCCGCCGCGCGCCTCGTTTCCGAGCGATGCGCGCCCGGCGGAGCTTGATGCCATGGTCGCCCACGGCGCCTTCTGGCAAGGCGAGGCCGATGCCGGCCGCGCGCTTGCGGTGGGGCCGGTGGCGGACCCGGACGGCATCTGGGGGCTGGCGCTGGTGGAGGTGGCGGACGAAGCCGAGGCCCGCGCGCTTGCCGCGCGTGATCCCGTCATCGGGGCGGATCTCGGCTTCACCTATGGGGTGATGCCCCTGTTGTCGCTCATCACCGGCCGGGCCGATGGTCCGGCCGCCGATTGACTATCCGCGGCCGGGCTCCGGCTTCGGCTTCATAAGATGTGCCGGGGGTGTCCGGCATCCGAGTTTCGCGAGATGTGCCGGGAAGGCCCGGCATCTGAGTTTCACATGATGTGCCGGGAAGGCCCGGCACATGCCGACATTTGAGGGAGGCCCCACAACAGGGGCGAACACCATGGCGACCGAGATCCGCGTACCCACTCTGGGCGAGTCCGTGACGGAAGCGACCATCGGCAAGTGGTTCAAGAAGCCCGGCGAGGCCGTGAAGGCCGACGAGCCCATCGTCGAGCTGGAGACCGACAAGGTCACCGTCGAGGTGCCCGCTCCGGCGGCCGGCGTGCTCGCCGAGATCATCGCCAAGGACGGCGATACCGTGGGTGTCGGCGCCCTGCTCGGTTCCATCACCGAAGGCGCCGGCGCGTCCGCGGTCGCCCCGGCCGCGGTGGCGCCCGCTCCGGCGCCCGTCGCCGCCCCGGCTCCGGCCGCGGCCGCCGCCCCGGTCGCGGGTGGCGCCAACGGCCCGGCGGTGGCCCGCATCGCCGCCGAGACCGGCCTCAACCCGGCGGCCGTTTCCGGCACCGGCAAGGATGGCCGTGTCACCAAGGGCGACATCCTCGCCGCCGTCGCCTCGGGCGTTCCGGCCGCCGCTCCGGCCGCGCCGCGCGCCCCGTCGACCCCGGTGGACGCCGCCCGCGAGGAGCGGGTGAAGATGACCAAGCTGCGGCAGACCATCGCCCGCCGCCTGAAGGACGCGCAGAACACCGCCGCCATGCTCACCACGTTCAACGACGTGGACATGTCCGGCGTGATGGGCCTGCGCGCCCAATACAAGGACGCGTTCGAGAAGAAGCACGGCACCAAGCTCGGCTTCATGGGCTTCTTCACCAAGGCGGTGATCGCGGCCCTCAAGGACCTGCCCGCGGTGAACGCCGAAATCGACGGCACCGACCTCGTCTACAAGAACTACTACAACATCGGCATCGCGGTCGGCACCGAGAAGGGCCTCGTGGTCCCGGTGGTGCGCGACGCCGACAAGCTCTCCATCTCCGACATCGAGAAGCAGATCGCCGGTTATGGCCGCAAGGCGCGTGACGGCAAGCTCGGCATCGAAGACATGCAGGGCGGCACCTTCACCATCACCAACGGCGGCATCTACGGCTCGCTGATGTCCACCCCGATCCTCAACGCGCCGCAGTCGGGCATCCTCGGCATGCACCGCATCGAGGAGCGCCCGGTGGTGGTGAAGGGCCAGATCGTCATCCGCCCGATGATGTATCTCGCCCTGTCCTACGATCACCGGATCGTCGACGGCCGCGAAGCCGTGACCTTCCTGGTGCGCGTGAAGGAGACCCTGGAAGACCCGGCGCGCCTCGTGCTGGATCTGTGATCGCAACGGACCTGTGAGCGGACCGGGGGCACGGCCAGCCGCGCCCCCGCAATCCCGCGCCGACCGGGAGCCCCGCCATGGTGAGCCACCTTTCGCAATATCTGACCCTGATGGCGGTGTTCGCGCTGGCGGCCGTCGCTCCGGGGCCGGATTTCGCCATGGTGGTGCGCCAGAGCGTGGTTCATGGCCGGCGCGCGGGCCTTTTCACCAGTGCCGGGATCGGCATCGCGCTGTTGTTCCACGCCAGCTACACGCTGGCGGGTGTCGGCGTGCTGGTGGCCCATTCGCTGACCGCCTTCACCGTCCTCAAGTGGGCCGGGGCGGCCTATCTCGTTTATGTGGGGGTCAAGACCCTGGGGGCGCCCGCACCCGTTGGGCTGCATTGCGAAGGTGAGGACCGCGCGGCGCCGGCGATCTCGGATCGGCGCAGCTTCGCCCTCGGTTTCCTCACCAACATCCTGAACCCCAAGGCGGTGCTGTTTTTCCTGTCGCTGTTCGGCAGCGTGGTCAGCGCCGATACCCCGCTTGCCGTCCAGGGCGGCTATGCCCTGTCCATGGCCGTGTTCGCCGTCTGCTGGTTCACGGTCGTCACCTTCTTCTTCACCGGGCGGGCCGTGCGTGACGGTCTTGCCCGCTTCGGCCGCTGGTTCAACCGGATCACCGGCGCGCTCCTTGTCGGCCTCGGCATCCGGATCGCTCTGCAAAGGGCCACCATGGTGCCCTGAGGCGGGCGCGGCGGCCTCTCACATCGAGGAAAGTCTCATGTCCTACGATCTCATCATCATCGGCACCGGCCCCGGCGGCTATGTGGCGGCCATCCGCGCCGCCCAGCTCGGCCTGAAGGTGGCGGTCTGCGAGAAGCGCGGCACCCATGGCGGCACCTGCCTGAACGTCGGCTGCATTCCCTCCAAGGCCCTGCTCTACGCTTCCGAATTCTTCGAGGAAGCCGGCCACAAGTTCGCCGAGATGGGCATCGGCGTTTCCGCGCCCAAGCTCGACCTGAAGGCGATGCTCGCGTTCAAGGAGCGCGGCGTGGATGGCAATGTGAAGGGCGTCGAGTTCCTGCTGAAGAAGAACAAGGTCGACGTCTACATGGGCGTCGCGAAGATCCTGGCCCCCGGCAAGGTCGAGGTGACGCTGAACGCCGACGGCAAGGTCGAGACCCTGGAGACGAAGAACATCCTCATCGCCACCGGCTCGGACGTGGCGCCGCTGCCGGGCGTGACCATCGACGAGAAGCGCATCGTCTCCTCCACCGGCGCGCTGTCGCTGGACAAGGTGCCGGGCAAGCTGGTGGTGGTCGGCGCCGGCGTCATCGGCCTGGAGCTCGGCTCCGTGTGGCGGCGCCTCGGCGCTCAGGTGACGGTGGTGGAATTCCTGGACCGCATCCTGCCCGGCATGGATGGCGAGGTGGCCCGCTCGTTCCAGCGCATCCTGGAAAAGCAGGGCTTCGCCTTCAAGCTCGGCACCAAGGTGACGGGCGTGGACAGCTCGGGCAAGACCCTCAAGGTGTCGGTGGAGCCCGCCGCCGGCGGTGCCGCCGAGGTGCTGGAGGCGGATGTGGTGCTGGTCGCCATCGGCCGTATTCCCTTCACCGCCGGCCTCGGCCTTGAAGAGGTGGGCGTGGCGAAGGACCCCAAGGGCCGGGTCGTCACCGACGCGCACTTCGCGACCTCGGTGCCCGGCATCTACGCCATCGGCGACGTGATCGCCGGCCCCATGCTCGCCCACAAGGCCGAAGACGAGGGCGTGGCCTGCGCCGAGATGCTGGCGGGCAAGGCCGGCCATGTGAACTACGATGTCATCCCCGGCGTGGTCTACACCTTCCCCGAGGTGGCCTCGGTGGGCAAGACCGAGGATGAGCTGAAGGCGGCGGGCGTGGCTTACAAGGTCGGCAAGTTCCCCTTCACCGCCAACGGCCGCACCAAGGTGAACAACACCACCGACGGCTTCGTGAAGATCCTGGCCGATGCGGTCACGGATCGGGTGCTGGGCGCCCACATCATCGGCCCCGAGGCCGGCGAGATGATCCACGAATGCGCGGTGCTGATGGAGTTCGCCGGTTCGTCCGAGGACCTCGCCCGCACCTGCCACGCTCACCCGACCCGCTCCGAGGCGGTGAAGGAAGCGGCCATGGCGGTGGAAAAGCGCGCCATCCATATGTGATCGCCGCGTCGCGGGGCCTGTCCCCGCGCCGGCCCTTCCGTTGCCGAGGCGCGGGCAAAAAAGAGCCCCTCGGGACGGGTGTCCGGAGGGGCCTGGAGGAGGTCAGTCGGTCTATCGGCAGGGCCGATCGATCTGGGGAACATGGGGTGCTTCGGCTAACAAACCGTTGCCCTTCCCGCCGGATTCCGGTCCGGGCGCCCGCCGGCCCGCCGGCCCGCCGGCCCGCCGGCCCGCCGGCCCGCCGGCCCGCCCACCGGCGCTGGCTACCCGTCGGCTCCGGCTATCCGGCGGCATAGGTCACGGCCTCGATCCGCCAGCCGTCGGGATCCTCGAGGAAGGCCGCGTAATAGCCCGCGCCATAGTGGGGGCGCGGACCCGGTGCGCCATTGTCGGTGCCGCCGTTGGCAAGGCCGGTGGCATGGAAGGCGTGAACCGCCGCGCGGTCCGGTGCCCAGAAGCACACATGAAAGCCCGGCGGGCAGGCGATGGGGCCGGGTCGCGCCTCGACCCAGAATGGCGCGGCGCCCGGCGTGCCCTCGGGCGCCGGCAGGGTGCCGGGCGGACCCCAGCAGGCGGAGGCGCCGGCGGGCTCCAATTCGTCCGCCACCTTGACCAGGCCGAGGGGGAACAGCACCGCGTTATAGAATGCGATGGCCCGCTTGAGGTCGGTGGTGCCGACCGACATGTGCTCGATAACGGGACGCACCAGCGTCATGGCGGTGTTTCTCCGGACTCCGACGGCAAGATGGCCGCGACTCCATGATACCATCGACTGTATCATCGGCTCTACCATCGGCCCTGGTCTTTGACCGGCGCCAAGAAGGTCGGTCCAGGCGCGGCCCGGACCAAGACTCATGGGTCAAACGCATGAGCCCGTGGCATGCGCCATCGGTGGCGCGAGATGCCGCGGCTCTTGCGGGGACGATCACAGTCCCCGAGTTCTGACCGCGCGGGGAGGGCGCGCGGCGGTCAGCCGGCGATGGGTCTTATACCATCGACCCTGCTCCTTGACCGGCGCCAAGCGGGTCCGCTCAGGCGCCGCGCGGGCTTGACCAAAGCCACGTGAGTCAAGCGCACAGGCCTTCGGTCTTACGCGCGCGGATGGGCGGCGCGATAGGCGGCCATGAGGGCGGTGGCGTCCACCTCGGTATAGATCTGGGTGGTGGCGAGGGAGGCGTGGCCCAGCAATTCCTGAATGGCGCGCAGCTCGCCGCCCCGCGCCAGCAGATGGGTGGCGAAGGAATGGCGCAAGGCATGGGGCGTGGCGCTGTCCGGCAGGCCCAGGGCACCGCGCATGCGTTCGACCGCGAGCTGCACGATGCGCGGCGAGAGCGGGCCGCCCTTGGCGCCGCGAAAGAGCGGGGCTTCCGAGGTCAGCACATAGGGACAGAGCACCTTGTAGGCGGCGATGGCCTCCGCCACCGGCGCGATGAGCGGCACCATCCGGGTCTTGTTGCCCTTGCCGGTCACTGTGATCTGATCGGTTCCGGCCATGACGGTGCCGGCGGTGAGGGAGAGCGCCTCCGAGATACGCAGCCCGGCGCCATAGAGCAGGGCGATGACGGCGGCGTCGCGCGTCAGGATCCAGGGCGCGCGGTCCTCTCCGGCGCGGGTGGCGGGATCGGCGAGGGCGCGGGCGGCGGCGACGGAGACCGGCTTCGGCAGGCTTCTCGGCACCTTGGGGGCGCGCACGGCGGTGAGAGCGCCCACCTTGCCCTGTCCTTCCCGCTCCAGGTGGCGGGCGAAGGAGCGTGCGGCCGCGAGCAGGCGCACCAGGGTGCGGGGCGCCACCCCGTCCGCGCGGCGGGCGGCCAGCACCGCGCGCACGTCGGCCGGCGTCAATGCGGCGAGATCAGGCAGGGACGGTCGCCCGCCGAGATGCAGCGCGAGGCGCTGCAAGACGGTGGCGAGGTCGCGGGCATAGGCTTCCAGCGTCTTTTGCGACAGGCGCCGCTCATGGGCGAGCCGGGCGAGCCAGGCTTCGGCGGCGGTGGCCACGTCCGGCGCGGCGGCCGCCAGCAGGGCATGGGTGGCGCGCGCGGCGCGATCCTTGTCGGTCATGGCCATGGCGGCAGCCTCCCGCTGCGCTGGGATGGGGCATCTCTGTCCGGCGCGAAGGTCCGGCGTGATGCCCAGAGTGCGCGCGCGGACGTTGCCATTTCGCTCATGCTGTCGCGAAATCGGCAAGCGCGCGGTCCTGAACTTGCATCGTGAGTGCGTCGTCGGATCCCGTCGCGCGTCGCGACCGAGGGGTCGTGTCCGGCCGCAGCGAAAGCGAGACAGGAACCCATGCCGGTCGATTTCAGCCGCCCCATGCACCAATGGCTACCCACCCTGACCTATGCGGGGTTCCAGCCGGGCCTGCCCGACCTGGTGCTGGGCCGCCTGCCGGAACCGGTCTCCATCGCGGTGGGCCGGGCCTACAAGGGGTGGATCGTGGAGAGCGAGGCCGAGCGCGCTGCGCTCGCGGATGCGCTCGATCGCCCCATTCCCCAGCCGGAGCCGGGCCGGCTTCATTTCAAGTCCGGGCCTGATGCCGCGTGCGCGGCGCCGTCGGAGGGGCCGTGCTTCCTTGCCCTGTACACGCCGCCGTCGGAGGGGTGGCCGTTCCTGGTGCTGTCGGCCTGGCCGGCGGATCGGGCGCGGCGCACCCGCATCCAGCGTGATCGCTACATCTGGGAAACCTTCGCGCAGAAGGCGGCGGCGCTGGCCGAACTCGAGCGGCTTTCGCCCTTGCTGCCGGATGCACCGGTGTTGCGACAGCCCGGCTGATCGGGCCGCGGGCGCCGAACCCTCGCGGGATGCGGCGGCGCGGCTCTCGACATCGGCCGAGGCCGCAGGCATAGCGGGGTCATGTCGTCCCCCGTCCGCATGCTCGCGGCCCGCACCTCGCTTGTGTCCGCCGCCACCCTGGCCTCGCGGGTTTTTGGCTTCGTGCGCGATGCAGCCACCGCCGCCATCCTGGGCGCGGGACCGGTGGCGGATGCGCTGACCGCCGCCCTCTCCTTGCCCCTGCTGGCGCGGCGGCTGCTGGCGGAAGGGGCCTTCAACCTCGCCTTCATCCCGGCCCTGGTGCGGGCCGAGCAGGGGGGGCCGCGCGCCGCGCGGCGGCTCGCGGGGGCGACCCTCATCGTGCTGGCCGGCGTGCTGCTGGCGCTCGCCCTTGTGGCCGCCTTCTTCATGCCGCAACTCATCCGGGTGCTGGCGCCGGGCTTCCTGCCCGATGGCGACCGCGCCACCGTCGCCATCCTGTGCGGGCGGGTGGCGGTGCTTTACCTGCCGCTGGCGGGTCTGGCCGCCATCTACGGCGGCGTCGCGAACACCGCGCAGCGGGTGCTGGTGGCGGCGCTGGCGCCGCTGGCGGCCAATCTCACCGTGCTGGCGGTCATCGCCGTGCTGCTGGCGCGCGATCTGGTGGCGAGCGATGTGGCCGCCCTCGCCATCGCCGCCGCCACCGTGGCGGCCGGCTTCAGCCAATGGTTCTTGATGATGGGCGCGGCGCGCGGCTGCCCGGCGGCGCCAACCCTGTCGCCGGGGCAGGGCGGATGCGTGGAGCCGGCGTCCCTGCCGTGGCGGGCCGCGTTCGGGGTGCTGCGCGCCGCGTCTCCGGCGCTGTTGTTCGCCGGGCTCAGCCAGTTCCGAATCATCATCGCGGCGGCATTCGCCTCGGGGTCGGAAGGCGCGGTGGCGGCGCTCAACTATGCCCAGCGCCTGATGGATCTGCCCTTGGGGCTGGTGGGGGCAAGCGCCGGCGCGGTGCTGGTGCCGCTGCTGGCCCGTCATGCCGCCGGCACCGGCGATGGCGGGCCCCGCGCCGCCGCCGGCGCGCTGCTGACAGCCTTGGCCTTCGCGCTCCCGGCGGCGGTGGGGCTGGCGGTGCTCGCCTATCCGATCGTGGTGGTGCTGTTCCAGCGGGGCGCGTTCGACACGCAGGATTCCGCCTTGACCGCCAATCTGCTGGCGGTGCTGGCGCTGGCCCTGCCGGCCCAGGGGCTGGAGCGGATCCTGTCCGCCACCGCCGCCACCTTCGGCCTTGTGCGCGGGGCGGAGCGGATCGCGCTCGGCTCCCTCGGCCTGTGCGTCCTGAGCGCCGCGCTTGGGGGACATCTGGTGGGGCCGGTGGGGGCGGCGGGTGCCGTCGCGGTGTCCGCCTTCGCCTCGCTGGCGGTGTTCGTCGTGCTGCTGGCGCGGCATGGCGCGCTCGCCATCGATCGCCGCATGGTCGGGGCCGCGATCGGCCTGCTGGCGTCGGCCCTCGCCATGGGGGCCGTGGTGGGGATAGCCGATGCGCACTGGACCGGCGGGACCGACGCGCCGGCCCAGGCGCTGCGTCTGGCCGCCTTGGTCGGCCTCGGCGTGGGGGTCTACGGCGGCTTGGGCCTGGGCTTCAAGCGCTGGATCGGTCGGGGGAAACGCTGAGCGCGCTGACGGGCGACGCCCCTGTGACGGGACTGGTCCGGCCGTCTCTTGCATCGGCGGGGCGGGGGTGGCATGACGCCACGGGTTCCAAATGGGGCCATGGCAAGGCGCTTTCACCGCGGCGGGTTTCATCCGGGGCGGCAACGCCGGCCGGGCCGCCCGGCTCGCGCAGCCGTCCGAGCATCCGGTTTCCGGATCGCGGCCGGCGCCGGCATGGTCCCAGGCGGGAGCGGGGCGGTTTCGCCGCCCCTCGTTTTCAAGAAGATCGGGGCGCAGGCCGCCCTTCAGGAGGTCGCCATGGCGGCGGTCGCGGAACGTGTGTTTTCTGGGGTGCAGCCCACGGGGAATCTGCATCTCGGCAATTATCTCGGCGCCATCAAGCGCTTCGTGGAGCTGCAGAACAGCCACGAGTGCATCTATTGCGTGGTGGACCTCCACGCCATCACCGTCTGGCAGGACCCTGAGGAGCTGAAGCGCCATACCCGCGAGGTCACGGCGGCCTTCATCGCCTGCGGCATCGACCCCAAGGCGCACATCGTGTTCAACCAGAGCCAGGTGTCGGGCCATGCGGAACTGGCCTGGATCTTCAACTGCGTGGCCCGCATGGGTTGGCTGAACCGCATGACGCAGTTCAAGGAAAAGGCCGGCAAGGACCGTGAGAACGTCTCGGTGGGCCTGTTCGCCTATCCGACCCTGATGGCGGCCGACATCCTGCTCTACCGCGCCACCCATGTGCCGGTGGGCGAGGACCAGAAGCAGCATCTTGAGCTCACGCGCGACATCGCGCAGAAATTCAATACGGACTTCGCCCCCTCCATCGCCGCCTATGGCCATGGCGAGGGCTATTTCCCGCTGACCGAGCCGCTGATCGCCGGACCCGCCACGCGGGTGATGAGCCTGCGTGATGGGGCGAAGAAGATGTCGAAGTCCGATGCATCCGACTTCTCCCGCATCAACCTCACCGACGATGCCGACGCCATCGCGGGCAAGGTGCGCAAGGCCAAGACCGACCCGGAGCCCCTGCCGTCCGAGGAGGAGGGCTTGAAGGGCCGTCCGGAGGCCGAGAATCTGGTCGGCATCTATGCCGCGCTGTCGGACAGCTCCAAGGCGCAGGTGCTGAAGGATTTCGGCGGCGGGCAATTCTCCGCCTTCAAGGCTGCGCTGGTGGATCTGGCGGTGGCCAAGCTTGGCCCCATCGGCGCGGACATGCAGCGCCTGATGAATGATGTGAGCGCTATCGACGCGATTCTTGCCGATGGCGCCGCCCGTGCGCGGGCGCTCGCCGACCAGACCATCCGCGATGTGAAGGACATTGTTGGCATGGTCCGCGCATAAATTTGCGCGGAGCGGCGATCGGGCCGCTCCGTGTTGGGAATGCGACGCGGCTCCGGGGCACGCTCCGGAGAGAAAAAGTGTCGCATCCGCGCTTCGGCGCGGTGCCGTGCGCGGGCGCTGCCCCCGTGCCGGCAGAGAGGGTCAACGGTATCTTTTGATGGAGCAAACGCGGATCCTTGCGGCAAACGTAGGGTCATGCACGGCGAAAGCGGGGGAAAAGCGTGCAGCGGGCGCGACCCGCCGCCGCAGGGCCGCCGCACCGCGCGACATCACGCACCTTTGACCTGTATCAAGGAGAAAATGGGCCTCGCGCGCATGGTGCGCTGGAGGCTCCGTGGGTGCAGTGTCACGCCTCGGCGCAAGGGGTTCTGCAATGTCGACAATTCAAGATCCAATCCCAGCCCCGGCGAAGTCCATGCGGTTTGGGGAGGCCGCTCTGCTGGTGGTCTTCGCTCTCTTGGCCTTCCTATCCATCATCGTGGCGGCGAAGGCTTACACCGCGGCTTACGCCTTCCACGCCTATCTGTTCGCGGCGGGTTCCATCGCCGCGGTGTTCGCCATCGGCAACCGCTACATGGACCGCCCGGCGGGCACCGTGCCGCAGCTTGTCGACGGCAAGCCCAACTACAATTTCGGCGTGGTGAAATTCGGCGTCATCGCGGCGGTGGTGTGGGGCGTCGCGGGCTTCCTCGCCGGCGACCTGGCGGCGTGGCAGCTGGCCTTTCCGGCCTTCAATCTTGACACCTCGTGGCTATCCTTCGGGCGGCTGCGTCCGCTGCATACCTCGGCGGTGATCTTCGCCTTCGGCGGCAACGTGCTGCTCTCCACCTCGTTCTACGTGGTGCAGCGCACATCCCACGCGCGCCTTGCCGGCGATCTCGCCCCCTGGTTCGTGATCCTGGGGTACAATTTCTTCATCGTCATCGCCGGCACCGGCTATCTGCTGGGCATCACCCAGTCGAAGGAATATGCCGAGCCCGAATGGTACGCCGATTTGTGGCTGACGGTGGTGTGGGTGACCTATCTGCTGGTGTTCGTCGCCACCATCTGGAAGCGCCGCGAGCCCCATATCTACGTGGCGAACTGGTTCTACCTTGCCTTCATCATCACCATTGCGATGCTGCATCTGGGCAACAACGTCACCATTCCGGTGTCGCTGTTCTCGGCCAAGTCCTACATCTATTGGTCGGGCGTCCAAGATGCCATGTTCCAGTGGTGGTATGGCCATAACGCGGTGGGCTTCTTCCTGACCGCCGGCTTCCTGGCCATCATGTACTACTTCATCCCGAAGCGGGCGGAGCGGCCGGTCTATTCGTACCGCCTGTCCATCGTCCACTTCTGGGCCCTGATCTTCATCTACATCTGGGCCGGTCCTCACCACCTGCACTACACGGCCCTTCCCGATTGGGCGCAGACCCTGGGCATGACCTTCTCGGTCATCCTGTGGATGCCGTCCTGGGGTGGCATGATCAACGGCCTGATGACCCTGTCGGGTGCGTGGGACAAGCTGCGCACGGATCCGGTGATCCGCATGATGGTGGTGTCGGTGGCGTTCTACGGCATGTCCACCTTCGAAGGTCCGATGATGGCGGTGAAGGCGGTGAACTCGCTCAGCCACTATACCGAATGGACCGTCGGCCATGTGCATTCCGGCGCGCTCGGCTGGGTGGCCTACATCTCCTTCGGCGCCATCTACTGCCTGGTGCCGTGGCTGTGGAACAAGCCCAACATGTATTCCGTGAAGGCCATCAGCTGGCACTTCTGGATCTCGACGCTGGGCATCGTGCTCTACATCTCCTCCATGTGGGTGGCGGGCATCATGCAGGGCCTGATGTGGCGTGCCTACACCGGCCTCGGCTTCCTTGAATATTCGTTCATCGAGACGGTGGACGCGGTGCATCCGCTCTATGTCATTCGCGCCACCGGCGGCCTCTTGTTCGTCGCGGGCGGTCTGATCATGGCGTGGAACGTGTGGAAGACCATCAACATGCCGCAGGCGGTGGCCGAGCAGAAGCTCGCCCTCGCCCCCGCGGAATGAGGGAGAAACGACCCATGGCGTCGCAAGGCACGTCCATCTGGGCCAAGCACCAGATCTTCGAGAAGCACACCTACTGGCTGATGCTGGGGATCCTCATCATGATCTCCATCGGTGGCCTGGTGGAGATCGCACCGCTCTTCTACCTGAAGGGCACGGTCGAGACGGTGCAGGGCATGCGGCCCTACACCCCTCTCGAACTGGTGGGGCGCAACATCTACATCCGCGAGGGCTGCTACAACTGCCACTCGCAGATGATCCGCCCGCTGCGTGACGAGGTGGAGCGCTACGGCCACTATTCGCTGGCGGCCGAGAGCATGTACGACCACCCCTTCCAGTGGGGCTCCAAGCGCACCGGTCCGGATCTGGCGCGCGTCGGCGGCAAGTATTCGGACATCTGGCATCAGGAGCATCTGCACAACCCGCGTTCGGTGGTGCCGGCCTCGATCATGCCGGCCTATCCGTGGCTGTCGCAGACGAAGCTCAACACCAAGCATGTCGAGCAGGACATGAAGGTGCTGCGGCTGGAGGGCGTGCCCTACACCGACGACGATATCGCCCATGCCCAGGCTGATCTTGTGACCCAGTCCACCACCGATGCCGAGGCGGATGCGTTTCAGAAGCGCTACCCCAAGGCGCAGGTGCGCGACTTCGACGGCAACCCTGGCGATCTCACGGAAGCCGACGCGCTCATCGCCTATCTGCAGATGCTGGGCACGCTGGTGGACTTCAAGCTTTATGACAACAAAGCGAACGTGAGGTGAGCCATGTCGGAGACCTACGAAACGGTGGCCGGCATCGCTCAGACCTGGGGTCTGGTGTTGTTCGTGGTCGCGTTCGCCCTCGTGGTGGCCTACGCCTTCTGGCCCGGCAAGAAACGGAAGAAGGAAATCGAGGACGCCGCCAACATTCCGCTCAAAGAGGATTGATCCCGTGAGCACGAGCGAAAATTCTCATCACGGCCGGCTCGACCCGGTCACCGGCGTCACCACCACCGGGCATGAGTGGGACGGCATCGAGGAACTCAACAATCCGCTGCCGCGCTGGTGGCTGTGGGTGTGGTACGCCTGCATCGTCTGGTCGATCGCCTACTGGGTCATGTATCCGGCGTGGCCGCTCATCTCCAGCGCGACTCCGGGCGTTCTCGGCTGGAACTCGCGCACGGCGGTAAGCACCCAGATCGCCGACCTGCAGGCACTACGCGCCGAAAGTACGGCGAAACTCGCGAGCGCGTCGCTCCCGCAGATCGAGGATACCCCGGCGCTGCTCACCCTGGCGCGGGCGCAGGGCCGGGTGGCCTTCGCGGACAATTGCGCGCCCTGTCACGGTCAGGGCGGCGGTGGTGCCGTGGGCTTCCCGAACCTGAATGACGACGATTGGCTGTGGGGTGGTAGTCTCGACCAGATTTACCAGACCATCAACTTTGGCATCCGTTCGGGTGACGATCAGGCCCATGTGGGCAACATGCCCGCCTTCGGTCGCGATGGCATCCTGACCAAGCCCGAGATTTCGGCCGTGGCCGGCTATGTCCGGACCCTGTCCGGCCTCGACAAGCCGGGCGCGGACACCGCCAAGGGCAAGGAAGTCTTCATCGCCAATTGCGCGGCCTGCCATGGCGACGAGGGCAAGGGCAATCCGGAGGTCGGCGCCCCCAACCTCACGGACAAGATCTGGCTCTATGGTCCCGACAAGGCGACCATCGAATATGCCGTCACCAACGGTCGCGGCAACGTGATGCCAGCGTGGCATGGGCGTCTCGACGCCACCACCATCAAGGTCTTGACGGTGTACGTGCACTCCCTCGGCGGCGGTCGCTGATCGCCGCGGAGCATGCCCTGACATTAGCCCCGGCCGTTGCGCGGCCGGGGCTTTTTGCATCGAGTGACTCTTTTCGGAGCTGCCGATGGAGCTTCGCGCCCGGCGTCCGCGCGGCGGTGGGGCATGGTCGCGAACCGCCGCCGTGCCGGGCGGAAACGCACCCGTGACACATTTCGCCGCGCGGCGAAATGTCGGTGTGGCCTTTCGACCACCTGACACGGTTCTACATTCTAGAGCATGAATATTTGAACGCTCCCAAACGCGCGATCGCTCCGATGGCGGTTCGCCGTCGGGGCCGCCAGCCCCTCCGACCCGCGGACATCTGGTTGCGGGAGCGGGACGCCTGATCGGCGGGGCAACATCCGTGTCGCCTCGGGTCGCTGTGCCCGAGGTCAACCTTCGGCGACGTATCCATGACAGCCCTGACGACCAAGTCTGAAGCCCATACCCCGGCATCGGGGCATACCCCCAACGTGGCCGGCCCAGACGACGATATTCCGCTCTATGAGAGCCGCCGGAAGATTTTTCCGCAGGCGGTTCACGGGCGCTATCGGACGATCAAATGGGCGGTGCTGATCGTCGCGCTGGCCATCTATTATTTCCTGCCGTTCCTGCGTTGGGATCGCGGGCCGGATGCACCCAACCAGGCGGTGCTGCTGGATCTGCCGGCGCGGCGCTTCTATTTCTTCTTCCTGGAGATCTGGCCGCAGGAATTCTATTACGTCGCCGGCCTGCTGATTCTTGCGGCGCTGGTGCTGTTCCTGATGAACGCCCTGGCCGGTCGCGTCTGGTGCGGCTACATGTGCCCGCAGACGGTGTGGACCGACCTGTTCATGGCGGTGGCGCGTCTGGTGGAAGGCGATCGGCGCGAGCAGATCCGCCTCGATGCCGCGCCCTGGACCCTGGACAAGGTGGTCCGCCGCACGTTGAAGCACTCCATCTGGCTACTGATCGCGTGGTGGACGGGCGGCGCCTGGGTGCTCTATTTCGCCGACGCGCCGACCCTGGTGAAGGAGCTGGTGACCTTCCAGGCCTCGACCGTGGCCTATGCCTGCATCGGCGTGCTGACCTTCACCACCTACATGCTCGCGGGCCACATGCGCGAGCAGGTGTGTACCTACATGTGCCCCTGGCCCCGCATCCAGGCGGCGCTGACGGACGAATATGCGCTCAACGTGACCTATTGCTACGATCGCGGCGAGCCGCGCGCGTCGGTGAAGAAGGCGGCGGCGGCCCGCGCGGCCGGCAAGCCGGCGGGCGATTGCATCGACTGCGACCAGTGCGTGGCGGTGTGCCCCACCGGCGTTGACATCCGCCAGGGTTCGCAACTGGCCTGCATCCAGTGCGGCCTGTGCATCGACGCCTGCAATACGGTCATGACCAAGATCGGCCGGCCGGGTGAGCTCATCACCTACGAGAGCGAAGCGAACATGGAAGCGCGCCTCGCCGGCAAGCCGTTCGTCCAGCGCCTCATCCGCCTGCGCACGCTGCTCTATGCGGCCCTGATCGCGGCGGTCTGCGGCCTGATGCTCACCACCCTCATGAACCGGTCGACGGAAGGCGTGTCGGCGCTGCATGACCGCAACCCGCTGTTTGTGAGCCTGTCCGACGGGTCGGTGCGCAACGCCTACACCCTGCGGCTGACCAACAAGCAGATCGGGGATCGCACCTTCGCCTTGTCCATTTCCGGGGTGCCGGGGGCGCGGCTCGATGTGGTCGGAGACGATGCCGGCAAGCTCGCCATCGGCCCGGACCAGACCCGCGAGCTGCGGGTTCTGGTGACGACCCACGACAAGCTCCCGCCTTCCGCCTCACTTCCGCTCACTTTCCAAATTCGGGATGTGGCCACGGGCGGGACGGCGTCGGTCACCGACCACTTCATCGGCCCGTAGGGAAGGATTGGGCGGTCGCGATCCGCGGCCGCCGCCACGATGGAGCGGTGGATGACGGCAGCAGACAAGGGCACGCGCCGCCCGCGTGAAATCACGGGCGCCATGGTGCTGGCGGGCCTGTTGGCCTTCTTCGCCCTCGTGATGACGGTGAATTTCACCATGGCGCGATTCGCCGTCAGCACGTTTGCCGGGCTGGAGACCGAGAGCTCCTACAAGGCCGGGCTGGCCTTCTCCAAGGAGAGCGACGCGGCCGAGGCGCAACAGGCGCGCCATTGGGCCGTGGAGGTGGACCTGGAATCGCCTGGCGGCACCCGCCGCACGGTCGAAGTGCGGGCCCTGGATGCGGCGGGCAAGCCGCTGTCGAACCTCGACGCCGATGGGCGCTTCGCCCATCCCACCGACGCCCGGCGCGACGTGGTGCTGGAGGTTCGCCCGCTCGGCGACGGGCGCTACAGCGCCAGCGCCGAGGTTGGGCCCGGTCAATGGGACTTGGTGATTGATTTTTCGCAAGGCGCGGACCGGCTGTTCCGGTCCAAGAATCGGGTGCAGCTTCCGTAAGCGGCTCCGTCGCGCGCGAACTCGCCCTGTGCGGGGAAGCCGGAGCGGCGCCGAGGCTGCGGGGTGGCGCGCACCAGCTGCGCCGCCTCACCCTGGAGTACGATGGCGAACGCGGGGTCGTCGCACCGGCTGCGCCGTCGTACTCACTTCTGTTTGAGGCCATGGCCGGCGTCCCCCGGGCGGCTTGCCGGACCAGCGCCGAGGTGCCATGCAGGTGACAAGAACAGGCCGGCGGGCCGGATGGCCGGCGTCGGGCGGGTCGGCATCCGGCTTACCCACGGGCATCCCGCCGGCCGATGCCGACCGGGAGGCGGCGGTCGTGGCGCAAGGTGGCCGCGGCAACCGGGAGGGGGAAACGGGACCAGGACGGGCCATGACAGAAGCGGCCGACTATTCCATCTTCGTGGCCCGGGGGGAGGACGGTCTCTCCCAGATGAGCCTTGCCATCGATGGCATCGATTGCGCCGCCTGCATCGCCGACATCGAGGATGGCGTGAAATCGTTGCCCGGCGTGGTGCGGGCACGTCTCAATTATTCCACGCATCGGCTCGCCGTGGCATGGAGCGCCGAGGCGAGCGCATCGGACGTGGTGGGTAAGCTGGAGCAGCTTGGCTACCGGGCCCATCCGTTCACGGGCCGGGTGGAGGAAGAGGAGGCCCGGCGTGCCCAATGGCTGCTGCGCTGCCTCGGGGTCGCCGGCTTCGCCATGATGAACATCATGCTGCTCTCCATCTCCGTGTGGTCGGGCAACGTGTCGGATATCACCCCCGAAACGCGGGACTTCTTTCACTGGATCTCGGCGCTCATCGCCCTGCCGGCGGCGGCCTATGCGGGCCAGCCCTTCTTCCAGAGCGCCATCCGGGCCATTCGAAGCGGCAAGCTCAACATGGATGTGCCGATCACCATCGGCGTGTCGCTGGCGCTGGGCATCAGCGTGTTCGAAACCGCCATGAGCCGCCCGGAGGCCTATTTCGACAGCGCCATCATGCTGCTGTTCTTCCTGCTGGCGGGCCGTTACCTGGACCATGAGGCGCGCCGGCGCACCCGCGCGGTGGCGGGCAACGTGGCCGCGCTCCGGGGCGAGATGGCCCACCGGCTGGAGCCGGACGGCACGCCGGTGCGGGTGCCGGTGCAGGCGCTGAAGCCCGGCGACCTGATCCTGGTGGCGCCCGGCGAGCGCCTGGGCGCCGATGGCGTGGTGGCCTCGGGGCGCTCCTGCGTGGATGAAAGCCTCGTGACCGGGGAAACCCTGCCGCGTGAGTTGACCGTGGGGGCGACGGTCTATGCCGGCAGCCTCAACGGCGATGGGGCGCTGCATGTGACGGTCACCGCCGGCGGACAGAACACCCTGGTCGACGATGTGCAGCGGCTGCTCGACGGGGCGCTGGCGGCGCGCGGTGCCTATGTGCGGCTCGCGGACCGGGTGGCGCGGCTTTATGCGCCGGTGGTGCACCTGACGGCCCTCGTGTCCATGATCGGCTGGCTGATCGCCGGCGCGGACCTGCACTTTGCGGTGATGATCGCGGTGGCGGTGCTCATCATCACCTGCCCCTGCGCGCTGGCGCTGGCGGTGCCGGCGGTACAGGTGACCGCCACCGGACGGCTGTTCCGGGCCGGGCTGCTCATCAATGCGGGCGACCTGCTGGAGCGCCTCGCCACCGTCGATACGGTGGTGTTCGACAAGACCGGAACATTGACCCTGCCGGAGCCCGCGCTGCGGTTGCCGCCGGGCGCCGATCCGGCGCTGGTGGGACTGGCCGGGCGGCTCGCGCTCTCCAGCCGCCACCCCCTGTCGCGGGCGCTGGCGGCCCATGCGGACGGCGGCGCCCTGCCGGATGTCGCCGAGGTGCCGGGCCAGGGGGTGCGGGCCGTGGTGGACGGCGCGGAAGCCCGCCTCGGCAGCCTCGCCTTCTGCGCGGCGCCGGTGCCGGAGGATCTGCCTGCGGATGTCTCCCTCATCGCCTTCCGGCATGGGGCGCGGGCGGTGGTGATCGGCGTGCAGCAGGCGCTGCGGCCCGATGCGGTGGCGGTGGTGGCCGCCCTCAAGGCGCGGGGTCTTGATGTGCGCATCCTGTCCGGCGACCGGGCGGACGCGGTGGCGCCGGTGGCGGCGGCGCTCGGCATCACCGAAGTGGCGGCGGGCCTGAAGCCGGCCGACAAGATTGCCGCTCTTGAGGCCTTGAAGGCTCAGGGGCACAAGGTTCTGATGGTGGGCGACGGGCTCAACGACGCGCCGGCTCTCGCCGCAGCCACGGTGTCGCTGTCACCCGCCACCGGCGCGGCGGTGACGCAGGCGCATGCCGATGCGGTGTTCCTCGGTCGCCGGCTGGCGCCGGTGCTGGCCACGGTGGATGGGGCGCGTGTCGCCGCCCGGCTCATGCGGCAGAACCTGGGGATCGCCGTCGTCTACAACCTCATTGCGGTACCACTGGCCATCGGCGGCATCGTGACGCCGCTGGTCGCCGCCCTTGCCATGTCCGGTTCGTCCATCCTCGTCACGGTCAATGCCTTGCGTGCGGCCCGGCCCGGGCGCAAGGATGAGGCCATCGACGCCAACCACCTCAAGGAGGCCGTCGCATGAACGTCCTCGTTTTCCTGATCCCGATGGCGCTGCTGCTGGGCCTTTTGGGCCTCGCCGGCTTTTTGTGGAGTCTCAAGAGCGGTCAGTACGATGACCTCGACGGGGCCGCCGTCCGCATCCTCAATGATGACGACGTGAAGACATGAGGCCGCAGGCGGAACCGGCCGAACCGCGAGCCGGCATGCTGGTCTGCGTCTGCGACCCGCAGCTCGACGCTCCGGCCAACGACAACGGGCCGAAGGCCATTCCCACCTTCGGCCTGGCGCTTGGCTTCGCCTTTGCCGTGCTGGCGCAGACGGTGGCCTCCGCGGCATTGCCGCTGGCCGGAGCCATGCTGGCGTCACAGCCGGCGTTCGCGACATGGCCGTTTGCGGCCATGCTGCTCGGCGCGGCGCTTGCGTCCTTTCCGGCGTCCTTCCTGCGGGACGCGTTCGGTCGGCGCACGGGGTTCGCCCTCGGCGCCTCGCTGGGCATCGCCGGTGGGGCGTTGCTGGTGGCGGCGCTGTTGCAACGCCAATTTGCCTGGGCCTGTCTCGGCGCCCTGTGGCTGGGGATGGCGCAGGGCTTCTCCTTCTTCTACCGCCACGAGGCCGCCGCCGCGAGCGGGCGGCCGGCGGCGGCCACTGCCGGCGTGCTGGCGGGCGGCGTGCTGGCGGCCCTGGCGGGGCCGACGCTCGCCGGCTTTGCCGAAAATCTCGCAGCCCCCTTCTTCCTGGTCGGCGCGGCGGGGCTGGCCGCCGGTGCGCATGCCTTGTCGCTCGGGGTGGCGGTGACCCTCGCGCCCGATCCGCCACCGGTGTTCCGCCCGAAATCCGTGGCGCCGCTGCGGGTCATCGTGGGGCCGACCCTGCTTGGCGCCCTGGCTTGGTTCGGCATGAGCGCCGTGATGTCCGGGGCACCGCTGGCGCTGATGGGCTGCGGCATCGGCGAGGCGGCGGTGTTCGGCTTCATCGCGCTGCATGTGGCTGCCATGTATGCGCCGGCCGTGCCCCTGGCCCTGGTGGGCGACCGGGTGTCGCCGCCGGTGCTGGCGGGGGTGGGCCTCGTTCTGGTGACGGCGGCAGTGCCCTTGCAGCTTTACGGTTCGGCGGAGGCGATTACGGCGGCGCTGCTTGCGGTCGGCGCCGGCTGGTCGATTGCCACGGTGGGTTGCACGGCATGGCTCTATCGCGCGGGCCGTCCGGGCCGCCTCGGCCTTGCCTTGCATGATGGCACACTGTTCCTGTGCGCCATTCTCGGTGCCCTGGCCGGCGGCCTGCTGTTCTGACGGGCGATGGCCGCCATGCCGTCATCCGGTGGGCGGGGCGGGATCATGCCGCCGCGCGTGATATCCGGACCGACGACGGGCGTGGGTCGGCGCCGGGCGGGGGATGTTTCTGGGTGCGATAGGGTGAAGCCCGCGCGGCTCCAGGGCGCGTGCTGTGGCTGTTGTCGCCACCATCCCCCGGCCAGGGTCCTCAAGCGAAGCGCCATGGGCGGGGCAAGGGACCGGTCGAAGGGCCGCTCGGAGCATTTTCAAGCGAAGTGGATTCCGGTTCGCGTGAAGAAAATGCGTGAATGCAAGAACTTGGAGCGGCTGACATGAGCTCGCGCAAACGGAAGGCGCTCTAAGCGCGGTGGAGGGTCGCCTGTGACGCATCCGTTTTCCCTTTCCGGCTCCACGGCCCTCGTCACCGGGTCCGCGTCCGGCCTTGGCTTCGAGATCGCGGCGGCGCTGGCCCAGGCCGGGGCCCATGTGCTGGTGAATGGGCGTGATGCCGCGCGGCTTGCCGCGGCGGTCACCGCAATCATCCGGCGGGGTGGCCATGCCGAACCGCTGCTGCTCGACGTGTGCGACGCGGCGGCGGTGACACGCACGGTGGCGGGGCTCGGGCCGGTGCATATCCTGGTCAACAATGCCGGGGCGCGGGACCGCCGGGGATTCCTCGACATGGCGCAGGACGATTTCCGCCGCTTGGTGGAGGTGGATCTGATGGCGCCGGCCCATCTCACCCGCGAGCTGGCGCGGGGCATGGTGGCGCGCGGCAGCGGGCGCATCATCAACATCGCCTCCATCGCCGGCCCCCTCGCGCGGGCGGGAGACGCGGCCTACACCACGGCCAAGGGCGGGCTGGTGGCCCTGACGCGGGCCTTGGCGGCGGATCTCGGGCCGCACGGCATCACGGTCAACGCTATCGCGCCGGGCTATTTTCTCACCGAGCCCAATGCGGAGTTCGTGCGCGACCAGGCGGTGGGCGAATGGCTGTCGCGGCGCACCGCCCTCGGACGCTGGGGGCGGCCGGAGGAAATCGCCGGGGCGGCGGTGTTCCTCGCCTCGCCGGCGGCATCCTATGTCACCGGTCATGTGCTGGCGGTGGACGGCGGCTACCTCGCCCATTTCTGACGCCCCCCCGAACGCGGGACGGCGGGGGAACGACGGTTTCAGCGCACCCAGAAGCGGGGCAGCAGCAGCACCAGCGCGGTGAGGATTTCCAGCCGGCCGAGCATCATGGCGAGGGTCAGCAGCCAGATGGCGCTGTCCGGCAGGCCAGCGTAATTGCTGGAGGGACCCACCACCGGGCCGAGGCCCGGCCCCACATTGGCAAGGCAGGAGACGGCCGCGGAAAAGGCGGTGACAAGGTCGAGCCCGATGAGGTTGAGGCCGATGGCAACCAGCATGAACGTGAAAAAATAGAGAAAGACGAAGCCCAGGACCGAGGCCACCACATCGTCCGCCACCGGTGCCCCCCCATAGCGCAGGGGGAACACGCCGTGGCGGAAGGCGATGCGCTTGAAATGCTGGCGGATGGCCTTGGCGGTGATGGCGACGCGCATGGCCTTCAGGCCGCCGGAGGTGGAGCCGGTGCAGCCGCCGAGGAACATTAGAACAAGGAAGATCGCGTTCGAGAGGGCACCCCAATGGGTGTAGTCCACCGCCATGAAGCCGGTGGTGGAAATGAGCGAAGCGACGGTGAACAGGGCGCCGCGGAAGGCGGCCTCGCCACTGGCAATGCCCTGGAATGTCTGCTGCAGGAACGAGGCGGCGGTGAATAGCGCCACGATGGTGAAGAACACCCGCACTTCCGGATTGGTGAACAGCCGCCCGACGTCGCCATTGAGGGCCCGCACATAGAGCGGGAACGGCAGGGAGGCCACCAGCATGAACACGATGGCCACATAGTCCACCATCGGGTTCTTGAACACCATCAAGGAGTAATCGGAATTGGCGAAGCCTCCCGTCGACAGGGTCGACATGCCGAGGGTGATGGAATCAAACAGGTTGAGCCCGGCCGCGCGGTAGCACACCGCGCACACGGCGGTGAGCAGCACATAGGCGATGATGAGACCCTTGGCGATGGCCCCGGCCCGCGGCAGGAACTTCTCCGACTTGTCGGATGATTCGGTGCGGAACAGCTGCATGCCGCCGATGGACAGCACCGGCAGCACGGCGATGGCGATGGCGATGATGCCGATGCCCCCGAACCAATGCAGCAGTGCCCGCCATAGCAGGATGCCCTTCGACTGGGCGTCGAGGCCGGACATCACGCTGGCGCCGGTGGTGGTGAGGCCGCTCATGGCCTCGAACACCGCCTTGGTGAAGCTGAGCTGGGAGGGGCCCCACATCAAGGGCAGTGCCGCGAACAGGGTCAGCACCACCCAAACGCCGGTGGTGAGCAGGAAGGCCTGGCGCAGGTCGAGCTTCTGCACGCCGCCGTTGCGGCCGGAGGTCCACAGCAGCACGCCGACGAAGACGGTGATGGCGGAGGCGCCGATGAACGCGCTCTGCCCGCCCGAGCCGTGGGCGAAATCCACCGCCGCCGGCGCCAGCATGCTGCCCCCGAGAATCGACAAAAGGATGCCGAGGGTCGCCGCCACCGGGCGCAGATTGAGAACGGAGAGGGCCTGGGCCTCCACCGTCGGGATACGCGCCGCGTGCATGTGGCCCCTGTCCTTGCCTCTTGTCCTTGGCGTCTTGCCCTTGGCCCTTGGCCTTGGCTTTAGCCCTGGCGTCCACGCTGGCGGGCCACCGGGCGACTTGCCTCGGTCCGGCGTTCCTCAGTTCAGAACGCGCCGGGCGTCGGGCACATCCAGGGAGAAGGGTGGCACCTCGATGGTAAATTTCTCGCCGCTTTCCGTTTGCATGTCGTAGCTGCCGCGCATGATGCCGGTGGCGGTATTGAGCGGCACGCCGCTCGTGTATTCGAACCGGCCGCCGGGCGGCAGTACCGGTTCTTCACCGACGACGCCGGCGCCGTGCACTTCCTCCACATGGCCGTGGGCATCGGTGATGACCCAGTGGCGCGCCTTCAATTGGACGGTTTCGGAACCGAGATTGGAGACTTCGATGGTGTAGGCCCAAAAATGGCGGCCGTGCTCCGGCTCGGACCGCTCGGCCACATAGCGCGGTGTCGCGGTGACCTGGATCTGCCGTGTAATGGCGCGGTACATTCCCGCTGAACTCCCCTCAAGGCGGGGGCGCGCCCCCGCGGCCAAAAATGAATTCGCGATCTGCTTCGCGGACATAAGAACGCGCGCAGCATATCGCGTGGCGCAGCGCTGTGCACCCTCCTCTTTGAACGGCCGACCTGCCCCGGGGTACCAGCGCAGGTCGCGGGTGCGGGCGTTTCGTGCCGATGCCGGCAAAAAGCGGCATCTGGGTTCCGTTGCACTGTGTCCAGGCCGGCCCTACTTCTGGTTCGATCTGATTTCCGGTCTGGTCCGGCGTCGGCAAATGCGCGTTCTCACGATGATCGGCCCTGGCGGTCCCGCAGTTCGCCGGTAAACAGGTTCCCTTGATTTCCTCGTGCGCTGGAGGCTTCCTTGGACGCGAACCCCACTCCCACCCTGCAGGATCTGCCCATTGGCCTCGCCGCCGACGCGGAGCGGCAGGAGTTCGACAGCATGGGCCAGATGCGCGTGCCGGGCGATCGCTATTGGGGCGCGCAGACCCAGCGCTCGTTGCAGCATTTCAACATCGGCGACGATCGCATGCCCAAGGCGGTGTATCACGCCTATGGCTATGTGAAGAAAGCCTGCGCGCTGGTGAACCACGCCGCCGGCCGGCTGCCGGAGTGGAAGACGAACGCCATCGTCCGCGCCGCCGACGAGGCCATCGCGGGCCTGCTGGACGACCATTTCCCGCTCTATGTCTGGCAGACGGGATCGGGCACCCAGTCCAACATGAACGTCAACGAGGTGATCTCGAACCGGGCGATCCAGCTGCTCGGCGGCGCCCTCGGGTCGCAGCACCCGGTGGGGCCCAACGACGACGTCAACATGGGGCAGTCGTCCAACGACACCTTCCCCACCGCCATGCACATTGCGGCGGTAGACGCCTTTGACACGAAGGTGCTGCCGCAGGTGGGCGCCTTGTGCGACTCGATCGAGCGGAAGGCCGAAGGCTGGATGGAGGTGGTCAAGATCGGCCGCACCCATCTGGAAGATGCCGTGCCCCTCACCGTCGGGCAGGAATGGTACGGCTGGGCGGGGCAGCTTCGCGCGGCCCTTGCCGATGTCGCTGCCAGCCGTGCCGGCCTTTACGAGCTGGCGGTGGGCGGCACCGCGGTCGGCACCGGCCTCAATGCTCCAGCCGGCTTCTCGCAGGACGTGGCGGCCAAGATCGCCGAGCTTACCGGCAAGCCCTTCGTGACCGCGCAGAACAAGTTCGCGGCCCAGGGCTCGCTCGACGCCATGGTGCGGGCCCATGCGGCGCTGAGAGGGCTCGCCGTGGCGCTGATGAAGATCGCCAACGACATGCGCTGGCTCGCCTCCGGTCCCCGCTGCGGCTTCGCCGAGTTGAAGCTGCCCGACAACGAGCCGGGCTCTTCCATCATGCCGGGCAAGGTGAACCCCACCCAGTGCGAGGCCATGGTGATGATCGCCATCCAGGTGCTGGGCAATGACACGGCGGTGGCGTTCGCGGGCTCTCAGGGCAATTTCGAGCTCAATGCCATGCGTCCCGTCATCATCAAGAATGTCCTGCATTCCGCGGGCATCCTGGCGGACGGCTGCGAGAAGTTCCGGCTCTATTCGGTGGAAGGCACCGAGCTGAACCGCGCCCGCATCCAGCAGTATGTCGAGGGGTCGGTGATGCTGGTCACCGCATTGTCGCCGGTGATCGGATACCAGAATGCCGCCCATATCGCCGAAAAGGCCATCGCCGACGGCACCACCCTGAGGGAAGCCGCGCTCGCGTCCGGAAAGGTGAGCGCGGACGTGTTCGATCAGACCATCGTGCCGCTGAACATGGTGGGCAAGGGCCTCGCCGGCGCCTGAGGCGCGAAGGCTCCGGGGCCGCTCTTCAGGTCTCGAGCCTTCCCCTCGGCGGGCCGCGGGGCAGGGGCGGTTCGCGCTGGCCTGGAGCAGGCGCGTCGCGGGGCCAGATGGCGATCCACTCTCGCTCGGAACGCCAGATCTCGCCTCCGGCTCCGGGGGGCATCCGTGGCCTCAGAAGCGCTGGCAGGGCGTCGCGGATGTCCTCGTCAATGCGTTCGTCTTCCAGTCGGGTGCCCCAGCCGAGATAGAAGAACGGCTGGGCATAGCTCCAGTCGCCGGGGTTCGTGGGCAGCCGGTCGAGGGCTTCGTTCAGGGCTTCCGAAGCCGGACCGAAATGGGCGGCGATGGCGCGCAGCGAGGCATCTGCGGTGGCCGGGCTGGCGAAACAGACCCGCACGATCGGTGCCCCGAACCAGCGGCTGAACAGCCCCGCGAAATTGTTGGCGACGCTTTCGGCCGGCGTATCGAGGGCGGTCCGCGAAGCCGAGCACCAGACGGCGCGTGCTGACCCGTGCCAGGTCGGCAACGCTCGATCCGATGAGGGCGGGGATCGGATTAAGGCCCATCTGGTGCAGCAGGGCGCCGACGATGTGGACCGGCCCGGCAGCCTCGCGAAAGAAGGGCAGGGTCACGTCGAGCCGCCTCGCCCGCTCCCGCAGCCGACGCGCGGCGGCGGATTTGAAGGCGGCGGCCGCCGCTCGCCGCGCCCTTGTGCCGGAACGGTGTGGGGAGCATATGATGGAAACTCGCTGCGTGGATCATTATTAGAATTATTCTAATTACAATGATTTTTGAGTGCTTATTTTGGCCTTGGCAAGCCGTTAAGATGAATTGATTGTAGCTGGACGCGAGGTTTCAGGTCTCTGAGCTGATGTCTTGCACCGGGGGTGGGATGTGTTTGCAACCAAGGCGCGAGCGTCGTTCCGGAAGAACATGATCCTTCAGATGAACTGTTGGCGCTTCGTGACGACATGCCTCACGGCTACCATGTCTCGGTTGAGCCTGGCCCCTTTTTCTCTGTCGCTGGCGCTCCCTGCGTCATGTGCTCGTCGGTCGGTGCCGGATGAGTGCGCGCGAACGCCGAGCGCGCCTGGGTGGATCAACTTCGGTGGAATGAACCCTTTCCTGATGCCGGATCCGGCTGGAGGTAACAATGCATGACGCCGCCATGACGCTCTCTGCTGACGGGGAGGTGGTGACGCTGGCGAGCCTGGAGCCGGGGGAAAGCGGAATCGTCGCGGGTGTCTTGGCCGGCGTTTTCGAGAACGGGCTCTCCATTCGTCTGCGTGCGCTGGGCGTGACCGTGTCGCGCGAGGTCTTCATGGTGCGGAAGGGGTGGTTTGGCGGCCCCTTCGTCGTGCGCGCCGGCAAGGCGACCGAGATCGCCATCCGCAGGACCGAGGCCACCCTCGTCATGGTGCGTAGGTCTTGAGGGCGATGAGCTAGAGCATTTTCGGTGAACTCCGGTTCACCGAAAATGCTCTAGCTTCTTGTTTTATCGCAATTTCAGACGCAAAACCGCTGCACACTTTTGCTGAAATTGCTCTAGGGATAGTGAGTACAGAATATGTCCGGCGTGGCGGGACGCTCGCCAAAGGCAAGTATACGGCGCGCAAGCGTACGGCGCGCAAGCGTACGGCGCGCGTGGGACACGGGAGCGCGCGTGCCTTGTTCGATCGCATTTTTCTAGACTTCTGGAATCCATCATGAATTGCTGTGCGCCGGAAGAAAAGCTTGTTCCGCTGAATAGTGTGCCGCGTGTCGCCCTGATCGGCCAGCCCAATACGGGCAAGTCCATGTTGTACAACCGGATCACCGGCGCCAGCGCCTATGTGGGAAACTGGCCGGGCATCACGGTCAGTCTGTCCAATGCGCGCATCAAGCTCGCCGCGCGCGATGTGGAGTTCGTGGATCTGCCGGGGATCTATGATCTCGAAGGATTTTCCGACGACGAACGGGTGGTGGCCGATTTCCTGAAGACCTACCCGGTGGATCTCGTCATCGTCGTCGTCAACGCCAGCCAGATCGATCGTCAGATCCTGATGCCGCTGCAGGTCCGGCAGCTCGGCTTGCCGGCCGTCGTCATGCTCAACATGGCCGATGAGGCGCGCAAGGCCGGCATTGAGATCGATCCCGCAGCGCTCGCCGCGCGGCTCGGGGTGCCGGTACATCTCATCAGCGCCAAATATGGCGAGGGATTTCCCGAAGCCATGGCCACGGTGGCCACGGTGCTCGATCAGCGCCACGGCACGCCGCCGGTGATGGCGGACTACGACACCCTGCGCGGCACTTTGATGACCGAGGACACGCTGGCCGAGGCCCTCCGTGGCTCCGTGATCTATCCCGAGACGCCGCCGAAGTCGCTCACCGAGCGGCTTGATCGCTGGCTTCTGCATCCGATCCTGGGGTTGCCGCTATTTTTCGCGGTCATGCTGTGCGTCTTTTACCTCGTCTGGAGCATCGGCCTGCCCTCGCAGGACTGGGTGGGGGCGATCACCGATTGGATCCAGGCCCGGATTTTGGAGCCTGTGTTGGCGTTCGGGCCAGCCTGGTTGCAGAACTTCGCCATCAACGGCATCTGGCTGGGCGTGGCCACCGTCGCCTCGTTCGTGCCGCTCATCATGCTGTTTTTCTTCTGCATGGCGGTGGTGGAGGACAGCGGCTACCTGTCGCGCGCGGCCTATCTGATGGACACTTGGATGCGGCGGGTCGGTCTCGACGGCCGCTCCTTCGTCATGCAGATGATGGGCTTCGGCTGCAACGTGCCGGCGCTCATGGGCACGCGGGTCATGCGCTCGCGGCCGCTGCGGCTGCTGTCCATGCTCATCATCCCCTTTTCGCTGTGCTCGGCGCGGCTGGCGGTGTTCGTCTTCATCATCTCCGCCGTATTCCCGGCGAGCCAAGGGCCGTTGGTGCTGTTCTCCTTCTATGTGGTGAGCTTCGCCGCGGCATTTCTGGCCGCCGCCGTGTTCAGCCGATCCAGGCAGTTCAAGAATTCCGAGCCGTTCGTGCTGGAGCTGCCGCCCTATCGGGTTCCCACATTGCGGCAGGTGTGGCTTAGGGGCTACGGCGAACTGCGGGAGTTCCTGCGTCGCGCCACGAGCTTCATCATCCTCGGGTCGGTGGGCGTGTGGTTCCTCACCAACTTCCCGACCGACGCCGAGGGGCTGAACACCTGGGGTGGCCAGCTCGGTCAGGCGCTGCAGCCGATCATGGCCCCCATCGGCATCGATCCCTATCTCACGTTGGCGCTGATCTTCGGCTTTATCGCCAAGGAGGTCGTCATCGGGTCGCTGTCCACCATCTATGCCATGTCGGCGGGAATGGTGGCGCACCAGATCTCGCTGACGGTCTCGCCGGTGGCCGCCTATAGCTTCTGCCTCTTCTGCCTGCTCTATACGCCGTGCCTGACGACTGTCGCGACGGTTAAGGCCGAGAGCCGGTCCTGGGGCTTCATGTTGTTCTCGCTGGGCGTGTCCCTCGTCTATGCGTGGGGCGTCGCCTTCATTTTCTACCAGTCGGCCTTGCTGCTGGGCTTCAAGTAGGACGCCGTGCCGACGGCGACCTGAGGCGCCCCCTCCGGCGGAGACACCAGCATCGGCGTGCTGGCGGGGGTAAGTCCTGCTTGAGCCGGGTTGAACGGTCGCCGCCGTGCTCGGCTCCTCTTCGCCACAAAGCGGCCCAACAATCTCCCCGTGCCGACCGTGTGCCCGTAAGCCGCCTGTAAGCTCAGCTTTGCAAGGTCCGCTCGTTCCTCACCGCAGGACGAGCGCCCATGAGAACAGTCCATATTGCCGAGCCCGCCGACGCCGATCGCGCCGATGCGGAAGCCTTCATTCAAGACATTTATGGCCGCGAATACGGCGCGCGCATCGCACAGTTCGCCCCTCGCATTCTCTGTCGCACCGGGCCGGAGGGTGACCTGCGCTGCGTCGCCGGGCTGAGACTGCCGGACGACGGCTTCTTCTCCGAAGGGTATCTCGATGAGCCGGTCGAAGCCGCGCTTACCCGCGCCGCGGGACGCCGGGTGCGGCGCGATGATGTGTTCGAAGTCACCACGCTCGCCAGCCGCTCTCCCCGCGAGATCGCCGCCTTTGTGGACGACATCATCGCCTTTGGCGCCGACCACGGCCTGTCGTGGTGCTTCTTCACCCTCACCCGGCGGCTGAGCCTGCTGATCCAGCGTCTGCACCTCGCGCCGATTCCCCTCGCCGATGCGGATCCGGCACGGATCGCCGACGCGGCGGCCTGGGGGCGCTATTACGCGACCGAGCCCAAGGTGTTTGGCGTGTGCGGCGTGACCATGCGACACCCCCTCGCTCCCGTGCGCACCGTATCTCATGCGGCTGTGTCCCAAGCGGTTGTGTCCCATGCGGTCGTTCCTTGAGGCAGTGGCGGGCCAGGCCCGCCGCGATCCGCACCGGGTTGCCTTCACCGACGACAAAGGGGTGCTGACCCGCGCCGGTCTCCTCGGCGATGCCGCCCGTCTCGCCGCCACCCTGCCGGCGGCGGCGCGGGTGGTCGGGCTTCTGCTGCCGAACCGGCGGGAATGGGCGGTGGCGCAGCTCGCCTGCATGGCCACGGGCCGCATCACTGTGCCGCTGCCCCCCTTCTTCAGTACCCAACAGCTGGATCACGTCATCCGCGACGCCGGGGTCGAACTCGTCCTCTGGGCGGCGGACACGGGCGCGGCTGTCCCCGCCGGCGTTGCGGTCCAGACCGTCGCCGTCACCAATGAAGAGGGGCCGGAGCCGGTCATGCGCGACGGCTTCGGCACCATCATCTACACCTCCGGCAGCACCGGCCGGCCCAAGGGCGTGCGGCACGAGAGCGGGCAACTGGCTTGGTCGGCGCGGACGTTGGCCGAGGCCATCGGTGCGGGGGAGGCGGATTCCTATCTCGGCGTGCTGCCGCTGTCGCTGCTGCTGGAGAGCCTGTGCGCGGTGCTTGTGCCGCTCCTGGTGGGAGGACGGACGCACTTCGCGACCGCTGTGTCGGACGCGGTCGTGCGCGGCGCTCCGCAAGGCATCGCAGCGGTGTTCGCCGCCCACCGCCCCACCATCAGCGTTATGGCGCCGGAGCTTTTGAGGGTCTGGGCCGCTGAACTCCAGGGCGCCGGCGTGCGCGCCCCGGACAGCCTGCGCTTCGTCGCCGCCGGTGGCGCGCCGGTGCCGCCCCGGCTTGCGGCGGCGGCCTGGCAGCTCGGCATTCCCGTCCATGAAGGCTACGGGCTGTCCGAATGCGGCTCGGTGGTGGCGATGAACCGGCCCGGCGCGCGCGCGCCGGGCACCGTGGGGCGCCCGCTGCCTGGATTGTCCGTGACCCTGCGCGACGGTGAGATCCTGGTGGATGGCCCTTCGGTCACCGATGGCTATCTCGGCGGGGCTCCCGCCATGCGTCCCTGGGCCACGGGAGACCTCGGCGCCTTCGACGCCGAGGGGCGGCTCGTGGTGTTCGGGCGGAAGGACAACCTGATCGTCACCGCGAACGGGCGCAACATCAGCCCCGAATGGGTGGAGACCTCCATCCTTGATGATCCTGGCATCGCCGCCTGCGCGGTCGGTACCCTTGCGGGGCGGCTCGCCGCGCTGATCGTCCCCACTCCGCTAGCGGCGGTCTGGTTCGCCACGGCCGACCGGGAGGCGATCGCCGCGCGCATCGCGGGCCGCTGCGCGGGGCTCCCCGTCTATGCGCGGCCCGCGCGCGTGATGGTCCTTGGCCTTCCACAGGCGCGGATCGCCGGGCTCCTCACCGACAACGGGCGCATCCGGCGTGGCGTGGCGCGGGCGGTGTTCGCGCAGCCCGATGCTTTTCCGCTCCTCCCCTCCGCCTCTCCCATCGAAAGTCCCGTCGAGCCATGAGCTTCCATGACCGTCTTCTGCAGGACACCGCGCCCGAGCGCGACCGCTTCCTGACCATTCCCCTGGTGCAGCAGGCCCTGAACTCCGGCGGGTCGAAGGCCCTCTACGTGGCGTTCCTCACCGAGGCCTATCACCATGTGAAGCACACCTTCCCGCTGCTGGCGCTTGCCGCCTCGCGCACCACGGACCCGCGCTATCAGGCCGCGCTGCTCGAATATATGGAGGAGGAGCGGGGCCACGAGGCCTGGATCCTCGACGACATCCGCGCCATGGGCGGCAACGCCGAAGGCGTGCGCCTGGGGCAGCCGGGGCCGGCCTGCCGGATCATGGTGGCCTTCTCCTACCACGCCATCGAGCATGTGAGCCCCTATGCGCTGCTGGGCAGCGTCCATGTGCTCGAAGGCATGTCGGTGCGGCTGGCGGACCGGCTGGCGGAGATCCTGCGCCGCCAGTTCGGGAGCGGCGGGGACGCGGGCTTCTTCTACCTGACCTCCCACGGCAGCCTCGATCAGGAGCATGTCGCCTTCTTCCGCACCGTGGTGGACAGCATCGGCGATCCGGCCATTCACGATATCATCATCGACCACGCCAGGATGTTCTATCGCCTGTACGGCGACATCTTCCGCGACCTCGGCGCCAGTCTGGAGATGAGCCATGCGGCATGAGGGGAAGTGCGTTCTCATCACCGGCGGCGGCTCCGGGATCGGACGGGCCCTCGCCATCGCGGCGGCCCGCCGGGGCATGGAGGTGGCTTTGTGCGGGCGGCGTCTTTCGGCGCTCCAGGAGACGGCCGCCGAGATGGTCGCCGCCGCCCCCGCCGCCGTCGGTCCGCTGCTGATCCCCGCCGATATCACCCGCGCGGCGGACCGCATCCACATCGCCGAACGCCTGGGGGCAGTCTGGGGCGCCCTCGATGTGCTCGTCAACAATGCCGGCATCGTGGAAGGCGGCGCGGTGGAGACGGTGGACGACAGCGCTCTGGAGGCTCTCTTCCGCACCAATGTGACCGCACCCATCGCCTTGACGCGGGAGCTGGCGCCCCTGCTCGTCGCGGCCCGGCCCGCGCGGGTGGTGAATGTGGGCTCCATGTTCGGCGACATCGCCTATCCCGGCTTTGCCGCCTATTCCGCCTCCAAATTCGCGCTTCGTGGCTTTTCCAGTGCCCTGCGGCGGGAATGGAAGGAGCTCGGCATCGGCGTCACCTATGCGGCGCCGCGCGCCACCCGGACCGATGCCGCGGCGGCCTTTGATGGCCTCATTGCCGCCACCGGCATGCGGCTCGACGCGCCGGAGCGCGTCGCCGCCCACATCTGGCGGGCGGTGGAGCGCGGGCGGGACACGGCCTATCCCACCGGGCCGGAACGCCTGTTCGTGCTCATCCAGCGCCTCGCCCCGAAGCTCATCGACAGCGCTCTCGCGCGGACCGCCGCCCGCGCTGCGGCCTGATATCCCAACACATAAGGACACGTCCCATGCGAACCTCGTCGCACCTGCGCCTTCGCGCCCTCCTCGCCGCCGCGGTGCTGCTGGCCGCCCCCGCCGTCGTGCGGGCCGCCGACGACCCCCTGACGGCCCAGGTGAAGCAGCTTCAGCTTAAATGGGAGGCCATCAAGTTCACCGTGCCCGAAGGCGACAAGCAGACCGAGCAGATGACCGCCCTCGGCGGCGAGGCCGACGCCTTGGCCGCCAAGTATCCGGACCGGGTGGAAGCGCTCATCTGGGACGGCGTCGTCACCAGCGAGCGGGCTTCCATGGTCAATCCCATCTCCGCCTTGTCGCTGGCGAGCCGCGCCCGCGACACGCTGGAGAAGGCCTACAAGCTGAACCCCGATGCGCTGGACGCCGGCGCGCCCACCAGCCTCGGCGTGCTTTATTACCGTGTGCCCAGCTTCCCGGTGGCGTTCGGCGACAAGGCGAAGGCGCGCCATCTGCTGGAGCAGGCCACCACGGCCGCCCCGGACGGGCTCGACGCCTGGTATTTCTACGGCGACTTCCTGCTGGCCCAGGGCGAGTATGCCAAGGCGCGCGAGGCCTTCACCCACGCCCTCGCCATCCCGCTCCATCCGGACCGGCCGTTGTGGGACGAGAACCGGCGCCTCGTGATCCGCGAGAAGCTCGACACCATCAAGGCCAAGCTGTGATGGCGCAATCGCGCGGGCCCGCGCGGCCCATGGCGCGCGCACCATCGGAGGGCGGGGGGCTCTGGCACCGGCTCGGCTGCCAGCTCGCCCATCCGGAGGGCCCCTGGGGCACCCTCGCCGGGCGCGTCATGGCGCGGATCAATGCCACGCCCTACCGGCATGCCATCGCCGCGCTCGCCCCGTACCCCGACGACCAGGTGCTGGAGATCGGCTTCGGCCCCGGCGCGGGATTGGCGGAGCTGGCCCGGCGGGTGACGCGCGGGCACGTCTGCGGCCTGGAGGCCTCGGACGCCATGCTTCGTCTGGCCCGGCGCCGCAACGGCGCGGCGCTCGCGGCACGGCGGATGACCCTCGCCATGGGTGATTTCCGCCGCCTGCCGTGGGCGGATCGGAGCTTCGACCGGGTGCTGGGCGTCAATGTCGCCTATTTCTTCGATCCGGACGGCGATGCCGTCGGCGAGATCGCCCGCGTGCTGCGGCCCGGCGGGTGGCTCGTCCTCTATGTCACCGATCGCGCCACCATGGTCCGCTGGCCCTTCGCTGGGCCGCGGACCCATGTGACTTACGACGCCGAGGCGCTGCGGCGGATTCTGGAACGCGGCGGATTCGCGCCGGAAGCCATCGACATCCGCTCCTCGCGCCTGCCATTGGGCGTCAAGGGTCTTGTCGCCACGGCGCGCGCGCTTTCCGTTCGCACCGGCTCACATCATCCGCTTTAGGTTATTGTATTTGCGCATTTTCTCCATGCGCACCGGAATCCGCTTCGCTTGAAAATGCTCTCACCGCCGGGCGGGCTGAGCGCGCGTCCGTCAGGCCGCGCCGGCCGCCGGCCGTGACGGGAGGGAGGGCGAGGCCGGGCGTGGGAAGACCATCTCGGCGCAGGCACCGCCCGCCTCCGGATTGGTCAGATCCAATCGACCGCCGTGCACCTGCATGGTGCGTTCCACAATGGCGAGGCCGAGCCCCACCCCCTCCCGCCGGTCGCTGCGCACCAGCCCGCGTTGCCGCCGCTCCGCATCCAGCAACACCGACGGGAACCCCGCTCCGCCATCGACCACGCGGATGGCGGGGCGGTCGGTGACCGCGAGGGAGATCAGGCTGCCGGCGGGCGCGTGCTCAAGGGCATTTTCCACCAGATTGCGCACCGCGCGAAACAGGTCGTCGCGTCCCCCTGCCACCAGGACCGGGGTCGGCCCCGCCTCGACTTCGATAGCGCGGCCGCGGGCGACGACCCGCGGCGCGAGGAAGGCGGCCGCCTCCCGCGTCACCTCGCGCAGGTCCACCACGTCCCCCGGCTCGATGCGGAAGCGGCCGAGCCGCACGCGGTCCAGGAGCTGCTCCACCAGCCGTTCCATGCCCGACAGCTCGCGCTCCAACACCCGCCCATAGGGGGCGTCGATGACGGCGAGCTGCGCCTTCATGACCGCCAGCGGCGTGCGCAGCTCGTGGGCCATGTCGCCGGAGAACTCCTCTTGGGCGCGATAGCCCTCCCGCAGCCGCTTAAGCGCCTGATTCACCGCCCGCACCAACGCCAGCACGTCGTCGGGTAGACCCTTTTCGCTGAGGCTGACCGAGACGCCGCCGGGCTGGATGGCCCCGGCCTCCTCCACCGTCTGCGCGAGGGGTCGCAGCGCGATGCGGGCGACCAGGAGGTTCGTCGCCAGCATCAGCAGCATGAAGGGGATCCACAGCCAGGCGATATCCTGCAGGAACTCCTCCAGCACCGAATCGAAGACCACGTCGCTGCTCGGGAACGCCACCTGCACATAGGCCGGCGGGGAGGCCTCCGGCAGCCGTAGGGAGAGGCCGTAGAGGGTGTCGGGTCCGGTGCCCTTGGGCAGCTCGAAATAGCGTTCCGGCACATCCTCCACCGGCACGAAAGCGTCGGTCGCGCCGGCCGAGCTGGCGAGGCGCGCGCCCGAGGGTCCGAGCACGATGAAACGGCCGCCCTCCTTCTCCATGCGCGCCATGGTGGAGGGACGGATGGTGGCGAAGACCTTGCGGCCGACCCCATGCACATCCTTGGCGATGCTCACCGCGAAGCTGTGCAGCGTGCCTTCCCGGAAGCGCGTGTTGATGGCATCGAAGCGGATGTAGAGGAAAACCGCCGTGACGCAGACGGCAAGCACGCTCACCGCAATCATGCCCAGCATCAGGCGCCCGAACAGGCCGCGGATGAGCCGCCTCATGTCCGCCGTCCGGCGAGCAGGTAGCCGATGCCGCGCAGCGTGTGGATCTCGATATCGGCGCCGATGCTCGCGAGCTTCCGGCGCAGGCGGTGGATCAGGACCTCGACGGCGTTGGAGCTGACCTCCTCTCCGAAGCCATAGAGCGTATCTTCAAGCACCGGCTTGGAGATCACGGTGCCCGGCCGCCGCATCAGCAGTTCCAGGGCGGCGGTTTCCCTGCGGCTGAGATCAAGGGCGTGGCCGGCGATGCGCACCCGCCGCGCGGCGGCATCAAGTTCCACATTGCCTTCCTGAAGCACCGGGCTGACCGAGGCCGTGGGGCGCCGCAGCAGGGCACGGATGCGCGCGATCAGTTCATCCATGTCGAACGGCTTGCGCAGATAGTCGTCCGCGCCGCCGTTCAGCCCGGCCACCACCGAGGGCGCGTCATCCCGCGCGGTCAGAAGCAGGATGGGCGTGGACAGTCCCCGCCGCCGGGTTGTCTCCAGCAGTTCCATGCCATCGCGATCGGGAAGGCCGAGGTCGAGCACCACCCCGTCGTAGCGCGTGACAGCCATGGCTTCTTCCCCATCGGAAACAGTGTTTACGGCATCCACGGTAAAACCCGCGCCCCGCAGCGCACCGGCGACGAGAAGACGCAAAGGCCCATTGTCCTCGACCAGAAGAAGCCGCATCACTGACACTCACATGGCGGGCCACTTCAAAAATAAGAATGTGGCGGAAACCCACTTCGTCAGGAGAAAGCGATTTAAAGATTTGGCATCACGCCAAAATCGCTTGGTCTTGACGTGCAGGTCCTGGCTCCAGCACGTGCGGGGTGTGAGTAAACCCGCTTGGTGCCGGCCCGGGTTGCGTCGGCGGGCACGGGCGCATGATCTCGCGTCATGACAGCAGGTGCCCCATCACGATGCCGGCCAGCGCCGCGGACGCGGCGATGGCGAGGGTCTCCGCCGTGGCGCGCACCACGGACCGTTTTCCCACCAGCCCGCGGCCGATGCCCAGCGCCACCAGCAGTACCGTGGTGAGGGCGAGGGAAAGGAAACGCGCGCTCTCCATGGGTAGGAAGGCGAACGGTAGAACCGGAGTAAATCCGGCAAGCAGATCGGACACGAACATCCAAAAGGCGTGGGAGGTGGGCGTGGCGCCGTCGTCGGCATCGGCGAGTTCCGCGCGCAGCCCTGCCACGGCGCGTGGCGCGCGGGCGAGCGTCGCCGCCACCCGCGTCACATCCTCGCTCGCCATTCCGCCCCGCGCCAGGGCCGCGGTGATCGCCTCGGCCTCGATCCGCACCATTTGCGGATCCACCGGCCCGGCCTGCCGCGCCTGACGGGCATCGCGCACCGATTCCGCGTCGAGATAGCTCCCCGCCATCATGGAGACCGCCGCCGCCGCCGCTCCGGTGGCGCCGGCGATCAACACGGTGTGGGGGTCGCTGGTGCTGATGGCGACGCCGAACACAAGGCCGAAAATGGAGACGGTGCCGTCCTCCATGCCGAACACCACGTCGCCGATGGAGGCATTGAGCGAGGAAAGAATGCGTGAGGGCATCGACACGGCGCTGTTCCTTTCGGCGGATTGTCGCGGGCGGCCGGCGTGGCTTCGAACACGACATCTCGATCATCTTCGGCCGCCCGGCAAGCGCCGACGGCGCCGGGCAGGGGGCTGCCTGCCGTCCGGAAACATTGGCGGGTGATCCGCCCCGGCCAATGGGTGCGCGGCCGGGTGGGTCGGAGGCGGTTCCGTTCCCCGCCTGTGGGCGCGAGATCGCCGCTGAACGCGCCCTCGCGCTACCGCCGACGTGCATTCCGGCCGCCTGCGGCGCCCGAGACCTTGACGGCGTGCTCAAGGTGTTGGAATGAGGGAGCCGCCGGGCAACGGGCTGAAGCCCCTGTTGATCGATAGCGCAGTGCGGGCGTGGCGGAACTGGTAGACGCAGCGGACTCAAAATCCGCCGTCCTCACGGATATGTCGGTTCGAGTCCGACCGCCCGCACCATCTTCCCCTGCATGCCGACTGCGTCCCAGGGCGGGGATCGAAGCCCCAGATCCCTTCGGTGTTCCAGTTTTCTTCTGAAAATCAGATGTTTGGTAAGTGCCTCCAGGGCCGTTCCCATTTTCCCGTGTCTTCCGCGCGGGTGGAACGCGGGCGGGTGCGCGTTTTGCGCGGCGCGCCATCGCGGGGCCGACCAGGGCCCCTGGGGGACTGAGCGTGGGATGCAAAACCCTCTCAAGCAGGCGGGCGCCGAACGGGCGCGACATGCCTGATTCGGCATTCGCCGCGGCTTGCGCGTCGCGCCTTTGAATAGGGAGCAAGGCCGAGCAGGCCGGACGCGGCGGACCCGAGCACCGCGCCATGCGCCGCGTTCACGACGGCGCGGCTCCGTGCTAGCGTGGCCCATGCTATGTCTCGACATCGAAGTGTGAGCGGTTCCGTGCGATCAGGTTGCCGCACACTCATCCTCGCCCTGCTGCTTTTGACGCTGGGGTTGTCCGCGCCCGCCCGCGCGGCCGATGCCGCCTTTGCTCAATTCGTCGCCTCGGTCTGGCCGGAGGCGCAGGCGGCCGGGGTCTCCCGCGAAACGTTCGAGCGCGAAACGCGCGGCCTCGAGCCGGATTACAAGCTGCCGGACCTTGTTCTGTCGGGGCGGCCCGCCACCGGCGCGTCGGCGCAGGCCGAGTTTGTGCAGGTTCCGGCCAGTTATGTGAAGGAAGCCACCATCGCCCGGCTGGCCGCCGACGGGCGGCGGCTGATGCAGAAGCACAGGGCCGCGCTCGACCGGATTGAAAGCCAGTTCGGCGTTCCGGCGACGATGGTGCTGGCGTTGTGGGGTCGCGAGACCGATTTTGGTCGCTACACCTCCCCGTATGACACGCTGCGGGTGGTGGCGACACAGGCCTATGTGGGTCGACGCAAGGCGCAGTACCGCGATGAATTCATTCTCGCCCTGAAGATCCTCGATGAAGGGGCGGTGGCGCGGCGGGACTTTCGCTCGTCCTGGGCCGGCGCCTCCGGCCTCACCCAATTCCTGCCGTCCGAATATTACCAGCACGGCGTCGATCTCGACGGCGATGGCCGCGTCGATATCTGGCACTCGGTGCCGGACGCCTTGGCCTCCGCCGCCAAGCAACTCGCCGACAAGGGGTGGCAGCCCGGCCTGCGCTGGGCTTATGAGGTCCGCCCGCCAGAGAATGTCGACTGCACCCTGGGGGTGCCTGAAGTCCGCCACCCCTTGGGGGAATGGTTGCGCGCGGGCTTTGCGCCGGTGGAGAGGCTTTCGCCAGCCGAGCAGGCGCAGCCGGCATCACTGCTGCAGCCCGAAGGCATCTACGGCCCGTCATTCCTCACTACGGCCAACTATTTCGTCATCAAGCAATATAATTTCTCGGATCTCTATGTGCTGTTCGTCGGCCATCTGTCCGACCGCATGGTGAGCCCCGCGCCCTTTGCGACGCCGTGGTCGGCCTCGACACAGCTGCGCACGGCCTCGGTGGAGGCGATGCAGAAGCATCTGGCGCGCATCGGCCTTTACACCGACAAGATCGACGGCAAAGCCGGAATGCTGACCCGCGCGGCCCTTGGCGCCTATCAGAAGTCGGCCGGTCTGAAGGTGGATTGCTGGCCGAGCGAGGCGGTGCTGCAATCCATGCGCGCCGCGAGATAGCGCCGAGGAGGCCGGCTAGCTGGGGAGGCGACCCATGCGGCGGCCTTGTGGGCCGCCGGTCTTTCCCGCGATGCCGTGGGGATGATGCTTTTGATCGCGCGCCCTGGCCGACCTTGGGAAGGCTACACGCCGCAGGGTAGCAGCACCGCCAGGATGCCTTGAATTGGGAAGTCTGCGTCGCTCATAAACTGTCTTGCCGGGCTGAAGTGCGTCATCGGTACCATGCCGACGTATGACGGTGTCGCATCGAGATGGATGCGGCCCCCGTCGGTCGGGCATTCCATGGCCTTCCGGGCCGACATGGAGTGCCCGCGATGGCCTATGGCTCCGCTCAGGGTTGGTGGGGGCTTCGTCTCTCTGCCGCGAAGATCGAAAGGGAGGCGCTTGCGGCGCATCGGATGCGGCACGGGACGGCCATCGTGTTGCTCTCCCCTGCAGCAGTGGAGCCGCTCGAGGCCCTTTTGTTTCCAATTATGCTGGAGCGTCCATGCCATCGGCGGGCGCTGCGAGAGCGGGTTGAACTTGGCGGCAGCGATCGTTCAGGCACCGAAAAATCAGGATAGGCCAAAGGCTTGTTTGCCAATGGCGTGCCCCCTTCCCAGATCGGGGCCATGTCAACTAATTGTGCCTGAATCCTTTCCAGGGCAGTCCTCACTCTGGATCGGACGGTATGGGCGATGGCGAGACAAAGTGTGTGCACCTTCGGGGCTCTGCACGTCGCCGCAGCATATGGAAAATATTCCCGCAGCAGCCTAAGATGCTGCACGATATCGGCATTGCAGGGCAACCCATCCGTGTGATATATTGATGTCGCCCCTTGAAAGACCGATTGTTGAATTGGACGTCGCCATGACGCCGAGGCCACATGCGCATTTGATGGCTGAAATCGGCCTCAAGGAGGTTGGTCCACTGCACCACTTTCTTGATGAGATTTGGCGGCATCTGCCGTTCACGGCGGCCGGAGCCGTGTCGGTCTCCGTTCTCGTGGCCGTGGTTTTAAATGGCCAACTCCTTCTTTATACGCTGATGGGCAGCCTGCTCACGATGCAGGTTGCTGCCGGAACTTATGGGCTTTACCTGTGGCGGATGGCGGAGCGTCGAAAGCGGCTCTATGACAGCGTGCGGTGCCAGAATTACCTGCGTAACCTGGAAGCCAGGGCGCAAGGATTAGTTGCTTCCGAACGAGGGACCGTCTGGGTGATCACTGATCCCGCCCAGCACGACCCGGCCTCGCGGGTTCGGATCATGGCCGCGCCCGAATATAAGCGGTTCAAGGCGGATGAGATCACGGCTGGCCGTAGCCTGGATGAAGTTCGGGTTCACGCCAAGCATAAAACGCCCAAGATCCAGCTTAGCATGGCCCGCAACGGTCAGGAGCTGGAGTCGGAAGACGTCGACATGGACAAGGTCATGGAGGCATCTGGTCGGATTGAGCGCTGGCTTCACCGCACGGCGCCGTCAAAGGCTCCGTAGCCCGTCCCGCGAGAACCGCCTCTCGCTGTTCGACGCGGGCCGGAGGCCGGGGCGAACCCCGCGCAGCAGCGAGACGAGGGCAAAGCCTCTCGTTCCGATGCCTTCCGGCCGCCTCCGCTCGGAGCCGCTGCGAAGGCGACGTCCTATCGGCGGAACCGCCCCAGGTTCACCGGAGGCTGTTTGGCTTAAAACAGCTCACAAAGCCATTTGTAACCCTATCAGGCCGCGGCTTGGGCATGGCCAAGACTCAACCAAGCATGATTAACAAAATGTTTTATTATACCAAGGGTCTGTGAGCGTGACACATGGGGCTTTGGTCGAGCCCGCGCGGCGCCTGAGCGAACCCACTTGGCACCGGTCAAAGACCGGGGCCGATGGTATTCGGCGCCCTAAGACGCGGCGCGGTGCCCGGCCTTGTTCATCGCCTCGGTCATGGACCGGGCGATGGTGTCAGTTGCCGCTGATGGCCTTGAGGAAGGCTTCGGCCCGCCCGACCGCGGCGGCGTAGAAGGGCTGGCTGGGCGCCTCCTTGGCGAAGCAGGTCCGGAAGGCGGTTGATCCCTCGTCCAGGATCTTCTGGATGTCGTTCCAGCGCGGATCTTCCGGCTTGTTGTCCTTCTCCACCACCTTGGTCAGGGCCGCGGCCTTGTCCTCGTGGGGCTTCCATAGGGCATTGCAGGCGGCGATGGGCTTGATGTCCAGGTTCGCCGAGGTGAGCCCCACCATGGCCTTGCCGTTGGCGATGCGAAGAATGGCGATGTCATCGGGAAGGGCATTGCCCGGCGCCTCATCAATCTGGAGGCCGAGAACTGCGTAAGCTTTCTCTCCGGGCGTGGTGGTGATGGGCAGCTCCAAATAGGGCTGGAAATAGCCGCCATCGAAAACGAGGGCGTCGTTATAGAATGCGTTGGTCGCCATGGCGGCCTTCGGCCCGGCGCCCAAAGCGGGCGGGGCGTCATCGTCCTTGGCGCGGGCGGCCAGCCACGCGTTGAAGACCGGCTCGGGGGTCACGACGAGGCGGGTGGTGTAATCGGCGTTCGCGAATGAGATCCCATCCAGCTGCCGGGTCGGAGTGATCTCGTCATAGGTCAACATGTTCAGGGTGTAGGTGGGGGACCCCAACGCCTTGAACGTCATCGGGCCCAGCACTGCGGTAAGGCGCTTGGAGAGGTCCTTCATGGCCGCCGTCTCGCGCTTGATGATCGCATCATCCCCGCTCTTATGCGCCTTGGCGGCGGCGAGGGAGGCGGCAATGGCTTGGTCGCGGGCCGCGACGTAATCGCTGAGCGCATCAGCGGCGGCGGCCGCCGGCCAGGCGGAAGCAAGAAGGAGGGCGCAGGCGAGGGGACGGAAAAAGCCTCTCATGGGGCGGTCCTTTGGCGAGGGGGCGACATGCCAGCTTTCGAACGCAGCGGTAGCGCAAACGTCCCCTGGGTCAAGGGCGAATTCAAGCTGCTTCCGTCCGGATTTTCGCGCAGTCTTGGGGTCCATGCAGGGAAGCGCGGTGCGGTTGGGTCAGGGCTATCGTCCCCGCTCGCTGCCCGCTTGAGCCGCCATGCGGCATCCGTGGCGGCTTGCTCTACGGCGTCAAGCCGCCGAACCGGGCTTATGCCGTCCGTGACCACGCCGTGGGTGGCCGGAACCCAATCCGCAAGCCAGCCAAAGCGGGCCTCCATGGCCCCAACCGGTTCGCGGTGTCACGGGGCAGGGCGTTGATGGAACGGGTGAGATTTCCGGTTGCCAGGGGGCGACGGCGGCCTCGTGCCGCTCCACTTCGTCGGCGGCCAGGCGAGGCGCCGTGGTGATCCGGCCTTCCCTATATTCGGCTTCCTCCCCTTCGGCGGGGAAGGGGAGCGCCAGGGTGCGACCTCGCGCCGCTTGGGCGACATCGGCGGGAACGCGGGCGCGGAAGATGTGGAAGGCTGGACTCAGGGCGGAGCACGGGACAGGGCATGCAAAGGACCATTGTGTACCGCTCCTGTGTACCCGTGGAGCGACCCAAAGTCTTTTCATCGCAACGATTTGAGGCTGCTCAACGCCTTAGGCTGGTGCTGCGAGAGAGGATTGAACTCTCGACCTCTCCCTTACCAAGGGAGTGCTCTACCACTGAGCTACCGCAGCAACACATTCAAAGACGAAACGAGAAGAATTGTTTCGGCTTTCGAACCGCAGCGAATTTGTTCGCTGTCAGGGCGCTTCATCTGCCACATGGATTCGGGTCATGCAAGGGCATTTGCGCGACCTTTTTGTCCGCCACCCCATAAAATGGAGTTATGAACAGGCGGGGCGACCCGCCGCCGGGGGGCTTGTGGTCTCGCGGCGCGAGACTTTGGACGGGCGAGGGGCGGGAAACAGGGCCGTGCCCGTCTGTTGCGCTGCATGAGCTGTTTTTTTGCGCGTGCACGCGTCTTGAGCGTTTCTCGTTCCCTCTGTAGCCTTCAAAAAGGAAGGCCAGTGCGGGGGACAGAATGGCTGCGGAAAAGCCGCGCAATCAGACCATCGGTGCCGTGCGGCGGACGTTTGCGCCCTGGACGGACCCTGACAAGAAGCCGCTCATCCGCTTCGAAAACGTGGTGAAGCGATTCGGCGATTTCACCGCCGTCGACAATGTGAGCCTCGATATCTACGAGCGGGAGTTCTTCGCGCTGCTCGGCCCTTCGGGATGCGGCAAGACCACCCTCATGCGCATGCTGGCCGGTTTCGAGCAGCCCACGCAAGGCCGCCTCACCCTTGCCGGCGCGGATATCTCCGAAGTGCCGCCCTACCGGCGGCCGGTGAACATGATGTTCCAGTCCTATGCGCTGTTTCCGCACATGAACGTGATGGACAACATCGCCTTTGGCCTGAAGCAGGACAAGATGCCGAAGGCCGACATCGCCGCTCGGGTCGAGGAGATGCTCAAGCTCACCAAGCTTGAGACGTTCGCCAAGCGGAAGCCGCACCAGCTCTCCGGCGGCCAGCGCCAGCGGGTGGCGCTGGCCCGCTCCCTCGCCAAGCGTCCCAAGGTGCTGCTGCTCGATGAGCCGCTCGGCGCCCTCGACAAGAAGCTGCGGGAGGAGACTCAGTTCGAGCTGATGGACCTGCAGATGGATCTGGGCATGACCTTCCTCATCGTTACCCACGACCAGGAAGAAGCCATGACGGTGGCCGACCGCATCGCGGTCATGAACCACGGCGTGCTGATGCAGGTGGCGCCGCCCTCCGAAATCTACGAGCAGCCGGCCACCCGCTATGTGGCCGACTTCATCGGCGAGGTGAATCTGGTGGAGGGCAAGGTCATCTCCGCCAGCAGCGAGGAGACGCGACTGACCTCGCCCATCACGCCTCATCCGCTGCATGTGACGCAGGGGCTCGACGCCAAGCCCGGCGACGAGGCATGCATCGCCATCCGGCCGGAGAAGCTGCGCATCTCCCTTGATCCGCCCGCCGACACCTCGGTGAACTGCTTCGAGGGCGAGATCTGGGACATCGGCTATCTCGGCGATCTCTCCATCTACCATGTGGAGCTTGCCTGCGGGCAGCGGATCAAGGTGTCCCAGCCCAATCTGTCGCGCGTGGTGCAGCGGCCCATCACCTGGGATGACAAGGTGTGGGTCACGTTCGCGCCCCACGCCGGCGTCGTGCTCACCCGCTGAAGGAGGCGCGCATGCCGATGGCAGGAGAAAAGGGGCGCGGGCGGCTGTTCGTGATCGCGGTGCCCTATCTGTGGCTGCTGGCGCTGTTCCTGGCGCCGTTCCTCATCGTGTTCAAGATCTCGCTGTCGCAAGATGCGGTGGCGCAGCCGCCCTACACGCCGCTGCTCGACTTCTCTCAAGGGTGGGCGGGATTTGTCGATTTCCTGTCCGGTCTCTCCTTCGACAACTACCTTTATGTGCTTGATTTTTCGAACGAGTTCATCGAGGCTTATGGCTCGTCGCTGGTCATCGCCTCTATCTCCACGCTGTTGCTGCTGCTGGTGGGCTATCCCATCGCCTATGCCATGGCGCGGGCGCCGCGCTCCATCCAGCCTACCTTGCTGATGCTGGTGATCCTGCCGTTCTGGACCTCGTTCCTGATCCGCGTCTATGCCTGGATCGGCATCCTCTCGCCGGAGGGCCTGCTCAATCAGGGACTGATGGCGCTGGGCGTCATCGACGAGCCGCTGGAAATTCTCAACACCGACATCGCGGTCTATATCGGCATCGTCTATTCCTACCTGCCGTTCATGGTGCTGCCGCTTTATTCGGCACTCGAGAAGCTGGACGAGACCCTGCTCGAGGCCGCGGCCGACCTCGGGTGCCCGCCCACAAAGGCGTTCTGGACCATCACTTTCCCGCTCTCGCTGCCGGGCGTGGCGGCGGGCGCGCTGTTGTGCTTCATCCCGGCGGTGGGCGAGTTCGTGATCCCCGACCTGCTCGGCGGCTCCAACACGCTCATGATCGGCAAGTCGCTGTGGACCGAGTTCACCGTGAACCGGTCCTGGACCGTGTCCTCGGCGGTGGCGGTGCTGCTGTTGCTGGTGCTGGTGATCCCCATCGTGATCTACCAGAACATCCAGCAACGCGAGCTGGAGGCCGGGAAATGAAGCAAAAGCCGGGGGCGGTGACATGAAACAAGAGCCGGAGGCGATGAAATGAGAAGAGGCCTCACCTGGTTCAACGTGACGGCCATCGTTTTGGGCTTCGCGTTTCTCTACATCCCCATCCTGTTGCTGGTGGTCTACTCCTTCAACGCGTCGCGTCTGGTGACCGTGTGGGCGGGCTTCTCGACCCAATGGTATTGGGCGCTGCTGGAGAATGAGCAGCTCATCGACGCGGCCTGGGTGACGCTGCGCATCGCCTTCTTCTCGTCGCTGGTGTCCACGGTGCTCGGCACCATGGCGGCGCTGGTGCTGACCCGTTACGGGCGGTTTCGCGGGCGGACCCTGTTCTCTGGCATGATCTATGCGCCGCTGGTCATGCCAGAGGTCATCACCGGCCTGTCGTTGCTGCTGCTGTTCGTGGCGGTGAACTTCGATCGCGGCTTCTGGACGGTGCTGCTCGCTCACATCACCTTCACCATGTGCTTTGTGGCGGTGGTGGTTCAGTCGCGCCTCGTCACTTTCGATCGCACCCTGGAAGAGGCAGCGCTCGATCTCGGCTGTCCGCCGTTCCGGACCTTCTTCTCCATCACCCTGCCGCTCATCCTGCCGGCGGTGGTGTCGGGCTTCATGCTGGCCTTCACCTTGTCCCTGGATGATCTGGTGATCGCGAGCTTCACCACCGGCCCGGGCGCGACCACCCTGCCCATGCGCATCTATTCCCAGGTGCGCCTGGGCGTGACCCCCGAGATCAACGCGGTCTGCACCATCCTCATCGCCATCGTCACGGTGGTGGTCATCATCGCTTCCATCGTCACCAAACGGGCCGAGAGCCTGCGCCAGGCCGAGGAGCGCGCGGCGCTTCAGGGCTAGGGGCATCATGGCCCAATGCCGGCGGACTCCAGCCGGCTTGATTGCGCGGGGTGGTCTTTGCCATAAGCTGGCCTCTTCCGCGCGCCCGGCCGAGGGCGCGCGGCGGTCTGCGCGGTCAGGCCGGGGCGGCGGCGGACCTGGACTTCCCTTATGCGTTATCGTGCGGACATCAGCGGCCTGCGGGCGCTGGCCGTCATTCCCGTTGTCCTGTTCCATGCGGATCCGCGGCTGGCGCCGGGCGGCTATGTGGGGGTGGACGTCTTTTTCGTCATCTCCGGCTATCTCATCACCTCCATCATCGCGGCCGATCTCGACCGGGGCGGCTTCAGCCTCGCGCGTTTCTATGATCGGCGGGTGCGGCGCATCCTGCCGGCCTATGGGTTCATGGCGCTGGTCACGACGCTCGCGGCCCTGGTGCTGCTGCCGCCGGCCATGCTGGTCGGCTATGGCGACCAGCTCAAGGCGGCCTCCACCTTCCTGGCCAACCGCTACTTCCTGTCGGTGACCTCCTATTTCGGTCCGGCGGCGGAGGAGCAGCCCTTGCTGCACACTTGGTCGTTGGCCATCGAGGAGCAGTTCTACCTGTTCTGGCCGCTGCTCCTGGTCGGGCTGGCGCATCCGCGACTCAAGGCGCTGCGGCCCTATGTGGTGGGCGCCCTCATTGCCGCGTCCCTGTTCGTCGCCACCCGCAATGCGGTGCTGCGTCCGGCCCCCGCCTTCTTCAATTTCACCGGGCGGGTCTGGGAGCTTGCCCTGGGCGCGACGCTGGCGCTCGGCCTCCTGCCGCGCCTGATGCACCCTTGGATCGGGGAGGCCTTGGCGGCGGCAGGCGTGGCGATGATCGCCGCCGCCGTCGCCGTGTTCGACAAGCATAGCGTGTTCCCTGGCGCGCTGGCGCTGGTGCCCACCCTCGGGGCGCTGTTCATCCTGTGGGCGGGGGAGGGCGGACACGTCACCTGGGCCGGGCGGCTGCTGTCGTTGCCGCCGCTGGTGTTCGTGGGGCTGATCTCCTATTCGCTCTATCTTTGGCACTGGCCGATCCTGGTGTTCCTGCGGCTGGTGGCCGGGCCCCATCTCTCCGCTGCTGAGGTGGCGGGGGCCGTTGCCGCGGCCGTGGCCATGGCCGCCGTGTCATGGCGGTTCGTGGAGGCGCCCTTCCGCCGGGCCGGCTTCACCACCCTCCGGGATGAGCTGAAAAGCATCGCGATCGGCGTCGGTGGGCTTGCGGTGCTGGTGGCCATCGGCTTCGGCTTCGCCCTCTCCCACGGTCTGCCGGGGCGGGCCTCGGCCGCAGCCCTGGCGGCCGAGCAGGCCGCGGCGGATGCCTGGGCGGGCACCGGCTTATGCCTGCTGGGACCCAACCAGTCGCTGCCCCTCGCCGGCTGCCGTTTCGGACGTCGCGACACGGCGGTGCCGGCGATCGCGCTGTGGGGGGATTCCCTCGCCAATCATCATGCTCCGGCGCTGGATGACCTCGCTCGGCGGATGGGCTTCGCGCTGGTGCAACTGACGAAGGCGGGGTGTTCGCCACGCCTGCCGGTGGGGGAGGGGCGTGCGCCGCGCACGACCGAGGCGCGGGTGTGCGATGGGTTTCGGGCGGCCGCGCTGCAGGCGATCCTCGCTGATCCCGCCATCCGTATCGTGGTGGTGGGGGGCAATTGGGACGCGGGCGGCACCCTCGACGCGGCGCTGGCCTCCCTCGGGGAGGCGGTACGGAAGATCACCGCCTCGGGCCGTGGCGTGATCCTCATGGCGCCGACGGTGGCCTTTGCCAGCGGCGGCGGGCGATGCATCGCCCGGCGCCGCTTCATGGGGCTCGACGAGGCCGGCTGCGCCATGCCCGCGAGCGAAGCGGCGGCACGCGCCAGCAGGGTCGAGACCGCTTTGGCCGCGCTTGCCGCGACCGATCCGCTGGTCCGGGCGGTGCTGCTCCGCCCCCATGTGTGCGACGCGACCACCTGCCGGCCGCTGATCGGCGGCCAGGTGGCCATGACCGATGGCGGGCATCTCAACGTGGCCGGCTCGATGGCGTTGCGCGGCGATCTCGCCGCCGCCATCGGGAGCCTGCTGCCGGCGCTGCCGCCAGCGCGGTGAGACGCGGCCTTCAGCGGGGCGGGGCGGCGTCCAGGGCGCAGAAGTTGGTGTAGATGGCGGCCATGACCTCGGTCACGACCGGATTTGAGATGAAATAATAAAGATGCCGGTGCTCGCGGCGGAAGGAGACGATGCCCTCGTTCTTCAGCTTCGCCAGATGCTGGGACATGGATGTCTGCGAAATGCCGGTAGCCTCCGAAAGCTCGGAGACGCTTTTCTCGCCGCTGGTCAATTGACAGAGGATGCGCAGGCGGCGGGGATTGGCCAAGCCGCTGAGAAATTGAGCGGCCGCCTCGGATCGGTCCTCCGCGAGGGCGCGGGCGGCGTCCAGGCGCTCGCTCTCCGTGCTGCCCGTGTCCCTCCCTTCGCTCTCCGTCCCTTCGCTCTCCGGCATGGCGCTTCCCGTCCTCGCATCGGCTGCGATTGACATATCATGGACTCTTGATATGAGAAACTCGTCATATGTTAGGGGTCGTCAATGAGCAAGGACTACAAAGAGCTGATCGCCGACATCTCGCGTTATACCGCCGAGATGCGGAAGGAAACTCCGGATGCCATGGCCGGCTTTTATAGCCTCGCCAAGGCCGCGAGCGCGGACGGGGTGCTCGACAAGAAGACGAAGGAACTCATTGCCCTGGCCATCGGCGTCACCCAGCGCTGCGACGGCTGCATCGGCTTCCACACCAAGGCCCTGAAGGATCTCGGCGCGACCCGCACGGAAGTGTCGGAGATGCTGGCCATGTGCGTCTACATGGGCGGCGGGCCGGCCCTGATGTACGCCGCCGACGCGCTGCGCGCCTTCGACCAGTTCAGCGCGGCCTGACGCCGGGCGCGACCCGCGTCGTCCATCACCGGTGGATTTGAGAAATCGCCGCCTGCATCCGTGTCGCCACGAGATGCAGGCGGCTTTTTTGTCGGTTCGCTGTGTTTGCCGGTTTGCCGGTTTGCCGTGCGCCGGGTTGCAGGGGCGAAGGTTCAGCGCCCTTCCCGCACCCAGGCGGCGGTGAGCGCGCCGAGCAGGAGCAGCAGCCCGGTGAGGCCGGCGAAGACCGGGAACAGGCCGATCCCGCGAACCACGGACACGTCGCGGGTTTTCACGCCCAGCCAGTCGTCGCCCGCCAGCCGATCGCCGGAGGAGACCTGAACCACCCGCGGCACGCCGCCGTTCAGGTCCGCGAGGCGCCAGACCCGCCCGCCGGTGGCTGCCACCAGGGGGCCGACCACGTCGCGGGTGCTGGTCACTTCCGCGAATTCCTTGGGGTTCAGGGGGCCGATGTTGGCGAGGGCGGTGAGCGTGCCGTTGGTGGCCCGCCACAGGCCGAGCTGGTCGGCCGGGGTGGTGGCGCGCCACAGGCCGGGTTCGGCCTCCTTGAGGGTCAGGGTGCGGGTGGCGCCGGACGGGGTGGTGACCACGGCCGGGGGCACGGTGTTGCCCATGGTCTGGCGCTCCACCGTCAGTTCGCGGCCGGCGACGCTCAGCTTCAGGCGCTCCTCTTCGAGGTCGGGCTCCTTCATGAGCCAATGGGAGAGGCGCCGGAGCAGATCGATATGGGGGCCGCCGCCCTCATAGCCGCGCGCCCACAGCCAGATGTGATCCGACAGAAGCTGAGCCACCCGGCCTTCGCCCACCTTGTCCACCAGCAGAATGGGCTTGTCGCCGGGCGCCGCCATCAGCTCGGTGCCGGAGCGGGCCATGGTGTCGATGACGCGGAAGAAGCGGCTCCAGTGGGGGGGCTCGCTCTGCGAACCCGGCAGGTTGCGGGTGACGGGATGGCGCTTGCCGGGGTCGGTGAGGCGGGCGTGGAACGGCGCCTCGGTCACGTCGCCGGTGGGCATGGCGGGGAGGATCTCGTCGAGGGGCGTGTTGTAGAGCGAGCCCGGTTCCACATAATCGAGGCCGGATGCCACCAGCACCGCGCCGCCACCGCGCACATAGCGCACGATGTTGTCGAGGTAGACTTGCGGCAACACGCCCTGCTGGGCGTAGCGGTCGAAGATGATGAGATCGAAATCCTTGATCTTGGTCTGGAACAGCTCGCGGGTCGGGAAGGCGATGAGCGAAAGCTCGTTGATGGGCGTGCCGTCCTGCTTCTCCGGCGGACGCAGGATGGTGAAGTGGACCAAGTCCACATTGGCGTCGCTCTTCAACAGGTTGCGCCATGTGCGTTCGCCGGCGTTGGGCTCTCCGGAGACCAGCAGCACCTTCAATTTGTCGCGGATGCCGTCGATGGCCACGGCGGTGCGGTTGTTCACCGTGGTCAGCTCGTTCTCCAGCGGCGGCACCTCGAACTCGACGATGTTGGGCCCGGCGTGGGTGATGTCCACGTCGATGGTCTCGCTCTGCCCGGCGGTGACGATGGGGCGGGCGATCTCCTCCCCGTCCCGGCGGATGGTCACCGCCACCCGCGCGCCCGCCGGCACCCCCTCGTCGCTGACGCGGAAGGTGACCGATTGCTTCTGCCCGACGATGCCGAAGCGCGGCGTTTTCTCCAGGGCGATGCGACGGTCGCGCTCGCCGTCGTGACCGGAGATCAGCGCATGCACCGGCGCCGCGAAGCCGAGGGCCGCCGGGGTCTGGGGCACGTCGTGCACGCGCCCGTCGGTGATGAGAATGGCGCCCGCCACCCGCTCCGGCGGCACGTCGGCCAAGCCCGCCGACAGGGCCGAGAACAGGCGCGTGCCGTCGGTTTCGCCGGTGCTGGAATCGGCGGTGATGGTGCGTACCTCCACCCCCGCCAGCGTGCCGAGCTGGGCCGAAAGGGCGGCGCGCGCGGCTTCCGTCTGCGCGGCGCGATCGTCGAAGGACTGGCTGGCGCTCTTGTCCACCACCACGGCCACCACCGAGGGCAGGGGCTCGCGCTCCTCGCGGGTGAGGGAGGGGTTGGCCAAGGCGGCGAGGCCCACCAGCAGCGCCAGGGTGCGGAACACCGCGCCGCGGGTGCGGGCGGCCAGCAGCGCGAGCGCCAGCATCGCCGCAGCGACGGCCAATGCGATCAGCACCGGCCAGGAAACGAAGGGGGCGAAGGCAAGGCCGTAGGTCACGTCAGCCCCTGGCGGTCGTGGCGCGGGTCAGGCCCATGGGGCGCAAGGGCGGCGCTCATTGTCCGAGCCTTTCCAGGAGGGCCGGCACATGCACCTGATCGGCCTTGTAGTTCCCGGTAAGGACATACATGGCCATGTTGGCTCCGGCACGGAAGGCGATCTCCCGCTGGCGCGGCTCGCCGGGCGTCAGCGGCAGCATGGGCTCGCCCGTGGCGGTGACCGCCCAGGCGCCGGCCAGATCGTTGGAGGTGATGATGACCGGCGAGACGCCATCGCCCGCGCGGGCGGGGCGGTCGGTGTCGTCGGCGGGCGGCAGCGCCTCCACCCAGGTCGTGCCGCCGGTGAATCGGCCGGGAAAATCTTTCAGCAAATAGAATGCCTTGGTGAGAACGTGGTCGCGCGGCACAGGGGCAAGCTCGGGAATGTCGAGGCCCGAGAGGATCTCGCGGAGCTTGGCGGCGGCCGGGGTCAGGGGCGCGCCCGGCACGTCGGACGCGGCGATGGCGTCGCGGGTATCGAAGATCACGGTGCCGCCCTGCTTCATGTAGGCGTCGAGCTTGGCCAGCACGGCTGGCGGTGGCACCGGCGCATCGGGCAGGATGGGCCAATAGATGAAGGGGAAAAAGGCGAGTTCGTCCTTGGCAAGGTCGATCCCCATCGCCTCGCCCGCCTGGAGCGCGGTGCGCTGGCTGACGAAGGCGGCAAGGCCGCTGAGCCCGGCGCGGGAGATGTCGTCCACCTCGGGGTTGCCGGTGACCACATAGGCGAAGCGCGTCTGCCCGGTGGCCTGGAGCGCGAAGGTGTCGTCGCCGGCGCGCGCGGTCTGGGGCAGGGCGGCGGCGCCGAGGGCGGCAAGCGCCAGCAGCGCGGCGGCGGTGGCACGCCGTCCGCCGAAGCGCGACAGCCCGCCGGCCAGGAGGAGCACGGCCAGCGCATCGAGCAGCAGCAGCGCCATGGCGGCGATCAGCAGCGGCCCGACAAGGTCCCGCGGCGCGCTCTCCTGCAGCGGCTCCGCCTTGAGCCCGAGGGTCGTGAAGTCGATGGCCCTGGGCGCGTCGGCCGGCAGCAGCGCGTTGACCGCCACCAGCCCGTCCGGCGGTCCGTAGAAGCCCGGCGGATGATCGGCGCTGGCGCGGCCGGTGAAATCGGCGGGAATGGCCCGCGCCGTGGGGCCAGCGGGCTGGAAGGCGCCGAAGCCGTCCAGCACGCGGGCGGGGGCAAGGCTCGCCACGTCTGGCCGGTCGGCGGCGCGGGCGGCGTCCGCGGGGCTGGCGTCGAGGGCGGGCGGCGCGTCCGACAAGGCGATTACGCGGCGGAGCATGTCCACGAAGGCGCCGGACAGCGGCAGGTTGGACCAGGAGGTGTCGGCGGTGACATGGAACAGCACCAGCGCGCCCTTGCCGATGCGGGTGCCGGTGACAAGGGGCGTGCCGTCGGCCAGCGCCGCCCAGGTGTGGTCGCCGAGGGTGGCATCCGGCTCCGCCAGCACCTGCCGGTTCACGGTGACGTCGGTGGGCACCTTCATGTCGCGGAACGGACCCTCCGGGGTCAAGGCCCCAAGCGGCTGCGGCGTTTCCCAGGATAGGGAGCCGCCCAGTACCCGCCCGCCGCGCCGCAGCTTCACCGGCAACAGGTCGTCCTGGGCATTGGCGAGGCGCGGGCCGGCGAAGCGCACCAGCACGCCGCCGTCATTGACGAACTTGGCGAGCCGGGCGCGGGTGGCGGGGGGAATGGTGCCCACGTCCGGCAGCAGCAGCACCGGCACGCGCTGTTCCAGGAACCGGTTGATGTTCTCGATGGCCGACCCCGTTTCCGCGACGCGAAGGTCGGCATAGGGGGCGAGCGCCCGCGTCAGGTAATAGGTGGGGGCGAGCAGGGGCTGGCCGGTGTCAGTCGAGGTCCCGGAGACGATGCCCACGGTGCGCCGCCGCCAGCTCTTGTCGATGAGCTGGACCGCGCCGGCCGCGTGCGCGCCGATGATGTCGAGGCGCGCGATCTCGTTGCGGATCTCCACCGGCATGACGAAGCGGGCCTCGGTGGCGCTGGCCCCCTCGGGCAGGGTGAACGGCGCATCGGCGAGGGTCAGGCCGCGCATGTCCTTGGCCTCCACCCGGCCGGCGCGGGGCGGGCCGCCGGCGGGGCGCAGGACCTTCACGGTGAGCGCGTCAGCGCCGTTCTCGGGACCGGCGAGGGCGAGCGGCGGCGCCACGCCGCCGCTGACGATGCGCGCGGTGGCCGCTTTCAGGGGCGCAAGCGCCGTGGCCAGGTCCGCATCGGCGCCCATGTCCACCCCGTCGGACAGGAAGACGAGGCCGGCCCGGGGCTCCGCCGCCTGCATCCGCGCGGCCAGGGCGAAGGCGTCGGCGCGGGCCGGGGCATAGGGCACGGGCGCCAGCGAGCGCAGCCGGTCGCGGGCGGCGTCCGGCGTGAGCAAGGTCGCGTCGCGCGGCACGTCGCCGGTGGGGATGAGGGCAACGCCGCGCCCGGTCGTTGCCGCCGCGTCGATGAGCGCGCCGGCGGCGGCCATGCGCGCCTCCCACTGGCCGGCGGCCGGCCAGCCCTGGTCGATGACCAGCAGCAACGGCCCGTCCGCGCCGGGGTTTGCCGCCGGCGGATTCCAGATCGGCCCGGCGGCGGCCAGGATGACGAGGGCGGCCAGCGCCATGCGCAGGGCGGTGAGCCACCAGGGCGTGCGCGCGGCGCTTTCCTCCTTCGGCTTGATCTCGAACAGGAGGCGGGTGGGCGGGAAGGCGACGGCGCGTGGCTTGGGCGGCACCACCCGCAGCACGTACCACAGCAGCGGCAGGGCCAGGAACGCGGTGAGCAGCAGCGGCGCCGAAAAGGCGAGGGGAAGGCCGAACATCAGGCAAGCCCTCCGGCCGCAGCACCGGCGCCACCGGCGCCCATGCGCATGTGGAGGGAGAGCAGCAGCGCACTGGCGGGCTGGTCGGTGCGATGGATGATGAAGCTCCAGCCGTGGCGCTCGGCGCTGGCGCGGATCACCGCGCGGTGCTCCGCCAGCTTCAGCGCATAGTCGTCGCACCAACTCTCGGCGCGGCCGACGGTGAGCCTGTCGCCGCCCACGGGATCGGAAAACGCGATGCGGCCGGAAAAGGGAAAGGTCTCCTCCGCCGGGTCCACGATCTGCACCACATGGCCGTGCGCGCCGCCGGAGGCGAGCGCGGTGATCTGCGCCGCGACCTCGCTCGCCGGGCTCCAAAAGTCGCCGAGCAGCACCACCTCGGCAGTGGGGGCGGGCGCGAAGGGCGGCGGCAGGCGCGCCGGCAATTTGGGCGCCAGCACAATGTTTTCGGCCATGCGCTCGACGATACGCCGGTCGGCGGAGGGGCGCATCAGGCCGGGCACGCCCACCCGCTCGCCGCCGCGCACCAGTAAATCGGCCAAGGCGAACGCCGTCACCAGCGCCCGCTCCCGCTTGGGCGGGCGGTTGCCGGTGGCATAGTCCATGGAGGGGGAGAGATCGGGCCAGATCCACACCGTGTGGGCGGCCTCCCATTCGCGTTCGCGCACATAAAGATGATCGTCCCGCGCCGAGCGGCGCCAATCCACGCGCGCCGCCGGCTCGCCGCCAAGGAAGCGGCGGTATTGCCAGAAGTTCTCGCCGGTGCCGGCCCGCCGACGCCCGTGCAGGCCATGGGCCACGGACGAAGCGATGCGCCGGGCTTCCAGCACCAGCCGCGGCATGGCTGAAACCAGGCTCGCCGCTTGAAGGGCAGCCTGCTCCACGGTGCGGGAGGCGGGGGACGTTTCAGCCACTGTGTTCGATCCTGCCGCGGTCAGCCGATCCGCTCCACCAGCCGTCGGATGATATGGGGCACGCTCTCGCCTTCCGCGCGGGCGGCGAAAGTGAGGGCCATGCGGTGCTTCAATACCGGCTCCGCCAGGGCGGCCACATCGTCGAGGGAGGGGGCGAAGCGGCCGTCGAGCAGCGCGCGGGCGCGGGTGGCCAGCATCAGCGCCTGGGAGGCGCGCGGACCCGGTCCCCAGGCGATGAAGCGCTGCTCGGGGCTCTCGCTGCCGGGGCGGGCGGAGCGCACCAGGGTGAGGATCGCTTCGACCACCGATTCGCCCACCGGCAGGCGCCGGACCAGATGCTGGGCCGACATGAGGTCGTCCACCGTCATGGCGGCGCGGGGCTTCTGCTCCTCGGCGCCGGTGGTCTCGAACAGGATGCGGCGCTCGGCATCCCGGTCCGGATAGTCGACGTCGATCTGCATCAGGAAGCGGTCGAGCTGGGCCTCGGGCAAGGGATAGGTGCCCTCCTGCTCCAGCGGGTTCTGAGTGGCGAGCACATGGAATGGCCGGGGCAGGTCGTGGCGCTCGCCGGCGACGGTGACGTGGTATTCCTGCATGGCCTGGAGCAGCGCCGACTGGGTGCGCGGCGAAGCGCGGTTGATCTCGTCCGCCATCAGCAGCTGGGCGAAGATGGGGCCGCGGATGAAGCGGAAGGCGCGCTGGCCGCCGGGCGTCTCCTCCAGCACCTCGGCGCCCAGGATGTCCGAGGGCATGAGGTCCGGGGTGAACTGAACGCGGCGGGCATCGAGCCCGAGCACGGTGCCGAGCGTCTCGACCAGCTTGGTCTTGGCGAGGCCCGGCACGCCGACCAGAAGCGCATGGCCGCCAGCAAGAAGGGTGACGAGCGCCCGCTCGACCACCGCCTCTTGGCCGAAGATGACGGCGGCGATGGCGGTTCTGGCGGCCTTCACATGGCCGGCGGCGGTTTCCGCGTTGCGGACGATCATCTGATCGAGGTCGAAGGTCTCGCCGGCAGCCGACATCACCTGAAGTCTCCGTGCACCAATTTCCAAGCGGCGTGCGTCGCCGCAAGGCTCACCGCAAAAAGCGGCGATAAAACGCCCCGGCGGCGCCGTCCGATTGCGTCCGGGTCCATTTTCCGGATTTCGCCGTGCAAAGGTCGCGCCGCCCGGATAGAGAGCTTACGATAAGATTGTGTTCCGTCTAATCCCCCCGGTGTTTTCCCCGGTGCGGAAGGCGGCGGGGCCATCTCAACTCATCGCGAGGACCAGGCCATGGCGAGCCGGGACGGCGGCGAAACCGTTGCGCGGAGTGGGGCGCCCCATGGGCCGCCGACCGATGGGGGCGGCCGGCTGGAGGCGCTGATGGCGGCGGTGCGCGCCGCGGGCGACAGCGGGCCGGCGCCGGTGGACAAGTGGAATCCGCCCGATTGTGGCGACATGGATCTGCGAATCGCCGCCGACGGCACCTGGTTCTACATGGGCACGCCCATCGGCCGGCCGGCGCTGGTGCGCCTGTTCGCCTCGGTGCTGACGCGCGAGGGCGAGCGCTTCGTGCTCAAGACGCCGGTGGAGAAGATCGGCATCCGGGTGGACGATGCCCCCTTCCAGGCGGTGGAGATGGCCGAGGAGCCGGGGGCGGACGGCCGGACCCTGGTGTTTCGCACCAATCTCGACGATCTCGTGCGCTGCGGTCCCGGCCATGGCCTGCGTTTCGCGCCCGGCGCGGCACCCGGAGCGTTCATGCCCTATATCCATGTCCGCAACGGGTTGGAGGCGCGCTTGACCCGCGCCGTCTCGTTCGATCTCGCCGCCGCCGGCGAGGTGCGCGGGGTGGAGGGGCGCGAGATGTTCGGGGTCGCTTCGGGCGGCATGTTCTTTCCCATCATGCCGGCGGCGGAATTGGACCGCCTTGCGTCATGAGCCATCCTGCCGTTCTCGATCCGCCGCAAGGCTCCGGCCTCTCGGATTTCCTGGCCCGCGCGATGCGTGGCCTATCCCCGTCGCCGCCGCCCTTCTATACGCAGGGCGCCCTGGAGCAGGTCAATGGCGACCACGCCTTGCAGCCGAGCCTTGAAGGGCTCGCGCCGGCGCAGCCGCCGCGCCATGCCGCCGTGCTGGTGCCCATCGTGGCGCGGCCGGATCCGGGCGTGCTCCTGACCCTGCGTTCGGCCCGGCTATCCAACCATGCCGGCCAGATCGCCTTTCCCGGCGGCCGCGTGGACCCGGAGGACGCCGACGAGAAGGCCGCCGCCTTGCGCGAGGCGCAAGAAGAGGTGGGGCTCGACGCGCGCCTGGTGCGGCACCTGGGCTATCTCGACGGCTATCTCTCGGGAACCGGATTCTGGATCGTGCCGGTGGTGGGGCTGGTGGACCCCGACTACGCCCTCACCCTCAGCCCCGCCGAGGTGGACGAGGCGTTCGAGGTGCCGCTGAAATTCCTCATGACGCCGGCGAACCACCAGCGCCAGTCGCGCAAATGGCAGGGCACGCTGCGCCATTATTACGCCATGCCCTACGAGGGGCGCTTCATCTGGGGCGCCACCGCCGGCATGCTGCGCAACCTCTATGACCGGGTCTATGCCTGATGCTGCGCACCTTGCTGGTGGAACTCGCGCTGTTCCTCACCCCGTTTGTGCTTTACGGCGCCCTGCTCATCGCCACCAAGGGCTCGGTGGTGCCCGAGCACTGGTCGCCACGCGCCCTGGCCAGCCTGGCGGTGGCGGCGCTGGTGCTGATGGCGCTTGGCTTGCTGCTGTTTGAAGGCGGGCGCAGCGCGCCGCCCGGCAGCCACTATGTGCCGGCGCAGACGCGCGACGGCGTGTTTGTGCCCGGGCATTTCGAATGAGCGGGGCCTCCCTCGCCGGGGCGGGCTTCTGGGATCGCCATGGCCTTTCGGCTCTGCTGGGCGTGCTGAACGCGGCCGGGGAAGAGGCCCGCGTGGTCGGCGGCGCGGTGCGCAACACCCTGCTCGGCCTCACCGTGACCGATGTGGACATCGCCACCACCGCTTTGCCCGAGGTGGTGGCGGGGCGGGTGCGCGCGGCGGGCATGAAGGCCGTGCCGACGGGGGTGGAGCACGGCACCGTCACGGTGGTGGTGGACCATGCGGCCTACGAGGTGACCACCCTGCGCGAGGATATGGAGACCGACGGGCGCCGGGCCGTGGTGCGCTTCGGCCGGAGCTGGGACCACGATGCGGCCCGGCGCGACTTCACCATCAACGCCCTTTACGCCACCGTGGACCGGCAGGTGATCGATCTCGTGGGCGGGCTGGCCGACCTTGCCGCGCGGCGGGTGCGCTTCATCGGCGACGCGGACGCGCGCATCGCCGAGGATTATCTGCGCATCCTGCGCCTGTTCCGCTTCCATGCCGCCTACGGGGAAGGCCTGGTGGACGCGACCGCGCTCCGGGCCGTGGTCCGCGCCCGCGCCGGCCTGCGCGGCCTGTCCCATGAGCGGGTGCGGGCGGAACTCCTGAAGCTGCTGCTGGCGCCCGGCGCCCCGCGCACGCTGGAGATCATGAGCGATTGCGGCCTGGTGCAGCCGCTCCTCGCCGGCCTTGCCGACGTTAAGGCTTTTACCCGCCTTGTGGGGCTGGAAGCGCGGCTCGGCGTTCCCGCCGATCCGGTCCGCCGGCTGGCGGCCCTGGCCCTGCGGGTGCCGGACGATGTGCCCCGGCTGCGTGAGAAGCTGCGCCTGTCCAATGGGGAGATGCGGCGGCTGTCGGCCCTGGCCGCGTCGCGGCCCCCGTTGCCGGGGGCGGGCGCGCCGGCGGCGGCGCTGCGCGCCTTCGTCTATGGCGCCGGACCCGAGGCGGCGCTCGACCGCATATTGCTGGCGGCGGCAGGCCCGTGTTCCGAAGCGATGCAGGCGGAACTCCAATCCCGGGTCGCGCTGGCCACGGCCTGGACGCCGCCGCGCTTGCCCGTGAGCGCCGGGGATCTGATGGCCCGCGGCCTGAAGCCCGGCCCCGCCCTCGGCCGTGCCCTCGCCGCCGTGGAAGCGGCCTGGGTGGCGGCGGATTTTCCAATGTCGGGGGACGCCAAGGAGGCGCTGATCGGCGCAGCCCTCGCCACCGTGGCATCTGCCCGCTGAGGCGCGCAGGGCCTCGCGCGGACAGGTGGACTGCTGCCCGCGCGTCGCCCGGTGCCGGGACTGGTCAGTCCTCGTCCGCCTCGGCTTCGTCTTCTTCCTCGATCTCGAATTCGGTCAGGTCGAGGGTTTCCAGCGAGATCGCCGGCAGGCTCTGGCTGCGGAACTCGCCCACTTCCTCGGCGTACCATACGACCTTGACGTCCAGCTCCTGCACTTCGACCACAGTCAAAGCGGGGCTCCCCGACTTGAGCTGAACGATTTCTCCCGGCTCGAACGCCATGGTCCTCTCCCCCGATCGCGGCGCGATGCGCGCCCAGGAAAGCCTTATCGGGGCTTTATGACAGCGCCATCACGGCCACTTCACCACCGGCGGCATGGACGAGAGAATGGAGTCCACATTGCCGCCGGTCTTCAGGCCGAAGATGGTGCCGCGATCATAGAGCAGGTTGAACTCCACATAGCGCCCGCGACGGACCAATTGTTCCTCGCGGTCCTCTTCGCTCCAGGGCACGTGCATGTTGGCCCGCACCAGGCGCGGGTAGATGTCGAGGAAGGACAGTCCCACATCGCGGGTGAAGGCCAGATCATCCTCGAAGGTGCCGGCGCCGGCTCCCGCGCTGTCGAGATAATCATAGAAAATGCCGCCGATGCCGCGCATCTCGCCCCGGTGCTTCAGAAAGAAATACTCGTCGCACCACGCCTTGTAGCGCTCATAGTCCGCCACCTTGTGGGGGCTACAGGCGGCCGCCATGGCGGCATGGAAGGCGATGGTGTCCGGATCTTCCTGGGTGCGGCGCCGGGCGAGCGAGGGGGTGAGGTCCGCCCCGCCTCCGAACCACGCCTTGGTCGTCACCACGAACCTTGTGTTCATGTGCACCGCCGGCACATGGGGGCTCGCCATGTGGGCGATGAGGGAGATGCCGGACGCCCAAAAGCGCGGGTCTTCCGCGGCGCCGGGGATCTGGGCGCGAAACTCGGGGGCGAACGTGCCGAACACCGTGGAGGTGTGCACCCCCACCTTCTCGAACAGGCGCCCGCGCATGAGCGCCATGGTGCCGCCGCCCCCCGGCGCCCCGGTGTGGTCGGTGCGGGTCCAGGGGCTGCGGCTGAAACGGCCGGCGGGACCCGCGAACAAGGCCGCGGGCGCCTCGTCCTCCAGGGCCTCGAACGCGGCGATGATGCGCCCCTGCAGCTCCTCGAACCAAGCGCGCGCGTGGGCCTTGTGGGCGGTGAGGGGCGTATCGAAGGCTGCGGGATCAGAGCTCATTCGGAAGTCCGGGGCTGGCGGTGATGACCGCATGCGGTCATCACGAGGAATTCGTTTCGGGGGCGCCTGGGGGCCGGAGCGTGCGCGTGCCCACTTGGTGCCGGTCCCACTTGGTGCATGTCCCTTTGGCGCCGGTCAAAGACCGGGGCCAAAGGTATGACAGCAAGCGCATTGGAGCACAGCTTTCGCGCATTTTCTTCACGCGCGCCGGGGATCACTGCGCTTGAAGATGCTCCGGCCCACCATGGCGCGCGCTCAAGACCTTGGAAAGCCCGAGGTCTGGCGCAGGGCCTCGGCAAGGCCGATGCCGGCGCTCACCGCCACGTTGAGGGAGCGCAGGCCCGCCCGCATGGGAATGGTCACGCGCGCGTCCGCGGCGTGATGCACCGCCTCGGGTACGCCCGCGGATTCCCGTCCGAACAGCAAAGCGTCGTCGGGGTGGAAGCGGAAGTCGGTGTGCGCCTGCGCGGCGCCGGTGGTGAACAGCACCAGACGTCGCCCCTCGGTGCGCAGCATCTCCAGGAATCGGTCGAAATGCGCGTGGCGATGCCATTCCACGGTGTCGATATAGTCCATCCCGGCCCGCCGGAACGCCGCCGCGCCCACCGGGAACCCGGCCGGCTCGATGATGTGGACCGGAACGCCGAGGCACGCGCCCGTGCGCAGGCAGGTGCCCGCATTCTGGGCGATATCGGGGCAATAGAGGGCGAGGATCATGGGCACGCGATCAGCCGCGCGTCCCGTGAAGGACGGCGCGGCACGTCATGGGAGCGAAGGCGGTGTTCAGGGGGAATGGCTCAGGGGCAGGTCATCCGCGCCATGTTGCCGGCCAGCGGATAGAGGGTCAGGTTGATCGAGGTCGGCTGAATGAGCGAGGTGGTGCTGCTCTGGGAGCACACGTCATCGTAGCCGAAGGTGTAAGCCTCCTGATTGTAGGCGAATTGGTGAATCACCTTGGAATATTGATTGATCGGGCTCGATGTATAAGGCGTCATGCCGGAGCATTTGGACAGGTTGTTGTTCGTCAGGAAGGTGGAGCGCAGGAATGAGGCCTGGATGAATTTCTGCAGCGTGGCCACATTGCCGCCGCTGATCGGTGGCGCTCCATTCGCCCAAAGATACTGGGACGTCGGCTTGCCGAACACGGTCGCCGCTCCGCCGCCGGTGGGCGTGAGCACCATCTGCCCGTTCGTGACGGTACCCTTATAGGTTGTGGTTCCGGTATTCACCGAAAAAGAGTTGCTGGCTTTGGCGTAATAGTTGAATACGGATGTGATGTATTTGTCCCAATAATTGCTCGGGAAATAATAGGGCGACGAGGTGGCAAGCGTCATCGTGTGGACGGGGGAGATGAGGCGGATCGGCCACTTGCCGTTGCTGACCATCAGCTTCGTCCAGGGGGCGCCGGCCTTCTTGATCGCCGCGATGATGTTGGGGCCGGCGGTGGGGCTGTTGAAGCCGCCGGTGAGTTGCGTGGCCTTGCCATAGGGCTTGCCCGCGAGCGTCATCCGGATCGGCAGGCCGAACGCGTCCACCTGGGTGGTGTTGACCCAGATCTGGGTGTTGTTCTTCGGCGTCGCGATCGGCACCCAAGTGTATTCGACGAAGTCAAACGGGATGTTGAAGGTCTGGCTGCCGGGGGTCGTGGCGTCGGGCGTGGACGGCGTGCCGTTGGCGACGGTGAGCTTCAGCGGTGCGCAGAAAGAAAAATAGATCCGCGCCGACTGGAGCATCGGGACCCGCAGCGCGGTGCTGCTCCCGGTGAAGGAAAAGCCGAAATTCGTCGGCTGCTTGACCGTGTCGTTGAACTTCGTGGCCGCGCCGGTCTTGGCCACATAGTACCAGGTATTCGGCTTTGCGGGATTTTCGGAGCCGTAGACCGTGACGTAGATCGGCCCCTTGTAGCCAGTCTGGTTGGTGATCGTCACCGGGAGCAATTGCTCCGCCGACGCAGCCTGGGCGCCGGCGAGGCCGGTCATCAGCGCGATGGCGGACGTGACTGTTCGGATCCAATGCGCGCGCATGTGCCGCTGCCCTTACGGAATAAATGTGCCGACGCGAAAGTCTTCCGCATCGGCGGGTGCAAGGTCAAGCTACCGCGCGCGTGATCAAGTAGGCAAGAGCGCGCGGCTTCTCGTCCGCCCGCCAATCCTTGTCTTTCAGTCGTTAGCCGGCATTTGCATGCAACGCCGGCGCCGCCGAGCGTTTCGCGCGCACTCTCGGCGTGCCGGTCGGCGCGGCCCCAGGCCGCATCGCGCTGGCCCCGGAAAAGACCGCGTGCCGCATCGCCATCATCTGGACAAGAACCGGCGGGGGTGCAATTAGAGGCCCTCGAAGGTGGGGAATTATGGCTTCATAGCTCCGCCACATTCATGCGCAGGAGCCGGGCCGTGTGCTCCAGCGCGGATCGTGGACGGACGACAGGACGGGGATCAGCGCCGTGGCACATACGGAGACGTCGCAGAAGGCGACGCGTCGGGACTTCCTCTATATCGCGACCGGCGCGGTGGGCGCCGCGGGCGTGGCCGGCATGGTGTGGCCATTCGTCTCGCAGCTCCAGCCCGATGCCTCGGTGCTGGCGCTGTCCACCACCGAGGTGGACCTCTCGCCCATCGCGGAGGGGCAGATCGTGACCGTGCAGTGGCGCGGCAAGCCGATCTTCATTTCCCATCGCACGAAGAAGGAGATCGAGGAGGCGCGGAGCGCCGACATCGCCTCCCTGCGCGATCCCCAGCCCGACGCCGACCGCGTGAAGGCCGGCAAGGACCAGTGGTTGGTGGTGATCGGCATCTGCACCCATCTGGGCTGCGTGCCGCTGGGTCACCAGGGGGCCTATGATGGCTGGTTCTGCCCGTGCCACGGCTCGGTCTACGATACCTCCGGCCGCATTCGGCAGGGGCCGGCGCCGCTTAATCTTGCCCTTCCGCCCTACGCTTTCACATCCGATACGAAGATCGTGATCGGCTGACGTTTAACCGTCGCCGGCGCAATAAAGGTTGGACCCCATGGAAGGACATTCCAGCTATCAGCCGAAGAGCAAGGTGGCGCAGTGGTTTGAAAGCCGCCTGCCGCTCGTCGGTTTGATCCATTCCTCGGCCATCGCTTACCCGGTGCCGAAGAATCTCAATTATTTCTGGACCTTCGGCGCCATCTTGAGCTTCATGCTCGTGGTGCAGATCGTTTCCGGCATCGTGCTCGCCATGCATTATGTGGCTTATGCGCCGGTGGCCTTCGCCCGCGTCGAGCACATCATGCGGGACGTGAGCTACGGCTGGCTCATGCGCTACATCCACGCCAACGGCGCGTCGATGTTCTTCATCGCGGTCTACATCCACATCTTCCGCGGCCTCTATTACGGGTCCTACAAGGCCCCGCGCGAGGTGCTGTGGATCCTCGGCGTCATCATTTACCTGCTGATGATGGCCGCCGCTTTCATGGGCTATGTGCTGCCCTGGGGTCAGATGTCCTATTGGGGCGCCACCGTCATCACCAACCTCTTCTCCGCCATTCCGGTGGTGGGCGAGGTGATCGTGCAGTGGCTGTGGGGCGGCTATTCGGTGGGTGACCCCACCCTCAACCGCTTCTTCGCGCTGCACTATCTGCTGCCGTTCATGATCGCGGGCGTGGTCGGGCTCCATATCTGGGCTCTGCACCATGTCGGCCAGAACAACCCTGACGGCATTGATGTGAAGAGCGTGAGCAAGGACACGGTGCCCTTCACCCCCTACGCGACGATCAAGGATACGTTCGCGGTGGTGTTGTTCATCATCTTCTTCTCGTGGTTCATCTTCTATACTCCGAACTATCTCGGACATTCGGACAATTATATCCCGGCCAATCCCATGTCGACGCCGGCGCATATCGTGCCCGAATGGTACTTCCTGCCGTTCTACGCCATCCTGCGCTCCATCCCGGACAAGCTCGGCGGCGTGCTCGCCATGTTCGCGGCGATCGCGGTGCTGGCGTTCCTGCCCTGGCTGGACACCTCCAAGGTGCGCTCGGCGCGCTACCGCCCGCTGTTCAGGATCTTCTTCTGGATCTTCGCGGTGGTGGCGGTGGGGCTCGGCTATCTCGGCTCTCAGCCGGCGGACGGTATCTATGTGATCGTGTCGCGGATTTTCACGGTCTATTACTTCGCTCATTTCCTCATCATCCTGCCCCTCCTGGGCTTCATCGAGAAGACGAAGCCGCTGCCAGCCTCCATCGCGGATGCGGTGCTGGCCAAGGGCGGTGCGACGGTGGTGGCCGGTGCGGCTGCCCCCGAGACCAAGTGACCCGGGCGCGGAGAGAACAGCATGACCATTCGTAGCATTCTCTTCGGCGCCGCCGCGGCGGCGCTCCTCTTCACGGCGCCGGCCACGGCGGCGGAAGCCGGCGGCCATGACGGTCGCCCGCCGCGGCTCAGCTGGTCGTTCGCGGGGCCCTTCGGCTCCTACGACACGGCGCAGCTGCAGCGCGGGTTCAAGGTGTTTAAGGAGGTCTGCACCGCCTGCCACTCCGCGAACTTCCTTTACTTCCGCAATCTGTCCCAGCCCGGCGGCCCGAGCTTCAGCGAGGCGCAGGTCAAACAGATCGCGAGCGAGTACCAGATTACGGACGGGCCGAACGATTCCGGCGATATGTTCCAGCGTCCGGGCCGTCCGTCAGACCAGTGGCCGGCGCCGTTCCCCAACGACCAGGCTGCCCGTGCCTCCAACGGCGGCGCCTTGCCGCCGGACATGTCGGTGCTGGCCAAGGCCCGCTCCTACCATGTGGGCTTTCCGGGATTCATCACCGACGCCTTCATTCAGTACCAGGAGCACGGTGTGGACTATATCCACGCCGTGCTGACCGGCTATTCCGAGCCGGCGGAAGGCGTGACGGTGCAGGCGGGCCTGCATTACAACAAGTATTTCCCGGGCAACCAGATCGCGATGCCGAAGCCGCTCAGCGACGGCCAAGTGGAATATACGGACGGCACGCCGCAGACGGTGGATCAGTATTCGACCGATGTCGCCGCCTTTCTGATGTGGATGGCGGAGCCGCATCTCGATGCACGCAAGCGCATCGGCTTCCAGGTGGTCATCTTCCTCATCGTGTTGAGCGGCCTGCTCTATTTCACGAAGAAGAAGATCTGGAAGAACGTGGCGCACTGAGCGTTACCTCCACTTCAGGAAAAGGGGCCTCGCGGGCCCCTTTTCTTTTAGCCAGCCCTGGGCTCTCATCAGCGGCCACGTCGGGGCCCTGAAGGTGCAGTGTCTGTGCGGCCCCGCGGCGCGCGGCCGCGTCCGGAGTGTGCGATGACGCCAAATGAATTCGCTGCCACCATCCGCAGCATTCCCGATTATCCGAAGCCAGGTATCCTGTTCCGCGATATCACGACCTTGCTGGGCGATCCGAGGGCCTTTCGCCGGGCGGTGGATGAACTGGTGCAGCCGTTTGCCGGCGCCAAGATCGCGAAGGTGGCGGGCATCGAGGCGCGCGGCTTCATTCTTGGCGGCGCGGTGGCGCACCAGCTTTCGGCCGGATTCGTGCCGATCCGCAAGAAAGGCAAGCTGCCGCACCAGACGGTGCGCATGGCCTATGCCTTGGAATATGGCCAGGACGAGATCGAGATGCATGTGGACGCGGTCACCCGAGGGGAGCAGGTGCTCCTGGTGGATGACCTGGTGGCTACGGGCGGCACGGCGGTGGGCGCCGTCCAATTGCTGCGGGAGTGTGGGGCCCAGGTGGTGGCGGCCTGCTTCGTGGTGGACCTGCCGGATCTTGGAGGCGTGGCGAAGCTGGAGGCGCTTGGCGTGCCGGTTCGCAGCCTGGTTTCGTTCCCCGGGCACTGAGGCGTTTCGGGATTTTTTCGGAGAGAGGCGGCGTCGAGCCGAGCCCCTCCGTCCTCCGGTTCAGGGGGAGGGGCGGCTTGTGGTCCCGTCCGGCCTGGGGCTGGGTCAGACGATGACCGCGCGCGCCTGCTGGGTCCCGACCTCGAAGACCCGCCGATAACGCTCCAGCTCCGAGGCTGGGCCCATCGCCTTGGTCGGGGTGTCGGAGAGCTTCACCGCCGGGCGTCCGTTGGCGGAGACCACCTTGCAGACAATGGAGATGGGGTCGAGGGCGCCGTCGCGGGTGAGGCCGCGGAAGTCGTTGGTGAGCAGCGTTCCCCATCCAAAGCCCATGCGCAGCCGCCCGTCGAAGGCGGCGCGGATGCGCGCTACCTCGGCTACGTCGAGGGCGTCGGAGAATATGGCGAGCTTCTCGCGCGGATCCTGGCCGCGGGCGGTCCACCAGCGGATTGCCTCCTCGCCGCCTTCGACCGGGTCCTTGCTGTCGATGCGGATGCCGGTCCAGCGCGCCACCCAGTCGGGGGCGTGGGCGAGGAAGCCGGCGGTGCCGTAGGTGTCGGGCAGGATGATGCGCAGGTTGCCGTCGTAATCCTGCTGCCAGTCGGCGAGCACCTGATAAGGGGCCTGGGCCAGCTCCGCGTCGGTCCGCGCGAGGGCGGCGTAGACCATGGGCAGTTCGTGGGCGTTGGTGCCGGTGGCCTCGACCTCGCGGCGCATGGCGATGAGGCAGTTGGAGGTGCCGAGAAAGCCCTCGCCGAGCCCTTCGATCAGCGCCTGCACGCACCAATCCTGCCACAGGAAGCCGTGGCGGCGGCGGGTACCGAAATCAGCGATGTTGATCGGGCCGAGGGCGCGCAGAACCTCCACCTTTTCCCACACGCGGGCCATGGCGCGGGCGTAGAGAATCTGCAGCTCGAACTTGCCCATGTCCTTCAACACGGCGCGCGAACGCAACTCGTTGATGATGGCGAGGGCGGGAATTTCCCACATGGTGGTTTCCACCCACGGCCCTTCGAAGGTGAGTTCGTATTGCCCGTCCCACTTCTCCAGATGGTAGGCGGGAAAGCGAAAGTCCTCGAGCCAGGCGATGTAGTCCGGGGAGAACATCTGCCGCTTGCCGTAGAACATGTTGCCCCGCAGCCAGGTGCTCTCGCCGCGGGTGAGGGAGAGGCCGCGTACATGATCGAGCTGCTCGCGCAGGGCGCCGATGTCGACGATGTCGGCGAGGCGGACGCGGCTGGTGCGGTTGTGGATGCCGAAGGTGACGCGCGTGTCCCGGTGGCGATGAAAGATCATCTGCCCCATGAGCAACTTGTAGAAATCGGTGTCGAGCACCGAGCGGACGATGGGGTCGATCTTCCAGGTGTGGTTGTAGACGCGCGCGGCAATATCGGTCATGGCGGCCCCGGGTGGCGGATCGGCGGCGCACGGCCGCGATGCACGACAGACCCCTCTATCATTGATCCATGGGACGGTCGCCCCCGCCGGGGCCCGGCCGGGGAAGAGAGGCCGGGGGGGCGCGCCCCCCGGCGCGGTGTCAGGCCGCCGGCGTGGTGCCGGCGGCGATGGCGGCCTTCAGCTTCTCCTCGTCGGCGTTGGACAGGGAGGTCTTCAGAACCCGCGGGCCGTAGGGCTCGATCTCGGGCAGTACCTTGTCGAAGGTGACGCTCTTCACCAGCACGAACAAGGCGGAAGAACTGGCGGGAATGGTCTCGCCGAGCTGCTTCACGAAGTCATCGTTGATGCCATAGTCGGAAAGGGAGCCGGACAAGGCGCCGGCGCCGGCCCCCGCCGCCGCGCCGAGCGCCATGCCGGCGATCGGGTTCAGGAACAAAAGCCCCACGAGGCCGCCCCACAGGGCACCCATGGTGCCACCCTGGGCGGCGCCGAGGGCGGTGAGGTTCACAGCCTGCTTCACATGCACCTTGCCATCGGCCTCCCGCTCCACGACGCAGGCATCCTCAAGGTCGATCAGGTGCGCCTTCTGCAGGGAGCGCAGCTTGTTGAGCACTTCGTCCGCCTGATGAAGCCCCGAGAAGCCGAAAACGACGAGATCGCTCATGCACGCCTCTTTGATTGGTGTTGGCCGGTCGCCTGGGGCCGCCGGTGCCGGAAGCCCCGCGGACCTTCGTCCGAATCCACGACGGGCGCAAGACGACGTGCGCGCGACGATGGGAGCGAGACAATGGTTGCAGGGTGGCGCTCTGACGCCGGTCATGCGCGGACTTGCCTCGGGCCACCCCTGCGGTCCCGGGGCTCTTGGCGGTGGGACGCTCGCGTTGCCCTATCGCGCGCGAAAGGAGGATCCGCCGCATTGCCACCGCCGAAGCGGAACAGTAAACAGGGGCACTCCATGCGTTGCGCCGTCGAGGGATGTATGTGCTCACTCGACGGCAGGAGGGATCCGCTCGCCCCATGCGGCGAGGTCGGATGCCGCGTTCCCGTCGACAGTCGAATGTGTCCTGTGCTGACGCCGGTTTGGTCGGGCGCCACCCGCGCCAAGGTTTTAAGCGCGTCCCTGAGCATGTCTTTTTGCCGGTCCTTGCAGGCCGATGCGGGCCAGGTGAAGGAAAAAGCGTCCTCGATCATCACTGCATGCGGTGCGGCGGCAGTAGTTTTGGAATAATTCCGATGTTGACTGCATCTGTGTTCCTGTCCGCAGCCGCGATGAGGGGTCATCGGTCGAGCTTGGAAGGGCCGGCGGGTCCCGGATGTCCTCGGAGTGGAAGGGGCGGGCGCATTCCTGCCGGTCGAACCGCCCGCCATCCGCCGCGGATGGAGGGAACAAAGATGAACGCATCCATGATCGCAGCTTTGATCTCGTGCGCGGGGCTGGGCTTTGCGGCCGTGGTCGGGGCGGCGCCGGCCACCGGGCGCGCGGCATGACGGCGGCGATGACCGGCGATGGTCCCGGCCCGTGGGTGCGGCGCCGCCCCACCCCCATGCAGCATGCGGTGCGCAGCCTTTGGTTCTTTCTGGCCTGGGTGGCGCTCGGTCGTGTGGGCCTGGTGGATCTCGTCGCCGGCCTGGCGACGAGCGTCGTGGTGGCACCGATCAGCCTGCGTCTGTTGCCGCCGGCGGCGGGCCGGAGGCGTGTGACCGCGCTCGGGGTCTTCGTGCTGCATTTCGTGCGCCGCTCGTTCGCGTCTGGCATCGATGTGGCGCGGCACGTGATGGATCCCGCGCTGCCGCTGGCGCCGGGGATGCTGGCGGTGGAGTGTGGTCTGCCGCCGGGGCTTGCCCGGCAGGCATTCGCCGCGACCATCAGTCTTCAGCCCGGTTCCCTGCCGGTGGGGGAAGAGGCCGATGCGCTGCTACTGCATGCGCTCGATCTCGACGGGCCGGTGCTGGAGGCGCTCGACGCGGATCTGGTCGTGTTTCTCGACGCCTTGGGGCAGGGCGAGGCGGCGCATGGGGAGGGGGACCGGCGTGGCTGATTTTCTTGTCGCGGCGGCCGGCGTTCTCCTGCTGATCGCCGCCACTGGCCTCCTGGGGGTGTGGCGCAGCGGTGCCGTGGGCCGGATGATGGCGCTGCAACTGCTCGGCACCTGCGCCATCGCCGTGCTGCTGCTGCTGGCCATTGCTCAGCAGGATGCGGCGGTGCTGGATGTGGCGCTGGTGCTGGCGGTGCTCGCCGCGTGCGCGGTGGCGGCGTTCCGCGCATTCGCGCTGCGCGGCCGGGGACGCGGGCCGGAGGGGAGGGGCGCGCCATGACCCTCGTCCTCGATATCTTCACCGTGGTGCTGGTCGCCGCCGGGCTGCTGTTTTTCATCGTCGGCACCGTGGGGCTGCTGCGCCTGCCCGATCCGCTCGCCCGGCTGCACGCCCTCACCAAGGCGGACAACATCGGCCTCGGGTTGCTGGTGCTGGGCCTTGTGCCCCAGGCCGTGGTCGCGGGCGGGGGGCTGGAGGCGGTCAAGATGGTCGCCATCTGGCTGCTGGTGCAACTGTCCTCCGGCGCGGTCTCGCAGCTGATGGGCGACGTGGCCTATCACGCCGCCATGACGGCGGACCCGGCTGCCCCCGATCGCTCCGCCCACGGGGAGGAACCCGCGCCGTGAGCCTGTTGCTCGATGCGATCCTGGCGCTCCTGGTCCTTGCGGCCGCCGTACGCGTTGCCGCCGGGGGCGACGGATTCGCGCGGGTGGTGGCCTTCATGGGGGTCGGGCTGCTGCTGGGGCTGATCTGGGTGCGGCTCGCGGCGGTGGATGTCGCGCTCACCGAGGTGGCGGTGGGCAGCGGCATCACAGGCCTGGTGCTGTTGCAGGCGGCGGCCGATGCGCCGCTCACCCGTGAGCGGGAGGTGGGGCTGCTCTATCATCTGTGCGCCGGGATGGTGGGCCTCGTGGTGTTCGCCGCCCTCGCGGTGGTGGTGCTGCTGCTGCCGGACCCGGCGCCAAGCCTGGCGCCCGATGTGGTGCGCGCCTTGCCCGCGACCGACCTCGGCAACCCGGTCACGGGTGTGCTGCTGGTGTTTCGCGCCCTCGATACGCTTTTGGAAACGATGGTGCTGCTGGTCGCCCTGATCGGGGTGTGGTCGCTGTCGCCGGATCGACATTGGCGCCGCGCGCCGGCTCCGTTGTGGCCGGCGCCGCCTTCGGGTGCGCTGGATTTCCTGGCGCGGGTGCTGGTTCCCATCGGTGCCCTGGTGGGCATCTACATGTTCTGGGCGGGGGCCGATGTGCCGGGCGGCGCGTTCCAGGGCGGGGCGGTGCTCGCGGCCATGGCCCTCATGGCGATGATGGCGGGGCTTAGCCCCGTGCCTGCCATCGGCGGCGCGGGGCTAAGGCTTGCCGTGCTCGCGGGGCCGTTCGCCTTCCTCGGCGTGGGCATCGCCGGCTGGTTCCTGGCCGGCGCCTTCCTTGATTATCCGGAGGGTTTCGAAAAAACCGTCATCATCGCGGTGGAGGTGGCCATCACCGTGTCCATCGCCGTGACCCTGGCGCTGCTGGTGCTGGGGCCGCCGATGGGGAGGAAGGCATGAGCGCGCCGGTCTTGTTCGGCCTTCTGGGCGCGGCGCTTTCGGCGGTCGGCGTCTATGGCCTGATGGTGGGGCGGGACGCGCTGGCGCGCATCCTCGCCTTCAACCTCCTGGGCGGTGGCGTGTTCCTGGTGTTCGGCGCGGTGGCGCGGCGCGGGGCGGGGGCGGGCTTCGCCGCCGATCCGGTGCCGCAGGCCCTGGTCATCACCGGCATCGTGGTGGCCTTCTCCGCCACCGCGCTCGCGGTGGCACTGCTGAAACGCCTCGCGGCGCTGCGGGCGCGGCCCGGCGCCGCGCCCGCCAAGGTGGCGGGTGCCCAGGCGGAAGGGACCAAGGGCCGGGTCCAGCCGGGGGGTGACGCGTGAGCGGCGCAGTCCTTTTCGCCTCCGCGGATGCGCTGCTGGTGGTGGCGGTGATCCTGCCGCTGTTCGCTGTGCCGGTGCTGTTCCTGGCGCCGTCGCGGATCGCGGAGCGCGCGACGGTGGTCGTGCTGGGGCTGTCGCTGCTCGTGGCCCTCGCCATCGCCGGCGGGGTGGGGCGCTCCGGCGCCGCGGCCGCGAGCTTCATCGGCGGCTGGCGCCCGCCGCTGGGCGTGGGGCTGCGGGCGGATGGCTTCTCCGCCTTCATGCTGGTGATGACGGCGGCGGTGCTGTTGGCCACCGGCCTGTTCGCGATGACCACGCCCGGCCGTTCGAGGGCCGGGGGCGAGCGCATGCCGCCGGCGTTCTGGATGCTGCTCGCGAGCGTCTTCAGCGCGCTGAACCTTGTGTTCCTGGCCGAAGACCTGTTCACGCTCTATGTGGCGCTGGAACTGCTGACCTTCGCGGCGGTGCCCCTGGTCTGCCTGGAGGGCAAGCTTGCCCAGGTGGAGGCGGCGCTGCGCTACCTGCTGTTCGCCTTGTTCGGCTCGCTGCTCTATCTGCTCGGGGTGGTGGTCATCTACGGGCTTTACGGCACGCTCGACATTATCCTGGTGGCGCGCGAAGCGACCGCCAGCCCCGGTTTCGTGCTGGCGCTGGCCCTGATGACCGCCGGCATGATGGCGAAGGCGGCCCTTTTCCCCCTGCACCTGTGGCTTCCGCCGGCCCATTCGGGTGCGCCGCCGGCGGCGAGCGCCCTGCTCTCGGCGGTGGTCATCAAGGCCCCCATCTTCCTGCTGGTGCGGTTCTGGCTGGACCTTGCCCCCTCCACCCTGGCGGTGGCGGTGGCGCCGATGCTGGCCGGGCTCGGCGCGGCGGCGATCGTGGTGTGCAGCCTCGTCGCCTTGGCGCAGCCACGGCTGAAGCTGCTGATCGCCTATTCCACGGCGGCGCAGATCGGCTACCTGTTCCTCATGTTTCCTCTGGCGGCGGCGTCGAGCCCCTGGAGCGCGCTGGCCTGGACCGGCGGGGCGCTGCACCTCGCCTCCCATGCCTTTTCCAAGGCGGCCATGTTCATGGCGGCCGGGCTGATCGCCGAGGCGCTGGGCCATGACCGCATCGCGGGCCTGTCCGGGGTGGGGCGGGTGGTGCCGGTGAGCCTGTTCGCGTTCGGCCTCGGCGGGCTCTCGCTCATGGGCCTGCCGCCGGCCGGCGGGTTCGTGGCCAAGGTGATGCTGCTGAGCGCGGCGGTTCATCTCGGCGCGTGGTGGATCGCGGCGGTGATCCTGCTCGGCGGGCTGCTGGCGGGCGGCTATGTGCTGAAGGTGGTGGTGCTGGCGCTGCAGCGCCCGGCCGAGCCGCTGGTGGCGCAGCCGGTGGCGCATTGGCGGGAATGGGTGGCCCTGGCCCTGGCGCTGGTGGCGGTGGGCTTCGGCTTCGTGCCGCTGGAGCCGTCGCACTTCCTCTTCATTGGCCGCCCGGCGAGCTGGGCGGGGATGGTGCCGTGATGGCGGGCCTGAGCGCGAGCGATCTGATGCTGCTGGCCGCGGTTCTGGTGCCGCTGGTGCTCGCCCTTGCCGCTATCAAGCCGTTCGTGCGGCGGCGGGTCGACGTGCTGCTCCTGGTTGCGCCGCTGCCGGGGCTGCTGGCCGCCGTAGCGGTCCCGCTGGGGCAATCGGTGCTGGTGGTGCCGTCGCCGTTCCGGCTCACCTTCGCCCTGGACCTGCCGGGCGCCGTGCTGCTGGGCGGCGCCGCGCTGCTGTGGCTGGCCGCGGGCGCCTATGCCGTCTGCTATCTGAGAAGCGACCCGGCGCGGGGCGCATTCTCGGTGTGGTGGCTGCTGACCCTCGCCGGCTCGTTCGCGGTATTCCTGGTGGCGGACGTGGCGAGCTTCTACCTCGCCTATGCGCTGGTGAGCTTTTCCGCCTTTGGCCTCGCCACCCATGACGACACCGTCGCGGCGCGCCGGGCCGGCCGGGTCTATCTGGCGCTCACCGTGTTCGGCGAGGCGCTGCTGATCGCCGCCTTCGTGATGCTCGCGGCCAGCGTCACCGAGCCCAATCCCCTGATCCGCGATGCGGTCGCGGGCCTGCCCGCCTCGCCTTGGCGGGGTGCCATCCTGGCGCTGTTGCTGGTGGGCTTCGGCATGAAGATGGGCCTGTTTCCGCTCCATGTCTGGATGCCGCTCGCCCATGCGGTGGCGCCGGTGCCGGGCTCGGCGGTGCTGTCGGGCATCGTGGTGAAGGCGGGGCTGATCGGGCTCATCCGCTTCCTGCCGGCCGGCACCCCATGGTTCGATTGGGGCGCCGGGCTGCTGGCGGCGGGCTTGTTCACCGCCTTCTACGGGGTGGCCATCGGCCTCACCCAGCGCCACCCCAAGAGGGTGCTCGCCTATTCCACGGTCAGTCAGATGGGCGTCGTGGCGGCTGTGCTCGGGGTGGGGCTGAAGACCGGCGACGCCACGGTGCCGGTCCTGGCCGCGTTCTACGGCTTCAACCACATGCTGCTGAAAGGGGCGATGTTTCTCACGGTGGGGGTGGCGGCGGCATGCCCGCGCCGGCGGTTGGTTCCGGTCCTCGTGGTGGCGGCGGTGCTGGGCCTCAGCCTCGCGGGGCTGCCCTTCACCGGCGGCGCGCTGGCGAAGTTCGCGGTGAAGGAGCCGGTGGGGGACGGGCTGGCCGGGCTGCTTCTCGCCCTCTCCGCCGTCGGCACCACGGTGCTGATGGCGCGTTATGTTCTGTTGCTGGCGGATGTCGGCGCCGGGGCCACGGCGACCGGCGGATCGGTGGCGCCGGGCCTGCGCGTGCCGTGGGCGGTGCTGAGCGCGGCGGCGGTGGGGCTGCCGTTCGCGCTGTTCACAGCGGTGACGGGCACGTCCCTTGCCCTGCTGTTCAGCCTCGACACCCTTATCAAGGGCCTGTGGCCGGTGGCGCTCGGCCTTGGGGTGGCGGCGCTGATCTATCAAAAGCCGCCGAAATTCGTGGAGGTGCCCGCCGGCGACATCCTGGTGGCGGCGGCGCCCCTGGCGCGGCTGTACCAGCACGTTCGGGATGGCGCGGTGCTGCTCGACACGCTGCTGCGGCGGTGGTCCACCGCCGCGCTCGCGCTGGTGCTGCTGGCGCTTGTGCTGGGCTACGTGATGGCGGGCGTGGCGTTTCCGCCGCATTCGGCACCGTGACGCCCCCGCGCGCGGGTGAGCGCGCGGCAGAGCGGGCAGTGGAGCGGGCAGCGGAGCGGGCGCCTCAGAACGCCAGCCCGCCGAGCCAGGCCCCGAAGAAGCCGGCATAAAGCTCCGGCGCCTCCACGTTCATGGAATGGCTGACGCCGGGCACCGCCACGAACCGGCAGTCCGGCATGGCATCGGCCATCAGCCGCAGGTCCGCCTCCTGGATCACCATGTCCATGGTGCCCCAGGCGATGAGGTGGGGGTGGCGGATTTCCCCCATGCGCGCCTTCAGTTCGCCGCTCTGGGCTTCCTTGGTGAGGGTTACCGGGGTGCCGTACCAGATGCCGTCCGAGACGGCGAAGGTCTGGTCCACGATGCGGTCGAACAGAGCGCCGCGGGCCCCCACCCCCGGCTTGAACCGCACCGGCCCCTTGGCGAAGCTTTCCGGCTCGAACAGGCTCATGCAGGTGGCGGCCATGATCTGCCGGGTGAGCGGCTTGCTTTTCTTCATCTGATCGAAATAGGCGGCCTTCTCCGGCGGGAAGTCGACGCTCTGCGGACCCACCGGAGAGAGTGAGAACACCCGCCCGAACCGGTCCGGCTGCTTCAGCAGCATGCGGGTGGCGATGATGCCGCCGGCGGAGTGGGTGGCCAGATGGCAGAAGGACACGCCCAGGGCGTCGAGGGCGCCGAGCATGTCGTCCGCGTGCTGGGCGATGGAATAATTGGAAAAGCAGGGCAGGGGCGTTGGCTTGTCGCTGTCGCCGCAGCCGCGCCAATCCACGGCGAGGGTGCGCACCCCCCGCGGGAAATGGGGCGCGGCCAGCTCGATCCAGTCCTTGCTGGCGAGATTGCCATGGATGAACAGGACCGTGACCTCGCCCTCGCCCCATTCGCGCCAGGCCAGCTCGACGTCCCCGACCGTGATCCGACCCATGTTCCTGCCCTTTCCGCCTTCGGCCACCCTGGGGCGCCACGGGGCGCCATGTGGAGTTCGTTTGCGCCGCGCAGGCGCTGCCGTGCCCGGCGAGTCGGACCGACGGTCGATCTTAACCGCAGCGGTTGCTGTTTGTTGAGCGGCAGCACCACGAGCGGCTGGCGTATCGCCCGGATCCGTCCGGGTGCAAACCGCTCGGTCACCCCCCGGGGCGGCGTGGGCCGTGGCCTGAACAACGGGGCTGTCGCTGGAGTTTTTCCAGGTCGATGCCATGGTCGTGGCGCCATGACGGACGATGTGGAATGCTTAAACGGGCGATGCGTATGCTCTCCCATGTGCCGATTTTGTACGGTTTACATGCATTTTTGCCGATGTGGAGGGTTCGAGCCCCTGTCGCACTCGTAGATCGTGGGCTCTTTTACATCCCATGAGCCCATCGAGCCGCAGTTGATGGTGTGGTGGAGGCTTGGCCTCTTTTCCGGCGGGGGGATTCCGGCGGCGATTTGGGGGCGTCAGTTTACGTTTTTCATTGGATCGGTTTCCGTTTTTCTCAGACGGCCATCGCCAATATGGAATAATTTCACATGGAATCGAAAGTCGAGCGGCAAGAACGGTGCGACTTTCGGCTTGGGGACCGGTGCGGTGGGATGTCTTTTCGTGTTGCTGCGATGCAAAAACGGCGCTATTGGAAGAGTTAAGCTCGTTATTGCTATGCTCGATCCGGGTTTCGTTGAAGATGGATTGCGTGCGGTCCCCATGTCAGGTTCCGTTTCCGGAATATGCCAGAGGCACCGGCGTCGAGTGGTCGTGAAGTACCGCGCGGTCGGAGGGGGACATTCGTGGGTGCGCAGATGACGGGATGGGGATCAATGGACACGTTCAGCCTGTGGGGGCTCCACACGGGCCGGCTGGCGCGGCTGGCCGCGCTCGGCCTCGTGGCGCTCGGCCTGTCGGCATGCGGCGAGGACAAGACCGAGGTCGCGCCGGAGATCCGGCCGGTGCGCACCATCGTCACCACCAATCGGGCGGCGGGCGAGGCCTTTTCCCTCACCGGCCATGTGGAGGCGGAGAACGAGGCCTCCTATGGTTTCCGCATCGGCGGGCGGGTCGTCGAGCGCCTCGTGAATGTGGGCGACCAGGTCAAGCCGGGCCAGGTGATGGCGCGGCTCGATCCGCAGAACGAACAGAATGCGGTGCGTTCGGCCCAGGCCGCCGTGTCGGCCGCCACCGCGAGCCTCACCCAGACCCGCAACCAGTATGAGCGCCAGCGCCAGCTGCTCGCCCGCGGCTTCACGCCGCGCGCCCAGTATGAGCAGGCCGAGCAGGCCTTTCTGAACGCCCGCTCCCAGGTGGAGGATGCGCAGGCCCAGCTCCAGATCGCCGAGGATCGCCTCGGCTATACCGAGCTGAAGGCCGACACCGCCGGCGTCGTCACCCAACGCCGGGCGGAGCCGGGCGAGGTGGTGCAGGCGGGGCAGACCGTGATCCAGGTGGCGCGCCAGGACGGCCGCGACGCCGTGTTCGAGGTGCCGGCCCAGGTGCTGGGCTCGACCACGGGTGATCCGGAGGTTCAGGTCAGCCTCACCAGCGATCCGGCGGTGACCGCCATGGGCCGCGTGCGCGAGGTGTCGCCCCAGGCCGATCCGGTCACGCGCACCTTCCGCGTGCGCGTCGGCCTCATCGATCCGCCCGCGGCCATGCGGCTCGGCACCACCGTGACCGGTCGCGTGGTGGTGGATCGCGGCCCGGTGATCGAGGTGCCCGCGAGCGCGCTGACGCGCCTCAACGACAAGCCGGCGGTGTGGGTGGTGGACCCCAAGGCCCACACGGTGAGCCTGCGCAACGTGGAGGTGCTGCGCTTCACGCCCGCCACGGTCGCGGTGGCCGAGGGGCTGAAGCCGGACGAGATCGTCGTCACCGCCGGCGTGCAGGCGCTGCATCCGGGGCAGAGGGTGCGCCTGCTCGGTGCCTCCGGCGCGGGGGCGAGGCTGTGAAGGGCTTCAATCTCTCCGCCTGGGCGCTGAAGCACCGCTCGGTCATCCTCTATCTGATGGCGATCGCGGTGGTGGCCGGGGCCATGGCCTTCAAGGGCCTCGGGCGCGCCGAGGACCCGACCTTCGTCATCAAGACCATGGTGGTGCAGGCCAATTGGCCGGGCGCGACGATCGAGGAGACGTTCAGCCAGGTGGCCGAGCGCCTGGAGCGCAAGCTCCAGGACGTGCCGAAGCTCGATTACCTCGAGAGTTATACCAGGGCCGGCGCCACCACGATCTTCGTGCATCTGAAGGGCTCGGCCACCGCCGCCGAGGTGCCGGACCTCTGGTACCATGTGCGCAAGAGCGTGGGCGACATCCGCCACACCCTGCCCCAGGGCATCGTTGGCCCGTTCTTCAACGACGAGTTCGGCGACACTTTCGGCATCATCTACGGCTTCACCGCGGACGGCTTCACCCAGCGCGAGCTGCGCGACCATGTGGAAGATATCCGCTCCGAGCTGCTGCACGTGCCCGACGTGTCCAAGATCGAGATCCTGGGCGCCCAGGACGAGCGCATCTTCCTCGAATTTTCCATGCGCGAGCTGGCCAGCCTCGGCATCGACCGTTCGGCGGTGCTGGCGGCGTTGCAGCGGCAGAATATCGTGCAGCCGGCGGGCGAGATCCAGACCAGCGCCGAGAACATGTCGGTGCGCGTCTCCGGCGCCTTCGGCTCGGAAGCGGACATCGCCAACGTCAATTTCGTGGTGCAGGGGCGCCTGATCCGCCTCGCCGACATCGCCACCATCCGGCGCGGCTTCGCGGACCCGCCCCAGCCCATGTTCCGGGTGAACGGCAAGCCCGCCATCGGTCTTGCCATCGCCATGCGGGACGGCGGCGACATCCTCGCCATGGGCCGGGCCATCGATGCCCGCATGAACCGGCTGATCGCCAACCTGCCCATCGGCATCGAGGCGCACCTTGTGGCCGACCAGGCGGTGACGGTGAACACCGCCATCGCCGAGTTCATGGAGAGCCTGTGGCAGGCCATCGCCATCATCCTGGTGGTGTCGTTCATCGCGCTCGGCGTGCGGGCCGGGGCGATCGTGGCGCTCGCCATTCCGCTCACGCTGGCGGTGGTGTTCGCGCTGATGCAGCTCGCGCACATCGACATGCAGCGGATCTCGCTCGGCGCCCTCATCATCGCCCTTGCGCTGATGGTGGACGACGCCATGACCACCACCGACGCCACCCTGACCCGGCTCGCCGCCGGCGACGACAAGGCGACGGCCGCGTCCTACGCCTTCAAGGCTTATGCCGCGGCCATGCTGGCGGGCACGCTGGTGACGGTGGCTGGCTTCGTGCCGGTGGGATTTGCCGCCTCGTCGGCGGGCGAATACACTTTCACCCTGTTCGCGGTGGTCACCATCGCGCTCCTGGTGTCGTGGATCGTGGCGGTGCTGTTCACGCCGCTGATGCAGGTGGCGATCCTGAAGGCGCCGCCGAAGGAGAGCGTGCCGGACCCGGACGCGCCGCCCAAGGGCGTGCTCGGCCTGTATCGCGCGTTCCTGGTCCTGTGCCTGAAGATGCGGTGGGCGACGGTGGCCGTCACCCTTGGCCTGTTCGTGCTCTCGGTGCTGGCGCTGCCGCTGATCCCGCGGCAGTTCTTTCCCTCGTCCGACCGGCCGGAACTGCTGGTGGACCTCGCCTCGCCGCAGAACGCCTCCATTTATGCCAGCGAGACCGTGGCGGAGGCGTTCGACACGGTGCTCGGGGGCGACCCGGACGTGGCGCGCTGGTCGACCTATGTGGGGCGCGGCGCCATCCGCTTCTACCTGCCGCTCGACGTGCAATTGCCCAACGATTTCTTCGCCCAGACCGTGATCGTGGCGCGGGACGTGGCGGCGCGCGACCGGTTGCGCAAGAAGCTGGAGAAGGTGCTGGCCGAGGACTTCCCGCAGCTCGTCTCCCGTATCGCGCCGCTGGAGCTCGGTCCGCCGGTCGGCTGGCCGGTGCAATATCGGGTGTCGGGTCCCAACATCGAGAAGGTTCGCGCCATCGCCTTCGATCTGGCGGCGGCGGTGGCCTCCAACCCGGATGCGGTGAAGGTCAATTACGACTGGATCGAGCCGGCCCGGCAGGTGCGCATCGCCGTGAACCAGGATGAGGCGCGCCTGCTTGGTCTCTCCACGGCCCAGCTCGCCCATGTGCTCAACACGGTGCTGAACGGGGCGCCGGTGACCCAGGTGCGCGACGACATCTACCTCGTCAACGTGGTGGCCCGCGCCACCGACGAGGAGCGGGTGTCCCTCGACACGCTGGCGAGCCTCCAGGTGCCGTTGCCGAGCGGGCGCACGGTGCCCCTGAGCCAGATCGCCAGCTTCCAGTTCGACCAGGAATACCCGGTGATCTGGCGGCGCGACCGGGTGCCGACCCTGACGGTGCAGGCCGACGTGAAGCCCGGCGTGCTGCCGGAGACGGTGGTGGAGGCCCTCGGGTCGAAGATCGAGGCCCTGCGCAAGACCCTGCCGCCCGGCTATGCCATCGCGGTGGGCGGCACGGTGGAGGAAAGCGCGGCCTCGCTCGCCTCGGTGATGGCGGTGGTGCCGGTGATGCTGCTTATCATGTTCACGGTGCTCATGTTCGAGCTCAAGAGCTTCCAGCGGCTCGTCATCGTGCTGTCGGTGGCGCCGCTGGGGCTGATCGGCGTGGTGGGGGCGCTGCTGCTGTCCGGGCGGCCGCTCGGCTTCGTGGCGATCCTCGGCGTGCTCGCCCTGATTGGCATGATCACCAAGAACGCGGTCATCCTCATCGGCCAGATCGAGGCGGACCGGGCGGCGGGCAAGAGGGTGTGGGACGCGGTGATCGCGGCCTCTTCGGCCCGCTTCCGGCCGATCATGCTCACGGCGGTCTCGACCGTGCTGGGCATGATCCCCATCGCGCCGACCGTGTTCTGGGGACCCATGGCATTCGCCATCATGGGCGGCCTCCTGGTGGGCACGTTGCTGACGCTCATCTTCCTGCCCGCGCTTTATGTGGCGTGGTTCGGACCGGACACGCCGCCCGAGCCGGCGGCGCAGGCGCAAGCGGGACAGGCCCTGGCGGCCTGACGGTCGGCAGGGGACGGAATTGAGGTCCGCCGCGCCGGCCGGGGTCCGCCTCGCCCGGCCGGCGGCCGCGGATTGCGAAGAGGGGTCGCGGATGGAACGGGAACCTGTGCTGGTGGACTTCGCCCTGCAGGGCGGAGGCTCCCACGGCGCCTTCACCTGGGGCGTGCTGGATCGCCTTCTTGAGGAAAGCTGGCTCGACATCGAGGGCGTGTCGGGCACGTCCGCCGGCGCCATGAACGCCGCGGTGCTGGCGGACGGCTTCGCCGCCGGGGGCCGCGAGGGCGCGAAAGCGGCGCTGGAGGGCTATTGGCGCCATGTCTCGGAGGAGGCGCGCTTCAGCCCGTTCCGGCGCACGCCGTGGGACAAGGCCATGGGCCGCTGGTCGCTGGATTCGGCGCCGGGCTTCCTGTTCATGGACCTGATGACGCGCGTGTTCTCGCCCTATCAGTACAATCCGCTCGGCCGGAACGCGCTGGCCCCCATTCTCGAAAAGCAGATCGATTTCGAGCGGCTGCGCACATCGCCCATCAAGGTCTTCATCACCGCGACCAACGTGCGCACCGGCCGCCCCAAGGTGTTCCGCAACGCCGACATCACCCCCGAGGTGCTGATGGCCTCGGCCTGCCTGCCGACCCTGTTCCAGGCGGTGGAGATCGACGGCGAAGCCTATTGGGACGGCGGCTATTCCGGCAATCCGACGCTGGCGCCGCTGGTGGGAGAGCTGAAGAGCGACGACACCATCCTCATCCCCATCAATCCGCTGGAGCGGCCGGGCACGCCCAAGACACCCACCGAGATCCTCAACCGCCTGAACGAGGTGTCGTTCAATTCGGTGGCGGTGAAGGAGCTTTACATGATGGCGCTGCTGCAGCGCCACGCGAGCCAGCTTTCCGGTGACAGCGAGGCTTGCGACTGGGCCCGCATGCGGGTCCACGTGGTGCGCAACCCGGTGATGAACGACCTCGGCTTTTCCTCCAAGCTTAATGCCGAGTGGGAGTTCTTGAGCTGGCTCAAGGACGAGGGGCGCAAGGCGGCCGAGGTGTTCCTCGCCGAGCACGGTCACGATATCGGCAAGGCCTCCACCGTCGATTTCGAGAAACTGCTGGCGGAGCTGTGAGCATGGGCCTTCTCGGCATCCTGGTCGGCCTCGCCGTCCTCATCTATTTCGCCTTCAAGGGCTCCTCCATCCTCATCATCGCCCCGCTGGCGGGGTTGCTGGTGGCGGCGTTCGCGGGCGAGCCCCTGCTCGCGAGCTGGACCCAGACCTTCATGCCGAACGCGGCGCAGTTCGTGTCGCAATTCTTCCCGCTGTTCCTGCTCGGGGCGGTGTTCGGCAAGCTGATGGAGGATTCCGGCTCGGTCACCTCCATCGCCCGCTTCATGACGCGGAAGCTCGGGGCCGAGCGGGCGGTGCTGGCGGTGGTGCTGGCGGGCGCCATCGTCACCTATGGCGGCGTCAGCCTGTTCGTCGCCTTCTTCGTGCTGGTGCCCATGGCGGTGGAGCTGTTCCGCGCCGCCCAATTGCCGCGGCGGCTGATGCCGGCGGCGGTGGCGCTCGGCACCACCACCTTCACCATGTCGGCCATGCCCGGCACGCCGTCCATCAACAATGCCATCCCCATGCCCTTCTTCGGCACCACGCCGTTCGCCGCGCCCGGGCTGGGCCTCATCGCCTCGGCGGTGATGCTGGGGTTCGGCCTGTGGTGGCTCAAGCGGGCGGAAGCCAAGGCGCGCGCCAGGGGCGAGGGGTTCGGCGGCCTCGCGCTCGACCCCGCCGAAAGCGTGGAGAAGGCGGCGGAAGACCCCATCGTGCGCGAGCGCGCCACCACCTCCGGGGCCTTCGACCCGGCCGAGATCGAGCACAGCGAGGGGAGCAAGGACGGCCCGTCGATTATGCTCGCGGCCCTGCCCATCATCGTCGTGGTGGCCGTCAACCTCTTGATGTCGTTCCTCATCCTGCCGCGGCTCGACGTGTCGTTCCTGGCCGAAGAGCGCTGGGGCGGGGTGACGCTGGCGGCGGTGGGCGGCGTGTGGTCGGTCATCACGGCGCTGATCGCGGCCATCGTCACGGTGATCGCCATCAACTTCCGCTCGGTGCCGGTGCTGCGTGCCACCATGGCGGCCGGTGCCCACGCCTCGGTGCTGCCCATATTGTCGGTGGCGAGCCTGGTCGGCTTCGGCGCCATCGTCGCCGCGACCCCGGCGTTCGAGGATGTGCGCAACTGGGTGCTGGGCATCGAAGGGGGGCCGCTGGTGTCGCTGGCGGTGGCCACCAACATCCTGGCGGCGCTCACCGGCTCGGCCTCGGGTGGCCTGACCATCGCGCTCGACGCGCTGGGGCCCACCTACATGACGATCGCCCAGGAGATCGGCATGGACCCGGCGCTGATGCATCGCGTGGCGGTGATCGGTTCCGGCACCCTCGACAGCCTGCCCCACAATGGTGCGGTCGTGACCTTGCTGTCCGTGTGCGGGGTGACCCACAAGGACGGCTACCTCGACATCGTCATGGCCGCCATCGTCAGCGCGCTGCTGGCGCTTGTGGTGGTGATCGCGCTGGGCACGATGGTGGGCAGCTTCTAGCGCGTTCTGCGTTCGCACCGGCCCCTGGTGTTGGCGTTCTGCCTGCAGCTGTGGGCGTTCCTGTGGCGCCTGCCCACCGCTAGCGAGACCGAGGTGCCGATGGCGCTGCTCTCGCTCATCGACCTGACGCTGGTGGGCGGGCTGCTCGTCATCATCATCTGCTCGGGCTACGAGAATTTCGTTGGCAAGATCGACCGCCGCCATGCCGAGGGCTGGCCGCTGTGGAGGCGGCGGGTGAGTTTTTCCGGCCTCAAGCAGAAGCTGTTCGCCATCCATGATGGCCATCGCCGGCATCACGCTGCTCAAGGCGTTGATGAAGCTGGAGACGAGCGTGAGCGAGGCGCAGGTGAAGTGGCTCGCCGTCGCCAACATCATCTTCATCTGCGGCTATGCGGTGCTCGCGATGACCAACCACGTCACCCATCGTCGCGAGAACGATTGAAGGCTCGTGTGACGCGGCAACGGGAAATTGTGCCGGCGGCGTCGCTGGCGGGGTGAGAAATTTGCCGGATTGTGCTTTTGTCCGGGCCTTGCTGCAAAACCCATCTGGAGACACATGCCGGCGACCTACGAGGCCCAGGGCCTGCTCACCTTCACCATCGCCATCCTGGTCTATTTCGTGGGCGCGGGGCTCAACAGCGTGATCGCGCCGCTGCGTCGCTGGAACATTCCGGAGGCGGTGACGGGCGGCCTGCTCGCGGCCACCTGCACGCTTGTCGCCTATCGGGTGTTCGGGCTCGCCATCTCCTTCGATCTCGCCGCGCGGGACATGCTGCTGCTGTATTTCTTCACGGGCATCGGCCTCAACGCGCGCCTCGCCGATCTTGTGACAGGCGGCAAGCCGCTCGCCATCCTGCTCGGGCTCACGGTGGTGTATCTCGGGGTGCAAAATGGGGTGGCCGTGGGCGCAAGCGCGGTCGTGGGGCTACCGGAGGGGATGGGGCCGCTGCTCGGCTCGGTGTCGCTCATCGGCGGCCACGGCACCACCATCGCGTGGGCACCGCTCATTTCCGAGCGGTTCGGCCTGACCAACGCACTCGAAGTGGGGATCGCCAGCGCCACCCTGGGCCTCGTGCTGGCAAGCGTGGTGGGCGGGCCGGTGGCGGGCGTCCTCATCAATCGCTTCAAGCTGCGTTCCGACGAGATCCTGGCGCCCATGGTGGGCCTGCCCGAGGACGATGTGGGTCCGGAGGCCGGCAAGGTCACCTACGACAACATCCTGAGCGTGCTCCTGGTGCTCAACATGGTCATCCTCATCGCCTATGGCCTGGAGGACGTGGTGGAGATGACCGGCATCAAGCTGCCCATGTTCGTGGTGTGCCTGCTGGTGGCCATCATCGTCACCAACACCGTGCCGGCGATATTGGGTCGCGGCGCCTGGGGCGTCGCCTGGCCGGCGCGGACTTCGGCCCTCGCCCTCATCTCCGACCTGTCGCTCAAGATCTTCCTCGCCATGTCGCTCATGAGCATGCAGCTCTGGACCCTGGGCGGCATCGGGCCGATGCTGGCGGTGGTGCTGGGACTTCAGACCGTGGTGGCGGTGGCCTACATCCTGTTCGTGGTGTTTCCGGCCATGGGCGGGAGCTATCAGGCGGCGGTGATCTCGGCCGGCTTCACCGGCATCAGCCTTGGCGCCACGCCCACCGCCATCGCCAACATGACCGCCGTGACCAAGACCCATGGTCCGGCGCCCACCGCCTTCATCATCCTGCCCCTGGTCTCGGCCTTTTTCATCGACATTGCCAATGCGATCGTCATCGGCTTCATGATCCGCTGAGACTTGGCGGGGACGCGGCCGCAAGGGGGCTTGCGTTAAGGGGGCTTGCGTTGTGCTGCCGTCCGTGGCGATTTCCGCGCTGAAGGCGAGCGCGTCCGGCGCGCCCGCAAGTGCCCCACTCCCAAGCGCCCCACTCCCAAGCGCCCAAGTTCTCGAGGGACCGATCATGGCCGACGCTTCCGCCCGCACGCTCACTCTTCGCCGTCCCGACGACTGGCATCTGCACCTGCGCGACGGGGCGGTGCTGAACGCGGTGGTGCGGGAGACGGCGCGCCATTTCGCCCGCGCCATCGTGATGCCGAACCTGGTGCCGCCGGTGGCGACGGGCGCCCAGGCCGCCGCCTATCGTGAGCGGATTCTTGCGGCGGTGCCGGCGGGCATGGATTTCACCCCCCTCATGACCGTCTATCTCTGCGAGGAGACCGATCCCGCCGACCTCAAGGCCGCCAAGGCCGCGGGCATCATCCATGCGGTCAAGCTCTATCCGGCCGGCGCGACCACCAATTCGGCCTCGGGCGTGCGGGACTTCTCCAAGGTGCAGAAGGTGTTCGACACCATGGCCGAGATCGGCCTGCCGCTGTGCGTGCATGGGGAGGTGACCGATCCGGCGGTGGATATCTTCGACCGCGAGGCGGTGTTCATCGAGCGGGTGCTGGAGCCCCTGCGCCGCCGCACGCCGGGCCTCAAGGTGGTGCTGGAGCACATCACCACCCGCGAGGGCGCCGATTATGTGCGCCAGGGCGGGGACGACATCGCCGCCACCATCACGGTGCAGCACCTCATCATCAACCGCAACCACATCCTGGTGGGTGGCATCAAGCCCCATTATTATTGCCTGCCAGTGGCCAAGCGCGAGGAGCACCGCCTCGCGGTGCGCGCCGCCGCCACCTCGGGCGACAGCCATTTCTTCTTGGGGACCGACAGTGCGCCCCATCTCGACCCGGCCAAGGAAAGCGCCTGCGGCTGCGCCGGCTGCTACACAGCCACCAACGCCCTTTCGGCGGTGACCGAGGTGTTCGAGCAGGACGGGGCGCTGGACCGGCTGGAAGCCTTCATCTCGCTCAACGGCCCGGCGTTTTATCGGCTGCCGCCGAACGATGCGCGCATCACCCTCACCAAGGGCGAGGCGGTGGACTATCCGCGCAAGATCGCGACCGAAGCCGGTCCGCTCACGGTGTTCGATCCGACCTTCCCGCTGCACTGGTCGGTGGCCGAGTGATCTGAGGGCGGCAACTGGCGCGTGTTGGTACTTTAGTGCTACTTGGGAGTTCTGGGGCCACCATCTGGCGGGTTGGCGGGGGACGCCCAGGTGAGGACAGATCCGGATCGTTCCGCGCTTGTCAGATCAGACGCGGCGCGAAGCGGAGGCGGGCGTCGATCGCAGAGGGAGCTGCGGCCATGGGCCAAATGCGGACCACGTGGGCGGATCGCGTCACCATTCTGGCGTTTGCCGCAGTGGGCTGCATTTTGTTCCTCGCGATCGGGCAAGTCACGCTGCTGGAACTCTCCTGGCCGCAGCTGGCGGCCTATCTTGACAAGGTTCTTGATCGCTCCGTCGCCGTCGCGCGCGCCGGCATCGACACCATCGCCGTCATAGATCGGAGCGGGGCGGAGATCTGTTCCGCCTCGGACCTCGGGAACATGCGCTATGAGCTGTTCTTGAACGAATACCTCAGCGATATCGGGCGGACCGTCGGCAACCGCATCCTGTGCTCGGCGGGCTGGGGGCAACTGTCCAATTCGGTCGCGTTGCCGGAACCTATTCGACGCCAGACGAGCGGCACCGAGCTTTGGGCCAATGCCCGCAGCCCTCTTGATCCGCGTCTGGTCGTTGACATGGCCCGTCGCGGCTCGGTCATCGTGTTCACCTCACCCAGCGCGTTCAAGCCCTTTGAAGGATCGGACGGGACCCTCGCGGCATTGGTGGTCACCCACGATGGGCGCCATGTCTTCCGGGCTTTCGGCGACACGCGCGGGCTGGGGGCGCGACTGACGGCGGCTCAGCCGGGGTTTGAGTTCGGCCCCCGGATCACGGCCGTCTCATGCGCGGGGACATTCGACATCTGTGTCGTGGCGGCCCTTTCAAACGTCAACATCCTGCGTCAGCCGGCGCCCATCTGGCTCGGTATCGGCGCCGCGGGGGCGGTGACTGCGGGGTGTGTCGGCATGGTGCTGGTGCAGCGCCGGCGCGTGCTCGCGTCGTTGCCGCAGCAGATCCGGCGGGCGGTGTCCCTTGGGCGCCTCACCATGGCCTATCAGCCGCTGGTGCGCCTGAGCGATCGACGGATGGTCGGAGTGGAGGCCCTGGCCCGGCTGACCGACGACCGGGGCCGGCCCATACCGCCGGACATCTTCATCGCCATCGCGGAGGAGAAAGGCTTTATCGGCGTGGTCACCCGCAAGGTTATCAGCCTGACCCTGACGCAGATGCGCGGGCGGCTGACGGGAGACGAGGCGTTCGATGTCCATATCAACTTCGCCGTCACCGATTTGCTGGACGACAGGCTCCTGACCTACCTTGACGGCGAGGTCTCGCGTCTGGGTATTTCCCCGGCGCGCGTCGTGATCGAGCTGACCGAGCGCTCGACGGCCGAGCATGACCGCCTGCGCGAGGCGGTCGAGACGCTGCGGCGGCGTGGCTACAAATTCTTCATCGACGACTTCGGCACCGGCTATTCCAACCTCGCCTATCTCGCCCGCTTGCCCATCAATGGCATCAAGATGGACAAGATGTTCACGAAAGCCATCGGCAAGGCAGCGGCCAGCTCCGCTATTGTCGACACCATTTGCGCAACCGCGCGGAGCTTGAATGTCGAGCTTGTGGCCGAGGGCGTGGAGGAGCCTGAGCAGGCCGCGCGCATTCTCGAGCTCTTCCCCAGGGCGGTCGGCCAAGGCTGGCTGTTCGGCAAGCCGGTGCCGGCGGAACACTTGTGAGACGGTCGGCCGGGCCGCGCCCCACGACCGAAGACAGGCCGACGCCTCAATGGGCGAAGACCCCCGCGAAGTCCTTGAAGCCCTTGATCTCGATGGGATTTCCGCACGGGTCGAAGAAAAACATGGTGCGCTGTTCGCCGGGTTCGCCCTCGAAGCGGATAATGGGCGGAATGTCGAAGGCGATACCGGCCTGCTGCAGGCGATCGGCGAGCGCGAACCAGTCGTCGAGGGGCAGCACCGCGCCGAGGTGGGGCATCATCACCATGTGCTCGCCCACCTTGCCAGTGCGGGTGACCGGGAACGGCGTGCCCAGGTGCAGCGAGATCTGGTGGCCGAAAAAGTCGAAATCCACCCAGGTGTCGGTCGAGCGGCCCTCCGCGCAGCCCAGCACCCCGCCATAGAAGCGGCGGGCGGCATCGAGGTCGGTCACATGGAACGCGAGGTGAAACAAGGCCTTGGCGGGAACGCTCATGGGGGGCTCCGGAACGGGGAGGTTTGAGGCTTGCTTAGCCCATGCCTTACGCTGCAAAAACTATATAATCGCGGCTCTCAGCATAAGGTTTTCCATTGGATCTGCGCTTCCTGCATAGTCTTGTCGCGGTGGTGGAGACCGGCTCCATCGCCGCCGCCGCGCGGCGGGAGAAGCTGACGGCCGCCGCCGTCAGCCAGCGGGTGCAGGCGCTGGAACGGGATCTGGGCTGCACGCTGCTCGCCCGCTCGGCCCACGCGGCGCGGCCCACCGAGGCCTGCCTCGCGCTGCTGCCGCGGGCGCGGCGGATCCTGTCGGAGGCCGCGTTGCTGAAGGACGACATCGCCGGCGGCGCCCTCTCCGGTGAGCTGGCGGTGGGCGCCATCTCCACCATGCTCACGGGCCTGATGCCGGGGGCGCTCGATATCCTGACGCACGCGGCGCCGGGGCTGCGGCTGCACTTGGTGCCGGGCAGTTCCCTGCACCTCTATGACATGCTGTCGCGCGGCGCGCTCGATGCGGCGGTGCTGGTGGCCCCGCCCTTCGCCTTGCCCAAGGGGCTCGTGGCCCATCTGCTGCGGACCGAACCCCTGGTGCTGCTCAGCCGGGAGCGGGTGGCGCCGGACGAGGTGGATGCGGCCATCGGCGCCGCCCCTTTCATCCGCTACGATCCCGGCTCCTGGGGTGGGCGGCTGGCGGCCGATTATCTGACGGCGCGCGGCCTGTTCCCACAGGTGCGGTGCGATCTCGATGCGCTGGAAACCATAGCTTTGCTGGTGGCGCGTGGCATGGGCCATGCCCTGGCGCCCCTGTGGCCGGGGCTCGTGGCGGAGGGCCTGTCCATCTGTCCGGTGCCGGATGCCGCCCCATACGTACGGCGCATCGTGTGTCTCCATCCGGCGTTGCCGGCGCGGGCGCAGGCGTTGCGCGCCCTCATCGACGCGCTGGCGCGCGTGGCGTGAGCGCACGGCGGCGGAAACGGGTCGTGAGCCTCAGGCCTTGCGTACCCAGCGGCCGTTTTCGTCCTGCTGCCAATAGGTGAGGTCGTGGCCCTGGGCCTTGGCCTCGCGCCAGCGCTGGCGGGCGGCGCCCACCTGCTCGTCGTCTCGGCCATCGAACAGGTGCACGATGCGGGTGTAGGACGTGGCATCGGCAAGCGGCACCGCATCCAGCAGGAAGCGGATCTGCGCGCCGTTGGGATTGGCCTCGGTGGTGGCGATCAGCACCGGCTGGCGCTCGGGCAGCGGCTGCGCCTCGGTGCCGTGGGGCAGGAACGCGCTTTCGTTATAGGTCCACAGATGGGAATCGAGCGCGTCCCGCCGCTCGGCCGAGCCGCACTGCACCACGCAGCGCCACCCCCGCTCCAGCGACTTTTCGAGGAGCGTGGGCAGCACCTGCTCCAGCGGGCGGCGCTCCAGATGGTAGAACAGGACTTCGGTCATGTTCGTTCCGTTCGCGTCAGTCCGCCCTTGCGTCTCGCGCGGAGCGGCGGTCGGCAAGGGGGAGGCCTCTTGGCGCTTGCCGCGCGGGAGGAGCGCAGGGCTCCGATCGGGTCCGGCGGCCCCCTCCGGGGAGGGGGCCGATGGGCCTCAGCCCTCGTAATGATCCTTCACCAACTGGTTGAGCAGGCGCACGCCCCAGCCCGAGCCCCAGCTCTTGTTGATGTCGGAAGCCGGCGACGACATGGCGGTGCCGGCCACGTCCAGATGCGCCCAGGGGGTCTTCTCGACGAAGCGCTGGAGGAACTGGGCGGCGGTGATGGAGCCGGCATTGCGGCCGCCGGTGTTCTTCATGTCGGCGAACTTGCTGTCGATCAGCTTGTCGTATTCCGGCCCCAGCGGCAGGCGCCACACACGCTCGCCGCTCTCGATGCCGGCCGCCGCGATGTTGGCGGCGAGGGCGTCGTCATTGGAGAACAGGCCCGCATATTCCTGGCCCAGCGCCACCAGGATGGCGCCGGTCAGGGTGGCGAGGTCGATCATGAACTTCGGCTTGAAGCGGTCCTTGGTGTACCAGAGCACGTCGGACAGCACGAGCCGGCCTTCGGCATCGGTGTTGATGACCTCGATGGTCTGGCCGGACAAAGAGGTGACGATGTCGCCGGGGCGCTGGGCGGCGCCGTCGGGCATGTTTTCGACAAGGCCGATGACGCCCACCGCGTTCACCTTCGCCTTGCGGGCGGCGAGCGCGTAGATGAGGCCGGTGACGCAGGCGGCGCCACCCATGTCGCCCTTCATGTCCTCCATGCCGGCGGCCGGCTTGATGGAGATGCCGCCGCTGTCGAAGATGACGCCCTTGCCAATGAAGGCCACCGGCGCATCATCCTTGGCGCCGCCGTTCCAGCGCATCACCACCACGCGGCTTTCCTTGATGGAGCCCTGGCCGACCCCCAGCAGCGCGCCCATGCCGATGGCGTGGAGCTCGGCATCGCCGAGCACTTCCACCTCGACGCCCACGCCGGAGAGGTGCTCCTGCGCCCGGCGGGCGAATTCCGCCGGGTCGAGCACGTTGGCCGGCTCGTTCACCAGGTCGCGGGCGAGCAGCACGCCGTCGCTCACGCCCTCGCGGGTGGCCCAGGCGCGCTTGACGGCGGCCTCGTCGGCCACCAGCAGGTTCAAGGTGAGCGGGCCGCGCTCGGTGTCGTCCTTCTTCTTGGTCTTGTAGCGGTCGAACTCATAGGCGCGCAGGCTGGCGCCGAGGGCGATCTCGGCGACGGATTCGGGGGCGATCTTGGCGCCGGGCAGCTCCACCAGCAGGCTGGCCTCGCGCACGCCGGCCGGGATCTTGCCGGCGATGATGCCGCCGAGCTTCAGGAAATCGGTGGCCTTGAGTTCCGCCGTCTTGCCCACGGACAGCACGATGAGGCGCGGCGCGGCGAGGCCGGCGGGGGCGAGCAGGTCCACCCCGGTGAACGCCTTGCCCTTGAAGCGCTCGGCGTCGAAGGCGCGGGTCAAGGTGGCGTCGGCGCCCTTCAGGAGCTTCTGCGTGGCGGAGCCGAACGCCAGGGTCTCGTCGGTGAGCACGATCACCGCGCCCTTGGGCGCTGAGGTGAGTTTGGCGAACGAGAGGGTCAAGGGCTCGGACATGCAGCGCTCCAGAATAAAAGGGTAAAAACAGGCATGAGACGCGAACGCGCCTTTGTCCAGATGCGGCCGGGCGCAGCGCGGCGGGCGCCGGCCCGCGAGGCGGGACCCTGTCTAGATAGGAAGCCTGAGCGCCGCTGGAAAGCCCCGTGGATCACGGCCGCGCGGCGGCGCCTGTCAGGCCCTTGTCCGTGCGGGGGCGACGCGCGGTCCCGCTCGGGATCAGAGGTGGAATGGCGCAGGGGGCGCCGGACGGCGTCGCGGCCCCAGGTCCCCGGCCCCAGGTCCCCGGTTTTCGTCCGGCGGACCGCTTTCCCCGAACCGGGGGCCGCCGGATGGAAGGCGTGACGCGATGGCGGCGGCAGGGCCATGGGCCGTCTGCGCGCCGCCGGTCGCGGGATCACTCGGCCGGGGCGTCCTCGGCGGGGGCAGCGGCGGCGGCGGCCTTCTCGGCCTTTTCCTTCGCGCGCTCCTTGGCCTTGTCGCCGGGCTCGGCCTTCTTGGGGTTGTTGCGGGTCTCGCGCTTCAGGAGGCCGGCGGCATCCAGGAAGCGGGCGACACGGTCGGTGGGCTGGGCGCCCTTTTCAAGCCAGGCCTTGGCCTTCTCGGTGTCGAGCACGACGCGCTCGGCGGCATCCTTGGCCAGGAGCGGGTTGAACGAGCCGATGCGGTCGATGAAGCGACCATCGCGCGGGGAGCGGGCGTCGGCCACCACGATGCGGTAATAGGGGCGCTTCTTGGCGCCGCCGCGGGACAGGCGGATCTTGAGGGACATGGTTCTTCCTTTCGTCAGTTCTTCTTCTTGATTTCAGCGGACGCGCGGTCCCATTCTGTCTTCAAGATTTTCGCGGTTATTTCCGAAATCTTTTTCAGATTTTCGTCAATCTCATGGTCCAGGTCCGGATCCCTGTTGTCCGAAAAACGGGCCAGGGTGGTCCGGGTCTGTTCCAATTCGTCTTTCAGAAGCTTGTGCTCGGCCTCGTTGGTGTTCAGCATCAGGAGAATATAGGTCTCGATCTTCATGATGTCGGTATGCAGATCGTCAACCTCGTCCTTTGTTTTCCCCAATGCTCCCTTTTTCAGGATGTGCACGGCTCCGATAAACTTCGAAACGTTGCTTCTTAAGTTCTCGATCCAGTTGACCCGGAAGGAGGCAATCCGGTGATTGGCCTCCATCCGGATGTTGGCCATCGTCGTTCTCAACGTGACCATCGCGATGAAGATCGTGGCGATGCCGACGACCAGATTGCCCAAGTCGATCTGGATATTTTCCAATACCCATGCCGTGATCGGGCTCATTTCTTCTTAGGATTTCCCAATCCGGGCATGCCCTTGGGAAGTCCCGGCAGGCCGGGCAGGCCGCCGGGGAACTTGGACGGCAACCCGCCGCCGGGAAGGCCGGGGAAGTTCGGCGGCAGGCCGCCGGGCGCGCCGGGGCCGCCCGCGCCCATCTTCTCCGCCATGTCCTGGAGCATTTCGGGCGAGGGGCCGCCGCCGCCGAAGCCCATCATGCCGGCAAGGCCCGCCAGGGGGCCGCGCTTGCCCGCCTTGCCGCCCATGGCCTTCATCACGTCGGCCATCTGACGGTGCATCTTCAGCAGACGGTTGATCTCCTCCACCTTGGTGCCGGAACCCGCCGCGACGCGGCGCTTGCGGGAGGCGTCCAGCAGCTTCGGCGAACGGCGCTCCTTGGGCGTCATGGAATTGATGATCGCCACCTGCCGCTTGAACACCTTGTCGTCGAGATTGGCGGAGGCGATCTGGTTTTTCATCTTGGCGACGCCGGGCAGCATCCCCATCAGCCCGCCGAGCCCGCCCATCTTGGCCATCTGCTCAAGCTGGCTGCGCAGGTCGTCCAGGTCGAAGGTGCCCTTGCGCATGCGCTCGGCGGTCAGCTTCGCCTTCTCAAGGTCGATGGCCTCGGCGGCCTTCTCCACCAGGGCCACCACATCGCCCATGCCGAGGATGCGGCCGGCCACGCGATGGGGGTCGAAATCCTCCAGCGCGTCCATCTTCTCGCCGGTGCCGAGCAGCTTGATGGGCTTGCCGGTGACGGCGCGCATGGAGAGCGCGGCGCCGCCGCGGCCGTCGCCGTCGGCGCGGGTGAGCACGATGCCCGTCAGGCCGACGCGTTCGTCGAACGCCTTGGCGGTGTTCACGGCGTCCTGACCGGTGAGGCTGTCGGCCACCAGCAGCACTTCGTGGGGACCGGTGACGGCCTTCACCTCGGCTACCTCGGCCATGAGGGCCTCGTCCAGGGTGACGCGGCCGGCGGTGTCCAGCATCACCACGTCGTAGCCGCCGAGCCGGGCGGCATCGAGCGCGCGCTTGGCGATCTGCACCGCGCTCTGGCCGGCGACGATGGGCAGGGTCGCGACCTCCACCTGGGTGCCCAGGGTGGCGAGCTGCTCCATGGCCGCCGGGCGGCGGGTGTCGAGCGAGGCCATCAGCACTTTGCGCTTGCTGCGCTCGGTGAGGCGCTTGGCGATCTTGGCGGTGGAAGTGGTCTTGCCCGAGCCCTGCAGGCCCACCATCAGGATGGGGAGGGGCGCCGGGGCATTGAGATCGATGGGGTCGGCGTCGGAACCCAGCGTGGCGACCAGCTCGTCATGGACGATCTTCACCACCATCTGGCCGGGGGTCACCGACTTGATGACCTCCACGCCCACCGCCCGCTTCTTCACGCGATCGGTGAAGGACCGCACCACGTCGAGGGCGACGTCCGCCTCGATCAGCGCGCGGCGCACCTCGCGCATGGCCTCGCCGACGTCGGCTTCGGTCAGCGCGCCGCGTCGCTTCAGCTTGTCGAGTATGCCGCCAAGGCGGTCGGAGAGGTTATCGAACATGGGCGTCCGTCTGGTTCGGTTTTCACGAGCGATAAGGCAACGCCAAGCGCGCCCGAGAGCGCAACGCGCTGTCGGGCGGTGACCTCCGGACCCTCGGTCCGGTCGGCGGATCGGCGTGGCCGTCCTCGTGAAGGGTGGGTCCTTAGCAGGTTTGTGCCGCAGAGGCAAATGGCAGACCGGCCGGTCCGCCGCCGTTTCAGGCGGACAGGGCGGCGCCGGCGAGCCCGATGGCCAGCACTGCCAGCCAGCAGGCGGCGGCGCGGCGGAACAGAACCGGCGTCGCCCCGGCGGTGCCCCGGCGCAGGAGTGCTCCCGCGCCGACCCAGAGACCTGCCACCGCCAGCACCGAGCCGGCGAACAGCCCGAGGTGGAGGGGAAATTCCGGCGCGCCACCGGGTGGCAGCAGGACGAGGCCGATGATGAGCGCCTTGGGGTTCATCAGCGTGGTGACGAACACGCGGCGGGCCGTGACGTCCCCGGCCGTGCCCGGCGCGGCCTCGAACCGCCACAGCTTCACCGCCAGCACGCTCACCCAGAGGGCGGCGGCAAGCTTCAGCAGCCGCGCGGCATCGGGCCATTGGGCCAGGAGTTCGGCGCCGCAGACCGCGAGCGGAACGCTCACCAGCAGATAGGCCGCAAGCTCGGCCGGCATGAGGCGGACGGCACGGCCCAAGCCGGTGGCCGCGCCGGATAGCGCCAAAAGGGTGTTGGTGGGGCCGGGGGTGAGCAGCAGGGCCCACACGGCGAAGAGAAAGTCGAGGGTTCTCAAAGCCTGTTCCTTGGCTGAATTCCTTGGCTGAATTCCTTGGCTGATCGTCCCGAAAGCGGCTGGCGGGAGGGATGCGGGTTCGGATGGAGACGGCGCCCCCTCCGGCGGTGCCTGCGGCTAGGGCGTGGTCAAGGTTTCGGCCAGGGCCCGGTCCAGGGCGGCGGCATCCCCCGCGTCCAGATAGCGGCCACCGGTATTGCTGGCGATGCAGGCCACCTTGCGTTCCTCCTCGCGGGTGAGGCCGAGGCCGATGACGTGGGCGGTGAAGTTCACGCCACTCTTCTTGAGCTCGCCCGCCACGGCGCAGGGGTCGCCCTCGCAGGTCTCGGCGCCGTCGGTGATGAGCACCACGGTGGCCGGAGCTTCCTTGTAGCGCAGCGCCTCGGCCGCCTTGCGCACCGCATCCGCCAGCGGCGTCATGCCCAGGAAATGCATGGCTTGGACCGCCTCCCCCACCGCCGGGCCAGCGTTCGCGGCGGGCGGGACGACGAGTTCGATATCGCCGCAATCCCCCTTGCGACGATGGCCATAGGCCATCAGCCCCACGGCGCGCCCCGGCGGCAGCCGGGAGACCGACGGCCCCACCGTCTGCCGGGCGATGGCCAGCTTGCGCTGGCCGCCGACCACGCCCCACATGGAGCCGGAGCCGTCCAGGATAATGATGGTGGGCGCGGGTTCGCCCGCGGCCGCCGGCTGGGTGACGGGCACCGCGCCAAACAGCGCGGTCAGGGCGAGGGCCAGGATCTGGCGAAGGCGGTCGAGGGCGGAGCGCATCGGAAAACCTCTGTTCGCGTCGGTCCGCGTGGCCACGCCCACACTGTGATGGCAGGCAGGGCGATCGTTGCATTCAGGTCCCGCGGGGCGCCCGGCGCCTGACCGATTGCCGTACCTTCTGATGCGGCGCCTGTCGAGATCGGAACACGCGTGATTCCTTTTCCGCCGTGGCCCATGCTAAAGCGGGGACAGCACAGGAGGCCCCTCATGTCCGACAACACCGAGCTTACCCGCTTTTTCGGCGGCTCGCCGGCCTGGGTGCTGGTGCGCCTGATCGTGCTCTCGGTGGTGGTGGGCGTGATCCTGGCGGCGCTGGGGCTTGATCCCATGAACATCTTCCAGAGCCTGGAGCGGCTGGTGCGCAGCCTGTTCTCGTTCGGCTTCGAGGCCGTCGAGCGGCTGTGGCGCTACTTCCTGCTCGGTGCGGTCATCGTGGTGCCGCTCTGGCTCATCCTGCGCATCGCCAGTGCCCGGCGCTGACGCGCCGCGCGGGAGTCTTCGTCACATGACCTCCAGCAGTGGACCCGTCACCCATCGTCGGGTGCTCGCCATCGCCCTGCCCATGACGGTGGCGCATCTCACCACCCCCCTTCTGGGCGTGACCGATGCCGTGGTGGTGGGCCGGCTTGGTGATGCGGCCCTGCTTGGGGGCGTGGCGCTGGCGGCGGTCATCTTCGACCTGCTGTTCTGGGGCTTCGGATTCCTGCGCATGGGCACGGTCGGGCTCGCCGCCCAGGCGGTGGGGCGCCGCGATCCGGTGGAGGAGCGCGCGGTGCTGGCGCGGGCCTTGCTCATCGCGGTGCTGTGCGGCGGCGCGCTGGTGGTGCTCCAGGGCCCCATTCTCGCCGCGGCGCTGAAGCTCGCCGGCGCCAGCGCGGAGGTGAATGCGGCGGTTGCGGATTATTATCACATCCGCATCTTCGCTGCGCCGTTCAGCCTCGCCAATTACGCCGTTTTGGGCTGGCTGACCGGGCTTGGGCGCACCGGGCGGGCGCTGGCGCTCCAGGCCGGCATGAATTTCATCAACATGGCGCTGACCGCGCTCCTGGTGCTGGGCGCCGGCCGTGGCATCGCGGGGGCGGCCGCCGGCACGCTGGCGGCCGAGGTGGGGGGCGCGGTGGCGGGCCTCATCATGTGCGCGCGGCTGCGGGGCACGAGCCCGCTGGGCCTGTTTCGCGCGGTGCCACGGGCAGTGCTGTTCGAGGCCAGCCGCCTGCGCGAGGCCCTGCTGCTCAATGGCGACATCATGATCCGCACGGCGGCGCTCATGTTCGCCTTCTTCTTCTTCGCGGCCCAGGGCGCGCGGGCCGGGGACGTGACCCTGGCGGCCAATGCGCTGTTGCAGAATCTCGGCCTGCTGGCGGCCTATTTCCTGGACGGCTTCGCCACGGCGGCCGAACAGGTGTGCGGGGCCGCCGTGGGGGCGCGGCGGCGGGCCGATTTCGCGCGCGGGGTGGAACTCGTACTCATGTGGGGCTTCGGCTTCGCGCTGGCGGCGGGGCTGCTCTATCTGGCGGCCGGGCCGATCCTCATCGACCTGATGACGACCAGCCCGGCGGTACGGGCGGAGGCGCGCCAGTACCTGCTTTATGCGGCGCTGCTGCCGCTGGTGGGAGTGTGCGCCTTCGCCTTCGATGGCGTGTTCATCGGCGCCCTGTGGTCGCGTGACATGCGCAATCTGATGCTGCTGGCGGTGGCCATCTATCTTGTGGCCTGGTGGGCGTTGCGCGGATTCGGCAATGACGGCCTGTGGGCGGCGCTGATGGTGTTCCTGGCGGCGCGGGGCCTGTTGCAGGCGCTGCGGCTGCCGGCCCTGATGCGACGGACCTTCTCGGCCGCTTAGGGCGTTTCCCCTTCGCCCTGGCTTACGACAACCGCTCTAAATCGTTGCATCTCCGCATTTTCTTCACGCGAACCGGAATCCACTTCGCTTGAAAATGCTCTAATCGAGCGGAGGGAAGACGTGGGTGCCGTCGGCGCCAAGGGGCAGATCTGTCACCCAGCGCACGGCGGACACCGGCAGCGGCGCATAGAGATGGGGAAACAGCGCGCCGCCGCGGGACGGCTCCCATCGCAGCGCCGGGCCCAGGGACTCGGCGTCCACCGCCACCAGCATCAGGCCTTGCGCGCCGGCGAAATGACGGGCGGCGGTCTCGCGCACCTGTTGCGCGGTTGAAAAATGGATGAAGCCATCGGCAAGGTCCACCGGCGCCCCGGTGAAGACGCCGTGCGCCTCGGCCGCGGCCCAGGGGCCGGCGGGACTGATCTTGTAAATGAGGGCGGACATGGCGGGGGTCTCCGGCTTCGCGCCGTGTTCTAGAGCACCGCCGTCGCGCTCGCCAGGGCCGTATCGGCATGCCGGAGGGTGCGATTCCGGTGCAAAACATGCGATGAAACGCTCGTATAAATTGCAATATGGTTGTATGCGGATTTGATTCCTGGACAAATAGGGAACAAATTCTTATGGTGCGCAAGGGAGCGAGGATACGATATGACCATGCTCACGCACGGGCAGATCTGGAGGGCGGTGGACCAGCTCGCGGAGCTGCACGGGCTTTCCACGTCCGGGCTGGCCCGGCGGGCCGGCCTTGATCCCACGACTTTCAACCGATCGAAGCGCATCACCACTGACGGGCGGCCGCGTTGGCCTTCCACGGAGAGCATCGCCAAGGCGCTGGACGCCACCGGCACCAGTGTGGAGCATTTCTTTGCTTTGCTGGAGCCGGCGCGCGCCAGCCATTTCGATGCGTCCGGGTTCGGGGAGGAGCGGATCCCGATGAAGGGCGTTCCCTATTCCATTCCGCAGATCGGCTTCGCCCAGGCGGGCAGCGGCGGCTTTTTCGGCGATGCCGGCTTTCCGGTCGGCTCGGGCTGGGATGAGATCGTGTTTCCCGAGGTGAACGACCCGCACGCCTACGCGCTGGAGATCGTGGGAGATTCCATGCTGCCGGTCTATCGCAACCGGGCCGTCGTGGTGGTCTCCCCCAAGGCGGACATTCGCCACGGCGACCGGGTGGTGGTGAAGACCCGGGAGGGGGAGGTGATGGCGAAGGAGCTGGTGCGCAAGACCGCCCGCCAGATCGAGCTGCGCTCGCTCAATCCCGTTTATGAAGACCGGCAGATCCCCCTCGACCAGGTGGAATGGATCGCGCGCATCATCTGGGCCAGCCAATAGGCGGCGTCACTTCAGCAACGCTTCCAGCGCCTCCAGGCGGTCCGCCTCGCCGGGGGGCTTGTCCCATCTGAGGCGAGCGATGCGCGGAAAACGCATGGCGAGGCCGGAACGGTGGCGCGGTGAGCGGGCAAGGCCCTCGAACGCCACTTCCAGCACCAGGCCGGTGTCTTTCTCGTGCACCACTTCCCGCACCGGGCCGAAGCGGTTGACCGTGAATTTGCGCACGAAGGCGTCGATGGTCTTCAGCTCGTCGTCGGTGAAGCCGAAATAGGCCTTGCCCACCGGCACCAGAACGTCGCCCTCGGGACCCGTTGTCCAGACCCCGAAAGTATAGTCGGAATAATAGGATGAGCGCTTGCCGTGGCCGCGCTGGGCGTACATGAGCACGGCGTCCACCGTGTGCGGATCGCGCTTCCACTTCCACCATGGCCCCTTGGGGCGGCCCGGTAGATAGGGGCTGTCGGCGCGCTTCATCATCACGCCCTCCACCGCCTCCGCATCGGAACCAGCCCCGGCGGCGGCCGGATCGCGACGGGCGGCGGCCAGCGCCTCCCAGCTTTGGAACGGCACCAGCGGCGACAGATCGAGCCGGGGCGTGTCGAGGCGTGTCACCAGCGCTTCCAGCCGCGCCCGCCGCGCGGTGAAGGGCATTGCGCGCAGGTCGTCGGTGCCCTCGGACAGCAGGTCATAGGCGCGCATATGGGCGGGGAACTCCGTCAGCAGCTTATGGGTGACGCTCTTGCGATTGAGCCGCTGTTGGAGAACGTTGAAGGGCTGTACCTTGCCGTCGCGGACCACCAGCAGCTCGCCGTCGAGGGCGCCCTCGAAATCGAGCGCGTCCGCCAAATCCGGGAACGCGGCGGAGATGTCCTCCCCCGTGCGCGAATACAGGCGCGTCACGCGCTGGCCCTCCGGGTTCACGCCGGCCACCGCCTGCACCCGGATGCCGTCCCATTTCCACTCGGCCAGGAAATCCCTTGGCGCGAGGGTGGAGAAGTCGGCCTCCGCGATGGCGTGGGCCAGCATCACCGGGCGGAAGGGCGCGGGATTGGAGGTTTCCGGCCGTGGCCCCTTGCCCTCCACCCAGGCGAACAGGTCCGCATAGGGCGCTTCGAGACCCGGCCACACCAGCTCCACATCGTCCGGGGTGACCGACCCGAGGCTCGCCACCGCGGTCTTCGCGAGCCGGGCCGAGGCGCCGACCCGCAGCGCGCCGGTGATAAGCTTCAACAGCGCCCAGCGGCCGGTTTCGTCGAGCCCGTCGAGCCAGGCGGAAAGGGCACCCGGCAGGCCGGTCTTGGGCAGGGTGGAGAGATCGTGCACGATCCGCGAGAGCGGGGGCGCGTGGGCCTTTGCGCCCTCCGGCCGGGGCCACATGAGGGCGACGGTTTCAGCCAGGTCGCCCACATAATCGTAGGACAACGCGAACAGCACCGGGTCGGCCCGCTCCATGATGAGGGCGCGGACAAGGCCGGGCTTGGCATGGGTGAAGGAGAAGGCACCGGTGAGCGCCGCCAAGGCATAGCCGCGCTCGGGATCGGGCGTGGTGCGGAAATAGTCCGCCATCAGGCGGATCTTGGCGTTGCGCCCCGGCTCGAAGCCGAGCCGGTCGATGAGGGCGGAGAAGCGGTTCATGGGTCGTTAACCCATGTCATCTTCCGGTGGCGCGAGCAAGGCGATGCCGGACGGCGGACGAACCCCCGTCCGTTGGCCGCCGTCCGGCGGGTGGAACGGCTGGCGCCGTCACACCTTTCCGATGAGGTCGTTGATGCGGGCCATCACCGCCTCGGTGTCGGCACCCAGGCGGGGGCTGGCGGTCTTCGCCATCTGCCGCTCGCCGTCGAGCACAATCGGGCCGGCCACGGTGGGCACGGTGCCGCCGCCGGCTTCCGGCAGGTCGGCGCGCAGGCCGCGATGGATCACCTGCGGGTCGTCGAACACCTGTGGCACGGTGTTGATGGGACCGGCGGGCACTCCCTGTTTCTCCAGGGCGGCGAGCAGGTCGTCGCGCTTGAAGGTCTGGGTGAGGGCGGAAAGCTGCGGCACCAATGCGGCGCGATGGGCGACACGCTCCGGATTGGTCTTGAAATCCAGGTTCTGCGCCAGGTCCGGCGCGCCGAGCACGGCGCAGAAGCGGGTGAACTGCCCGTCATTGCCCACGGCGGCGATGAAATAGCCGTCGGCGCACGGAAACACCTGATAGGGCACGATGTTGGGATGGGCGTTGCCCATGCGCTTGGGAGCCTTGCCGGAGGCCAGATAGTTCATGGCCTGGTTGGCGAGCACGCTCACCTGGGTGTCGAGCAGGGCCATGTCCACATGGCCGCCCGCGCCGGTCACATCGCGCCGGCGCAAGGCGGCGAGGATGCCGATGGTGCCATAAAGGCCGGTGAAGATGTCGGCGAAGGCGACGCCCACCTTCTGCGGCTCGCCCTGCGGGTCGCCGGTGAGGTCCATGATGCCGCCCATGCCCTGCACGAGGAAATCATAGCCCGCGCGCGGCGCATAGGGGCCGTCCTGGCCGAAGCCGGTGACCGAGCAATAGATGAGGCGGGGATTGATCTGTTTCAGGCTCTCGTAGTCGAGGCCGTATTTCTTGAGGCCGCCGAGCTTGAAATTCTCGATGAGCACGTCGCTTTGGGCCGCCAGCGCGCGGATGGCCGCCTGGCCTTCGGCGGTCTCGAAATCGATGGCCACGGATCGCTTGCCGCGATTGGTGGCGTGGAAATACGCGGCGCCGAGGTCCGCGCCGTCCGCGCCGGTCAGGAAGGGCGGGCCCCAGGTGCGGGTGTCGTCGCCGGCGCCGGGACGCTCCACCTTGATCACCTCGGCACCAAGATCGGCCAGCATCTGGCCGCACCAGGGGCCGGCGAGGATGCGGGCCAGCTCAAGAACGCGAAGACCAGCCAGGGGGGCCGGATCACGGGCGGCGTCGGGGGCGGGCGTATCGGCGGACATGTCACTCTTCCAAGGCAGATAAGGACCCCTCTCCCGGCGGGGAGAGGGGGAAGGCGGAGTGGGGCTGCTCCGATAAGGGCCCTTCGCATGCCAGATGCGAAGGGGAGAGGCCCCGCCCTAACCTCTCCCGCACGGGGAGAGGGCACAAGAGCGCTCGGGAGAGCGCTGCTCAGAAGAACGCCTGAAGGCCGGTGATGGCGCGGCCGATGATGAGGGCGTGGATGTCGTGGGTGCCCTCATAGGTGTTGACGGTCTCGAGATTGGCCGCGTGACGGATCACGTGGAACTCGGCCGAGATGCCGTTGCCGCCGTGCATGTCGCGGGCGACCCGGGCGATGTCGAGGGCCTTGCCGCAATTGTTGCGCTTCAGGAAGGAGATGCTCTCCACCGGCAGCTTGCCGTCGTCCATGAGGTGGCCGGCGCGCAACGCCAGCTGGAGGCCGAGGGCGATCTCGGTCGCCATGTCGGCGAGCTTCTTCTGCACCAGCTGGGTGTTGGCGAGCGGACGGCCGAACTGCTTGCGGTCCAGCGTGTATTGCCGCGCCTGGGCGAAGCAGGCCTCCGCCGCGCCGATGGCGCCCCAGCCGATGCCGTAGCGCGCCCGGTTGAGGCAGCCGAAGGGGCCGGCAAGGCCGGAGACGTTTGGCAGCAGGTTTTCTTCCGGGATCGCCACGTCGTCGAGTACGATCTCGCCGGTGATGGAGGCGCGCAGCGAGAGCTTGCCCTCGATCTTCGGGGTGGTGAAGCCCTTCGTTCCGCGTTCCACCACGAAGCCGCGAATGGCGCCATCATGGGCCGCCGACTTCGCCCACACCACCGCGAGGTCGGCGATGGGCGAGTTGGTGATCCACATCTTGGCGCCCTTGAGCAGGTAGCCGCCGTCGATCTTCTCGGCGCGGGTGCGCATGCCGGCCGGGTCGGAGCCGGCATCGGGCTCGGTGAGGCCGAAGCAGCCCACCCACTCGCCGGTGGCGAGCTTGGGCAGATACTTCTTTTTCTGTTCCTCGGAGCCGTAGGCATAGATGGGGTGCATGACCAGGGACGACTGCACGCTCATGGCCGAGCGGTAGCCGCTATCCACCCGTTCCACCTCGCGCGCGGCAAGGCCGTAGGCGACATAGTTGAGCCCGGCGCCGCCGTATTCCGCCGGAATGGTGGGTCCCAGCAGGCCGAGGGCGCCCATCTCGTCCATGATCTCACGGTCGAACCGCTCTTCCAGATAAGCGGAGGTGACGCGCGGCAGCAACTTTTCCTGCGCATAGTCGCGGGCGGTGTCGCGCACCAGGCGCTCTTCCTCGGTGAGCTGGCTTTCGAAATCGAACGGGTCGGCCCAGTCGAACTTCGGCTTCGCGGACCCTTTGGCGGACGATGCGGACATGGACGTGTCTCCTCGATGCGGTCGCTGTGATTTACTTTCCGACCAGTCGGTATATAAATCAAGCGACGTGGTCAATAGGGCTTTTGCGGGTCCGGCGGTGCACCTTGCGGGGGCTTGGCCCGGCGCGCGCGGGATGTCCGCCGACGGGCCGGGTTCCGCCCGGCCGCGGCTGGCCCTATGACGATCGGCGCCGGATGAGTGCGTTCAGGGGGCGCGGGCTTGACCAAGGGACGATGGACCACACAAGGCGCCGCGTAGGTGCCGGGGGAGGAGCGGGTGGACGAGAAGGAACAGAAGCCGGCGAAGTCGGCGGCCGCGCGCGCGCGACGGGGCGTCGCGTCAGGCCGGGCCGGGCCGTCTCGTGTACCGCCTGAACCGGCGGTCCTGGCGGGCGGCGACGGCGCGGAACCCGCCGTGCCGAGCGTCGCGGCCGGCGTTTCCGGAGCGGGCCCGCTGACGGCGCGGGGCGCCAAGGCGGCACCGCTGAAGGCGGCCGGGAGTACCGCCCCCCGTCCGCTGGGCCGGCCGCCCCTGCTCGATGATCCGCGCGCCGAGATCCTGCAACAGGCGGCCCGTCTGTTCGCGGAAAAGGGCTTTGCCTCCGGTTCCCTGGCCGAATTGGCCCGCGCGATGAACTACTCGAAAGGCGCCATATATAATTATTTCTCCTCGAAGCAGGAGATATACGACGCCATCATCATTTTTACATTAAATGGCTTGTATGAAACCGCTGCGGCGGCGGTTAATCGGAATGATCCACCAGTGGATCAGTTGCGTCAGTACATGGTCGCGCACGCACGTTTCCTCTCTGACAATTACGATTGCTTCGTAACCATGCTGGTGGGGTTCTCCGGCATGGCGAACACGGAGTTGAAGGACGATGCCCTGGCCCTCCGCGACGCCCATGAGGGGCTGCTGCGGCAGATCCTGGCCGATGGTGTGGCGGACGGCTCCTTCCGCGCCGTTGGGGAGGCGATGGCCGGTCGCGCGGTGCTGTCGCTGCTGAGCTGGATGGTGCGCTGGTTCAAGCCCGGGCGGGGCAAATCGGCTGAAGAGGTGGCCCAGGAGTATCACGACCTTCTGGTGCGCGGCCTGTTGCCCGGCTGATGCCATCGGCCCCGGTCTTTGACCGGTGCGGAGTGGGCGCGCTCCGGCGCCGCACAGGCCGAACCAAAGGCTCGGGGCGGAGGCACACTCTCGCGGCCGATGCGACTCGTCGGCGCCGGGCCCATGCTCTCGTTGCCGTTCGCGCGTCCTCACGGCGTCACTCAACCACGGCCCGCGGCATGTTCACATGCCGCGGGGCCTTTGGTCGGGTTGCGGCGCTGGTCTTGGACCGGCGCCGCGCGGGCGCGGCCC